>NZ_CP045482.1:367500-1567500 GCF_009729015.1 Acidianus ambivalens | reverse complement strand
CTGAAGATGTAAACCTTTATCTAACTTTCGTAAAAAAGGATAAGAGTAAGCCTACTTATATTGTACTAGATGAGGCACAAGAGGTTAAAGGTTGGGAGAGATTCGTTAGAGGATTAGAAGAAAGATGCGAGGCAAAGATAATTGTTACGGGATCGTCAGCAAAGCTATTGAGCTCAAAGTTTACAACTCTACTCTCTGGAAGGCACGTTGAAGTTAGAGTCACTCCTCTCTCCTTCCGTGAGGTGCTGGAATTTAAAGGGATAAAAATAAAAGATGTACTCGAATTCGCTGAAAACATGGATAGGATAAAGAGAGAACTGATAGAGATGATTAACTATGGCGGATTTCCGGACGTTGTACTTAATCCAGAAGTTAGGGCTGAGCTTATTCACTCCTACTTTGACACTATTATTGTAAAAGATGTTGTTAATAGGTATAAACTTAGAAGGGAGGAGAAGATAAGGACTCTTGCAAAGTTCTACATTTACTCCTCTGCCTCTAAAATAACTTACAATAGCGTATCTAAGTTCCTTAAAATCCCAGTAAAGACCGTCGAGAGGTATTCCGAATATCTTGAAAAGTCATTCCTAGTCTTTTTCCTAAAGAACTATTCAATATCTCCTAAGGCCATAGAGAATTCTCCGAGGAAAGTTTACGTAATAGATAACGGCTTTCTAAAGTACTTTTCTACCGCATCTCTTGGAAGGGCTTTTGAGACCTTGGTAGTTCAGCATCTATATAGATATGCTTTGAAGAGATTTTATGAACTGTACTATTGGTCTTCTGAGAACTCCGAAATTGACGTTATTATAAAGAGCGGGAAAAAGATCCTTCCTATACAGATAACTTATGAACTGAATAATGAAAATGAGGAGAGAGAGTTGAAAAGCTTAAAGAAGTTTAAGAAATATGCTAGTTATGATAATTCGCTTGTGATTACGTTTGAGCAGGAAAGAGAGATAGAAGGAATTAAAGTTCTCCCTGCATATAAGTTCCTCCTTAGCCTAGATGATGTACTAGACTCTTTAATAAGCTAGAACTATTTGTACATAGAAGGTTAATATTCTTGCTTGTATTCCCCCGTTTAATGGTAAGCCTTATCTTATGAGCCTTTCTTCTAAGATTCTAGGGTTTTCATTACTTTTCTTTACTTACTTAGGGTTAAGAATTCCGATTCTATCGTGTTAATAATGCTGGTTTTCATAAGTCTTCTTACGTTATCGTTACTGCTTCCAAACTTTGCTCTTCTTGCCTCTCTATTCTCCAGTTTTGAATAAGTTAGCTTGAAGCGTTGGGTTAATACTTATTATGGCTTGATTATGCTCTTGAATTAAGGATGAATTCTATTATCTGGTTTCTAAAGGTAATTATACTAGTTATTAGATTAATAAGTTTCACGACTTACTTGAGGAAGGTATAAGTACGGAAAAGTTTCCTCATCTCTAGTTTATTATCTATTATAAGTTTTGTCTCACAATAATATAAGTTTTTCCAATATTTTTGAATGAAGCTATAAGTCCGTTGCAGCTATTATGAAAAAGACTATAAGATAATTGATCCTTAACTGCTATATTTCTCGTTGAATAGCTTTAAGTAAAGTACTCCGCTCAGGGCCTGAAGGATCCCTCCTATCTCTAATGGCAAAGGTACACTTAGATCCATTAAATACCCTCCTAACCCAGAGCTCATGTTAGCTATTCTCGACGCTAAGGACTGAAGGCTTGAAGCAGTACCGTAATCTTCTGAAGATATCCCCCTAACGTTAACCACTGTCCTATTAGGTGAGCCAAATCCCATACTAAGTCCCCTTAATGCGAATATGACTGCTGAAAGGGTGAACCATGGAGATAATGCTATAAGGGTTATGGTAAGCCCATTTATTATTCTAGTAAAAGAAGCGAAATTAAGTATGTTTCCCCTAATTTTCGTAGCTAAATATGAGCCTAAGGATGATAAGGCGAAGTTGAGTGTAAACACTTCTCCTATTTCCGTATTTTTAGCGTGGTAGTATAGTGAGAAAAATAGGGATAAGAAGGGAACACTCATACCTACACCTAACGAGCCTATAGAGTTTGCAGTAATTACTTTAATTAGGTATTTTAGGCTACTCTTCCTCATTATTTTCGAACCCTTAGGAGGTCTTCTCTCTTCCCTTATTGGAACTATTAAGAGAAGAGAAGTAAGAAGCATTAAGAATGAGAGGAAGAAGAGGAACTTGTAATTACCTATTTTCCCAAAGGGTAAGTAGTTAGTTAAGGAAAGCATTAAGCTTCCTCCCATTGATGATATGGATGAAACTGAGGCTAAAGCTCCCATTTTCTTAACTCTCTCAGTTTCGTCTCTCCAGTTAGATACTACTAGTGCTGTTAGACCGGGAGAGAATAGACCTCTTAATCCAGAAACTCCTCCGGTTATTCCGGCAAATATTATTCCTAGAGCCGTTATCAAGGAAGAGGGTGATATTAAGAGAAGTAAAACCCCTAACGTTGAGATTCCTTCAGCTATTATTAATGATTTCTTATATCCTTTTCTATCCCCCAACATTCCTAAGGATACTGACATTATTGCAGTATAAGCGAAAGTACCAGAAAAGGTCAAACCTATTAATAAGGGTGAGAATCCTATTTCCTTTAGGTAAAGCGGTGAAGCTATAGAGATAAACACTAATCCCACGCTCCTTAAAGCTCTGGAGAGTAGCAATTTTCTGAACATTGGGTTATGTATTAGTAAATAGGGGATTAAGTTTATCCCCAATTCTAGTGCTGAGTGTGTCCAACAATTTCATTCACCTTGTTGTAAGAGGTTGTATAAGGTGAAGAACGCCTTAACCCACCTCAGTATTGTAACCTTACTGGCATTGTGTGGGAAGTGATTGTCCATGCTTGCAAGCCTTAACTTTAAACTCCTGAACACTTGTTCAACTAGGTTTCTCTTGACAAAAGTCAAAGTGCTCGTGTTTAACACCGAGTTTTGAAAGTATAATATACCAAGGCTAACAGTCGTGGTTAATAGTCTTCTCAAGCCTCCGCCTTCAAATAGTAATATTACAAATAAAGGGGGTTAAGGGGACGGAAAGCCTCGCATCTCTGAGGCGGAGAGGAGTCAGAGATCTGTATTCAAGGACGTGAGAGTTCAGCTAAAGGTGAACGGAGAAGATAACTCTGCTTAAGGACTAGGAACATGCTAGAAGGTTAAACTCCATTATTGATAAAAGGAGGTAATAGATAGTAGTAGTTATTTTTCCTTATTAATTACGCATTGTCCAGAGTAAGCTTATTCTATCTTCAACACTTTAACTTCTCCAAAACCGATACTCCTACTCTTACCTACTCCGAAATAGTTAGCATAATCCAGAAGTTTCCTAATGTTCTCCCTTATCTTACTGTTCCTCTTAGCCTTAAGCTCGAATAGAACCCAACCCGTGAAACCTCTCGTAGGAGTTTTACCGTAATACGTAGTAACAGGGCGAATGTTGTAATCCACTTCCCTGAAATAGTAAAGAGTCTTACTTCCCGTGACTCCTACTATTTTTTCATTCATGAACTTATTCCAGTGAGACGACAAGGAGTAGAAAAAGGAAGGAACGTAAGGGAAGAGGATGAACCTATTTTCCTTCCTCTTAAACTTAGGCCTAGGAGGCTGGAGCAAAGTAGGAGTATTAAAGAAAACCTTGTAAAGCCTCGAATCCTCCAGTCCCAACTCCTCCTTCATCTCCATATTATCAAGTTCAACGTGAAATTTTGCGTTAAATATTTCCTTATCTATACTAGTAGTCCTAACTACTTCTTCAACAACCTTTTGTAATGTAGTGGTAACGCTAAAATTATATATCTTCCCTCCGGTCAAAGTCACCATGCCGTTTCCCTTGGAGTAAATCGGAGTACTTCCGTCCTTTAAGACCGTAATCCTAAAGGGCTTATAAGGTTCTTCCGCTTCTATAAACTTCGAATAAGTAGGAGAAAAGTCGAGGAAAATAGATCTACTAAGTTTTGAAGTAAAAGGAGGGATTATAGCGTCCCTATCAGGCTTAACTTCGAAAGTAAAAGTGAATATCACAAGATAACTAATTAAGAGATTAATTATAAGTTTTAGGAAAACTTATTCCTCAATTTCTTCACGTGATGCAATTATTTAACAAAAATCATAGACCCTCAGAATTCTTTCAATCCCTTTTGGGATGCAACATAATCTTCTTCCCATCTAAACGTTATCCTCTGCTTAACTTTCAATCCCTTTTGGGATGCAACCTCCTTCCTCTTCCTCCTTTGGAGACTAGATAATGTTCTTTCAATCCCTTTTGGGATGCAACGATAAAGAGGGGACCATTAGAAGATGTCTATGAAATAGCCTTTCAATCCCTTTTGGGATGCAACCGATGATGAGTTTTGTTACATTACAAACCCAGACGGGAACTTTCAATCCCTTTTGGGATGCAACTTTCAGACTTTAGCAGAACAAGGACATTTATCAGTTTTCTTTCAATCCCTTTTGGGATGCAACGTACAATAAATAATATCTATTTCTCCTAATTGCATAATATCTTTCAATCCCTTTTGTGATGCAACTCGTTCTTCCTAAGTAGGAGTGGTGAGGTCGTTGGAAACTTTCAATCCCTTTTGGGATGCAACATCACGGCAAATAATAATATCACGCTCAACGTCAACGTACTTTCAATCCCTTTTGGGATGCAACAAGACTACGTTCTTCTAGAAGTTGAAATGAACATGAAAACTTTCAATCCCTTTTGGGATGCAACATTCTATAATTTCTGCATAATCATAAATTATTGCATATCTTTCAATCCCTTTTGGGATGCAACTTAAAATTATATCCAAAAGCGTATTTAAGACGTCAGATGACTTTCAATCCCTTTTGGGATGCAACTAATTATCAATGATAAGAAGATTGAAGGTCTAGAATTATCTTTCAATCCCTTTTGGGATGCAACTATATTTTATGTGCAGTTATCGAAACAATTGCTATTGACTTTCAATCCCTTTTGGGATGCAACTGAAATTAGCGGTGATTTTAACGGTTATGAAGTTGAAATCTTTCAATCCCTTTTGGGATGCAACTTCATTACTGATAACGTTACTGATGCTTCCATAAGAAGCTTTCAATCCCTTTTGGGATGCAACAATGCTTAATAATGCTGGCTTAGTTACTTCTGCCGATAACTTTCAATCCCTTTTGGGATGCAACTACTTGCGGAAACATAGATATTAATGGGGATAAGAAAACTTTCAATCCCTTTTGGGATGCAACATGTCAAGAAGAAGTGATTAGCACATGCATCACAGATTGTCTTTCAATCCCTTTTGGGATGCAACATTAGAACAGTTCACAAAGGCTAAGCGGGGCGTATTATTCTTTCAATCCCTTTTGGGATGCAACTTCCTAAAAGAACTAGGATTTTACCCTACCAATGGGGCCTTTCAATCCCTTTTGGGATGCAACAGATTACGTTTACACCATATTACCTTTACCTAAGGAAATCTTTCAATCCCTTTTGGGATGCAACCTACGAATACTACTAAGCCGTACTTCATGAGTTCTTGGGCTTTCAATCCCTTTTGGGATGCAACTGTTTGTTTTATTAACCTCTATCCTTATTTTTCTCTTTTCTCATTAATAAGTTTTCATCACACCTCTTATTTCTTCATGCGACCAATTTTCGTTGTAATTTTAATTTCGTAATACGGTCGCATGGTCTTTTTCACTAATTGAAATAGAAAATGTATTTATAAGGCTTCAATTCTTCTTTTGATTCTCGCAACGGTCGCATTGAGACCAAAACTTTATCGCTTTTAAACTCTTAATAAAACTCGAACTTATTTATACCAGTTATTCTCGTTAAACAGTTCAAGATTAGTTACATCCCTTAAACTATATTTAGAGTATAAGGAAATATAGTTATCAGTTTTCATTAAAAGGAGCCAATATCTTTATAAAAGAATTTATAAGTCTTGATTTTTCCCTCACAGAATTAACAGCGTAAAACTAAAAATCGTTTTTAATAAAATTACTTAAAAAACTCTTAAATCTTGAAAGTTAAACTGGAGATTTTTGTAAAAACTTTTTATGATTAACAGACTTAGAAGGGAGAAAGGCTTATTTTCCTGTTCTCCGTAAATCTTTGTGTTCTTTACTTCATCGGATATCCTCCTGTTATCTAGGAGGATAAAGAAGAGTCCTAGGACTGTAGACGAGGAGCTTAGGGGATGGAATTGGAACGAACCGCCGATATATTCGCAACACTTTTCTCAGACTTCAGTCTCGGAGTTAATTTACTGCAGTACTTTGAGGAACTTGTACTTGAGGCAAAAGGGCTATAAGATAGGAGAGGAAAGCAGTTTAATCAAGAAAGGCCGAGCTATTCATGACACTTATTCGACTGCAATAAACACTATAAAGAGGTTGTTGTATTCATCTCCCCAAATTGACGGTAACAAATTGAAGACCTTGATGACTGACGAGTTTTACAGTTTTCTAAAGAAATATGAAGACCAAGCAGACTACGTTAAAACTCTTTGGGATTACATAACTAACATTTACTCCGCCGAATTAGATAGAGTGAGGAGTAAGTTTTTCAATCTTACTGAAGATTCTCTAGTATCTTCAGTCGTCCCATTTTGCGTTGAGTACCCAGTAGATGGAAGCCTTGTTGGGCTGAGTAGTTCTTTGAGAATAGACGCCTTCGTTCCCTTTATCCCTTTAATAGCAGAAATGAAGACCGGGAAATATAAATACTCCCACGAGTTACAGCTTGCTGGCTATGCTTTAGCCTTTGAAAGTCAATACGAAATCCCTATTGACTTCGGTTATTTATGTTACGTTAACGTGGACGATAAGGAAGTTAAAAGCAATTGTAAGCTTATCCCAATCTCTAACTCCCTGAGGAGCGAATTTTTAGATAAGAGGGACAAGGCTTTGGAAATAATGGACAACGTAATTGACCCTGGGATTGCTAACGATTGTGAAAAGGAATGCCCCTATTATAAAGTCTGCCATCCTAGCTGACTAGAACGGAATGCGTGTAGTCTATTCCTGCTTTGTTGAAATTTCTTAGGTAGAAGAAGCAAAATAAATTCTAAATCTTATGTTGAGTTAAAAGCTAGCTATACGCTCTTATTGAGAAAAACTGAAGAATCCAGAGAAGCGTTTTTAAAAATCCCTCCATCTAGATAGAAGTATGGAATGCGCAGTAATTCCTATAAACCGTTCAGACTTCACCTTTGAAAGCGCTTTTTCGGTAATTGTAAGGACTTACGAGTTAATAAGACCTGAGAAGTTCATAATTTTATATGCCGAATTTAACGACGTACATCTAAGGAAATTGGAGAAATTGTTCGAGGAGCTTAACTCTCACAGCGTGGAAGTCGTAAAGAAAAAGCTGTACATTATGTCCTTTGATGATTTTAAGAAAATGATAGAAGAGGAGACGAAGTCATGCAACAAGGTATTCTTAATCCCCACTTCAGGGGCTAATATAATAGCAGTTTACTTGACTTTACTTCACGCAGAGGATAAAGGCAAGTACCCTTTAATAAATTACCTCTTTGCTTTCGGCCCTTGGATAAGGTATTATTATCCCTTTGTGCCTAGGAGTTTAGAGGAAAAGCTATTGTTGGGTTATTCAAATATCGCGGGAGTTAACCTTGACTTAAACCTCGAGGATTACGTAGAGAGGGATTTAGAGTTTACCGCAATTATACAATTAACTGCTGAAAAACTTAACAAGTTCAATTCCGAAGACAAGGATATATCCTTAAGAGTTAGAGGTAAGGAAATCCTAAACACTTCTGCTACAAGCTACGATAAGGCTAAAAAGTCTTTATCAATGTTCATACAAGATGATGAATTAAGGGAAAGCATATTAAGTCTTGCCGGGGCTTATAAAATACTTGTCGACGATGAGGATATAGAGAAAGTAGCCTACGGGAGGCCTCTGCTGATAGATACTAACTTAATCTATTATGGAATACACACTCACGAAATAAGGGATTTGGTAATTCCTTACTGTGTGCATAATGAGATATTAATGACGGTAAATAAGAAAGGTAAGGAGGAAGCTTTCAGCAATGCAGTATTCATGGTTTACGACACGCTGAGGGCTAAAAGTAGGATGCTACCAAGTGAAAATACTATTTGTGACGTCGCAATACCTAAAATAGAGGCTGACTTAATTAAGAATTACCTCGTTGTTACTTCGGATAGAAGAGCTTATCAAAGGTGGAAGAGGTTAGCCATTTCGAGTTATGCCGATATAAAGCTTGCCGAGGTCGAAGGAGAGAGGACTTCCTACGCAGAGGTAACAAGCGTTATATTCAACTTAGCATCAATATTACATTTTATGAAGGTGGAAGGAGTAGAAGTGTGCATAAAGAATAATTGCGTTAAAATTGACGATGTGGCTAAAGAAGTAGAGCTAAAATAATATCTCAACGCGTTCACCACAATCGAAGTTGTTTTTACTCAACTTGTGGGAAAAAGTCTTTATTTTATATTCCCACCACGATTTATGGATGTAAAAATAGCTGATTCTAAAGGAAGAGTTTACCTAGGTAAGTGGTATGCTAATAAGAAAATCTACGTTATAGATTTGGGTGGAATTATAGTTTTAACTCCTTACACAGCCTTTGCTGAGGAATTAGAGAAGTTAAAGTATATTGAAGACTTTACGGAATTCCTTAAATCCATATCGTCTAAGAAATTGAAAGAGGCTTTTAGGGAATCACTTTAGGAGGAGACGAAGCCTTAATAGATACAAGTGCTTTTATAAGGAGAAAAGGTAAGGCTAGCGTTATAACACTAATAGAATTCATGGAGTGGGCTTTAAGGAAGTACATGGAACTGAGTTAAAAAAGGTGAGAAGTTAAGGGCTTTAGGTTATCTGAACCTTATAGCATCACTGCCAATAAACGTGGGTGAAGTAATTGAGATAAAAAATGATGAGATAAGAGATTTAGTGTGTTATGTTGTAGAGAAGAATTTAGACCCTGCTGATGCTTACCTAGCTGTTTTAAGTAAGAAGTTGAAGATTCCTTTAGTTACGAATGATAAGGACTTTGAAAGGGTTAAAGATGAGATAGAAATTATAGACCTATAAGTGACTAAATCGTGGCGTAACTCCTTCTTACTGTCGCTGGCAAACACATTATCAGTGGAAAAACCTATTTGCAATACTATATAATGTGTTTACCCGTGGCGTAACTTATCCTTACTTCCGCCACGGGCTAAGGGATCATACACATTGGGGCTAGTTGAGGGAAACACCAATACCCTCCCATCCTTGTGAGCAGTCATCAGTTGGAAGATCGTCAACAAAAACTACTTCGGTAATACTGTTATGAACATAATCATCTGAAAATGTTATTAACGGCATAGGATCTCAATATTTAACCAGCTAATAGTTTACATGATTTAATCCCTCATCACCATATTATTCACTCTTCTTTCTCTTCGTCCTCTTTCTCGTCAGATATTATAATCCTCTGCTTAAATTGGTTCTCGGTAATAGGGACTATTAAAATGAAAAACCTACCTTCTCCCTTTTTCTTCCTAATCATCCTTAATCCCGCTTCTACGTCCCTCAACCTTGAGGAATTCAAATCTCCTAAAAACACGCTCAATTGAACTCCCTCTAAACCTTTCTGCTTAAGGAAAGACGACACCTTATTCCTTAACTCGTTATCTGTTATATCATAAAATACTAGGAAAAGCAACTCGCTTCGCCGTGAAAGGAGTGTATTCCTCCCCTTCAATTATTGCTTTAGCTAATTTTCTTGCCTGTGTATAAATTTCTTCTTCATTAATTTTAGAGAGCAAAGAGTAAACTTCCTTTGCCTCAGATACGTCGTCAGGCCTTTCCATCGCCATACCTATCAAAGGCTTATCTACAAAGGGGGACCTAAATTCTTCCATAAGGTCAAAAACTAATGAAGGTCTACCTTCCCTAAACTTGTGCAGAAAACCTATGTAAGGATTTAATCCCACGGAAACTATTGCAGACCATACGATTTTCCTCAACATTCCGTAACCCATGTTAAGTGCTACGTTAAATACGTCAATGTTCTCGCTTTGTCTCTTCCTCCTTCCTTTAAATCCTAACGATTTAGGTAAAAGCGATTTAACTCCCCTCCAGTAAACCCTTGCAGCCTCAGCTTCTTTGCTCATCACTTCTTCAACGCTCTCAACTAACTGAACTTCTGTAGAAAGTTCGTCCAACCTTTTAGTATTCAAATCGTAACCGTACTTCTTCTCATAATAACGTAAGGGTTACTAGCTGGTTGTGAATCTTGCAAATTCAACTTTTCTCTTCCTAGATTTTAACTGCATAGTCCAAAGCCTAAAGGATCCGCCGTACTTTGCTGGAATAAGCTTAGCGTAAGGCTCGTGGTTATAAAAGAAAACTAAGTCAACTCCGTTCTCATTAGCAAGCCTTACTACCTCTGAAGAAAGGGAGGAATTAACTAAAAAGACGATGGAGTGGAGTTCTACTGGAGATAACTTCCATTTAACTTCCTTATTTACTACACACTCGAAAAGGCCGTTATTAACTCTTACATATGCTCCATAATCTTTGACGAATGCAATCTTCTTATCCATAGGAAAATTTGGTATTACCAAGTTATAAACCATGAATAAAAAGTGTTCAATAATACTGCGTATAAATGTAAATTATATAGCTTTATTCTTGATAAAAATTTTAAGAAAACGATTTTTAGTTTTACGCTGTTAATTCTGTGAGGGAAAAATCGAGACTTATAAATTCTTTTATAAAGATATTGGCTCCTTTTTATAAAAAGCTATTATTTATTACTCTTTATTTTCTGAATAAATTCTTACGAACGTAACTATTCTAGAATCGTTTATTGACGATAGTTTAACCAAGATGTTCGAGTTTTATTAAGAGTTTAAAAGCGATAAAGTTTTGGTCTCAATGCGACCGTTGCGAGAATCAAAAGAAGAATTGAAGCCTTATAAATACATTTTCTCTTTCAAATAAACAGGAAGACCATGCGACCGTATTACGAAATTAAAATTACAAGGAAAATCGGTCGCATGAAGAACTAAGAGGTGTGATGAAAACTTATTAATGAGAAAAGAGAAAAATAAGGACAGAGGTTAATAAAACAAACAGTTGCATCCCAAAAGGGATTGAAAGCATTCGGATATGAGCCATGGGCTTTTTGCTCACCATATTGTTGCATCCCAAAAGGGATTGAAAGTTAGAGATTCGTTTGACTATAGAGAATGTACCTTACGTTGCATCCCAAAAGGGATTGAAAGAGTAGATAGAATATCGGGACTAACGAAACTAGTGTCGCGTTGCATCCCAAAAGGGATTGAAAGATCGATTAAGTTCTCTCTATTTTTCAGTCTGTAGATTCTGTTGCATCCCAAAAGGGATTGAAAGTTTTACTTGAGAAGGAGAAAGGGGTTCAACTAGGACTAGGTTGCATCCCAAAAGGGATTGAAAGTGATTGTTTGTTATATTATAATAATTAGGAATTATTGAATTGGTTGCATCCCAAAAGGGATTGAAAGGTTGTTTTTAACCCGAATTCGTCCCTATAAGCCATTGCGTTGCATCCCAAAAGGGATTGAAAGATAATTTAGTTTTACAGCTCTGATGATATATCTATATATGTTGCATCCCAAAAGGGATTGAAAGTTAGACTGGGAAGAAGAACTGAGCGAGGACTTCCAACAAGTTGCATCTCAAAAGGGATTGAAAGCTGAATTGTTGATTCATTTCGCATTCTACAACTAATAAGTTGCATCCCAAAAGGGATTGAAAGTTGTTAGTCGTCCCTTTTACTATCGTCGGTGGATATCGTTGCATCCCAAAAGGGATTGAAAGGTAAACTGGGGTGTTTATTCGAAGTTTAGAGACTGGTGGTTGCATCCCAAAAGGGATTGAAAGAATATAGCAAGTTTGTTATCGTTATTGTTCAACCTTATGTTGCATCCCAAAAGGGATTGAAAGCATGAATAAAATAATAAATTCGTAAGAAGGAAGTATATATTATGATATCAGGGACTACAGTAAAGCACTTTGCTTACTGCCCTCAAATAGTCAGGCTTGAGGCCATGGGTTTTACCGAGAGAGTCACTGAGGCAATGCGTGAGGGGCTAGAAGTTGATAGAGAGAAGACTGTTAATTTTCTTTACGGAGTTCTTAAGCCTTTGAACATCGTCGCTAAGCCTATATTTAGATATAATGATCTTGTAGGCTCTCCGGATTACGTATTATTTTTCAACAACTACGTAACTCCTCTGGACATTAAGCAGGGAAAAGAAAGGATTGACCACGTAATGCAGATTCTTTTTTACCTTTATATCATGGAAATGAAAGGATTTAACGTGAAGGAGGGGTTATTATATTACGTCCAACAAGGGAGGTTAAAGAAGGTAAGGTACTCTTTCAGGGAGAGGAATTATGTAGCTAGGATCATAGATGAAATAAGGGACGCAATGAAAGGTAAAGTAAAGGTTACTCAGCCTGCCAGTAAGTGTAAAAACTGCGGTTTCTTCCATTGGTGCAGGCCTAAGATTAAGGGAATTATTGCTGAAATTGAATGAATTTCGAGAGAATTTACAGAGAAGGGGGGTTAAGGGGGCGGAAAGCCTCGCAGGCGGGGATGGATAACCCCCTTATATTTAAATACTTCTTTGTCAAAATTTTCTTTTGATGGCTAGGAGGGTTAAAGCGATCAGATCAACTGTTTCGATGAAGATCGCCGTATCAGACTCCCTCCTAGCCCTTGTGAATAACTACGTTAAGGCACTCCGTTTCACCCTATTCTGGCTGAAGGAAAATGTGAAAAACCCGGAAGAGAAGGGAGTGTTAGGGAAAGTCCACGAGGAGTTGCATGAGAAGTTAAGAGGGGAATATAATCTACCGTCGAAGGTTGCTGAGGATTGTTATAGGGATGCCCTTTCAATATACAAGGGTTGGTATAATAATCCTAGGAGGGGACGTTTTCCAAGAGTGTACAAACCTACGGTATGGTTAACGCCTAAAGCGAGTTATAGCGTGAACTTCGAGAGGATGACTGTTAGGATAGCAAGTGTTGGTGAACTACCAATTCTGGGTTATCCTAGAAACCTCAAGGAGTACTTAAGCTGGAAAATGAAGGAGTCTAGGTTAGTGGTTAAGGATGGAAAGGCTTTTCTCAAGGTAGTTTTTGAGAAAGAGGAAGAAGGGAAGGTTGAGTCAAAGGAAAGTATTGCCGTAGACATTAACATGAGTGAGATAGTAGTTGGCAAGGACGACAAACACTACGTTAGGATTCCAACTCGTCTCGAAGAGGTTCATCATTGGAAATCATTAGCTGAAAGCCTACAAAGAAAATACCCTAGAAGGTGGAGGGAGAATAAGGGGATCCTAAACAGGATTCGTTCTTTCCACATAAAGGCTAAGAGGGTTATGGAGGATTTCGCTAGAAAAGTGGGGAAGTGGGTTGTTGAAATTGCTAGAGATTTTGGTGCTAATGTTATTAAGTTGGAGAGTCTTAAGAACCTCATCAAGAATGTAGATAAATTGCCTAAGGAGTTTAGGGATAAACTATATCTAATGCAGTATCGTCGTTTGCAGTATTGGATTTCTTGGCAAGCTAAGAAACACGGAATGATTGTTGAGTTTGTTAATCCTAGTTATTCTTCTGTTTTGTGTCCTAGATGTGGTAGAAGGATGGAGGAGAAAGGATATCGTTGGTTTAAGTGCTCATGTGGTTATGAGAATGATCGCGACGTTATTGCTGTAGTTAATCTTAATGGGAGGGGGTCTTTGAGCCTCCCGACTTCCCCTCAAATGTAAACCCGAATCGATGAGGGGAACCCTCGCTGGCTGGGAGGAAGTCAGTATGCACGATAATGCTTTACGCCGTGTATTCATGGAGTTAGAGGGAGGACGATCTTATACTAATTCATGCTTTGTGGACTAGTTGAATTTTTGTCGATCTTAAACTCACTAGATCAAGATAAATTCTAAATTAGTTAAAAGTAAGTTTAACGCCATTTCTGAGAAAGAAAAAATGAGGCAATCCACAAAGCAACTGAGAAGGGGGTTTGCACTATCTTAAGAAGGCGAAGTAATAATCGACTGCTTTGTGGAATCTTTCTCAATTGGAACTTATAACTCGACGCAAGATTTAGAATTTATTTTGCTTCTACCTTTTAATTAATCCGCAAACGATATAGAGGAGAATCGTCTTCTCACTTTTCGTCTTCATTTTTAGTGGTAAATCCCTTCACGATTAATAAATTATCTTTTACGTAATACACGGTCATAAACGTCGTTGTTGTTAGAATTAAAATCAACTTAAAAGAGATTTATGCCGTAAAAAATGATGACAAAACCTTCTCTATACTATAAAGGTTTAAATATTTGTTGTTAATAGTTAAAATTAAAAATATTTAGTAAATAATTAGTATAAAGTATTAAAATTTATTATCTAACGTATTTCCTTGTAAGATACAAGGAGTATTATTTAAACGGTGTGCAAATACTGGAATCAAGCATATAGTAGAGGTACATCTCTTGGATGAATTGGTTTGGCAAAATGATTTTTAGGATATTAATCTAGTACATTTACTCTGATTAGAAAAGATTTTAAAATGATTTTTAGCCATTTTAATTCATGAAGATTCTTTTTGCACCTATAGGGGATCCTACAGGGTACGATGACGTAACCTATTCAGTAAAAGGGAAAGAATACAATACTAATGCTTCCTTTCTTGCAATATCTCAAGCATTAAACATTGATAAAGTAGTAGTTTATGCCGGGCTAAGCTTATGTGATACTAACTGTAATGATTATAATTGTTGTAGAAATTCTGTAACACAAAAAGTGACTCAAAAGCTGGGTAATAAATTTGACCTATTAATTGCTCCAAACGTTTTCAGTACTAGGTTCATTCAAAAGGATAGGAAAAACACTCTTTATTTCAATTTCATATACTTTAACTCGCTAAAAATCCTTGAAGAGAATAAGCCGGACGAAATTTACATAGATATTACTCACGGAATAAACTACATGCCTTTATTAGCAACAGATGCAATAAGGCTTGCTGTATATACTTATATTGTAGAAAACAAGAAGAACGGAGTTAATTTAACAATATATGATTCTGAACCGGTAATTAAACCTAATAAAGGCCCTTATACCATAGATAATATATACTCTGAGAAAATTACTGTGAGGCAAGCTTTATTGTCAATTTTGTCGCCTTTCTTGTCTAGTGAGAGCAAAAACGTAATAAAAAATAAGGTATTTAAAGTAATATATAATTCACTTAAAGCGAACTCAGAGGACGTAAATACTAGCTCATGCAATGCAGATTTCATTTACTACATTGTTAATGCCTTATCCGCCGGAATATTCCTATATTTAATATTAAAGAAGAGCGACATTAATAACTGTTTGAACATCATAGATAATATTCTCAGAAAATTAAGCTTCAACAACTTCGCGGTACAGTTAAAGTTTGAGGACGGCAAAGTAATTTACGACGAAAATATTCCTATTGAGATAAGTTATTTACACTCGTTACTTAGGATTGCCAGTCATATAGCTCAAGGTAATAATAAAATAAGCGAAATCCATGAAATGGCTGAGAATTACTCAACTTCAGACTCTGTAAAATATGTTATTCTAAACGAAATAGATAAAATAAAGAAGGAAAAAGATAAAATTCCCAACTCTCCAACTCTCTATGCAAAAATCCTTGGCATTGACTCGCCTAGTGTATGCTCAGCAGATAAAAGGAACCTAATAGCTCACGGCGGTTTTGAGCAGAACGTGACATTCCTTTGGAAATGCGGAGAAGATATTTGCGTAAGTTATACTGATGGAAATTGTAACTGTATTGGAAATGTGGAAGAGCATTTAGGATAATTTTGCTTTTCTCGATTTTTATGAACAAATTCTTAACTGGCTAGTAATCTCAAAGATTTCTTGGTTATAGAAAGCTAATTATAAGGTTTGTAGAACTTCTGGCAAGAGATTACAAACTATGTTTGTCTTGGTAAGAGCAATTTTATCTCCTTATATCTTCGTCTAAAACTTATTAATAGATAGTCATGGATTCCCTACCGGAAATTGACTTAAGCTTTTCTCCAGGTAGTGAGTGGAAGCCAACTAACTTAAGCTTTTCTCCGGGTAAAGAGCCAAATCTAGAGCCGAATCCAATAAAAAGATTTTTAGAAAGGGCTAAATGGTCTTGGAAGTCCGCATATGAAAATGGAAAGATTGTAGAATATAAGGAATATAAAGATTGCAGAAGAATTCTAGCTTACTACATTCCGTATTCTGTTGATAAGAACAATTGGGGAATTTACTTAATATGGCAAGAGATAAAGAATGACATAGACCTCTTAAATAATTGCCTTAATAATGTGGGCATTAAAGCGGACATCTTTCCATTTTACATATCTTTAATTTTCATACACGAACTAACTCATCACGTGATAGAAGATTGGAGGACTTCTTCTGGGACATATAGTTATTTACCAGAAGATGAGAGTTTGTGTGAATATACAGCATTTACTTTGACTCAAGCAATTTTAGGTAATCTATTACGAAACCAAGCGATTCAAACTCTAGTACACGGCAATCATATGCACATTATTAGAGGTATAGTCAATGGAGGAATAATAGGCTTTCCAGTACCGGGTTTCTTTATTCCCCTCGATATGTATCTCACACCACTACGTGACGTCAAAGAATTTCTGTCCTTGATTTACTATTATTGGAGTAGGGATACAGATCCTTTATATAAACCTTTAGTTCCAGCGTGGGTTAACGAAAAGAAGTTCGTTAGGTTTCTAAGTCAAAACTTAACAGTGGGTTTAGATAGTGCTTGGAATAAAAATGGACTGCCTTCAGTATATACCAGGGTGAGGTTTGTTTAGAAGTTCTAATAGCTAGTAGATAATAAGAAGTCGTGTTTACAAAAAGTAAACTATTTATTTTCACGAGACAACTTCATATTATGGGCAAAAGCGTGGTAATCTCGGTAAGGATTCCAGAAGAGCTGAAGAAAGAGTTGGAAAAATATAACATCGACGAGGCGGAAGTAGTAAGGAGAGCTTTAATAAATGAAGTAAAGAAGGCTAAAGCTAAAGAGCTAGAGAAGGAGGCTAAGGAAATTAAGGAGGTTCTGAGTAAAATACCTATCGAGGACGTAATCAAGGAAATTAGAGAAGACAGGGATGAGCGCTAAATAAAAAATGGAGATAATACTTGAGCCACGCGTTATTTAATCCTAGGTAGATAACGCTTGAGTTACGTTTTTGATTCTTCATCAATTTATTCACTGCTAACGAAGGGTAAAATTGAACTTCTTGGAGGAAATTATACAGTATTTCTGGCGAAGTTCGAGCTGGGGAATATAGTTTGGAAAGAGGTGTTTCTTCACAAAAGGATAAGCAGGGAAGAAGGGTTAAGATTACTCTCTTTCATTTCCAAAGTGTTAAATACCATGAACCTAGAGGACGTAAACTGCAAGGAGACCGAGGAGATTGCACTTGATTATGGCATAACTTTTTACGACGCTTCCTACGTTTGGTTGGCAAGGAAGCTTGATTTGCCTTTAATTACTGAGGATAATAAGCTCAGGAAAGCAGTAGAGAAGGATTTGAAAGTTTTATCTGTAGACGAGATTATAAAATAACAATAATAGTATGAAATCTAATTTTTAATAGTTTTTAGATATAAGAGAATAGAGATAAATAATATATTTATATAAAATCCAAAATAATTATAATAGAGTATTTGAAGCACCTTTCATGCTTTGTGAGCTAGTGGAATTTTCTTAGATATAAACTAACTTCTTTGGTATAAATTCTAAATCAGCTGTAGAATTAAGAGTAAGCTTAACGTAATCTTAAGAAAAATTGAAGTATATCAAGGAGTGTATTTCAAAAGCTTCATAAATGAGGCACCTTATTATGTTTTCCCACTTAAAAACTCTCATGAGCTTACATTCTGTAAAGATATGAGGTAATAAAATGATGAGACAAGCATAATTAATTTAATATAGAAATATCACAGAAATATTGTCATGAATTATTACATTAGAATAGACCCCCTTACACTATATGGAAGGAATAAGGTTACTGATAGCATAAGGGAAAATACAAAAAATCTCCTGGTAAATATAATAAGAAGTATAAATTCTACAGACTGCAAGCAAGATATCAAGAAATGTGGTAATTTCCTTAACAAAGTAGCTGATAGAATAGTCGATGAAATCAATGAGGAGTGGGAGAGGTACTACTTTAATTCGGTCTTTGGAACGAGTGCACAAAAGGATGAAGAATTAGGCCTTGTAAATACCCCAGCTGATACCAGATTTCCAGGTTTTGTTAATTCTTTAGCCGATCATATGTTGACTACGTCAGCATTTGCCGTGGCTGCCGCTTTATCCTATTACGATAATAAATGCGGTGAATTAAAGGCATACGATATAGATTTTTCTGATAGGGAGCTTCTTAGGGGATTTGTAAGGGTAGCAGCTTTGCTTCATGACATAGGAAAACCTCCACCGGTCGGACATACTCAGCGTACTAAAGAAATAGTTTACGCTTTATTTAAAGATATTAATGAGAGGTTAGCTAACGCGCTAAGTGAAGCCTCATCTAGACATCACTATGGTTATAAGTATACTAATAAGCCTCAAAACTTTATAGAGTGGATAATATCATATGCCGATAAAGCTAGTGCTTCATCAAGAACGTTCTTGCCTAGGAATAGAGAAGTTTTTGAAAAATTTCTTGATTTTGCCGAAAAACTTCAAGACCTTTACGATATTGGCGGAAAAGATTACATTAATGAGATAAAAAATAAGGTAGTCGAAAACGATGAAGACAGTGAAGAATTAAGGACTTATGGTTTCTTGTCAGACAATGAAAATAAGGCTATAGATCTGGCATTAAAACTAAGAAATGCTGAAAATGAGTTATGCAGTGGAAAGAAACTTTTGGCGTTATATCACTTTGAAATTCCCAGCATAAAGTCGTATTTAAACAGAGGGAGAGAACTTTCAGTTTACGCAGGATATAGTATTATGATAGACTCTTTAATTCACGACGTTTCAGATTATATTAAATCAAAAATAGGTAAAGAGGCAGTAATAAGCGATGAAGGGGGTTCCTTATTAGCAATAATTCCTTCTTCTTTTAACTCTGGGGAATTAATCAAAAGCCTAGATCTAAGCCCATTTGACACATATAAGGAGAATAAAATGGAATTTAAATTTGCAGAGGCACACTTAGGTCCAGAAGAAAATTGGAAAGGCTGGGGATCAACTGATCCTTATCTTAGAGACTCGTTAAGAGGATTTGGTAGTCTTATAAATAAGTTCTTAAGTTCCCCCGGTGTAATAAAAAGTTCTTCGAGCGTCAATTTACAAAATAAGAGCACAATTCCAGTTGATAAGATATGTAAAAAGTGCAGAATAAATTACGCAGATGACGGTGATGAATGTGAGAGTTGTAAGACTGCGGAAAAATTCTACAAAACCTTCGTCTCAATGGTAAAGGGAAAGAATAGCGATACTGAGATCTCAGGAAAAATTAAAAGATTAAGAATTTATAAACTTATTGAAGAATTAAATAAGAGAAACGAAAGAAAAATATCGATAAGAGTGTGGGATACTGTAGATGATTTAAACAAAGACTTCTCTGGGGAAGAAGTAGATCTGAAAAAGAGAAGGTTCCCCACAATAATAGTGGGAGACGGAGACAATTTTGGACAATTAAAGTCTACTGCAACAACGCTTACACAATATTTGGAAATAAATAGATTCTTTACATACATGATATATTATTCAATTTTATATGCTTTAGAGAATACAGCACTAAATTTCTACAAACATTTTGAAGTTCCTGTCATAGAGTTTCAGCCGATACTATTAGGGGGAGATGATTTTTCGTTGCTACTTACATCTCAAGAGCTTGTTCCGTTTTTATATTATGTGGACGAGGCATTAGTAAGAATCGGCGGAAGAATTTGTAGGAACCTTAAATCTGAATATAAAGATATAGCTGAAATGATATCGAGTAAAAAACCATATCAATGGTTTGGAATTTCAGTAGGAGCTTATATTTATAAGAATACGTCTTTTCCAATATTCTTAGCTAGGGAAATGGCAGAAGAACTAGAGCATGTATCAAAAACTGTATCAAAAAAGGTATTCCAAGACCAGTTCTTCGGCACTGGAGTAATATCAACAATAATGGATGAAAAATCGTTTGGATTACTGGAGCGCATTAAAAACAATAAAGGTATATGCGTTCTTGGCAGCGATATGAAAGAGATATATGACACTATAGCAAGATTTGAAAATGCAGGAATTTCTTCTAGAAAAATTTTTGATTACATCAAGCTGGAAGGCGATAGAATAAGAATATTTTATGACGTTGCGAGAAATAATTCAGATTCATTAGAGACAGTAATGAAAACTATCAATGATGTCATTAAAAGAGGATATGACATACAAGGTTATCTCGTATTGTTGGGTACTTTAATGAGTAGCCTAGAACAGAAAAATTTTGATGGACAGGAATATTATAGAGTCCCATGGAATCCAAATGGTGATCCAACATGAAAGCCTATGAAAATGTCTTAAAAGTTTATAACTTGAGAGGACACACTAACAACACCAGTATAGATAATTATGATGTAGATTTGAGGGCTATCTTTATAAAATACGATAATAAGATTTACGTAATACCCGGATCTAGCATTAAAGGACTTATTAGGAAAAATATGAAGGTCTTAGACTGCGACACGTCTATCCTAGGCTCAGAATTTGGGGAGAAAAGCATTATGTCAAAAGTAGTAGTAGGTTGGGGATACATTACTGAAGAGAAAAAGAAAAAAGTAAGATATGGAATAAAGGTTAACAAAGAGTTGGGTATAGTAGAAAAGGGGGCTTTATTCTCGTATGAAATAATACCAGGTGATATTGAAATAAGGTTTGATATAATTCCTTTAGTAGACCTAACGAAAGATGAGAGAGAGTGCTTGAAGAAGGCCTTATTATTAATGAAATATTCAACAATAGGTTGGGGAGGAAGTAAAGGTATAGGAATAGTAGAGGAGGTGAAATTAGATGATGCACTACTTAGTTAAGGTAAAAAATGAAACGCCTCTAGTAATAAACTATTCTTCTGGAAATTATTATAGATCATTAGACTATATACCATCTTCGTCAATTATTGGGGCATTGAAAGCTAGAAGATTGACAGAGAAAAAAATATGGGGAGGAGAAATTAGGGAGGAAAAAATAGACTTATATTTGACTGATGCTTATCCTTCTACTACTCAAGAAAAACAACTTAATCCACCTTCATTAGTTACGTTATATAAGAAAAATGAAACAGACGATTACTTTGTAGACGGTGCAAGAGTAATTATAGAGACTTACCAAGGTAAAAAGAAGTGGGGAGAGGAAGTAATAAGATTAAAGAAGGGTCCTAGAAATTGGTTTATGAAAAATGGAAACGCGTATCCTATACAAATTGAAAGAATCTCAACTAATATATTAAAGCTTGACGATGAATTAAAAATAGCATATCAAGAAACTAAAAATAACGAAAAGACCGGTTATCTTGCACATATAGAATCAATTTCTCCAGGGAATATTTTTGCCTTTGAAGCCATTGGTGAAGAAGAGCAATTAAACTTCCTTCTTGATACACTAAAGGAGGGAATATTTGTAGGATCCTTTAAAACTAAGGGCTATGGGCTCTTAAAACTTAAAGATTATTCGGAAATTACAGAAAAGGAAAAGCCTAAAAATTCACTATACACCTTGGATTTTTATGGAAACGTTAGTTACAGTTATTTTCAAGAAATAAAATCAATGTTAAAAAATGTAATATTCGAAAGTATTGGTATAGAAAAGAGGAAAAGATTGAACTATAATGAATGGGTTATTGATTATACGATAAGATCTGGGTCTGTATTAATCGCCGAAAGCGATAGAAATCTTTATGAATTGGAAACAGAAAGTATAATAAAGAGTGACGGTGGAAAAATTGTCATCAACCACCCAATCCATAGATTATAAAAGAAAAGGAGTAGAAGATATTTGTAAGATTAAGAAGGATTTGGCTTATGCTGATAATGACGAAGGAAAGTTATCAAAAACGCTGATTAGAAAGATTTTCGATATGATTAATGATTCGCAAAACCTCCCTTCAATAATCCCAGATCTAGCATATTTAGCTGCTAGGAATAAAGGATTAAGTTATGATACTGAACTGGGTAGATTTATCACAAACCTCCTTGACCTTATTCGACAACAGCCTCGAGATAACGTTGTCAAATACGTAGAAGGAGCTGTGATGGCAGTATATATAATTGAAGAAGCTCAGAATAACGACTTAAATCCTTACAAATTTTTAGGCTGTTAGGTGAAAGTAATGGGATATTTGCATTCGTCACTAAAGTATAAAAGAGTAGTTACATTTGAAATAGAACCCAAGGAGTTTCTACACATAGGAGATACTAAAGGCCTGCAAATAGGTGGTGCCGACTTACCCGTAATTAAAATTGGTAACAAACCTATAATCCCTGGTTCCTCACTAAAAGGAGCAATAAGAAACGAATTCTCTAGAACTATTAGCGGTTTACCCGAAGATAAACTAAAACAATTGTTTGGTTACGCTAAGTTATTTACCGATAATATACAGGATATTTTAAAAAATTCAGACACTAACAAGATAGCGGAAATGATTAAGAACAGTCTTAACGGTAAAGACTCCAAGGTAGGGTTACTAGATTTATTGTTCGGTAGCGAAATATTTGCATCTCCAACAATATTTACCGATGGACTGCCTGTAACTCAAACCGAGGAATACGTAACTAATCGTTATCACGTAAGGATCGATCAAGATAGGGACGTGGCTAAAAAGGGGAATCTAGTGGACGTAGAAGCAGTGTATCCTGAGATAAAATTTGAGTTCAGGATAATTTATAATTCCTTAAACTATGATACTACAGATCCTAGCCCCGTAGATAAAGCCTTTGATTACTTGGTAAAATTTCTAGATAAAAGTGAAATATTATTAGGTGGTTGGAAAAGCAGAGGTTACGGCCTAGTACAACTAACAAAGAAGAACGATGAAATGATAAATTTAAATAATCTGTTGGTGGTAAAATGAGTAATAGTAGTATTTATTTTAAAACTTATTATATAATAACAAAAATTTCGGCAAAAATCACTAATCTGAGCCCATTAAGAATAGGAGCGGGTAAAGGACAAAAAATAGGAGAGCCAGACTTGCCTATACTAAGAACGCCAGACGGACATGCAGTAATTCCTGGATCGTCACTAAAAGGTATTGTAAGAAATAACTTAGCAAGATTCTTAATGCTCGACGCAGACAAGGACTTATCTTATGCTTTCGGAGGAAATATAAATGAAGAAGACATGCCTATAGGTTCGTCTCTAATATTTAACGACTTTGTATCGAATAAGATTATCGACACTTATGAAAGGTCTCATATAAGGATAGACTTGGCCACAGGTGGAGTGAAGAACTTATTCCAAGTTGAATATGTACCACAAGGCAATGAATTCTACGGTTCCATAGTAGGTAGGAATATTTCAATATCAGATATAAGTGGAATTATATACATGATTAGTAATCTATTAAACTTAGGAATTATCAGAGTAGGCGGATTCAAAAGCAGAGGTTACGGAATAGTGAAATTAGACGTAGATAATGTTCAAATACTACTACCTACCGCAAATGTCAAGTATAAGACAAAGATTCGTATTAAGGGAGGTGAAAGAGAAATAAATATTATTGTGAATCAAAATGAGATAGTCGAAAATAATAAATATAGATTTAAGATAGAAAAAGTTGATAATAATTTATTCATGAATTCTTATATCTTAAATAACGAATCGTTTAATTCTGTAGGAATGGAGGTAGTTAAGGAATGGCAAGAAACTACACATGCATAAATGCAAGCTCAAATAAAGCATTTCCTAAAAATTTTAAACCAAGGGACAAGATCCAACAAGTATACATTATTAATTCTCAGTTTGTGACAAAGACTCCGACTTGTACTTGCACCGGTGAAATGGATATAGACTTTACACGAAGAAAAGTAACTTACAAGACTTATACTATTAACGGAAAGCCAGCAATAATGGGATCTTCAATAAAGGGGGCACTTAACGCATATGCACTAATGCTTTCAAATCCAAATAAGGTAGGAGACTTATTCGGATTCTCAAAACTGGAAGGGAGGGTTTATTTTAAGGACGCAATAATAGACGCTTCGTATAAGGAGTTTAAATTAGGAAGGCAATGGAAGCCTAGGAAGCCGTGCAGAGGAATAAAAGTTTACCCATTTAATACACCTTCCCCTACTCCGGAGGATATTTACTTCCAAGCAATACCGCCAAATACAACTTTTTCTACCGAGATAATACTGATTAATGGAGATTTAGAAGAGCTAAAATTACTAATAGCCTCTATGGGAGCTACTTTATATGGAATAAAATTAGGGAGAGGAAAAGATAGGGGGTACGGAATAATCAAACTGAACAAAGTGGAGGTAACTGATATGAATATGAACAAGATAAACGTAGCACAAATTATTAAAGGAGCACAAGATCTACTTAGACAGGAGTGGAATCGTGTCAAATCTGCTTTCTTTTCTTGATAATACATATTATAATGAGCTATCAAGAATAGTTAAAAAGAATCTATCTATAAGCGATGAAGAAGTTGATAAGTTCTTAGAAGAGTTACTAAGGCAATACTTGGAAAGACGCACAGTTAATAACAATGATTTTACACTCATGGTGAATAGCGCCCTATTAAAAATACGAATATTAGATAAATTGGCTAAAAGAAATATAGTCAAAAACGCTGATGGCATCTATAGAGATCTATACGAGTTTCTAAATCGAGCAGATAAGAACAAGCTCAAGAACGCTTTCGTATATGTATATATTAAGGCGAGACAATATGAGCGAATGAGGATTCGATGATACAGATATCCTAATTAATATCCTTTGCAATACCTCGACCACTGACGATATAATGAATTTCTTAGACACTCTTTTAACTAGGTATAAGGATTATTTTAAATGTAGGAATAATAACGGTGCATTAAGATTAATTGAATTAGCGAGCAATATACAAGAGAATCTAAATCTAAGATTCGATTATGCGCATATATCATTATGCTTTATTGCAGATAAAACAAGAGATAGAAAAAATATTAATTCACTAACTCCAAAAGAAGATGAATTAGAGAACCCATTAACGGATGACGAAATTATACATATAAAGGATAATTTAATGGAATCATGCAATTTTCTCAAGGCATCTTTAACGCTAGACTTCATTATTAGTTGTCCTAATGGTTTAACTTACAGTACTGTATATAAAGAATAATAAGAGCGTAGTTGGAAGATATATTCCGCAGAAAGGTGTTAATAATGTTCCTATGAGCTTAATGGATTTCATTAGGAATAATTCTTTTCTTGCACATGGAGGCTTTATTTTACCTTCTGATTTAAACGTTATAAACAATGTATATAAGCGTTTATTAGACGATTCTTTTTGTAAATTAAAGGATTTTCTTGATAAAATTAATAAAATTAAATTGAAAAACGAATAAAACATTCTATTACCTCTTTATTATATGATTTATGATATTAATATAAATTAAGATTATTTACGATTTCTAGTTCTTAGTCTATAAGATTAGTATAGTTAACTAAACAAATAAATAAAATAATAACTAGCACTACTTAGTACATTGTAATACCTAATGATTACTTGTTAATTTCATCACCTAGCAGAGCTAATAGCTCTAAACATTCTTGAACATGTTAGCAAACTTTTAGCTAGCTCAGGTAACTCGTGGTTACATGGATTAGTTTTTCAACTCTAAAATTAAAAGGAATCGCTAAAGATATATTATCCTTTCAATCCCTTTTGGGATGCAACTGATATGCCATTTGACAAAGTAAAAAAATATGTCAACTTTCAATCCCTTTTGGGATGCAACTAGGCATACAAATACGGATTTAAAGACGGCGGGTGAAATCTTTCAATCCCTTTTGGGATGCAACATGTTTTAATTTCGTACTGATGAAACGTGAAGAAGGAGAGCTTTCAATCCCTTTTGGGATGCAACATACATAAATTATGCAAATAATTATACTGATGGAATAATTTCTTTCAATCCCTTTTGGGATGCAACTTTTAGAAGTATTTTATGTATAGCCGCAATAATTATCAACTTTCAATCCCTTTTGGGATGCTACTTAGATGAATTTTTTGAAGAATGTGATTGCGATGAAAACTTTCAATCCCTTTTGGGATGCTACGTTCTATCTTCAGTTCATTTTTTATCTCTAAGTTATTACTTTCAATCCCTTTTGGGATGCAACCACGTTGGATAACAGTAAGTTGTCTGTTTGTGACACACCTTTCAATCCCTTTTGGGATGCAACTAGCCATTTCCAGTTCGTATTCTTTTTGTATAAGTAAACTTTCAATCCCTTTTGGGATGCAACAGATTAAGATTTCGAAACCCTATGTTGACAAATATGTTACTTTCAATCCCTTTTGGGATGCAACAAAGTACTGTCCGTCAACGGCAAACACGTAACATACATCTTTCAATCCCTTTTGGGATGCAACCGTTAATAAGCATAGTATCTCTTGGACAGAAGTGGATTTTCTTTCAATCCCTTTTGGGATGCAACATATGTAAAAACGATGTTATATTTCTTGTCAACTGTCATACTTTCAATCCCTTTTGGGATGCAACTGCACTTGTGTACATTGACAAAGATGCGGGTATAAAGTTCTTTCAATCCCTTTTGGGATGCAACTGTTTGTTTTATTAACCTCTGTCCTTATTTTTCTCTTTTCTCATTAATAAGTTTTCATCACACCTCTTATTTCTTCATGCGACCGATTTTCCTTGTAATTTTAATTTCGTAATACGGTCGCATGGTCTTTTTCACTAATTGAAATAGAAAATGTATTTATAAGGCATCAATTCTCCTTTTGATTCTCGCAACGGTCGCATTGAGACCAAAACTTTATCGCTTTTAAACTCTTAATAAAAATATAACTCTTAGGTTTACCTATCCACGATAAACGGTTCTAAATCCTTTCCGTTCGTTATATTTTATTCATTAATATTTCGTATTTTATTTAATACTATTTACTTTCAAGTGTAGCTATCTTTTTAAGCTAATTTTTAAACTACGTATTTTCCCTCATCGGAATAACGTCGTATAACTAAAAATATTTTTTCTGAAACAGAATACTAAAATTCCTTTAAATTTAACAGTGAATATGCGAGTATGATAAAAATTTTTAACAAGCAAGAGTAAAGTCGGTTCTAAAGGAGAGCATTTTAGTTTGTTTTGTTATTTATACTCATGCCTAGGTTGGTCTCCACCTTGGGAAAATCGCCCGGAGGCATAGCAGAGACCTTGATTAACCTAACAGATGGAAATTACGTCGCGCCTTTCGACCCAGTCCCGATAAAAATAGAGGAATTGCTAGTCGTTAAAACTAAGGAAGTGGAGGAAAGTTTTTACGTACTAAAAGCCCTGCTCTTGTGCTGTTCTAGCTTCGTAAACGTCAGGGCAATTAACTTGCCTTTCGATGACGTTAATTCTCCTAACGATTTCGTACAAGTTAGGGAAACAATAAGGAAAGTGCTGAAGGCAGGAGATTATCTAGATTTTACAGGAGGAAGGAAAGCGATAAGCTCTGCAGCAGTGTTAGCTGCTAGGGAAGCAGGAGCACACCTAGTTTCTTCAATCATTCCCCACGAAGAGTACGACTCAATTAACAAGAAATTCAACGCAGTAAAAGACAGGGCAATGAAGATTTATAAAAAAGAGGACTGCGTAAGTTACGTCTGTGATTTAATTTCAAAGAATTCAAGAACCATAGTATTCTTCTGAAAGAGAATATATTTTCCAGGTTTTAAATGGGATTCACTCCTAAAATAAGCTAATAGGAGTCGGACTTTCATTGAATGATTCAACCTCTCGTCCTCATTCCGGCTCCCCACGCCTAGGTTAGGGAGCAGGACATGAGGAGCCTCATTGAACCCCTCACATTGTAGGGCCCTCTTCTTAGCTACAAAACTTTCGTTAAGGGATAGTTAGGAATGTTGAATGACAACAAATGACATTAATTTCACGGTTTAACGGAAACTGTTGACAACGGCCAAATTTTCTCTATACGCAACGAATTATTTTCAACATCACTTCTTTAGTCGTAGTAATGAAATGTATTATTTTTCGTACTTTTCCAGATTTGTTATCATTTTACGTATTTGCCAATTATAATCTAAAAGTTCGCTTATTAGCAATCCCGCTAATAAGAACTTACACTTGTGCTCCAAAAATTCCTAAAATTGTCAACTTGAGAGGAGACAATCCTTGTTGGGAAGTGTGCCGTAAAGAATTTGAAACATAGTCGGTATAGTTATTACAGCTATTAAAGTAGCAATAATAGTTACAATAATCTCTATTGGCAGCGTGCTCTAATTTTAACGCTTCTAACAAGTATTGCCTATCTTTAGCGGTAGCTGGTAATATCTCTAACGATCGAGGCGAAAGATAAAAGTGTATCATAATTATAACCGAAGCGGTGAATATTGCGGTGTAAACCTAAATCGAATAAATTAAATATGCCATTAATAAAGATGATTTCCATAATATATGCTATTAATACAATTATTGGAATGGTGACAAATCTGATGAAATGTAAAGCTTTACAAAGTTGGGGGTTAAGGGGGCGGAAAGCCTCGCAGGCGGGGATGGATAGCCCCCTTATAAAAGGTTTAAATATTTCTTTGTCAAAATTTCTCTTAGTGACGCTAACGACGCTCCTCCCCAGCTCGATTGAGGGCTTAATGGGACTGTGGGAGGAGCAACCAGTATCTCTTAAGGGACTAGAGCTCAGCAATGAAAGTCCCCTACCCACTCTGTCCAAATGGGAGGGGTTCTCTGAGCCACTCGACTGCCCACCAAATGTAATCCCGAATCGATGTGTGGGAACGATGAACCCCTTGGAAGGGAACCCTCGCCCTTCCAGGGCGGGGAGGAAGTCAGGTATTTCTTCGTGCAGTTTAGGATTCTCAAATCTTCTTTTCAATTTCGTTAATAGTATGGCAAGAATAATGGGTAATGGAAATAGATATATTGCCTAAGGTAAAGCGCATTCTAAGGAAAAACGTAACCTATTGATATTCCGAGTCCTTTTAATTCTTCATAATATCCCGGCCTAATATATCAGCTAGAAATCCAGAATGCATAATACATAAGGCAAACTATCTTCTCTTAGATTATTCGCAATTATTTTCCGAAGATTTATGCTATTCCTAAAGGTTTTTATCATAATATTTCTAAGTTATAGTAGATCCATAATTATAAAAGATAACTATATTCCGAAAATTATAAGATAAACTGATTATAAAATAGTAACTATAAGTAATAAAAACTCTGCTGATAATTGATAAAGTCCTTGAGTAACATTAGAGAGGTCGCAATAACGACTTGAGCTTGCCTTTAGAGGGTAGCGTTTATCCATTTATTATATTCTTCTAATACACTCCTTTTTTCTTTCTTTTCCCTCTCGTCTGTTTCTATGAACCTCTTACAAGAGTGTAAAAACACTCCCATGCTGGATAGAAAGTTTTAACTGTTTATTAATTTAACACGATAATAAACGATTTTTATTTCCACGCGAAGGAATAAACAAGGGAAAATACGATGTTTAAAAATCTATTTAAAAATATAACTGTGCCTAATTTTAAAAATAGTTAATATATTAAGGGCATCAATCTAAATATAATTCAATGAATGTGATAATCTTTGAATTGTTTAATACAGATAAATAGTAGGAAAAGGTTCGAGTTTTATTAAGAGTTTAAAAGCGATAAAGTTTTAGCCTCAATGCGACCGTTGCGAGAATCAAAAGAAGAATTGAAGCCTTATAAATACATTTTCTCTTTCAATTAGTGAAAAAGACCATGCGACCGTATTACGAAATTAAAATTACAAGGAAAATCGGTCGCATGAAGAACTAAGAGGTGTAATGAAAACTTATTAATGAGAAAAGAGAAAATAAGGACAGAGGTTAATAAAACAAACAGTTGCATCCCAAAAGGGATTGAAAGTTATCATTGGTTGGAATTCTGTACTTTTCTAATTTAGAGTTGCATCCCAAAAGGGATTGAAAGATAAAGTTCTTAGGTATTTTAACTGCTTCTAAGAGTGATGGTTGCATCCCAAAAGGGATTGAAGAATCGACTAAGTAGTGTATACAATGTAAACTTTATATACATATACGTAGAGTTTATCTTATGAGTGAAATTATAAGGGTTAGCAAGGAAGTTAAGGAGAAATTGGTTAAGATTTCAGCTGAGCTGCAGTTAAACAAGGGAAAGAGGGTTAGTCTGAACGATACTGTAGAATATTTAATATCCTTTTATGAAGAGAATAAGAACTTAAAGAAGGACCCGCAGTTACTTTTTTCCCTCTTGGGTTCCGCAAAAGGTATAAGGGAAGAATTTGAGAGGTCGAGAAGAGAAGATGAGAGTAGTTGTTGATACCGGATTAATAGTTGAGGTTTTAGAAGGATCTGAGTTGGGTGAAAAATTTCTTAAATTGGTCAAGGATGGAAAATTAAAGCCTGTAATTACTAACTTAACATTAATTGAAATAACTTACGTAATATGCAGGAAATACGGAATAAGTAAAGCTAAGGAGTTGGTTAAGAAATTATTAGATTCAGGCTATTTTGAGTTGGTTAATGCTTTAGATTTCTCAGATTATATAGTTGAGGTAAAGTGTAATAATTCACTCTCTATACTTGATGCCTCTGTTATTGCCGCAGCTAAAGGTCTAAAAGTTAAGGCTTTGTTCAAAATGGAGAAAGAGCTGAAAGATAAAAGGTTTGATAATGTTTTATTTATAGAAAATGAATAGTTGGATTGAATAATGTCGCTGTCATTGCCGGACTGCTAACGCACGGGAGTAAGTAATGTGTAGAGATTGAAAGAAAAATAATAACTATTTAGTAATTAAGAAATTTAATAAATTGGTCATTCATTAATGTTAAGAATTCTTAATCTGTAATTTTTGTATTTAATAACTATCGACTCTGAAGTATTTAAAACTGGAATTTAACAAATTTGATAATAAAACTTCACATTTTAGTTGAAGGAATAAGAGGGATCTCAGTAGTTAAAACTTCTTAGAAAGCATTCTGTTCAGTAACCAATGGCCTGCGGAAGAAGTAAATTAGATAACTGTAAAGCCTGTAATTCCTAGTTCCTTAAGGCAGTTTTTAGATGTTTTGCGGTTTAGCTCATTTTCTTAGATACTAAGCTTACTTATTAATTTCCATTAAATTCAACTTTGATTTATAAAGAGCTCGTAAAGCAGACTGACTTCCTCGCGCTAGCGAGGTTCTCCTCATTGGTTCGGGATTACATCGCAGTCGAGAGGGTCAGAGAGATCATCACCAAGCTCTAGTCCCTTAGGAGATACTGGTTGCTCCTCCCACAGTCCCATTCAGCAAGGAGCGTCGATAGCGTCACTAAAAGATTTAAACACGGGGCTATCCATCTGGCGAGGCTTTCCGCCCCCTTCTCTTCAAAGAAAAGAAGGAAAACACAGAGAATAAGAAACTTATAGTTCAGATTAGGCCGTTGCCAACAGTTTCCAATAAACCGTGAAGTTTATATACTTTGTATGTAAAACTAATTACAATGTTAAAACCTAAAGAAGTCTGCCAACGCTTAGGAATATCATACCGCACTTTACAGAGCTACGTAAAGAAGGGTTACATCAAACCAGTAATACTACAGAGCGGGAAGTGGAGGTTCAGAGAAGAGGACGTAGAAAAACTGATGGGTATTGTAAGAAGGAGGAAAGTGATACTTTATGCTAGGGTATCATCAAACACACAAAAAGACGACCTGGTAAACCAAGTAAAATACCTAGAGGAGAACGTCAAAGAATACGACCAAGTAATAACAGACATTGGATCTGGATTAAACATGAAGAGAAAAGGATTCCTCAAGTTGTTAAGGATGATTCTGAACAACGAGGTGTCGAAAGTAGTCATAGCTTACCCAGACAGACTAGTTAGGTTTGGTTTCGAGATAATAGAGGAAGTGTGCAAAGCACATAATTGCGAAATAGTAGTTCTTAATATGGAAGACAAAACACCAGAACAAGAGCTAGTAGAAGACCTAATCTCAATCCTAGTATCATTTAGCGGAAAATTGCAAGGAATGAGGAGTCAAAAATACGAAAAGGTGAAAAAGTGTGTCGAAGAACTTAAGAATTAAATCACTCCAACCAGAGGAGGAGTACATTTACCTAACTTACTCCTTGGAGAATGATAAGAAGGAGGAAAGCAAGATATTACTAGAGAACTACAAGACGCTACTACAGAAAGCATTAGACTGGTTATGGGAGAAGGTGAAGGTAGAGAGAAAAGAAGTGAAGAAGGGAAAGAAAGTACTCACTAAGGTTAAAATAACCTTGCCTAAGAAAAAGGAAGTGTACAAGGTTTTGAGGGATGAGCTAGAGAAGATCAACAACTTAGCTTCACACTACGTGGATAAGGCAATAAACGACGCTTATTCCATTTTAAGGAGTTGGAAGAGGAGGGCTGAGAAGGGACAAGCGTCACTGATGAAACCTAGATTGAAGAAGGTTTACGTTAGGGTAAAATCAACTCTTAGGAAGGTTGATGGCGAGAGCGTAAGGATTACTGTAAGACCTTATGAATACGTCAAATTCTCTTGGTCTCACACTTGGTTTTCTAAGCGGGTTAAAGGGCTTGAACTAGGTGAGCCCATAATTAAGGAGGATAAGGTGTATTTACCATTTCGTTACAGATTACCTTGGTTTACTCCCCTTGACTTTCTCTCTATTGATAGTAACCTTTATACTCTAGATGCTTACGATGGTGAGAAGTTTATCACGTTTTCAATGAAGGAGTTGTACAGTATGAAGTACGGTATGGAGTTGAAGAGGGGTAGAATACAGTCTTTTGCTTCAAAGCACAGTAGGAAGGGGAAGGAGTTGTTGAGGAAGTATTCCCACCGTGAGAGGAACCGTGTGCTGGATTATGTTAACAGGTTCGTGAATAAGTTGCTTGAAATGTATCCTCTCACGTTGTTTGCTGTTGAAAAACTGAATAAGCAAGAGATGTTTAGAGACGCTAGCGACAAACTGTCCAAGAAGATTTCGAAAACTGTATGGAGGTCAATTCACCGTGTGCTAAAGTATAAGGCTCCTCTTTACGGTTCCTTCTTGAAGGAGGTGAACCCGCACCTCACTTCCAAGTCCTGCCCCAGATGTGGATGGGTTTCCCGAAAGGTTGGCAGGACTTTTCATTGCGAGAGATGTGGGTTCACCATGGATAGACAACTAAACGCATCTCTCAACATCTACCTCAAGATGTGCGAGTTTCCCCACATCCGTGATATTCCGCGGGTGTGGGTTGGGGTTATCCCGCTAAAGGGGCGGAGGGGTAACGGGTTTCCCCGTGACTCTGTTGAAGCCCAAGGGCTGAGAATTAGATACAATTTCATGAAAATTCAATGAAGCCCAAACCCCTAAAGTGAGTATTATAGATTATGGTTTTATTGCATCTGAAGCTTTAATGGTGTTCCATGAGTTTTTAGATATAATTAGAATGAAAATAGCTCTAGGATAGTTAAAAGTTATAATTATCCCTTTTGTTTGGTGATTAAGTCATTGATACCTTTGATTACTAATTTTCTTAATATATCGTTAGCTTCAATGGCATACTCTTTAAAGTCTCCGCGAGGATCTGCATTTCCATTTATAATATCCTTTAAATGATCCAACACAGTATTATGCATTCTTTCAAAATCATTATCATCTGTAATGAAAACGATCTTATCATAAATCCTGCCACGTAATAACAAAAAGAGGTATACAAATATCAACTGATCGTTTCTACTTGGCGTCTTGTTATATCCTTTGGACTTTAATTTGCGTATATGTGCATTAATACCTTCATAAATTAGCTGAATTTGTCTGATGGTATTATCACTAAAAAGTATTTTAGTATCGTCAAGTACAATGCATTTTTGCTTGATTAAATATTCCGTACTAGCTAAATAGTCAATTAGATCCTGTGTTCTCTCATTTAAAACTATATGATTCCTAAGAGCTTCAAGATTTGAGTTGAGCAACTTTTCTTCTAACTTTATGAAGAACTCCTTTGCAAGTATTTGCCTTATTCCGCCTGGTAAAATCTGTCCATTATAGTACTTAGTTAGTATTTGTTCATAGATTTGCTCAAAATTCTTTCTAATATCTTCAAGAACTCCTAGTTTATCTTCTACCCCTAGTTTATCCCAATCCTGTCTAGATAGTATTTTCTCATAAATCACATGGGAGGTTATATTATAAGCGTCGTAAATTATTGTCTCAAATTCAATTAAATTGATATGAAGTATAACGCATTGTCCTTTACTTAATGAGTTAATAAAATATTCAACAGCTGGATTTTCATTCAAAATTTCTCTATATATCCATTTTATAACAATATTGGTATCTAAGAAAAAAGTTTCCTTTTCACTCATGAGTTATCAGCGTGGATCTTTGAAAATAGATAATAACCTAAGGAGTCCTTTGAGGGTATAGGTGCCCTATCGGCAACTAGTGCATGTAATAATGCTCCGCTTAGCTCAGATATATAAGGGAATACTTCTTTTTTCTTTATATATATCAATATAGGCATCCCGAAAAATCCTACTAGGAAATTAGCAATGTTAAATATATTTTTAATTTTAGAATCTTTTGTTTTTATGTTAGGATCGGTTATGTTAATCTTATGTAGTTTTAAGTATACTGTTGTTACGAAGCGTAAATACAACGAATAATAAGCGGTTATTAGGAAATTAGGGTTGCCGGAATTTAATACCTCTTTGTAGAACTCTTCTTCATTTTTCTTCAATCCGTCAATAAGTTTCTGTAACCCATTCATTGTTATTTCTGCATATTCTCCTATAGTGGTATTGTTTTCTAATAGTGAGTTGTATAATTCAAAATCTTCCCTTATTTTTTCAGTCTCTTCCGACAGTATTTTTAGTTTGTTTTCATCTTTAGGGTTTAGAACTAATATTAATAAATCTTCATAGATCTCAAACAAATTTTTCTCATATTTTTCAATCAAATAATCCTTCATTTTCTCTAGAAGTTCGACAGGGAAGTTCCTATTTTTCACTCCCTGTAAAGAATTATAATATTCCTCAAAAGGAATTGAAAGTTCGACTGACATAACTATCAATCTACATTATATACTTATAAGACACCATACAAAAAACTTTTCTCTAACTATCCTGCAGTTAGCCCTTATTCCCCCTTTAACTCTTCTAGAGTTCATGGTAATTTTTAGGCTAAACTCCCGTAGAGTTTGAAATTCTCAGCGAAAAGTATTTAGCTATAGAAGGAGAATAAAAAGTGAATGACGATGAGGAAATTCAACTATAATGAAATAGTAGTCCTTAACCCGATGCAAACTAGATATCAAATGATGACTTCTAGAGTTTTTGTTCCGTTATATGCTGCTGCAAATGATGGAATTTACAGAATGAATAGAGCAAAGAGGATGGGAGGTTTCATTGCTACGTTGGGAATAGCAATAGGGATAATAATTTTAGCTTTTATTACTATATTTGTAATATATTTTTTGGTTTCTGTTGCGTTGCGTACAGGTTTCAATTATCCTGTATACTGGATCCCAACTTTAATCGGCGTCGGGGTAATCATGGGCAGCGTGTTTGGAATAATTAAGTTAGTAAAGATTGGAAAGAGGTTTGGCAGAATTGCTAATGAATTGGAAGGGGAGCTTGTTGTATCGTGGAGCCAAGTTAAATCGATAGTTATAATGAATGTAAGGCAAGAAAATGTTGCTAATAGACCTAGTTTAATCCTCAACATTATAGCCCCTATTTACAAAGAAATAGGGGACTGGCACGTCTTAACGGTTGACGGAAGAGATATAACAATACTAGACGTAGACGACCCTTATAATAAGCTAAATTATGTAAAAAATAGGTTTAACTTAAATTTTAGCTAATTTTTTACATATACATTCCAGCTGGAGATTCTGAGAGTCCATTAGATTCTGTACTACTAGACGACGACCCATTGCCTTCATTTGTACCTTGATTCTTATTTTTCTTGAAGGTTCCTAGCATTTGTTCTCCTGGAAAACGAAGTATACTAGACTGCAAAAATTCCCTATACATAGCTATTGGGTCGATTATAAACGCTAATGCACCTAATGGGGTTGTTGCTAAGATCGCAAACGTTATAGCAGCAACTAACCCTGCTATCATCAAACCGATTAAAAGATCGACTACGACCATTGCTATTCTCTGCGTCCACTCTAAAAGCCATAACGTTGCCCATAATGGTATTGTTGCTATAATTGCCATCATCACAGCATATCTTATTGTAGCTATTGCTAATCTGACTTCCTCGCGCCAGCGAGGGTTCTCCTCATTGGTTCGGGGTTACATCCCTCATTTGAGGGTCAGAGAGCCCCTCTCATTGAGGTTCATAATTGCAATAACGTCTCTATCATTCTCATAACCACATGAACACCTAAACCAACGATGGGAAACCTCGATCATCCTTTTACCACATTTTGGGCATGAGATTGAAGAATAACTGGGATTAACATACTGAACTAGCATCCCACGCTTCCTAGCTTGCCAACCAATCCGATACTGCAAAAATGTGCTGTATATTACCTTACTGTAGATAAAACTTATGGTGAAAAAGCAAAAATTGGTTAAGCAAGGAAGACGATAGTGACTCCATTTTTATTGATAGTCGTATTGGGTAAAATACTTGGTAGGTCATTAAAGGATTACGATAATGCACTGGAGAGCCTAGAAATAGAATACTTAGAACTGCCGGAATGGAGTAAAATTGTGGATAACGTTAAAAGATATGATATGGATCTAGAAGATTCGATCCACGTTATGACTGCATTAGAAAAAAGGCTCGAAGTCATATCTAATGATAGCGAGCTAAAAAAGAAAGTAAAGGCTGAATTTTAGTTAATGAAGATTCTTAATTTATAAATTGGTTAAATGGCCTAGGGATATCAAGAGGGGATGATCACTCGAGTTTAAGTTGAAGGGTCGCGGACTGTAGAATGTTGGGATTAAAGCTTAGAAATAAGCGGGTATTCTCACTTTTGCGAACCTTACTGAGTACAGCTACTTAACGATCTAAAGCCTCATGGAAGTGTTTAGCCTTCCCGTTATTAGTAAACTTAAAATGTTTACGAAAAAAGAAAACAATATGACCACCACTGTTATATCGATAAGAGTTGACGAGAAGCTTAAGAAGGATTTGGAAGAATTAGGGATAGATTATGCCGAGCTTGTTAGGAAATACTTGGAGGAAGTTGTAAGAAAAGAGAAAAAAAGGAGGGAATTAGAAGAGGCAGACAAGATAAGGGAAGAGCTTTTAAAAACTCACGGCTATTATTCATCCTCTGCAGAACTAATTAGGGAAGATAGAGATGACTATCATTGATACTTCAGCACTTTTAGCGCTTTACGTCCCGGAGAAGTTAAGCAATTTTGTAAGAGAAGAATTGGAGAAAACTGATGAATGCTATTTTCTTGACTTAATATTTTACGAATTTCCTAACGTTATAAGAAAAAGGATTGTGAGGAATGAGTTAAGTGACGAGAAAGGTAAGGAAATATTAGAGAGAGGGTTGTCGTACATAAATTTGTGTAAAGTGGTAGAAGGTAGAGAATTAGCTAGAAAAACTTATGAGCTGAGCTTAAAGTATAACTTAACAACTTACGATGCTGCACTAATAGCTTTAGCCGAGAAGGTAAATGACGTAATATTGACTACCGATGAAAAACTGTTAAGAGGAGTTAGAAATTATGCAGAAATTTCAAAGTATTTTTTATTACCTTACTGAAATACATGGCATTACATATAACCTTACATAAGGAAATATTTGATCCGGCTTAAATCTGAATGAAAAGTGATAGCAAAAGCCTTGTACACAAATTGTCAGGTAAGAAAGATTCCAATATATATTTAAACTTTCATTCTAAAGTATTATGTATGAAGGAAATTGTTATGAAGAAAGCTGACGATTGGAGGAAGGTTTACGAGCTTTACAGCAGGTTATCTAATGAGGACCTTTACTTGAGGTTCTTCCATTATTATAGGCCAAGCGAAGAGGAAGTTAGGAAGTTGGTGACTGAACAGGGAGATCACATAACTATAATTGCTGAGAATGAGGAAGGTAAAGTAATTGCCGAGGGGACTATTTACGACGACGGAGAATTTTCGTTAGTTGTTGATCCGAACTTTAGGATGAGAGGAATAGGAACTGCAATAGTGGAGAAGTTAATAGAACTAGGTAAGGAAATGGGATTAAAGAAAATAAGGTTTTACACTTTGCCGGAAAATATTCCAATGATTAAAATAGGCAAAAAGCTTGGATTTAAATTGACTTTTACTAGTGACGAAGTTTATGGAGAGAAACCTTTGATAGTTGAGAGCGTGGCGTCGTATGTTAGCTCTTAAGTACTACTCCTAATATTATTAATATAAGCCCTACTATGAGCAAGGCGCCCGCAACGAGGAACGTTACGACGGAGGATAGCAGTAGATCTAAAAATGACTTAAGGGGATTTGCATAGGATGGAGGTATGTAAGAAAGCTTATAAATAACTTTAACTGGGAAAGGATTGGGGTTTACTATGGTTATGTTTCCTTCTTTTTCTGTAGGTAGGAATATGAAACTCCTTGACACAGTCTTACCGTTTATGTCGTTCTCTACTTTCGTAGCTGAAGGGGGTATTCCGAGTATTTTTACGCAAGAGGTATTGACGTAATAGAAGCAAATTGCACTACCGTTGTTGACGTAATGTACAGTGAAGTTTGAGTCACCGCTTATAGTAATTACTGTAACGTTAGTAGGAGTTACGAAAAACGAGGAAATTGTTCTCAAGATAAAGAATGCCCCTACGCCTCCTACTACGAAGCTGAGGATTATGAAGATTAATCCTATCTTTAATAATGTCCTCATAAGATTGCATTTATCCTTATATTTAATAAGTTTATTCAAAATAGTTGGCGTTTTGCCAAAAGTTTCTAGTTCTGCAGTACTTTTGGAAAAGTTGTAGTAATAGAAGATAAACACCTAGTAGATTTTGAAGAAAAGTGAAGTGCACAATGTAGAACTTAAGGAAGATTTGATTCGTGAGTGTTGTTATAAATGAATCGAAGTTTAGGTGAGGAAATACATAGGCATTTTCTCCTTACGGTTTTCAGTCCTAGGCGGTATAGATTTTCGTCTTTCTGGATAGATTGCTCTGTTTAATTAAAAGTAAGTTCAACATGGACTCTGAAAAAATTGAAATTCTATACAAATTTTTACACATACTCATAGCGAAGGTCTAAGCGGACTAATCGAGAGGTTATTTAAGGCCACCTTTTCCAATACTGCCCACGTTTCTACTTAAGAAGTTTAGTAATTTTATATTTTCTTTTAATCTCAGATCCCTACTCCTAAGAGTTTCTAGTGCAATCCATGGCGCGTCAGGGTACTTTTTAGCCAGGTTTAGTATTGCCTTATAAGTTAAGTGGTAATGTTTATTTCTCTTTAACATCCCTTCAATTACTTTTATTGGATCTTCTAGGTGTAAGTTAGCCCTTATTACCATTGAGTAATAGTCTTCTTTAGATCCCAACTTGTAATTTTTCTTCACGAATTCGGGAAAGTTGTATGAATAAGCAAAGGCTTCAAGCTTTTTAGAGTGTGTGTCAATTAGAAGACTCCTATTTTTAATTAAAATCGCCCCGGCTAGGATTGTATATTCCCTATTCAGCATCTTCCATTCATCGAAATACTCTTTGTCAAATATTAACCCAATCCACTCCTTAAGCCTACCTTTAGGTAACTTCCTCAGAATATCGTAAATGAATAAGAAGTCCGGTTCTATGTATTCTATAACCTTCTCGAACTCATAAGCCCTCATCACACTAGCGTATTTACTTACTACGTCCTTCACTACGTAAACGTTTATGTCATCTCTCAAAAGCCAGTCTATGTAACCCTTTGTTGAGATTATGTAAGTTAACGCGTCCGTAGCCATGTCGAAATATTGAGCGAAAAACTCCTCATCTTCATCTATTAACTTCAGTATTTGATTAAAGTCGTCTTTTTCTAACTTAGAGAACTCGCCTTTTTCCAGTATTTCAACTAATTCTTTCTTACTGTGCATTAAGAGATTTCATAATGGTTTTTAATAAATATTTATTGCATCAGCGAGTAGTTGAATTTTCTAAGGCTATATGCTCACTATAGATTCTAAATCTCTGTCGAATTAAAAGCAAGTTTAAAGTTATATATTTGAAAAATTGAAGTAAGCCACAAAAGCATCACATAAGGCGATATTGAAATCTCTTTATAAACTTCTTATTAGTTTAACTTTGTGCCAACCCAATATTCTATCGAAGAACTCACTCCTCACTATTGGGTTGCTCGATTGCACGGCATCAATGCCCGGGCCGAATAGCCAACAACTATAGTAGTTGCACCGGGGAAGCCCGTACCTATCAAAAGCGATGAGCCTATATCCACTGCATCAATTCCCAACACGTCACCTACCAAGCTATAACCAAAGAACGATACTCCCAAGGTTAAAGCAAGTAATAATACTCCAGAAACCCATTGTAATTCTTTAGGCTTCTTGTAAGCTCCTTTATAAAAGTTCCTGAACATGTGTATATAAACGAGGACTATCATTATGTAAGCTCCGTAAAGGTGGCTGAATAAAATTACAGGCCCGTAAGGCACGTGGTATATTATATTTTGCGTTGAACAGTAAGCTGCAGCGGGCTCATAAAGGAGGAGAAGAATTAAACCAGTTATTACAGTGTAAGCGAAAGCTGCAGTAACTAATGCCCCCAGCCAATATGATACGTTATACATGTAGTCCGGAGTCCTAAATAGCGGGGCCTCATTTATTCCTATTCTATCTAATATCGAATCTAGAAAACCTTTCTTTCTCTCCATTTTTATCGCCTCTTAGCCATTACTCCAGGGGGGATATTTGGATTGAAGTAGACGTGCTGACCTCGCTTTTGATGAACTCTCCTAGTGCTGTTGAGATTGTTAAAACTAAACCTGGGATTCCCACTTCCGCTAAAAACGATATTAACTCCATGTAAGGTACGAACATTGCTGGATAAGCTATCACTCTCCTTATCAAACCTAAGTAACCTTCAATGCTCATTAAATATCCTATAGTCACGAATGGTACAGTCCACCATATTAAACCTACTACCATCAATTTTACTTTGGATTAATAACTGCAATATTTGTTGGTTTAGCTTTTTATGCTACCTATAATTACGACTTCTCGTACTTAATGGCAATATCTTTCATGATTGCCATAATCTCTTCCATAGGTGCATTAGTATATTCTCTTTAGGCGATAGGCTTGGTTCCAATAAATTTTATTTTAAACGTAATTCACGGTTTTTTCGGCATGATATATTATGGAGCAGTTTTGCTCTTCGGATTATTCTTTCCAAAATTAGAAAAGTTAGAAAAAGAGGAGGAAATTTTAACTTCATTGTTTCCGTCTCTTGTTTCATTCATAGAATCTACCGGTATGATAACAGTAGTTTTCGGAGCTGGAGAATTCATTCACTACATGATAGGATATTATAAAGACGGCGGAATGCAGGTTGTTCAGAAAGTTCTGCTTACAGGTTGGGGATTTTCGATACTTGTAGGGGGTATTTTAGGTTTGGCAGGGTTTTTTGTAGGACTTAATGTTGCATTTCTATTTGAGAGAATATTCAAGGCTTATAAGTCAATAGATCCTTCTTCAATTGAGGAACTTGACATGCTAAAGGGAAAATTATCTTTTTACAGAGAAGGGGGTTAAGGGGGCGGAAAGCCTCGCCTTTTAAGGCGGGGATGGATATCCCCCTTATATTTAAATATTTCTTTTTCTTAAATTTCATTAATGGCTAGGAGGGTTAAAGCGATCAGAGCAACTGTTTCGATGAAGATCGCCGTATCAGACTCCCTCCTAGCCCTTGTGAACAACTACGTTAAAGCACTGCGTTTCACCCTATTCTGGCTGAAGGAAAATGTTCCAAACCCGAATGAGAAGGGAGTGCTTTCGAAAGTCCACGAGGAGTTGTATGAGAAGTTAAGGGAGGAGTATAATCTACCTTCAAAGGTTGCTGAGGACTGTTATAGGGATGCCCTTTCAATATACAAGGGTTGGTATAATAATCCGAGGAGGGGACGTTTTCCTAGAGTGTACAAACCCACTGTTTGGCTAACGCCAAAGGCAAGTTATAGCGTGAACTTCGAGAGGATGACTGTTAGAATTGCAAGTGTTGGAGAACTTCAAATTCTGGGTTATCCTAGAAACCTCAAGGACTACATGAGTTGGAAAATGAAGGAGGCTAGGTTAGCGGTCAAAGGCGGGAAGGCTTTTCTAAAGGTCGTTTTTGAGATAGAAGGAGAGAAGGTTGAACCAGGGGAAAGTATTGCCGTAGACATTAACATGGCTGACATAGTAGTTGGCAAGGAAGACAAACACTACGTTAGGATTCCAACTCGTCTTGGAGAAGTTCATCACTGGAAGTCTTTGGCTGAAAGTCTACAAAGGAAATACCCAAGGAGGTGGAGGGAGAATAAGAGGATCCTTCACAGGATTCGTTCTTTCCATCAAAAGGCTAAGATGGTTATGGAGGATTTTGCTAGAAAAGTGGGGAAGTGGGTTGTTGAAGTAGCTAGAGATTTTGGTGCTAACGTCATTAAGTTGGAGAACCTTGAGAACCTCATCAAGAATGTAGATAAATTACCAAGAGAGTTTCACGACAAACTCTATTTGATGCAATACCGTCGTTTGCAGTATTGGATTTCTTGGCAGGCTAAGAAGCATGGAATGATTGTTGAGTTTGTTAATCCTAGTTATTCATCAATCTCATGCCCTAAGTGTGGGCAAAAGATGGTTGAGGTGGGTTATAGGTATTTCCGTTGTTTAAAGTGCGGTTATGAGAATGATCGTGACGTTATTGCTGTAGTTAATCTTAATGGGAGGGGTTCTCTGACCCTCTCGACTGCCCCTCAAATGAGAGATGTAAGAGCGAATCGATGAGGGGAACCCCCGCTGGCGGGGAGGAAGTCAGTCTAAGCTCGGGGCAATATTACTAACATTATCAGTAATTTTCATGATTTTAGGAGTATCTTTCTTACCTTTACCTCAAATTAAATAAAGGAAAAAGAAAGAGAGTATCTCTTTACTATAGCCTATAGCTATACTTTGACTTCGATAAGACTATCATAAAGATGGAAATTAGCAATAATATTGTGGGAGTATAAAACCTTGGCTCTGGGGCGAAGTAGTCCATGTAGGAAGTAAATATTGCAAGGTAATATAATATTAGTGAGAGAACGAGTAACGCTATCCCCCCTATTAGCCAGGATTTCATGTATGTATAAGTAGTAAATAGTTCCTGCCAATCGGCTTTTTTATTATCCACTAGGAGTGCAGTATCTTTCATAAAGGTTAAGCTTTTTGTTGAGCCAAACATCGCAAAGCCGTTGATTTTATTGAATCCTAATTCTTTGGCCTCCTGATTTCCTTTTTCTACGTTAAATTTTAGAATTTTTGCAATTTCATCGGCATTATCCACGTTAGACTCTACAACCTTCCCTTCCTTATCTATTTTTACGTGACCTATATAGCCCTTAACTCTTTTCATACATTATCCCCTCCAAGGTTTTTATGACTAAATCCCAGTTGGTTTTCACTGCATCAACAACTACAAGCACTCCGTTAATATAAGCAAAGCCTGTATCGTCTAAAATCATGGCAAATCCTTGTAAAGAACCTAGTCCTATCTTTCCTGCTTCCTCTTCTCCTATTCTCATGTTTTCCATTACTATATTAGTTAGCTTTTCCACGTCTACGTTTATGCCTTCTCCTTCGACCTTAGTAAACTTGCCTCCTTGAAGTTTGTAAACTCCTAGTAATCCGGGTATTCTTGAATAGTTCATGTCTACCAATATGTATATATGTATACTCAGTTAATAAATGTTATTATCATAAGTTTATCAGTTTAATAAGAAGAATTTAATAAACATTTTTTCTTGATTTTTAGAGTTATCAACGATAATGAAATGTATAAAACTTTATATTTTTCGAATATAAATAGATTAAGAAAAGTTTAAATTCTTAGTAAAGAATATTATAATGATAATCATGATAAAAGCTTCCTTCATTGGTATAGGAAAAATAGGTCAAACGATAGCTTATTCAGCAATAACTAAGGGAATATTTGATGAAGTAGTCCTTTATGATATTATTCCAGAACTTCCAGAAAAATTTGAACACGAACTTAGGCATGCACTTGCTTCACTTAGAATAGACACTGAAGTAATAGGTACAAATTCAATAGATGACGTCACAGGCTCTGGCATAGTGGTAATTTCCGCGGGAAGGCCAAGAAAGCCTGGAATGAGTAGGAGAGACTTGTTTGCTGATAATGCAAAAATTATTATTAACTTAGCTAAGGAATTGCCAAAAAGGAATCCCGGGGCAGTGTATGTAATGGTAACAAACCCTGTTGACATGATGGCTTCGGTGTTTGCAAAGTATTCCAAGAAATACGTTATAAGCACTGGAGACCAAGTTGAGAGCATGAGATTAAGGGCTTACATTTCAAAGATCCTTCATGTTCCAGTTAGTCAAGTTGATGGTTTTGTTGGAGGAGAACATGGCGAGGACGCAGTAGTATTATGGAGCACTGTTGCAGTTAACGGTAAACAAGTTGAAGATCTTCCTAAAGAGCAAATTGAAAAGTACGTAAAAAGAATCCCAGGAGATATAATAAGGGTAATGGGTGGGACAACTTGGGGACCAGGAACGATAATTGCTGACATAATTAAGGCTATTATGCTCAATGAAAATAGGGTAATGAGTATTGCAGTGCCAAGACAATACGAGGACGAGATAATTCATATTAGTATTCCTACAGTAGTTGGAAGTAAAATAGGCCCAACATTAGAAGATCATCTAAGTGAAGATGATAGGTGGCATCTGATTGCAGCAATGAAGGATTATTATAGCGTATATAAGGATATGTTAAAGAGCATTAAGACTGAAGGAGAAATAGTAAGCTAAAAAGAGAAGAAATAAATTTTGATTATTTTTCGCTTTTTCTTTCTTGTTGTTTTCTCTTTTCTATACCTTTGTATTAAGCATTTGATCTGCACATCTTTTTAAATCGTTTTCAATTTTTTCCTCTATTCCTACCGGCAAATAATATATATAGGTAGGTCTACCTATTTTCCCGTTTTCCGATTTTTTCCTTATTACTAGACCTATATCGACTAACCTTTTCAAACTTCCGTCAACAGTAGTTTTACTAACCTTTAGCATCTTTGATAATTCTTGCGAAGTTATAGGTCTTCTTACTTCGAGGATTTTTAGAAAAACATCTACGTCTGATTCACTAAGCTTATAACAGCATTTAATATTGTGCCTTATATCTATTTGCGTTTCCATAAGATAAGTTTGTTAATCAACCTAAAAAACTTTTTTATCTTTTTTATTGAAGATTATACTAAGATAAATTATAAAAAATAATTTTTAACTAAAGTTAATAGCGGTCAGTAATAATTTAAAAAGTGATGTGTGGTTCTCACTTCAATATCTCTTTGGAAATTATCAACTTCATAATGTTCAACGCGCCTTCTGCGCCTACTAGGTAAGACATAAGTCCCCTCATTCCTGACTCAATTAACGCATCTTTAGTATAACCATATGCACCAAACCATATCATTACGCTCTTGATTACGTCAAACGCTGTTTGGGGAGCAATTAATTTGGCCATTGCGGAAAACTTCGGTATTTCGTCCTTGTACTTCTCTTCGTGATCCAACATCCAGGCTGATTTATAAACGAGTAGCCTTGCCATTTCTAATTTAGTATATAACTCTGCAGCCTCAAAGGCAATTGATTGTAAATCTTTCAGTTTTACGCCAAATGCTTCCCTTTCTTTTATGTACTTTAAACCTTCCTCAAGTATTGCCTCAGCTGAACCAATACACGCAGAAGCCACCAAAACTCTTGCGTGATTAAAGCCATCCATTGCGTAATAAAAGCCTTTATTTTCCTCTCCAACTAGGAATTTTTCATCAATCTTCACATTATCATATTTTATTATGCCAGTAGATATTCCCATTCTACCCATGTTTTCAATTCTTGAGACCGTTATTCCTTCAGAGTTTATAGGAACGTAGATCATCGAGATTCCTTTATGTCCTTTTCCTCCAGTTCTAACAAGCGTTAAGTGACCTCCGCCCATTTCTTTTGCCTCCATAACTCCGCTTATGTAAGCTTTTTCTCCGTTAATTACGTATTTTCCTCCTTCTTTTTTTGCTGAAGTTTCTAGGTTTGCAACGTCACTTCCTCCGGAAGGCTCTGTAGAGGCTATTCCGAGAAAATTCTCTCCGCTAGCCACTTTATGCAAAACTTCCTTTCTTAGTTCTTCTGAACCATATTTATCTAAGATGTAGCCCCAACTATTTTCTAGTAAGAAAAATACTGCGGTAGCCATGGTAAAATCTGCCCTTGCGATTTCTTCTGCAGCAATTGATGCTAAAGTAAATGATGCGTGTTGTCCTCCTACGTCTTCTGAAAACGTTAATGATCATAAGCCAACCTTGGAGGCGTCTAGTATGAAATCCTTGGGAATTCCTTTTTCATCAATTTCCCTTAACCTAGGTCTTAGAGACTTTGAAAAATAGTCTCTAAGGTTTTCTTGGAATATTTTTTCCTCATCGGAAAATTCGAAGTCCATATCAAAAAGTAGTTTTGAGAATTAAATTTTCATCTAATGCAACTATATACTTCTTTTTCAAAACTTATAACCTAGTCTACTTGAATGAGAAGGAAGCTAGCTCTTCATTAAACGATATGAATTATAAAATAAGATTTGCCAATAAATAAAAAATTATTTCTTAAGTTCAATTATACTTATATACGTTATTATACTCTATATTATAAATATAAAATTTATTAAAAAGATAATTCCTTTTTCTTATTCTCTATATTTTAATGGAACGAAATCCCTCTTTATTGGTCCAACGTATAAAGCTCTAGGTCTAATTAGTCTATGTTGTTCCTCAACGTATTCTATTATATGAGCAAGCCATCCCAAAACCCTGGATAACGCAAATAAGGTAGTATACATATACTCAGGAAATCCAAGAGAGTAAAATACTATTCCTGAATAGAAGTCAACGTTGGGATAAATTCTCTTCTCAGCAAAATGTTTAATTCCTAATTCCTCGAGTTTTGTAGCTATCCTTAAGTACTTCTTTGCCTCAGGAGTTTTCGCAATTTCTTCAGCGTATTTCTTGAATATTTTTGCCCTAGGATCGTAAGTCTTGTAAACTCTATGACCGAAGCCCATTAGTCTGTTCTTTTCCTTAATTATCTTTTTATCAAACCATTCCTCAACCTTACTTTGGTCTCCTATCTCCTTAAGTTGTTCAAACGTAGCCTCTGCCGCACCCCCATGAAGAGGACCCTTAAGTGCCGCTAAGGCTGAAACCATGCAGGAATACATGTCCGAAAGAGTTGATGCAGTTACCAATGCCGCAGTAGTTGATGCCGGAACTTCGTGGTCTGCATAAATTATTAGCGTAGCGTTCATCGCTTTCACTTCCTCATCTGAAGGTCTCCTTGAGAATGCAGTTTCTAGGAAAGTCCTTGCATAACTGTCCGAAGGCTCTGGTAATCTAGGCTTCATTCCTTCTTTTATCCTATAAATATTGGAGACTAGGGTAGAAGTCTTGGCTATTATTTCTATAGCCCTCCATTTGTTTTCGTCCTTCTTCCAAGGATAATTGTAAAATGAACTCAGCATACTAAATGCAGTCTCCAACATTCCTACTGCATCAGCGTCGTGAGGAAGCTTTTCTAAAACCTCAAATACTTGATAAGGTACGTTATAGCTTTCGTTTGTCTTTTCCTTTATCTTCTGTAACTGAGAAGCTGAAGGCAGATCTCCGAAGAGCATGAGGTGAATTATTTCTTCATATTCGCAGTTTTCCACTAAATCGTTAATGTCGTACCCTCCGTAACGTAAAATCCCTGCCTCTCCGTCAATGTAAGTAAGTGACGTAGTCTTTATGAAAACGTTTTCTAAGCCTTTACTTACCTCACTCATTTTAATCACTTCCTAACCATTCTTCCTGTGAAACGTTAGCCAAAGCCTTTAGAACGTAACTTTCTCTGATAAGGTCCCTAATTGATATTACACCCTTGAAATTACCTTCTTTATCTATAACGACAAGATGCCTTATGTTATATTTGTTCATCTTCTCTGCAGCAGTATAAATACTGTCGTCCTCGAATACTGTAATTAAATCCATTGTTCCAACGTTCTCTATTTTCTCAGTGAGAGGAATTCCCTCTGCGAGAGCTCTTATTATGTCTCTTTCAGTAATTATACCAACCGGTTTCTCTTTATCAGTAATTATAACAGAGCCTATGTTCATTGAAGCCATCATCTTAACAACGTCCTCTAACTTTGTTCCTTTTTCAGCTGTTACTAGCGTTTTAGATATTAGGAATTTAACTTTACTTGTCATAAATTATAATATACTTTTAGATAATTATAAAATTATCGCTAATTAACTATTATAGGAATTATTTTATACTTAATAAAAAGAAAGAAGAAAACTTAACGTATTTCGTTTAATGATGCGTAGAGAACATCCCTTTCAGTCACGATCCCCTTAATTCCGTCAACTAAAAGCGAACCTATTCTTTTCTCGTTCATTATTCTCACTGCCTTCATTATAGGGTCGTCACTTTTAACTCCTATTGGGTTTCTTGTCTCAATTTCGTTTACCATATGAAGACCTTTCGCTAACGCTTTAACTATATCTGCAGCAGTGATTATTCCTTCAATTTCTTTTCCTCTCACTACTGGTAACCTCCTAACGCCTTCGTATTCCATAAGTTTGGATGCAAAAAGCAAGTCCACGTTTGAAGGAATTGTTATGACGTCAGTGCTCATTATTGATTCTACTAATCCGGAGAATGTCATCTTTGATAGTAGTCTTATAACGTCCCTTTCCGTAAAGATTCCTCTCAATACCTTACCAGAGGTTATTACCAAACTGCCTATCTTTTTACTTGCCATGATCCTTACAGCATTTCCTATTTCCTCATTTTCGTCAACAGTAATTACTCCTTTTGTGGCAATTTCGTCGGCCCTTGCCTCAAAAACGTTATCCTCCATTTTTGAATATGCCTTAACTACGTCTCTGGAGGATATTATGCCCACCGGTTCATCTCCGCTCATTACTATTAGTCTTCCGGATGGCGTTGACGAAAGGGCTTCAATAACTTCCTTTCCACTGTCCTCAGACCTCACCGTTACGACTATTTTACTCATTGCTTCTCCTACTTTCATAATTATAATTATCTTTTTCCTCATTCATAAACTTTTAGTTAAATAGCTCGCTCCAATTCTTCCATGAGTAGACAATAAATAATTATTTTACAAAGTTGGGGGTTAAGGGGGCGGAAAGCCTCGCCAGATGGATAGCCCCGTGTTTAAACACTTCTTTTTCTTAAACTTCATTAATGGCTAGGAGGGGAAATAAAGCGATCAGAGCAACTGTTTCGATGAAGATCGCTCTATCTGATTCCCTCCTAGCCCTCGTGAATAACTACGTTAAGGCACTCCGTTTCACCCTATTCTGGCTGAAGGAAAATGTCCCGAACCCAGACGAGAAGGGAGTGCTTTCGAAAGTCCACGAGGAGTTGTACACGAGGTTAAGGGAGGAGTATAATCTACCATCAAAGGTTGCTGAGGATTGCTATAGGGATGCCCTTTCAATATACAAGGGATGGTATAATAATCCTAAAAAGGGTAGGTTTCCAAGAGTGTACAAACCCACTGTTTGGCTAACACCAAAGGCAAGTTATAGCGTGAACTTCGAGAGAATGACTGTTAGGATTGCAAGTGTTGGAGAACTTCAAATTCTGGGTTATTCTAGAAACCTCAAGGAGTACATGGGTTGGAGGATGAAGGAGGCTAGGTTAGTGGTTAAGGATGGAAAGGCTTTCCTCAAGGTCGTTTTTGAGAAAGAAGAAGAGAAGGTTGAGCCAAAGGAAAGTGTTGCCGTTGATATAAACATGAGTGAGATAGTAGTTGGGAAGGATGATATACACTACGTTAGGATTCCAACTCGTCTCGAAGAGGTTCATCACTGGAAGTCATTAGCCGAAAACCTGCAAAAGAAATACCCTAGAAGGTGGAGGGAGAATAAGAGGATCTTGTATAGAGTCCGTTCTTTCCATCAAAAGGCTAAGAGGGTTATGGAGGATTTCGCTAGGAAAGTGGGGAAGTGGGTTGCTGAAATTGCTAGAGATTTTGGTGCTAATGTTATTAAGTTGGAGAGTCTTAAGAACCTCATCAAAAACGTAGATAGATTGCCGAAGGAGTTTCACGACAAACTGTATCTTATGCAGTATCGTCGTATTCAATATTGGATTGAGTGGCAAGCTAGGAAGCGTGGGATGATTGTTGAGTTTGTTAATCCCAGTTATTCTTCAGTCTCATGCCCTAAGTGTGGGCAAAAGATGGTTGAGGTTTCCCATCGTTGGTTTAGGTGTTCATGTGGTTATGAGAATGATCGCTACGTTATTGCAGTAGTTAATCTTAATGGGAGGGGTTCTCTGAGCCTCTCGACTGCCCCTCAAATGAGGGATGTAAGAGCGAATCGATGAGGGGAACCCTCGCTGGCGGGGAGGAAGTCAGTTCGCCCTATCTAGCTCTTTTTAATCAAGTTTTGTCTATTTATATAATATAATATCTGCATATTTTACCCTAAGATTGTCTGGTAATAATAGTTATTTGTTTAAACTTTTTTAGTAAACTTTTCATCATTCATTACATTGTTTTAAATATTCTTTTTCCATAATTATAGATTGAGGAGCAATGAAAATTACTTGGATGATTGGAGGAGCACAAGGAACCGGAGTTGACACCTCGGCAAACATTTTCGGTAATGCAATAGCAAGAGCCGGTTACTACATTTACGGTAATAGAGAGTATTATTCCAACATTAAGGGCAGACACTCATATTTTAACTTGACAATATGTGATGAAAAAGCTAGGAGTATTTCGCATAAGGTTGATATTTTGGCCTCTTTTGACGCGGAGACCGTCTTTCAACATTATCAAGACGTTCAGAAGGTGATTATTTATAATAAAGGAGTACTTAATGTAGAGAAAGATAGAATACAGAGCATTGAACCGGAAACTGCAGAGAGAATACCATTTAAGACAGTAAAGGAAGTAATAGACTATTTAGAGAGTAAAGGAGTAACTACTATAGGCATAGATTATGATGAAATACTGAAGAAAGTAGCAGAAGAAATGAAATTACCGCTTTCCGTTGTGGACAGAGCAAGGAATACTATTGCTATATCAGCGTCTTACGATCTTTTAGGTTTAAGGAAAGATTACTTATACGAGGCTTTAAAAAGGACTTTTAAACAAGAAACTTTCGTAAAGCTAAACCTTAGCGCAGCAGATAAAGTTAAATTATCACCCATTTTCGACTTGAAGGAATTACCTCAGAAGAAAAGGAGAGTTCAAATAGACGGTAATACTGCAGTTGCAATAGGCAAAATATATGCCGGTATCGGTTTCCAATCTTATTATCCAATTACTCCAGCAAGTGACGAAAGTACGTTTATAGAGGCACATCAGGAAGTCCTTTATGTAGACCCCGTAACTGGAGATAAGAGGAAAAGGACTATAGTTGTAGTTCAAGCTGAGGACGAGCTAGCTGCAGTAAACATGGCTTCCGGAGCAGCTTTGACGGGAGTGAGAGCCGCAACTGCTACTTCTGGTCCAGGATTTTCCTTAATGACAGAAGGAATAGGTTGGGCTGGTATGAACGAAGTTCCAATAGTAATAACTTATTACATGAGAGGTGGACCATCTACAGGCCAACCTACTAGGACTTCTCAAGCAGATTTACTTTTCGCAATGCACGTTAGTCACGGAGAATTTCCTAGGATAGTAATAGCTTCAGGAGACCATGTAGAGGCATTAAAGGACGCAATATGGGCTTTCAATTTAGCTGAAAAATACCAGACACCGGTAATCCATTTAGTTGAAAAAGCGTTAGCCAATGCATATTCCATTGTTGATCTAGACGAGTTAGGAGGCGATATAGAAATTGAGAGGAGTACATTAGGCAACGATAATGAGAGGTTTAAGTTCACAGATTCCGGAATTTCACCAAGGTTGCTTTTAGGCGAATCCACGGTATATTATACAGGGGACGAACATAATACTTTCGGTCACATCTCAGAAGATCCAGTGAATAGAGTAAAAATGTACGAGAAGAGAATGAGAAAGTTGGAGACTGCAGATAAAGAAATTCCAGAAGAAAAGAGGTACAACGTTTACGGAGATTTGGACTCAAAATATGCCATAGTAACTTGGGGCTCACCTAAGGGTGCAGTATTAGATGCCGTTGAGGAATTGGATCAAAAGTTTGCGGTAATTCAACTTAGGATGTTCAATCCATTCCCTAAGAGTGTAAAGAAATTGCTTGAAGACAAGGATCTCATTATAGATATAGAAGGAAATTACGAGGCTCAGGCAGCTATTTTACTTAAGCAGTACGGAGTAGAAGTTACGAACTATATTCTTAAATGGAACGGAAGACCAATGGGCAGAGACGAAGTAAAGGATGGAATTTTATCCGCAATTAAAGGAGAAAAGAGGGTGGTGTTAAATGCAGGTAGTTGAATGGAACGATTGGTGCCCAGGCTGTGGTAATTTCGGTATACTTAATGCTGAACAACAAGCAATAAGTGAGCTAGGGATAGACTTAAAGAAGGTAGTGCTTGTCTCTGGAATAGGTTGTTCAGGGAAGCTACCGCATTTCGTTAGGATACCCATTTCAGGAGTTCATACGCTTCACGGTAGAGCTTTACCATTTGCAATAGGAATAAAGTTAGCTAACCCAGAGCTTGAGGTAATAGTTAACGCTGGAGACGGAGACCAACTAGGCATTGGAGTAGGCCACTTTGTAAGTGCAGGAAGGAGAAACGTGGATATAACTGTGATTGTTCACGATAATGGAGTATATGGACTAACAAAGGGGCAGGCTTCACCAACGTTGAAGAAAGGTGTAAAAACTAAATCCTTGCCTAAGCCTAATATAAATGACGACATTAATCCTTTAACTGTTGCTCTCGCTTCCGGTTACACCTTCGTTGCAAGAGGTTATGCATACGACGTTAAGCATCTTAAGGAGTTAATAAAGGAAGCTATAAAGCATAAGGGATTAGCTTTAATAGATGTTCTCCAGCCTTGCCCAACTTATAATGATATAAATACTAAGGAATGGTATGATAAGAGAATTTACAAACTTGATTGGGACCCAGTAGTGAGAAACGAAGAGGATAAGAAGAAAAAGTTCTTGCAGGCAATGGAAAAGGCATTAGAATGGGGTGATAGGATACCTATAGGAATATTCTATAAGGAAGAAAGAGATACCTTCGAGGAGAGGATATCTTCTGCAAGTCCAAGCTATAAAATACTGCCTCCTGCTAAAGTTAAAATAGAGAAAGAAGGAAAGCCGACTACTATAATTGACGAGATATTGAAGGAAAAAGAAGTTTGATCGTATTTTCCCTTCTCCTTATATTTTTCTTCATTCCTCTCCTCTCATTATTTCTCTTTCATCTTCTTTCTCCAGTTTATCCATGAATTCTGATAATTCTAAGCACGAGATCTCATAGTACCTTGTCCTAGTATCATCTAGGCAAATCTTACTCCTTATTGCACCCCTTTCTTTTAATATCCTTATTGCCTCTCTTAAAGTCCTATCCGGTAAGAGAGTTTCTTCTTTTAATTCCTTAAACGTAGTCCTTCCTTTCATTTCTATTACTTTTAAGACAAGCTTAGCCGAGCAAGGAAGGTCTTCAAACTTTTTGTCCATATTATTAACTCGGTTTTAGGAGATTTAAACTACTTTTTCCTTAGTTTATAATAAATTTCAAAATATTCTAGAACATCATTATCTCTAAGACTTGAAGGCCTCTATTCAATCTAGAACTTTAGTATGTTATTTTTACTCAGTATTCCAATAATTTCTAACTCTTATTATAGAATATCCTATAATGTTTAGCCTATCCTTTAAGATATCTATTATCACTGAACGTAGCTATTCATAGCTTAAACTCTTTATGCAGTCTTTCGTGGCTATCCTCGATCTTTTTTATATCATCTTCGGAAAGAAACTCTCTTAACTCACTTATTTCCTTGTTTAGCCTACTCATCTTAATAAACTTGAACTAAATGAACTGATTTCCTCCCCGCCAGCGAGGGTTCCCCTCATCGATTCGCTCTTACATCCCTCATTTGAGGGGCAGTCGAGAGGCTCAGAGAACCCCTCCCATTAAGATTAACTACTGCAATAACGTAGCGATCATTCTCATAACCACATGAACACCTAAACCAACGATGGGAAACCTCAACCATCTTTTGCCCACACTTAGGGCATGAGACTGAAGAATAACTGGGATTAACAAACTCAACAATCATCCCACGCTTCCTAGCTTGCCACTCAATCCAATATTGAATACGACGATACTGCATAAGATACAGTTTATCCCTAAACTCCTTAGGTAGCTTTTCCACGTTCTTAATGAGGTTCTTAAGGTTCTCTAGTTTGACGACGTTAGCACCCATCATTCTTGTTACTTCAACAACCCACTTCCCCACTTTTCTAGCAAAATCCTCCATGACCCTCTTAGCCTTTTGATGGAAGGAATGAATCCTGTTTAGGATCCTCTTATTCTCCCTCCACCTTCTTGGGTATTTTCTTTTGCAAATTCTCAGCTAAAGACTTCCAATGATAAACCTCTCCAAGACGAGTTGAGATCCTAACATAGTTTCTGTCGTCCTTGCCAACTACTATCTCACTCATGTTAATGTCTACGGCAATACTTTCCTTTGACTCAACTTTCCCTTCTTCCTCTTTCTCAAAAACGACCTTGAGGAAAGCCTTCCCATCCTTAACCACTAACCTAGCCTCCCTCATTTTCCAACTCAAGTACTCCTTGAGGTTTCTAGGATATCCCAAGATTGGTAGCTCTCCGACACCAGCAATCCTAACAGTCATCCTCTCGAAATCCACGTCATAGCTAGCTTTAGGTGTTAACCAAACTGTTGGCTTATACACTCTTGGAAACCTACCCTTTTTAGGATTATTATACCATCCCTTGTATATCGAGAGGGCATCCCTATAACAATCCTCAGCAACCTTTGACGGCAAATTGTATTCCCCTCTTAACTTCTCATACAACTCCTCGTGGACTTTCGAAAGCACTCCCTTCTCTTCCGGGTTTTTCACATTTTCCTTCAGCCAGAATAGGGTGAAACGGAGTGCTTTAACGTAGTTATTAACAAGGGCTAGGAGGGAATCAGATAGAGCGATCTTCATCGAAACACTAGCTCTGATCGCTTTACTACCCCTCCTGGCCATTAATGAAATTTAAGAAAAAGAAATATTTAAATATAAGGGGGCTATCCATCCCAAAGGCGAGGCTTTCCGCCCCCTTAACCTCCAACTTGTAATGCATCTATTTCCTTCTTTCTCTCTCTTTATTTTCTCAGATAAAACGATAAAATTGGGTCTATTATCTTATATTTCTCATCAACTTTCTCCACAAGACCCTTATTTATTAACGATTTGACAACTCTATATACGTTAGATACTTTTATCTCGCTCAACTTTTTCCCCTCCGATAGTCCCTTCAGCACTTTAATTTCGTTTCTCGTAAGGCCTTCTAAGTCCTTTTTCAATTCTATTTCTATATTAGGATCCTTAAGGAAGGCTTCAATACTACATTCACCTCTTTCAAAAATTAAACCTGCTAAGTTTAACCAAGCCGGAATTCCTTCAGTTATTTCATAAATTTTCTCATAGTATTCTTTGCATTTTCCTCTTAATCCTTCATTTAGGAAGCGAATAGAGGTTTCCTTATCAAATGGTTTTAATTTTTCTATTTTAAAATAATTATAAAACGGTTCTTTGGGCTGAGTTATCATTTCTTCCATTAAGCCTAGTTCTGAACCAGAAACTATTACTTCAACGTTTTTACTTTCCTGAAACCTTTTCCTGGCCAGTTCAAGGATTTTAGGGAAAGGCTGTTTAAGTACTCTAATCTTTTGGAACTCATCTATCATTAGTACTACGTTCTTCCCTAGGTCTTCAGCAGTTCTCTGCGGCAAGAGGAGTACATGATCCAGAATTTCGCTAGGTTTTAGTCTTTCCTCCTTAAATAGAGAATAACGATCTATATAAAACTCTAGGTTTGAAAGTTTTATTCCCAAACTTTTGATTGAACCTAAGAATTGATTTAGGGATGAAACTAAAGAAGACGCTACTGTTTTAAACCTCATTTTTAACGAACTAGACACGGCCTCTAAGATTAACTTTTCAGTGAGTTCATCGGTAAATTCCTCTATCGACGTAATTCCTTCTAAGCTTATCTTAGCAACTACATATTTGTCCTTCACTTTTAGTTTAACGTAATTTAAGAGCGAGGATTTACCCATCCTTCTAGGAGCGAGTAGGGCAATAGGCTGTCTTCTTTCTATATACTCCATAAAAAGGTTGACATAATCTTCTCTATCAAAGAATTCATCTTCTTCCGTTAATTCTCTTCCAAATATGAACTTCACCATACGGTACCGATATTATATCGGTACCGTAGTTTAAATAGTTATACGGATAGTATGCAATTGTACTATACCTAAGGTATTTAGTTGCGTAATCTTCTTATATTAAGAGATATAATTTATCATTATGGATTACTTCCTAGTTATTAAAAACAGATACCAAGAGTTCATGAGGGCTTATGGAAATTGTAAAAAATGCGTAGATTGTGAAGCATGTGATGAGGCGGAGTTAACTGCTGATGAAATACTAAGCATAATAAACGACATGGAAGTAGATAAACTGTCTGAAGAGGAGAGGAAAGAAGTTAAGGACATATTATTCACCGTTTCCTCAATATTTGATCAATTAAGAAAGTCAAAAGAAAGATAATTTTCTATTATCATCGTTTTTCTAAATCTATTAGCTCATTACTAGATTTATTTATAACAAAAATTGAATTTTTACGTATGACAATGTAATGAAAAGTCTTGTCAAGGAAAATGGATTTAAGGAATACTTGAGAGATTTGCTTATGGATCTTAATAGGATTATTAAAGATAAGACCAGAAAAGATATCTTAATTTATCTAAAAAATAAAGGAAAAGCTACTTATTCAGAAATTCTTAGAGATATGAAACTATCTACAGGGAAATTAAATTATCATTTAAAAATTCTAGAACCTTTAATAGAAAAAGAAGGAGAGTATTATAAACTTAATGAAAAAGGTGAACAGCTTGTTAGTATAATGCTAAGTATTGAAGGAGATAAGGACGAAACTCTGTATAATAAGGTCTTGCCACAATATTTAGCATTATTAGGTGTAGTTCTATTAATACTTTCAGCATCTATACACCAAGGTTCTCAGATTTTCTACGTAATTTACGTTATGTCGATTATTGCATTAATTTCATCAGCATTTTTAGGTTACGTAATAGAGCCTAGAGGTTTCGAGAAATTAATGGTTATTTTGTCCTTGGTAGTACCGTTTGCATTTTATCTATTTACTGGGTATACGATTAAGTTACCCATTATAATATATACTTTCCAAGGATTCGCGACTATTAAAATCTACTTTTATGCGTTAATACCTACGCTAATATACTTTTTCGGTATTCTACCTAGGTATGTGAACGAAAACAGTGAGTTTATTACAAATATAATATGGTCAGTAATAATAATTATTGATGCATTTACAGGATTTCTTCCTATCCCATTTATAGATTTAATGTCATTGCTGATGGGCTTTAGTTTATATCAAAAAAGGAATGAAATGAAAAATTATTTTCCATTGCTAGCCTTAAGCATTGCAGTAATTATCCTTTCACTAGTCATTAAGAAATTTTATTTTATTAACTAAAATGCTACATGTTTCCTTTACTTAATATACTTCTCAAAAACGTCTCTAGAAATTCTTACCAGGTCTCCTGGCCCTAGCTCTTCATCTGCGTTAAAATTTGGTTTCTCTTTTAAACTAATTAATCCCGCTTTAGGAATTCCGGCTCTTCTTATTCTCTCTATTGATTTTTCTGCTTCAGCTTTTGAAAACTCTCCCAATTTCACTTCATAACCTATAATTGGCTTCCCTTTCTCCAATAACACAATATCTATATCCTCATAAGGAGAATAAGCTAAAGTAGCGTTATGTTTTTCTGCTAATAGCTCATCTATGGAAAATTGAACTTCCCTACCTATAGGCAGTTCTCCAACGCTCTCCGGGCTATCCATCCCCGCCTCAGAGAGGCGAGGCTTTCCGCCCCCTTAACCTCAAATTTTATTGTATCAATGATAGCAAAGGGTCGCCTACTTGACTCAAAACGTCAGAATAATGGATAATTTCCAGATTATAAGGTAAAACAAGGCCTAAAAGCGGGCTTTACTTATCTACCAACTTTTGCATTATCCTAAAGCTTGAGCCTACAAGGATGAGTTTTCCATTAGGATGCTCAACACTAAGTGCATCCCAGTATTTTTCGGGCATCCTTTGGAATTCGTCTATAACAACTGTTTTATTTTCCCTCAAAGTTTTGATTGTTAAGGAAAAAACTTCATTAAGATTCCTAAAAGAGTTGTCTGCTGGAAAATAAGCTTGTAAATCTCTAGTTATTACATAGTACAAATTATAATTTACGTACTTTCTAACTAGGAAGGATTTACCAACTTTTCTTCTACCGTAAACTAAAGTCCAAGAGCTGAAGTTCTTTACGTCATTGTATTCCCTTCGCAATATTTCCATGAATATATTTTCACCATTATATAATCGGGAAAATATTATCAAAAATTTTGCTCTCTGTCTAGGAAACTCATTAAAAGAAGAAATTTCAATTTATATTCCCATTAACTTGTACAGTGCTGAATGCTTTTTAATAGAATTGCGTGATATCCATTTTATTTTTTATATATAACCTCATAATACTTTTATATTCGTTGAAATACTGTATAAACAATGATAAAGATTAAACGAACAAATAAGACAAGCTTTCTTGAATACGAAGAGGAGCATTACAAGACTTTACTTTCAGATTTAGAGAGAATTCCAGACTTCTTTAAGTATGTACAATTAATAAATGAGTTAGCATATAGAGAGGGATTTACTTTCTATACTGGAAATTATTATAGATCAATAAAAATTGATCCTATACCTAGAATTTTGAAGAAAGAGGAATTCTGGAAAATTTCTGAAGGTTTAAAAAGTAGGGCAGAGGCAATAAATAAATTCCTTTATTCTTACTATCATGGAGATAAGGTAGTTGTCCCAGAAGATCTGATAGAAACATCACCTTATTTTAGGCCAGAAATGATGGGATTTGATCCTCCTAAAGAAATATACGTTTACATATTTGGAGAGGATTTAGTTAAAGTGAAGGGAATTCCTTATATCCTAGAGGATAACGTTAGAATACCTTCAGGAATGAGTTATGCAATAAAGGCTCATGAACTTACAGAAAAGGTTCTTGGAGATAAATTTTCAGTTAAAGGAAATGAAGGCGACGGATTAGAAAAATTAAAGAAAACTTTAACCTCTGCTTCTGATACTAGGGACCCGGTAATTGCAATATTAACTGACGGTACATTGAATTCCGCATACTTTGAGCATAAGTTCTACTCCGATAAACTCAACCTTCTTCTTGTTGAGCCGTCAGATATTAACATAAGGGAGGGAGAAGTTACAGTCTCTACCCTTGAAGGAGAAGTCCACGTCGACGTTATTTATAGGAGAATAGAGGATTTGGACTTTTTAACTCCAGGTTTGATGAATGCTTACCTAAGGGGTTGGGTTAATATAGTTAATGCTCCTGGGACAGGAATAGCAGACGATAAAATAACCTTTTGCTTTATGCCACAAATAATGGAGGAGTTAGGAATAAAAGAAGGAGTTAGGCAACCGTTCTCATTCCCTATAGGTACAACAAAAGAAGACATAGAGGAGAAGATAAAGAATATGGTAATAAAAAGGAGAGAAGGCTACGGTGGGTCAGGAACTTTTGTTTTACATGATATGAGCGAAGAGGAGAAGAAGAAAGTGCTCAATGAAGTGAGGAAATCTCCTGAGGAATTCATGGCTCAAGAACTTCTTGATTTCGATACAGTAATATCTGCAATAGGCGATTCGTTTTATCAAGCTTATGCTGATTTGAGGTTCTTCGTTTTTGTTAATGACTCATCGACTTCAATCTTAAGTAGGGTAGCCCCAGTTGGCAGTAGAGTTACTAATAATTCCTCTGGAGGTTTGGTGAAGCCTCTATGGATAGTTTAAAGTTTCACGTACTTTATGAAGCTAAGTATGAGTACGAGGACGTTGTAACCAGTAATGATAACACACTAAAGATTGTGCCTTACGATGGCGATAACCAAGAATTGTTGGAAGAGAACGTTGACACTGAACCTAAAGGATACAAGACAAGATACAAGGACATGTTCGGCAATATAGTGTACAGGATTAAGGTAATAGAACCTCATTATTCCTTAGTAATTAGAAGTGAAAGTTCTGTAAATGTCAAGTTGAAGGAAATGGAGGATTGTATGCTACCTTGTCAGATTGAGGACGGGGTATTCCTAAATTCTAGTAGGTTAATAGATGTTGAGTATTTTAAACCAATAGCTAAAGAGTTGTTAAAATCCTCCAAAAGCTTAGACGACCTTGTTAAAAATACCGTAGAATTCGTAAGGAGTAGATTAAGATATAAGGAAGGAGTAACTAACGTTGATACAACTGCAAAGGAAAGCTTTGAACTAGGCATGGGAGTTTGTCAGGATTTTGCTCAAGTTACTATAGGGATACTTAGGGCCTCCGGAATACCTGCTAGATATGTAATGGGCTTAGTTAACGATAACCCTATAAGTACTCACGCTTGGGTAGAGTTTAAATCGCCTTCAGGATGGATTCCTGTGGATCCTACTAGGAGAAGGTTCTATAATATTGCCTACGTTAAGTTCGCAATAGGCAGGGATTATTATGACACACCTCCAATTCTAGGCACTTTTGTAAGTAAAGGAAAAGGTTGGCTTAAAAAACTCACAGTTATGGTGAAAAAAATTGATTAAAAGCCTTGCTTATAAAGTATTTTGGGCAGGAAGGTATTTAGAAAGAATTGAAAACATAAGTAGAATGTCATTATTAGCCATAGATAAAGGCGGAGATCTTTCCTCTATTCCTTCATACCTAGGAATAAGTGAGGATGTACAAAAATACTTAATCAAAAACTTTGAAATATTAAGGGAAGACTTAAGAGCTATTGGAAATGAAAAAGTAATGAATGCGTTATCATCACTAGAAGGAGCAATTTATTCCTCAACTTCAGACTTAAGGGGATATTTCTCGTCAGTTTTAAGATCAACACTTTACTTAGGTGAAGTAATTGAAGACGAACTAAAGCCAGTAATTACGACCACACTACCAAGAAAGCAAGAGGAAATAAAAACTCAGTCAGTCTGATCGTTAATTTTTTAGAATAACTTAAAGTTTTAAGGTGAGGTTTATATTCTATCTTTCAAGCTTACCTTAAAGTCTATTCCTTATTTAGATGTATCGTAAATTTTGGCGATCAGTAAGTTATTCTTTCTACTTTCTTATTTTTAACAAATGTTCCCCTCCTCAAATCGTTTAATGCCTCAATAATTTGCTCCTCAGTATTCATAACTATAGGCCCATACCAAGCTATTTCTTCTCTAAGAGGTTTACCGGAAAGTAAAATTAGCCTAGCTCCACCTTTAGATTTTATGTAAATTTCATCCCCATCATCAAATATTAGCAAATTACCTTCTCCTACTTTTACAGGGAAATCAATAGAACCTTCTATTATAAACGCTAATACTGTATATTTAGGATGAACACCATGACGAAATTCTCCTTCCTCCTCAAGTTTTATATCAAGGTAAGTAGGATCGACATCAATCCCTGCATTTACTGGGCCTTCGACTCCCATGAATTCCCCTGAAAGGACCTTAACCTCGCCTTTATCTATTTTTACCTTAGGAATTCTCCTTATATCTCTATATATAGGAGATGTCATTTTCTTATTAGCCGGAAGATTTATCCACAATTGTAGTCCTTTATTTTCAGTAGTTAAAATAGGAGTGTGCAAAATGTCACTCTCGTCAAGAGGCTTTGGCATTTCTTGATGAAATATTCCGCTTCCTGCGGTCATCCACTGTGCTTCTCCGGGGTAAATAACTCCTTTATTTCCTTCACTGTCTTCATGCTCTACCTTACCTTGTAATAAGTAAGTTACAGTTTCTATTCCCCTATGAGGGTGCCAAGGAAATCCGTTAATGTAATCTTCTACGTTTGATGAGCCGAAGAAATCCAAGAGTAGAAAAGGATCTGTCAGATGATAAGTTGACGTACCTCCAAAAACCCTGTATAATTTAACTCCTGCACCGTCATAAGTATATTTACCTTGTATTAAGCCAGAAACTTTTCTTATCATGATTTAATCGTTAATTTATATAGTTATAAAAGTAGTTCAACATAGTTATGGTTATCTTAGATAGAGAAAAATTATATGAAAGTCACGAGTAATGATAAATAGTAATTACTAAAGAAGGAAAAGAAGAGAGAAAGAAAGAAGAAAAACAAACAAACAAAAATACTTCACTATTAAGCTTCTCACATCTCTTCCTTCAACTTGATGAACAGTTATTTATATAACCAATACTAATGTTACCCCGTGAGAATTTGGCTTCAATATTCAGAGAAAACACAAGCAGAGAATCAGGAAAGGACGTAATTCTTTCAAACATAACTGCAGTAAGGACTCTAGCAGAAATGCTAAAGACCTCCTTAGGACCAAGAGGATTAGACAAAATGATGGTGTCTTCAACAAACGATATTACAATAACAAACGACGGAGCTACAATAGTCAAGGATTTAGAAGTTCAGCATCCAGCTGCAAGGATAGTTGTAGAAACTGCAAAAGTTCAAGATTCTGAAGTTGGAGATGGTACAACTACTGCAGTAGTACTTTCAGGTTTCCTTCTAGATGAGGCAGGAAAACTTCTAGACCAAAATATTCATCCCACTACTATTATTGAAGGATTTAAGAAAGCCTTAGACAAGGCGTTAGCGATCTCGAAGGAAATAGCAATAAAAATAAATCCAGAGGATAGAAATTATTTAAGAGAAGTAGCATATACAACACTCTCAAGTAAGTTCTTCTCTGAAGGCGAAGAACTAGATAAGATAATAGACCTATCTATTGATGCAGTGCTCTCAGTAATGGATAAAGTAGGAGACGAATACGTCATTGATTTAAGTAACATAAAAATGGTAAAGAAGAGAGGAGAATCCGTAGAAGATACAGAGTTAATTAAAGGTTTCGTACTAGATAAGGAAGTTGCCCACGAAGGAATGCCTAGGAGGATTGATGAAGCTAAGATCGCGGTAATAGATTTTCCATTAGAAGTTCAGAAGACGGAAATTTCCTCAAAGCTAAGTTTGACCTCTCCTGAGCAAATTAAAGCTGCACTTGATGAACAAGCAAAGTACTTAAGGGGTATTGTAGATAAGATAGCTGCTACTGGAGCCAACGTTGTTATATGCCAAAAAGGAATGGACGATATTGCACAATATTTCTTAGCTAAAAAGAAGATCATGGGAATCAAAAACGTTAGTAGGAGTGACCTAGAGAAAATAGCAAAGACTACCGGAGCAACAATAATAAGTTCTGAAATGGATTTGGATTCCTCAGCTTTAGGCTATGCAAAGGTAGTTGAAGAAAGGACAGTAGGAAAAGATAAGGCAATATTCATTGAAGGAGTGAAAAACGCTAAAGTAGTTACCATATTAATAAGAGGAGCAACTGACATTGCTATGGATGAAGTTGAGAGGAGCTTAAACGATGTATTAAATTCAGTAAGGAACGTAATAATATATCCTTATGTAGTTGCCGGCGGAGGAGCATTTGAGGAAGAACTAGCAATGAGACTTAGAAAAGAAACATTACCAGGAAAGGAACAGTTGGCATTAGAGGCATACGCTAACGCATTAGAGGAAATCGCTGTGACTTTAGCAGAAACTGCCGGATTAGATCCTACAGAGGCCTTGGTTAACTTAAGGACAATGCACGCAAAAGGCTTAGATAAGAGCGGAGTCGACGTAATGCAGGGTAAACTGGTTGAAGACATGACTAAGATTAAGGTTGTTGATTCTCTAAAGGTTAAAGAACAAGTATTGAAAGGTGCAACTGAAGCCGCAACAGCAATATTAAAAATTGATGACTTAATTGCTGCAGCTCCAGCAAAGCAACAGCCGCAACAGCAAGAAGGCGGATATCCAGGAATGTCAGGAATGCCGGGAATGTAAAATAATTTTTCTATATATTATTACACTTATAGTAATAATTGCTAATACTATGATTGAATACAATATAAATCCATTAGTAGGAGTTATGTTAGTAGTCGTAGTTATTTGAGGCTTAAGACTGAGAGAGACTATGATAAACATAGCTGAAGACCACGTGAGAGGAGAAGTTGTAGGCAATGGGTATCCCTTTACAGGGGCTACCGCTTCTGGCAATAATCCTTGTTGGGAATGATTATATGCCCAACATAATAGTCTAATAGAAGAGTTAGTCTCACCTTTTTCTGCATAATACAACGCCTCAAACATTGTAGTAATAATCCAAGGAGGGCTGGACTCACAACTATCATACAGAGACTCGGAATAATGATAAAGGTCGTCAGGGAATCTCGAAAGCCCTCCATTAACTGTTAGGTTAGAGACTACAGAGTTAAAGTCTTGATTAGTATAATTTGAATCCAAATGTAAATAACCCATATCTAGTGGTAGTAGCGTTGACGAATCTATTGCAGGCGGTAATGGACATAATACTTCTACTTCTCCATTTTCTTCATAGAGTACAGATTCTCCTAGAGCTGAGGCGAAATATCCATTTTTCCAGAAATATTTCAATATACTTTCATTTAACAATTTTTCCTCATAACTAACATTAAACCCCAGTTTTTCCATATCGTACAGACCTAGATCGTTAAAGGATTGTGTCCAGAAGTGATAAGCTAACCTATCTTCCCATACGCTTAAGTCTTCGGGAACTAAGTGGAATTTAGATTCGAGAATTTCATAGGTTTGATACTTTATTATTTCGCACAGCCTAGGCTTAACCTCGTCTAGGAAAGAAACGTTGTGCGTAAGAATGTAAAAATTGTATACTCCAATTTCAAATAAACCTAGACTGTCTAATTCTGGTATTCCAAATCCTATGCAAGGCTTTCCAGTATAGAAGTTGTATCTCGTATACCATGTTCCGTTACCCATTGAAGTAGCATTAGCCATCCATAGCCAATATTTTAAAGCTGAATAATAATGCCCAGACTCTTGTAATGCTAAAGCTGCAAAAGAAGAGTCTCTAACCCATGAATAAAGATATATTGGAGAAGGAGAAGCTGCAAAATCTCCTAAATAGGGATTTTGATCGTCCTTTATTAAAAGTAAAGATAAATAATATTCTCTCAATAAAGATTTAGGTAAATATTTAGGAGTAACGCTTTTACCCAACCACGATTTAACAGCTTCATTGTTCAGCAACAGTAGGTGAGATATGTTTTCGTAAGGAGGCACAAGTAGTGAGATCTCTGCATAATACTCTCCTGTCTTTTGGAAAGAGAGAATTAAGTTAGTACGCTTTATTATTACACTCCCATTTGATATTAACCAAGAGATGTTATTCTTGAACTCGTTATCCTGAGCCAGCCAAGAAGAATTTGACTTTATAGTAATGTTGAAAGGAGTTTTTACGCTTAGGATGAGTAACAAATAACTAGTATAAGGAGGAAGTATTATACAGACTGAATTATTACATTCTAGCAACACAGTGTTGTTAAGTTGAAGATAGGCTTTCTTTGTATTAATTCCAAGGCAAACAGTAAGATTAAGTATACCTATTCCTCCTAGAAATACATTTCTTATTGATGCATTGTATTGCGGAAAGCCATTAAGTTCTCTATTTATAACTTGTATTCCGGTAGGAATCCAAACTGAAATATTCTTCCAGTTACTTAACAATAAATAAGATGGATAATAAGGGTTAGAATAACAACTTTCAGAACTTGTATCTATTACGAAAAAACCTGGAAAAGAAAGCAAAAGGATGAAAAGCAATATTATAACTTTAACTATCCTCTTCTTTTTTCTGTTATCCATTTTTAATCATCAAGTTGACTCCAGATTCTGCATCAAATAGTTCAATTCTGCTATAATCGAATTTCAACTTAACCTTCTCTCCTTTTTCCCTCTTTATGAACGCCTTATCAATTACCTTTATTATATCATTTCCTACTCTTACGTGAGTGATTGTAAAACTTCCAAGTTTTTCTACTAGCTCTACTACTCCTTCAATGTCACCATCTTGTGATATTTCGATATTCTCAGGCCTTATACCAAGAATTACCTTGTTTGAGTTAATAATCCCTTTAAACCTCTCAGGCAAAGGTATTGCTTGCCCATCAAATTCAATCTTCTCACCGGCTATTTCAGATCTTATTAAGTTCATAGCAGGATTTCCAAGAAAACTTGCTACCCAAGAATTATTGGGCTGTCCATATAATTCAAGAGGATCTCCGTAAGCTTGTATTTTTCCATCATGAAGAAGTGCTAATTTAGTAGCTAAGCTAAGTGCCTCTGCTTGATCATGAGTTACGTATATAATTGTTGGCCCTAGCTTTTGTTGCAACTCTTTTAGCTCTTCTCTAGCTAATACTCTAACCTGGGCATCTAGGTTTGACAATGGTTCGTCCATTAATATTATATCCGCATTTTTAACTAGAGCTCTAGCTATTGCGACTCTCTGTAACTGTCCTCCGCTCAGCTGTGAAGGCTTTCTATCAAGTAAATTATCGATTTTTAACATTTCTGCTACTTCTAAGACTCTTTTTCTTATTTCTTCCTTAGGCACGTGCTCTATCTTTAATGGAAATGCTATGTTATCAAAAACGTTCATGAAAGGATATACAGCATAGTTTTGTGGTACCATGGCAATATTTCTATCTTTAGGTGACATATCGTCTGCCAGTTTTCCTCTTAAGTAAACGTGACCTTTATCTTGTTTAAGTAATCCAGCTATTATCCTTAGTATAGTAGTCTTACCTTCTCCCGAAGGTCCTAAAATGACTACGAAATCTCCTTTCTCTATCTCCAGATTTATGCCCCTAAGTACTTCAACCGTCTTCTTCTTTTCCTTATATATCTTCCATATATCCTCTAGCTTTACGTGAGCCATTTACTTCACCCCAGCTAAAGTACTATAAGCCCTAGTCATCATCCTTTGCGAAGCAATAAATAGTGCCGTTAATGGGATTCCCATTATAACAGAGCCTGCGGCAAAGAGGTTATATGCCGGAGCACTAGCGTAGTTTAAAAGTCCTGCAGCGTAATATAGTCCAATAGTTGCAGTCCACTCACTTATATGTGGTAATAAGAATGCATAAGCTAACGCAAAATCTAAATAAGCTCCTGAAAAGCTAAGTATAGCTGTTAAAGCAACTATTGGTAATGCAAGTCTCATAACAATCCTTAGAAATACTTGAAATCTAGAAAGTCCATCAACCATAGCTATTTCCTCATACGACGGTGGAATAGAATCTATTGCAAGCTTTGCTAAGAATGCCGCGAATATTGAAGTTCCTGGCGTATAGGCTATAATTAAACCTATATAATTTAACATATGGAATTTTGCAAACATTAGATATAATGGAACTGCTGTAGCCGTGTAAGGGAAAAACGTTACTATATAAATAAACGCTGCTAAGGTTTTCTTTGCTGGAATATTCAACCTAGACAGAGCATAACCAGTTAGCATTGCAAGCAGAATGGAAATAAGCGCAGTAGAAGATGCTAAAATTATGCTATTCCTAATCCATAAAGGAAAGCTTCCGCCATAGTAATTAGCTGTTAATAATTCCCTATAAGCGGTAAAGTAAATATGTTTAGGAAACAAATCTGAAACATCTAAGGATATTAAATTAGGAGCGTTACTTAAAGAGGTCATTATTATATAATATAATGGAAATACGGAAAAAAGAACCATGAATATTAAAATTGCATATGAAATTGCCAATCTAATATACTTAAAGAGTTTCATTTATATCACCTTAACTAAACGAATCTAATATATGAGTATATTTTATTACAATTAAGCCTAAAATTATTACGAATATCGTAGATATTACTGACCATGCTGAAGCTAAGGCAAAATTACTGTAGTCAAATGCTTCTTCATAAGCATAAACTATGAACGTTTCTGTGGAAATTCCTGGACCGCCACCTGTTAGGATAAATATTGGATAAAAGTTGTTCCACGTAAATACAAAACTCGTTATGAAAACGAAAGCTATAGTTCTCTTAAGTGAAGGCAAAGTAATTCTGAAGAATTTAGTTAATGTACCTGCTCCATCTAATTCTGCAAGATCGTAAAGTTCATGAGGTATGCTCTGCAGGGAAGAATAAAATACAGTCATAAAGTACGGGAAAGATAGCCAGTCATTGGTTAAAATTAATTCTATCCAAGCGTCAGTAGTTGAAATTAATGAATTAATCCTAGGTAAATGCAACATAGGTAAAATTAACTTATTCATCATTCCGTAAGGATCGACCCAGAGTCCCTGCCAAATTAGAAGAGATATAAACCCGGGAAACGCCCAAGGTAAGATAAGGAAAGCATAAAATATCGATTTACCCTTAAGATCTCTCTGATTTAATATCAATGCTAATAAAAACCCTAGACTCATCATAGTAACTAGACTACCTAAAGTCCAGATTAAAGTATTCTTAATTAGTTCCCAAAAGTACCCGCATTCAAAAATTATAGCATAATTCTTCAATCCAACAATATTATAGTTGAATAAATGAAATAAATTCATATTAGTAAAGGAAATATATAATGCATAAACTAAAGGTAAAATAAATACGAAAATTGTGAGAATTAATATGGGGAGAATATATAAAAAACCATTATCTTCATTTTTACCATTTTTTGAGCTAGTCATAAAGCTTTCACCTTATATTTTATCTCTGGAATCATAAATACTGATAATAGCAAGAGTATTGCATCAATTAACGCTGGAGGTAATGGAAGTATTTCAAACGAAGAAGATAACAAACCGTTCTTCTTTAAGCAGTTGATAAAGTTGCTCTCCATAGTTTGAGCGGCAGTCTGTGCATTTATCTGCTGAGCGAAAAATTCACTGGCTGCAGTGTGGAATGAATTCCAATAATACGCCATTTGTGGTATATTGGGGAACTTTTGCGTATATTGGGCTTGCTCTAAAATTCCTTCCATTATTTGATTCAAGTAGGATGGCGTTAATTTTCCTGCTTTTAACTCTGCCATAGCCTCATTATAAGCTATTTTATTAGCTGGAATATCGTGGGCTATACACCATAATCTATAATCGGATTGGCAATTAGTTACAAATAATATGAATATTAATGCTGCCTTAATTTGCAAAGGCGTTGCTCCGCTAACTGATGGATTAGATATCATCCAACCAGTAGCTCCTAAGAAAGGCTCAGCCCTTATTCCAGTTTGACTTACTACTGGTAATGGTGCTGCACCTAAGTTTGAACCTAAAGCCTGTAAGTAAGCGTTGAGATCCCAAGGCCCGTCAAATATGATAGCAGCTTTTCCAGCCTCAAATAATTCTCCTTCCGCTCCTCCAGCACCAGTAGATGGTGCTAAATAATTAATGTGTAAATCATAAGTTAGATTATACCAGAAGTTTAGTGCGTCAACCATAGCCGTGGAATTTAACGCAGGAACTACTTGACCGTTTTGAGTAGTAAATATTTGTCCTCCAAATCCTGCAAACCACGCGGCAAATCTATATCCATACTCATCACTCGCACCGTATGCAATTCCCCACACATGATCTGTTGTATTAACTTCCTCAGCAATTTTTACCATTTCGCAAGTTGTATTTGGTGCATAAGGCACGTATTGCTTATTATAGAACATCACGATGTAGTTTATATCGTCTGGAAGACCATAAACTGCCTTTCCTATTGACCAATCGGATATAGAGCAATTAAGATATAATGAAAATACTTGAGGAGGTAAATATTCACTCAAGTTTAGTAAAAGCCCTGCACAGAATAGTGCACCTCCAGAATTTGAAGTATCCCTATATACTATAGGAGCGTCATGACCTTTTGCCGCTTCTTCAAATTGAGAGCATCCTACACCTACTCCATAAGTTACGTCCACATGTATCCATGGAAACTCTTTTTCAAACTGAGCTAAAGTTTGGTTGAAAGCTTGATTCTCGGAAGTGCTGTAACTATTCCAAACTGTTATAGTTACTGGCGAAGAAGGTGTAGAATTAAGACCTACTAATTTCATTAAGTCAGTAGCATTTGTTATGTTTAAAGGTCCACTAACGGAAGGTTTTGTTGACGTAGTGGTTGGTGTTACACTTGACGGTGGTTTAATAAGCAAGTAAAATACCGCTACTGCAGCTATAATTATTATTACAACTATTACCGCAGCAGTTATTTTAGATAAGGCTAGCTTGGAATTCTTTCCATCTTTCATTAATTTACACCTACAAGAAAATTATGGGTATAATATGTTTTAAATTTTGTTGTACAACTTAAGAACTATAACTATATATTAATGTTGGTTATTATTGTTGGAGTAATTTTATAGGCTATGTATCTATATAAACATATAACAAATTCTTATATAAAAAGTAAATATTGGAATGTAATTAGTCAATTTTTATATAAAAAATCCACGATAGGTGTATAGGAATTCTCAAGATAAGATTAAAAACTTTATATAACCTACTAATTTACTTAACTTTTTGAAAGAAAACTTTATTTCCAATCCATTAAGTTTTACATGATACAAATGAAACACAGAATTTTTACATATATCATTTTTATGATTTTATTGATAAGTTTATCATCTACGTTAATGCTAGCTCAGTCCCAAGGATACAAAGTAAACTTTAATGTAACTTCCTCCGGATATGTTACAATTTATATATCCGGAATATGTAAGTCTAACACTGTAATCTTACACTACGGTATAGAGAATGGCCCTCAACAGCCATGGATGGAAGTTTTTAATAAGGAAATGTCGTGGGACGGAAGTAATTTTACAGTAACTATAGATCCGTTCAATAACGGAACGTGGATAGCGTGGGTATTTTATGATAATACTACAGGACAGTGGATAAACTACGATTGCCATCCGTTTTGGAATTGGAACTTAGAAGTAAATCCGACTAACGTTGGACAGACTTATGCTACAGTTCTTCCAAACGGCTCAATATTAATTACAACAATAGGTAGAGCTCCTGACGAACTATTTATTCATTACGGACTAACCACTGGACCTCAAACAGGTTTACCATGGAGTAATATAACTTGTGAGGAAATGCAAATATAACCCATTATGGGGTAACTATTCTATCATTATAGGTCCATTCGAACGAGGCCAGTGGGTTCAGTGGGTGTATCATGATCAAACTCTAAACACATGGATTCATAACGCATCTTGCACTAACTTTTATATTCAAGATGTATATTCTCCAATTTTTATCATAAATTCTACCTATAGTAGATACGTTTACACTGAAGGAGAAGAAGTAACAATCTCTATTTATTTAAACAATGAATATGGCAAAGTAATCCAGCCCTCTTTCTGCTTGCTCATAGGCTCTATTTCACATACTTACACAGTTAACTTAAATCCTGGAGTAAATATAGTAAATTTAACATTTAATACAAATTGCATTCCGCAAGGAATTTACTATCCAACATTAAAGATTTATTATAATAACTCCTTGTGTAGAGTTTCGCAATTACCTGCACTGTATGTATTAAATACAACTGATAAAGAACCGTTAAGTTTCGTATTAGTATGGAATATGCATCAACCATTATACGTAGCTCCAAATGGCTCTTGGGAACAGCCTTGGGTTTGGTTACACACTGGGCAAGACTTTTATTGGAACGAACAGCTTGTAGGTTCATACGAGTTACAAGCAATGCTCATAAATCAATTCAATGTCGCAGTAACTATCGACTTTACGCCAGTTCTGCTTTATCAATGGGAAACTATATTACACGAGAAAAATGCAACATTTACCTCTAATTTTGGCATTAACGTTACTCATGATCTTCTTGCAGTTAACTATACTCTCAATCTATTTAAGAAATTAGTGAGAGAAGGCAAAGTTGACGTACTTACAGTACCATTTTATCATCCGTTACAACCTCTATTACTAGAAGACGGTTATTGGAGTGATGTAGAAACTCAAATACTAATGGGCAAAAACATGACCAAGACTGTGTTTGGAGTTTGTGCTAATGGTACTTGGACTCCAGAAATGGCTTTCTGTATGGCCCTTGTAGGTATTTATAACGAGAGTAATATCTCATATACAATCCTAGACTGCGAAGCGTTTTTACCATACGTAACTGTAGTAAACGGAACTATTAACCCAGACGAACCATTTATCGTTGAGAATAACTTGGGTCAAACAATATATGTCTTATTCAGAAATACAACTCTATCCAACGAATTCGGATTCAAGTTCTTCAGTCAATCTCCTCAGCTCACTGCCAGAGAATTGATACAACAATTAGCGCAAATCTACATGTCCCACCCTGGAGGAGTAGTTACTGTAGCTCTAGATGGTGAAAATCCATTAATATTCAATCCAACTACAGGACCTGCAGATCTTTATGCAATATATTCGTCACTATCTCAGTGTCAAGGAAAATGGCTTATTACACAAACTGCTTATGAGGCAATAAAAACTCATAAGCCAACAGCGGTAATTACTAATTTACCAGTTAACTCGTGGGATCTTAATTTAGACTACTGGAACAATGGTTGCCAATGTAAAATTGAAATTTGGCAGAACCTATCTTTAGCTAGAGAATATTTAGTAGCTTACACGGTAGTTTTAGGCAAAGAACTTTCACCAGAAGTTCCATTATTATTTAATGATACTCCAAACTCTACTAACTTACTTTACTCATTATGGAATTACTTATACATAGCTGAAGGGAGCGATTGGACATGGCAAACTGGTTCTCCTGCTCACGGTCCAGTGTGGTTTAAGGAGCAAGCATTACTTTACACTAGTACAATAGTTAATTCTGTTAAAGCTCAATTCTCAAAAATTGACATAAAGTGTGTAATAGAGGGATTTAACGGTGTAGTCGTAATAATTAATAATGGATTACACTGCAAGGTAACCTTGAACGTTGTAGCAAGTAATGGAACCTATTGCGTATGTAAGATCGTAAAACTATACCCTGGGATAAATATAGTAGCTCTACAGGGAATTTCTGGAAAAATTGAAGTTTGCTTATACTCACAAGTAACCAGCGGAGAGGTAGGTGATGCGATAATACCTATCAATCATCATGGCTTCCTAATTCAGAAAACAACAGTTGAGCAAGGAGGAGAATGCTTTATAAAAATAGATAAGATAGAGTACAGCACACAGCCAGAATTCATACTATTACCGTTAATTCTCTTAGTAGCAATTATAGCAGTTTTTGTTGAGAAAGGATTAAAGGTAATTTAATAATAAGGCATTGTCTTTTTATTTTTAATGAAGTTCGGATTTTCCATTTCATCATTCCAGTTTGAGGAGTTAAATCAGAACTCAGATTGGTACTTATGGCTAACTGATTACGTAAATCTTTCCAGCAAAAAAGTTGTTGGAGAACTACCTACAAAGAACTTTTACTTGTCTAGATATAGGGAAGTGCACAGCCTCGCAGTAAACCTAAACGCAAGCATTTGGAGAATGAACTTGAGCTGGGGCAGATTATTTCCTTCAAAGGATAAGGTTTCTCAAGAAGCTCTATCTAAATATAAGGAAATATTAAAAGACCTTAAGGATAAAGGATTTGAAGTAATACTCTGTTTAAACCACTTTGATTTACCTCTATGGATTCACGATCCAATCGTAGCTAGAGATTCTTTATTAACTCAAGGTCCTTTAGGTTGGTATTCATCCTCTACCGTAGAAGAATTTGTTAAATTTTCGAGGTTCATTCACGATAATTTTTCAGAATATGCAGATCTATGGTGTACTTTTAATGAGCCTAATTTGCTAGTAACTTTTGCTTATCTTCAAGGAATTTTCCCTCCTGGAATAAGTAGTAGGAAAGCTTATGAGACCAGCTTGAATAACGTAATAAGGGCTCATCAAGAGGTCTATAATGAATTGAAAGGTGAGAAGGTAGGAATAGTATATAATATCCCTGCGGTACAAGGGTCTTCGGCAGTTGAAAATGAAATCTTTGAATTTTTGAGGAAGATAGATTTTGATTGGCTAGGCGTAAATTACTATACAAGGTTGGTCACTGACGAGAAAGGCATTCCTCTAGAAGGCTATGGTCCTTTCTGCCAATTTGGGTCTAGGGAAGGCAGAGATGTCTCCGACTACGGATGGGAGGTTTATCCTGAAGGATTAACTGACGTACTTAAGAAGGTATCTAGCTTTGGTAAGCCTATATTGGTAACGGAAAACGGAGTTGCTGACGAGAAGGATAAGATTAGGCCTAGGTTTATAATAGACCATGTTAACGCTATTAAAAAGTCAGGAGTTAATGTTGAGGCTTATATGTACTGGTCTCTTTACGATAATTTTGAATGGAATTTTGGTTATAAAATGAAATTTGGACTTTATGATATTAACTTAAACCCTAGACCTAGTGCATTCATTTTTAAAGAATTACTAAAAATAATCTAAAGCTTTTCAACTTAAGGTTTAATTCCGGTAACTTCTTCATATATACCTTCAAGGATTTTCTTATGCTCTTCAGCTCTCACTTCTGTAGTATTTAAGTGGTTATAAAATTCTGTAGTACTCCTGAACCTTTTACCGCAAACCGGGCATTTCATTCCGTTAGTTCTTAACAAGATTTCCAACCTAGGCATTATAACTTGAGTTATGAAAGCTCTCCTCACATCAATTAAACTTCCAGTAGTTATTTCCTCGCTTTGCACTATTTCCTCCTTAGCTATGTCCAATCCTATTGACGCTAGATATTCCAATTCTTTTCTTGAAATTATTCCTTCATGCACTAACTTGTGTAAAACCTCTTTTTGAGTAGAAAGCTCATAAGTTATGTGAGGTAATCTTACAATCCACTTAACGTTAGGAATGAAGGTTACTGTAATAGTAACGTCTCCCCGCTTTAATGTACGAGGAGCGACTTTTTCAAAACCTATTAATAGAAGAGCCTTGAATAACGTCAAATTTGCCATATGCTATTTTCGTTCAACATATTTTAAATCTTAAGCATACTTTCAGTTCGATTTAAGAATTCTTTGCATCTCGCGAAATTTAATTTTCGTCTATTAAGTCAAAAGTTGTGCTCTCTAATAATACTCCTCTGGAAGTTTTAGCCAATAAATACCTTAAGAAGTCTAACGTATAATAAGGTAAAGTAATAGTTTCATCCTTACCTTGTACGAAAACTTCAACTTTTCTCTTCTCATGATCTACGTAAAGGATGAAGTTATTCTCCTCAAGTAAATCAACTAAGTCTAATACGGTATAATCACCAACGGCGAGGTGACCATAATTTTTTACAAAATAATTCAAATTTACTCCATCTAGTTCATAAACAATCATTGGCCTGGCAAACCTTATTTCCATTCCGTCCAAATCTTGCAACTCTTTCTTAACTTCCCTCACTTTTCCATCGAATAAAAATTTCTTATCTTTAGTTATGAATAAAAACTTGCCAGCCATAATATGTTTTTTCTTACTAATGAATTTAAGCTTTTATTATGAAAACTTCTGAATATATAATGTACATTATGTATATATTTCTCTATATAAGTTATATAAACTATATAGTAATATATAGTTCAGAGCTAATTTAGAGCGTTTATTAATCCTTGTGTTAAATACAGCAATTATAATAGTGAAAGCAACTAAGGATAACACCATTTGTATCCCAAAAGATATTGCAGAGCGTGCTGGCATAAAAGAAAGAGATCATGCCCTAATAAGAGTAAAAGATGAAAGTACAATAGAAATAATTCCTCGTAAGTACTGGGCAGAAATAACTGCTGATGAAATAGAAGAAGTTGGGGAAGAGATTAGTAGATCTCTTGGAATTTAACTACCCTAATCTTTTAAGTAGAAGATTCAACTTAAGCTTATGAAGTTCTTAAGAGAATCCACGGGATTAGTTAAGGAGTTCGGTGCAGTAGATGCTTTCGCATTAAACTTTTCCTTCCTAGGCCCTGCTGCTGGAGTTTCTTATCCTCTTTTCGTCTCAGCGTTCTTGCCAAACTCCAGCTGGATATTGTCAGTAATTCTTGGAGCAGTACTAATGATTCCGCTCGTTCTCAATTATTATTTACTTAATGCATTAATCCCTAGGTCAGCAGGAGATTACATTTACGTTTCCAGAGCTTTCGGACCCTTTGCAGGGAGCATTTTAGGAATGTCTTTGTTGATGTCCTTTATGATGGGCTTCCCCGTGTTAGCAATGCTTGAAGTAATAATGGTCATAGTCCCAGGGTTACAAGCAATAGGTTACAGCCTAGGCAATGAGGCGTTAATCAATTTTGCAAATTCAATACTTTCTTCTCCTGTGAATTTGTTTATTACTACTACTTTAATTGTGCTAATAGCTTTCCTTCTCTCGTCTTCCGAAAGATATTATGCAAGGACTTTCCGTTATTTAACTTTCCTGCAGATAATAGGTACGGTAATAATGATTTATGGACTACTTACCTTCCATTATGCAGGAGTTAGCCTAGATCCTAAATTAAATACTCAAACTTTTGCGTTGTCCTCTATCTTCGTGCTGTCATTATTTGCATTTGCTAACGCTCCTTCGTTTTTTGCGGGAGAAATAAAGAAGAGTAGGAAAAGTTTCCTAGCCGGGTATTTATTATCTTACACTGTTGCAACAATTTTCGCATTACTTTTAATAATTTCTCTAGAAATAGGAATTGGCAAGGAAAACTACGTTTCGGCAGTTATCTCTGGCTGGAATTTACCAATTTCTACTTCATCCCTTCTTTCCTTCGGAGTGTTGCCTTTCATTCATTATCCCGCAATAGTCATGTTTATATTCGTGACGGCGCTTAGTTGGTACTTACTTTACGCAATGATTAATGTAGGAGCCTCCTCAAGGATTTTATTCTCCTTATCTTTTGATAGATTATTGCCTGCATTTTTAGCTGATGTCAAAAGAGGTGTTCCCTTCAACGCTCTCCTACTTAGTTTTCTGGTTTCAATGATATTCAATTACGTTGAAGTGTACTTAGGATATTCAGTAAGTTTCGCAATTGACGGACTTTGGTTCGTTATATGGAATTACTTGATCGTCGCCATAGCGTCAATAAAGTTTTACAAGTTAGATAAAAGAGTACTTTACACTTCAATTTCTTCAGTAATTACACTTTCCGCAGTAGTATTCATTACATTATATTATGGAATAGTTAACTCTACATTTGGAGGAGTGATTTTCGAAGGAAACTTTGCCTTTGACATAATCTCTATTTTCATTCCGCCGATTACCGGTGCAGTGACGTACGTAATATCTCAAAAGGTTAGGAGTAAACAAGGAATAAAACTCTCTTTAATATATAAGGAAATTCCACCAGAATGACAATCTATTTAATTTTAAGGGAAGATAATGTTAATGATGCGAATTCTAAAAACGTCTGCGGACGTTTACTTAGAGGAGGCTGATGAATTATTGGATAGAGGAGATACTTTACAAGCATCAGAAAAATATTACAAAGCTGCAGAAGAAGCAATAAAAATACTTTCTGGTATTCTCCTGGAAGATGATATAATTTCTGAGGTCAGAAATAAGGATTGGAATACAGAAATAATCAATAAGGCGGTATTTAAGTTATCCTCTATTCTTGGCAAGTGGATAATTGAAAGTTGGGGATCTGCAATAGCATTGATAACAGTAAACTTGGATGCCCAACAAATAAAAAAATATAGGGAAAGCATTGTTAGGTTAGTCCAAGTTGCTGACGAAAGATTCAATAGAAAAATTATTGAAAGAAGCTAGAGGAATTTATAAAGGAGATACGAAAATATTATTGTGTCCTCTTTACGGTGAGGATAAACGTTAGAGAACGTTAAGAAATTGATGAATAGGAAGGACGTACGAAACTTCGATTAAGTATTTTATAGGCATTTGGAATGGGCTTTTTACCTCAATAGTAGTTGCTGGATATGTAATACAATATTATAGTACTCTGGTGTCAGTTTCCATAGTAATAGGAGTAGTAACTCCTATACTCCTTATACTATCTTTGAAAACTAGAAATATAACAACTCAATAACTAAAGTTGATTAAAAACTACTAAATATTTACGGAACGCTGCTAAGTATTATTAAAGCTCGGAACTAAGGTAGCAATGAATAATACACCAATTGTATTTATTCTCATCCATCTCTAAAGTCCGTCTTTCCTTATTTTACCAATATCACTATAAAGATCAACAATTTAATAACAAGCATATACCTATAAAGAAACGTCCACATGATTAAAAATTATTACACCTACTAAATGTTGTGAAAATTTTAGGTTATTGAACTAATTACGTAATATACTGCCTTATCCATTTTCTTAATTATCTCATGTGTAATCCCGTATTCTTTAGCTATTTCGCTAGGCAACTTAGTTTGTATAAACGTTTTTCCATCCTTTTCCCAAATTGCTATCCTAAGTGGAAGATCTAGACTTACCTCTATCTTCTCTTGCATTAATAAAGTTCCTGCCCTAGGATTGCCGAATATTATGACCTTATCTTTAGGTAATGAAAGTCCCACCTTTTCAGCGTTTTTAGAATGGTCTATTTCAGCAAATATTTCACCTACCTCCTTTATTTTATCTTTTATTATTTTTTCGCATTCTTCAAAACTAAATTTACATTCTTTAATTATCATATTCTCACTTAAGAAACGTGCAATTAAAAATTTTCCCAGGATCATATCGCTTTCTGAATGATAAAGCTTTTAATTAATTAGACCACATCAACGTATGAAATTTTGTCCAAAATGCGGTTCCTACATGAAACCTAAAGGAAATTCAATGGTTTGTCCTAAGTGCGGGTATAAAGAAGAAGGGGTTGAAAACATTACTTTCACAGAAAAGAAATCTCATGATAGGGACGTCACTATAGTAGCTGATGGAAGAAGGATTAAAGGAGGAGTTGCCTTAAATTTGTGTCCTAGATGCGGTAATGCTGTAGTAATTAAAATAGGGAAGAAATATAAGTGTAGGGCTTGCGGTTATATATTTTAATCATTTCCTGCCGAAGTGCATCCTCCTATAAGGTCTTTGCTTCCTCACAGGTTTCTTACTCATAAATACGTTTTTATTCGCGAAATACTTTAATTCTTTATGATAACCTTCAGCGTAAGCAAGAAGTTTGATGTTTCTCCTCAAGCAGTTTGGAATATAGTAAAGGACGTAAATTCTATTCCTAAATATTGGAAAGGGACTAGGGAACTTCATGTTAATAAAGTTGCAGAAGGAATTTATGAAGGAGTAGTGAGGTTTGCATTTCCTTCTAAGGGTAGAATAAGGCTTATAGTTGATGATGAAAATAGAAAACTTACGTTTAATTATCTTTCTGGCCCTATAAAAGGTTATAATATAGTAGAAGTTAAAGAGAATGAAATAATATCTAGCTGGAGAGTTAAAATGAGCCTTTTGTTAGCTTTAGCTGAGAGCTGGAACGCAAAGCATTTTAAGCAAGGCACTGAACACGCATTGGATAGGATAATTTCTGAAGCTAAATCCGGTATTCCATAATTACGTTTTTAGTCCTTTATATACTTTTTAAAAATCACGGCGGAAAAATTTAAAAGTCTTTCTTTTTACGCCTAATTATGGCTAGCTCAAGTAAAATTTTCGTTCGTGAAAGTTCTGGGTTAATAAAAGATGTTTCATTAACTGATGCAATAATGCTCAATCTAGGAAACCTCTCTGCAGGAGAAGCTCTCTTCGAGTCTATTTCCCCTTACGTTACTCAAGGAGGAGTATTATGGCTAGCATCAGTGTTGGCTTTCGTATTATCAATTCCTCAAATTATCGTTTACACACTAATGACGTTAAAAATTAGGAGAACAGGAGGAGATTATGTATGGATAACTAGAAACATTGATGGAAGACTCGGTTCAATTTTGGCATTATCTTATTTAATACAAAGTACAGCATATTTCGCTATAATAGCGTTCTTTTCTGCATCATCAGTTAATGCAGTACTTTGCGTAATTGGCAAGTTAGACGGAAATCCTTCTTTGCTGTATTTAGCATCTCACATTTTCGTTAATCCTTATTGTTCTCCAACTTTAGATCAAAGGTTAATATTTTACGGAATTTCAGCACTATTTTTCGGAATTGTAATAGCCTTAAATATAAGGAAGGCATCATGGGGATATAAACTGGTTACTGGTTTAGGATTATTTTCGATCCTTTCTCTAATTCTAGGAATTATAGTAATAGGCATTAATGCTTCAGACTTTACAACTAAGATTGCTCCTTTTGCCTCAGCATTTAATATACCAACAACCTCAAGCAAAGTTTTCTTCCCTTCAGATTTCAGCATATTTGCAACATTGGCACTTTTACCTATGTTTGCGTTATATACATATCCTTGGATCAACGCAGGACCAGCAGTTTCAGCAGAGTTTAGGAACGCGGAAAAGGTTGCGAAACTTAATATCATCATTGCGTCTTTATTAACTTTCTTACTAGTTACTGGAGCATTCCTAGAGATGGACCTCGTTGCTGGATATAACTTTAATATTTCAGCGTATCCTACTTTCATTTATAACTTCTGGACAGTAGCTATTGCCTTAGCAGTTAATCCAGTATTACAGTGGATCATAGGCTTGGGTGTAATACTCTGGAACTTCTATACTTTATCGTATGGAGTCGTAATGTTCTCTAGGTACGTATTTGCCTTATCCTTCGATAGAGTATTGCCGGAGAAGTTTTCCGAAGTAAATAAGTACGGCTCTCCAGTTTACGCTCACTTATTAGATTTAACAATAACGTTAATACTACTCGCAGTACCGGTAATGTCAGTCTCTGCAGCCACATCGCTTTACGGAACTACAATTTTAGGCGCAGTCTATTTACTTTTTGGAGTATTAGCAGGAGCAGTGTATGGATTTAAGAATAAAGAAAGAGTACTCCAGATAGCCGGAATAATCGCTGCAGGATACTTATCTTACTTAGCATATGAGGCAGCTACTAATCCATTATTCGGCTTTATGACGTCTAGTGGAGTAAACATGATAACTTTAACATTCGTGGTATCTGCATACGCATTCGCAATCGTAGTATATTTCGCCTCTTGGTACAAGCACAAGAGGGAAGGAATAGACGTTTCGGCAGCTTTCAAAGAAATACCTCCAGAATAAAAATCTTTTACTAAAGGAAAAAGAAGAAGAAGATATTGTCTTTTTTAATCTGTATAAGGTGGAATTACTTCTCCTGCCGTAGGATCTTTACTATAGTCTATATATACGTTCTTTACCTTAACGTACTCTTCAACTCCATATCTTGAGTTCTCTCCAGCTTGGCCAGACATTCTAAATCCTGTGTGATAACCTTGAGTTGCCTCCGGTCCTGGCATGTTAATGTAAAGCTCTCCAAACTTTATTTCCCTAGCAGCTTTCATAGCTAGGCTAACGTCCTTTGTAAATAAGTAGGAAGCTAAGCCGTAGTCTGAATCGTTTGCTAATTCTATAACTTCATCAAAGTCGTCTCCGACTTTCATTGCACCAATTACTGGGCCAAATATTTCTTCTCTAAATATCCTCATATCCTGTCTTACGTCAGTTAATATTGTAGGCATGTAGAAGAAACCTTTAGAATACCTTTCAGGTAACTGTGGTTTACCTCCGCCGTATAATATCTTTGCTCCTTGATTTACTGCCTCTTCAACGAAGCCAGAAACTTTCTTTAATTGTTGATCATTTATTAGCGGACCCATATCACTGGTTCTAGGCTCACCTATCTTTAGAGTCTTGGTCTTCTCTATGAATAAATTGAGGAATTTATCGTAAACGTCTTCATGAACGTAAAGCCTCTCTGCCGCAATGCACGATTGGCCGGCGTTCCAGTACTTTGCCCACATAAGTACTTTTGCAGCTAATTCTAAATCAGCATCCTTCCATACGATGAATGGGGCTTTTCCTCCTAACTCAAGGATTAATTTAGCCATAATTGAGGAGGCAGACTTCATTACTTGAACTCCAGTCCTTGATTCTCCGGTCAAGGTTATTACTGAGATTTTCTTGTGAGAAGTCATGTAATCTCCTATAACGCTTCCTTTGCCGGTTATTAGGTTAACAGTTCCAGGAGGAAATCCTGCTTGTCTTACTTTCTCAACTATCCAACCTGCTACAAAGGGAGTATCTGAGCTAGGCTTTAGAACTACAGTATTTCCAGTAATTAATGCAGGACCAATTTTTCTAGCTATCATTGCAGCTGGGAAGTTCCATGGAGTTATGGCAAGGACTACGCCGTAGGGAACCTTATACTGGAATATAACTCTCTCAGGCTTTGTTCCCTCAACAACGTCACCGGTAATTTTTCTGGCAAACTCTGCATAATACTGTAACTGATCTAAAACTCCATCAACTTCTTGTACTGCCTCTTTTCTAGGTTTTCCTACTTCGTCCATTAATAGGTTTTCTAAGCTCTCTCTGTCCTGTCTTATTAGGTCAATTAATCTGTAGAGATATTTACTCCTCTCAACTGAAGTTAATTTCTCCCATTTCTTCTGTGCATCATATGCTGCGTCTACAGCTCTATCTACGTCTTCTTTTGATGCGGCGGCAAATTTTCCGTAAAGTTCTCCTGTAGAAGGATTGTATTTATTTAGGTATTCTTCGGAAGAAGGCTTAACCCATTCTCCGTTAATGAATAACTCTTGAATTTTCTCCATATATTGATTTCGACTTCCAACTTTAAAAATAATGCCATCTTTAATCAATTAAACTTGAGATTAACGTTGTTAATTTGCTAGACTCTGTAACGTTAAGATATTTTTAAACTTTCACGTCTATTTTAAGAGTAGTTAGAAACAATTGATTTTAATTAATACTCATGAACTTGGATCAAATAGCATATGATATGGTGAAGGAGAGATTTTTAAGGCCTTCTCAATAAAAGTAATCGTACTCAAACCGTAGACTCGACGAAATCAGTAATAAATACATTAGACGTTTTAAATGCAGTAAATATTTATATTCTACTAATAGTATTAATTCTTTACTATGAAAATAAAGGTTACTAGTAACTTTCAAATTACTATACCGTTAGAGGTGAGAGAAAAATTAGGCATTAAAGAAGGTGATTTTGTCGATAGCACTTTAGACGAAAAGGAAGGTATTATAATAGTTAAACCCTATAGGAGAAAATGGACTACTGTAAGGTTTAACAGAACCATAACGCAAGAAGATATAGATAACTCAATTGAGGAAGCATTAAATAACAATAATAGTTGATATTAACGTTTGTTTCATTCTACCTTTAAGAACTCTCAAAAGTATAAACAATAGAATTAAGGCTTAGTTTGCGTACTGTTTAAATTCTTCATACTATAAACTATCTCATGGTTTATAGCGAGGCTAATGAACTAATGGAGAAGGCAAGGAGGTACCTGGAATTGGCTAAGATTTCGCTATTTTATTCTGAGGCGTGCTTTCTTTCAAGCCTTTCAGCAGAATTATACATCAAGGGGGTTAGTATTTCATTGGTTGGAAGTTTTCCTGCAGTTACGATGTTAGAGAAATTCTAAGCTATATAAAGTTAAAAAGAGGGGATCTTGAGATTATTGAAGAATTTGTAAGGAATAATAGGGATAAATTAAAAGATATAAGTAACGAATATCTACTCTCAAGGTATAACTTGTCATACTCCTACACAAAAGAAGATGCTGAGGAATGCTTAAATACAGCAATGATGGTGATAAAATTTGGAGAAGAGCTTCTTCGTTCAATTAGCGGAAAAGATTAGGCCTACCTTTGGAAAAGTGGCTATCATCCTTCACGGTAGCAGGATTAAGGGAAATTATTACCCAGCAAGCGACCTAGACGTTTTAATAATTAGCGAAAGATGCTTAGGCAGGAACGGACTAAGAATTCTTTACTCTTTCGGCGAAGAACTTAACGGAGTAAAGCTGGATTATCAATTAGTTTGTTATAAAAATAAGGATTTTTGGATAGTTAGGAACGTACTTTCTTCGCCTCACCTGGTTGTGGTTGACGATTTTAATGAATTCTAATTTTTTAAGATAAGACTGTGCTTCTCTTAGTGTGAAAAGAAAACTTAACTTACTTGAGGCTACGGCAATAGGTTTGGGAAATATTATAGGAGCAGGAATATTCGTAATGGCTGGAAGCATAATTTACTTAGCGGGGCCAGGAGCTTTACTTTCCTTCATAATTACGGGATTACTGGCTATGAGCATAGGATTAAACAGTGCTGAGTTAGCGTCAAAATTCCCTAACACTGAGGGTGGAGTTTATTCCTTTGCAAAGCTGACTATGGGGGATACTGTAGGCTTTCTAGTTGGATGGATGAGGATGATCTCCTATTCTATCTCTGGAGCAGCAACAGCTCTAGGTTTCGCAAGTTATTTACCTTTTCCTTCCCTTGATTATGTAATTGCAGGAGCTCTAATAATAGCCCTAGGTTTAATTTACTTGGCAGGATTAAAATTAGCATCAGAAATTGAAACTGCTCTAGTTATTATAAACATAATAGGACTTGTCTCTTTCATTTCATTTTCCCTTCTTGTAGGTAAATTTACTCCTTCCCATTTTACTCCAATAGCTCCTCACGGAATTCAAGGTATACTTTCTGGAGCTTCTTTAGCTTTCTTTGCCTACTCAGGATTTAACACTATAGCAACTTTAACTCCTGACGTCGAGGACGGAGAAAGGAAAGTTCCAAAAGCAATAATCCTTTCCTTGATCATAACCTCTATACTTTACATCTTGGTAGTATTTTCAATGCTTTACGTATTACCTTGGCAAGTTTACGGCACTCAAGGTAATCCTTTATCTTTTGCCCTCCAAGAAATTCACGCCCCTACCTACGTAGTTATATTAATTTCGTCCACTGCGGTAATTGCTACAGTAACTGTTACTTTATCAACTATAATAGCAACAGTTAGGACGTTAAAGCAAATGGCGGAAGATAATTTAATACCTAGACGATTTTCTAAAGATCTTCTTTCCTCAGTAGTTGTTCTAGGAATAATGATTTCCTCTCTAGGTTTAGGTAATGTGGAAGTAATAGGTTTAGTTTCTAACTTTGGTACCGTATTTTCATACATTACTACTGCAACAGCAGTAATTATTTCTAGGAGAAGAGGAATGTATGGAAAGTTTTCAGCGCCAGCATATCCTGCTCTTCAAACAATTTCCGTGATCCTCTCCTTGGTAGTTATCATCTCCTTAGGTAAAGAAAGTTTAATGCTTGGTGCAGTTTCACTAATCGTTGGACTGTTGCTTCATGAAGTTCACGTTCAGATAAACGTAATAGAGAAAGGAAAAAGATTAAGTCCTCACGGCAAATTAGAATAACATTTTTAAATTTGGAAGAGAAAGTACTTTATGGATAAATTTGTTACCCACAATCTAAATCCAGAGAGGAAGAAGATAGAAGACCCGGAAAAGTTCCTTCCTTCTATTATCCACGGTGTTGTCGCAGAGTTAGGTTGTGGCCCCGGATATTATTGTCAGTTCTTGGTTAAGTATGCAGAAAAAGTTTACTGTGTAGATAGGAATAAGGAACTTCTAGAGATTGCTAAGGAAATGGCAAAAGGCGCAATATTCCTTAATGAAGACGCTTGTAAAACGTCTATTCCTTCCTCTTCCGTAGACCAAGTTTTATTTGCAAACTCTTTCCACGATATGAGGGATAAGAAAAAAGTTTACGAGGAAGTTAAGAGAATTCTTAAGCCTGAAGGTGAGGTTATAATAGTAGACTGGAAGAAAGACGCTAACTTCGGACCGCCTAAGAGCGTAAGGATGAGTAAAGAAGATTATGTCAATTTCTTTTCACCAGATTTCGAACTAGAAAAAGAATTTGAAGCCGGTCCTTATCATTTTGGATTAGTATTAAAAAGAAAAGAGAAGAAATAATAAAAAGTAAAATTTATGTAACGCCTTTCTTGCTTTCTTTTTATTCTCTAATTTCTTCAACTTCCGTTAATGGTCTTGCGACTTCCTCTAAGCTCTTCCTTTCAGCATTAACACCGTAAAATAGTTCTACTACTCCAGCAACTGCCATTAATCCTGCTCCTAATAGGTAACCATAGAATAGGTTTATCGGCAAACCGGAGCCAATTAATGCACCGAAGACTGAAGGAGCCATTACTCCTCCTATTCCTGTCCCTATTGCATAAAATACTGCAATTGCCATTGCCCTAATTTCTAAAGGAAATACTTCGCTAACAGTCAAATAAGCTGAGCTTGCTCCTGCTGAGGCGAAGAAGAATATTATTACCCAAGCTATAGTTTGAGTTAATGCGCTCAATACTCCTAGATAGAATAAGTAGCCAGTGAAGGGAAGAAGCCCTCCTGATAGTATATAAGTTAATGATATCATCGTCTTCTTTCCTAATGTGTCAAATAGCTTTCCTAGTAATAGAGGACCAAAGAAGTTACCTATTGCAAAAGGAAATATATAAAGGCCTATTTGATCTGCAGGAACACCGTAGAATTTGCCTAGTATTAATGCATAAGTAAAGAATATTGCGTTATAAAGGAAAGCCTGCCCTGCCATTAGCCACAGACCTAAGATTGCTCTCTTGGGGTATTTCTTGAATACTGTATTTACGTCGTTAGATATATACTTCTAAAAATGTTTATATAATCTTTCAAATTTACGTTTAGCCAAAAACTAAATTGAATGAAGAGAATTACTAACATAATACTAAAAGAAGAAGTAAAAATAAATGATCTAATAAGATCTCTTCACGTTTGTCGAACCGCCTAAAACTGAAAATAATGCCGCTACGATTATGATTGTTGCAGAAATCAAAAACGCAAAATGCAATCCGTTAACAAAGGCATTACTTACGTCATCGTCCAAAACGTTAGTTCCGAGGAAAATTTCAAAGGCGACCTGCCTTGGAATTACTAAAGTTGCTACAGTAATACTCATAACGTAACTTAAGGTAGTCCCTATACTGCCTAAAGTCCTCGAAACCCCTGATACGGAACCGTAGTATTCTTTAGGCGCAGAAAACATGACTGCAGTAGCATTTGATGGCCAGAACATTGCTGAGCCTATGCCGGTTATTGCGGTTATCCCTAATATCGTGAAATAAGGAGTAGAAGGCGTTAGAATAAAATAATAGAGCATGAGGGATGCGAAAATGAAGAGTAAACCTATTCCTGCCAATAATCCCGGCCTTCCTTTGTCGGCAATCCTTCCCATGAAGGGGGCCAATACGCTGGCAACAACATAGCCAGGAGTTAAAAGTAATGAAGATTGTAAAGGAGTTAATCCTCTAACTCCTTGTAAGTACATTATTAAAAGGAATGTAATTGAAAGAGCTCCTATTCCTTGAAACAGGCTAGCTAATAGGGAAAATGATAAAAGTCTTATTTTAAACAATTTCAAATTTATTATTGGTGATTGCACTTTACTTTCATTTATAACAAAGAACGGGAGTAAAGCAATTCCGAGGATAATTTCTACCACGTCCATAATGTTTACTCCTATCCCGGCTATCATCATTGACCCAACGGAAATTAAAGCCAAGGACACTCCTAATATGACAGAACCAGTGATATCTAGCTTATTCTTTATAACGCGAGAGTCCCTTATTTCTCTTATGCCTAAAATTACTGAAATTATACCTATAGGTACATTAATGTAAAATATGAACCTCCAGCCGAAAAAGGTAGTTAATACTCCTCCTAAGACGATACCTAACAAAGCACCTACGTTCCACCCAAGTGCGGTTATTCCGTAAGCTTTACCCCTAGAGTTAGGAGGAAAAACGTCTGCAATTATCGCATAGGAGTTTGAGGTAAGCAAAGCTCCACCTATTGCTTGAATAACTCTGAAGGAAATTAATAAACAAACGTTAGGGGAAATTCCAGCCAATGCTGAGGCTAATGTGAATAAAATAAACCCAGAATTGTAAATTTTACCTCTTCCTATTAAGTCTCCTATCCTTCCTGCTTGAGTAGATAGTACTGCCAGGACTATTAAATACGCTAATAACACCCATATTGATGAGAATAGGTTGGTATGTAAGCAATCGGTAATAGTTGGCAACGCTAAAAGTACGATTGTAGTATCTACTGCTGCCATTAAAGTTCCTAACGATAAAACAAGGAGCACAATTTTCTGGTTCATAGTTAACAATGTTAAAGAAGTTAATTTAAGGTTAACTAATAATTCGGTATCATACTACTATTATTTTACAGTTCAGACGGATAAGCCTTTAGAAGACCATTGAAAACTTTCATAGAACCTCTTTTTAATTCTCCATATTATCATAATATGTGGACTTACAAGATTACTTAGATAAGCTGAAAGCATTCAATTGGAAGGATTACAATATATATTACGCTGTGTTATTCGGTTCTCTGGCTAAGAAAGGAAAAGGTAACGACATCGATATTGCAGTAGAATTCAAAGGGTTAAGCTTTGATGAGTACATGAAATTGTGGAAGGATCTCTCAGATTACTTAGATACGGAAAAGATAGATCTTGTTTCAATAGATGATAATACCAGTTGTTACTTAATTCATGAGATATTTAATTACGGTCTAATTCTTTATAAAGAAGATTGGTCAAGAGCCCATAGAAGAGCAGTAGTTTGTGAGGACTTCTTAATAGATGCTAAAAAATTGGATTTGGTGGGAAGGGAAGTTAAGGCGGTGATGAGAAAATGGGGTTTGGGCTTCATTGAATTTTCATGAAATTGTATCTAATTCTCAGCCCTTGGGCTTCATCAGAGTCACGGGGAAACCCGTTACCCCTCCGCCCCTTTAGCGGGATAACCCCAACCCACACCCGCGGTATTTCACGGATGTGGGGAAACCCGCACATCTTGAGGTAAATATTTAATGACGCGTTTAATTGTCTATCTAGAGTGAACCCACACCTCTCGCAATGAAAAGTCCTGCCAACCTTTCGGGAAACCCATCCACATCTGGGGCAGGACTTGGAAGTGAGGTGTGGGTTAACCTCCTTCAAGAAGGAACCGTAAAGAGGAGCCTTATACTTTAGCACACGGTGAATCGACCTCCACACAGTCTTAGAAATCTTTTTAGAAAGGGAGTCGTTAGCATCCCTAAACATCTCTTGCTTATTCAACTTCTCAACAACAAACAACGTGAGAGGATACATCTCCAGCAAACTGTTAACGAACTTGTGAACATAATCCAGCACACGGTTCCTCTCACGGTGGGAATATTTTCTCATCAATTCCTTCCCCTTCCTACCGTGCTTTGAAGCAAAAGACTGTATTTTACTCCTCTTTAATTTCATACCCTATTTTAGACTGTAAAGCTCCTTGATGGAAAACGTGACGAACTTCTCTCCATCGTATGCGTCTAGAGTATAGAGGTTACTATCAATAGAGAGAAAGTCAAGGGGAGTAAACCAAGGTAACTTGTAACGAAATGGCAGGTACACTTTATCCTCCTTTATCACGGGCTCACCTAGTTCTAGCCCCTTAACCCGTTTAGAGAACCAAGTGTGAGACCAAGAGAAGGTAATATACTCGTAAGGTCTTACTGTAATCCTTACTCTCTCGCCATCAACCTTCCTAAGAGTTGACTTAATCCTAACGTAAACCTTCTTCAATCTAGGTTTACTCAATGACGCTTGTCCCTTCTCGACTCTCCTCCTCCAACTTTCCAGTATTGAGTAAGCGTCATTAATTGCCTTATCAACATAGTGTGAAGCTAAGTTGTTGATATTCTCTAACTCATCCCTTAGCGTATTGTATACTTGCTTTTTCTTAGGCAAGGTTATTTTAACCTTCGTAAATACTTTCTTACCTTTCTTCGCTTCTTTTCTCTCTACCTTCACCTTCTCCCATAACCAGTCTAAAGCTTTTTGCAGTAGTGTCTTGTAGTTCTCTAATAATATTTTCGTCTCCTCCTTCTTATCATTCTCCAAGGAGTAAGTTAGGTAAATGTACTCCTCCTCTGGTTGGAGTGATTTAATTCTTAAGTTCTTCGACACACTTTTCCACCTTTTCGTATTTTGACTCCTCATTCCGTAGAGTTTTCCGCTAAATGATACAAGTATGGAGACCAAATCCTCTATCAACTCTTGTTCTGGTGTTTTGTCTTCCATATTAAGAACTACTATTTCGCAATTATGTGCTTTGCACACTTCCTCTATTATCTCGAAACCAAACCTTGTCAGTGTTTCTGGGTAAGCTATGACTACTTTCGACACTTCGTTGTTTAGTATCATTCTTAATAATTTGAGGAATCCTTTTCTCTTCATGTTTAACCCAGAACCCACGTCTGTTATTACTTGGTCGTAGTCCTTTACTTGTTCTTGCAGGTATTTTAATTGGTTTACCAAGTCGTCTTTTTGTGCGTTTGATGATACCCTAGCATAAAGTATCACTTTCCTCCTTCTTACAATACCCATCAGTTTTTCTACGTCTTCTTCTCTGAACCTCCACTTTCCACTCTGTAGTATTACTGGTTTGATGTATCCTTTCTTTACGTAGCTCTGTAAAGTGCGGTATGATATTCCTAAGCGTTGGCAGACTTCTTTAGGTTTTAGCATTGTAATTAGTTTTACATACAAAGTATATAAACTTCACGGTTTATTGGAAACTGTTGGCAACGGCATAAGATTAAATTTTCTCAGACTAAAAAAGGAATGCGTACTTAATTTATCCTTTGATTTCTTCAAGGCTCTTTCCTTTCACTCTTGCACCTTTTAATAGCATCACCCCAGAAAGCATTGAAACAATTCCTATCAGCAGAAATGAATAATCCACGTTGTATCCGTAAGTCAACGCAAACAATACTGGCCCAACCGCTCCTCCTAAGTGTCCTATCCCATCAGCTATACCGTAGCCCAGCGATCTGATTTTAGTACCAAGGTTTTCTGCTGTGTAAGCGTACATAGTGGGGAACTTAAAACCTTGGAAGAACATGGCTATAAACCCTGCTATCAAAAGTGAAACTCCTCCAAGTAGGGGCATTGAAATTATTGCTATTCCGCTTAATAAGTTAGAAGCTGAGGAGGAGAACTTCCTTTCCAACTTATCGTTTAATATGGAAGCTAAAGTTACTCCTAATGGATCTCCGTAAAGTATATAAGTGAAATAGAGGGAAGTGTTGGAAAATCCCTTGTTAGAAAGTAATGAGAAGACTGGAGTACTGAAGAGCGAGTAGCCTGCAAAATAGCTTGTAAACCATATTGCTAGGAAGAGGAGGACTGTATTATCCCAGGCCATCTTCTCTCTCCTTTTCTCTTCCCACATTTTTGATTCCGGAAGTGTAATTCTGAAAATGAGCGCGAAGGCTGAGATTATCAAAGAAGGTAAGAAGAGTATTCTCCAGTTACTTCCAGCAATTACTGCTACTGGTCCTACAACAAGGCTCATTAAGAACCCTCCTAGGGTGGTGAAACCTACTGCCCTTCCTCTGAAATTTGCCGAAGACATTTCAGAGACGTATGCAGGGACTACTGCTACCTCGCCTTCTATTCCGAAACCTATGATGAATTCTGCAATAGCTAACTGAAGAAACGACGTTGAGAAAAATCCAATAGTTGAACCAAGGAAGATGATTAACATTGAAAGAATTATTCCAAGTTTTCTTCCGTACTTTGACGCTATTAACCCGTTTATTGCTCCTCCAGTAAAATATCCTATCATTTCTGCGGATAGGATTAAGGTCGAGTTAATAGAACCTAGTTGTGCAGATGCCTCGTTTTCTATGTAAGGTACGTTAAATATGTCCCAGAAAGATAGTGACGTACCTACGGAGATTAGGGCTAACTGCTTTTTTGTAAGCATGTGTGTTTTTACTGCTTATACATTTTAAACTTTTTCTTTTGTTTCATGAAAATGAGACTAACGATAAGCTAGAGGAAAATAATTTCTCTTAAGCTTTGCTCGATTTTTTCAGAAAAAGGAAGTTTAAACGATTCGTAAGGGATATGACACTTTAATAAGATCACGATTTATAACTTTCATGTAGCAAATTATTAGTCTAAAGGTTTAGCTAATTCTACAATTTCATTTAATTCACTAGGTACGTTATCATCTAACGATACTAGACGGATATTTACCTTGTATTTCAATTCTAGATTTCTCTTCATTAGACTGAACTGTTGTAGTTCGTTGGTAGTGTGGAAAAGCAGTATTACGTGTCCAACATTAACTTTAATTGTTTCCAGAGTTTTCTTCACATTGCTAATTGCTTCAATCATTTTATGTTCATTTTTGCTTTCCTTTATTTCAATTATAGGCTTTGTTATTGGTCTTACAAAAAGTGGGGGTTAAGGGGGCGGGAAGCATCGCCAGATGGATAGCCCCCTTATAAAAAAGTTTAATCTTTCTTTTTCAAAGATCTTTTAGTGACGCTAACGACGCTCCTTGCTGAATGGGACTGAGGGAGGAGCAACCAGTATCTCTTAAGGGACTAGAGCTCAGCAATGATCTCTCTGGGGCTCTCTGGCTACCCTGACTGCTAAATGAGATCCGAATCGATGGTGGGAATGATGAACCGCTCACAGAGGAACCCTCGCCTCTGTAAGGCGTGGAGGAGTCAGCTTCTTAGGGATAAATGGCAAAACGTTAATGGGGCCGTAAAGGATATAAAATGCAGTTGAGAGAAATGTCTTTCCAGAAGAATTCGGGCCTATTATAATTACCTTATCGTTAAAGTCCAAGTCAGCGTAATGAATAGGGCCTAAATTTCTTGCAATTAGCTTCATAACTTACTTATAATATGTGAATCTTAACTTTAAGGTTTTTACATAGGAGTTAATGATTAGTAGCTTTTACAATGGCTTTTATTAAAAATCAATTATTTTTATAATATTTATGCTAGTATTATGAGATATTTCAAATAATTTTATTTTTATACACTATTATAATATTCTCAAGTTTGCAAGTTATACTCATTTTTAGGAGAATGTATTAGATTAAAGAATAATAATTTCATTCTAAATTGTATAATTTTTCCTAAGTAGATCATTATTTTTAAACTCTTTAAGGAGAAGCTTAACCATTTTTATGCATTCCTCGGCTTCCTCTTTCTTTACTTCTCCATACTGAGAATTTTTTCTACAATTACTTACAACGTCAAGTTCCTTCCTATTTTCTTTTATGAAATCGTAAAGGCTCTCGTCATTAAGTCTTCCTAATAACGTCCTAATATCGTGGGAAGGTACTATTGGCTGTTTAAGTCCTCGCTCATTAAATATCGACCTAATTAGGAGCTCTGCAGACACTTGGCATAATAGGCATGAAACCCTGTATCTTCCCTTATTAAATTCCTCAATTGAGGCCTCTAGGAACTCTAAGAATTTATCCATTACCGCCTTATTCTCCTTCAGTGTTTAAAGAATTACTATCAAAAAAGTAATAACTACTGGCTGAGGATCTTCAAATTTAAGTTCATGAGTAACTAGTGAAGTGGGGGTTCGGGCTTCATAATATTTAATATCAATCCTTAGCCCTTGGGCTTCGACAGAGTCACGGGTAAACCCGCACACCGTCACACCTTTCGGGAAAAACCATCCACATCTGGTGTGACTGTATTTGTCACCACCATTAAAGCATATAAATTTCACGGTTTATCGGAAACTGTTATCAATGGCTAAATTCGATCAACTTTGAACCAAAAGGTCACTATGAGTTTATTGCTATGGTTCTTACATAGTTAGGGGTTAAGGGGGCGGAAAGCCTCGCCTCTCTGAGGCGGGGATGGATAGCCCCCTTATATTTAAATATTTCTTTTTTCAAAAATCTTTTAGTGACGCTAATGACGCTCCTCCCCAGCTCGATTGAGGGCTTAATGGGACTGAGGGAGGAGCAACCATCATCTTCCTTTTCCTTCAAGGGACTAGAGCTCAGCAATGAAAGTCCCCTACCCAAATGGGAGTGGTTCTCTGAGCCACTCGACTGCCCACCAAATGAGAGATGTAATCCCGAATCGATGGTGGGAACGATGAACCCTCTGGAGGGGAACCCTCGCCCTTCCAGGGCGGGGAGGAAGTCAGTGCTTAGAGGATAAAAGCAAGCAATTTATAGGATACATGAATTGTATTTTGTTGCGATAATAAATTAGAAAACTAGGAATTCTCATGAATCATTGATTTAATACCTTACTCAGTATATTATCTATTACGCTTAGCAGTTTTAGAATATCTTCTTTGGCAGATTCATCATTAATATACTGACTTAATATTGCTTGAGAATCGGGACCGTTGTATTGGTATTGATGAAGAAGTAAAGCTATGTTTGTGTAAGTGTCAATATCTCCACCTATTGTTTGTGCTACAGCTTTTATAAGACTACTAGGCATTATCGCAATAATCCAATCCACTTTTTGCACTTTCTTATTGCCTCTTATTTTAACCTCACCTTTGAATTTTTGCATTAGCTTATCTCTATAATCAGTTGCAAATGCCGCAACTAGTGCCTTCCAAGCTTGGTAAACTTTTCCTGCTGCATTACGTAAAAGCCCTTCTTCAAGAAACCTCCTTGCAATTTCTGCTTCATATTTTGCCTCTAGTAATCTTACTTTTTTATAATCTTGCATATTAAACCAAGGTTTAGGCAATTCTTCCATAAATTTAGTTCTTATGTCTCAAGATATAAATAATTCCATATGTTGTTTTCCTCCTACTTATTGTTGTCCTTTTATCTTTCTTAACCTTACTCCTTATTTTTATTAACTTTAGCATCTCCTTTATCAAGTACAGCTTATTGCCCTAGCTCTTTTCGAATAACCCCTAGCACCATTATCGTTGTATGTAGTATGGTATAGCAAAAACGCAGCTGAACCGATTAATTTAACCTAATTATTCCGATCTTTGGGATACTTTTAGCTTATTTTTAATAACTTGAGTATATTATTGTCTTTCTAAATATTAACTCACTTCTCTTTATAATACTCTTTCGATGGGAATTTTCCTTCTTTCACTTCTCTTACATACTCTGAGATAGCTTTACTTATTATTTCCTTTAAATCAACGTAAGCCTTAGCAAAGTAGGGCTTAAAGTCAGACAACCCTAACAAGTCGTGAATAACTAGAATTTGCCCATCACAGTAAGGTCCTGCACCTATGCATATAGTTGGTATCGATAAGCTCTCTGTTATTCTCTTTGCAATTGATGAATATACGTTCTCTATAACTACTGAGAAAACGCCTGCTTCTTCTAAAGCCTTTGCGTCTCTTAAAAGTTGTTCTTCTTCACTTTCAGTCTTTCCTATTGTCCTATATCCTCCTAACCTCAAGAACCTTTGAGGAGTTAATCCTATGTGGCCCATGACTGGAATTCCAGCTCTCACAATTTTCTTTACTACGTCTGAAAACTCTTCCCCGCCTTCAAGTTTTACTGCATCTGCACCGTGCTTTGCAAATAACCCAGCATTTTTTACTGCATCTCCTGTTTCGTAAGATAGGAAAGGCATATCTGCAACTATTAATTGCCTAGGCTTAGCCCTAACTACAGCGTCTAAATGATGTAACATTTCTTTCATACCTACCTTAAGCGTATTTTCCAGTCCAAGGACTACCATTGCCAAGGAGTCCCCTACCAAGATGCCGTCTAGCTCAGTGAGGGAAATTATCTTTGCAGTAGGGTAATCATAAGCTGTTAACATTGTTATTTTTTCTTTTCTTTCCTTCTTTTTCAAGAAGGACTTGACGGTTATTTTCTCTATCATAAAACTAGACTAAACGAGGTGGTAAAATAATTTATAGAATGGGTTTAAATATCTATTAAGGGAAGCTTAATGAAGAGTAAAGCGGCATTACTGGCATTACTAATTCTCCTTTTAATGCCAGGTATCTTTTACTCCGATGTTTTGTATTACTATCACGGTGAAAGTCAATTTTACACTATCAAGATAATTAAAATTTACACTTACCATCTACCTAATGCAAATGTTCGTTCCTCTGTGAATTCTGGCAATAACGTTTCTATAAAAATTTGCGAATATAACCCACCACCTCCACCGCACTCCCAAAACGTTAGTACAATCTGTTTACCAAAGTCATCTAAGGTATTTCTAATTCCTATAATATATAATATATCGAAGAATGGTCCAAAACTTTCTTATTGTTGTATTTCTTTAACGTTTACTTCACTTGCAAACACTTATAAAGCATGTCTAGTTACTAAGGCAAAGCCATTAAATAAGACATTTTATTTCGTTACGCAATGCAATTATTACTCTGTTAATGTATGTTGGACTTTTTATGAACCTCCTCCCCCTACTGCATGGGCAAATATTTTACTAATGTTTATAGTACAAGAAGGTGAAGCAAACTACGTGTACTTCTGGTCAATTAATATTACTCTCAGTCCTGCTCAACCTCCGCCACCCCCTCCACCTCCTGGTCCACCACCGCCTCCTCCGCCAGCATCTCCATACTGTTACGTTGTAGAATATCCTAATCTATGTCCATTAAAAGTGGCACAAATCATCTCTTCTTTATATAAACTTTAATCCTCCAGAGTAACTACCTTTTAATATTCTGTCTATGGCAAATAGTGTTACTACCATTACTGGTAATGCTGCGACTAACGCTGAAGAAGCTAATAGGCCCCAGTTTATACTTTCATCTCCTATAGCTAGTAATGCAAATATTGTTATTGTTTGTGCACCTTGTGGTGGGAATGAGTAATTGTAGGGCGTTGAGGTGAATATTAATGGATAAAATAGCAGATGCCAATTGAATATGAAAGATAGTAGAAATACGGAGAAGAGGGCAGGCCTTGACAAAGGCATTATTATTCTGGTCATCTTTCTCCTTATTGAAAATACTTCTGCAACATCTTCATAACTTTTTGGAAAACTTAAGAAGAAGTTGAAAAATAGCCATACTGCAAAGGTTGCAGTAAATATTGGAGTTGAGAGTATTAAAGCCCACCAAGTATTAAGAAGTCCTTCTGAGGAAAAGAAATCATAAAGCGGGATTACAAAAGATGTAGAAGGTAAAGAATAAAGGTAAATCGATAACGGCAAAATGAACTTTAGCTTTCCTTTTGACACTTCATAAGCTGATGGTAAAGCTATAAATATTGTAAAAATTGACGCAGTTATTGCTACTACTGCGCTTGATATTAAATAAGGTACTGCTTGAATTAAGGCAGAAGAGAAATAAGATGGCGTCAAGCATTTTGGAATTAATATTGGCGGATAATGAAAGTCTAAGGAGGAATTTCTAAATGCAACTAAAAACATCCAATAAACTGGAAAATCTAGGAAAAATAACATTAAAGCAAGAAAGGCGAAGATTATCCCTTTAAAAACTTTGTTAGGCATTCTTATCTTTAATGAAACCCACCCTGTCCTTTTACTCCTTAATAAGAAGAGAAGGGCTATTGAAGGAATTGTTGCAATTATACTTAAAATTGCAGCAGCTAAGGAACCTCCAGAGAAGTTATCGTATGAGAACATTTCCTCGTAAACTAATAAAGGTAAAGTAGTAGTTGCATAACCCGGTCCTCCAGAGGTTAATACGTAAGGTAAATCAAAGTTACCTAGGGCTAATATAAACTCTAAAAGGAAAGATAACCAGAACGCCTTTCCTACCATAGGCAAAGCTACTCTAAAGTAGTATTCCGATAAGCTTAGGTTATCTATTTCAGCAGCTTCCTTAACATAAGAAGGAATAGACCTAAGGGCTGACAGCATTATCAGAAAAGGCATCGGAATTGAAGACCATATACTTACTAAAGTTACTGCATATAATGCAGTGCACTTCATGTAAAGAGGATCAAATTTTAAACCAAGGAAATAAGTAAACCATCCGTAACCGCCGTATAAGCTTATAGTCCATATTAAGGCCGAAGAAGTAAAAGGAATTGTGTAAGGTAACATTATAAGTAAGCTTAATGCTCTTTTTCCTTTACTTATTATATCTATTCCCACAGCCAGGAATGTGCCTATAATAGATGAAAATAATGCGGTAAAGAAGGAGAAAAAGAACGTATTATACACTATTACATTGAGAGGAACTAAATTTATGCCTTGAAAAGCTGTCTTGACATTTAGGCCTACAAATGCGAATGTTAACGCAAAGGGAATTATTCCAAATCCTAATATATAACCTAAATAAGGAATAGAGTACTTCAAGGTATCACCTTATATTTGAAATCAAAATTTATTTCTTCGCCAATTTTCAATCTTTTACTAGAAAAAGCCTTTATTTCTTCATTATTAAAGGAAATATAAATTAAATATCTATCTCCCCAAAATTCAACGTCCTTAACTATACCCTTATAGTTTCCTTCACCAATTTTTACGTCTTCAGCCCTTATTCCCAATTTTCCTTTTCCGTCATGTATAATACTCATTGGAGGATTTCCAAAGAATGAGGCAACAAATTCGTTTACGGGATTTTCATAAATTTCCTCTGGAGACCCAACTTGTATGATTTTACCTTGATCTATTATTGCTATTCTATCAGCCAAAGCCATTGCCTCTGTTTGGTCGTGAGTTACGTAAAGCGTTGTTATTGAATTTTCTAATTGTATTTCCTTGATTAACTTTCTAGCAGAAATCCTCTGCGGAGCGTCTAAATTTGATAAAGGTTCGTCCATTAAGAATACTTTTGACCTCTTTACAAGTGCCCTAGCTAAACCCACTCTTTGTTGTTGTCCCCCAGATAATTGTGAAGGATATCTATCTAGCAGTTGAGAAATGCCTAACCTCTTTGAAACTTCTTCTATTATCTTTTCCCTCTCATCTTCCTTTAAATTCTCTATTGGCATTGATAAATTTTCGTAGACAGTTTTGTTAGGGTAGAGAGCAAAGTTTTGAAAAACCATCGATATTTCTCTCTTACCAGGAGGCAAAGAAGTTACGTCTCTCCCGTCAATGAGAATTTTCCCTTCATCTATTTTTTCTAAACCTGCAATAGACCTTAAAAGCGTGGTCTTTCCAGAGCCAGAAGGGCCTAAAATTACAAAAAACTCTCCCTTTTCAACCTTTAGGCTAATTTTACTTAAGGCGTAGAGCTTTCCGAACTTCTTGCTTACATCCTTAAGTTCCACGCTCATGACTTTACCCGCTTACTGCTTTAATCCAATCTTGAGCCGCAATATTTAACGCTTCTTGTGCTGAAATCTTTCCAGTTAGGTAGCAGTATACTTCGTTATTAAAGCTTGGAATTAACTCAGGGTACGTTGGAGGTATGTTTGGTGGATTTGCCCACGCTTCTTCTGCTGCTCTGTACACTTGAGTTAACCATTCTCTTTCATACGTTGGTAAGGATGCGTTGCTCATTAACTCTTGGAATGCCTCCTTAGATATTGGGAATTTACCAAACTTTAAGAAAGCCAGTTTTTGAACTTGAGGAGAAACTAGGAAAGCTAGGAATTCCTCGGCTAATTGCTTATGTAAAGAATATTTGCTAACTCCTAAGAAATCAGTTCCAGTCTCAGCGTAATCTCCGGGTAACGGTGCTAGATATGTGTGCTCCCTTTCAGTAGTGTTTAAGCAAGTTAGTTGTGAAGTAAATATGAAAGCTCCCGCAGCATCAGGATAGAATTTTGCAAAGTTTCCATAACATATTTGTATTGAAGATGGAGATGGTTCATAAGATACGAGATCGTAATATGTTTCTAAAGCTTCTATTCCTGCCGTTGAATTAAATGAAGGTAATGGATATGAGAAACCTGGTAAGATGTAACTCTCGAACATTATATTATATCCAGGGAGTCCACCAATCTTTCCTTGTGTTAACTCGGGGCATCTTTCATAATACCATCCAAAAACTGCGGGATATGCATCAATTATTCCATGCTTGACGTGGTCGTCAATTAGGAAGCCATACTTTGTTATCCCGTGAGATGTTAAGAAATTATCCACGTCGAGTACTACAGTCCAATTCTCCCAAGTAGTTGGGCTAAAGTTCATGTGATATTCATTATAAAATTCTTCAGCTAAAGTAGCATTACAGAAGATACATTCCTTATATGCAGTTAAATAAACTGCAGTTTCATAAGCAATACCTATCATTTCAGTTTTTCCTGTTGTTGAATTATATATTATACCACCAAAATCTTCTTGCGGCATTATTATATCGCTCATATTGAACATTGATTCATTAAGGCAAATTAAGTAAGGAGTTACTTTCTGTGCAGAAGTTGAAGTAAAACCTATTATATCATATTGAGTAGAATGAGCTGATAAGGCAGTTATTTCTTGATCAATGTATTCACTAAACGGATAACAAATTACCTTTACTGTAACTCCAGGATGTTCTTCTGAGAACAAATTACCTGCACATTGGATAAATTTAGCAGATTCTCCAGAAAATGTAACTACGGTCAAGGTTACTGGAGGAGTTGTAGATATGCTTGGAGTCGTAGTTGACTTATGTAATGTGACATAATAAACTCCTACTGCTGCTATTATAACTATTATAACTATGATTAGAGCTATTATTGATTTTGAAACACCTTTCATTTGAAAGGATTAGTGAAATCTTATTAAAAATTTTTATTGTCTTTTCTTTAAGAACGAAAAGATTAAAATATTTAACGAGAAAATAGTAGATTGAATTCATAATAGTTTATAAAGGAATTTTAAAATTATAAATCTATAAAAGGAAATTGGTTCATTTAACTGTTTAAAATGAAACTTAAACTTTTAATAATGTATCTCACTTTTATCTATGTTTAGGTAATCTTATAGAGACGAAAGCTAAATATAAAAATTTAAATGATTTATTATACTTAATTAAAATAAAGGAAGAAGGATATAAATATAATCACAGCATATATTGAAATGATAAAAATTCTTTCTACTAGAATACAAAAAAGGGAACTAATAGTTACTCTGGAGGAATTTCCTTATAATTCAAGTCTATGTTTATCCCTCTCCTCAAATTATACTCTTTTGATGCCACGTATATTACTATTCCTAACCCTATTAAACTTAGAACGTAAGCAATGCCAGGCCAGAAAGGTTGTCCATTTGATATTACTCCAAAGTAAGGATTAGTAAAAGCCTCATAGCCCATGAATATCATAAATGCCGCAGATATTACAGATGATATTAGCATTCCTATCCTCTTTTTACCTTCTAAGCTGAATTTTGCTCCCGCTAATGAAACTAGGAATAAGTAAGCTATTGCTAGAGGAGTGTAAGAATATAAGGCTTGAACACCCTCAGGACTTATTATCGGCACTGCTAAGAAAACTAAAGTAACTGCAAAGTCGAGCAAGTGAGCGTAAACTGGTGAGCTACTCCTATTAAGCCTGGAGAATATCTCAGGAAATAGTCTATCAAATGAGAACGCAAATACATACCTTGCAAATACTATAACTCCGAAAGCCATTACGAAGAATTCCCAACTTATTAATGAAATTCCTATAAACCACTGTAAAGCTTGGTTTCCGGCTAAGGCAATTGCAACGCTCCAGAAGTTATAAGTCGCAGTAGGGAATAGGCTGAAATTAAAACCGTAACCTCCAGCAATACAGAGTAAATAGAAAGGTACTGTGATAAGGAAGAGGGTTAATAAACTACCAAGAATTATGTTATATTTTATTCCTCTCTCACTTTTAATTTCAGCAGAAACGGCAGGTCCGGCGTAAAGCCATATGTAAGCAAAAGAAGCAAAGTAGGGTATCATGTAAATTGTTGCAGGTAAACTGAAAGTAGGTCCAGTGTAAGTTGAGGGAGTTAGATCAAAGTCCGCCAAGAATGTGGAAATTTTACTGTGGAAATCTGAAACATTTATTCCCACTACTATCATTGCAACTATAGTACCTAATATTGCTAAAGTACCCAAAGCAGTTACGAGAGAGAACCCCCACTTAGGCTTCAAGATATTTATTCCTATTATTATTGCAAAAGCTATTGCTGCAAGAATATAAATTAATATTTCTTGAGTTAATGTAATGGAAGGACAATAAGGATTAACGAATACAGTATTAGCTAAATTAAGGAGAGCTTTTTCGTGGTTTAAAGTTCCTATTACTTCAAGGACAGTATTTATTGCGGCAACAGAAAAGAAAGCCGAAAGAGCAAAGTAAGGTGGCATGTTAAAGGCTAGAGCAATTCCCATTATGGATCCAATTTTGCCGTTAAGTTTCCTACTTAGCCAAACGTAATCTCCACCAGTTCTGTGAATTTCTATTATAAAGAAAGTATATAGAAAAACTAGAGGTAAGGTGATCAAGAAGGTTATAAGTGAAGCTAACCATAAAACTGCTCCCTTAACTATATAAGGAGATATACCAGTGAATATTGCGAGCCCTGCTCCCATGTTAGCAATATTTAGCATCATAGCGTCTGTCAAGGAGGCGTTCTTAACTAATCCAGAAGAGTTTCTGACGAATTGCATAAGATGAAATTTTATAGATTATTTTTAAGATTAACTATCGAAAATATGTTCGGTATAATTCTAAGGCAAAAATTTCTCTAATCGAGTTTATGCTAATTTATGATCTTAATTTTTAAAGCCTTATATACTATTTTGCGCACTTTATGGACACAAAAATTTATTACCAACGGCGTTTTGTATAAGACAGTGGTTATTGTGAATAAAATACTTATTATCACATTAGTGTTATTATATATAGTTTCAATAATAAGCATAATTCCTATAACTAGTGCGTCACAAGGATTTAAGACCACAAATATAAGCGTTGGCAGTTTTCCTACAGCAATGGCTTACGATTCTAACAACGGATATGTTTATGTTGTTGATTCAGGGTCTGGCCAAGTTTCAGTAATCAGCTCATCGACTGTTATAGCTACAATATCCGTAGGCTCTGATCCTACTGCAATAGTATACGATAAACAGAATGGTTTAATTTACGTGGCTAATACCTTATCGAATTCCATAAGTATAATTAATGGAACAGAAGTAATAGCAACTGTTACCGTAGGAGGAGGTATAGGTTATTCGCCAGTTGCGTTATTATGTGTAAACGGTTTAATTTACGTTGCTAATTTAAACTCATATAAAGCAGGAGTAGGAATAGTAAGCGTAATTAACGGTACAAAAGTAGTTTGTAATATTCAAGTTGAGTGCCATCCAGTTTGTTTAGTTTACGATCCTAGTAATGGCTATATTTATGTTTCTGATACAGGTTTCGCTACAGTATCAGTAATCAAAGGTGAAAAGGTTATTGCAACAATATCAGTAGGCCAAGCTCCAAGGCAGATTATTTATGATCCTTATAACGGTCTTGTTTACGTATTAAACCTAGAATCAAATTCAACTAGCGTAATAAATGGAACTTCAGTAATTTGCACTATTAGTGTTCCATATCCTGTAGCTATAGCTTACAGCTCTTCTTACGTTTATATAGTCAGTTTATGTAATAATACTGTTTACATGATTAGTGGAACTAAAGTTGTAGGTAACATAACGGTAGGGCAGTCTCCAGTATTCATAACTTATGATTCTTACAATGGTTTAGTTTACGTAGCAAACTTAGGTTCAAACTCGTTAAGCGTAATCAACTCCTCCAGAGTAATATATCAAATACCTACAGGAAATTCTCCTAGATTTATACTTGCAACTCCTTCAGCGGTTTATGTCGCAGATTCTGGGTCCAATGAGGTAACTGAAATTAGTGTTTGTAAGATAATATACTACTTAACATTTAAAGAATCAGGTTTACCGGTTGGTAAATCTTGGACCGTATGCGTTAATGGAACTAATGAGACCTCAACATCAAATGAAATAACTTTCATATTACCTCCAGGAACTTATTTCTATAAGGTATATTCAGCATATTATATTCCTTCACCACCTCAAGGAAGCATAACTTTAAGCTCTAACGCTACACTTCAAATTTCCTTTACTCCAGTAAAGTTTAACTTGACTTTTGAAGAAACTGGATTAGTAAGCGGTACAAAATGGGCTGTCTGCGTTAATGGCACCGTTTCTACCTCAACGTCTTCTAGAATTTGCTTCTTATTACCTTACGGATATTATGAGTATAAAGTACTTAATGTGACTGGCTATAAGGTAACGCCCATAATGGGATACATTGATTTAACTAGCAATATCACTATAAAAGTCGCGTTTTATGCAATGCTCTATAATGTAACATTCAAAGAGACAGGATTACCAAAAGGAGTATCATGGACAGTTTGTATTGATAATGAAAATCATACGACTACTGCTTGCTATATAACAATAACATTACCTATGGGAGTGTATGAATACAAAGTATTCTCTTCACATTATATGCCCAACGTTACTCAAGGTACTATAAACTTAACAATGAACGAAGTAATTAACATAAAGTTTACTGTAATGAATTATACTCTAACAATAATTGAAAACGGATTACCTAGCGGATATGAATGGACAGTTAATATTAACGGAAGTAACTATACAACTACGATGAACGAGATTAATATAACACTACCTTATGGAGAATACATGGTCAAAGTTTACTCTAAATATTATATACCAATAACAGAAGAAGAATTTGTAAACTTAAGTAAGAATACAGAATTGCAATTCACTTTCGTACCTGAGAACTTTACCATAACATTTGAGGAGACAGGACTACCAAGCGGTACAACATGGACTGTATGTATAGATGGAAGGAATTACACAACTACATCCTCGTCACTAACTATAACATTACCTTATGGCACTTATGAGTACAGAATATTTGTTACAACTAATGGTTACTCGCCTAATGTTACACAAGGAACACTGACGCTAACTCAGGCAGTAAAGATTTCAATAACGTATAAGCAAATAACTACTACTAGCACTACAACAACTTCAACCACTTCTACGACTACCACTCCAAGTATAACCACTACACCTCCTCCAACTACTGTTACTTCACCAACTCTTAACACTGCGTTTGTAGTTGGTATAGCCATTGTAGTAGTTATTGTAATAGCTGCTGCAATAATCCTATTAAGAAGGAAGTAATTTTTTATATATCTTTTTAATTATTACATAGAAGGTAGAAAGTAATAAATATTCACCTTATATAATTCATGATATGAAGTGTTCTACTGAAGAGATTAAGGAAATGCGTGGATTCCAATTTTTTGTTAATAATTGCGATAAGGACGAATTATATAAGAGGATAAGCGATATAAAATCCCTTTCCGATTCTTCTGGTAAAACTTATATTCTTAGATTAGCTGAAAGCAATTATTTTAGATTCGAACTACTTTTCATACCAAACACAGTGACGCTAATATCAGTAGCTACTGCTAGGGGTACTAATAATATTAACTTAAGAGATTTTGAAAGCCTAGACGATTTAATCTCGCTTTCATGTTGCGTATCAACTAATGAACAATTAAGAGAAGCCTCAAAGAGTTTTCTTAATGAAAGGACAAATGAGGCAGAAATAGTTGACTTATTTTCTCAAAAAGAAGAATTTGAAGTTAATACGGATTGCAGTAAAGTAAAATGGAACGAAATAAAGTTCCCCGAAACAGTTGAAGGAAAGTGGAATACAACAGAACTTGCTACGGTAGGAAAATTAAGCTTAAAGGCTCTTGCTGGGCAAATAAAGTTTCTAGCTATATCTACAGAAAGGCCTCAAAACTCAATAAAGTTTACAAACTTTGAGAGATTTTCCTCATTATGCTGCTTTTTGAATTTAGTTAAGAAAAAACTAGACGAGTGCCCTGCAATAGTTGAGGCAATTAAACCTTTCTTGATACAAGAGAAGAAGAGGAGAAGTAGAAAACAATAATTACAGGAAAACACTTTTTATTTTCATGCTAATAGAACTGACAAAGAAACTAATTTCTTTCAAGACTTATAATGACAACGAGCTCTATGAATGCGCATTATTTATAAAGGATTATTTGGAAAACCAGGGTTTTAAGGCAGAAATTAAGGAATACGTTAAAGGGTACCCTGTAGTAATTTCCTCAAGCGGAAAGGGAAGGCCTTTAATGCTTAATGGCCATTTCGACGTTGTACCGCCTGGAGAAGGTTGGTCTTCAAATCCTTTCGTTCCTAAGGTAGTAGACGATAAAATATACGGAAGAGGAGCAACAGATATGAAGGCAGGATTAGCAGTTCTCATGGAGACTTACGTATCCATGGCAGATAAGTTAGATTACCCTTTACTTTTTACAGCAGTCCCAGACGAAGAAACTGGGGGCAAAAGAGGAAGTAAATTCTTAGCCGAGGAGTTTTCTCCTTTCTTTGTAATAATAGGTGAGCCTACTGGTTCAGAAAGAATAAACATAGGAGAAAAGGGCTTATTGCAAATAAAAATAAAGGAAAGGGGTAAATCAGCTCATGGAAGTACTCCTTCCCTCGGTGATAATTCTATTTTGAAGTTGATAGACGATATTCTAACGTTAGAGAAAGAGATAAATGATTTTTCCGTCAGTATTCCTAGAGAATTGGAAGATGCTGTAAATAATGTCAAGGAGATTGACGAGAAAATATTTGATGATGTGAGAAAAATAACCTTTAATCCTGGAGTAATTAAAGGGGGAACTAAAGTTAACGTAGTTCCGGACTATGCTGAAGTTGAAATAGATATGAGGATACCTCCGGGAATTACAACTGGAGAAGTTTTAGAAAAAATAAGAGTTAAAGGAGAAATTGAAATTATAAATTCATCAGAGCCCAATTACACTTCTTTACCTTCCTTTCTAGGTCTTAAGCCTTTTATTACTCCTTATGCAACAGACGGAAGATACTTTAGACTAAAGGGAATTCCTACCATAGTTTACGGTCCTGGTGAGCTTAATAAGTTACATTCCCCTGACGAATATGTAAGAATAAGCGACATAAATTCATCATTTGAAAAATTAAAGGAAATTTTAAGGAATTTAGTACCGAAATTTTTATAAAGAATACTTTAAAACTCCACAAGGTCTTTTACATTGTGGCCGAACTAAAAGCTTCCGATCTAGGTATAAATTCAGATAAAAAGTTAAAAAGGGAATTAAGCAAATGGCAATTACTTTTTATGTCGTTCGGAAGTATAATAGGTTCAGGCTGGTTGCTTTCGCCATTGTACGCAGCAAGCGCGGTAGGAAGTTATTCATTACTTGACTGGATTATAGGTGGAATTTTAGTTCTTTTTATAGCATTACCCTATGCAGAGTTAGGCTCGTCCATACCTAAAAGTGGCTCATTAGTTAGATATCCTCACTATTCTCACGGCGGATTTGCAGGATTTATTTCTTCTTGGGTTTATCTAATTCCCGTGATCTCATCTCCTGCTATAGAAGCCTCTGCTAGCGTAGGTTATTTAAGCTCAATTTTTCCTCAGCTTGAAGTAAATGGAGAACTAAGCTATTTAGGAATTGTAGTTTCAATGCTTCTAATTATATTTTATTTCTTCCTAAATTATTTCGGAGTTAAGATTCTTGGCAAAGTAACAGAAGGAGTAGGCTGGTGGAAGTTAGCAATTCCACTAGGTACTGCAATAGTTTTAATAGTCCTCGATTTTCACTACTCAAACTTCAATTTTTCTATTACTTCCTACCAAGGATTCACTGGATTTAATGCAATACTGTATTCAATACCGGTAACTGGAATAATATATTCTTATGGAGGATTCAGGCAGGCAGTAGAATACGCAGTAGAAACAAGAAATCCTAAAAATGTACCTTTTGCTTTAATAGGAGCATTGCTGATCTCTTTAGGTTTATATTTACTTCTAGAAATAGCGTTCATAGGAGCTGTAAATTGGAATTACGCTCAAATTACTCCAGGAAATTGGACTGCACTATCTTCCTCAATATACGCTTAAGGTCCATTTTATGAAGAGATTAAATCAATTTCTGCACTAGGTATTTTATATTTAGCCTTATTTGCCTTGTCTATAATCCTGCTTTTAGATTCTGTTATATCACCAGGCGGAAGCGGTTGGATTTATGTAGGCACATCAACTAGGGTAGTTTACGGAATATCAGCTGACGGATACTTTTCTTCCCTCCTACTAAGGGTTAATAAGAGAGGAATACCAATATACTCTCTAGTTCTATCAGTAATTGTCGGTTCCCTTTTCCTGATACCGTTTCCTTCTTGGATAGCACTAATAGGATTCCTTTCGGCTATAGGAGTTTTTAATTACATAACTTCGGGGATAGTGTTACAGTCGTTAAGAAAAACGGGAAAGGATATAAATAGGTTATATAAATTACCTGCAGCTAGTATTTTTGCTCCTTTAGCTACCGTATCTGCTGGGTTAATAATTTACTGGTCAGGATTTACTTATGACTTTTATCTGGTTGTTGCTGCATTACTAGGCTTACCTATATTTTTCGCATATTATGCAAATAAATTCCTTAATCTCAAAAAGTCTCTTTCGATAATCCTAGGAATTTCAAACATAGCACTAGTTTTAATTCCCTCAATTCTATTTTATAACTATACTGAGTCCTTAAGCTCTCCAAATAACTTCTGGTTCCTTATAACTCTTTTATCTTTCACTGGTGCAGTATTACTTGACGTCGTAGTTTCTATGAAGTTTTTAGTTTATGAGTCCAGAAAAGAAATACTCGCAGGATTATGGATTTTCGTCTATCTTTTAGGCCTTTACATAATTTCCTACTTCGGTGGATTTGGCCTTTATGTATTAATACCGTTCCCTTGGGATACGATAGTTGCAATTCTTCTAGGTTTAGGAATACATTATCTTGCGGTAAAAAGTAGTATAAGGACAAGGGCCATTGACGAAATTATTCAAAGTAGCTCGAAGGTAGTCTGAGTAAATTCCATTCAGGCTTAGAGTATTTTTTCTCATAAAGTTCTTCCGCGAGTTTTATTTCATCCGTTGTTGGCAAGTCGAAGTAAGCTTTTTCTCCTAGCAGAGAAGAATACTCCTTTATTATTGCATCTATTATTTCAGAAGTATCTATTTTCCTACCTAGAGCGTCAACAAGGTTAGTAACACGATATTTTACCTCTGAGACTCCCTTATCTGAAAGCTTTGCTTTAGAGACTTTAAGTACTTTGCCCATAAGTTCCAGGTTAGTATTTATGAGTAAAGTTCCGTGAAGTAAATAGTACTCTCCTTGAAACGTGGCTGAAGTACCCGAAACCTTTCTGTCATTAACAACAACGTCGTTTATATTTTCCACTCTTACATTGGCAAAATGTTTTAACGCGTTAACAAAGCCTCTCAGTAGGAAATCGTATAAATAGTTGACCCCTCCGTCTTTCGGTCCTTTAACTGCTATAGTCCATATTAAGCAGCCCATATCTTGATATACTGCACCTCCGCCGGTAAATCTTCTAACAACGTCAATCTTATACTTCCTAACAACGTCGAAGTTTAATTCTTCCTCTGCAAGTTGAAAATATCCTATAATTGCTACATTCTTATGCCTCCAAAACCTTAAAGTATTATCAACTTTACCCTCTTTAAGATTCCTCCACAGGCTTTCCTCAAAGGCCAAGCTAAAATAGGGATTTTCGTCGTTTTCATAAAAGAGAACTCTCATAACCCCACCTCTCTTAAAGCACCATAAATTGAGTTCTTAAAATCTTCAATTGTGCACCCAAAAAGTGTAGCCTTTGATAAAGTTTCCTCTAAGATCTTAGGCAAGTTTTGTAAGTCGTTTAAAGAGAGACCTTGAAGTTTCTTTTCCAGATCAAAAATTACGTCTTCTGGGAATATCATGAAGTCCCCAGTTATTTTTATGTCTAGCGAATCTCCGTAATATTTTACAGTAGTTCTGATTACTCCCTTCTTTGCCTTTAACTCGTAAATTCCTATTTTCATAATCTTCAAGTATATGACAAGAATTAAAATCCTAATTTTCGAATCTTCGGAAAGGAAGATTTTTAAAGATAAGTAAAACATAATATCTACTTAATAATCAGTTTTATCTTAGATTTTTTAAAAAGTGATAGATGATCATAATAAATTATTTTATTGTAATAATCTAGGGTGCTTGAACAGTTTATTGCAGTAAAACATAGGTTTATATTTCAATGGTATGAGCACATCACTTTTGTAATAAATTATAATTTAAAAGAGGTCATATCCAAATAAATTGCTTAGATAAGCATGTTATAATGTAAATTTTTCCTAAATTAATCTTATATTATTAAAAAATATAAATAAAATTTTCAAGTTTTATTCTTTAATATCACTTTAGAAAGTTACATTTTACAGAAACTTACTTGATATATTTCTGGCAAGCCGTTAGTTTGAACTTTTGCATGCTCAGTAATCTTTAATTCTCCGCAGAATGTATGCCCATTATATACCATGTTAACATATGCGTAGATAACTCCAGATAAACAGTTTCCAACTGCAGTAAAGTTATAGTAATCTATTCTTATATTGAAAGTTGTCACGTTCTTTAATAAACTGTTTAATTGCGGTACTGTGTAATTTCCTGCTAAAGGTAGGTTAGAGCAGAAGAACACATAGCTCGGGAATTGCCCTATTCCTAACTCTGAAATTACTGGGGTATCTTTAGAGCATATTGCGTGAATGTATGTAAGTCCATCTAATGCCATTTGGTACTGAATTTCATTAAAGTAATTATATACATTTACGCTACTTATCTTCCATGTGAACATTGATGGATTGGTTAAGGTCATATGATATAGTACGTAAATGAACGTCGTTCCTCCAGTACTGTTAACGTTACAATATTTTACTAAAGCAGATAATACGAGGCAGTCTGAAGAGGCGTTATATATAACTCCACAACATAAGAATGCCCTAACTATTGGATATGCGAATACTTGTGAAAACATTTTATTTACATTAACAATTCCACTAAAGCTACCGTTAATTTTACCTACAGAAATGAAGCCAGTTACGTTGGGGCAGAACATATTTGCTATTTCTTTAGCGTTTGAGGAAGCTAAATATTCTAAGACTTGATATGCTGTAGCGTATCCGTCTTCAAGGTTTAATTCTGATAGTAGCATAGACTTATTACCGTAGAAGGACTCATTTAAACTCTCATAATACCCTAATAATGTTGTAAAATAGGATTTTAGTGTGTTATAATTATTAGCTAGTTCTGTATAATTAGCCTTTAAATTAGTATATGACGAGTTCATTGTATAGAATTCGCTCTTTAATGCATTATACTTACTAGCTAAGCAATTATAGCTGGAAGATAATGCAGATATTTCAGAATTTAAGTATATTCCTATTGCAGCCACAACAATTAATATAATGATAAATAATATTATTCCTACTTGGCTAGATCTCATATTTATATCCTCAATAGATTGAGTCCATATTAGAATATAAATTTTTATGAAATCTCATAGATAAATAGTGATGTATTAAAGTGAGACCATCGTAGGAGTTAAATTATTTTTAACTTTTAAAGTTCTTTCATCATCATTGTGATGAAATATTCGATTCATATATAGTATTAAAAGTTTAAGTTTTACTTACATATAAAGTGAGAATTTGAGAAAGGTTTTTAAGTAAATATTCCATCAAAAACTTGTATGAAAAGTAAATCTATATACTTTAAAATTCTCTTGCTAGGCATAATAGTTTTATTAGGAGGGATGATAGTTTCGGAAGCTGCAGGAGTTCTTGTAGCACCATCTGCATTAAAACAGCATGTAGTTCCTGCAATAGAATACTGTAAATTCGGCCCATATTTAGGTTCAATAGTATTCTTATGGAATTACACAGAAAATACACAAATCTATGAGTGCTTCTTATCCGGTAATATACAATTAATTAATGCAGTTCCAGCTTCACAGTTTTTAAGCTCTTGCATAGAAACTTTAGAGAAGCTACCATCAGCGTCTGTATATGATGAAGTGACCTATAGCTTTATATTCTATCAAGTTAACTTCAAATATTATCCAGAAAATAATGTATATTTCAGGTGGGCAATAGCTAGTTTAATAAATCCTGCTTGCGTAGAGTCTCAAATATTATGCAATGGACTTAAGGGTGTACCTAGCGGATTATACATATGTCCTGCAGTATTTCCCTGCTTGGCAAGCAATACTACTCTGATAAGTGAATTATATAGCATATATAACGCTCATGAATCTTACTGTCCAAAGAGGGCCTGTCAATACTTAAAGGATGCAGGCTTAGTTTATAACCCGTCATTAGGTGAATGGACATATCCTAATGGGACACCAGTAGTTATTCCAGTTTATATCCAAGAAGATTTCTATAATTGTAAAGCATGGATAAGCATGCTAGAAAGTAATGCGTGTAAAATACATTTTGGTAAGAATTTAGAGATTATAGAATATCCGCCATCATGCCTTATTACTGATTTAGTGAGCTTAAAATACGGTTTAATTAATTTTGGATATCTAAGCTATACAGCAATTATAGCTGACGATTATTTCACTCTGGGACCTCTGGCTCCTATAGTAGAACTCAACTGCTATGTGAATTCAACAGTTAACGCTCAATTGTCTGCTGCATATACTAAAGATCCAACCTTCTCTCAAGCTTTAGTTAATCTAGCTAACGCTTTAGTAGACTTACAATGGGATGAACCATGGATAATATTAGGTTGGAATACATGTATTACGCCTGCTACTATTACTAACTATTATGGCTACGTTGCGTCTCCAGATGAAGGATATACATATACATATAATGATATACATGAAGGAAATACAATAACTGGAAGACTAGTAGAGGCAATAGGAACTTGCGGATTTAAAGCACCTAACATGGATATTTTGTACTGTAACTTCTACTCATCTTCAGAAATATGGGCTCTAGGAGTGCCAACTCCGCTAACTGCACCACCTAGTGAGCCAACGCCTCTAGGTTTGCATCCTTATGTTGCCAATTACAAGATAATACCTATACATAATGTTACAATAAACGGGCATAAGATTGTAAACGGTACTGAGATTATATATTGCTTCGTTCATAACGCTACGTGGATAAACGGTATGCCTCTAACTGCTTTAGACTACAACTTCTCTATATGGTATTTCGACATGCCAGGATATTGTCCAAATAATAATCCATTAGGACTTAACCTTAACCACGTATACATAGGCAATTACTTCGGTATTCCAGTCTACGTTAACTATTCAGAAATACCAAGTTATGCAATGAAGATAGTATATGGTACAATGCCTTCATTAGTATACTCTTGTGTTCCGGCAAATAACACTTATGAAATAAAATTATACTTCAATAGCACAGCAGCGTGCTTACTATCTTCTAGTGATGAATATATTGTACCACCATGTATATACTTGAATTACAAACCTTGCCAGTATAATCCAGACTATCCTAGCTTCGTATGCTTAGCGTATAAAGGAGAATTGCCAGGAGGATTCCCGTGGTATGTATATGAATGGAATTACTCAATAGGCGCTATAGTAAAGCCATTTGTAGGAAACTTCTTGTGGAATCCATTAGCTTGTACATATAACGTTACTGCAGGATCTGTTGCAACTATAACTACTAATATTACTCAAATCATAGCATCTCCATACATAGTTGTTGCGTCAAACGGTACTGTTATAAAGACAGCACCTAAGCCTTGTTGCCCAATAACCAACGCTACTGGATATGCTGAAGTTTGGGCATACGGGTCTACAACACCTATAGAGAAGTTAACTCTAGCTCATGTAGCTGGCGACGAATACGAAGTTGAGGTTCCAACTAGTAGCTTAACTCCAAACGAATTCTACGTAGTATTTATTAATGCAACTTATTACGCCCCAATAACAGTAATGGGACATACGATGATGATGCCTCACTATGCTTATAGGTGGTATGCAGTATATCCGTACTCTCCAACAATTACTACTATTACTACTCATGTTTCTAACGTAAGCTCATTAATATCTAATGCATCTCATTTGATTAGCTATACTCCGCCAACTCCTTCTAGCGTAACAGTAAACTCTACGTTACTAACTTATACGCCGCCATCTGTTCCTTCTGTAAGTGATGCAGTAATAGCAATGATAGGAATAACTGTTATACTAGCATTAATAGGAGTAGCAATTTTGATAAGGTTTAAATAAAAGATAACTCCCAATTTTTTTAGGTGTATTATTTTTGGGTTTTGCTTCTTATTTAGCTAAGAGGGCTGTAGAAAGGTTAATTTTGCTCTTGATTTTTACAGCATTCGTCTGGATGTTAGTTCTTGGAATTCCTCAGCTTTTAGGAATAAACCCTGCTTATCACTTTCTTAATCCATCAGAGTTCATTCATTCTAAAAATCCAGAACTTGCAGAGCAATTAGCAATACAATCTATAGATAGAGGATTAGGACTTTGTTATCCTTTAGAGGTACAATTCTTTATTTATTTTATTCATATGCTAACGCTTAATCTAGGAGTTTGTCCAGTTAATCATCAAAGTGTAGCAGTCTGCTTGCTTTCTGCTTTACCTTTTACGGTAATATTAACTATACCTCCAGTTTTATTTCAGACATTAGCTAGTATATATCTAGGTTCTATAGCTGCAATAAAGAGGAATACAAAGACAGACGTTGCTATAATGAGTTATTTTATAATAGATTACAACTTACCTATCTTTGTAGTAACTTTGTTTTTATGGTTTTTATTTGCTGTAGTGCTAAAGATTTATCCCATTTCAGTATATAACGAGGTTCATGATTGGACAAATATCGTTACGGACTTAAAGGTATTCTGGCTACCTTGGCTCATTCTAACTTTCATATACGGATTTTCAAATAGAGGAATATTAATGAGAAATGCTATGATAGAAAATCTAGACTCGGACTTTATAAAATATGAGAGGTTAGCAGGTTTAAGGGAAAAGATAGTAAGAGCTCATGCAAGAAGAGTTTCAATTATTCCAGTAATAGTTAGAACTGCCATTGATTTAGCTTTTGCGATATCTGGGGACTTTTTCATTGAAGTATATTTTGGCATACCCGGCTTAGGCTATAAGTTATTTTATGCAGCATTAAGTGACGAGATAATGATAGTTCTTGGCTCAACATTTGTGTTAACTTTATACGCTATTATCTTACTATATTTCGTGGATCTAGTGGAATTCATAATAGATCCTAGAGCTAGGAGGTCGGTGAAGTGAATTGAATTTAAAAAGATTTAAAAAAACATTTAAGGAATTATTAAAAACATGGCAATTTTTATTATCATTTATTATATTATTGGGGTTAGTTTTAACTGTAGTGGTAGGCAGCATTGTATATGCAAAATGTTGCCCTTATAATCCTTCTTACTATTATGCTGCAGCACCTTTTGCTAGGCCCTCATGGGCTACCTTATTCTGCGGTAATTTGCCTCCAAATATTAAAATTCCTTCTAGCTATAATTTAATTGCTGCAAAGTGTCCTGGAGTATTATCTTACTGGCATTTAAGAAATGAGACGTTAAATGGAGATAAGATAGAAATAATTTGGAACTCTACATTCGGTCCTTATAATGAAACTCTTAGTAACAAGAATCTTGCCACCTTCGGAAACACTGGTCCAGGGAGTATAGAAATTAAAATAATTGGAAATAATCCAGTAAATATTACTTTGTACCATTGTTTTGATTATACTTATAAATTGCCAAGCATTCACAATATTTACCTCATGCAGTATAGTGTATATTCCAATACATCACAATTATATATTATAAATGGTAAAATTACTGGGCCAAACGGCACATCAGTTTGTGTACTCTATCATGGTAGTGGATTCCCCACGTTTATTAAAAATCCAGCGTTCGATAGCTATATCTTCAACCCTATAAATAAATACAAAATAATCGAGGGACAGTGGAATTTCTTCCAAGCCGGTAGTAATGTTCCCACTTTTACACCTTATTATTATACATTACCGCCTAGCAAGCAAGCATTAGCTAGCTTTTACATGATTCACGATTTATTCTCAAAGGATGGAACATATAATGTAACATTTACTATAATGTATTATCCTTCCTCATCAAATGGAAATTCTACCACAATCTATTTGTCTGATGTATATTTTGAATTTTTAGGTAGTATTTATGGAATATTTGGGACTGATGTAAACGGTGCTAATGTTTTTGCGGAATTTGTTAAAGGAGGAGTATTTGACCTGGAATTAGCAGGCTTAGCAGGTTTAGCAGTAGTCGCCATAGGTGCAGTAGTAGGTATCTTAGCCGGGTACTACGGCGGAATAAGGGATATGGTATTAGTTTCTACAACTGACTTTGTACTTTTATTGCCAGGATTAATAATAATTCTATTAATAGTGGAAGTTTTGAGTCTTTATGACCCACAATTTCTTAACACGTATAGGCCCGTTATATTAGCAGGTATAATAACAACTTTATCTTGGCCAATAACTGCTAGAGTAATTAGAGGAGAAACTTACGTTGTTAGATCTAAAGCTTTTATTGAAGCAGCTAGAGCTTTAGGAGAGTCTAACTTGCAAGTTTTAAGAAAGCACATATTTCCTAACTTGCTACCTATTATATTTGCTCAGCTTACTTTAGATGTTACTGCAGTAGTTTACACTGAGAGTACGCTAGACTTCTTGGGAATAGGAATTCAAACAACAGAATTTCCTACATGGGGTAATATGCTAGGTTATGCACAAGGCGTTATAGCTAGCGCTCCTTCCTTTGCGTGGTGGTGGGTACTTCCTCCTGCTTTAGCGTTAGTTCTCTTAGGGATCTCGTTATTCTACTTAGGAGAGGCTATATTAGAGAGATATAGAGTAAAAACAGGTGTTAGTTAGTATGCTTCAAGTCATTGATCTTTACGTCAAGTATAGTATGGGTAAAAAAATTAAGGTAAATGCAATAAACGACGTAAGCTTTTCCTTGGACAAGGGTGATGTTTTAGGAATAATAGGTGAAACTGGCTCTGGAAAGACTACATTAGCTAGCGCAATTATGAGAATGTTACCAGATACTGCGGAAGTTAAAGGAAAAATAATGCTAGATAATCTGGATCTATTAGCTATTAGTAAAAAGGAATTTAGGACTAAAATAAGGTGGAAAAAAATCTCAATTATTCCGCAGTATTCAATGAATGCACTTAATCCAATCAAAAGGGTAGGAAAGGAATTAACGGAGATCATAATGGAGCACGAAGGAGTAAGCGAAGAAGAAGCTGTTAATAGAGTTTTATCTTTATTTAAGGATCTTAATTTACCGGAAGACGTTTTCTTTAAGTACCCAGATGAGCTTTCTGGCGGTCAAAGGCAAAGGGTAGTAATTGCTTCCGCATTGTTATTAAACCCTGAAGTAGTAATAGCGGATGAGCCTACCACTGCTTTAGACGTTATAAATCAAGCTAGAGTATTAAATTTACTAAGAAATAAGGTAATTAGTGCATCGAGAATATTAATATATATAACTCACGATATAGCTGTAGTAGCAGGACTAGCGAATAAATTAATGACATTGTATGCAGGTAGAATAATGGAAATAGGAAGCAGTGAAAAAATGTTTAAGAATCCTCTTCATCCTTATACTCAAGGTTTACTCTCTTCAGTACCAGATATTAGTAACGGTAAGCCGGTTCACATTAGTTATATTAAAGGCGATCCTCCGGATTTAACTAAAGAAATAAAGGGTTGTCCTTTTTACCCTAGATGTCCCCTTGCAATGGATATATGTAAGGAGGAATTTCCTGAGCCTGTTCAAATAGATGACAGGCTCGTATATTGTCATGCGGTGAGGAAAGATGCTAAATAAAAATCTTATTGATGAATTAAAATTTGATCATGATGTAATTACTGTAGAGAATTTATGGGTAAGGTATCCCTTAAGTAGAGGGCTTTTTGGAAGAGTTTATCTTTATGCAGTTAACGGAGTCTCATTTTCAGTTCAACCTGGAGAAACTCTAGGATTAATAGGAGAGAGCGGCTCTGGGAAAACGACTTTAGGTAGAGCAGTATTAAAGCTAATAGAAATTAATGAAGGAAAGATATTTTGGGGCAATATTGATGTAACTAAAATGAAAGAAAGTAAATTAAGACATTTAAGAAGGTATTTTCAATTAATACAGCAAGACCCCTATGGTGCTTTAGATCCAAGGATGAGTGTATACGAAGCGGTTGCAGAAGGATTAAGAGTGCATAAGCTAGTAAAAAGTAGGGAAGAAGAAGAGGAAATCGTTTATAAAGCTTTAGCTCAGGTTAAATTAACTCCTCCGGAAACCTTTGCCTCAAAAATGCCGGATGAGCTTTCTGGCGGTCAAAGGCAGAGAGTAGTTATTGCTAGGGCGCTGGTATTAAAGCCAAAGTTCATAGTAGCTGATGAACCCATATCTATGTTAGATGCATCTACAAGAGGTCAGATTCTTGAAATACTTGATAATGCAAGAAAGGAAAATAATCTTTCAATCTTATTTATAACTCACGATATCGCAATTGCTAGTTATATATCGAATAGAATAATGGTCTTATATAGCGGAAAAGTAGTAGAAATGGCGTCCTCAGAGGAGATTATAAAGAACCCGATGCATCCTTATACTCAAGCTCTAATTGAAGCAATACCTAGACCCGACCCTAACGCCAAGGTTCCAGAACCTAAGATTAAAGGCGAAGTTGTACCTCTCTTAGATAAGCCGAAAGGTTGTGTATTCTATAATAGATGCCCATTTGCTATGCCAATATGCAAGGAGAAGGAACCTGAGTTGAAGGAAATTAAAAGTGGTCATTATGTTGCGTGTCATCTTTATTAGCGTATTTTTTGTTGCAGTTATTTTATCACTTTTTGCTCCACTTTTAGCATCATCTAATTATACAATAAATTACTCAGGAAGCTATGAAGTTCATTATCTTGTTACAACTTATTTTAGAGCTTATGGTAACACAACTATAAAGATAAGTGAACATAATGTAAGTGTAAGTGAAAATTTTATAGTTTGCAATAAATCATTAGCAACATTAGCTTCGTCTATAAATCCTAATATAACAAGTTTATTTAATTTACATATTTACAATTCCTATTATTATGTACTTAATGAGAATAACAGTAAGATATGTATCAAATTCTATTTTACAAATTCCTCTACAATGCTTATACCTTATTATTTACCAATAAATATTTCGAGCGGTAATTATAGCATAGTTATTTTAAACGAAAATATTACGAGTGGTAAAGTAGTAAAATATAACGGTACATCAATAGTTTATTGCAAGGGAGACATTCTTAACATTACCTTTACTGCTCTATGCCTTAATCCTTTTCATTATTATTATATTCATGGATATTATGCATATAATAAATCTAATAATATTTTACAATCATACGAGAATATATTTAGCGGAAAAGTTAATAATACTAACGGTAAAGCTCCATTAACTTTCGTGGAAATTTTACAGTTACAGAGGACTTACGAAGCTGTAGTCTCTCATACTTCCAATATATTCACGTATATAGAAATTGGAGGTATAATTATAATAATCTTAGTATTGTCCGTGTTGATTATCAAGAAGAAATTCAAGTGATTTTTAGCTTTTTTACTTAAAATTGTATATTTAAAGTTAAAAATTCTTCCTAAAATAGATGTACGTAATCTCATAATCTTAATGCGGCTCTCTTATGTACTGGATCAGAAATCACGTAATTTTTCTCTACCTTTTCAATGATGTACAGTCTCTCTAACTTGTCTAGAAAATTTGATAAAGTTTCAGTAGAAACTCTCGATTTTTCGAATAGTTCACTCCAAGTAGCTCCAGTAGACATTAATTTCAGTGCTTTTATTTTCCACTTCTTATCTGCAGCATTTTTTAGTTCGCTTAGAGCAATACTTATTGCTTCTTATAAACTTTCCTTTAATGCATCTTCATGAGGTTTAACGCATCTGTTAACTCCGTAAAAGTTTAACTAACCTACTAATGTACCTAAAATGGATAGGGCCTCATGTATTTCTTTATCAGAGTAAGCTACTCCACATTCTTCTAATCCCAACTTAAGGTATTCCTTAGCAGTTTCGTAATCCCACGGTTTTAAAGTAATCTTAACCGGATTTCTCCCAGCTAACAGTTGTTCTCCCTTTTGCTCTAATAAAGTTTTCATTAATCCTATTTCTGACCCTGTAAATATAATTGAAAGATTTGGGCATGTATTTAATAGTCTATGAAAAACAAGGATTAGGTAGTTTATTCCAGCTTTAACGTCTTGGATTTCGTCTAGTATTAGTGTAGTCCTTTTATCACATAAGGATTTTATCAATTCCTCAATTTTTGGAGTAATTTTTTGTTTGATTTTTACTTTCACTGGACCTAATCCTATGAAACTAAAATTTTCCTTAATTCTAGAGATCACGTCGGGGGAATTGCTTGATAAATTCTTGTTAAAACGTCTAGCAAATTCTTGCTCTTTATTAAATCAACGTATACTACTCTAGAATCTAAGGAGTGTGACACAGCTTTAGCTAGGCTAGTTTTTCCACTCATTCTTGAACCAAGTAGTGCTACCCATTCGTTTTTCTTTAGTAGCTCAACTAATTGCTTAATCTCTTCTTCCCTATCGTAAATTTCCTCTAATCTTTCTCTAGGTCTAGTGGTAAAGATAACTTTGCCCTCAAACTACTTTGCCTCCCAAATTATTAATTCCTTTAGAACTTCTAAAGCCTTGCTATTTCTTTATATGGGAAAAGTTTACAAAAGATTTAAAGCCTAGCCCCTTCCAGGGGGCGAGGAAGAAAGTCAGAAAAATATGTAGTAAGAGCAGAAAGCACTAGGATAGGGAGGGATTCCCTTATCAGATAATAAAAAGTGCTTTATCTTATCCTTTCAGTTCTTCTAAAGCCTTGTGCTCTCTCTTTTCGAATATAAGGAGGGAAGAAATTACTACTAAGCCTAGCACATCCAGAAATACGCTAGCCTCGACTAGAAGCGTCAAAGGTATTAAGAACAAACCTAGCATTACTATTCCGTTTTCTTCCTCAATATAACCTATTATCTGAGCAGGAGTAGAGTTCCTATTACTATGGAAATTACTGCTATCCAAGAATATAATGTAAATATTGGGCATATTTCATAAAATTGATAAAGAACGTATAGAGCTACTGGTAATAAGACTCCAGAGAACATTGCGCTTATTGGCGCTGGTGCTTCGCTGTGAGCATCTGGTAGCCAAGTATTTACTGGAAAAATCCCTACTTTGGTACCGAAACCTACTAGGGCTATAGCTGATGCAATCCTTAAAGTTAGTGAAGAGTAATGGTTCATTACTAGGTACGATACAACTAGAGAGTGTGTGCAGTAGTATACTAGGATGATGGAAATAAAGGCAAAAGTTACCCCTGCGGAAACTATTATTGTATATCTCCAGCCAACTTCCATTGCGATTTCCGTTCCTTCAGTTATTACTAAGGGTATTGTAGATATTGTTATAGCCTCTATTCCTACCCACACTAAACCTAGGTTATTTATTATCAAAGCAAAGAACATTGAAGAAGCAAAGAAATTTAATAGCAAAAAGTAAGTTCTTTCGCTTATTTTTGTTCTTTCACCTTTGAGATAATTAATTGAGAACAATGCAGATAATAGATATATTGAGGATACCATTATTATAAAATACCAGGTAAATGAGGTAACGTAAAAGTTACATATTATGGGAATTTTGTTAAGTAATACTAATGAAATTAACACTTCAGCTATTCCTGAAGCTATTGTAGAATATTTAATACCTTTAATAAAAAACGCATTAGCTATTATTGGTACAACTATTAAGCTGATTATTAATACATTCACGAGCCTTTCACCTATCTCCTTTAGAGATAGGCGTCAGCAGCACTCATAAAATCGGGCTGTTCGGGGAGTTTAAACCCCAGGGGGACGCCATCCCCTAGCTTCATTAATCAGCCAACTAAAACACTTTTAACGAGCTTAAAAGTTTTATTATATAAAATTGTATTTTATTCATTTAGAAAGTTTTAATTGATAGCACTCTCATAGATTAACAAAAATAATTTAAACCATTTATTATTGTATAAACGATATGGAACCTGAAAGCTTCTCGTCAAACAGTTATAAAGCAATAGTTTCCCAATTTACTGGATTTCTTTTGGATGCATACGACTTGACAATGATATTAGGTATTGCACCAGTAATAGCAAAAGTCCTTTTACCTCCTGCATCACCTTTAATTGCGACTTTTTCCGTCATATTATCGTATTCCCTAACAATAATATTTAGGCCTTTAGGTTCCGCAATTTTTGGCCATTTAGGAGATAAGATAGGCAGAAAAGGAGACTTAATAATTACTATCCTTGGCTTGGGGATAGCAAGTGCATTGACTTCAACTTTACCAACTTATGCTGCAGTTGGAATATTAGCCTTTATCCTTTTTATTATAATTAGAATTGCAGTAGGAATATTTGCAGGTGGAGAATACGCTGCTGGGCATCCCTTCGCAATGGAGTGGACTCCTTTTAAATGGAGGGGCTTAATTAGCGGAATAATACAAGGAGGGTTTTCATTTGGTGCTGCCTTAGCGGCAGTAGTTGAAGCAGCGTTTATTGGGTTCTTTGGAGTAAAGGCTTTAGATGCTTATGCATGGCGTTACTTGTTTTTAACGTCGTTAGTTCCTGCAGTTATTGCATTAATAATTAGAATTACTATGAAAGAAACTCCAGTCTTTGAAGATGTTAGAGCAAATAAATTAATTAGGAAATCTCCATTCTTAGATTTATTTAGAAAGCCTTATAGGAGGGACTTCTTCCAAGTTATGCTTTACATGACGGGTTTATTCTTTTCAGCTTATGCTTTATTTGCTTTTGTTCCTGCAATTTTAGAGCATAGCCCATCTATATATGGCTTAGGTACTGCGGATACTATATATTCTTACGGAACTTATGCGGCCTTTGCTGGAGCAGTTACTATAGGTGCATTATCTCAAATTATAGGTAGGAGGAAAATTACGATAATATGGGCAATAATAACTGCAATTATATCAATTCCAATTTACTATCTTCTTATTTACTCTGCTACTATAGGAAGTATAGCACTGTCAACTTTAGCAGTAATAATAATAGGTTTCATTACTCAAGCCCCGTGGGGAATAGTTCCAATATACTTGTCTGAGAGATTTAAGGCCTCTATGAGGGCTTCAGGAGTAGGTTTTGGCTATTCTTCAGGAATTTTCATAGGCGGATGGTTTAGCATATATGTTCCGTTAATGCATCAGTATTTATTTAAGTCCCTTGATACGCCAACTAATGTGTGGTTTTCTACAGCAGTACTATTAATTTTAGGGGCGTTACTAGTCGGTGTAGGAGTATACTTGGGTCCAGAAACTTTAGGAACTAGACTAACTGAAGAGGTAGAAAAAAGCAAAGTTATTCCTCATTAGATAAAATATCACCTAGCTTTGCTGAGTATACTGAAATTTTGAATTTTCCTTTAAGATTTTTTAACTCTTCCTCAGTATAACTTTCCTTTCCGTTATAGTTTATGTAAATCCCCTTAAATTCTCCATTAATGAATATTAATCTGAAAACTCCGTCCCCATAACCTGAAATGTAAAGCACTGGTTGAGGAGAGATAGATGATAGAATTTCTTCAATAACAGATATTATGTCGGTAGTATAAATTTCTCTTTCTATTAGCAATTTAGATCTAGCAACTATCCTAGTTACGAAGGACACATTCTTAAGCTTATCCGAAAGGATAGCATTTCTAATTTCATCTTTATATCTTATATAACTCAAGTAGAGTTTTTCCTTAATATTTTTTCCAATTTCGTCCATAATTCTTTTGAACTCGTTCTCATTTGCTCCTTCATAATATATTTGAAAGAATGGTTCATCATCAATAATTATGGAAAGCCTTAGCTTGTTATCCTCATTGATAAAATTAACCTGGAAAAAGTTCTTATCTAGTTTTATATAATAATTTAGCTTTAGCTTTTTCCTAAAAATTCCAGAATTTAATTCTAAAATAATTGTATTTCCGCTCTTTATCGCAGAAGGAATACATTCAACTATATTACTAAAATCACTACACCAAGACTTTACAAACTCTTTATCGGCTATTGGCAGTTTACCTACTTTGGAAATCATTTTTGCAAAGTTTGTAGAGAGGAATAATTAGATTTTTTATATAAGTCTTACTATCACCCTACTAAACTTAGTTAAAAATAATTCCATTAACAACTTTTTATAATATAGAAATATTAAATTACGAATAAGTAAGACATATATGGAAAAATGGTAAAAGTTTTATATTATTATAGAGAATAATTTATGTACAATCCCTATCTACTAAAATATCGGATATTCACCTCAATGTTATTACCCTCAACCTTACCAGCAAAATAACATGATGACAACGATGGCTTGTTATCAATCAGTAGGATTAGGCAACAAAACCCAAATCGTTCCAATACGGTATCCAATAAATTTACAATATATTAGTAGCAAATTCAAATGTATTAATGTCTCAAGGGATTTATGCCTTATGAGCAGCTTGGAAGATATCCACAACCTTACCCTGGATATCCACAGCCTTATGGTCGACCAAAATATCCTCCTTAGCCTTATAGATCGCCAACACCACAATATACTTAGCCAGTTTAACAGCCTTATCCCCATAAGCTCAGTAGGCTCTTCAACAACCTACTCAACAGCTAACTACTCAATCCACTACTGCACAGCAACCTCGTAAAGCAGCTGCTATATCCGAAGTTCATCATGAAAAGCATAATTACGAAGAGAAAAGTATCACCGCCATCATAAGGAAGAAGAGTATTTTCCTGCGTTTTTGTTAAACTATGTTAACAAGCTTTAAATTTCTTTGAAATGAAAGTAGGTTATGGCTAAAAACATAGTTGTAATGATAAATTCAGGTAAAGATCAGAAGGCTAAGATATTAACCGGATTAACTTTAGCTTTAGTAGGAAAGCAAAAGCACTTATTTGATGATGTTCAAGTTATTTTCTTTGGCCCTAGTGAGCAATTGATAGCAGAAAAAGATCCAGATATAATGAACATGCTTGAACAGTTAATAAAAGTTGAGAGCGTTTATGCTTGTCAATTAGTTGGAGATAGTATGAAAATTACTGATAAATTAAAGGAAGTTCAAGGTTTAAACGTAACATTAGTAGGCCCAGTAATTGCTGATTTTGTAGCCAAAGGATACGAGATACTTAACTTTTAAGTTATTATTTTCTTTTAACTTCTTTTTGAAAATGATATACACTATATATATTATGTGTAATTTCTTTAATTTACTCAGGATATGAAAGGAAGTTTTTCTAATTTAAGATTAAGAATTTATAAAAGATTGAAAGCCTCTCCCTTTCCAGGGACGTGAAGACGTCAGGCATATAATCTTTATGTTTGGATTAGTCCTTTTGCGAAAATTCTAGCTTATCGAGGAGTTAAAATGAATGCAACAATAAGTTTAACAAAAACTGATAAACTTTTTACGATTAGTTCAACTAATATCATATGGTTTACCAATTAAAGGTAAGGAAAAAAGGAATAGTAATTTTACCTAAGGACGTTAGGGTAAAACTTTGTATCAATGAGAACGATATACTAATAGCGAATATTGAAGACGATAAGCTTGTTTAAGGCCTTTAAAGCCTAAAATTGTAAGAGTTGATCCTAAGGTAGTTGAAGATATTCTTAAAGAAGAAGGAGAAGCGGAAAGGAAGAAAGAGGAAGGAATTTTTGACGGTAATTGATACCGGTATTTTAGTTGAATATATAAATGAATCTGGTGAGTATCACGATAAGGTAAAGAAATTGCTTGAGGAAAATAACACATTATATGTTACGCCCATAACTTTAAGTGAAGTTATGTACGTTAGCTATAGAATATATAAAGCTTCTGGGCTAAAGGATGCAAATCGATACACACGAGAATTCGTTGAATGGCTATCATATAAACTGAAAGTTACAGAAATTAATCAAGATATAATTTTTGAGGCCTGGGAAATTAAGAAGAAATACGGTATATCGTTACCAGATTGTTACGTAATTGCTACTGCGAATTACTTGAAGGATAAGGCTTTATTTAGGAAGGAAAAGGAGATACTTCAAGCAGTTAATAAAATAAACAAAGAATATGGCAATATCCTAATTTTTATTGATGAGATCTAGAGCAAAGGAATCTAAAAAGCATATAAGCTAACAATTTCAACCCTTTCTATGGATTTTAAGGTAATAGAAAGTGAGGCAGTAGCTTCATACTTAGGAATGAAAATTATAGAAGTTAAAGATGGTAAATCAAAACTCGAAATTCCTTATAGTGAGAAGATTTGCAGAAGGGGAGGAGTTTTGCATGGCGGAATGATAATGACTTCCATGGATTATGCAGGTGGGTTGGCAGTTGCCTCAATTAATGATGGAATAGACCAAGTTACTCAAGAACTTAAGGTAAATTTTCTTGAACCCATGTATAAAGGTCCATTCACTGTTGAGGCTAAGGTATTAAGAAAAGGAAGGACTGCAGTAGTTGTTGAAATTGAATTTAAGGATTCTGAAGGTAAGTTGGGTGCTGTAGGCTTAGGAACTTGGTATATAATAAGAGATAGAAAAGTAAGCAAGGAGTAAAATACAAGAAGAATATTTCTACTCTTCCTTTCAAGAAGTTATTATATAGCAAAATAGTTAGTTTAAACTCTACTATACTATCAATATTATTTATATCTTCCTATTTCATATTGATATTATGGACTTTAATGCAATAGCAGAAAAATGGCAGAAAGTTTGGGAAGAAAAGGGAATATTTGAAGCCAAAGTAGATGAAAGGAAAAAGAAGTTTTTCATTACAGTCCCCTTCCCTTACACTAATAGCCCCATGCACATAGGTCACGGTAGAACATACGTTACTGCAGATATTTATGCAAGATACATGAGGATGAAAGGTTATAATGTTCTATTCCCCTTTGCCTTTCAATTTACTGGCACTCCAATATTATCTGTGGCAGACGCAATAAAAAGAGGGGACCAAGACATCATAGATTTTTTCAAGAACGTTTACGAAATCGATGAAGAGAAAATAAAGGATCTTTCTGACCCTTATAAATTGGCTGAGTATTTTAAACAAGAAATGGAGAAAACTGCTAGGGCTATAGGCTTAAGTGTGGATTGGAGAAGGAGTTTTACTACAGTAGATGATAGATTTGCCACTTTTATCCAATGGCAATTCAAGAAACTTAAGGACAAAGGGAAATTGATAAAAGAGACTGACGCAGTAGGTTATTGCCCTAGAGATCAATTTCCAGTAGGAATGCATGATACTAAAGGAGACGTTGAACCGGAAATAGAAAAATTAGACGTCATATTCTTTGAAGGAGACTACTTTTATCCAGTGGCAACTTCAAGGCCAGAGACAGTATTTGCAGGAGTAGGTGTGGCAATTAGTCCTTTAACCACTTACGTGATTGCAGAATATTCAGGAAAGAGGATTTTACTCTCTAAGGAAGCTTTTGAGAAACTTTCATATCAGAAAGAACTTAAGAAGATAGGAGAAGTCAAACCTGAAGAATTGAAAGGAAAAGAGGCAGTAAACCCGGTAACAAGGAAAAAGGTTAAGGTAGTTCTGAGTAAATTAGTAGACCCTTCAATAGGTACTGGCTTAATTATGCTAACTCCTGCTCACGATCCTATTCATAAGATAATTGCTGAAGATAACGGAATTGAAGATTATTATTCAGTAATATCTTCTCCTGACCTGCCTGAAATACCTACTGAAGAAATAGACGTAAGAGATATGGCCGAATTAAAGGATTTTGCAGATCAAATCTACAGAACTGAATATTATAAAGGAGTAATGAAAGACGTCTCTACTTACGTCCCAGATTATATGAAGCAGTACGTTAAAGAAATGATATCCGGTAAACCTGTAAAGGACGCAAGGATATCTACTGTAGAATTGCTTAATAGCATAGGCAGGCATGATACAATATACGAAATAATGAATGGCCCCATTTATTGTAGATGCGGGGCACAAATAGTGGTAAAGGTAATAAAAGACCAATGGTTTATAGCTTACGACGACCCAGAATGGAAAATGGCGGTTCTCAATTCTTTAGATAACATAAATTTTGTTCCGTCAGAAGTTAGAAAGGATATAGAGAAGGCAATATTTAATTTAAGGAAGAGTGCAGTAGGCAGAAGCAGAGGTTTAGGAGTCAAATTACCTTGGGATGAAAGTGAAATAATTGACAGTTTATCGGATTCTACAATTTATACCGCATTCTATACAATTTCTCATTTACTAAAGAAAGCTAACGATAAGCTCTTTGACTACGTATTTTTAGGTCTAGGAAATCCTGAAGAGATTAGTAAAGAACTAGGAATAAGTAAAGAAGAAGTAGAGGAATTAAGGAGGGAATACAATTACTGGTATCCAGTGGATTCAAGGCATAGCGGGAGAGATCTTATTCAAAATCATATTCCTTACTATATCTATAATCATCTGGAAATCTTAGGTAAGTTACCGAGGCAAATAGTAATAAATGGCTTTGTAAGAGTAGGAGGAAAGAAAATGAGCAAAAGCTTTAGAAACGTTTATCCATTAAGTAAGGCCATAAAGGAATACGGCGTAGACCCAGTTAGGATAGCTTTAGCTACTCCTAAACTTTCTGAGGACGTTGAGTTTAATTCGTCAGTTGTTACTTCTATTGCGGATCAACTTAAGAGAATTTACTCCTTAATAGTAGAGTTACTAGAGGCAAAAGGAGAGAATAACTTTGGAATCGCGGAAAAATGGTTGTCAAGTATAATGAGCGAGAAAATAAAGACTGTAGACGAGAAAATGAGAAACCTAGATTTCTTTGAAGCTTATAATATAATTCTATATGATATTTATAATGATTTTAAGGATTATCTGGATTTTACTAATGGAATTAATAAGGATCTTATAAAGAAATCGATTTCAGCTTGGCTAAGAATGATTTATCCTGCGGCACCTCACATAGCGGAAGAACTTTGGAGCAAAGCTTTTCCAGGCTTAGTTGCAGAACAAGAGTATCCTAAGCCGGAAGAGTTTACTATCTATCCTGAAGCAGTTGTTGAAAAAGGTTACGTCGATTATGTTATAAGTGAAATTAAGGAATTAGAAAGAATAGTTGGGGAAGGTGAAAAGGCAGTTATTTATGTGAACAACGATTTATCATTAGCTAAAGATGCTGCAAAAGCTATTGAAGAAGGTCAAAGTTTGTTTGAATTTGCTAGAGGAAATGAAAAGCTAGAGAAAGTTTATTCATCAATAAAAGCTTATGATGACATCTTTAGGAAATCGTTACTTACATTACAGGAATTTGATGAAATAAGAACTTTAGCAAATTATGCAAATTATATAATGAGAAAAACCAATTTAGGCCAATTAAGTGTGTACGACAGTAATGATCCTAATGTACCAGACTTTAAAGGTAAGAAGTCGCAAGCTTTGCCTCTTTCTCCGGCAATAGTGATATTTTCTAGCTAAGGATCTTAATTAGAGTATTTTTTACGATCTCTCCTAAAACTCTTGTAGTTTCCAAATCCAAGCTACATTCATGAAAACCGTCTTCATGAAGTTTCCAAGCAGATTTCCACATTTTAAACACTTCTGGATATTTTTCGTTAATTAACCTAGCAGCTTTAAATAATATTTCTGATTTCCATCTTTCTTTCTTATTAACTTCAGAAAGAATTGGTTCTAAATTCAGCCTTCTTGAAATTAACTTTATTGCTTCTTCTGCAGCTTTATAATACTTCTCTGAAGCTTGAACTATATCGCCCCTCTCTAAGAGTTCGTCAGCTTCTTCCAAGTAATTCATTATATTTCTCGTTTGCAATTTCGACTAGTCTTTTTACATCTTTTATTAAAATTTTTAACGTATCTTGATCTAGAGTAGCAGTATAAAGGGCAGTAGCGCTATTCCAATAATCTAGAATTTCTACGCCTAGAACTTTTGATATCTCTAGAGCAGCTCTATTAATAGAAGCCAAAGTCCAATTCTCTGGGCTGATTTTAAGATATATAGATATTGTTTTTATTGCTTCTTCTGCAGCTTTATAATACTTCTCTGAAGCTTGAACTATATCGCCCCTCTCTAAGAGTTCGTCAGCTTCTTCCAAATAAATATCGGCAGGACTTTTAAGGATCTTCTTCACAATATAGAATTGTGTTTTATTAAAATAAACCTTTATTTGCTAAAGTTCGTTAGATCTAACTATTTATTTTGTTAAAAATCTTTATTCTCAAACTTTTCTGGATAAAATTGTCTCAAAGTAAAATATATTATCTCTCATTCAGTTAATTTAAGCCTTTACGTTAGATTTCTTTCTAAGAAACCCTAAATACTGTTAAAAGAACTATTCTACTATGAAAAAGATTGTAATTGTAGGTGGCGGAATAGCCGGAATGGGTATTGCGAATACACTAGCAGATAAGTTAAAGGGAAAAGCAGAGATCACTGTGATAAACAAGGAAGACTTTTATTTTGCTGGACCTAGCAGACCCTTAATCTTAACTGGAGAACAAAACTATCATAGAATTATAAGAGGTTATGAGAACGTAGGTGTTAAAGGAATAAAGTTAGTAGTAGGTAATGTTTACAAAGTAGATCCAGATAATAGGAAGGTTTACGTAAGCGAATCGACTTTTGGTAATAAAGATTCAGTACTAGATTATGACTACCTAGTTCTAACGCCAGGAATAGTATTTGATGGTTCTAAAATAACTGGTTATGATAAATTCTGGTGGAAGAATACTACTGTTTACGACCCGGGAAGAGTTAATGTACTTAAGGAAAGATTATGGAGTCAAAATGAAGGTTCTGTTATAGTTTACGCTCCTAAGGCTCCTTATAGGTGTGCCCCAGCACCAACTGAAACCACATTGCTTGCTCACACAGTCTTAACACATAGAGGAGTAAGGCAGAAGTTTAACATTATTCACATAGACGCTAACGATAAAACTCAACCGCCGTTTATAATGGATATCGTAAAGCAAACATATGAGAAAGCAGGAATTCAGCTAGTTACAAACCAAGAAATTACGGAAATTGGAGAAGACTACGTAGTTACTAGTTCTGGAGAAAAATACAAATACACTATCCTAGCTATGTTAGAGCCTAACAGAGCACCTAAGTTTATCGATGAGGCAGGATTAGGTAAAGGTTATGTAGATATTAGGTCTCCTCAAGATTTGAGGCATCCTAAATATGACGACGTACTATCTGCAGGAGACGCTGCAAAGTTACCATTCCCTAAGAACCAAGAGATAGCATTTGAGAGCGCAATGTTTGCGGCAAACAAAATCTTAGAGATGGAAGGTGTGAGCGAGAAAGTGCCAGTGCAGTACGCATTCGTTGGCTGGGCTTATATGGGCAATTTAGAAGGAAAGTTAGAGACGTTAAGTTTACAATTCCAAATGGATTTAACAACACAACCACCAAAGCCGACTAAAGATCCTCAGTTAAAGAGAGATTATACTCTACAGAAGGATAGATGGGAACAAGCATATCTAGAAAAATTATTTGGATATAAAGCTATTTAATGAGATAAAACAGTAGTTTTTATTACGTTATTTAATTTTTCTAAGTGTATGTTTATATCTTCTTCCGTATGTGCCTTACTGATTGACCACTGCGAGTCATAGTTACTCATTGGAATTATTCCAGAGTCTAGCATACCTTTAAAGTATTTATTCCATTTCTTTACATTAATTTCTAGGAATTCTGAATATTTTCTTGGAGGGCTTTCTCTGAAATATATTGTACCGCTAATTCCCCAACTAGTTACTGATGCCTTGATCTTGTTATCCTCTATTAAATCCTTATAACCCTTGATAAGGATATCGTTAAGCCTTATCATTTCATACATACTCTGTTCGTTCAGTTCGTCCAAAGTTATTCCTAAAGCTTTAATTGAAATAGGACTGGCTCTCACGTAATCTCCTTCTTTATAATTTATTCCAACTATTCCTATTGGTATACTTCCTGCCAATGATCTCCCAAATAGTATTATGTCAGGCTTAATCTTTAGATAGCCTGACGCACCAGTGTAATACTTTCCTCCCGTTTTTATTTCATCCGCTATTGTTATAATTCCGTATTCTTTTGAAAGTTCCATTATCCCTTTCAAGAACTCATTTTCAGGTAAAACTAGTCCCATGTGAGTAGCTATTGGTTCGAAAATTATTGCTGCAATATCGTAGTTTTGCCTCACAATTTTTTCTAGGTAATCTAAATTATTCCACTCTGCAGTTATCTCCTCTCCTAAATCGCACTTCTTTATTAAATCATTTTGGCCGAACCTTATTATTTTCTTCTTTCCTGAAAGTTGTCTAGCTAAATTAACAGCGTAAACTTTTGCTTGTTTTTCGCTTGAAAATATTTTAACAGACTTTAATGAGAATCTTCGTTTGAGCTTTTCTATTGTTTCTTTTTGATTACTTCTTTCTAATATTGCATTAACTAATTCTGGATTTCCGTAACCAAGTAATGCATCTCCGTTAGACATATCGAAGTCTATGTATTCTTTTCCTTCTATATCCCAGACTCTGTTTCCTCTCCCTCGTTTTAGAATAGGTAACTTGTGAGTTACTTTTAAAACAGGGAAGGATTCTTCGTAAAAAACCTTCAGATGCGAGTGCATCATTCCACCGAATCTTTTTGCCAAATATAGTATATGGTAAAGGTATTAATATAGTTTTGGATTGTACATATTACGTTTTTATTGAACAGTTTTAAACTATTTTAACTGTTGTAAAAACAGATAAATTGCCTTATATCCTATAGCTTTAGCGTTAATTTCTGCCAGCTTAATCTCTTGCTCATTAGCATTATAATAATCCAGTTGCAACTTAGGATAAATGGTCATTCCATCTACGCTTACGTTAAAATTAATGACTATTGAATACACGTTAGCTCTTTTTGTTGAAGAAAGAGAGATGGATGCGCATTCAACTTTTTTCATTATTTCATCCTTCTCCTTATTCATAGCATTCATTATTTCATCCACTTTTTCAGGGAGTACAAGTTCCATGTAATGTAGAAGTAGTCCTTTCTTCTCTAATTTTACTCTACCTTTCTTGGAAATCAATAGCTTACCAACTTCTCTTATGCAATCCTTGCATATTTTCATGCATTTTTCTCCAAAACATAAATTACAATAACTACCTAAAAGCACCTTGGAAGCTAGGTCTGCCATTTTATCAACGTCATAATAATAGAAAATTCTACCTTCCTTTATTGCCCTATCAACGTAATCTCCCATTTGAGTCTCAACGTTTTTTGGAGAAAGCAATACTTCAATAGAAGAAATTTCTCCAACGCTACTGTCTAACTTAGAAAATGAAGTACCTCCTCCTTCCTTCTTAACTATATCAACAACTCTGGCAACGGGTCCCTTGCCTTCCTTCTTTTCTACGATATAGCTTACGTCTACTCCTTCTAAATACAAGTTCCTAAGAGCGTCGTCTAAATTATCGTATTCAGGAGTTTTTGGAGTTAAAGCCACTACCAAGTACTTTAATGCATTCTCGCTGTCGTTATTGTTTTCATCAGTTTTACTCCTAATTAGCCTTCCTAAACGCTGGTAAAACCTTAAAGGGCTTTGAGGAACGTCAGTCATAATTAATAACTTTGCCTCTGGAATATCTATACCTTCTTCGCCTACTAATGTGGATATAATTACGTCAATTTCTCCCCTTTTAGCGCTTTTAACTAATTTTTGTCTCTCAAATTTTGACGAATCCCCGGTTAGAACTTTTATCCTTCCTGGGTCTAAATCTTCTATTGCTTTTTCGAACTCATAAGCGGTAGCTTTTCTGCTAGTGAAAATTAATACCGGTTTAAAATCCTCTATTTTATATATCGAAAGAATCTGTCTTAAAGCCCTAGCTTTATGACTTAACTCCTTGGACTCGCAAAGGAAGTCTAACTGGGGATTTTCCTCTATTTTTCCTTCCATTCTGCCTAGGCTTTCGCAAAAGGCCTCCTTACCGTAACTGTAAAGCGTAATTTCAAGGAACTTTAAAGTGTTCTTGTCACCTTTTACCTGGCCTCTGAAAAAGGCATCATATGCAGAATCCTCAATTTTATTCATTTCCGCATCAAACACGTCAGCAATTGCTTTAGGTGGATTGAAAGTAGGGTCTATTTCTGCTAAAGCTTTAAAATCGTAGTTTAAGAACTTTGGTTTCCCTAGTTTTTCTACTAGTCTAGGGTCTACCATGTATTTCTTATAAGAGGGGAGTAAAGCAGTAAAGCCAATCAAGTACTTAGGATCTAAACTAACTAACGTAGACTCATATCTGCTATCTCCAAAAGCGTGATGAACTTCGTCAACGATTATTGCTTCAGTTTCTGGAGCACACTTTTCTGCGGTAAAAGGCGTCGAAACTACTATCTTTTTACCTTCCTCAAAGGCAGTACATTCTCCTTCATATTCCATTCCCACATCTTCTCCAAACATTTTCCTCCAGAAATTGAAGTACATTTGATCGCAAAGTAATCTTGTTGGCTCCATTACGATAACATTCTTTACTCCTTTTTTAAGGAAATAGTATGCCATGAAGAGTTCTATTACAGTCTTACCGCTTCCAGTAGGCATTGAAACTACTATGAAGTTGCTTTTTCCTTCTTCCAGTTCTTTTATTATTCTCTCGCTTACGTGAGATTGGTAAGGAAATAAGTTATAACCTAGTTTGTCCTTTACTAACTTGTCAAAATCAGAAAGCATTCCTAACTACATGTGCAGAGTAGGAAATATAACATTTGCTATTACTAATTTCCTCTCTGCCGTTGTTAACAGTTTCCGATAAGTCATGAAGTTTATGTTATTTGATGTCATTTAACATTCCTAGTCCTTTTAATGCTATTAAGTAAGCTGATGCTGTATGCCTATCAAAACCCTTCTCCCTCATCACCCTTTCGTGATCCTCAGAGGTTGTAGTACCTTTAGGATTGACCAACATAACATTAAAACCTAGCCTTAAAGATTTAATAACGCCGTGGATCAACATTTGCTTCTTAGCGAAACGCGAAACCTTCCTATTACCGCTTTTACTCCTCGTAAATTTCTTCTTCCTAACTAGGAATAAATCCTCAAAAACAACGTAATCAACGCCAATCCTTGAGAGGAAATTGAGAGACTCAGATAAAGCGTTTAAACGTAAAGCCCTAGCTTTCTCTTTAGGAAAACCTGGCCTAGTAACATCTGAATACCACCACGTTTTAGTAGTAATAACTTTACCATCCTTGTTAACAACAACAACGTTTAGTCTGTCACTATTTAAATCAAAACCGGCAACCAAACCGTAACCATTGGGTTTTGGTGAAGAGAAGTGCTTTAGGTAAAGCCAGAGTGGTACTTGGAGGTGGATCATTGGCTTTTCCTTAAAACTAATTACGGCACCATAACCCTCCTCCTTCCTTTCTGCTAATTCTTCTAACTCGTGAAGTAATGGCAAGTACTCCTTGCCTAAGTAAGCTTTCCCGCGAACCCACTCCTTACCCCAGGGGTCTTTAACCTTAATTAACACGTGGTCTTCCAAAACGTGGAACTTAACATTCCTATTACCCTTATCAGCTCTATTTCCTCTACTTGCAAACCAGAACTTCCTTATCCTTGCATGAATTATCTCACCCTTTTCGTCTTCTCTATCTAACAAACCGTCAGTAATTGTCCTAGCTTGCTTTAAAGCAGTTACAAGGTAAACATAATTTGGTAAGATGTTGTAAAACTCCTTAGTTAACTCGTCTACACTCTTCCCGTCAAAAAGCGGTTTAATAGCACTCTTAACAACTTGTGAGTAAGCCCTAGCAATCCTAACAACTCTCTCTTTCTCGTTAAAAATTACCCTGCCATTTATTGTGACGAATTGGAAGTTCTCTAGAGCTTCCTTAGAAGCGATTAGCTTACTCCTCATCATCTGGTAGGATAACAATTACAATCACCTCCTTGCCGTATAATTTCTCACCCTTATCCCTTAGTTTTGAAGGTATTGTTATGCCATATCTTTTATTCCCATACTTATCTGTACCATAACTTGAGACCGTTGATCTAAAAACTATTTGCTCCATAGGAATGTTAGAAGCATTAAAATTTATAAACTTTTATGCTAACATTAAGTTAGAGAGTGCCACAATGAAGTCGATGAGCAATGTGAGGTGGAGGAAGGCACTCAATGAAACTCCTCGTGTCCTCGAAGGGAGTGGTTTAACTACCGCTCCCGTAGACGGCACGGGGAGCCAGACAAGGGGTATGAGGACGAGAGGTTGAATAATGAAACCTCAATGAAAGTCCGACCCCTTATGTGACGACTTTCAACTTTTGTAACGTTGATTTTTTATTTTTATATCTTCTAAATATGATATGCAAAAGACTTTCATCGATAAAAATATAAATATTCAAAAATTAGTCCAAGACCTTCAGAATTCCTTAAGTATTGACGGTTGGGAAGTCACAACAAGTCAATACGCTCAGAATGATTACCTACTTAGAGGTCAAAAGAAGGGACATTTTCATAAAGTTGAGGAAATTCTAATAAGGGTTAGAGGAGATCCTAACAACGTCTTAATTACAGTAGACGAAGAGAATATAGGGACTTTTGGAAGAGCTTGGATAAATCTTAAACTACTAGGCGAGATTGAGAGAAAAGTAAATGATGGTTTCTATAGTTGAATATATAGAACTATTTAGTTTATGTAAAACTATTTATTTTATGTAGAGAAAGTATAAATATAAACTTTCTATATTCAACTCGATAAAAATGAGTAAATCCTTCCCTTCACCGTTTAGGCCTATAGATTCCCTAAAACTAACGTTTAATCATATAAAAATATGGTATACTGCAGGAATGGGCTTCTTTACTGACGCATACGATTTACTAATAATAGGATATATATTAGCTACTATAGAGGACTCTTACAAGTACGCAGGAATAGTAATGCCAGGATTTACTTCATATTTAGTGGGTCCCGATAAGGACTTCTGGAACGGCCTATTAGCTTCTATTGCACTTTGGGCGGCTATAATAGGTCAGCTAATATTCGGATTTTTAGGGGATTATTGGGGTAGGAAAAAAGTTTACGGAGTTGAAGCAACGTTACTCACTATAGGAGCTTTTCTAAGTGCGCTGTCCCCTAATCTGATTTGGTTGATAATATTTAGGTTCATAATGGGTGTAGGAATTGGAGGAGATTATCCCATCTCTGCTACAATAATGAGCGAATATGCTAACGTTAAGGACAGAGGGAAACTTATTGCATTAGTCTTTTCAAACCAAGCTTTAGGCTCATTGGCTGCAGCAGCCGTAGGAATAATCTCAGCAGTAGTATTGCCTCCATGCACTGCTTGGAGAGTTATGGCAGGCATTGGAGCAATCCCTGCAGCAACTGTAATATACTTGAGGAGGAAGGTTCCCGAAACTCCAAGGTACTCCTTACTGGCAAATGGAAACGTTGAAGAAGCTAAAAAGGCCGCGTCTTTCCTAGGAGGGGATATTGACACACGGCAACCAGTAGTGGCTAAAAGAATGAGCTTATCAGAGATTTTATCTAACTATGGTACTTTACTAATAGGTACAGCAATTCCTTGGTTCATATTAGATATAGCATTCTACGGTACTGGACTTTATTCATCCCCAATAATTGCACCAATATTCGGCTCTCCGTTCCCTAAGTCGGCAACAGCGTTACCATTATCAGCATTCCAAGGCGATTTAGCATACGCTCTATTCCTTGGAGCCGTGCCCTACCTAGTAGGCTTTCCAGGATACTTTACTGCAGTGGCCTTACTGGATAAGTTAGGAAGAAAGACTATTCAAATTCAAGGATTCACCATGATGGCAATAATTTACCTCTTAGTCTCTGCTGTAATGATTGTTACTTATACATCTAAAGGCCCTAAGGTCAACGGCTTCCTAATACCCGCAGAGGCAGCTTTCTTACTATACGCCTTAAGCTTCTTCTTCATTGATTTTGGGCCTAATACAACTACTTTCGTTATCCCTGCAGAGGTTTATCCAGTAAGGTTCAGAACTACTGGTCACGGTATTTCCGCTGCCTCTGGGAAATTGGGAGCAGCAATAACTACTTACCTATTCCCAACACTATTGACTTCGATGGGAATAAAGAACTTGCTAGTGATGCTTGCAGTTGTCAGCATAATAGGCGCATTGTTAACGTTCTTCTTCGTCCCAGAGACAAAGAATAAGAGTTTAGAAGAGGTTGCCAAAGAGGAATTAGTTACTCCTACAACTACTGCAAAACAATAATTAGATTTTTCTTTTTATTCTTTCCACTCTTATTAATTCATTGAAATTTCTCTCGAATACTTTAATTCTTTTTCCAAGGATTTTTGAGTTTATAAAATCTAATGGCAGAGGTATATCTAGGTCTAACTTCATTTTCTTATCTTCGACGTAGATTCTTATATTTCCCCATCTATGCTCAGCGAAATCTGCAACGTTCACAACATAATTTACCGAATTTATTGCGGTATATCTTGTCACGTAAGTTATCAGATTAAATGGTAAATAGAATACACCCTTTATTGGAATTTCTACTTTGTATTTATTATCAATTTTCTCAACATTAGTAGCTTTTAACATAGATGGAAACAAGAAAAACGGATCTGATAGTATAGTTAAAACACTAGTACCGTGCTCATTTTTAATCTCGCTCGTTAATTTCATAATTTTAACTAAAAGAAGTTTCTATATATATTTTCTCTATATATTCAATATAGTTCCTCATATAACATAAAGAAGTATATAACCTATATAGAGATATGGTAGGGACAATGATAATTTTCACTTGCAGTTTAAGATATAATCTTCAGCTTTAACGAAATTTGCCCCACCCTCTTTTAATATCTTAAAAGAGCGAGGGGTCAAAAAGTGGAACTCTATGGGTATCCAATCAGGTAAGCCCTTGTTAATTACATAATCTAGAACTTTTCCCTCAATTTCCTTCCTTTCTTTAGGTATTTCATTTAGAAGTATGGCAACATCAATATCGCTTGCTGCCGTGTAAGTTCCATTTATTACGGAGCCAAGGAAATATATTTCTCCCTGTAAGTTATATTCTTTTAATGCTTCCTTAATTGCTTCATATATTATTGGTGCTATTTTACAGAAATTCGCAAGTAGGTTCATTTTTTCTTTAACGAACTCCACGTAAACGTCTAGGAAACTCTTCATATTAAATTAAATATTGAATTCATTAAATTTAAACACACCTCAGCATCTTCCTTAGTGTAAGGAGAGAACCCGTACCTAGAGTCAGTATATCCTTCCTCAAGTTCTTTCAATTCTCTCCTATTTTTATCTATAAAGTTCTTAATGTTTTCATTTCCAGTATATTTGTAAATTATTGAAAGTAGTTCCCTTATTCCGTGAATCCTTGGCATAAAACCTAGATTCTTTAAAATAAATGCTTTAGCTTTCAATTGCACTGCTTGTTCAGCGTAAAAGCAGGATATATCGTAATATCCTTCTTGATATGCTGTAATGCTATCTTTTCTGAATTTTTCTGCCCTTTTAAGAAGTAAATTTACATCATCGTTACTACTCATTATTAGCATTAGCTCAATATAGAATAAAAGTGATTAGGTCTTAACACATAATGCTTATTTTCCTTTTATGTTACCTTGAAATATGGAACAAAAATCATTGGAAAGTTTATATAAAGAGATTGATAATCAGAGAGATTTTATTATTTCTCTCTATAAGGAATTCATTCCTATTAAAGCATTAGGTCCGGAAAACGGCGGTGAAGGAGAATATTCTAGAGCTATGAAATTAAAGGAAATTATGGAAAAATACTTTGACGAAGTTAAGGAGATAGACGTAAAAGATGAAAGAGTTCCTTCAAAAGTAAGACCTAACCTTATCGGAACAATAAAAGGAAGAAATCAAAGTAAGACTTTATGGATTATAGCTCACATGGATACTGTTCCTGAGGGAGATAGGAGCTTATGGAAATTCGATCCATTCAGCGTTACTGTCGATGGAGATTATATTTACGGTAGGGGGGTTGAGGACGATGGACAAGCAATTGTATTAGGAATTACACTAGCTAAAGTTCTTAAGGAATTAAATCTCACTCCTAACATTAATTTTTCATTATTAGTCTCAGCAGATGAGGAAACAGGGAGTAAGTACGGAGTTTCATATTTGGCTAAAAATTATTCCTTATTTAACAAGGATGATATAATATTAATTCCAGACGCAGGCAATCCGGAAGGCTCAATGATTGAAGTTGCAGAAAAAAGTATTTTATGGTTGAAATTTACAGTAATAGGCAAACAAGCTCACGCAAGCACTCCAGAGAAAGGGATTAACGCTCACCTTCTTTCAATGATATTAGGCATTACTCTTTATGAAGAACTTCACGAAAAATATGATGCAAAAAATGAACTATTTGAACCGCCTACTTCAACATTTGAAATAACTAAAGTTGAGAAGAACGTAGAAAACGTAAATACTATACCGGGAAAGCATACATTTTACATGGATTGCAGAATTCTTCCTCAATACGACGTTGATGATGTTTTGAATACGATAAATGAAATTGTAAAAAGATTTGAGGCGGAAAATAATTGTAAGGTTGAAGTAGAGGTAGTTAATAGAGAAGATACTACAAGACCTACGGATGAAAATTCCGAGACCGTAAAGTTGTTAAAGAACGCAATAAAGGCAGTAAAAGGTATTGATGCTAAGGCAATAGGCATAGGAGGAGGTACTTATGCAAAATATTTAAGGTCCCTTGGATTAAATCCAGTAGTTTGGATGACTTGCGACGAGACTGCGCACGAGCCAAACGAGTACGTGAGGGTTAGTTACATAATTTCGGATCTAAAAGTAATATCTTATATGCTAATGTGAGAGAGATAAGAGGAAAAGGAAAAAGAAATAATTCCTTATTCAGGAGGTATTTCCTTAAAGACCAATCCTACGTCAATACCTTTTCTTAGGTTTATTAATTTAGCTATGTAATATATAGCAAATCCTGAGCCGTACATAAATACCAAGGAAAGTATTGTAGGTAAATTAATTGGCAAGAGTACTGGATTTCCCCAAGTAATATAAGTAATGTAAACTAGAAAGCCGAAGGTTGAGAATCCTATTAGGCTAATTACTGGTATTCCCAAAATCCTCCTCTTAACAATGACAGCAGTCTCAAAAAGTTCTCTCCTTAAGAACGGCATTAATGCTACTGACAATGCAAATATCGCATAACTTATTTCGAAAGCTACTGTTACGTCTACTAGTGAAAGTATTGGTAAATACGCATACATTATAACTCCTATGCCAGAGAGTATTGTTATTAATATGATGGATTTCAAGGGAGCGTTAAACCTTTCATCAACGTCTGCCATCCAAGACGGCATTATTCTATCGAAAGACCATTAGAATAAGTATCTGGATAATCCAACAACTAATGGGGGACCACTATAGTAGTTAGGTAACCAAATTGCTATGAACATTATTATGTAAAGTATCGGATTTCCAAGAACTAGTAACGCAAAGAACGGAGTAAAAGCCCCTATAGACGAGAGGCTACAAATTAATGGATTAGTAATATTCAATACGCAACAGCATTTCTTATAATAAAGATATGAATAATAAGTTAGGAATTTAGCTTCAAAGGAATCTAAGTTTAGCTGTGTAAATAGAATATAGTACACTGCAGGAAGTATAATTGCGACTACTATTGAAAGGAAGACGTTAAGCCTGACTTTCTTCATTTCTCCAGACCAAGATGCAGGAACGTTATACCAACTATAATAATACCAAACTGCAGGAGATGCAAACAAAGTTGCGTAAATAACTGGGTAAAACTTTAGGCCGTTGCTTTCTGCACAGGATATGACACTTTGGGTCACATTTGAAATTCCGCTAAATGAAGATAAGACGTTAGAAAAAGCTGAAGGATTTATTTCCAGGAGTGCAATGAACATTATAATATTTGCTATTACACTTATTATCCCTGTTATAAGCACAAATCTCCAATGGAACCTAGTTGAGAAAGCTATTGCTGAAGTTATTAATGTTCCTACAAGAAGACCCCAAATTATTCTTCCAATCTTTGACGAGAAGAAAGAACCAATGGAAAGTAAGTAAGAAGAATGATAATAAAGCCCTAAACCAGTGAATAAGTAGCCCAACCAACTAGCTCCCAAATAACTGTAAAATCCTTGAGAAAGGACGAAGGCTATAATAATCCCCAATAATTTGCAAAACCTATTGCAGGATGAACTGCCCTACTATTAAACACGTAATCTGCTCCGGCCCTAGGCATTGATGCTGCTGCAACGTAATATAAAAAAGCCATACCTAGGGTTGGAATTAATGTAATTAAATAAGCTAAAGTCCAGTTAGCTCCTGGAGCTAACCATAGCCATGAGATTATTAAAAGAGGGGTACCTCCAGTTATTAAAGCCCAGTTAGCTAGCATTGAAGGCCATGGGCTTACATCTCTTACTAGGCCGGAAGATTGACGTAAAAATACTTCCTTAGCCATCTCACAAAATGGTAATAAAACGTATTTAAAAAATTATTTGACGTTAAGCATAAAAATTTATTTTAATAATAACTGAGAAATCCTTATGTCTTAGATTGTGTGCTCTTTTCTTTATTTAATTCATCTAAATATTTTTTAAGAGCATCAACATTTTCCTGATGAACGGATTTCCTTCTCTTATCAACTCTTAGTCCAAGCTTTCTAGCTTTTTCAGGGGTTAAATTCACGGCCTTAAGTTCTCCTAAACTAAATCCTCTTCCTTCCCTAGTACTTTTCCTTTCATGAGGATATTCAAAAGAGTAATTGGGCCTCTTAATTATGGGAGTAGGAGGATTCATATTTTCCTTTTAGAAGTATATTTTTTAAAATTAGCTTTCGCGTGCAGGTTTAATTTCTTTTTTACTTTACGGAGTTTTTACCCTACTCTTAATGAAATTTGTTACTTCTAGGATGTCCTTTTTTACAAGTTCCTCATTTGGGTATCTTGAAATCTCGCTATCCTTATCAAGTCCGTTGTGCTGGAATTCGTGTAAATCTAAAGCTATTTCTACAATTAATCTAAGTTTATCGTCGTTTATTATACTAGCTATTTCCCTTAATCTAGTTGATGGCATAATAGCTATAATCCAGTCAACTCTTTCCACAACTTTCCTTGGCAATAATCTCCTTTTACCCGGGAAGTATTTAGATAATAAATCTCTATAGTTTATTGCTAACCCTGCTACATACGCTTTTACAGCCTGGTAAGCCTTTCCAGCGGAGTTCCTTATTAGTCCATCATTTAAGAATCTCTCTGCTAGATCTGCCTCATACAATGCTTCCTTAAATCTGTCTTCTTGATATTTCTTAGAGTCTATCCAAGGTTTTTCTATCTCTTCTACCATGCGTATGATTATATACGATTTTTAAATTAAAAGTATAATAGAGAACTTCTTTTTGTGCGCTAATTAGCAATAAATTCTAGAATATATAGAGTTTATACTCAACTATATATTAGTTTAAATACTTTCTAATCATTATTAAGTATATGGAAATAGGAGAAAAAGTTCCAGACATCGAGCTAATAGATACTGAATTAAAGCCAGTCAGACTGTCTAACTTTAAAGGAAAAGTAGTAGTCTTAGCGTTTTATCCTGCAGCCTTTACGTCAATAAAGAAATGTGCACCCTTAGGGACTCATTATCTAAGTTTAATAACCTTAATGCTATCGTGCTGGGAATAAGTGTAGATCCACCATTTAGTAATAAGGCTTTTAAAGAATATAATAAAATCAATTTCCCAATTTTAAGCGATTATAATAGGGAAGCAGTAAAGTTGTTCGGAATTGCATGGGAGTTTCCTGGTTTAAAAGGTTACATACTGGCTAAAAGATCCGTATTTATAATAGATAAGGACGGTAAAATAGCTTATAAATGGGTTTCGGATAATCCAGCAATAGAACCACCTTATTCTGAAATTGAAGAAAAGATAAAGGAATTATCGTCTAGCTAGAGTACATGACTATTAATAAATTTTACCTCTGTTTTTATTCATTCAGTAATTTTAATGAACTTCTTAGAAATAGAGAAGAATCTTTTTGCATTTTCTTCATCTTCAATATGGAGCTCTACTGGAGCATCGAAAGGAAGGTCGTAAAAGTCCATAGCTCTAATTAGTATCTTTTTAGATAGCTCTTTTCTTTCCTTTCCAGAAAGTTTCCTTTTTGTGACTATGAGAATATCGATGTCGATAAGTACAGTAATTCTATCTTCTGCAACACCTCCTATCACATAAACTTCCGCATTAGGTTCTATATCGTGTACAGCTCTTGCAATCTTTTCTGCGTATTCCCTCCACCTTCTTAAGTGCGAAAATCTGAACTTAACCCAACTTGACGTTTTTAGCTACCTCCTCTAGGAAATTGATTATTCTTTCTGCAACACCAATTAATTCTTTTGATTCTTCTTCATAATAATCCTCATATCTAGAATCTATATATGCATCCTCAATAGAAATTAACTGCTCTCTATATTCTCTGACAAGGTCATTTACTTTTCTTGATAGGTCTTCATAACCGTTTTCCTTTAGCAATTTGGACAAGTAGCCTAATAATTCCCTTATTCCATGTCCTTCATAATCCTTTCCGAAGAGTTCAAAAATTACTGCTTAATATAAATCTGTAAAGCTTGCTCTACGTGAAAAGTGCTAGTATCATAATAGCCTTCATTATAATCGTTCTTTGCGTCTGTTAAGAACCTTAAGGCTCTTCTTTTTAATCGTTGTACTCTATTTCCGCTCACACTTTAAAATAAACGAGGAATATAAAGAGTTTGTAGCTCTTGTCACTCTATACGTAGAAAAACTTAAAATTAAGGACGATAGTTTCACTCAAATGAGGAAAGTATATATTCTTATGACGATAATATTAATACTAAGCTCGTCTATATATACAATATCTTTAGTAAGTTCCACAATTTTACCCCAGCAGTATTACGAATATATTAAAATCTGTGCTACGCAATATACTGCTCTCGTCTATAGTGTTTCGAGCAATTGTAGCGTAAAAGTTATGGTACTCAATCAAGAGAATTTTAACAACTTTTCCTCCGGTTACAGCTATTCTTGTATAGTTTCACAATTAGGTAAAACTATGATCAATGGCGTTCTATTAAATTCTGGGACTTACTATTTAGTTATATACTCTCCTTACGGATATTCTAACGTAACCTACTTTTATTGTGAAATACCGATAGAACTTAGTAATTGTTCAACTCATGTAAGCGAATATTTAACTTTACAACCATTTAATACTGAGAGAATACTAATACATTTATCAACTCTTGGGTCACCGTCACTACTACGTATAGTGGGTATCTCTAACGAATCTGTTTGCTATAAGGTTGTAAATTGCAAGGGAGAAACAATATTTTCTTCTGGAGAAGTAACATTAACATTAAACGGAACTAATCCTTGTTATAACGTCACACTACCGCAAGGAAAATATTACCTATGTATATATAATCCAACGTTTTCCTCAGCCCTTGTGTATTTCTGCTATAGGCTTTATCCTCAATACGTTAATCCCTTCCTAAGGTTTTCAGTTCTTCAAGGAGGAAATTACAATTATGCACCTACGGGAATTGCGAGTTTTGGCGTTAGTAATACCTCTCCTTACGAGATAAAGTTCTCTTCAGTTGCAGGGTATTTTAATATATCTTGTATTTTAGCCTACAATTCTTCACAGAATTTAGTAAAGCCCTGCGAGGCTTCTTTACAGCTCAACGCTGTATTAGTTGTTTGTAATGAAAATAATGAGACGCAAATTTATTGGCCACAAAATGTTTTGATCTTCTTAACTAACGAAAGCGTGGTATTTTATCATGATAATGTACTTAATCTTACTAATCCGCTTGCATCTTTATCAAATTCCTCAATAACCTCACAGAATGGATACGTTATGCCGACAGTTAATGATGGGATTACGCAGTATTATTACGGTAACTATAAGTGTGCTCCATGCTTTGAGTACAATTTACCTTTCTCTGGACTATTAATAATGAATGAAAGCGTGGAAAAAGGCCAAGGAGTACTAATAACAATGGAAGTTGAGGTACTGCAAAATGGAACTTCACCAGTAATGCAGAGCGAAACTTTTGATAAAATTCTTATTCACGATCCAAGCGTAAAGAGCGCATATTTTGTAGTTAATGGTAAGGAATATACGCCTGCTGGTATATACGGTAGTTTAGGTTCATTTTATGACGCGGAATTGATTTTTGGCGGTGGAGGTAACGGTGAAATTACTACTTTTGAGAAGTTGGATGGAATTCTAGGATTATATTACTTTAATGGGAGCGAATACATCACTTTTCCTTCTTACTATACCTTTGGTGCAGACACTGCCGAGGCAACATCTAACGTCCATGTAACATTAGAGCAAAACGGAATGATTAAGATATCTACTGGATCTCCAGACTACACTTACTTAGGAGAAGTTAAAACGCAAGCTCTAAAAGTATCCCCTTATGTTCCTCAAAGAAGTAGTGAATCCTCAATCTCTCCTGAGTCTAATATAGCTACATCAAGTGAAATGACGTCGTCTATGCAATCTTCAATTCTCTATATCATACTAGCCTTAGTATTTGTTATAGCTATTATTGTGATATTTAGAAGATCTAGGAGATTTTAAAGACCTTCGAAATGATTTGGATCCTAACTTGTTAATTTATAAATTTTTTATTACATGTGAAAAATCCCTACATCTCTTTCATAGATTTTCTAACTCCTTCTTAATCTCCTCTATTTCATTTATCTCTTCCTTAGTTAGGTGAGAGGAAATCCATTCAAATCTTAGCTCTTTAAGTAATTTTATTATATCTTCTCTTCTAGCGTCGTTTTCTTTCCATTCATCAAATAGTCTTAATGCTTCTTTAGTCATTTCTGTAATGCCATTGTAATATTTCTCCAGTTCTTCGGCAACTCTTATCATGCAATTTTTAGGCACAGCGCACGGTGTATCCTTTCTATGCAGGTCATACTTCATTGCTAAAGATTGAAGCATTCTTCTCAACGACTTGTAAGCTCTCCAGACTGAAAGTTTTAATTCCCCTCTCTTTAGCCTTTCAAAAGCTACCTTAAAATCGTTGTAACTCATTTTTGCATAAGTTTGCTCATCCCTTATTGGCATAAGTATAAGGAGGAATAAGAGTTTTAAAGCTCAGCGAGTAATCGCTTCTTCACCGATCTAGTCCCCAAAAAGTCATCATCGATATTAACTACTTCTTTATCCCTTTTTTGGTTAACGCTCATGGAGAATAATCTCATAGAAAATTTTAATGATTATTGCAGTCAATATTCTTGTGTCACGTGACTACTCTTGAATAACAAATATTAATTTTATTAAAAATCTAATAGAAAGATGCTTAAATGAGCAAAATCCAAATTTAGCTTTTATTAGACGTTGCCTTAGTTCCATATTCCTTGAACTTATTTTATTTTTAGCTCTTAATTCACCTCCTTAGTTATATCCTAAAATTTTTAGAGAGCAGGAGGAGTATAAAGGAGAAGTATTTCTTAACAAAATACTTAGGAGAAATTCTTGAATCTATGAATATTGTGGGAAAAAAGAGAAGAGATTAAATTTACAAAAATAGGGGTTAAGGGGAGGAAAACATGCTAGCGGAGATGAATAGCCCCTTATATTTAAATTGTCTATCTTATATTTCATACATAGATATTTATTTGTCTTGCATGTATAAAAATGTCCTTAGGTCTCTTTTCACAAGCCCTTAGTTTTCATAAGAAAAGTTTAAATTGAGATATTAATAGTTCCAACTTATGGAAACTGAATACGGAATAAATAAAAGAGGAATAATTATAATGACTATCTTCTCCTTATTTTATGCCATGTTAGAAGCAGGAATGGATTGGGATCCAAAGCACGGATTATTGTCGCCGCTTAATAACTGTGCTTCTCAATATTTCTACAGATTTTTATATACAGCATTATTCCTTTATCCGTCTTACTTAGCTTCGAGGAAACTTTTCTCGCTCTTAACTATTTGGTATTTTGTATACGGTTCGTTAACAGAAGATGTGTTTTACTGGATTATGATGTTAGAGCCTCCGTATTCATGGTCTTGGTTTTATCCCGTCTATTATTATATTCCAATCCCTGATATCATAGAACTTTGGATATTAATTATTTTAAGGAGGAAAATAGCCAAATATAATCGTGGCTGATAATTAATAGCAGTTCCTTGTCTTTTTATCTAGGAAAATTCTACAATTTCGTAATCTGTTGCAGTAATATTTGAGAAGTTCTTTAGAATTATTCAACCTTATCTACAACTTTTAAACCGAATTTCTCTAATCTCTTAAAATGTTTCTTATTATGTGTTATTAAAGGTAGATTATTAGCTATACATATAGAAGCTATTAATAAGTCTGGGTCTTCAATTATTTCTCCTTTCTTTCTTAATTCAGCATAAATTTTAGAAGCTACTTTCAAGGAATTGTTATCTATACATAAAACGTTTAGATTAATCTCTATCCATAATTTAAACTCATCCAGGTCTTTTCCAATAAATGCTAATCCTCTTAAGAACTCATAAAGATTAATTCATGTATTATAATAACCTATGATTTTTCTAACATCACTTTTAAACGCATCTATTAAAATATCAGTATCTACGCAAATTCCCTTGTTTTCCAATTCTTTCTATCCTCCTCAACTATCCTCTTAAGAATTTCAGCCTCCTCGTAGCTTAGTTTTGGCATTTTTTCTTCTCTTTCCGTAAATATATACTTAAAGAAATCATCCCAGCTTAGTGGTTTATTTAATTTAATTTCCAACTCCTTCTTTTTCCTCTCTAAGAGTTCCTTAACCTCTTTATTGACAGTTATAGTCGATTTCACATATAATTATTTAATTTTATTGAATTATAAAGATTTGTTATATCGCTAATTACGGGCTCGTAGTATTAATTTCAATATTCTCTTTCCTTGATTATTACTATTAATTCCAGAACATGTTAGAAGCAATAATGTAAGTAAGAATAAAAAGAAAGGAGATTATTGTAAAGGATACTTTAGCTCATAAGGCTTCCAGCCTAAACTTTCCCTGAAATCGTTAATGTATTTTATAGCTTTCTCCTTCTCGCTTTCTGGCATATCCTTCTTGTGAAGTACGCCCATAAATAATGCATAAAGCCTTGCGTTAATAACTTTGGGACTAAGGCCGTAGTCCATGTCCTCTTTAAGCTCATCCAGAATTTCCTTAACTTGCTCTGCGTTTTCAAGTCCTTTACCGTTAAAATCCTTAACTTTCCTACCTAAGTACAGTTTTCCTTTATCAACAACTATTGCCTTACCGTTCTCAAAGGTTATTCTTCCTTTAAATACTCTATCGTAGAACTGGCCACGCATCTGCTACTTCAGGCTCAAGTTGTTGTAACCTAGTTAAAACGTATCTCCTTATTTCGTCTGTTGAAATCTTTTCTCTCTCCTTAACCCGTTCGTCGATCTCTTTTACGATTTCCTTTGCAACTTCATCTGATGCACCCGCCCTTATTAATGCATTATAAAGCTTATCTGAGAGGTATTCTTCCTCTTCTCCTGATCTCTTAATTACTTTAGTCATAAAATGTATTACAACAAAAGAAGAATATATTTTTACATGAAGCTCATCTTAATTGAACATGTAGAGTAGCTTGTTGGTTAAATACATCATAAACTTTTATAGTATAATTTCCTGGGGAAATGGTACAAACTTGTATGATAATGATGATTGGTAATATCCCTTAATTTCGTAATAGTAAACTAGACGTTCTCCAGGATAAATGTGGATAGTCGTATTTTGGAAGAATATTGCAGTACTTCCAGGAAGTATTGGAAATAAATCGAAGCACTCGGAATTATTATATATACTGAAGTATACTAATTTCTGTCCAAGCTCACAGTAATTACCACTGAGCTGATACAGGTTTATAGTGAAAGTATAGTTTACAACTCTATCTCCGACATTGATTATGCATATTATTAAATAACACGAGCCCATTGTTAAGAACAGCAAATGTCGCAGTTAATTTAATTCCATTTGAACAATTGGATTCACTTATCGTACGGCCTGCATTTAAGGAGCTAATTATAGGTTCATATTGTTGTTCAATATGATAATAACAATATGCATTATATGCATATATTATAGTTATTAATGAAATTATTAATATAGAAATAAATATTACTATCCTACTTTTCACAAGATAAGAAAATTGTTACGTCTTATAAAGTTTTTCTAATGCCCCTTGTAGAAAGTGCACATACAATAGGGTGAATATTTTTATATTAGTCAGACTTATTTCATATTATGAAAACTAAAGTACGTGTGGGCAAGAAATTGACTATTCATATTCCTAAAGCTGTAGCAGAGGAACTTAACATAAAGGATGGCGATATTTTGTCTTTAAGAGTTAAGGATAATAAGATAATTTTAGAGCAAGATAATGCGATACTGCTTTCATTAAAAGGTAAGAAATTTGCTAAAATATCTTTAGATGAAATAGAAAAAATAAGCGAAGAAGAGCAAAACAAATATGAAAATTCTAATTGACACAAGTTTTATATTACCTGCTTTAGGTATAGATGTTGGAGAAAGCGTACTAAATTTAATAAAGGAATTCGATAAGCACGAAATATATTACACAGAATTATCTTTGCTAGAAGCAATGTGGATAATTAGAAGGTTATTAAAAGAAGGTAATAATGTGGATTTTAAAATTGTAAGAACTGGTTTGAAGAGCGTGTTTAAAACATACCATTTATTAAAAATACCCATTTCAGCATACATTAATGCAGTAAATGACAGAAGGCATAACGACTTGATAGACATGATAATTTATTATACTGCAAAGGCTTATAATCTAAAGTTTCTCTCCTTAGATAAAAGGCTAAAAGAACTTGATAAAGAGAATATAGTAATAGATAAATTATAAAGCTAAAAAGAAAGAAGAAAAAAGAGAATATAATTTCGACTTTGAGCTAGATAATTGCTAAGTTAACGTTACTTCCTCTTTATTAATATTGCAGCTCCTATTACTATAGCTACCATTACGCTTATGACTATTGGTAAGTAAACAGACGTCGACACATGTGTTATTTGTGATGGTGCGCTTTGGGACATTGTAGAAGGAATTGTTGATGTTAACGTAGTAGATGTTGTCGTCGTACTTTCCGTACTTGTAGTGCTACTAGTAGTTGAAGTACTGGTGGTAGTACTTGTACATTGTTGAACTAAGTAACATGGTTTAATTACTCCAGGATGAGAGATGACTATTTGGTTACTTCCCTTAAGTACGTAAGTTACTCCATTAACTTCTATCTTCTGCGGTAATGTTATCGTGGAGTTTGCATTGAACCATCCTTTTATTGTCCCATTAGGTAATACTATACATACGTAATATTGGAGTATTTTAGATAACGTAACGTTGATTGGGCTATTAACAACTATACAATAATTCTTTGGTGAAACCATTAGTATTAAGAGTCTTTCTGTAGAATTTATATATTGATATTGATTAATTTTAATTGTAGTTCCGTCGTTATAATAACCTGATTTAAATGTTGAATTACGGCAGTTTATTATAGCTATAGTTTCGCAGTTAACACTTACGTAGAATTGCTCTAACCAATTGGCTGTAATTACCATATGAGAATCTAAAGTAAACGAAGTGGCAGGATTAACACTAATCAAGATAAATCTAGTAAATGGGCAAGAGTAATAAGTTATGTTCTCTACATGAATAACATCGCCTGCATTATACCACCCAGAGGTTAGAGTATTATTTGTTCCGTTGATTAAGGCATGAAGTGTAATGTTACTTTTAACACATATGTAAAATTGTACAATAAAGGAAACGCTGACGTTAATAGGGGAATTAATTACGAAAGTTGAGGAAGGTTTAATGGACGTAATAATATATCTCTCATATTCGCAAGGATAGTAGGTTGTATTCTCAATTTGAATTACTTCACCGGCATTATACCACCCAGACGAAATGATAGTTTTTTCACCGTTTACGTAACCCGTTAAATTAAATGGAACTGATAAGTAATATTGAATATTGTAATTAGCAGTGATATTATAACATCCACAGCCTAAGATAAGCTTATCGGGTAAAGTTAAATTGCAAATTTTAACGCATTTCAGCAAATACCTAGTTAAATCTACAGTTAAGTTATTTGGAATACATATAATTGCAGGAACACAAACTTGATAAGTTTCGTTAGTATAATACTTAGTTCCGTTTATATAATAGAATGGTACCTCAGAATTCACTCTAATTTTAGCTTTTATAGGAGAAACCTCTTGATAAGACATAACAAAATTAATTGAGCAACCTGGATATACGTCTCCTATTGATATTCCTTTAACTTCTGTAAGATGGAAATATGTCTCCAATACCTTGAAGTTTATGTAACGCATCCTTCAATATTATTTTGAGGATATAGATAGATAATGTCCCCGCATTTAATTTCGTAAAACTTTACAATTTCTGTCTTACCGTTAACTATCAAAGGAATATAAACTACACAAGAGCTATTCTTCTCTACTGAGGAGTATAAGAACATGTACACCATTGAACTAGAGGATATTTTAGCCCCGAAGAAGTTCTCTCCGTTAATTATACAAAATTCCATTCTTACTGTACTAAAGTTACTTTCAACGTAAGCTAATGAATTGCTACAATTTGATACAGCTTTGATGCAATTTATTATTTTGGGTATCATAATTCTAGAGTTTTGAGCAACGTAAGTTTTGTCATTAACATGAAGTAGGCCATTCTTTAAAATTATCGGCATAGGAGGTGTTGGAACTTTACGGCATTGTATTATAAACCAATTGTATACTATAGCTTTAGCTACTGCACCTTTTTCTGTAGAAACTGCTGCATGGTTAAATATTCCTATTAAAGTAAGGTTTATTATATCCAGCATTTTCAGTAAAGTAATTAACGTATAATGTTATGTTACCGAAAAGAGACCTATAAGGTATATAAAATAAGTGTACTGGACTTTTATAAACTCCAAACCCAACACTAGTTTCTGTACCATTTATTATAACTGGGAAAGTAACATTATAACAAAATACTGCATCAGGCGGATGAGCAGTAGGTGGCTTATAAAACGCTATTACTATAGAATTTAACATATTCTCTTGCATACATCCTCCAGTATAGCAGAATATCTTTAAGAAGACTCCAAAAGCTCCTTGTAAATTATAGGAATAATCTACTGAAATTTCCTTATAATAGCCCGGAACTATGTAACCTATTGCTAATATACTTTGATTACTTATTATTATCATGCACTTAGGAGTAGTTATTACGTTTACTTCCAAGCCTCTTATATTGAAATACCACAAATTACAATATATTAGCCTAGTTTTATTATATCCTACGTAGTTATAATATTGCGTAGTGGGCACCAGTTGTATAAAATTACAACCAGATAATCTATGCGTCATATTTACATTTAAATTTTCTACTGTAGTAAAAGAAAATGATTGAATCAGTTCCACTAATATTATTGATATCAATATTAGTATTATAGGTATAATTAATTTTTTTTTACCATTTTAGCTCAAGATCTTTATGTGCTATTCCACTATTAATACTTAAAAATAGTATGCGTTCCAGTTTAGATGAAATGAAAAAATTTCTATAATTAGAAAATAATAAATGCCTTTTATTTATTTTCTTTCAGTATTTTAAGAACCAATTCCTTTAATTTATTTATATTATGCCTTATAAATGTCTCTCCAATATTTATATCAATTTTAAATTCTCCAATATTTATAATTCCTTGAGAATTAGCTTCTGCTGTTGTTATTGTATCAAATACTCCTTCTTTTACTGAAAAATCTTTGCCAACCTTGCTTTCTTTGACAATGGATGGATAAAGATATTTTATAGCCGATGACTCAACAGTTCCTGCATGCAAGTCCTCGCCTTGAAAGAAATTATAGTCAGGATAAAATACGTATACTTTTTTGTTATTATTACTCTCCTTTTTGTTATCTTCTCTATTTAGATTTATTTCCCTTTTTACCACTTCTAGAATAGCTTGGTTTCCTCCGTGTGCATTAACTATTATTACTGCCTTCGAGAGTTCTAAGGCCTTCTTTATTACTTCTACTAAGTAGTTATAGAATGTAATATATGATACTCCAACATAAGGCAAGCCGCTATGTTCGATAGAGCATGAATAATAAATTGTAGGGAATAATAGCACGTCGTCTTTAAATTCGCTCTCTACTCTCTTAGCAATCTCTTCAGCAATAATTGCATCTGTGCCCATTGGTAAATGAGGTCCATGTTGTTCAATACTGCCAACAGGGAGTAAAGAAATTTTATTAAAAACTTCATCCCTAGTAGAGTAAAGTAAATGCATAGAATATTAAAAGTGAGAAAGCTTTAATGTTCTGTTATTCTTTCTTTCATTGCTAAAAAGCTGGAGTATATCACTTCCTTCATATTTACCTCTTTTAAGTTGCTAATTCTTAAGTCCTCTCCTGGATTTGCTATTAACATCTTTATTCCTGCCTTCTTTAATATCCTATATGAAGGGAAGCATAATGAACCGTGAGGAGCTATAACTTCGTTTGCCTTAAGCTCTACGCATTCTTTAGCAACAGCAGGTCTTTTCATTGGAGAGTTGAGTGCAGGATTATTTCTTTTTTCTATAATTTCTCCATTTTCATTCATTAATACTAGGTATTTCGCTTTGGAGAAAATTTCAAATTTCATGCTATCGTTAACTGTAGTGCAGATTATCACGTGTTAATATTCATCTAAAAGGTTATAAAATAATGTTAGGAAGTTATTTCAAACTAGCTTTAAAATAGATACTGGATTTATAGGCTATGATATAGCTATCCCTGCTAATATAGCAAGTGAATTATCCTTAAGTCCTTCTAAGGTTGAAAAGTTTTCTACTGTTATTGGATCTGTGACATTGCATGCAGGGAACGACGCAATCTTATGCTTAGGAGATAAAGTATACAAGATTTCTTATGTTATTCATCATGGAAGATTTCCTTTGATTTCTATTAATTTTCTCAAGAACATATCTGAAATAATGATAATAGATTTTATCAATAGTTCGCTGACAGTAATTCTAAAATAATCTCTTAAATTCGTAGATAGGCGATAGTTAATTCTAAAGGCTAAGTTTCATAAAGTTGCTTAATTCCTCTAGCATTTCTCGAGTTTAGCTTACTTCTCATTATATTGAGTTAATTTGAAAAAAATCAATAAATTCTATACTGTTTAACTTATTGAAGGCATTAAATCTCTTAAAATGATATCAATTTTCTATGTATTTCTATCAACTCTAAGATAATAATAAGTTTCATAAGAGAAAATCATTAATTAGGATAATATCTTAGCCGATAATCGTCAGATAGACCTTTCATTCCATAATACTCCAATGAAGAATGCTAAAGATACTGGTATTAGCAAAGCAAACGAATACCTTATTCCTATAGAGTTCACTATAGTTGAGATAATTATAGGTACGAAGGAAGTAAAGGCAGTCATCGTAGCTGAAAAATAACTATTGGCGACATTCCTTTCTTCCTCAGGAAAGCTTCTTGTTAGTGCAATTAGTGAAGTGGGGTAAGTCAGGCCGTGAGGTATTCCTAGTATTATTAACGCGATTATGTAAAGGATGAGAGAATTTGATAAGAAAATTGCAGATAAGCCTATTATAGTTAAACTAGCCGAAATCCATATTGGCAACCCTAGATCTCTTGGAGGCAATATAGTCATCATCAACCTACCTAAAAAGGAAGTCGCAAAGAACATTCCGAATAATGCAGTCGCCAAGGAATAAGATGCGTGAAATGAGTCTACCGCATAAATTCCTCCGAAAGTGGTAAGAGTACCAAAAGGTAATGCATACATTAAATTAAGGAGTATTGATATTCTAAAGCCAGGGTTCTTCCAAACCTTTACTTTTACTCTTTCGTTTTCTTCCTCTTCCGGAAATTTAACTAGGAAAGAAGATATTGCAACTAATGCCGGAAGTATTGAGAAAAATAGGAAAGCTTGGAATAAAGTAAACTTAAGAAGTATTGCTGACTCTATTAAAGGCCCTATGATGAGTGAAGTACTTAAAGCTAGTGTATAAAGTGAGAGCATTCTTTCCCTGGTTCTTTGATCTTGAAAAAGTCCAGCAGATGTGATTATGTTAGGCATTATCATGCCTAAAGAGAAGCCTACAAGGGAAGTAAGCAACCAAACGTTGTAAGGATTTGAAAAGTAAAATAAAGGGAAGGCCGTTGAGTAAATTATGGCAGACGTTATGAACGCTTTTCTCCTTATAGAAGACGTAAGCCTTGAGTTGATTAACCCACTAGCTATAAAAGCTGAGAGCATTGCTAAAGAAGAGATTACCCCTATTAAAATGCTGGAAAAGTGGAAATAGTACTTTGCAATGAGCGGTAAAGTCGTAATTATCATATTATTTGAAGCCCTTAATGAGAAAGTTATAATAACTATTATAACTGCATAGGTTAGCGTTCTTCTGTTCATAAAGATATATCATAGAATAAAAGATATATCGTTTTCCCAGTCTGTTTATGGTTATTGCCGTTGTCAACAGTTTCAGATAAGCCGTGAAATTAATGCCATTTGTTGTCATTCAACATTCCTAACTATCCCTTAACGAAAGTTTATAATTTTTCCGTTACATACTAACATGTAGAAGAGGGCCCTACAGTGAACTCGAGGAGCAATGTGAGGGGGAGGATGGGTTCGATGAGGCTTCCCATGTCCTCGAAGGGAGTGGTTTAACTACCGCTCCCGTAGATGGCATAGGGAGCCGGACAAGGGGTATGAGGACGAGGGGTTAAATACAAATTCATGAAACCTCAATGAAAGTCCGACCCCTAATATGCGAGTGCTGGGAATACCAAGACCTTATCACGTAATGCTCCTTTGAATGTTAGTATCAACTTTCTTCATTAGTGAGAAGAATATTCCTTGGTCTACATGATATTCGACTTCAGAAAACCCTGCATTAAAGAAATCTTTCCTTATGTTCCTAACAATCTCTGGTTCAATAAGTATGAAATATCCGTTATCCTTTATTACTTTGCTTACCTCATTGGCTAAGTCGTTTCTTTCCTTTCTTATTTTATTATAAAAATAAAGGACAGAATAAGCTAAATCGAAGCTTTTCTCTTTAAAAGGTAAAGGAAACAAGTTCTCCACTAAATTGTAATCCTCACCTTTTAAATAATCCTTAACTTCCTTGTCTGTAATTTCCTCGTTCCATACTTCTATTGAAATTAGGGAAGGAATTTTTGTCTCTTTCTCAACGCTTAACGTAACTAAACAGTTACCGCAACCTATTTCCAGGACTTTTTTAGGATTGATCCTCTTTATTATTGATGAAACGAGTTTACCTATCCTCAGTTCTTCGCAGATTGTGACTCCCATTCTTCTAAAAGGTCTGTAATTCCAGGAATTTATGCTGTCAAAAATAGATGACATAGTTAATTATGATATCTTAAATTTATAAATTATGATAAATACTACTTCACTTTCTGACTATTGATAGTGTTTAATGTTTACCTCCTTTATTTTGAAATTTTTGATTACAATATTAAAATATTCTTCCACTCTTTGTCTATATTCTTCTTTAAGTTCATTTTTCATTATATGCTCTCTTACTATGTCAGAGAGTCTGCAGAATGAATTAATTTGCATTTATCATGATCGGTAAAATCGACTCTAAGGACTTTAGCCACCATTTATGGAAATTAATGATAATGCATTGTTTATCACTTTCTCTCAATATAGGAGTTCTATCATAATGAACAACGATGCTCTTGCCTGCTACGTATTTCCTTAGATGCAAGCCCAATATCTCTCCGTAAATTTTCGCCGAGTACTTACTTAATTTTGTTTCATTTATCTTCTTTATAATTAATGAGATTCTCGGTTGGTTATTTAATACCTTGTTCACGAAAAATCCTTTAACGTCCTTCCATAGCTTGAATTGCTTAGGTGAATCTTCAGATCATTTAAAATATTTTATATTCTTGCCCGTGAGCCTTTGTGCATCCTTTATTGCTTCCTCGTATAAATTTAGGTAACAGTTTATATCGTTAATTAAAACTACTGAAATTATAAACGGTTTTCATCATTTAGATTTCCTGCCTCATCAATTGCTACGTGAACCTCATCTTTAGTCATTATTTAAGGAATTCAACTACGAAGTAAAAGATCGAGCACGTGCAAGCTTAAATATTTCTCCATGCAAGTAATTAATTGGGAGTGCACGGGGATACGTGCACGATGAGTTAACCTCAAAAATCCTTCTTCAAAAATTATCATATGCTCGAGTCAATCAAACCTATGAGTAAAGGCCAGGAAGAGTTACTTAATGCACTTACTAATTCCAATTATAATATTATAGGAGTATTTGGTCCCACTGGAACTGGGAAAAGCCTATTCTCATTAGCTTACAGTATTGATGCAGTGTCTTCAGGTAAATTTAGAAAATTAATTGTAGCAAAGCCCATAGTTGACGTAGTAACTCAGGAAGAATTAACCAGAAAAGAGTATGAAAAGTATGAAGATATGGTAAAGGATTACATAAAGGACGTTCTGGGCGGTTTTGCGGAAGAGAAAACTATAGACGATCTGTTCTCTTCTGGGAAGATAGAAGTACTCGATTCAAGGTACTTAAGAGGGAGGTCTTTCAACGATTCGATAATATTTTTAGATGACGTTCAGCTAATGAAGCCCGAAAGCGTGCTAGAACTGTTCATAAGGGCAGGGAAGAACTCAAGATTAATTATAGCCGGAGACCCCGTTTTCCAGACTTTAAGTAATGAGGCAGATTCTTCTGAAATTATAAGGGAAGTGTTACTGAACGAGAAAGACGCAAAGGTTGTGGACTTAGGAATAAAAGATATCGTTAGGGCAGGGACTAAGAGGGGAATAAGGCTTTTACTGGAGTATAAATTAAGGTCCAGAAAGCTCAGTGAAGCCGAAAAGAAGGTAATGGATTCTGCAAAAATTCACGCTCCGGATGCAGATATAATAACTGTGGTTGAATTCTCAGAAGAGAAGAAAAAGCTTAATATAACCTCGGAGCACGTCCCTGATGCGTTGATAGTAGTAAAGGAGGGCAACGCGGGTAGACTAATAGGTAAAAGCGGAGAAAGGATTAACGAAATAGAGAGCGATACTAAGATGAGGGTTAGAGTGGTGGAGTTAAAACTAGACTTTAAGGATATAATAAGGGCGGTGCATCCTTTACCTTGGGTAGTTAAGCACGTTGAGGATGTAGATTTTCAAGGTAACGAGCTCGTAGTGAGATTAAAGAAAGAGTCTGGCGGCTTCATAGGTCAGAAAGGTGTAAATATTAGGCTAGTTGAATACGTAATTAAACAAATGTTTAACGTAGGAGTTAGAGTAATCCAGCCTAGCGAGGAAAATCAATAATAAAGACTTTGAGATATCATGAACTGTCCATCTTAACGGTAACTCTTATTTTTTCAGAAGATTGAAAGCCTCGTGAAGGAGCGGGAATGATGAAAGTTTAAATATCTCTTTTAGTGACGCTAACGACGCTCCTTGCTGAATGGGACTGAGGGAGGAGCAACCAGTATCTCCCTTCAAGGGACTAGAGCTATACGATGAAAGTTCCCTTTCTGGGGCTCTCTGACTACCCCGACTGCGATATAAGCCCGAATAGATGGTGGGAACGATGAACCGCTCACAGAGGAACCCTCACCCTTCCAGGGTGGGGTGGAGTCAGAATAGTCCTAAGTTGTAGATTTCCATTATTTATTTTAAGGTAAGTAGGCAAATATACTACTTGATGTTAATTAGAACTTCAGCAGAAATATATTTGGAGGAAGCTGATGAGTTTTTGAATAAGGGAGATTTAGTTGATGCTTGTGAAAAATATTATAAAGCTGCAAGAGAGTCCATAATACTCTTAGCATATAAATATAACATTCACGGTGATAATATAGAGGATATAGTAACTAAGCTTGCTGAAATTTTAGGAGATAATATAATCTCTTATTGGGCGGGAGCTTCATTACTTTATACTGCAAGGAAAGAGCTTGATGCAGAATTAATAAAAATGTATAGGCAAGATGTGGTTGAGCTTGTCAACCTTGCAAATGAGAAATTTAATTCTTAAATATTTGGAGGAAGCTGATGAGTTTTTGAATAAGGGAGATTTAGTTGATGCTTGTGAAAAATATTATAAAGCCACGGAGGATTTTCTAAAGTATATAGCTATTGTAGATAATATGAGTGAAATATTAAATCAAGTAAACGCAAAAAACTATTGGGAATCTGAACTTTTGTTTAAAGTCGTTAAAAAGAAAGTCGAGCTAAAAGATATCTGGAAGGCCGCTTGGAAATTGCATACCGATTGCTTTCATGAGGAAAGAATGAACCTACGTGAAGTAAAGACTTTGGCTAGTATAATCAAAGTAATTTCAAATAGAATATAAATGTTATTCGCTTTCTCCAAGTTTGTTACATTATTGGTTCGTAATTTGTCGTATAATTGAAAGAAATCGTTTCTTTGCCTCCTCCTCGTCAAAATCTATAAATTCTTTCAATTTTTCTATTACTTTTAATCCGTTTTTAATCATTTCTTCGCTTAAACCATATCCTACATTGATTTCCTTTGGCTTGCAGCCTATTACAATAATTTTTCTATTTTTGCCATCAGAATTTAAGATTGTAAATCTCACATAGACATGGAGTGGGAGCCACCTAAAGACATTGAAATCACTGCTTGAGGAATTTCATCTTCTAATTCAGTTTTTATTTCGAAAACTTCTACGTCACTATCTATATCCGCTGCATCAATAATGATTATTTCATCATAATCCCTTATATCATCTATGATAGATAAACTTCCCATTCCCAAGTCTTTAACATCTATTGGAATTAATCCGTCTAATGCTTGGGCTATAAAGCTTCCGCAACCATCGTCTTTCATAAAAATATTTCCTACTCCTATTATGACTTTCATTTTTCCTCACTGATGTAATAGACTTGTCCCAATGCTATTCCTCCATCTCCAGGCGGTACTTTAGATTGAGTAAGTATTTCGACTCCCTCGGAATTTTCTATCATGCCTTTTAGTATATACTCATTAACTGATGCTCCACCAGATACTACTATTTTTTCTGGATTAAGCTTCAAAGCGGCTTGAACTAACGCTTTTCCTAATTTGTATTGTATAGTATACGCAATACTTGGCTTATCTTGAATTCCGTTTTCAATTATCCACTTAAATGCCGACGTTGTGTCTATTTCGTTATTAATTATTGGAAACTCGAAATCTAGTAACTTACCGTTTCTTGCAAAGGCCTCAAGCTTTATTGCCGGTTCTCCTTCGTAAGTTCTATAATGACAAATATCTAGTAAAGCCGAGACTGAGTCCAAAAATCTTCCTGTACTTGAGGTAAATAATCTGTTTTTCCTCGTTTGATACTCTAATACTTTTAGTTCCATATCATTTAATTTGACATAATTTCGAATTTCGTTCCAATCCATAAAAGTTGAGAGAAATAGTGCTAGCATTCTATCAGGTTTTAACGAATTTATGTCTCCACCGGTATAAGGTACATATTTTAAATGATATTCTCTTGAATATTTTTCTCCATGATCTTTTATGTTGATTACCTCTCCGCCCCATCCGTTACCGTCGTCTCCGTAACCAATGCCATCAATTATTATTCCTACAGCCTCTTGGAGGCCATACTCAGCCATGGCGCTTAGTCCGTGAGCTAAGTGATGTTGCACTTGTACCAGCTCTGCTGAGTATTCTTCTGAAAGTTTTGAAGCAAGTCTAGTACTTTGGTATGCCGGATTCTTATCTGCTATTATAACTTGAGGAGTTAGATGGTAGGTATTTAAGAAGAACTTTATATATTTTTCCAGATCTTCAAGAGTGTTTAACTCGTCGGTGTCACCTATGTATTGAGTAAGGATAACCTTATCGTCGAAAGCTACAGCACCAACGTTCTGCAGTTCTGCGCCAACCGCTACTGCAACTTTTCTCAATTTTTTCTTTATTCTTATCCATGTAGGGGCATACCCTCTGCTCCTCCTGAGGAACATAATTCTCCCTGCAGATATTCTTATCACGCTGTCATCAACTCTATTTACAATTTTTCTATTATGATATAAAACATAATCCACAACTCCCTTTAATTTAGTTTTCACGCATTCCTCATCGGTGCACATTGGTAAGGCGTGCTTATTTCCGCTCGTCATTATTGATATTTTTTCCTTAAGATTGTCGAGTAGTAAATAATGCAATCCAGTATAATATAAGAAGAATCCTTCTCTATCTAGGTAAGGAGATACGTACTTGGAAATTTCTGAATACTCCTTCTTCTTGAGTAATACTATAGGTCTCTCTAAGGATTTTAGTAATTCTTCTTCTAATTGGCTTACTTCAGCGTATTTTTTAATAACGTCTACGGATAAAGCCATTAGTGCAAAAGGCTGTTGAGGTCTGTTTTTCCTTTCTCTTAGTTTTATCACAACGTCATCGTCAAATGGATTAGCTGCAATGTGAAAACCTCCTATTCCTTTTATTGCCAAAATATACCCTTCCTCAATAAGCTTAGCGGCAGTAGCTATGGGATCTTTGTCTTGTATTATTTCTCCATCAATTGTGGAAAGGAAAACTTTCGGGCCGCAAATAGGACAACTTATTCCCTGTGCATCAAATCGTCTCTCGTTTTCGGGATCTTCATATTCTGCCTTACATTTATCACACAAGGGAAAATCTCTCATAGCAGTGTTTTCTCTATCATAAGGAATTTTATAAAGCATTGAATACCTTGGTCCGCAATAGGCACAACTATTGAAGGGATATTTATATCGTCTATCTTTAGGATTCAAAATCTCTCTTAAACAATCGTCGCATATTGATAGGTCTGGAGGTATTTGACTAGGTTCATTTACTACGTTGCCGCTAGGCAAAATTTTAAACTCGTGTATGTCTTGGATATTTTCTTCTTCTATCAATATTTTTTCAATTTTAGCTGGTGGTGGAATTTTAGAGAAAAGCAGGGAAAAGAACTTGCTTATGTTTTCTTCCCTGCCTATTATCTTAACTTCTACTTCGCTTCCGCCCAAATTTTTTACATAGCCATAAACATTAGATTTTACAGCTATTCTATATATGAATGGTCTAAAACCTACGCCTTGTACGATGCCAGAGATAAGTATTCTATAAGCCTTCATAATAGTAGTCTCTCATTGCCTATTTTAATGATTTTATGAAGTTCTTCAGCTCATCTTTAACGTCTTCTTCATTTATAACCTTTATAGCATAACCTGCATGTACTAAGACATAGTCTCCTATTTTGGCGTTTACTAGGCCAAGCTCAACTTCCCTTCTTATTCCGTTAAAGTCAACTATTGCAGAACCTTCATTATTAATTTGGATTACCTTACAAAAATTGGGGGTTAAGGGGCGGAAGGCCTCGCAGGCGGGGATGGATAGCCTCCTTATATTTAAATACTTCTTTGCCGATTTTCTATCAATGGCTAGGAGGGGAAATAAAGCGATCAGAGCTAGTGTTTCGATGAAGATCGCTCTATCTGATTCCCTCCTAGCCCTTGTTAATAACTACGTTAGAGCACTCCGTTTCACCCTATTCTGGCTGAAGGAGAACGTGAAAAACCCGAATGAGAAGGGAGTGCTTTCAAAAATTCATGAGGAGTTGTATGAGAAGTTAAGAGGGGAATACAATTTGCCGTCAAAGGTTGCTGAGGATTGTTATAGGGATGCCCTCTCGATATACAAAGCTTGGTATAATAATCCTAAAAAGGGACGTTTCCCAAGAGTGTATAAGCCAACAGTTTGGTTAACACCTAAAGCTAGCTATAATGTGTGTTTCGAGAGGATGACTGTTAAGATTGCAAGTGTTGGTGAACTAACAATTCTAGGTTATTCTAGGAACTTGAAGGAGTACATGAGTTGGAGGATGAGGGAGGCTAGGTTAGTGGTTAAGGATGGGAAGGCTTTCCTCAAGGTCGTTTTTGAGAAAGAAGAAGAGAAGGTTGAGCCAAAGGAAAGTGTTGCCGTTGATATTAACATGGCTGAAGTAGTCGTAGGGAAGGACGATAAGAACTACGTTAGGATCCCAACTCGTCTCGAAGAGGTTCATCACTGGAAGTCATTAGCTGAAAGTCTACAAAAGAAGTATCCAAGGAGGTGGATGGAGAATAAGGGGATCTTGTATAGGATTCATTCCTTTCACCAAAAGGCTAAGCGTATTATGGAGGATTTTGCTAGAAAAGTGGGGAAGTGGGTTGTTGAAGTAACAAGAATGATGGGTGCTAACGTCATTAAGTTAGAGAACCTTAAGAACCTCATCAAGAATGTCGATAAATTGCCGAAGGAGTTTCACGACAAACTGTATCTTATGCAGTATCGTCGTTTGCAGTATTGGATTGTTTGGCAAGCTAAGAAACACGGTATTCTAGTTGAGTTTGTTAATCCTAGTTATTCTTCAGTCTCATGCCCTAAGTGTGGGCAAAAGATGGTTGAGGTTTCCCATCGTTGGTTTAGGTGTTCATGTGGTTATGAGAATGATCGCGACGTTATTGCTGTAGTTAATCTTAATGGGAGGGGTTCTCTGAGCCTCTCGACTGCCCCTCAAATGAGAGATGTAAGAGCGAATCGATGGGGGGAATCCCCGCTGGTGGGGAGGAAGTCAGCTACGTATGCCATATCGTATGGATCATACATTACGGATCACGCTGTTAATCTCTTTTTCGTAATTTAGAATTTCATCGAACTCTTCTTTTGAAATTTTTTCATATATCATGCCATAACTAACTATTACGTAATCCCCTGGTTTAAGGTCCTCAAAACCATTAGCTAATACTGGTTCTATTATTCCATTACCGTAGTCTACGAAAACTATGCTATCTTGAACGTCAATGACTTTTGCTGGAAAACTTAAGCACATAATTAAGAATTATTGGCAACGTTTAAAAGTATTGTTTATATATAGATTTAACTAGATAGCATTAAAAAGAAAGATTACAAAAATTATTTAATGAATCCATTAGATCTTGAAGCTATTAGTTTGAAAGTATATATCGAAAATAACGTTGTTGTATCTGCTCTATCTTCTGGGAATAAATTAAGAGGATTCGAAAAAGCATTTATAAATAAGAAAGTTAAAGAACTCCAAGATATTATACCAAGAGTTCTAGCTACTTGTAGTCAGTCTCACGTTTCTGCATTTACACGAGCTGTAGGTATTATTAATCATAATAGTGAAATATTATCGAGAATTGCAGTATCACTAGAAATAATAGAAAGTCATACCAAACACCCTTATATATATTGGTTTCCATATATGAGTGTGTCCAACAATTTTTGTTTTTTGTATTTTAGTAGGGCGGTGAGGTTGTATTATTGAGGAACCATGATTAGCGAGACCAAATTAAGGCACCTCACTGCCCTAATGTTAAGTTCTGTTTTTAGTTTTAAACCTTTCTCCACGTTTTCACACTATTGATGAGGTTGCTAAAGCATTATCAGCCTGCTACTTGGGTCTTTCTTTGAGGAGGGTTGAAGCCTTGTTTCAGTTCTAGAAAAACTGTCCAGTATTATTGGAGGAAGTTAGTTAATTACTCTTCTCCCCCTCGTGTAGCAGTTGACGAGACTAGGATTAGAGTGGTTAACGGTTTACTGGTTGTGGGTTGTGAGGGATTTGAACACGGGGAAAGTGGTTAGGCTTTTAGAAACTAGGAGCGGGTTAGATGTTATACTCTTACTGGAGGGTGGTGGAATAAGAGTGAGGTTAGGGAGATACTTCACGACGGCGGACCTTGATATACTTTCAACACTCGGCGTTAATCATGAGCACGAGACTTTTGGCAAGGGAAACCTAGTTGAACAAGTGTTCAGAAGTTTAAAGTTAAGGCTTGCAAGTATGGACAAACACTTCCCACACAATGCCAGTAAGGTTACAATACTGAGGTGGGTTAAGGCGTTCTTCACCTTATACTTACAACAAGGTGAATGAAATTGTTGGACACACTTAAATTCATAATAGATAATTTTAAAAATATTATAGGAAGATGAGTCTCATGAGTCAGAAACCTTCTGACTTTCCCTTCGATAATTCAAGTAAAAAAGGGCTAGCTCGTAATTCAGTACATTATAGAGAAGTTGTAGCTCAAGGAGTTGGGGGTGCTGCTCCAGCAATGGCAAGTTTAGTTACATTAACTGGAGCGGCAGCTTATGCATATGCTTCATTACCATTAGCGGTTATTTTAGCAACGCTTGCAGTTCTCCTAGACGCTACAAGATTATCAATAACTAGTAGATACGTTCAGAGTGCGGGTGGTATTTACGCATTTATATCTGAAGGACTAGGAAAATGGGTAGGGTACTTTATAGGATGGGCTTATGTACTTTACGCTTTAACAGCACTAGTTTTTATTTACCTTTCTGTAGGTGTGTTTCTCCCAGCAGCTTTGCAAGTATTGGGTGTTAATACGCCAAATTGGATATGGGCTCCAATAGTGATAATTGTAGCTTTATTTGGAGGAATTTTATCTTATTTAGGAATAAGACCATCATTGAAATTTACCTTAACTATGAGCATCATTGAAATACTTTTCATAATAGGTACTTCTGTATTAATTCTCACTAAAGTGCCTCCTGATCCTAAAACCTTTACCTTAGCCTATGCTCCGCCTCCTGCGGTATTTAACGTCGGAGTAGGTATGGCTTTTGTATTCTTAGCTTTTGCAGGCTATGAGACTACTTCAGTTCTCGGAGAAGAGGCGGTAGATCCTAAGAATACCATATCTAAGGGAGTCTTCACCAGTGTTTTACTAGTTGGAATAACGTATTTGCTAGCGAGTGAAGCTTTTACAGTAGGTTGGGGAGTTAATAATATGTCAACATTCTTTACTAACTTAGTACCTGGTATAGTTTTGGGAATGAAATATGGCGGTTTGGCACTAGCGTTAATACTTACTGTTTTACTAATAAATAGCGGATTAACTGATTCTGTAACATTCTTTAATACAGTATCTAGAGTGGTTTTCGCAATGGCTAGAGATGGCGTATTAGATAAAAGGCTTGAAGGTATTCATGATAAGAATAGGACGCCTCATATTGCTGTGTTATTTTCCTTAATCTTTTCATTAGTTTACACTTTAGTATTCTCTGACTTTTTGGGACCTGCTAACGTATTTCTCGCGGTGGGTATAACTACAACGTTTGGATTTCTCATTGCATTATTTACTGCTAATATAAGCTTATTGTTTATATTAAAAAGAAATAGTGACCTAAAATTATGGAATATAATACTCACAGTTATAATAAACGCTATTATCGGCTTTGTAATTTTTGCTAACATAGTAACTACTTCTATTAACCCATATGTTTTAATAGGTGTATTAACTTTCGTAGTGTGGATGATTATAGGTGCATTTTACGGGATATTAAGGAAGAACAGCGTTAAACATTTGTAAAATCTTTTTTAAGATATTATCTTCTTCAAGTATAATTCTTAATAAAAATAATAATATTAGAAACATTAAAAGTTATAACAATTTTTTAGATGATTTAAAATTATTCCCTTAATTACAAAATCATATACCTTACACTATCCTTTTAGTCTCCATCAAGTAATATTTTAGATACGGAGTATCTTCTATCTTTTCTCTACTTAAATAGGATAGATATAAGCCCTTAGGCTTCTCTCTAGTAGTATTTGTTCTTATTATCTCTTTTTCCGTCGCGATAATGCCAACGGGCACATCGTAAATCTCGTAAGGTATGAAGTCAACAATTTGAATACTATGTACAGTAGTAGCTATAGGTGTTTTCTCATTTACCTTCCCTAACTCTCTCAGTATTGCATACTCTAATTCACTATATCCCTCTCCTTTTCCTACTCTATCCCCTTTTCTAGTTACTGCAACTGATCCCACAACTACTAAGTCAACTTCTGGTATTTCCTTGTAACTTATTCTCTTACCAAATTTAGTAAAGCCAGAGATTGCTGAAGCTAGTTTTGGGTCAACGTTAATATAATAAGAAAAATTCACCTTTTAGCCTAGGCGTAGGAACTAATAGTTTTTTCCATTCTCTTAAAACTAATTTTCTCACTTTTCTTTGAGGTGAATCAGGGGTTACTTTAACTACTTCAGCTTTTTAAATTCTGGTAATGATGCTAATTTTTCCGCAGCTATTTCAGCTCCTTTAAAGTTTGGTATCCTACCGTAAACTGGTCTAGGAAAGGAGGCTATGTTAGTCTCTTCCAATAATCTCCATATCCTTTCCCTTATTTCCTGCTTATTCATATGTGTATTTTTATTAAGATCTAATATTTAGAATTGTCTAGCCTCCTCGATATTTCTTGGCTTAATTTTACCTAGAAATACGACGTCAAGGAAATAGAGTACGGAATCCCATGAGAATAAGGATACTAACAGATAGTCAGGATTTAGGAATTGTTGGAAGGGGTTTACGAAACTGAGAGGTAGATTATAACCAGTATATTCTTGGAATAAAAGTAATTGCATATCATTAAATGGAGAAGTGTAAGTAATTAAATAGGGATAACCAACGAAAATCTGTCCTAACACTAAGGCAAAATATAATAATTGGGGAATGAGTGATGAAAGTTGAAGGTATTTAGGGGGAATGACTAAGGCTAATAATACTGAGAATAATATAATGAAAATTGATGAAAGGACTATTATTCCTAGAAAACCTAAAATATTATTAGGGAATATTAACGTGTTAAATCTCATAGTAAAGAGAAGTGTGGCTAAGACTAACATTATTCCACTTATTATTAACGTTATTATAGATATTGATGCAACGTAATATAATAAATACTTTTTAGGTGTCAGTTTGGTAAATTTGAAGGCATAGTATAAGGAAGCTGATGATAAAATGAAATTATTACTTAAATTCGAGATAAGATTAGTGTAAACCCATACTATTAGCGCGCTTACTATTACTCCAGCGTAATATAAATAAAATTCCTTAGGAATTCCTTGAGAGAAGACGAAAACGCCCAATATTAGCCATAAGATACTGAAAGGTAACCCCCATATCCAAATGGGTTTTGAAGTTAGAATACTTATTACAATTTTTCTAATCATTAAGCATAACCTCTAAATTCTCTATATCGCCGATAGAAGATAGTGGCAAATCACCTTGATTTTCAGTTATAGAGAAGCAACCATTGTTTGTATTAATTACAAATAATGCGTTTTCGATTTTTCCTTACTGATGTAAAGTTCGTTGATTTTACTAGCGCGAAAAGGACCGTAGATGCTCCCGTTAAAAACTAAGTATAAGTTCCAATCCTTCAATTTCTTAACTAAGTCTAGGTTTAAAACTAAAAACAGAACTTAACATTAGGGCAGTGAGGTGCCTTAATTTGGTCTCGCTAATCATGGTTCCTCAATAATACAACCTCACCGCCCTACTAAAATACAAAAAACAAAAATTGTTGGACACACTCACTTCGTAAAATCTTTAACTTTTTCTTCTCTTAATACTGATAAGTCTCAAATTTTGCACGATAATTATTTGAGATGGCTTTCTCTTAAGGTAAGGTTGAACGAGGTTATATGGGCTTATCAAATAAATGTTGAAATTAATACTAAAACTAAGGAATTAATAAAGGTACCGTCAGTGCTTCCATTAATAGGTAACGTTATGCTTACTGGTGTAATAATAGCTAACACTAAGAATTTCGACATGAACCAAAGAAAGTTTTGCATAGTACAAATTGATACTACAATCAAAATAATAAAAAGAGACGAGAAATATCTTAGTATATCAAGTATTATAAATGATTTAAAAGAATTACTAAAAATTCTAGAAGAGGGTTTCAAAGTATAAGTTTTAGTGTGTTATTCTTATATTCTAGATGAACCGCACAAGCAGAGCACGGATCAAAACTCCTTATAATTCTTAAAGCATCGAGGCCCGAAATTTCTATTTCAGTAACTTTTTGGCCTATTATTGACCTTTCTACTGGACCGCCATTTGGACTGAAATTTCTGTCACTAGGAGTTATTATTTGATATCTAAGAATTTTATTTCCATCAGTAACCAGCCAATGGGCATTAGCACCTCTTGGAGCATCGTGGGCACCTACCGCTAACTTATACCCTCTTTTGCCCTTTCTTGGATTAAGGTCAGATTTATCTATTTCCACTTGTTGTAAATACTCCTTCAAATAAGCAACTGTGAACATTCGTGCGAAAGTTCTTTCAATTACGTTATTACCTCGAGGTTCCCACTTATAACCTAAGGCTCTTATTTTGCCTTTCTTTAGTCTGTATGCATAAAGTCTTGCTATATCTCCAGTAGTAGGCATGTATTCCTTGCCATCGTAATACTGCCTTACTGTAGGAACGAAATTATTTATTATTATTTTGTCCCTGAGTTTAGTTTCCTTATTCCATGGATGTCTTCTATCAATGTCGTTTCCAAGTTCATCTTTTTCATATTCTCTATCCCACTCATCATATGGAGTATTATCTACGTAAACTCTTACTCCTAATAAAATCTTGGAAAGTCTGTCCTCAACTATTTCGCCATTTATTATCAATGCCGGTGGAAACTCTCTTTTTGAGGACCATTCGTCCATTTTCTCATAATCAGCATCATATTCTTCACTCTCTAGAAGCCCGTATGTTACATAGTTGTCTTCTATTTTCTTATATTCAGTAAAGAATTCTCTTAGATCCGCCATTATGTAAAGAAGTTTCTCTATACTTTTATCTTCCTTCATAAATTTCTTGACTTTCTCTGCTACTGACGGATCTCTAATAGTTATAGATCCAGGCTTGAGGCTGAGAGGTTGAGGATATCTTAACCATATAGCTGTTGCAAGATCCCTGAGTGCGGTCTGAAGACGAAAAGCCGTTCTATATATTTCCTTGCCAAAATATAAGTTATCTAGAATTGACGAAATCTTAGGATATCCGTGAATATCTTTAAACTCGCAACTTGTATCTTTAGCTTTATCATAAACGCTCGGAGTATATTTACTAACTATTTCAGTCGAGTAATCGATAGCTTGGAACAGAAAGGTTACTGTTATATTATTATACATCAGATCGGCTAAGGAATAAGCTATATTTCTGTATTTTATAGCTTGAGTAGAAGGGTAAATTCCTGAAGCCATTTCTAGCGCTTCAGTAGAAACTAGAGCGTGTGTTGCACCGCAAACTCCGCAAATTTTTCCTGCAATATTAGGGGCTAAATGGATATCTTTACCTTTGAGTAAATTCTCGAACCCTCTGTACATTGACACTCCAACTTTGGCATCAACGTATTCTCCATTGTCAACTTTAACGTGAACTCCTAAATGACCTTCTATCCTACTGATAGGATCTAGATCAAGATCCATGCCTTTCACCTAAGGCGGAATAAATCATTGCAACTATCATTTGAGGCGATGCGGGACAGCCTGGAACTTCTAAAACTTTCTTATCTGTAAGTATTTCTTTAACTCCTTTGCTTCCAGTTTCTCTAAGTATTCCACCATTTACTGCACAAGAGCCGACTGCAACTATGCTATTTGCCTTCTCAGCTAAAAGTTTTATGACTTGAGTGCAAGGATATCCTCCGAATGTGCAAAGGGAATCGTTAGTAGGTATTGCTCCTTCAACCACTAGGATGAAATCGTTCATATTCAGTATTCTTTCCAATATTTCCTTCCCTGATTTTTCCTCGCAAACTAGTGAGACAAACTTTACTGGAGAAGAATGAAAGAAAAGCTCCTCTAAGCCTTCACAACCAGATCTCAATATCATCACCGTCTCTCCTGAACAAGATTGAGCTTCTATCCAAATTATGTTATGTTTTAATACTTCTTTAAGTGCTGTACAGTAGTCCATAATACTATTTTATTGCGTTACATTATAAAGATTACTATGGTGTTGAATGAAATTTAGAATTAGGAATAGCTGACAAGTACTTTATCTGTTGTTTTTTACAAAGGATTGAAAGCCTCGTGAAGGAGCGGGAATGATGATAATTTAAATATCTCTTTTTTCGAAATTTTTCCAGTGACACTAACGACGCTTCTTGCTGAATGGGACTGAGGGAGGAGCAACTAGTATCTCTTAAGGGACTAGAGCTATGCGATGATCTCTCTGGGGCTCTCTGACCCTCTCGACTGCGATGTAATCCCGAATCGATGGTGGGAACGATGAGGAGGGAACCCTCGCCTCTGTGAGTCAGGAGGAGTCAGAGATTTAGAACTTACTGACTCAAGATAAATCATAGTTGATGTGATGAAAATTTAACGTTTCTCTAAAAATAACTGAGGTATGCTTATAAGGCATTCAATAAGTTAAGCAAAAAAGCTTTAATGAGTTCTACTATAGCTTTTGAACGAATTCCTTCAGTTTTTCTTTTACAATTCCCTCATAATCTTGAATTCTTCCTATGTAATCTTCAAGGTTAGGGTCTATAGGAAGTCCGAAACCTTCATATTCTCCGAAAGGCTTTACAACTTTTCCGTCGCAGTCCATGTAAGCTAAGTTAACTAAGATTTTAGGTTCTTTACCTCTTTCTCTCAAATACCTTATCAAGTAATCTACGACCCTTTTCGAAATCTTTGAAGGAGTAGTGACAACTATAGGAGTAAAATCTGTTATTCTTTCTAGTACTAAAATCTCATCTCCTAGTCCTGGTGATAGGTCAAATAACACCGTATTACTATCAATATGCGAATATGCTATTAAAGATTCCATTATAGACGATTGATTTTCTCCCGGCAATATCACGTAATTATCTTTTACTATTCCACTTAAACTTACTATTTTCGTAGTTTTAACTTCGAATGGCTCAATACCATTCTTAGTAACTTCGTGCAATTTGCCTTCTAGTCCGAAAAGCTTAGGTATTGCCATTGTGTGAATATCTAAATCGATTAATGTTGTATTTCCTATAGTTAATGCCAGCAATGAAGATATTACGCTCTTACCTACTCCTCCCTTAGCGCTCATTACTGCATATACTCTTTTACCAGAAAGTTTATCCTTGGCTAACTGTCTTAACGGTTCCATTTTCCTCCACCTGGATTTCGTCAATTGTCATATCTTGGGATTCAAGTACAATATCGTGAGAACCACAATAAGGGCATTTTATGAAGGAAGGAGCCAACGCTGGCATGAAATGCATAGGGTATTCTTCTCCAAATTCGGACCTAACGCTATCTATTTGATCCTTAACGTCGTTAAGAGAGAACTCTTTACCGCAGTTTTTGCATTTAAACTTAGGATCCTTAAATCTAACTTCTAATTCTGCCTCATCTAAAACGGAGTCTTTTTTCATCATATCAAATGCCTCTTTCAAGATTTCTACATCTAGAAAAGAAAATGAAGGAACCCCCAACACTACCTTTTTTACCTTTATTTTTTTATCGTCGGCCCAGTTTAATACTGTTCTAATAACCGCATCCGCAACTGACCACTCGTGCATAAGTTATTTACTGCCACATAGTATAAATTATTTTACTCTAAATTAACGGGGATAAATAAGTCTAATAAAAAATATTTATGATAAAACATAAATCATATTGTCATTACTATTTTATTATGCAAAGTAAAGTTATAGATTCGTTAATCTCATACGCTAAGGAAAACGACTATGAAATTAAAAATGTCACAGTAGGTGTGACATGGACTTGTGTACTTTCTAAATACTGCGGAGTTTCAATGACGTATAATACAGGAAACGAGGATTTAGATGTTAAAGGCTTCGGGCACTTAGAAGAGAAGAGAGTTGGAGAACTTGCTGAATATCTTAGGTCGTGGAACCTCTTAGAAGCAAGCGTGGGTTTGGCTGCAATAAACTCAGTTATAGAACCTAAAGGAAATACTGAGGCTAATGGGCTAGATGTTGCCCTAGAAATTGGTAAAGGAAAGAAAATAGTGATGATAGGTAAATTTCCTGGGTTACAAAAATTTAAGGAAGTCGCTAAAGAATTTATAGTCCTTGAACTAAACCCGTTCTTAATAGACCCTTCTCAAGGGATTCTTCCATCTACTGCTGCAGAGACTGTTATAGAAGATGCTCAAGTAGTAATAATAACAGCTACTACGATAATAAATAAATCAATAGATAGGCTTTTGGAATTATCCAGAAGGGCTAACGCTTACGTGATTTTAATTGGCCCCAGTACTCCTATGCTAGATTTAATGTTCGACTTTGGAGTGAACGTATTGGCTGGAATGAAAGTTAACAGACCTTATTCCTTCATAAAGAAAATAAGCCAAGGCTGTGGAATGGTTAATCCTAGCAAGTTAGAAGGGGACGTTTCATTCATTATAAGGACTCGTTAAAACTTTATTACCTTTCCTACGCCGGTATCAAGGAATTTATCCTTATGTTCAGCAATCAAACTCTTTATCAAATTTCCGCTACAGTGCGCAGGGCCTACTTTGCCAAGTTTAAGTAATTCTTCCGATACTTTCACTACTTTATCTTTTGGCGAAGATAATAAATGAAAACCTCCTAGGGCAGCATAAACGTTTTCTCCCGTAACTTCTTTAGCATGATTTATTATATTAAGAATCCCAGAATGACCGCAACCAGTTAAGGCTACTAATCCCTTTTCCGTATTCATATAGAGTGCTGCATCATCCTTCATATGATCTCCAGTAATTGAAGAATCCCTCGCAGTGAATAATCCCGAAGTATATTCATCATAGCCATATCTCTTTACTTCTCCGCTAAAAATTACGCCTTCTGTTATTTCTAAAGGTTGAGAAGTTAAGATCACGTGAAAGTGCTTCTCCATTTCATCTAAGCTCATGGGAATTCCTATGTATTCAAGTTTTCCTGACCAATTCAATAATTTCTTCTCGAAAACTGAGGGATGAGCAATAACTATCTTGCCTTCCAATTTCTTTAATAATTCAGGATTACTGAAACCTCCAGTATGATCACTGTGGCCATGACTTAAGACTATGTAATCAATTTTACTCAGATCTATGCCTAGCTTCTCAGCGTTATAAAGAACTGGATAGCCAGAGTTGCCCACGTCATAAAGTATTCTAGTATCATCAGTTTCTATTAATGCAGAAAATCCCCATTCGCCTATTAAAGGAGGAATTAAGGTTGAGACAAAATTGTCACTTAATATCGTTATTTTTAAGTTAGAAAGTCTCTTCATAAAATTCTCTACCATGAGGTAATATAAAAACTTTAGAGCGAATTGTCGTTGTTAATTCTTGCTAGAGAGCTGATAAATAGCCCTAAGTTTATTTATAGCCTTAAGAAAAATTTTTCTCTCAGGATTCTATATATTAGTATATTGGAAATTTAATAATATAAAAGAGTTTATCATATTAATTTCAAAAACTTAATTGCTGATATTTTGTCAGTAGGTTTACCCATTAAGTTACACGTAATTTTACCACCTATTTTAGAATCTATTACTGGAGCAACTAGAATAACTTCTACGTTATATTTATCCGCAACTGAAAGCGTATCTAGAATTATACTTGGAGTAGTAGGAGTAAATACTATACAATATCCTTTATATTTTGGCATCTTAGTTATGCTCATGTCGGGTTCTTTTTCGTCAATTTTCCTACCTGCATAACTTTCAACTACTGCTTTAGTTTTATCTTGACCAGCTATTATTACAGTTTTCTCCTTCGATGTTTCAAGATGGTCTTTCACTTCCTTAACTTCTACTCTTGGTATTTTATTTGGCATCATATAAGGATTTCTAACAATGAAATAATCCTTAGAATAAAGTAATGATGTAGCAAAAGCGTAAGCAGGGCTCTCTACATATGTATAAATTTGGTCAAAGTCTTTTATTATAGAAAAATCAAAGGCTTTATATTCCTCTCCAGGTCTGATGGTAACTTTTTTGTCAAATTTGACTGCAGGTAAATCTTTACCGTAAGTTATTAGAAGCTTCATTACTTATCCCTAGAAAAATTCTGATAAATCATAGACTTCTTTTATCTTGCGTTTCTCCGGATTTATTACGAATAATTCATTGACACTGATTCCCTCATTTAATAATATATTTCCATACTTGATATCCTTAATGGAATGAACCATAGATGAATAGAGAATATCTCCTTCCTCAAGATTATTCTCTAGGTGAATATTAGTTATAGGAGTTCTAAGCGTGTTAGTATCTTTTAAGACTATTGAAGGCATTGGGTTCTCATGGAATAGCATACCAACAATATCTCCTTTACGCATCATTCTAGTTTCTTTCAATGCATATTCAACGCTCTTAACTCTGTTGGGATAAAATCTCTTCTTTCTTTGCGTATATAATATCTGCTCACTTTGCTTAGGGAGTGACAGTGAGGAATACGCTCTAACTGTCGCTATGCTTCTGTTTACGTTTCTTATTACTCCGAATACGTTTTTGTCGTATATTCTTATTTCTTTTTGTATTGTCCATTTTATTGCGTTTTCTATGAATTTTACTATTTCTTCTTCTTTGTATAGGGCTGATGTTATTATTTTGTCTATTACGTTTATCTTATGTTCTTGGAAGGTGGTGAGTATCATGTTCATTTTTTCTGCAGCTTTTTCTTTTAGTATGTCTTCTTTGTTTATGACTACGAATGTTGGTAGTTTGAAGGCTGAGATCATTTTTGCGTGGTTTTCTGCGTCTTTTTGTGTTGTTTTGTCGTCTGCGAAGTATATTACTGCGTCTGAGATTCTTAGTCCGTTTATTTGTTTGTCAAAGAGGTCGAATTGTCCTCCTATGTCTTGTAGGGAGAAAGTGATGTAGCCTTTTGCGAAGCCGTCTTTGTATGGTGATTCTACGATGACTCTTTCGTATTTTTCTCCTGTGAATTTTAGGTAGGATATTGTTCTGAAGGGGAGGAATTTTCCTTGGTGGTATGCCATTATTTTTTGTGCTGTGTAGATTGTTCTTTCCTCTATCTTCTCTTGTGGTGATATGTAGAGGAGGAATTGGTAGTAGTCTTCTGGTTTTCCGTTTATTTCTGCGTCAAACTTGGCATTTTTTATTGCTTCTTCTTGGTGTTCTAGGAAGTAATTGTTCTTTAGTAGGAATTTTGCGAATGATGTTGTTTTACCGGTGTCTCCGTTGCCAAGCAATGAAATTAAATACATAAAGTATTATAGATTCTCAAATTTAAATTGTTTTTGGTAAGTTCATGGTTTATTTATGAAAAAATACTTAATAAACTATATTAATAATGCGTAGTTCTTCATGTCTATCTTTTCATTATTCGAGTGTATCTAGCAATTTCATTTATTTTACATCTTCTCAAAAACTTGGGTAGTCTCATTTTGTTAGTGTCTTTCTTAGCAAAGCTCATTTATTAATACATTATTTTAATAAAACTTACATAGATTGAAGGCGTTTTTCCTTAAGTTCAACTAATAAATATTGAACTAACAATATTGTTGTACACATTCTATTATTCATAAAAAGGTTTATATACTGGATAGGCTATACATATTAGTGTGATTAAAATTGTTATCAAAAAGCTTGATTAAAACGACGTTATTCTATATTATAGAATTAATAATAACATTGGTTCTTTTTATATGGCTCTTTGATGTTTCATCGGAAGTAGGGAGCGCTGAGGTTCATGTAAAGGGAATTTTTGCCAGCTTTTTTACATTAGGTGTTCTTGCATATCTTTTTGGGTTAAGGCATGCAGTGGATGCCGATCATTTGGCAGCAATAGATAATTCGACAAGAAAGCTTGTGCAGGAAAGTAAACCCTCATTATTTACTGGGCTTTTCTTCTCTCTAGGACATTCTACGGTGGTAATATTATTATCTATAGCCTTAATGATAGCAACCAGAGCGGTAGAATCTAGCATTCCGCAATTAGAGAACATAGGTTCAATAGTTGGAACATTAGTGAGCGGTTTCTTTCTTTACATTATTGGTTTTCTTAACTTAGTAGTTCTTTTTGAAATTTACGAGTTATTTAAGCAAGCAAAACTAGGGAAGCTCGATGAAGCCAAATTAAATGACGCACTATTAAAAAGAGGATTTATGAATAGATATTTCAAAGGATTATTTAAGATAGTTAATAATCAATACTACTTATATCCCATAGGTTTCCTTTTCGGACTAGGATTTGACACAGCTTCTGAAACAGCCCTTTTGGCAATAAGTGCCGGAACTGCTGGAGTGTTTACTAAGATACCTTTGTGGACTCTACTAGTGTTTCCTTTCCTCTTTACTGCGGGAATGACTCTTGTAGATACAACTGACGGATTTTTCATGAACGGCGCATATAGGTGGGCGTTTATGGGTAATCCTATAAGAAAGGTTTGGTATAACTTGACAATGACTAGCATTTCAATTATTGTGGCTTTCCTTGTAGGTTCCTTAGAGCTCTTGGGCTTAATTCAATCTGAGTTCTGTCTAAGTGGATGGTTCTGGAATATTATAGCACTAATAAACGGTGATGTATGGTGGGGCAACGTTGGTATAATTATTATATCAACTTTTGCCGTAACGTGGATAATATCAATCATTATATATAAGTCTAGAATTAGTAAATACGAGAAGCAGTTTAATGATGAAAAGAAATTTAATAATTTATGAAAAATTCCCAATTTTTAAATTATTCCTCTTGTGGATTCCTCTCCTTTTTGTTTCCCTGGCGCGGTTTCAATAACAAAGCATGGATCTTCTCCTTTCTTTATATGCATTTGTTGATGCTCTAAAGCCATAGATGCAGGCATTACTTGATTATCTAATTTACATCTAAGCATTACATCGACAACCATTACTACTGGCTGTTCTGATGTGGGGAATTGAGACGCGGGCATTATTGTAGGAGGATTTTTGTGCTCCATTAGCTAATTATCAATAATCTCGACTATAAAGATTTCGGTATTAGGCATTCAAATCCTTTATTATAAACTATAAATATGATTTTAAATAAACAATTTGATAAGATAAAAATATTAATTCGTAATTAAAATTCTCGAAAAACAAAGCACTTAGATGATAATTCATAATTCCTTTATTAAATCGAATCTATTTTTATCATTTCTTCCGTTTCTCCAGTCAGTCTTTACGTTAGTCCATTCGCTAAAGTTCTTTAGTCTATCTCTATATTGGTAAAGATCTGTAAGTATCGAATATATCTCATCTTTTAGAAACCTCTTTTGTTCATAGCCAAGGCTTGGAAGAATTTTCCTTTCTGGATTATAATAATGCTCCTCCATTTCTACCCTTGGATTTCTAACGTAATGAATCTTTGGTCTGTAGCCGAATAATTCTTCTGTAGCATTAGCTATTAACATTGCTATTTTCTCTACACTGTATAATTCCATAAATTGGTTAACAACTCTGAACTCTCCTTCTTTAGGTGGGTTATTAATTAAAATTTCTAAGGCATTTACGCTATCTTCAAGAGAAATAAAACCTCTGGTTTGACCTCCTTTTCCATATACTAATAACGGCAATCCTAAAATTGCTCTAACGGCGTTTCTATTTACTACAGTCCCCCAGGCTTCGTCAATGTCTATTCTCGTTCTTAGGCCTTCTATCACGTTTTCACCGTCCATCATATCTGTGGTTCTAGTACCGTACACAGGACCTTGATTTATATCTGTAACAGTTATTCCCCATACTTTATTTGCAAATAACAAGTTGTGTGAATCGTGGACTTTACTCCAGTGATACCATGACCCTGCGAATTTTGGGACTGGAATCATGTCACTTTTACCTTTATATTCAAATTTTACGTAAGGAGACTCCGGTATGTCGTAGTTAGGTGTTCCATATTCTCCCATTGTTCCCATTTTTAATATGTGGATTTCTGGGTGATCTTTAACAGCATAAATTAGCCTCATTGTCCCTTCTATATTATTGTGCATTGTGTATATAGCATGATCCTCGTCTATCATGGAATAGGGCGCTGATCTTTGCTCTGCAAAGTGCACTATTGCGTCGGGTTTTACTTTATTAATGTAATCTCTTAAAACATTAGGTTTAGTGATATCATTAATTACGAAATCTATTGGCCCAATATATCTCTTAAATATATTTCTTCTTTCCTCGACTGACGGCAGTGGAAATGCTGAATCCCCACCTACTTCCATAGCCTGTGTTCGGGTTATTAGATTATCCATACCATATACTTCATGTCCTTTCTTTCCTAGTCTTAACGCTAGGGCCCAACCTAGATAGCCGTCTATTCCTAAAATTAACACTTTCTTAGTTTCCACAAATATAATGAAAATCATCTGTATTTAAAGATATTGGTAATTTTATTTAGATAAAAATTACATATTGATGAAAAATTTTATGTTTATAAAGTAGGAGAATATAATTTAATATACTTACTAAGATTCTTTTACTTTGATTGTCCTAAGAAGTGTGTTAATATAAATTTCCTTTTCTATATTATGCGGATTTATTACGTAACAAAGAAGACCACCCAAGAAAGACCTTATTTTAACTAGATCTTCGCTGTTCTCAGAATTGAAGACTTTTAAGCTTATTTTTCTTACTAGTGAATCACATAATTCTCTGATACAATCTCCTAATTCTTTATAAATATTCATCGCAGATAAAGTATGCAAGAAAAGCTTCCTCATAGTAGGATTCTCATATTTCTCTAGATACTTATTTCCTATGCATTCTAAGATTTTTTCTTCATTTTTGATGCAACCTTCAACAATATCTAACGGAATACTTTTCTTTGCCACTTCTAGAATTAATTGATCTTTAGTTTTGAAATGCCAGAAGATTATACCCTTAGATACTCCAGCTTTTTTGCTTATCTCCTCTACAGAAGCTTTAAAGAAGTCCTCTTCTGCAAAGACCTCAGCTGCTGCTTGTAATATTTTTTCTCTCGTAACTTCTTCGTTTCTTTGTCTCATAATTCATTATGGTACATTAAAGTTTAAATGCTTAAACTAACCCCACTAATATTTTTATTAGCACAAACGTTATTATTGTATATTTTACTAATACAGTTCTCATTTTATTCATTAAGTATGACCCTGTAAACCCTCCTAGGATTCCGCCAAATAGTATTACTATCCACAAATCATAACTTATTCTCCTTAAAAGGAAGAGGTTGATGATGCTCGTCACCAGTCTCTGAAAAAATGTAAGTATTCGTGTCTTTTTCCTTTTCTATTCCTAGTAGTTTCAAAGCATATTCTCCCGCTAAATAACCTAATGGCATCGCAGGACATCTATGCCCATGAAACTCGAATGTCCAATCTGGAATTTCATGTTTTGTGCCTTGCATTCTGTTTCACGTATTAATTGACTAGTCAGTCAATTATATAAGACTATCTATTTATAGGTTTAAATATATTAAACGCAAGAATTATTGGACATGACAAAATTATTCTCGATTATTATAACGGCTCATAATAGAGATAGATATGTAAAATATGCTATAAATTCAGTACTAAGTCAAACTCTTAAGGACTATGAGATAATTTTAGTAACTAATCTAAATATACCTGGATTAAGTAATATAATTAAAATTATTTACGATAATAACGAATATCTAGGTGAAAAGGTATATAAGGGATTTTCCGAGAGTGAAGGGAATATAATCTGCTTCTTGGACGATGATGATATGTTTAGAGTAGATAAGTTAGAAAGAGTTAATTCATTATTTAGATTTTTTAAGGGAACAATATATTATCATAATAATTTTGCTACGATAGATGATAAGGGTCATGAAATAAGAGTAAAAGAAGATTACTTAAAAGTTCCTCCATACGCTAGTTTATATACGCTGAACTACCCTATTATCTTGGAACATACCCATACTACAAACATTAAATATCTAAAGAGGCTTAATGCAAACTTTAACTCAAGTTCAATATGCGTAAGTAAAGAAGTCATAAATGAGAATGTTAAATACCTTAGAAGGATTAAAGCGATTATAGATTCTTTCCTCTTTTATTCTTCATTGAAGATGGAAGGGAAAATACTTCTTGATCCAGAGCGATTAACTTATTATAGGATACACGATTTCCAAACGAGCTCTGGAAGTACTCAAGGAGTTAATGAATATAAAAAGTCACTTTCTAACCTTTTTAGCAAGGCTCTTGAAGACTCTTACGTTATTAAGGAAATGCTTGGGAACAATGATATTGTAGACGAGGATATAACCACGTACTTCTTACTTTATAACATATTCTCTGGAAGGAAAATTAATGGTAACTTGAAGCTTAGTAAGTCGACATTGAAGTATTTTATTCTCTCAATAATGCCTTATTTCATACGAGAGATTTATATAAAGGGACAATTTAATAGGAGATTAAGGTATTAAAGCCCCCGGCAGGACTCGAACCTGCGACTTCCGGCTTTGCGGGCCGGTGGTCTACCGTGCTGACCTACGGGGGCATAATAAAATATAAAGATTATCGAATAAAAAGTTTTCTCGCCTTAACAACGAAGTTTTCTTTTTAAACCATCTACATATATTAATACTGTTTATTAAGTAAAAAATCATTTGTTTCCATTTAACACTTACTTCACGCTAATGCTCCGATCTTATCTAATTCAAGTCTCATTAAATTATTAAGCATTGTAGCGTATTGGAATGGAAATTCCCTTATTATATCATCCATGAAGCCTGTCACCAACATTGATAACGCTTCCTTTTCCTCAAATCCTCTATTCTCTAAATAGAATAACTGATCTATACTCATCTTTGCCGTATATGCCTCATGAGCTACCTCGGCAGTATCCTCGAAGACTTGATTATGGGGGAACGTATAAGCCCTGCTTTTCTCATCTAACACTAGAGAATCACATTTAACATATGCCTTTGAATTTTTAGCTCCTTTCTCAATTTTAACCAGTCCCCTATAGCTAGCGTTTCCACCATTAAAGCTTACGCTTTTGCTGATAATTTTACTCTTGGTATTGGGTGCTCTATGAATCATTTTAGAACCGCCTTCCTTCCATTCTCCTTCCTCTCCGGCTAAAGTGAGTAACATGCTTGTTGATGATGAATTTTCTCCTTCTAATATTGTTGAAGGATAGCTAAAACTATGATACCCGCCTAATGATCCTTCTATCCAATGAAGATTTGCATTTCTATATGTTATTCCTCTTTTATTACTAATATTAATTATATTACTGCTCCAATTTTGAATTGTGATATACTTTACTCTCGCGTTATCCTTAACGTAGACTTCAACTCCACCGTTATGAATTGAAGACGTAGATAACCTAGGTGCAAAACACCCTTCCACATATGTTACAGAAGATCCTTCATCAGCTATTATAATAGTATGCTCAGCCTGAATAGTGTTTTCGCTACCAATTATGAATATTCCCTCTATTGGTATTTCCAAGTGGACCCCCTTGGGAACGTAAACAAATACTCCGCCGCTCCATGTAGCAGCGTGTAGAGCCGCAATTTGATATTGCGAGTCCAAGGCATTCATAAAGTAGTCCTTTAATATATCATATTTCTTAACTGCTTCCTCCATCGGCATCATTATTATTCCTTTTTTCTCCAGAATTTCCTGTGATTTGGAATATATGGCCTCAGAGTCTAAGATAGATACTGCTCCAGCAAGGAACTTCCTTTCGGATTCTGGAATTCCAAGTTTATCGTAGTACTCTTTGAGAGATTGAGGTAATTCCTCGTAACTACTAGCCTTAATTTTAGGCTTAGTATAGATATTATAATTTGACAAGTCAAGATCCACGGGGAGCCAGTTTGACTTAGGAAGCGATAAAGCTTTTTCAAAATATTTTAACCTAAGCTTTAGCATCCATTCTGGTTCCTTTTTTAGTTTAGAAAGTTCAATAATAGAATCCTTTGATAATCCGTAGAGCCTATCTCTCTCGTAGTCTAGCTTTATGTCGTATTCATCTATCACGAAATTTTTACTTTCCATATCTTTAACACTGTTAAAGATATATATAAACATAAGCCTAAACAAACTGTTAATATAACATTTTATTTTTAGAAACGTTTATATTGAAAATTAGATTAAAGATAGGAATAATACATTAGAAATGCGTATAAAGCCCTCCCTAACCGAATAGCGAAAAGACTATTGTGCATAGAAAGATTTATTAATTTCGATATCGAATTAGATATCGGTGAAAAAAATGTTTGGTGGATTAATGAGATTCGGCGGATACCAAGTGCTTGAAGCTCTAAAAAGCGGTCCAGTAAAGATATCTCAGCTAAGGAGCTCAGTTCCGCTATACGGCAGTGCTTTCGACTTCGTATTAAGCCAATTAGTGTTGGCAGGATTGGTCAGAAAGTTCGAAAAAGATGGAGAAGAGTATGTGGAGCTTACCGATCTCGGTAAAAGCTTTCCATATTACTGGGGCTACGGACCGTATCCTGGATATGGGCCATTTTATGGGCCTCACCACCATCACGGACACCATGGTTGGTGATAAAAGGTAATTTCTCTTTTTTAATTTTTAATATATGTGACCAATTATGAAAAATGACATGGGTTTTAAATATTTAGTTTTTTCAAGAATTTTTAGAAGTATAGGAATAATTTATATTACATTAGTATCACCCTTATATCTTAAATTCATAGGCTTTTCCTTAGTGTCAATTGGTATTATATTTCTATTTATAATTCTCTTTAATACAGTCTTAGTCTTCGCACTAGGTCTTTTGGGGGATAGAATAGGCTACAAGAGAACTCTCATAATAGGGGATTTGTTTCCTTTCTTATCAGCAATTTTACTTTTTTCTAGTTCCTCAAAAGCTATTATCATTAGTTCTCTGCTTATGGGAGGCTTAGGTGGAACTGCAGGAGGAATGAGGGGAGTCTTTTCTCCGGGCTTAACTGCGTTAGTAGCAAGTAATTGGAAGAATGATTTTGAAAGGGTAAAAAGGCTTGGAATTCTAACTTCTGCTGCGGCATTTTCTAGCATAGGTGGAAGTTTACTATTATCAATAAAGGCATTTCTGCCTTTCTCTCTAGAGTTAAAATTTAGATTTCTTTTCTTAATATCTGCAATGCTTTTGGGATTATCTATACTAAGCTTGTTTAGAGTATATGAAGTAACCAGACCTAAAAAGAACTCAAAGATAATGCGATTATCTAGCTTAAAATACAGCGGAAAAGTTATGCTATCTAATTCTCTATCTGGAGCAGGAGTAGGGTTGGCGTTACCATTGTTGCCATTGTGGTTTGAATTAATGTATAGAATGTCTTCTTATTATATAGGGATAATTTATAGTATATCATATTTAGCCACAGCTTTAGGCTCGTTCTTTGCATCTAATTTATCTAAATGGATAAACATTTTGGACATAGCCTCTTGGACTAGAATATTAAGTGGCATTTTACTAGTCTTTATCCCGTTTTCTTCACCACTTATAGGTAGTTTTATCTATATACTCAGGAGCCTTATAGCCGGTTTTGGTTCACCGAGTAGATCTACAGTAAACATGAAAGGTGTATCTACAGAAGATTTCGGTGCAGCATCAAGTATTCAAGGTATCGCATCTAGAACTTCTCAAGCTACCGCTGGTGCCAGCGGATATTTAATGGAAATATACCCGCCTATGCCACTCATCGTTGGAGGAATATTACAAGCGATAAGTGGATGGATATATCTGAAAATGTTAAAACAATAAATTGGACTATATAAAATACAATTCAATTAAACATATCTCTAATAGCCTAATCTAGTTATGAATAATAAGTGCAAGCGCGCATTTATAAAGGTTTAAACTTCACTGTGTAATTTCTTGCTCCATTCTGGAACTCTTACGTCCTTAGGCAGATATGGATAGTAACCTTTAAGATCTAGTATCGGTGTGCCGTCGTATAAATCTAGGCCGTCAACGAAGAGCAGATTGTCTTGTCTCTTTATTAATTTAACAATTGTAATTCCTATGGGGTTTGGCCTTACTGGAGAATGCAAAGCAAACACTCCTAAAGTAGGTAGCTCGCTTAACTTAAAACCCAGATCCGCCATTCTTAGAGGTTTTACAACAAGGATTTTCCTTTGATCTTCGGTGATTTTATGAAGCCAAGATACTACTATTATATGAGAGAAATTTTCTATACCTATTAGACCTTCTTTAAATTCTTTATAAACTTTTATTATTCCTTTTACTCCACCTTTCCACATGTTCTTATTGACTTCATCTTCTGACGGACCTATAACTACTCCTATTGGTCTAAGTTCCATATATAAAAATATGCATGGAAATATATAATTCTAGTGGTGTAAAGCATAAAATCATGTTCTTATCATTAATTCTATGCTAGAAGAATTAATAGGCAAATACGCGGAAGTGAAAGGCATAAAAATATATTATGAAAAGATTGGTAATGGAAAGCCGTTAGTTATGATTCATCCTTCTGGTTTTGATGGCAGATTTTACCATAAATTATTGAATTTTATAACAAGAGATATAACTACTATAATAGTCGATTTACCTGGTCACGGGAAATCGGATGTAGACCCGATTCAATTAAGTGGAAAAGAGAATGCAAAAGTGGAATTTTATGGAGACTATGTAATTCAATTTATAAAAAATCTCGGGCTAACTAAATTTTCTGTGCTAGGTACGTCGTTAGGAGGAGATATAGCATTAGATGTTGGAATGAGAGGAAATGCTGAAAACATAATAATGATCAGTAGCTCTATTAATACTCGTAGTACTTTTACAGAAAAAGATATAGAAAATTCAAGTAATTCCGATCCTCAAAGGATAATGCGTTTTGCAGGACCTAATGTTGATAGAAAGCTTGTTGAAGAACTAACATGGATTAGGAGTACAAATAGCCTTGAGATGCTGAGATGGGATCTTTATGCTTGGAATAATTTTGATTATACTAAAAAATTGGAAAAAGAAATAAATACATTAATTATAAGAGGTGAGTACGATCCTTTGGTTTCAAAAAAGATGATTGAAGATACTTGCAAATATATAAATTTGTGCAAAAGCCTTGAATTTAAGGGAGTCGGGCATTACGTTCCGGCAGAAGATCCTAAGAATACTGCGAAGGAAGTAGAAAAATTTGTATTGAGTTGAAATTTAATCTAAGACGCTAGATACTGCTAAGACAGTGCTTTTAAATTATATATAATTAGAAATATTTCTTATGAACTATAAATACTTGTTTAGGGCATTTAATGGGGCAATAGGTTTAATAACAATATATAGTTTTGTTCACACTTTTTTAGTCCCCTTTCCCGCTCCATTGTTCGTTAGAATTGCAGGTCCAGGAGGTTTATTTTTAGGTGGTACAATTGCATTAACAAGCGCTATAGCACCAGATAAATTATATGCCTTATTTACAAAAGAGAAATACGGTAAGATAATTAGAGGGACCATAATCCTTTTTGTCATATATATGATCGGAACAGTGGAAATATTCTTTGCTCCAAAAAATTATGTTGGTGAGTTAAGCGGGGTCGTCTCTTCCGTTTCGTTTACGATTTTACTTCCATTAATTGTTTTTTACTATAATAAGATAAACAAAAATATAGTTTATATAATGATATTTTTGTTAATACTAATGTTAGCTTTTTCACTTCCTAAGCTAAATTCGTTGGCACAATTACTGGGTCCTGCAGGGCCTCCAGGATTATATTTTACTGGAGCGTTACTATTTCACATTTATTTTGAGCACACATATACGTTGGTTTTTGCTAACGTTATTGCGCTCAAACCTAAAGTGTTACAATCCTTATCAAGACTTAAGGAGAGGTTATTAAAGTGATACTCGACTTAATAAAAAGGAATGTAGCTGATTATTTACAAGAACATGAGTTATCATTAAAAATAGTAGATGCGGTAGTGGGATATTTTTATACTATAGTAGTTACAGAAGATGAGGACGGAGAGAAATATATAGGACTCAATATAACGCCTTCTTTCGAAATCTCGGATATTCTTGAAAGAAGGAATAATCCAAAGTTCTATCCTTCTATCCAAGAAGAAATCGAACTGTTGACCTCCGAAAGCTGGATAGAGAGATCACTTGCTTTGGCAACTATAAATTCTTTAAGCCAAAAGCTTTTGCGTTTTCAACGAGTAAATAATACTAACGAGTGGATTATAAGGAAATTATACGATGTTCGTTCAAGTAAAGTTGCAATTATAGGTAATATGCCTCCAGTAATAAGAGAGTTGAAGAAATACTTTGTAGTTTATACGTTTGATAAGAAACTATGCGGGAATGTAATGTCTGAGTCCCTAGAAAAAAGAGTTCTTCCTCAAGTTGATGCAGTAGTAATGAGCGGAGCAGTAATTATAAATGAGAGTATAGACGAAATTCTTGAATATGCAAGGAATTCTAAATTGAACATAATAATAGGTCCTTCAGCTCAAATTCATCCGATGTTTATAAAGGGCGTAAAAATACATTATTTAGGCAGTACAGCAATAATTAATAATAAGGAGGAAGCAGTGCAATTATTAAAATTAGGCTATACCAGAGGAGTGTTTTATGACTCCAAGTACTCAGTGCAATATTTTGTATCTAATGAGGATTCCTTCACTACCAGTACTGAGCAGTAATCTTTGCATAATCTTACGGATAACGGCTTTAAGCACATAGCTTCACAGACATTTATGACAATATCTAGGTATTCTTTAGGGATATCTATAATCAATTTCTCTCCTAAATTTAGTTCCTTAGCGTAAGTGAAGATTAAATTTGATATATTTCTACAATCATCTACCTTACAATCTATCTTCTTCATACAATATTAAATTGTATCTAAGATTATATATTCCTTGCGATAAGATTACTTAATTAATTAAACCTTATTTTATATTTACTCTAAAAATGAAAATCTCATTACATCAACATTGAACTAATGAGATTAGAATTCGTAAAAACAATAATATTGTCCAATATTAAATTAAGGATTATAGATATAAAAATAAGTTTAAATAGAAAAGATAGATATTTATTATATAGTGCACTGTAATGATAGATGTGAGCTATGAATTTGAATATAATGAGAGTCCAGGTGTACTAATGGAATATTTAAGCAATCCTGAAAATTGGGTGAAGTATTTTAGACCTGCAAAAAAGATGGAAAAAATAGGACCAGACGAGTGGATACTTTACCTTCATTGGTTTAAAACTGTAAAATCTAAGCTAACTAGAGTGATAAGTAATAATGAGAGCGAGTTCATAGTAACCTCATTAGGTTGGCCGAAATTTAAAATGGCTTTAAAAACGTATATTTTACCGTCTGGAAACATGACTAAGGTTAAGATTGAATTCATTTATGACGGCCCATTAGAAGGCACATCTAAAAAGGAAATGGAGGAGGCGTATAAAACTATAACTATTAATTTAGATGCGGATTTAAAAAAGTACTGTGAAGAAAATAAGTGTTACACTAAAGAGAAGGATCATAATGAGAAAGTATTTGATAGTGTATCTATTAAAGGGTTAAAAATTTATGAAATGAAAACTGTATTAAAGAAGGAAATCCAAAAATCTGAATTGGATAAAATTTTAGATCAAGCTCTTATGGATAGCATAGATAAGGACGTTGTGGTGATAATAGAGAACGGTAATGAGATTGTAAGGTTTCATTTTTCAAATGGCGATCTAGTTGAAAAAGAAGGTAACTTAGATGCTCTGGGAAATACCTTAAAAGTTCTAGTTAAATCTACTTAGTACCAATGATGATGTATACTGAGCCCAGTCCTACTTCCTTAAATCTCGTTACTTTAAATTCACTTGATATAATTTTTTCTACATCATTATTATACGGTACACTCGTATATATATCAAATATTCTAGAATATCCTTTATAATATTTAGCTCCTGTAGATAAGAATGATAAAAATGGAACAAAATACTTCATATAAATATATAATAAACTTCTTTTAATAATATTCTTAGGTTTACCTATACTTACTATCCCGATGCACCTTGAAATTCTTTTCAATTCCTCTACGGTCGTTCTCATATTTGTAGACGCATGAAAGGAAAAACCCATTATTACTGCATCAAAAGAGTTATCCCTAAAAGGCATATATTCAAATGTTCCTATTACTTTATCTACTGACAATTTAGCCTCTTTTATCATAGTTTCTGATTGATCTAGAAGCACTACTTTTGCATTCTTATATTTTAATAACGTCTTAGTCATGTTACCTGGTCCAGATCCTGCATCTAGAACCTTATGTATATTCTTACAATCTTGCAGTAGCATTTTTATCGTGACTTTTCTCCATTTTTCTATGTTGCCCAATGTAACGAATTTATTTCCTCTCTCATATACCGGGGCTATTATGTCGTAAGCCTCAATTATCTTCTTCCATTTATTTTCTTTCATTCGAAATCTTAGCGTTAATTTCTATCTAAATTATTTTCTTTTCTCTCAGCTCTAATATCTATGTAAAATTACGTTAAATTTAACAATGTTTAACGTATTGGCATTGCGTTTCCTTATCAGAAATGCTTAAAAATTTACACTGGTATGAATTAGTAAGGTAAAAGGTATGAAAAGCAATAATAATCCTTTAAAATCTATAGGTAATAAAAATCTGTTCTTCATAGCTTTATTCTATATAATAAATATAGCTCTTTCAGTTTATTTATTTTATTTTCTATTTAACTTACCTAAGACGAGCATAAAAGTACAAACGGATAACGGAGAAATTGTAGGTACGTTCATAACGTTAGGAGTTTTGGCCTACACATTTGGGCTAAGACATGCAGTAGATGCAGACCATCTTGCGGCAATAGATAATACTACTAGAAAGCTACTGCAAGAAGGCAAAAATCCATTTTTCATAGGCACTTTCTTCTCTCTTGGACACTCGACAGTCGTAATCCTTTTAAGTGTTATGCTAATGGTTGCTACAAGATATGTGGTAAGCAATTTGAGTAATATAGAAAATATAGGCAGCATAATCGGTACGTTGATAAGTGGAGGTTTTCTCTATATAATAGGATTCTTGAATTTATTAGTTGTATTAGAACTTTATAATATATATAAGACTGTAAAAAAGGAAAGAATAATTGACGATCAGAAGCTTAATGAGATATTATTAAAGAGAGGCTTTATGAACAGATTTTTTGGCAAACTTTTTAAAATAGTCACTAAACAGTGGCAAATGTACATAATAGGGTTTCTATTTGGCTTGGGTTTCGATACTGCTACCGAGGTCGCTATCTTGGCGATTTCCGCTACCTTGGCAGGAGCTTTTGCCAGCATACCGCTTACTACTATTTTAGTTTTGCCAATATTGTTCACGCTTGGTATGACGTTAGTAGATACGGCGGATGGGATATTTATGAGGATGGCCTACGGTTGGGCATTTAGGAACACGTTAGGAAAGATATGGTATAACTTAACCATGACCTTAATTTCTATAATCATAGCTTACGGCATAGGCACTATAGAACTGCTGGGTTTAATAGCTTGTGAATTTGGCTTCAGTGGATTCTTCTGGGATCAAATTATTGCTTTAAATAACGTATATTGGGAAACCATAGGATATTATATAATAGGAACTTTCGCCATTACTTGGATTATATCCGGGATTTTATATAAATATAAAATTAAAAGGCAACAGTTCTAGAAAACTAATAGTAGAAGATAACTATTTTCTTATTTTTATCTACTTCTGCATCAATTTCATATACAAGTTTTATTATATCCGTATTGAACACTTCGTCCGTCTTGCCTATTGCTACAATTTTTCCATCCTTAAGAAAAATTGAAATATCAGAGTATCTGTAAGCCAAGGTTAGATCATGTATAGAAATAATAATTATTTTATTTGAGAGTAGACTTATTCTCTTTAGTAGTCTCATCACTTCCGATGAAGCCTTTGGATCTAAGTTTGAGGTAGGTTCGTCAAAAAGCAGAACATTTGCCCCAGAAGCTAAAGCTCTCGCAATGTATATTTTTTGCAACTGTCCCCCGCTAAGCTCGGTCAACAATCTGTCCTTAAATTGCAACATCCCAACCTCTTTTAATGCATCGAGAGCAATTCTCTTATCCTCTTTAGAATAGTCAAAATCCACATAAGGCCTTCTAGCAGTAAGCACAAACTCAAACGCTGTAAGTTCTGAAACTTCTAACTTTTGTGGCACATAACCCAAGAGCTTTGCAACGTCTTTTCTACTAAGCTGATGTACTAACTTACAATTGACATATACGGAGCCGTTATTAGGTCTTAAGAGTCCATCAATAGTCTTTAGCAATGTAGTTTTCCCAGACCCGTTAGGTCCTAATAAAGATATTACAGAGTTCTCTTCAAGAGAAAAAGTTACATTATTGAGAACTTTTACGCTCGAGTAACTTAAGCTAACGTTGGAGACTTTTAGCGTTACCACCCATCCTCACCACTGCTAAGATTATAAGAATAGGTGTTCCAATGAATGATAAAATTATACCTACAGGTATGGTAATTGGCATTATTATGATTCTTCCTAGTAAATCTGCTACGAGAAGTAATTCTGAACCAACTAAAGCGGATGTAGGTATTAAATATTTATGACTTCCACCTACTATTAATCTTCCTAAATGCGGAGCTACTAATCCTAGAAATGGTATTACGCCTATGAAAGACGTTGGCACTGCCTCTGCTAAGGCAACCAGCAAAGTACTAATTAGCCTGAATTTCTTGGCGTCCAATCCAGAGGATTCAGCTATCTCGTCACCTAAAACGATAAGATCTAGATCTATTGAAAAGTAATAGAACAAAGGTAATAGGATTAGTGCGGAGATACCTATTATATAAACTTGTTGCCATCCTGCCCTACTAAGATCCCCGAAAGTCCAGAAAACAATTATATCTACTTGTAGGTCGTTCAAGAATAAATACTCACTCAGAGATAGGATAGCTTGATAAACAAAGCTCAAAGCTATGGCAGATAATATTAATGCTCCAGAAGACATTCCAAGAGCTCTAGATAGTAATATTATTAAGAAAACTTGAAGCAATGCCATTAAAAACGCAAATAAAGGCAAGATAAATGGGGATTGCAATAGGAAGAAAGACATATTTGATGAAATTATAAGTACTAACGCAACACCCAACGCAGAAGCTTGCGGTATGCCTAAAGTAAACGGTGATGCTAAAGGATTTCTCATTGTCCCTTGTAATACCGCTCCACTTACTCCCATGAGTGCACCAGCAAATATTGCTACAAGTGCTCTTCTGAGCCTTAAACTCAGTACGGCAGATAACGGGCTATCATATGGTATCTTGTTAGTTAAGAAATCAAACACTTGAGAAAATCTCGTAGGATAATAACCTAAATTAAGGTAAATAAAAAATGTAATAATAAGCAAGAAAACTAGAACAAAAATTAATTTCTTTCTATGTTTTAATATAATTTCAGTTTTTAACATTGGAAATAACCTGAAATATTAACATAGCCAGGAGCATATTTTAAATAATCAGAGTAAATATTAATTCCTAGGAACTTTGTATAAATTTCATTAGCTAATGAAACAATATCTACATCGCTGAAATTATCTGGGTACAGAATTTTGCCAATGTAATATGCGGATAGAAATTCGTTAGTTACATTAACTTGGTACCATCTATACGGTAAAAGCCCATATACGTTCCCGTTTTTAAAAGCATTTAACGAGCAAAACTGTTGTTTATTTTGAGAAAATTCTGAAATGACTGTCTCAAGATTTCCTTCGTCTATAAATACAAATTCAGGCTGTGTTTCTAATAAGTAACTAAAATCTATATTATAAAAGCCTGGAGGCCATCCTAAGTTATCGACTACGCTCTTCGTATTAATTAAGTTTAGTACTTCAAAATCAACGTCAGTGCCTAGGAATCCTTCGGATCCAGTTTTATAAGGCAACCCCCCTACATAGACCGAAGGCCTATAGGAAATATCACTCGTTCTGCTGTTAAGGTCACTCACTAAGCTATTAACGTATTCATTCAATTCGTTCGTCCTATCTGTTGTTCCTAGTATTTCTCCGAGCAATGACATGGAAGATTTAAACGTGTTAGGGCCCAGTTCTCCAATCCGTTTAGGAGAAAAAGTGTATACGACTATAACTGGAATTTTTGTTTCTTCTTGTAGTTGGTTAGGATCCATAACTTGGGCATAAAGTTGATCTTCTATTATCACCTGTGGTTTAGCTGTCAGTATTGCAGAAGGATCAGGAGTTGCGTTTGGTCCTCCTTGTCCTATTATAGGTAGTCCTTTAAATTTATCATGATATGCTAACCAGCAGTCTTGTCCCCACATGTTCCTAAGCTCTATTTGTTCTATTCCAGAAATTTTATCTAATCCTCCTGCATAAATTACCATCCCTAACGTACCTGGTCCTAATGCTACTACTTTGTTGATTTCTTTAGGAATGTATACAGTCCTTCCCTTAGAGTCAATTATTTTAACCTCTCCACTGTAATTGTTTCCTTCGTTATCAAAATATACAACCCCGCCTACAATAGATGCTAAGGCTAACGCAGTTATAGCTATAATAAAATCTCGTCTTTTCATATGAAATATGAACAGATGGATATATTTAAAAATGTTCATAATAATATCGGCTTATCTAATGTTAAATATTGTTAATTAGACAGACAAGTCTACGAAATTATGTGCTAAGGATAGTTTTTCTGGGTTTTTTGTTACTTCTTCTACCCATTCTTTTACCTTTGGGTGTCTCCATCCTTTCTTGTACCTCTCCCATATTTCCTCCATTGAATGCTTCCTAACGTCAGCAACAACATAAGGAATTGACGTTGTTAGAATTACTTTACCATTAGATATCATAAGAGGGCTTGCTGGAGGATATTGAATATAGTGCTGTAATTCCTCAATTGAATCATATGGATAAAATAGGATCTTCATGTTTTTATATTCCTTTGATTTTTTATTAATGACAGTGGAAATATATGCATAGTCTTCATTATTTAATCCTATGTTTTTCCAATTACTAATTGCTCTGCCTAAGTACATAGTTTTTTGTGTCAAAAACGCTTTAGCTCCTAAAGAGTAGGCTAAATCTATAGTTTTTTCAATTTCGTTTATATTTAATTTTGTTGGAACAAACACTATTTCAACATCAACTCCTTCTTCTACCAGATATTTTACAGCACTAACTGCCTTTTCAAAACTGCCACCTTGCCTAACTAATGAAAACGTTTTTGGGGAAGCACCATCTATGCTTATTTGTACAGATTTAAGATTTAATTTAGATAATCTGACCGCAGTTTCTTTATCTATGAATTGTCCATTGCTTTCTATTTTTAGTTGCATAGCATTATCTGAAATACACCTGCTTACCTCCCAAAAACCAGGATAAAGAAGAGGTTCTCCACCAGATAGCGCTACGTAAGGTATTCCGAAATCAGCTATCTTTTTGCATAAATCTAGGGACTCTGCAGTTGATAGTTCGTTTTGGAACTTCATCCTTGGCCCTGATGGCCAGAGACAGTGTATACATAGCATATTACACTCATTTGTTAGATGCCATGCCCACATTAGCGGAGAATCTAATTCGAATATATTCATGAATATAAGTTATCTTAGGTGTAAAATAAATATGCTTTGTTATATCAATATGAGCATAGCTATAAGACATATGATACAATGAATATTACGTTGACAAGGATGTACGTTACGGCTAACGTTTTTATTAGCGGAATGTATTGCATTGTTTCTTCATAATTTCTCTTCGGGACTGATTTAATAATAATGGGGAGTAATGCTAAGTATAGCAAACTGAATTCCGGCATAGAGAATAATATTACTCCCAGAACTAAAAATATGAAGGAAAGCAAAACAAGATATAAAATGAGTTTTCTGCTATTATTTACTCCTATTCTTACAGTAATTGTATTTTTACCCGATAGTTTATCCTGATAATAGTCCGGAATTTCATTGGCTAGATCTAGAGAAACTATAACAATACCAGTTATAATTGAAGGAATTATTGGAGTGAAGCTTATTGAGTACGTTTGTAATACAAAAGCGCCAAGAGTCATAAAAGGTCCGTAAGCTAAAAATATAGCTAATTCACCTAGTCCTCTAAATGCTAACCTTAAAGGTGGTCCTACATAGAACACGGCTAATACGACACCCAGAAGTGAGATCAAAAGTACAATATAACCTATTATTAATGTAAAGTAAAGAGCAATTGAACTTGCAATAACTAGACTGACTATACCAAAGAGTAGCCATTTTAAAGATGGTTTATTTTTTTCATTATCAAGCATGAAGACTCTATCTGCAGGATCAAAATATTCATTGAATGATTCTACGGTACCCAGTAACATGAAAATACCTAGAATGCCTAGTATAAAATTACTTAAATTAAAACTGCGCATTACATGATATCCTATTGCAGAGCCTAGCAAATACGGAAGAAGTCCAGAAGTGAGAAAAAATCTATATCTTAGTAATTGTAAGACTTTCCTAAACATTTTATTCACTCCACAAATCTATGAATTTACTGTGCTGAGTAGTTATTTTCACTTTTTCTGGGTTTTTTGTTACTTCTTCTACCCATTCTTTTACCTTTGGGTGTCTCCATCCTTTCTTGTACCTCTCCCATATTTCCTCCATTGAATGCTTCCTAACGTCAGCAACAACATAAGGAATTGGTCCAAGTAGTTTCACTTTACCGTTGGATAGAAGCAATGGGCTGGCTGGAGGATTTTCAAGCCTGAATTTTAACTCTTCTATAAGTCCAAAAGGATAAAATATGATATTCATGTCCTTATATTCTCTTGCCTTACTTCTTGCAACGTCTATTACATACTTGTATTCTTCTCTAGTGGGATTTACGATATTCCAGTTCTTAACAGCTCTACCTAAATACATTGTAATTCCGGTATAGAGAGTCTTAACGCCTAATGAGTGCAAAATATCTACAACGTCACCAAATTCTTTGTAATTAAACCTCGTTGGTACAAAAACTGCCTCCATGTATATTCCTCTTTCGCTTAGGTATCTTATTGCGTTTAGTGCTTTTTCTAGTACTCCTCTTGGTCTCATCGTTGAGTAAGTTTTTTGCGTTGCACCGTCAATGCTTATTTGTACAGATCTCGGTTCTAATTTAGCTATCCTATCTGCTACACTCTCAGAAATTAAATTACCATTACTCTCAATCTTAACCTCAACACCGTTATTCCTAAAACAAGAAAAAAGATCCCAAAAACCAGGATAAAGAAGAGGTTCTCCACCAGAAAGCGTAGTATAAGGTATCTGCATCTTAACGATTTTGTTACATACTTCTAAAGATTCCTTAGGAGATAACTCATCTGGATAGGCAGCATTAGGACCGGATTCCCATAAACAGTGTATGCACTCTAAATTACACCTATTAGTCAATTGCCAAATCCAATACGTTGGAGCGTTTAAGTCGTCTATAGAAAAATTGGAAATTGGCTTCATTTTGAATCAACTAATATACCTGCTTCCCTTAGGTTATCTATAAATTTCCTTACATCATCCTCGATTTTATTTTCCGGATCTTGATATTCTTCTTTTAATTCCTTTATTATTTCTTCTAGCGATTTCCCTTCTTTTATCTTATTTATTATCTCTTCTGCTGTGGAATTTAGAACGTAAACCTTCTCATTTTCTATGTCGAACAGCACAGTCCCGTTCTTTTCTTTTCTTAACTTAACTTTATTTTTAATATTAAAAAACGACATATCTTTATCCCTTTACGTGAATCTGATAAAGGGTTGTGCCATGACTTTTTGTGACACATCTACAATTTCTGGTTTTTCCCATATTTTCTTAGATTTATACATCTCTTGCATACAGATTCCCTTACTTTATTTTTCTTTATCCATATAATATAAAGATTTCTGAACTCGTATAGCGCTATTCAAGTTAAACTCCGATAAAGTTAAATATTAGGGTAACCCTAAATATAATATATGAGAAAAGACATACTAATTGCAGTAATAATCTCACTTGCATTAGCTATAGCCATATTATCTTTACCAGATATTTTAGAGCCCGTAGTAAGGAGCGTTCTAACATATCTAGGAGAATATTGGGCGCTTGCAGTGTTTATAATAGGAGTTATTCACGGTCTAAAACCGGACGAACACACTTGGCCCATAACAGTGTCTTATGGACTTATGCAGAGTAGTATAAGGAGAGCATTACTATCAACAGCAGTATTTGCAGGAGCGTTGACTATAGTTTGGGCCTCACTCAGTGCTCTTACATCAGAGGTCTTGCCTTTCTTTTCATCACACGACTTCGATCCATATGTCGATATGGTAGTAGGAGTTACAATGATATCTGTGGCATTATTTATACTCAGCGTTAGCAAAAAGGGCAAGGTAGAATCTGCCGACTATAGAGTAATCTGGGTTCACGGATTAGCAGCAGCGTTTGGCGGCGATTTCATAATTGTTTTAATACTAACAACTCTATTAATTCCAGTAATACCAAGTAATTTGGGATTTATGATAGGATTATTATTCGGTATAGGCTCATTTATTTCGCAATCTGTGGTTGTATTACTTGTGTATAAGGGAGTGTTAAAAGTTTCCAAGGATTTTACAATAATGGAGAAAGCAGGAAAATTGGCGCTTCTTATGCTAGGAGTGTTTATGATATTCTTAGGAGTGTATTGTTTATTAAGTTTATAATTATAAGAACTAAATCTATAAAAAATCTGAATAAGAAATTTAATCTAAGATTTTTAATAATTAGCTATTATAACTTCCTTTAAATAAGGAACAAGAATTTAATCTAAGTTTATATAGAAGCTTTAACACTGTTAATAAATTATATTTAAATTCGTATATATTATTCCTTTTTAATCAGTTCTATCCATTTCATTTATGAGTGTTGATTTTAGAATTTTAAATGTTGTGCTCTCTAAATCTAAGTTTGATGTGACACTTTACGGTATTGAGACCAACGTTACTTTGAGGTCAATAGATTTACCCGCTTTAAGTAAGATACTTTCCAAATTACTAAAGAAATATGATATAATAAATGTTCAGCTCGACTTACAGCACATTAACCTGGCGTTAGCCAGAGGGAATAAGAGAGTATATATTTCAATTAAGTTGTATTAGTTACAAGATGCGTTTAACGAGCTTTGAAACATGTTCTTAAAAAGGAAGAATATACTTTTAATCGTTTAAGAGAATATAGTATAGCATGAGTTTCACTTTAGACTTTTTAACGGCTCCTACGTATTGGTCTTGGCAGTTAACAAATAGATGTAACCTTGAGTGCATACATTGTCTAGAGATGTCAGGCCCTAATGCTGCTTATCCTGATGAATTGTCTCCTAAGGAGTCAATGAATTTATGCAAAAAGATAGCTGATTTCGGAATACCTTATGCAGCATTATCTGGTGGAGAACCTCTTCTTTATCCTGGTTTTTGGGATCTTTTTTCTTGTTTTAGGAATAACGGTGTTGAGGTTAAGATTGAGAGTAATGGTAATTTAATTTCTGAGAGTGTAGCAGATAGGATAGCTAAATTAGAACCGAGATCTGTACAAATAAGCATTGACGGTGCAACGCAAAAAACTTACTCAACGATGAGACCAAGAGGAGTACTAGAAAAAGCACTAAACGCAATAAGATACCTAAGCGAAAGAGGAATATACGTTGAAGTTGAATTCGTACCTACAAAAATTAATTTCAAGGAATTAGGCGACGTTATAGATAAGGTAGTTGAATTAGGCGCGAAGGCAGTATACACTGGAAAAATCATGTACTTGGGAAACGCTGTAAACCATTGGAGTATCTTATCTCTTAATGATGAAGATTATAAATATATTGAAGGAATTGTAAAAAATAAAAGTACAGAATATAAGGACGTTAAAATAGTATTTTATCCAGTAGATTTGGTAGAAGAATTGAGAATAAGATTGGAGGATCCACCTTCGTCAATACTTATGATGGCTAACGGAAAAGTGAGATTATTAAACTCAATTCCTTATGTTGTTGCTGACGTTAGGAAGCATTCAATGGAGGAAATATGGGAGAGGTACAAGAAAGGATGGAGACACCCAAAGGTAAAAGAATGGGTAGAAGAAGTAACAAAAAATCCTAAGATGGTAGCTAAAGCGTTCTTTCTGGAAGATCTTTTTTAGCGATAGCAATTATCCAGTAAGTACTCCCGGTATATTCGTGAGTAATTTTCTCTTTTTCATTGCAACAGTTTTCAATGAAGGTTACATCGTATCCATGCTCCTTTAATCTTTTAAAAATCCCAGCGTGTTCCTTATGTATATTAACTATAACAAATAGATCACATTTATCTATTAAATTATTAAGTAAATCTTCCTCTTCACTTCCTAGCATGCAAAAGTGCCTTACGTGAATACCTAGCCTACTGAATACAGCTGTTACTGAGCTTATGCTCGGAATTACCTCTATTTCGAAATCTTCACTCCCTCCTAAAATATGATAAAATAAAGGATTCCTAATACTCGGATCTCCTATTTCTAGGAAAACTCCCCAATCCGCGTCAATGGATTTTAACGTTCTAATATTCTCTTCTATAACATTAGGATCTTTAAAACCAGGTTTTAGTTTGATAACTCTCTTATTTTTAATGATCTCCTCCAGTTCGAATGGGAAATCTGTATCGTAGATTAGAACTACTGGAGCTTTTTCAATTAACTCTACTGCCTTACAACTTATTAAATCTGGAGAAGGGGATATACCAACAGCATAAATTTTTCTCATGCACAACATGATATGAGAAGAAAGAAATATTTTTTTCTTCTCATATTATAGCCTTAAGTATATATAGCCTTCTTTTTGCCATTTTGCTATCTCGTGAAAGCTTATTGGGGCGACTTTTACTCCTTTGGCTAAATCTTTTTCCGTGAAATTATTCATTTTCATTGCAACGCCGCAAGCATAGACTTGAATCTTAGGATTTGATAGTAAATCCTCTATTTCCTTCTCGTGGTTATTTGTAACTCCGAAAATTCCAGTCTCTGAATACACTGCAATAACGTTCTCTACATCGCTTTGTGATGCCATGTTCTTTATTGCAATGTACGAGAGAGGTATTTTTTCTGCCTCTGAAACTTGGAATAGTACTTTCATAATCACCTTCTAGAAATAAGAAAATAAAAACTTTTCTAAGTTAAAATGATGGTAATCAAAAAATTTGTATTACAAAAAATAATTAATTTATGAATTTATTAACATTTTCCCCTTATTATCTCTTGTTAACATTTTTTATCATAAAATTAATTAATATTTAAATGTATGTCTGAGTATAAAGAACTATGAGATACTTAATTTTAGGCTTAGGATTTCTTTCCACTCATGTTGCAGAGTACTTATCAAAGTACGGAGAAGTCACTGTAACCTATAGGTCGTTGGAAAGAGTAAAAGAAGTATATTACAAGTTATTGAAAGAGAAGGGAGTTAATTTTGTTAAACTAGATCCTTTAAGCGACGTTGATTTATTAAAGAGAATTATAGAGTCAAACGATGTGGTAATAAATACTATAGGTAAATTCGGTAACGTAGACGTAGAAACTGCACACGTAGAAATACCAAAGAAAATAGCAGAGAATCTTCAAAATCAAGTCCTTATTCACGTAAGTTCTGCAGCGGCAACTGGGTTAACTGGTGAAGTTAAAGAAGAGGAAGAGCACTGCAAAAACGTTTCTCCACTAACTCCATATGAAATAAGTAAATGCGAAGGAGAGAAAGCTGTAATGAAAATAGCCAAGGAAAAAGGCTTCCCTTTAGCTATAATTAGACCTACATTTATTTACGGTAAGTACGGCGTACATGTTCATTTCGTGTTAATGTATTGGTTATCTAAATTTGGAATTGTTCCGTCCATGGGAATTTCCGTATCGACAATCAGTGCTAATCGTATTGCAGAATTAATGAGAGTATTAGCTGAAGCTAAACCTAGAGGGGTTTATATGTACGCTAACGAGTGCGAATTAGTAAATTTAGATAGATTTTTTGAAATAATGGCAGAGACCCTGGGTAGGAAAAAAGTTGTAAAACTACCTATAAATAAAAATATTCTTCCCTCAGATTTTAAGTGTACTCTAAAGTATTCAGGAACTAGGTATGACTGCTCAAGGATAACTGAATACATTGGCAAAGTAAGTTTCGACGAAAAAGAAGTCTCGCAGAATGCCCTATTTATGGACGAATTGAGAAAGAATGGTTTATTACTGGCAACTTAGTTATGTTAGAAAAATTTATAAACTTTAGGGTATACCTAATATTTTGTGACTCATATGATTGACTGGTTGGTAATAAATCTTTGGAATCCGCAGAACGTTGACGTAGTCAGTGCTTTAGTTATAGCTTATTTGCTAGGTATACTTCATGGAGTAACGCCAGATGAACATACTTGGCCAATAACTTTCTCCTACTCTGTCGGAACTTTTAGCACTAAAGGAGGAGCTAAGACAGGATTAATATTCTCCTCAGGATTCACTTTACAAAGGTCTATATTGTCAGAATTAGCCTATTTAGCGTTGGCAGGAATATTTATAACTACTACAGCATTCGGCGTAACTTACATCGTTGTAGGAATAGCCATGGCGGCTGCAGGAGTTTATATAGCAAAGAAAGGAGGATATCCTCACTGGCATTATCTCGAGAAAAGACTGGGAGAAATTTCGGGAATACACAAGAAAGGAAGTGAATTACAAGAGCAAGAGTTGCAGCATAAAATTAATCCTGCATACGTTAACGAGAAGGATTTAACAAAGCCTGTTCCAGTTAAGTTGGCTTTTATTCATGGTTTCATTGCAGGCTTTGGATTCGGAGCCTATGCTTTAATAGTTTACACTGTATTAGCTCCAACAATGCCTAACGCTTACTTAGGATGGGTTCCAGGAATGTTATTTGGTCTAGGAACAATGACTGCTCAAGTGCTCTTCGGAACCGCCTTTGCTGCCTGGTTAACTAGAATGAAGAACTTAACTTTCCAAGGTATTGCAGTTGTAGGAAAGACTATAACTAAGACAGTGCTAGAATACGGTGGAATAGCGTTTATAGTTGGCGGAATTGCAATATTACTTTATCCTCCGCTTTTAACTTACAATATAGTAACTCCAATAAAAGTTCATAACTTACATAGCCTGGGCATAGGATTTTTCCTAGTTATACTCAGCGTTGTAATCTTCGGAATTTATGGATATAAACAAGGAGTTAAAACCGCGATAAAGCTTGGATATACTAACAAGACTTAATCTTGGTTTTTTATCATTCTTTTTACGTTTTCTAAAGCGTCATCTATACTTAAAGCTCCTTTAACTCTTCCTTTTTCATCTACAATTATTAAATAATCTATATGACTTCTTACCATTAGATTCAAGATTTCCAAAGGATCTTCCTTTCCGGTTATTGTTAGGACGCTTCTTCCCTTTTTAATTATGTCTTTTAACCTTTCCTCATCATTAGCTTTCCCTATCTCATCACTGGTCAAATATCCTATAATTTTATTTCCCTCCGTCACGACAATCACTTGGTACTTCGAGATAAGGGGTTTAACGTTTTTAACTACTTCTTCACCGTCCAATGTTAAAACATTTTTATGTTTTAATTTTACTTTTAATGCCATAATACCAATAACGTATCTTATATATAAAATTCTTTTGGCTCAATCAATTGTTTGGAAACAATCTATTTCTTTTTAATTGTCTTTTTAAAGAATATAAAAAGAGCCATAAGTGTCTAATTATAGAAACATTTTTATTGAGTTAAAAAGCTTATTAACATTGTTAATAAAGATTTAGAATAAATAGTTCATGAAACATTTAAACGAAAGAGTGAGAATATATTAACTATGGAAAAAGTTTACTCGGTTATAGGCGCAGTTCTAATTTCAATATCGTTCTTTTTAAATATCTTCGGGATTATAACTTCTGCTATAGGAATCTATCTTGTAACGTCGTATATAAGATCGCTTTACAAGGAGTACGGGAGGGAAAAAGAATTGGGAAAATTCCTTTATTTAGCAATGTCAATGCTTTTTCTATCATTCGTAAGCTTTTCCGTGGGAATGTATACTGCTTTTGGATTGAAAGAATTCTTTGTAATTTTGCCTCCGTCATCAGTATTTAGCCTTGCAATAATAGTTTATACTTATGTTCTTTCTGGAATTTTTTACATAGTTAGTGCAGTATATTTAATAAGGAGTGTTACTCCTTTAACAGTTTTCACTAGAATTAAGGGAGTTTCTTATTCTATTTATTTGATGGGAATATCTGCTATACTCTTGTTTTCCATAGTTGCGGCTCCAGGCGGAGTAGTTTTATCGTTTGTAGCGTGGATATGGTTTGCGATAAATCTTTATTTAACTTGAATAGAATAATTTATTCCTAAATCCTCATTTATTTTTAGAGAAATAAAGTTACCTAATCTAAGAAATTCCCTTATTTTTTCAATATCATAAAATTTCATAGACTGTACATAATTTATTCCTAAATCCTTTGCTAACTCTGGAATAAAACCTGCTGAAGGCCCTATAAGTATATTCGTTCCATTTGAAATTTCGAGTATCCTCTCAAGTGTGAAATTTAACAGAGTAACACCAGTAATAAATAACGTTTTGCATTCAGGAACTAGAAGCTCTTCCTCAGAGTCTGACATCGCATTTCCTCTTAATTCCGTGGATTTCTCAAATACGTAAAATTTCCTCCCATAAAATTCCTTGACTAACGGTTGCATATTTCCTATTATACAAATAGGTTCCTTAATTTCCGGATATTCCTTTTTAGGCTCAATATATTTCTGCGAAATAGCATTAATTAGCGCTAGTCCGAAACTCCTATTTATTACGTTAATATCGTTGACTAATTTCTGTAATTTATTAATTTCCGGTTTTATAATAGCTCCTTGATTGTGGAGATTTTCATAAGATATGTGAGAAACGCCGATGAATTTGTTTCCTCTCTTATCTTTTACAACAACATAAGTGGCTCTTAAACAAGAACAGTAATCTATAATTTCAAATCCGTCTGCGTATTGAATAATCCTTTCCGCTAATTTTTGCAAAATCATATAGTAATGTAGTTTGATAATCATTAAAAACTAGCGTAATATGTATGATTCCTCAATTTCCTCTAGTATGACTTAAAATTCTAAATTGACTTTTTATTATATATTACTTAAGCTTTAGAATACTTTGCAAATGACTTTGGAATAGATAAAACGCTTAAATATGTGTAATCATAAATAATTCTATGAGACAAGTCAAAACTGAAGAAGCAGTCGGAAAGGTTTTAGGTTACGATACAACGTACGTAGGAAAAGAAGGTGCGACTACGTTATTGCCTAGAGGTCATGTAATAACCAAAGAGGATGTAGAATTATTAAAAAATTCTGGAGTGTATTACGTATGGATTGATGAGGGAAATGACAACTTCATATATGAATGGGAAATAACACCTCAGATAGCTGAAAGCGTATGCGGAGAAAACGTCAATATAGTGCCCGGAAAGCAAGGCTCAACAATGCTTTTCTCAAAGGTTAAAGGAGTAATAACTATAGATGTAGATAAGCTAGTATCTTTTAACCTTAACCAAAACGTACTTCTTATTACTAAGTATAACTATACTCCAGTAATAGAAGGAGATTTAATTGGCGTAGTTGAGGTAATTCCTTTCAAAATGAAGAGGGAAGAAGTAGATAAGCTAAAAGTAGGAAAAATAATAGACGTAACGCCGTTTAAGAAGAATAAGATAGGACTAGTCATAACTGGAACGGAAATTTATGAAGGTAGAAAGGAAGATCAATATTATCCCGTAATTAAAGCAAAGGCAGATAAGTACGGATGGAGTATAGTGTATAAAGAAATAGTTCCAGACGATGAAAACAAGATAGTGGAGGCAATAAAAAGTGCAGTAAATAATGGTGCAGAGGCTGTAATAGTAACTGGAGGTACTTCAGTCGATGCTACCGACAAGACTCCAATTGCTATAAGTAAGCTAGGAAAAATTATATCATACGGTTTACCAATTAAACCGACAACAATGTCCATAGTTGCAATGTGGGACTCGATACCTATTTTCGGCATTTCTGCAGGAGGGATATACTATAGGGATTACAACGCTATAGACGTTATGTTTACAAGACTTATGGCAGGGATAATACCTAGAAAAGAGGACATTGCAATGATGGGACACGGTGGCCTATTGCCTAACTTCCAGCCGAAAATGAAGTTACAGAGTATTAATTCTTAATATATGGGAAAAATTATTAGGGTATTTCTTGGTCATCAACACAAATATTATCCTAAAAATTATTTACTTTCCTTTAAATCGTTTGAGAGTTCTTCAAGAAACAATTTTAATGAATTTCCTAAAAGCTTCGTATACTCGCCGTAATGATATTTTTCTATATCATTAATAAAGAGTGGAACCCACTTAAATATATGCTCTACTAGGAATTTTTTACCGTCGTCTTCCTTACCTAGATAGAATATGTAAGCTAGGAATTCCATTTCAGTGGATATGTGATCAGGTAATTCTTTCATAGGCTGAATACCGTATTTTGCATAAATATCGTACAGTTCGGCTACGACTTTACCGTATATTGTTCTTTCTCTATACCAAGATTCATATGGAGGGCATTTTAAGTGTTTATAATCGTTGATAAAACATCTAGTGAATTCTGTAGCAAGCTGGTCCTTATTTCCAGAGTCTATCATTTCTATTATTCTCTTTACCACTTCATAATACTTTCTATCCTTTACATTATCAAGTAAATCCTTAGCTTTATTGTTATATCTTACTCCCATAAATAGGTAGGAAAATAGTTTAAACTCCTCCCACTTCATTTGGACCCCTCCTAGGTCTAAATTTAGCTTTCATACCGAAGAACTTTTGAAATGAATACTCTGCCCTATGAGTTGGACATCTCTCAAGCCATTCATCATCGCACTCCAACCCTCTCTCTTTCATGATCTTCTTAACTAAATTAAGGCTTTTTCTAGACCCGACAATTGCACCACACACCTTACATCTCACTATCTCATCTTTCATTAAATCCTTTTTCTCGTGAGACACTTTCTTGGCTGGCACTAACTTTATTGCTTTATTTCCTGAAGAACAACCATTATCTCCTTCTGGACAAACGTTTATGCATATTTTACAGCCTATACATTTATCTGGGTTAAAAGACAGCTTTTCACCAGAGTCCGTGTATTCTATAGTTAATGCACTAGTCGGACACCATTTAGCACAGCTTTCGCACATAGTGCATGAATTTTCATTAACGAACGCATCGTAAGTTATGTCCGGCAAATTATTCTGCTTTATAATTTCTTGCATAGCCTCTGCCTTATTGGCCAAATACGAGAATGAGCTTATAGTCACTACCTTTGCTTCCTTCTTTTCTATTTTATCTTCTGGAGTAATAAGCGAAATTCCTCCCACAGCCTCGTTCAGATCTGTAACAATTCTCTTTAAACTCTCAAGATTTTTGGATAATTCACAACCTGGACAGCGTAACTCTACTTCTCCAGATGATCTCAATAATGCTAAATCTACCGCAGATAGCATTGCTATACAAGGTAATTTTATAGAGTTACCCTTATCTTTATAACAAGAAATTATTTTATTTCCCTTAATTTTACTAAGCTCGAATATTGCCTGTTGGGAAACTGAAGGAAATTGTATTGCACTCATTGGACATGAGCTAACACACAACCCACAAGCAGTGCACTTAGTATAATCAATTGAAACTCCGCTCTTTTTATCAACTTTTATTGCATTATAAGGACAAGAATCCTGGCATAGCGTACATGCCCTATAAAGTTTACACATATCGGAAATCCATACTGGTTTATCTATCCTATCTTTTACTGTCTTTATTTCTCCTCTTATTAGCTCTCTCCTACTTAATGGTAGGCCTTTCTCTTCAACTAAAGCTAGATCAGCTACCCATCCGTTTTCTAAGATCTTCTTATTCTCTTCAAGAGCTTTTTCTCCCCAACTTGAATCTACTACTCTTACCAAGAGCGGATTTATACCGGCTCTTAATGCAGCCTCTTTATAAAGTTTTAAGTGCTCTTCATCGTATTTGCCTACAATAACTACTGCCTTCATTCCTTTCAATTTTGAGGCTATTTCCTCTGGGTCACAAGAGTAAAAGCCCGAGGAAACGTTATGAGGGCAAGAATGATAAAAAACTTCTACCTTTACCTTAATTAAAGGTGTAGATAAAAAATTGGTTGACATTTTTATCACTTAAATATCCAAACGTGCTTGGGTTTTTCTTCCTCTTCCAGCGGTAGTAATAATACCCCTAATGTGTAGACTCCAAGCAAGAATAGTGCAGAGCCTGCAAACCATACTAGATCGTATTGGCTTATTGCGAAAGGTAGCTGTGTAAATTGTGAGACTCCATTAAAGTTACTTCTTAGTTCGTAAGCCCAAGTAGATCCTGGAGGGGTTATAGGAGACACTGAATAATACCAACTTATTGCTTGAGGAATTACGTCAGCAATAGTTATTAACATAAACCAGCCAAGTAAAGCGAATATTGAGGAAGCGAATAACCATCCCTTGCTTTCTTTCTTATACGCTACTGAGTATAGTGCAATAGGTATTATTATTCCTATCAATACTAATCCTATCCAGAAGTATAGGCTCCAGCTTCCGGTTAATAATAATTGAGCCCACGGGAACGTCTCTTGATTTGTTGCAGTTAGCCAAACCCACCATAGGACTAGAAAGCCTATGCTTATTGTGGCTAATAATCCGTCTCTGGCTAGTATTTTAAACATTATATTATCTTCTTGAGGCTCGACATTACCACTTCCTAAGGAATGCGTAGCTATTGGTTGTGCTGAAGGCGGAGAGACTACAGAAGGTTTTCTTAACCATGAATATAGTGGTGTAATGAATGAAATCATGGCAATGCCGGCATAGAATGACGCTACGACAAGTAGTATTGACATGAATGGTCCGAACTCATATACCCAAGTTGATAAGTAGCCAAATACTGAGCCTAGGTTAGCGTCAAGTATTAATTCAGCTAATATTGCGTAACCTACAATCAAGGCGTCAATATCTACAACTATTTTTAGCAATCCCGGAATTTCGAAGGAAGTTTTGCTAGACAACCATGCTAAGAACCTATCTAAATATCCTCTTTTCCCTTCTTCTTTTATTTTCTCTCCTATTAATGCTAATATTTCAGCTATTATGCCTATTCCAACTAACGCGTATAGGACTCCGTTCCAGGCTATTCTCGAAGTATCTCTGAAGCTTAAGTAAATGTAAAGTGCTTCAGCTGGTTTATATGTAGACGCAAATACCATTATCCAGCCTGGTATTAGTACTGCAAAAGCTAGCCATTCGTTCCTAAGCTTTATTTTATCGAACGGATTTTTCTCCTTGTGATTTTTATTAAATAACTCATAAAGGGAATTATATGTGCTGACGCCAGTTCCTATAACTCCGAAGAAGATATAACCTATTACCAGAAGTCCCCAAGGTATAGGCTCATCGTTAGGCTCAGTAAAGCTGACAAAGCCCTGGAACCATCCTAAGGGATTGTAGCTCATTCCATAAAACATTATACCCCCGCCTATTAGGATAAAGACTATTGTCCAAGCCCATAATTTAATATTCAAGAGTTGTCACCTCCTTGAGCATATCTTCCAGATTGCTTATTAAAAACATAAAATACCTTAGGTTGTACATTAAGTTGAGGATTAAGGACTACAGCTTGTCCAGTATTCACTAGTACTGAAACTTCACTGTTAGGATCATCTAAGCAACCGAAAACTCTTGCCCCACCTACACACGTCCTTACACATGCTGGTGTATAAGTGCCATCAGGAGCAGTGCCATAACAGAACGTACACTTATCTACGTGTGGAACTACGTGAATTAAGTTATCTCCGTAGTATTCCTTGGCCTTTTGAATGTCGTCATAAGTGTAGAAATACCTAGCCCCATATGGGCATGCTTCAACGCAGTATAGGCAACCCATGCATTTGTATTCATCAACAACGACTATGCCTCCATCAACAATTTGAGTAGCACCGGTTGGACAGACGTAATAGCACGGTGGGTTTTCGCATTGCATACATAGTCTAGGTATGAACATCCTTTGAGAGTTAGGGAATTCTCCTACTTCTAGGTCTTCGACATGAGTTCTCCATAATTCTTCCCAGAACGGTGTTTGATTTTCTACAGCACATGCAGCCATGCATGCCATACAACCTAAGCACTGGTCTACTCTTACTACGAATCCCCAGTTTTTGCATGACCTATTATTTCCAAAAGCCAAATAAGGATTTTCAGTCATTTTTTCTCACCACCTTAAGTTGAATAATTCCCAGGAATGTTTTCCTGGGAAGGAATGGTATCTTGAGTTTGAACTTGTGCTAATTGAGTATACTCACTTATCTCGTCTGGAGTAGCTTTCCTCACAAGTACAGTGAATTGCTGAGCCATCCTATGACCCGTAAGAGGATCATAACTTTGTGGCCATATATAAGTTACTCCTTTGTTTCCAAAGTTCTTTAAAGATCTGGTAGAATAAGTTAGTGCAGGGTTATTCTGTCCCCAAGGTTCTGGAACACCTATTGTATCCGGTCTTATCCATTCAGTTAAGTGCGCTCTCATTATTAGCTTTGCTCCGTTTAATTTGCTTATTATTGCTATCCAATCTCCTTCATTTATTCCCAGCATTTGAGCGGTCTCTTTGTTAATCCAAGCAAATTGGTAAATATTAGTATGATAACTGTTTGAAGTTATTGCCTCTAAGATGGGCACATTAGTGGTGAAAATATAGGCTATTGGAGGTATCTTAAACTCTATATAGAACATTTCAGGAGGAGTCGGCTTAAATGTTGGATCATTATATGGGGGCTGAGGTTGGACGAATTGACCGGGAGTTACGGCATATCCTGCGTTCCAGTTGGGCGGGATATATGCAAGAATTGGATCCCAGGTCGGATCATAGCCAAAGTTCTGGATGACGTAATAGTATAGTATTGTTGAGTATATTTCTATTCTGCCAGTTGGTAAGCCAGCAGGTATATTCCATGGTATCCTTTCGTTATTTTGAACATAATCTTCAAAGGTCTTTACAGTTATTACTCCTTCTGTTTTTAGTCTATTAAGTACGTCTTCTGGAGTAGTGTTAAGCTTTTGTGCAATAATTTGAGATTGGACGTCAGTAAAAGCTTTTCCTACAAATTCCCCCCATCTAGGATATGTGCCATATTTCTCCAGATATTGAATGAACGGCATCATTTCATTTTGCATTGCCTGTATTAATTGATCTGCCGGTAGTCCAATAGAGTTTGCCATCCAAGTGACGTACTGCTCGAAGAATCCTAGTTTATATGATAGAAGGACGAATAGATCCAATTCTGGAATAGTGTAAGGATAGACTCTTGGAATGGCCTGCCATCTCCTCCTATATCCAGAGTCCGTAGTAGCACCTCTAGCAGTTATAGGTTCTTCTCTTTCAATATACGTTGCATCTGGTAAAATTACATCAGCATATAATGCAGTATCCATTGGGAATATATCAATCATAACTACGAAGGCATTCTGTAATATTTGTTTCCAATTGGATTCTTGCATATTTTTAGCAGGATTTACGCAGCAAGTCATTATAACCTTAATATTATAAGGCTGTCCATTCCACTGAACTTGACCCTGCATTGCTTCATATATTCCAGCATCTGGGAAGAGTGCAAACGCTGCTGCTGGTTTTAAACCTTGAGATGTTAATGTACTATTATAAGCGCACCATACTCCAGGATGACCGTGCTGCCAGAACGATGGATTACAAAAAGCTAGTGCAGTAGCAACGTATTGCATCATTTGCCCAGGTAAATTAAGCACTGGGACAGACATCAGCACTTGAGGTCTCTGTATTAAAATTCCAGGCTTTACTTGGCCTGAATTTACCATGGATGTGTAAGTTTGGAATAATTGAATTGCGTTTTCCCTATGATCACCGCTATATACCCAACCTCCTCTGACGTCAATATTCCCTGTTAAGGCCATAATTATACCTATAGCCTTTCTCCACATAGTTGTATAAGATCCTTCTTGTCCTTTTTGACCAGTAGCGAAATCTATTGGCCTCATCGTGCCGACTCTGAAGTAGAACTCTTCAATTAATGACTTATCAACGTCAGCTATTTGTGCTACATAATCTATTGTAAATTGAGAGACTGCTTGTTCCAAAGCTTGAAATACTGTAATCAATTGCTTACCATCAGGAGTAGTTAAGTTCTGAACTCTGAGTGCAGGTCTTATTGTCTGTCCATTGACTGAATACATGTTAGTATTAGTGTAAGGTGGAACTTGGACAATACTTTGAGATATCTCGTCATACACATAAAAAGCTTGAACTGTTCCGTCCTCATAGTTTGCAGTATATGGAACATACACGCCATTTTCTTGGTATACTAAGAACGGCGCATTTGTATGATATCTTGTGAAATAGTCGTCGTAATAATTATTATCTATTAAATACTTTATTAATCCCATAGCAATTGCAAGGTCACTTCCAGGCTTCACTGGTATCCATAAATCAGCTTTCGAAGCTGCCTCGCTTTGTCTAGGATCTAGGACTATCACAAAAGCTCCATTAGCCAAGCCTTTACCTAATCTTGATCCTTTATTAACAAAAATTCCTGCAGGATTACCGTTATTTCCCCATATTACAATAAGTGACGAGTGATGAAAGTCATCAGCTAATTCGTCACCGTGAATATCAAAAGTACCAATAGTCAAATTCATTCCTAAATGTTCGCCAAATAAACAAGGTTGCATAGGGCTTCCAGCTATTGTTGGAATTTGTGATGCAAATGTAAAAGGTATGAATTCTGGTCTATAGTTAGCACATGGTATTGCACCGCCACTTAATACAATTTCCCAAGGTTGCACGTTTAATTCTTTAAATTTTTGTAATATATACTGGATTGCCTCATCCCATTCGGCCTCTTTAAAAGCCCATGTTCCCTTAGGTCCTGTCCTTATTAATGGCTTCTTCAATCTATCCTTGTTATATGTAATTAGTGTACCACTCCTACCTCTGGCACACAGTTTTCCGTAATTAAGCGTTGATAATGGATTTCCATCTATTTCTATAGCTCTTATATAATTACCTTTCTGTTCTACATTTACAAGTATATCGCAAACTGATGAACAAATTCCGCACATGTTGGGTACATAAGAATATGTGCATCCTGGCTGTAGTTGTTCATCATTAACAGGAGGCGAGAAAATATCGAATACGAAGTTCTTTGAAGCGGCATATCCTGCGGCAGCCGCAGCAGCTGTTATAGCAGAAACTTTAAGAAAATCCCTCCTAGATATTCTTAGCTCATGTTTTGTCTTTTCGCTTTCCATGTGGGATACTCTTTACTTTATTGATAAATCTTTTTATTCATAAAATGTTAGGTCTCCATTTTTAACAGAGTTAATTTCAATATAATTTTGGTAAAACATTTAATACTTAAATTAAGAACTCTAAGTGAACATAGTAAGAAGCTTATGTTAAGAAAAAATCTTAAGTAAAGTATAAGCCATCAGTATAGCAAAAAATGTTATATAACTTAAAAATTGTTTTTTAGTTATTATCCGTGAATTTGCGTTAACATGGATTAACATGATTTTTAAAATTATGCATAATAAAAAGTTAAAACTTGAAATTTCTATATTAAAAACTTGTGGGAGAAATGGCCCAAACTACAGTAGATACTACGCAAAAATTCCTACCAATAATGAGAGTAACACTAGGTTGGATGTTCTTTTCAGCGTTTGTAAGACGAACAATTAATGTTCCCGCAAAACTTAATCCGTCATCCTCAGCCTATGTAGGAGGTAAGCTAATAACTTTTTTACCTCACGCTTGGGGACCAGTAAAAGGAGTACTAATAAGTGTTTTAGAAAATCCGCCTTTACTATACGATTTTCTAATAATGTTCACAGTACTTGAGGCGATATTCGGTCTATTAATGATGTTAGGATTATTAACTAGACTTTCTGGTCTAGTCTTAGCGGGTTTAGCATGGGGTATAGGCTTAGGAGGAGGATGGTTAGGAACTACTTGCGTTGATGAATGGCAGATTGCTGCAGTAGAAGGCGCCGGAGCTTTTATGTTTGTGTTTACGGGCAGTAGATGGCTATCTGTAGATCAGCTCTTATATAATAAGTACAAGAAAGGCATCAAAATCTGGAAATATTATATACCTTTATGGTGATGCAAATGGATACAGAAAAGCTAATTTCTACAATAGCAATTCTGGCATTTATTTTCGCTACAGGAGTGACATTGGGTTTGTATCAAATAGACTTTCAAGGTTTAACGCACTTAACTAACTGGTCTAAGACTGTAGGATATTGCTTAGCTGGAACTAGGTTGTACACAAACGGTACATTATTCCTACAAATATCTAGAGTTGACGGACCAGACACGTATGGAGGGTTTATCGTTTTAGTTCAAGTACTTTATCCTAACGGTACTGTAGTCTATCAATGGAACGCAAACCAACTTGGGCATATTCCAAAGAGCGATATTCATAACGAGTTTTCCTTACATCCCGCCCATAGTACTGGATTTGCATTACTCGTTCCGCTGGGTCAAAACGCTACTGTTATACTTAATATGCCGTTCCATATACCTCCTGGAACTTACATAGTAAAAGTCTACGATGCAAACGGAGCTAGTGCTGCATATGGACAAAAATGGGAAATAGAAGTTCAAGCTGAAAGCTAAGCAATTTTTTCTTCATTTTCTATACTTTTTTCGCCTTCCTTTTCCTCAGTTCTTTTCTTTAAGCCTACAAAAATGTAAACAGAACCCAAAGCTTTAACTTTAAAGACCTTTAGATCGAATATCTTGCTTATAATACTCTTTAATTGTGAATTAGTAGGGATCTTTCTATAAATATAATAAATATATTTGTAATCCAAAGGTTTAGCTCCCACAAGTGCGGCTAAATAAGGTTGGATAAACCTAAGATAGAACGCAACGTAATTTCTGAGCAACCAATTATCAGATTTACCCATGGCAATTACTCCAACTACTTTTCTTGATACTCTGGTCATCTCTTTTACTACTGCTCCTATATCGTCGGCTGCATGAAGAGCGAAACTGCTTACTACTGCGTCAAATACGTTGTCTCTAAAAGGTAAATTATAGAAAGATGCGAGGACTTTATCTCCTTCAATTAAACTTGATTTTAACATGTTTTCGGCATAGTCTACCATTACTATTTCTGTCTTCATTAACTTGGAAATTACATACGATAATTCTCCTTTTCCGCTTGCAACGTCAAGTATTCTTTTAGGATTATTGCAATAACTTTTTACAGTCTTTATTAGTTCAGCCCTCCACTTCACATCTTGAAAGAATGAGATCATTGCGTTTGCCCTATCGTAAAACTCTGGAAGGTCGTTATATATTCTCTGTAGTTCCTCGTTAGATACCTTTATTTCATTCATAACGATTTTCTAGGAAAACAGTTTAAAAAGCTTCACTTATATGGTCTTATATAAAACATCATTAACTTTGTTAATTTGCATATTTAAATACATATTTAAGGTAGGTTTAGGGTATAACTAGTGTTTTATAATTATAATAATTAATTTTTGTGATATAAATCAACGCCAATATGTTCGTTTTTATTCTTTAAAGCTGAATAATAACATGTGATAATTCCTGAACCAATGCTAAAGGTCTACATGCTTTTTCCTAGCGATCTTACAGAGCAAATTTCAGCTTGTATTGTAAAGTTTGGGGATTTCCAACCGGAAGAAGGAAAATATTTTGAAAGGGCATCATACATGGAGCAAGTTTCCTTTGTAAACACTATGCTCGACGAAGTATCTAAGATTATAGATTTCTTTAATATAGGTTATAAAAAAGAGGGAATAGTAGAATTTAATGGAATAGAGAAAAATCTTGAGGAATTTAGAATTGAAAGTAAATTTATAGATTCAATTTATCAGAAAATTTTCTCCTATAACAAATACCTAGATGAGAGGGCAAGACTTTACGACGAGATTGAGGAAACTAGATCCGAAGAGAAATTGATAGAACTCGATAAAGTAATTCACGAAATTACTGAACTGCATAAAGAGCTTAACACCGAAAGAAAGGCTATAGAAAAGAGGATAATGGAAGATTATAATAAGTTACTCACATTAAAAGAAATTCTTAAAATACTTACTTCGGTAAGATTTAGTAAATATTACGCTTATCTTGAAGGTTATATAAGGGAAAAGAGAAAGGACGAATTCCTGAGAGTTATGTCTAAATACGCTTTGATAATTTTTGAGAGACCAAAGAGGTTCGGAAGTAAGGAAATTCCCCCTACATATTCTTCTGTTCCTCACTTTATGAGACCATTTGAGAGCATAGTAGGCATTTACGGCACACCATCTTATTGGGAGGTAGATCCTACATTCCTTTTCGCAATAACCTTCCCTTTGTTCTTTGCTCTCATGTTTCCTGACGCTGGAGACGGTCTAATATTATTACTTTTTTCCATTTTATTCTATAAATACGCTAAAAATAAGAATAATCAACAACTTAAGGACATATCAATTGTTTTAGCCTATTCAAGTGCATTGTCAATGATAATAGGTATGTTATTGAGAGAATTCTTCGGACCGTTATTCGTTGAAGGTACAAAAGAATTAGTTCCTCAATCCAATGAATCAACAATAGGTCCGCTTTACTATTACTGGCCAGTTCCTCCAGACGTTTCTAAGATATTTTCTTCTATAATACCCTTCGGTCAATATTCTCAGCCCTTATACGGTATTCAGAACGCAATAATTATAGCTATACTTATCGGTATAATTTTAACATTGATAGCTAATAGCCTCGGAATTTATAATTCACACCTTAAAAGCGCTAAGGAAGATATCTTGTATAATAAGATACCTAACTTTATAGTTTACTTATCTCCTACGATCATTTTCATTTACGGATTTTATAACCCTTATAAGTATTTTATTAACACATATAACTTGCTAGGAGCATTGCTTTATACAGTAATGCATTTGTATAGTCCAATATTTTATGGCTCTTATTTAGTTTCCTTTATATCTATAATAATATTCTTTATAGGTGAAATATACGGATGGATCTCGCACATTTATATTAACATTAGAGAAGGCTTAAAAAATGCATTACTTAAAGGCTTTATAGAAGGGTTCTTTTCTCCTCTTCTACTTGTCATATCTAACGTTATATCCTTCATAAGACTCCTAGTTTTAGGTTTATCCCATTATTACATCCTTTACGCATTCTCCTTTATTGCTGTTATGCTGGCGGGAACTTTAGATACTTGGAGAATCTTAAGTAATCCCGTATCTATAATTATCTTAATCTTAGGAAATATACTAGTAATAGGTTTAGAAGGTTTCGTCGCAGTAATACAAGCTATTAGGCTTAATTTATACGAACTGGGCGGGAAATTCTGCGAATGCGAAGGAAGACCTTTCGAGAACGTAAAAGAATATGCGATTATAAAAAATATGTGTTAAACTCAGGGGTGATGAATTTCTTCAGCTTTTTCGTTACCTGCAATATAGATTACTTTAACTTCTGAAATTTCTCTAGAGACAATGGGTACGTCAAGGAATTTAACTACCTTCTTTTCTATGGGTATCGTTTGTTTAACCTTCTTTATTCCTTTTTCTCCGGTAGGAGTAATGACCTCAACCTCGTAAGATATGGTAATCTCCTTAATGTATAGAGGCTCTGTATATAAGTTATATACGATAAGCCTATCATCTTCAATTTTAACATCAAATCTTTTTGCCATAATCTAATCTTTACTCCTATAAATAAAGTTCTTTATATCTAGAATATTCTTCTATGCTTATATGAGACACTTTTTATTTAAACTTTTCATAAATAGTATAGCATAAATATTTAAAAATAAATTTATTTAAATTTATATATAAAGTATGCCAAGCCAAACATCTTTATTATATCTCCTATAATAGATATTATCCCTAGATTAATTAAAAATAAAGGCAACCCTGCTGTAAAGACTATTGCACCGTAAAAGAATAGCGAGGAGAAGAGCACGCTTACCTTCTTCAGTGTAAGAAAAATCGAGACTCCAGCTATTGGCTCGAATATATATCCAAAAACTATAAGCTCTATACCTAGGAATTTTCCTACAGATAAGAAAATTAGCCCAACAAAAGTGATAACAATAGCTATAGGAGCTAAATATTCAAGAATTTCTCCCCTTTCTAATAAAGAAGAGCGATAAGAAAGATAAGAAGGAATTGAAAGAAACCATATTATCCACATTATTACTTGAGAAACTTTAGAAAAAGCGTAATTTATACCATTAATATCTAAGAGAACAAGAAGAGTTAGAATAAATACAGACGCTGTCATGCTCACTAAATTTCCCTTAAATAGATTCCTAGATATCATTAATTCATCTTTATCGCCATGGTTAATAATTCTTGTCTATGAAAAAAGAAAAGGTATATATTTTACTATATAATATAAGGAATTATGTATAACAAGAAATATATCCTAAAAGCAATTTTAGGAGTAGAAGGAATTCTTCTTTTTTATTCGGGTATAATGCTCGCTTTGGCAAGTAATAATGAAATAAAGGAAATGATGTTCCTGGCGAAAGTGAAACCTTTAATACCAATACCGTTCGTTTTCATGATAATTGCCTTCATATTTAATGGAACGATGTTCTTACTTTCAATTTCTGATAGATTTATGTTGTTCTTGATAAGGAATACTTTCCAGTCCATTATAATAAGGGCTCTAATGGTCTTTCTTAGTTTTGTAATGATAAATCCTATGTTTGCGGAGCTAACTAAGTTGAGTTCGGTGAATTTTATGTCACCAGCTACTGCTCCTGGCTTGCTTTTCCCGGGAGGACTTTTAGTACATGTACTCTTAGAACATTGGTTAGGAGGAATCATGGGATTCGGAATGGGAATTTACCCTAAGCTATTCACTAGGATAAAAATAGCATTAGGTAGTAAAATAAAAAAATAGCAATATCAGTAGTATTATTATTCCGCCAATTATGACGTCTTTAACTCCTTTTTTAAGCCCGAAGTCATATAAACTTCTCCTAACTCCTAACAAGCCGTGAATGAAAGCCACGACTAAGAGTAAGCCTAGTAAAGAGTAATATGCACTATTACTTAAATATTCGTCAACAACTGGTGTTGAGATTCTATTATCGAAATTAAGATTATTTGCAAATAACATGAAGAAATGGACCGAGAGTAGTATAAGCGTCACTATCCCAGTAATATATACTCCCCAGAACCTTAATTTTGATTCCCTCATCTTATCACCAAGTAAAGTCCTATGAAGAACGATAATATTGTAACTATTACCATAATCCATATATAAATTCTGTGAGGCTTATAATAAATCCAAGGTTCTTCCATATGGTGCTTGGGAATTAAATGCCCGGTTTCTATTAATATTATACGTATACCGTTCATTGCATGAAATACTACTGCACTGCCTATTAACACTAGAAAATATTTGAAGATCTCTGGTTCCGTTAATTCTCCATGGGCCAATCTATTTACGAAAATTACGTGGACTATTAAGTAACCTAGAATAGTCCATCCTGTTATCTTGTGAAGCAATGCCAAAAGTCTTTCGATATTTAACTTTGAAAACCAGATCATTTCATACTCATCTCCTTTAATCTTTGTATTGCTAAAGAAGGATCAACATTTCTAGGGCATACAACTGAGCAAGAGCCTGCAACTCTACAATTCCATATGCCTATTATAGGATCGTCTACTATTTCCAGTCTTTTCTTTCCTAGGGTGTCCCTAGGATCAGCTGAAAACCTATATGCCATAGCAAGTACTGCAGGGCCCAGAAAGTCTTTATTTGTTTCAACTACCGGACAAGCAGAATAACAGAGGCCGCAAATTATGCATTGCGCGAAACTCCAGAGTTCTTTTTGGTCTTCAGGTTTTAGTCTAGTTTCAGCCTTACCTTGAATTACTTCCTCTGGGGGTGTAACTCTTGGTATTATTTTATTCATTTTTCTGTAAACAGAGTCTAGGTCGACTATCAGATCTTTAATTACAGGAAAGTTATCCATGGGTTCTATAGTAATTTCCTTTTTCCCCTCATTCACTATGAGCGTTTTGCAAGCTAACTTAGGTTTTCCGTTTATTTTCATACCGCAACTACCGCAAACTCCCATATGGCATGAAGCTCTAAAGGATAATGTAGGATCTTGTTCGGTTTTTATTCTCCTTAATGCCTCTATAACGGTAGTGAATCTATCAACATTTAGTTTATATTCTTGCCACCAACTTCCCTTTTCTTTGGAATACCTCCTGACCTTCAGCGTTACTTCAAAAGACATGAAGATAGATAATAAAGAGAAATATAAAAAATTTAACAGAAAAATGTGGAAAATTAATAAATTAAACTTTAATGTTATTGTTATTCTTTAGCTTAGCCAAGATCTCTTTTCTCAATTCAAGATTAACGGCTGAACTGTCTATCTTAATCAACTCGTCTACTTCTTTAAGTGCATCTTCAAGTCTATTCATTTTTTCTAAAAGGTATATCTTCGCTTGCCTATACCAAGAGTTATTTGGGGACCATTCTATTGCCCTATTATATTCTTTTAATGCCTCTTCATATTTACCTAATTTTTCGTAGATCTCTCCTTTAAAGTAATGGTAGAGGTGCGCATCCTTAGGATCTTTTCTTATAGCGTTATCGTATACTTGGACTGCCTCCTGGAACTTAGATAATTTTAGTAGAGCTTCTGCCTTCTTAAAATGAAAATCTGGAAAAGTCGGATCTAGTTCTACGGCTCTTGAGTATTCCTCTATTGCATCATTTAGTTCTCCCTTCTCTTCTAATGCCTCTCCTAAATGAAAGTGATGCCATGCATTATTCGGTTCTATTTTAATTAGCCTTTTGTACTCATTAATCTTAATATCTATGTCGCTCATATGACTAAGTATGAGATAAAAATTAAAAAATGTTATTAAAGAAAACCGAAAGAGAGATTTAAAAATATTTACCTTTGTATTGTTTCTTCATTCCTTTTGATCTTCCTTTTTTCTATTATTTTTGCTGAGGCTACTCCTACGAAATATAATACTGAGAGTATAACTCCTATTGTAGTCTCAATTACTCCTCCTGTTGTTCCGGGAGAAATAATCCAGGCTATGATAAAAGCTCCCATCACTCCCCATCTCCAATTCTTCTTCCAGCTATCAGCCTTAACCATTCCGACGTAAGTTAGTATCGACATCGCTAGTGGGTACTCGAAGGCTATTCCGGTAACCATCATAAGGGAAACTACAGTTGAGACGAAGGCTCTTAAACTAAGCGTCGGCTCAACGCCCAAGGCTGTGGTATATAAAACTACGAACTTCATCATCAAAGGAACTATTATAAAATAAGCAAAAAGAGAACCAGCAGCAAAAAGTAACGCGGCAGGGAATATTATATATTTAACCAACTTTTTCTCATGCTCATATAACCCTGGAGAAACGAAACCCCATAACTCTCTAAAAATTATTGGAAGGGAAATAAATAATGCTAAATAGAAAGAAGTATATGCAGAGGCATATAGAGGATCGAATGGATTTAAGTTAAGTAATTCCATCCCTTTTGGTAGCTCATGGTGAATAAAAAATAACATTAGACTGTCGGCTAAACTGTGAAATAAACTAGGATATAAGATGGGAACAGTATATCCGCCAATATTTATAGTAGTATATCCAAAGGCAAAAAATATTACGAATGCCAAAAAAAGACTGATAAGTCCTCTCCTTAGTCTCATCGCTAATTCTGCAATATGCGACAAAAGAGGCTTCTCTTCGTCTCTTTTAAGTTCAGTTCTTTCCGTCACCTTTCTTCATCCTCTCTAATTCTAACCTTAATTTGGCTATTTGTTCTTCTAATTCCCTTATTTTTTCGTTAGAAGCTTGTGTAGGTTTTAAGTATCTATTATAGTAGTCCTCTGACGAAATTTCCCTTGCTATGCTTTTAGGTATTTCGTTAGTTTCGTTTAATTCTCTCAATAACTCAGTCTTAAATTCGTTTTGCCTCTTCTTAAACTCCTCAATGGTTTTTCCGAGATTTCTTACAGTACCAGCTACGTCCTTTTGACCCGACAGGAGCAGTATGGCTATTAATACTAATACTAGTGTATCAGATATATTCCCTATCATAATTAATCACCTAAACAAAAATTATAACAATAATAAAATCAGTATCTTTTTATTTCTAGTCTTTAACTTATGATTTATTATTGTTGCTTTTGGGTTTGGGCTTCTTGCTTTTTTAGTTGCTCCAATTGCTTCTGCAATTCTTCAATTTGTTTCTGAAGCTCTGCAACTTTATCTCCTTGTTGTGCTACTACTGCAGTGCCTGGTTGTTGCATTTGTTGCATCTCCATTTCAGCTTCTAGTCTACCTTTTTTAAACTCCCCTAGTGCTCTACCCATTGATCTAAATAATTCTGGGATTTTATTTGTGCCAAAGAACAATATAAGAGCTACTATTATTATTACAGCCCAATCTGATGGACTACCCCACATATTCTACGCCTTTAAATCTAACATCTCTTGAGTAGTTTATAAACTTTGTTTAGGAAAGATGGAGGTAAGGTCTATTAACTCATTTAATTACTATAATGATAATTCTATTCTTTACTTTTAGTTGTAATGTATTATACATCAATGAAATATTTAGCAAAATATAGGTAAACCCCGTTAACTAGAAAAGTTTAATTAGTATAATGTAATACCCCGTTAATTTAGAATCAAATTAACAAAGTTAATTTTGTGTAATGAAGACTTTCGTGCAAAAAGCATTTAAGTAGAGTCAGTAAATCAAACATAACATGTCATTCAAAATATCCAGAAGGGATTTTCTCAAGCTAGCACTAACTGCAACAATGCTTACTGCTCCGGAATGGGATAAGGCTGTTACTAAAGCAGTCGATATGATAAAAAATGGCGATGTGAACATAGTATGGTTCGAAGCTCAAGCTTGTGAAGGAAATACAACTGCAATCATACAAGCTACTGATCCTTCAGTGGCGGAAGTATTATTTGGAGCGAGTCCGTTAGTAGGTCCTGGTAGCGTTAAAATATCCTTCTGGCCATCTATTATGCCACAACAAGGTGAGCAAGCAGTACAAATTTTAGAAGACGTAATAGCAGGGAAGTACAATCCATACGTTCTTGTAATAGAAGGTAGTTTTCCAGACGAAAATACTGCACAACAATACAACCCCAATAACCCTGGATTTTTCGGAATGCTGGGACCAAAGACGTTAAATCAATGGGTAGCAGAATTATTACCTAACGCTGTTGCAGTATTAACAGTAGGTAATTGTGCATCTTATGGGGGACTAATAGCCGATAAGGTTTACCAACCTCCGCCAAAGTTTATAACTCCTTCTTGGTCTCCGTCTCCCACTGGAGCTATTGGCTTTTTCGACGATCCTTTAAGAGGATATAAAGGATTATTAAGCAGATTCTATGAAGATAACTACTTAAACGCACAAGCCGGAGCTGCACCATTCTATACATTTGTAAAGAATCCTAATGCTTATTTGGACATAACTCCTTCACCCTCAGCTTCGGTTAAGCCAGCAATAGCTGTTCCAGGTTGTCCTGCAAACGGTAACGGAATAATGAGGACTTTAGCAAATCTAGTACTATGGGCTGGCGGATTAGCTCCTCTTCCTGAATTAGACCAGTATTGGAGGCCGCTATACTTCTTTAAATATACTGTACATGAGCAGTGTCCTAGAGCTGCCTGGTATGCTGCAGGAGAATTTAGAACACAGCCAGGCCAACCTACTGCAGCCTGTCTATTTGAAGTAGGATGTAAAGGGCCAGTATCGAATTGCCCATGGAATAAATACGGTTGGGTAGGAGGAATAGGAGGGCCTACAAGGACTGGTGCAGTCTGTATAGGCTGTACAATGCCAGGATTCACTGATTTATATGAACCTTTCTATAAGCCGTTACAAGTCCCAGTACCATCGTCAACGCTTACGACTGCAGGATTAATAGCGGGAGGTATTGCAATAGGAGCAGCTGCAGGCATAGCAGAGAAAAAGATGGTTCAAAAAGGAAAATTAAGGGGATCATAATGCAGATCCCTTACGCTACATATCCGGTAGGTAATTCGTTATATCCATTAGCTTTAGATCTCTTCGTTCCAACAGTGTTCTTTTTCTTCTTAGGGGCTTCATATAGGATATTCAGATATTTAGTGACTTATCAAAAACCTTTCATTCCTTATCCAAGTTCTGAACTGAGGCAAGTGAGTAGCGGGCATAAAATAGTAGCTTTAGTAAATACTTTCGCAAATTCCAGCAGGGTTGGGATAAAGAGAAAGCCTATAACTACTGGTGCAGGTTTATTGTTCCACGTTGCCTTAGTTCTAATAATATTCTTGCTAGCTCAGCACATGATATTTTGGGCTTATTACATTCCTCCATATAGTGCATTATTCCCATTGGCAATTCCAGAAAGCTCTGAGGACGGACTATTAGCATTGACCACTCCTAACCACGCCTCAACTACACTGTTCGTTAATGATATATGGGGTCCATTAACGGTTATACTTAATGGACAATTCTTAACATTCTTCCTTATAATCTTCTTAGGAGTTTATTTAGGTCATAAGCTACTGTTGGCAATAGAAGGATTATCTCTGAGGGCGGGCGACTGGTGGTTCTTCGTTTTATTGTATATTGACATATTGCTAGGATTTTTCGCTACTGCACATATACCAGACAACGTCTATTGGTACGATAACTTACTTGGGGCACATATATTAGTTGCTGAAATAATAATAGCAACATTACCTTTCACAAGAGGGTTCCATATGTTCGAATTTTACCTAGGCAAAGTTAGGGAGTGGTACTTCATGGTATATAGGAGGGGTGAGAAATAAATGTCAGTAACTGAGCAGGAAACAATAAACTTAGAGGCATTAAAGAGAGCTATAGATGACGTATTCTATTCTCAGATAGATTCTACAATATTATATTATTTACAATCATGCGTGAACTGTAAAGCATGTGAAGCAGCATGTCCATTCACGCCAACCTCCCTAGAATACTCTCCAGTAAACAAGGCAGAAATAGCAAGGCAGTTATATAGGCCTAGGTTTACAATCTGGGGTAAAACTATTGGAAGGGTAATTGGAGGAAGTAAGAAGTACCTTAGCTTGGAAGAAGCTGAAACTATGGCAGATTATGCATGGCACTGCACTAATTGCGGAGCTTGTATGTTCGTATGTCCTATGGCTATTGATAGCGGTGCATTAATAGATCTACTAAGGCAAGTTACGTTTAAGGCAGGAATGACTCCAAAGATATATACTGATATAGAACAGCTTGAGGTTTCAGGCAAATATTGGGACATTCAAGTGTTTAGGGACGCGTGGAACAATTTAATATCGAAAATGAAGGAAGCAGTAGGGAAAGATATTCCGCTAGACAAAAAGAATTCAGAGGTATTGTTTTACGCAAGCATTTACGAAGCTATGGTATATCCAGACGTATTAATTAAGGTTGCAAAGATCTTGGATATGTTAGGTAAGGATTGGACTTTCATGTCTAAACCTTTAGGCATAAGACCTCCGGTAGGGTTAGTAATAGGAGATAAGGAAGGAGCATTAGACGTAATGAAGAGGGTTTATGCTTATTTCACTGAGATGTCTCCAAAGTATGTTCTATTGACTGCAGGAGGATTTGAGTATCCAGCACTAAGGTATACGATGCATGAAGTTCTTAAAGTGCAACCAAAGTATGAAGTAGTTCACGTTACGGAACTTCTTGCAAAGTGGTATGAAGAGAAAGAATTCGAGATAGAACCAGTAGATGAAGTAATAACTTGGCATGACCCATGTCAATTGGGAAGAAGAGGAGGTGTATTTGAAGCTCCCAGAGTTCTAATGAAAGCTTTATCTAAGAATTTTAAGGAGTTACCAAGCCATGGTGTTAATAGCTTCTGCTGTAGCAGAGGCGGAGGAGGTTGCGGATTAGCTAGTATGGTTGAGAATATGGCTAAAGCTATAGGTATACCTATTAGCGAGAAGGATAAAAAGTTCTTGGACTCGACTCTAGAGCCGTTAATAAAGGCAGGTAAAATTAAGGTTAATGAAATAAATAAAGTGAAAGCTTCAGAGGTTCTAACCGGTTGTCCCGTTTGCATAGAGAGTATAGGATTTTCCATAGACTATTACCACGCTAACGCCAAAGTTAATCATATTATAGAGCTATTAGCAGATAGAATAAAGGTGACTAAAAAGTGATTTTACGTTTTTTCTTTCTTATTCCCCGTATCCTGTAAATAAGGTGAATATACATGTCTAATCCCTTAACTATGAAAATAGATCCAATTACAAGGGTTGCAGGTCATTTAGGTTTGACTGCAACTGTAGATCCAAATACAGGTCAAGTCATAAATAATCAAGCATACACATACGTAACAATGTTCAGAGGATTCGAGGTATTCCTAAGAGGAAGACAACCGCCAGATGCCGTTCATATAGTTTCGAGATCATGCGGAGTCTGCGGTGCAGCACACGCTAATGCATCAGTTAGAGCAAACGATATGGCCTTAGGTGCAGTACCGTATCCACTAGGTCAAGCTCTAAGGAACTTAGCTTATGCGATGACAGACATGATATACGACCATTCCATTATCTTGAACGTGCTAGAAGGACCAGACTTTTCTGCTGAGGTAATGCAACAATACTATCCATCTTGCTGGCAGGCGGCGCAACAGACACAAGCAGAATACTCAGATATTCACGGATTTTCTACAATAGCAGATATAATGACTGCACTAAATCCATTCACTGGTTGGTTATGGCAAAAGTCTGTAAAATACCAGATAATAGCTAGAGAGGCGGGAGTACTAATATACGGAAGGCATTCCCATCCACCAATGCTAATTCCGGGAGGAATAGGTACAGATTTATCAGTAGGAGAATCGTTATTCACACAGTACATGTATAGGCTAACCAAATTAACAGCGTGGACTAAAGTAGTTATAGCAGCGTGGATGGATCTGGCAAACTTCTTAATAAATAATTGTGACTACGAGACGCAAGGATTAACTTATGCAAAGCCCACATATATAAGCAGTTACGGTTACGAAAGTCCAGTACTCTACAGTAATCTAGGAGATAATTACCAAGACATATACAAGAATTATGATAGTTTAGCGAATACCGCTGATGAAGGACCTCAAACTGTATTCAGAGCTACAATAGTTAGGAATGGAGAATTACTGAGCAAGAGCTTTATAGATCTTAATGTAGCCCAGTTGGAGTTCGTTAACTCTTCATTCTATCACGATTGGGCTAAGATAACTTCGCCGTTCACAGAAACAGACCCTATAGGAAATACGTTAGCTTGGGGGCTTCAAGACTCTGATGGAGTTAATTTATATATGTATCATCCATGGAATAAGACTACAATACCTAACCCCATGGCTCCGAACTTTATGGATAAGTACAGCTGGGACGCAGAACCAAGACTTGTGTGGAAAGATGGCACTATGTGGGCTTACGAAACAGGGCCCTGGGCAAGATTACACGCTGTAGCACATTACCATCCAAATAGTCCGATTGTAAAGAACGGTCAAATAACCATAGAGTTACCTACAATATCTGAATTACCTTCAGATTTACCAAGTGGTGCAGGACCAGCCTGGACTGTAGAATGGCTTCCGCCAGACGAGTCCACTACTTTGTCCAGGATTCTTGGTAGAGCTGTCGATATGGCCGCTGCAATATTTACTGCATGGGACAATCTAGAGTATGCTCTAGAAGTTTATATGAAGAATCAATCCAGCCCTCAAACTTCTAGGCCGTGGAAGCAACCGTCATTCTCTTTAGGCGTTGGGCAATACGAAGTGCCTAGAGGTACCTCAAGACATTGGATGGTAGTTAAAGATTATACTATAGCCAATTATCAGTATCAAGCTCCAACTACGCCTAACGTCAGCCCAAGAGATAATAATTGCAATGGTCCATGGTGCATTAACGGGCAAGCAATAGGAGCTTTCGAAATGTCAGTGATAAACACGAAAATAATGGAAGAAGTTCCGCCAGATCAGTGGGTAGGATATGATTTCCTTAGAGCAATAAGAAGTTTCGACCCATGTCTAGTATGTGCAGCTCACTTCGAGATTAAAGGTAAGAACAAGAAGCTAGAACATATAATAACTCCAGTGTGTAATAGTTGATGACTAAAATGCTTACACAACAAAAAATAGTTATAAAAAAAGACGAAATTCCGCCAATGTCCATGGTAGAATACTACTTTCCCGCTCAAAAACCTTGGGAGAGAAAACCCGTACTAGTCATAAATTATAAGGGATCTTTTTTTGCAATTGAAGCATTTTGTTCTCATGCAGGCTTGTCCTTAGAAGATGGATTCCTTACCGATGACGGTAAGGTAGTGTGTCCGTGGCATGGTAGTGTTTTCGATATAAAAACTGGGAAAGTAGTGGACGGGCCTGCAAAGAGAGATTTGAAAACTTATCATGTAGAAGTAAAAGGGGATGAGGTAATAATATATGAGTGAAATAAGCGCTTCAGGATTTACAGGATATTTTACAGTTAGGCTGAATAATGAACCGGATTTATACGCTATGGCAGGAAGGTTAGCCGGACTGGGATATTCAGTCTGCCAGATAAGATTAAGCGGTGCTACTGGATATGTTATAATACCGCTGGAAGACGGCAGTTTCGCTAAGAAGAACTTTGCTGACATATATTACCAACCAAGGACTTTTACCGTTGTATCCCACGAGTTCGGAAACTTTCAGTTGTCTGCGGGAGAATTAGTGAGAGCTTTAAGAGAGAGCGGAAATATTGGAGTCGATTATGCAGAATTAAACGTAAATTATGAAAAGAATTTAGACTTGAAGTTGCCAAAGATCGAAGATTGGGACGTTAGAGGTTTCAATATATCTAAAGGTAGGGTCGAAGATAGGAACTATACTCTAGTCAGCTTCACAAGAATTAATGACGCAAATCCGAGATTTCTAATATCTATTTACTATAGGGGCAGTTATGAGGAGATCTCAAAAACAGTACAGTCATTAAGGGCTGAAATGGAGAGTATAAATGCATTTATAATAAAGATTTTTAAAGATGGAAAATCATTAATTCAGTGGTAAAAATGGATTTACCTAAACAGATTGATGCATTATTTAGAGAGAATAGCGAACTTGCAAAATCTATTACAGAACAAATTCATAAATTAGCTCCGATAGTATCCAAAGAAATTGGCAGAGAAAAAATTAAGATAATGAATTTTTGTGGGTCACATGAATGGGTGACGACTCATTATGGGTTAAGAGCTCTCATGCCGGAAACAGTAGAGTTAATACCGGGACCTGGGTGCCCAGTTTGTGTTACTCCGTCCAGTGACATTGAGAACGTAATAAAATTGGCCATGGAGGGTTACACAGTTTATACTTTTGGGGATGTTTTCAAGTTACCTACGGTGAAACATTATAAGAAAGATGAGGTAGGGAGTTTAGCGGCTGCCAGAGCTTTAGGGGCTGATGTAAGAATAGTTTACAGTTTTGTTGACGCAATAGAAGACGCTAAAAAGTCTGGAAAACCATCAGTATTTTTTGGTATAGGATTCGAAACTACTACTCCTAGCTATGCAGTATTGTTTGAGAAAGAAAAGGTTCCTAAAAACTTACTCTTTTATTCTTCGTTAAAACTTACAGCACCAGCGGCTGAATTCGCTGTTAGGTTACACAAGAGCAAAGGTCTAGTACCTGTTTCTGGAGTTATTGGTCCCGGTCACGTTTCTAGCATAATTGGGGCTATTAGCTGGGACTTTTTCCCTAGGGAATATAAAATACCAGCAGTAGTTACTGGCTTCGAACCGATAGATGTCTTAGCCGGAGTTCTAAAAATACTCCAAGACTTGCATTCGGGAGATATAACCTACACGAACTTGGAATACAAAAGAGTAGTAAAGTACCAAGGAAACGTGTATGCACAAGTTGAAATAAATAAGGTCTTCAAGCTGGTTGATGCAATATGGAGGGGTATAGGTTCCATACCGAAGAGCGGTTTGGATTTAAGAGAGGAGTATTCCATGTATAATGCAAGGGAACAATTAGGAATAAAAGAAAAGCCTTGGGATTACGATTTGCCTCCTGGATGCAGATGTAATGAGGTAACCTTAGGTATTGCCTACCCTACAGACTGTCCTATGTTTATGAAAGCTTGTACTCCTGCAAGGCCCTGGGGACCGTGCATGGTGTCCATGGAAGGAGCATGTGCCGTTTGGGCCAGATTCGGCTCTACGGAAAGGATTACTAAAATTGTTTCGGAGGTGAAATAAGATGTGTTGGGCAGTTCCCGCAAAGGTAGTAGCTATTGATACAGATGTGATAGCCGAAGTAGATTTAGGCGGAGGAACTATAAAGAGGGTTGCAATAGGTGTGGATAACGTTAAACCCGGAGATTACGTAATGGTGCATGCTGGAGTTATAATAGAAAAATTATCTAAGGAAGGAGTTATAGAGAATTTAAAATTCATAGCGGAAGAAATTCAGAGAACTGAGGAAATCATGGGCAAATCTGAAGAGGAAGCGAAAAAGGCCGCTGATGAGTTCTTCAAAGAAGCTATGAAAATTTTAGAGAGTTGATGAATTATGTCATATAATAAGATACAGATTTCTCATGGTAATGGAGGTAAAGAAACGCAGCAACTATTGCAGAGGCTCTTCTTTTCTAGGCTTCCACTAGAGCTAAAGAGGGTAAAAGGAGGAGTTGGAATAGATTATCCAGACGATGGAGCAGTTCTCCAAAATAACCTAGTAGTTGCCACAGATTCCCATACTGTAAATCCCTATTTCTTTCCAGGTGGAGATATAGGATACCTTGCAGTCTCTGGTACCTTAAATGACGTAATAATGATGGGAGCCAAACCAATAGCCATGTTGGACTCAATTGTAGTTTCTGAAGGATTTCCGATTGATGACCTTGAAAAGATTACTGGATCTATGATAGAATTATTAAAAAAATATAATATTCCTCTGGTGGGTGGAGACTTTAAGGTAATTGAAGAAACGGCTATGAAGAATTCTATCATAATAAATACAGTCGGCTTAGGAGTGGTCGAAACTGGAAGTCCTATAGTAGATGCTATAAAACCTGGGGATAAAATAATCGTTACCGGGCCTGTAGGAGTTCACGGTGCAGTAATTGCCGCAATGCAATACAATATATCTACAAACCTTAAAAGCGACGTAAGACCATTGTTCGAATTACTTGAAGTATTCAGTAAGTTTAAAGGCTATGTTCACGCTGCAAGAGACCCTACAAGAGGTGGATTAGCTGCTACATTAAACGAGTGGGCACAGTTAACAGGTAATGTAATAGTAATTGAAGAAGCAAAAGTCCCAGTATTAGAGGACGTTAAAGCTATAACTGAAGTTACAGGACTGGACCCGTTGAATCTAGCCAGTGAAGGCGTTGGTGTACTGGCAGTAGATAGTAACGTTGAGGACGACGTTCTGGAAACTCTAAAAAGCTTAGGATTTGAGCCTGCAAGTATTGGATATGTAGTTGAACCTAAAAGCGAGAAAGGAATAGTTGTTGCAAAGACTGCAGTAGGGGGAGCAAAAATATTAGAAATGCCCACAGGAGATATCGTTCCTAGAATATGCTAGTGATGTAAAATGAGCGAAATAATAAAACTTGTCCAGGAATTGTTAGCATTTAAGGACGCAATTAAAGAAGAAATAACAAGGCCCATAAAACAAGAATTACTCTCAACAATTTACGACATAAAGACAACTCCTGAGGAGGTTAATTTAGATAAAATGCTTAAGGAATATGAGGCAAAAGACCTCTTAGATTTGATAAGAAAAATACGGGCTGGTAATAAATGAAGTTAGTTGTAGGTTTTATTCCCTTTTCTGCTACACCAGATGGATTAGTTGTAGAGAAAGTTTACGAGATGTGGAAAGACAAGGATTTCGTTCTAGACCTCGGTACGGATCCTATAGCCGCAGCAGAGGAGGTAAGAAAGTTATCTCCAGAAAAAGTATTATTAGTAGGAAGTAGTAGATATGCCCCAGAAGGTATAAGTGAGAAGGAAATAATTCTTGAGACTACAGATAGGTGGGAAATGCTAGAATTATTAAGACCTGGATTAGATGGCAGGTATTATTTAGAAGACGTAGCTTACGGCCTTCTAATCTTCTCAGTAGTGAACAAAGTATACGCCTTATATTTTAGGGGGGATTATAACGACGAAAATATTGCAAAGCTTAATGCTAAGGTGGAGGAGAAGGTAAATTGGCTGTTAAAATCATAGGTCTAGGAAATAGACTTTACGGAGACGATGCGGTTGGTTCATTAACTGCGGCTTGTATGGAAGAACTTGGCTTGCCTGCATTTGATGCTGGTGCTAACGGGTTTCAAGCTCTTTCGGCAATAGAAAACGGAGACATAGTATTTTTTATAGACATTGTGCAAATGGATGAGGAGGAAGGAATATTTAAAGTCGATTTAGACAAAGCTGATTTCGTAGAGATAACAGATCCGCATAGATTAACTCCGTTGCAAGTATTATCTTTATCTGCAAGATCTAATAACAGACCTAAAGAGGCGTATATTGTGGGAATAAAACCGGAATACATAGACTGGCCTGGAATAAGCGATGCCGCTATAAAAAGACTAGAAAAAGTGCTACAGAAGTTTAAGAAATTCATTTCTACTTACGGAATTGATATAGATATAGATAAAGTTATACAATGCGTAAAAAGCAAAAGCAAAGAACCTTGGTGATAAATAAAAACTTCTCATTGCGTGTTGAAAACAATTAGCAAACCTAAGGCTTGGAAAATATTAAGATAATTTCCTTTTAGTAGGGTCTATAGATCCTAATAAAGCTTCATCCTTTGACTATACAAGTTCACGATGATAATCCTTATGTTATTTAGCTATAATTTCTGCACTTTATCAATTTCCCATAGTCACAACTAATGTATATTGAAAATAACTACATTTTATTTAAAATTTATCTAAAACTACTAGCTTTAGCATAACTTTATGACTAACGCATTATTCATAGGAAATTTTATTCCCTACAACCTTTATTTTAGCATATGAAGTCTTACGTTCACGCAGTTATTTCATCAACCTTAGCCTGGACCGGTAACGTGTATGACCTAGTTTTATTAACATTCGCATATCCATTTATGGAAAAACTCTTTGGACTAAATTTCTTTCAATTAACTATATTATTTTCTCTAGGATTAGTAGGAAGAGTAATAGGAGCGATGATATTCGGAAGAATAGCAGACATTAAAGGAAGGAAAATAGTCAACATTATAGCTACTACAGGATACTCAGTTTTTCAGATCATCTTCGCATTTTCGTCAGTATATGCACTTCTCTTGCTAATTAGGAGTGTTCAAGGAATTTTCATGGGAGCTCAGTGGACTTCCGGGACAGTGCTAGCAATAGAGCAGGCACCAAAGCAAAAGGTTCAGCTCGTTAACAGCATAGTGCAAGCAGGCTACGCTTTAGGTTACGCACTTACTGGAGTTACTTTCACGGTGATGAGTAATTACATGGACTCTATTGAAGGCTATAGGATTTTTATGCTAACCGGTTCCTTACCCCTAGTGCTTGTTCCTTACATTTACTTTAAGGTTAACGAAAACTTTACTCCAAAAATAGAGAGTAGAAAAGTTAGCATAAAGGAATACTTCCCATTTTTCATAAGGGCAGTAATCTCAATGTCGGGAATGTTTATTGCTTACTTATCAATTTTTAGCATCTACCCTGATTTTGCAGAGTGTTTTGCTCGTTTTCCGGCTTATTACGTCGGGCTACTAATGGCAGTAGCAAATGGAATACAAGGAACTTCATACATTATTTTCGGCAAATTATCCTACCGCTTGAGTGTTTTTAGATTAATATATGTAGGTATTGCTTTCATGATATTTTCGGCCTTTTTAGCAATGCCGTTAGTATCTGCTATGGTCTCTTTGCCTATAATGAGTGCGGGAGTCTTCATTTATGCATTTGCTAACGGTTTTTGGCCTTTGATTTCCGGCATTGCTGCCAGTAGTGTTCCTCCTGAGGTTAGGGCATTTTTGACTGGTACTGCTTATAATATTGGTGCTGTTGCGGGAGGAATTGTTTCTGCATTAATTGGTGGTATTATTGAAGCCTTCGGTATGGCTTCATTGCCTTACTTTGTGGACGGAATAGAGTTCATGTCAATGCTAGCAGTATTTTACTCAATGTTTACTTGGCCTAGAAAGGTTGCTGTGGAAGCTTAAAGTCATACATAGGAAAAGGAGCTATGAATATATAGAGATATTAATAGAGGGTAAAAATTATTAATATCTATTATATCTGATATCATTTTTAATTTAATAGTTAAAAATTAGATTTTCTTTAATCCGTGCATTAATCCTAGACCTATGATTATAAGGACTATAAGAATGAGGAAAGACGAGATCGATGAAATTATCACTAGCCCTAAGAAGCCTAAGATTAGAGATGTTTCAATTTTTTGTCCTTCTAGGAGCTCTTGGATAGATAATATTCAACAGCGTGTAAACTGCTAACGATATTACTCCAAGGATTCCGAAAATAATTAAGATTGGCATTAGATAATTAATTTCTCGTTTATTGTATATAAGTGTCGAGTTTAAAAGATAGGGAACGGCAAGAAATAAGTCAAATCATAAACGTCTATGAACCTCTTATACCATTCTTCGTAAATTTTAGGCGTAACTATGTGGAGTTCTAAAGGGTCGCTAAACCCTAGCCTTTCGTGTATTTTGTTTATTTTTAAGGCTTCACTTTTCTTTTGGTGAAAGATTAAATACTAATCTTTCTTAACTGAGATAGGATGAGCATAACTATAAGTGCTGAAGTATACTACGAGGAAGCAGAAGAATTACTTTCAAAGGGTGACCTTGTTCAAGCTTGTGAGAAGTATTATAAGGCTGCCGAGGAAGCAATAAAGCTTCTGGTTATAGAAAATAACCTAAAAGAAATAATTAAAGAGACTAAGGAAAACGGATGGGATTCTAAAACATTAAATGACGCTGTTACTGAATTATCCTATAAGATAGGTGATGATATAATTTATATGTGGGTATCTGCAGTAACTCTTTTCACTGCAAGGAAATATCTTGATAAAGATTTAATAGAAGAATATAAGAAAGATGTTAAGACGTTAATTGAGAAAGCCAAGCAAAGATTTAATATTAAAACGGGTTTTTCACGTTCTCCTTTAACCAAAATAGGGTGAAACGCAGGGCTTTAACTAGGAGGGAGTCTGATACGGCGATCTTCATAGAAACAGTAGCTCTGATCGCTTTAGCCCTCCTAGCCATTGACAGAAAATCGGCAAAGAAGTGTTTAAACACGGGGCTATCCATCTGGCGAGGCTTTCCGCCCCCATTTTGTAATTCATGTTTAGGGTTGACAGTACTAAACTGGATTTTCTAGTCCTCTTTAAGCCGAGAACTACTATCATTCTCTCGTTTAAACTCCTTTTAACTTATCTATTTCAGTTTAGCGATCGAATAAGTCTTTAATGGAATCTTTAGGTTCTGTCGAAAATAGCAAGTATCGCCCCCGCTAATAAAAACGTTCATGATTGGACTACCTAACGTGAAATTAGCGTAGTGAAGAAGGAGAGAAAATAAAAACTCTTAGTTTGAGTAGCTTTCAAATCTTAACTAGAGACCATAATGATACTGCGACGCTATCCATGGACATTGCCAATGCTGCATATTCTGGAGGTAGATATAAAGTAGGATAAAGTATGCCTGCAGCTATCGGTACTAGCACTGAGTTATAACCGAATGCCCAGGCTAAGTTTTCCTTTATTTTCCTCACAGTTAAATTGGAGTACTCTAATAAAGTGAGTAAATCTCCTACCTTAGGAATAATAATATCTCCAGCATATTTTGCAATGTCAGTTCCTGAGGAAATAGCGATTCCAACGTTAGCTTCCTTAAGAGCGATTGCGTCGTTCACTCCATCTCCTATGAAGGCAACTATCCTCCCTTTATTAACTTCACCTCTAATAAGTTCGGCCTTTTCGTCTGCAGATAATCCCTTTATAACCTCAACTCCAAGTTCTTTACCAACTTTTTCAGCGTTGTCGCTTGTATCCCCTGTGGCAATAATTATTCTCTTTCCCATTCTCTTCAAGTAATCTATAACTTTTACTGCATCTTCCCTTATTTTATCTTCCAAGTAAAAAGACGCTGAAACTTTACCGTCAACGCAAACTAATACGTCTCCCTTGCCTTCTCCTTCACAGTTCTGTAATACGAATTCCCTTTTACCTACAATCACGTCATGGCCGTTAACTTTGCCATAAACTCCAGAGCCAGGGAATTCTGTAAAATCCTTAACCTCAAATGTTACGTTAGAAATCGAAGATATTGCCTTAGCTACGGGGTGGTTGCTCATTTTTTCTAAAGCAGAGGCGTAAGATATTGCGTCTTTATCTCCTTCAGCTCTTACACTTATCTTACCTTCAGTAATAGTCCCAGTCTTATCGAAAACGAAAGTATCGACTTTTTTCAGCGTCTCTAAGCTTTCGCCGTTCCTTACTATTATCCCTTTTTTGGCTAACCTATTTACGGAAGTTAGTACAGCAAGTGGCGTAGCTAAACCAAATGGGCAAGGACAAGCTGAGGCCAAAGTTGCTACAGAGAATAACAGGGATTCCTCTGTGCTAAATCCTAGTATAAATTTCCAAACTGCAAACACCATTGCCGATATTCCTATTATTAAGGGAGTAAATATTGACGCAACCTTATCTACCAAGTTCTGTATAGGTAATCTAGCTGTCTGTGCTTGGTTTACTGCCTCAACAACTTGCGAAATGTAAGTCCTCTCTCCTGCCCTAGTAACGTAAACCTTTAGGTAACCGGAAATTAAAGTTGAACCTCCTATTACTGCATCTCCTTTCTTTTTCTTTACCGGTAGACTTTCGCCATTTACTATGGACTCATTAACTTCTCCACTACCTTCATCAACTATTCCATCTGCGGGTATTACTTCTCCCGACTTAACTATAATCTCGTCGCCCACTTTTAGCTCGCTTGCCTTAACTACTCTTCCGTCAGCCAACGTTGCTTTCACTTCCTTTAATGAAGTTATTTGTACTGATATCCTCTCCTTCAGGTAGGCCTCCAGAGTTTTTCCTATTAATATGAAAGAGATTAAGAGAGTGGCAACGTCAAAGAACACTTGTTGATGAACTATGAGGGCGTAAACGCTGTAAAACCATGCTATGTTAGTTGAGAGGGAAACTAAAGTATCCATGTTTGCGGTTTTATTCTTTAATGCCATATACGCTCCTAAATGATATCTTAATCCTGCGTAGAATTGAACGGGAATTGAGGAAAGGAATGCTATGAAAAGTAAGCCTGAATACTGAAAATATAGCGTAGGAATTGTGAAAATCCACGCTATAATGAGTCTCTCAAGCATTTCTTTAACTTCGCTTTTGTTAGTTACCTCGCTCTTAACCTTGGTTACCTTGTGTCCGGTCTTTTTGTAAATTTCTTCAGCCAACTCGTCTGAGGTTATGGAATAAGGATTAAACTCCACTATTACGTTACCGTTAGTTGGGTTAACGCTGGCTTTTATTACTCCTTTTATCTCCTCAATTTTTTCCTCAATCTTCCTTGCGTCCTCGGGGTTAATATTCACCTTAAAGCTTATTTTCTGAGTAACTACGTCATAGCCCGCCTTCTTTATTGCCTCAACTATGTCCTTAAGCCTTGCATTCTCAATTTCTACTCTAGCAATTCCTGAAGCTAGATTTACGTTTGCGTCTTTTACTCCTTTTACGCTCTTAATTGATTTAGATACAGTACTTACACAAGTAGCACAATGCATTCCTACTACTTTCAATTCCTCCTCTTTCTTTATCCTTAATTTTTCACCCTCCTTTTTACTCATTAGGCATTCCCTTAGGCCCTTCCTTTAAATACTTCTCAGGATCCTTCTGAAAGGCTTTCATGCAATGGGGTGAACAAAAGTAATACACCTTACCTTTATACATTGTCTTATACTGAGAGTTTTCATCTACTTCCATTCCGCAAACCGGGTCTATCATAATTTTATATACTTTTCTCTCTTTTAATATTTTATTTTTAACAAATGGTAAAAAGAGAAAGAAATATTAGGTTCAAAGTGTAAAATAACTTACATGGATAATGAAATAAATGAAGTAAAACTTGGAGATCTTGAATACAGAGTGTTACAGCTATTAAAGGAGAACTCGAGAATGCCAGTAAGTGAAATTGCAAAGGAGCTCAAAGTAAGTAGGCCTACAGTATCTAGGATTATTACTTCTCTCCAAGAAAAGGGGATAAAATTTACTATAGAATATAACGAAGGAGTAACAGCCTTTGTAGTAACGAGTAAATGCCCTCAAGATGCTGAATGCTTTGAACTAATAGACGGAAATATAATGGCAGTTATTCATGCAAGGGATTTAAACGAGCTCGAGGAGGAGCTCAAAAAGATAAAGGATGAGAAGAAGTACTTATTCCTCTCACATAAAAAGGTCGGTAAAGTCAGCGTTAGCGTTGAGTTGAGGTGTGACTATTGTGGTGGAGCAATTAAGGGGTCTCCTTTAATTCTTAAGAAAGGTAGGAAAACTTATTATGCTTGTTGTAAAGTCTGCCTTGATGGACTGAAAAACAAGCTAAAGTAATTGGTGTTTTTCCAAATACGTCTCAGTATCTAGCAAAAGTTTCCCAGAATTTTATTTCTCTTATCCTCGTAATCTCAGGCATTGAGTTAAGATAAATACCTTTTTAAAATTGAAATATATCTCCAATAATTCTTTCTTTTTCAAATTTTCTTTCCAGTCTAGTTTTCTGGTCTATTAGCAGTTATTTTATTTCACTCACAGTATATAATTTCCCTTGGTATTTATAAACTTATGCAGTATAGTGAGTAAGTTTTATGTTAATCTTCTTCAGTATAGTGAAGAAGATAAATTGAATAAAAAATTGTATGTATAAAATTATACTTTTAACTATAAAAATTCCTTTATTATCCACGAAACCTTTATCCCTACTCCAAAGTAATTTCTTCTCCCTTATTCTATCCTTTTCTTCCTCATCTAAAACAATGTAATCCACGTTCCCTTTAACATATTTGCTTATCGTATACATCCTATCAAATACATTCATTCCTTTTATTCCTTTAAAAACGAAGATAAAGTCTATGTCGCCTGTATCTAAATAATTCCCTCTAGCTCTAGAGCCAAAGATATAAACCTCTTCCAGATTAGTGAAGTCTCTTGTAATCTCCTCAATTATTTCCTTTACAAGGTTTATCATTCTAATTTGACTTTCTATTGCAGATTTTCCTTTATCCATTCTACTACATCCTTTGCCCTATTATATAGATCCTCAGATATTGATTTGCTATACTGCTTAAACTGGACACCGTTTGCTGCGTCTGGATACCTAGGAAATTATAAAATAAGGAGATAAAAACCATGAGGCCTTCTCTAATATTTGTAGGTACTATAAATCCTTCTTTTTCTATCATTTCAATGAGTTCCATGAGGGAATAAGTTTTGCCTGGATCTTTTCCGAGGCAAATAGTGAGGGATTTTAAAGATTTCTCCACGGCCTGCTAATAGAATGCTGAAGCGTAATATTTTCCATTTTCTAGAAGTACTTTAGCAGTATCCAGGTCTTCTAAAGCTTGCTTACTTCATTCCTTTATATGAGTATGAATTAAATATCTTTGAAATTAACATCTTTTTAACTAAAAATTATTAAACTAGATTACGACTAAATAGGAGTAGAATTACGAATAATCCTTTTTAAAATGGAAAGCGAAAAGATAATTAAAATTATATTATATAAGATAGAAAATATTTTATTTATTCCATATTTTTCTAACTTTTTCTACCAATTCTTTTACTTTATTTTCCTCTAATGGATACATTGGAGGTCTAGGTACTCCAACGTCATAGCCCTGAAGTTCTTTTACCAAGTAGTACATTGACGAGATCTTACCGTAGGGAATCGTAGTTCCATCAATTTCGTCTATCTTTAATTGCAAATCCAGTGCTTTTCTCATGTCTCCAGCCTTTATGTATTCTCTCAGCTGAGAGAATAATTCCGGCATGTAATTCCCTGCACCTACTACTGTACCGTCTAGAATGCTAAGTGAAGCAATTGCGAGATTTTCTAAACCGTTATACGTCTTTATTCCTAATTCCTTGTATCTTATTGTATGAGCAAAATCCGGATTTGTATCTTTAACGCCTTTTATACAGCCAATTTCCTTAGCAAGGTTTACATCAATGTCTTTCCCCGTCGCTCCAGGATAGTTGTAAAGGTAAACTGGATGCTTACTTACAGAGCATATTTCCTTGAAGTACTTCACTATGAAATCCTTTGGAATAGAGAAATAGTAAGGAGGATAAGAGGCAACTGCAATTATGTCCCTATCATTAGCATAATTTACTAACTCCAAAACTTCCTTCATGTTAAGGGAACCTACTTGGAATATTACCTTATTAGTTACATCGAGAACGTAGTCCAACATTTTCCTCTTCTCATCTTTAGATAATGCAGGACCTACACCAGTTGTGCCGTTAACGAAGATTATGTCAACTCCTTTCTTTAACAAGTTCTCCACGTGAGTCTTAACTTTCTCTCCGTCAATTTCTCCTTTTTCATTAAAAGGAGTCAGAATAGGAACTATAATCTCCACCATTAGTATCCCCTCCAAGTGTTTTTAACTACCCAAACCGGTTCTTCTCCAACTTCTAAAGGAATTGGTTCTGCCTTAAGCTCTTCCAAGAGCTTCTCGTTAACGTCAACTCCTATACCGGGCTTTTCAGGAACTTTCACGTAACCGTCTTCCACCGGTGTTTGATTATAAACTAAGTCCCTCTTCCATTGAGGGAACCAGTCGTAAAAGTTCTCCAAGATTAACAAGTTGGGGATTACGGCACTTAGCTGAATAGAAACAGCGTTCTGTATAGAACCAAAAGCGTTGTGGAAGGCAATTTCTACGTCGTTTGCCTCAGCTAAAGTAACCACTTTTCTCGCAATTGTAACTCCACCAATGTTTGTAATGTCTGGCTGAAGGACGTCGGCTAACCTATTATCTATGTAAAACATTGCCTCCTTTAGGCTTATTAACCTCTCTCCTAGGGCTACTGTAACCTTAGTTGATGAACGATACTTTTTATAACCTTCAATGTCCTCGTGATGGACCGGCTCTTCCATGAAGAGAGGATTGTATTTTTCCAGAACATGTGCAATTTTTATTGCAGAATTAGCGTTAAACCTACCGTGGTGTTCGATCATAATGTAAACTTCGTCTCCTACGGCTTCCCTTACAGCCTTAACTCTTTCCTCTGCTTCCCTTAGTCCTTTCTCGTCTATCCAATCGTAATATTGGCCAAAGGGATCAAACTTCAGTCCTTTGTAACCTCTTTTTACAACCTCCTTTGCTTTGTTTGCGAAGTCCTCTGGGGTAACGCAATCTGAATACCAGCCATTAGCGTAAACTAAAACTTTGTCTCTAAATTTTCCTCCTAGAAACTTGTAAATAGGAGACCCCAACTCTTTACCTAAAATGTCCCAGGAGGCTATGTCAATTGCGGAAACTGCTGTTGCGGATTCAAAAGACCTAGCCAAGTAAAAATCTTGTTTATACCATTCGTGGTAATTCTTCTCAACTTCCTCGACTTCTTTTCCTATGAAAGACTTCGCCACTTGTTTTATTGCATTATATACTGAAATTACCCTAAGCGTAGGAACAGCTTCCCCGTAGCCTACTGCACCGTTAGAAGTAGTCACTTTAACTATAATCATTGTTGAAGCCCAAGTAGCTCCTCCTTTCTCTTTAGAAGTCAAAACTATCGGTTCTATTTCTTGAATCTTCATATAAAATACTCGAAGGAAATAATCTTAAACTTTATTCCTTTAATTTAAAGGACATGAGAATTTTCATAACCGGAAGACCTGGAGTTGGAAAGACTACACTTTTAATGTACGTTGTGGAAGAGGTGAAGAAGAGAGGTTATAAAGTAGTCGGTTTTTATTGTCCGGAAGTGAGGGAAGGAGGAAAAAGGATCGGATTTAAGATAGTAAGCATATCCTCTGGAAAAGAGAAATGGCTAGCTAAGGTTGGAGAAGGTAAAATAAAAGTTGGGAAATATGCTGTTCAAAGCGAAGCAGGAGAAATAATTGATGAAGTTAAGAGTGCTTTACCTTCAGCTAACTTAATAGCTATTGATGAAATAGGGCCAATGGAAATGTCAATCCCATCTCTTAAAGATTTTATAAACTACGCTTTTAGTTTGAATAAACCGCTCATTGCAGTAGTACATAGAAGTATGAAAATTAACGGTAAAATTTACGTTTTGACTGAAGAAAATAGGGAAGGATTAAGGTCTAAGATTTTGAATGAAGTCCTTCAATCTCTTTAACTAAGTTTACTATTTCTGCGTGTACAAATACTTGCGGGAAATTGCCTGTGAATTCCTTCTTTTCCACGTCTAAGTGTTCTCCTACTAAATGAAGACTTCCAGCAATTTTATCTAGCTCTTTAGTTAAGTCCTCAGCCTCATTTTCTCTTCCTAACCTTACGTAAACTCTAGCTAGCCAAATGCTGGTTAGCAAGAAGGGATGCTTAGCTTCTCCCATAAAGTCAGTCTTGTACCTTTTTACGAAATTACCGACCTTGAGTTCCTTCTCAATGACCTTTAGAGTGTTAAGGAATAGTTCGTCTTTTACATCTATAAATCCGTAGAGAGGTGCTGAGAGTAAAGCTGAGTCCACATCCTCACTGCCGGCAAGCCTTGTAAGGTAACCGTTGGAAACGCAATTTTCTAAAACCCATTTTCTGATTTTCTCTTTACTTTCCTTCCACCTATCTTCTTTGCCTATATACTCTGCGAGCTTTCCAGCCCTATCTAGAGCAACCCACATCATTATCTTTGAGTGAGTGTAATGCTTGGGCTCTCCTCTATCTTCCCAAATCCCTGAGTCCTTCATTAGCCAATTTTCTGAAATCCAATCCGCAATGTGCTCAACTTTATCAAAAACATCTTTAATGAGGACAGTGTCGCCGGTCTTTTCAAAGTACTTGTAAAGTGCATTCATGAAGAAGCCTTCAACGTCAAGCTGTATTTGTTTTGATGCCGCATTGCCTATTCTTACGGGCTTGGAATTCTTATATCCTGAAAGCCACCTTAGCTTAACTTCTGGAGGGGGAATTGTGCCTTCAACGGTGTATAGGGGATAATAGAATGGCTTAGAAGTAAAATTAACTAACGAGAGTAGAAAGTTAAGTATCCTCCTAGCCTCTATTATAAATCCAGCGTTTATTAACGCTTCTGCCGTGATTGAAGAATCTCTGACCCAAGCAAATCTGTAATCCCAGTTCCTTGAACCTCCTACGACTTCCGGCAAAGATGTTGTTGGTGCAGCGATTGATGCCCCAGATGGAGAATAAATGGATCCAAGAAGAACGTAGACTGAAGATCTATAGAGGTCTTCGTATACCTTAGACTTTACGTCAAAGCTTTCCCAATATTTTATAGTTTTTTCAAAAGGTTTCTCAAAGTCCATTTGTAAAGCTTTCCCTCTTTCGCTGAATACGCCGTGCTCTTTGTCAGTTGCGTAATTAGCTACTAAGAATCCTTTTCCTTCAGAAAACCTCCAGGTAAAAGAACCTTCTCTCCTAACTTTTCCGTCCCATTTATACAAGAAACCTACGCAATCTCTTCCCTTAGAGTTCACGAACCTATCCCTTAATATTATTGGTCTATAAAGTGCGTACTTAAAAGCCGGCTTGAAAACTACTGTAAATGGCACATCACTTTCCACTTTCCTTATTATTACTGTCTCGCCGAGAGGTAGTAAATCGGTGACCTTTAGTGAACCTCCTCTTTCTGTTTTTACTCCAGTAGTCAAAACTAGTGGGTGTTCATAATATTGTTTAATGCTCTCGATTTTCTCGGGAAGGAGTATTGAGAATTCTCCTCCATCTTCATCTAGTAATTTAGTAAAGATAGATGGAGAATCAAATTTTGGTACTGGAAACCATACTATTGAAGTACCTTGTATAATAGCTGAAGTTCTTTGGTTCGAAATAAAACCTAATTGCATGTTTAAAAGTAATGCCAAATTTATTTAATACCTTCATGAAAGGCTAACCTTTATTTTCATTAAATCTTATTATACTTATGACCGAAAAGGAGGAAATTCTTAGGAAGATCAAGAACCCAGAGTTAGCCGAAGCGTTCAAGAGAATTGATAGAGCAAAGTTTCTCCCAGAGAACCTGAGGAATTATGCCTATACTCATGTCGACGAAGCTTTACCTATTCTGCCCGGAATAAACACTACTGCGTTAAGTTTAGGAATTTATATGCTTGACGAATTGGACTTGCACAAAGGCCAAAAGGTTCTAGAAATAGGAACAGGAATAGGTTATTATACTGCATTAATTGCGGAAATTGTTGATAAGGTTGTTAGTATAGAAATTAACGAGGAAATGTATAAATACTCTTCTAGATTACTTTCCGAGTACCAAAACGTGAAGCTAGTGCTAGGAGACGGAACATTAGGATATGAAGAAGAGAAGCCCTTTGATAGAGTGATAGCCTGGGCCTCTGCACCTACTCTCTTGTGCAAACCTTACGAACAGCTTAGAGAAGGGGGAATAATGATTTTGCCTATAGGTGTAGGGAAGGTACAAAAACTTTACAAGGTAGTTAAGAAAGGTTACACTCCTGCACTCGAAAATCTTGGAGAAGTTCTATTTTCAAGAATTAGAGGGCTTTTTGGCTTTTATGACGATTACGAGGACGACGTTGAGAGCAGGCTCAGTAGGTTAGAAAGGCAAGTGAAGTCGATACTAAGTAGGTTGGAAAAGAAAGTTTAACAATCCCAGAAATTTTTGGCTCTTTCTCTTAAATTGTAAGCAATCTCGAGTATTCTCCTAGTTTTCCATGATCTTCTTTACGAAAATAGGATTAACAGTAGCGTATTCGTGAACAATAATAATCCTAAATCCAACAACGGAAATTAGAAAATCCCTTTCCTCAACAGTTATCAAGTTTTTCTCAAAGAGCTTTCTTATAGAATCTCTATATCCTTGGCTCGATATTCCCATGTTAGACAAGAGAGTTTGAACTAAGTTAATAAACGACTGAGCTTGGACTTGAAGTAGATGAAGCACTGCATATAAGTAAAACCAGTTATCTAAATCTACGTTGTTAGCCTCATCCAATTTGCTAGTATAATCCTTAAGATTCTCAAGAAGTTTATCTAAGACTGCCGTTGCCAACAGTTTCCAATAAACCGTGAAGTTTATATACTTTGTATGTAAAACTAATTACAATGCTAAAACCTAAAGAAGTCTGCCAACGCTTAGGAATATCATACCGCACTTTACAGAGCTACGTAAAGAAAGGATACATCAAACCAGTAATACTACAGAGTGGAAAGTGGAGGTTTAGGGAAGAGGATGTAGAAAAACTGATGGGTATTGTTAGAAAGAGGAAAGTGATACTTTACGCGAGAGTGTCATCAAACGCACAAAAAGACGACTTAATAAACCAAGTAAAATACCTAGAGGAGAACGTCAAAGATTACGACCAAGTAATAACTGACGTAGGTTCTGGGTTAAACATGAAGAGAAAAGGATTCCTCAAGTTGTTAAGAATGATACTAAACAACGAGGTGTCGAAAGTAGTCATAGCTTACCCAGACAGACTAGTTAGGTTTGGTTTTGAAATCCTTGAAGAGGTCTGTAAAGCACATAATTGTGAACTCGTGGTATTAAACAATGAGGACAAAACACCAGAACAAGAGTTGATAGAGGATTTGGTCTCCATACTTGTATCATTTAGCGGAAAACTCTACGGAATGAGGAGTCAAAAATACGAAAAGGTGGAAAAGTGTGTCGAAGAACTTAAGAATTAAATCACTCCAACCAGAGGAGGAGTACATTTACCTAACTTACTCCTTGGAGAATGATAAGAAGGAGGAGACGAAAATATTATTAGAGAACTACAAGACACTACTGCAAAAAGCTTTAGACTGGTTATGGGAGAAGGTGAAGGTAGAGAGAAAAGAAGCGAAGAAAGGTAAGAAAGTATTTACGAAGGTTAAAATAACCTTGCCTAAGAAAAAGCAAGTATACAATACGCTAAGGGATGAGTTAGAGAATATCAACAACTTAGCTTCACACTATGTTGATAAGGCAATTAATGACGCTTACTCAATACTGGAAAGTTGGAGGAGGAGAGTCGAGAAGGGACAAGCGTCATTGAGTAAACCTAGATTGAAGAAGGTTTACGTTAGGATTAAGTCAACTCTTAGGAAGGTTGATGGCGAGAGAGTAAGGATTACAGTAAGACCTTACGAGTATATTACCTTCTCTTGGTCTCACACTTGGTTCTCTAAACGGGTTAAGGGGCTAGAACTAGGTGAGCCCGTGATAAAGGAGGATAAAGTGTACCTGCCATTTCGTTACAAGTTACCTTGGTTTACTCCCCTTGACTTTCTCTCTATTGATAGTAACCTCTATACTCTAGACGCATACGATGGAGAGAAGTTCGTCACGTTTTCCATCAAGGAGCTTTACAGTCTAAAATAGGGTATGAAATTAAAGAGGAGTAAAATACAGTCTTTTGCTTCAAAGCACGGTAGGAAGGGGAAGGAATTGATGAGAAAATATTCCCACCGTGAGAGGAACCGTGTGCTGGATTATGTTCACAAGTTCGTTAACAGTTTGCTGGAGATGTATCCTCTCACGTTGTTTGTTGTTGAAAAACTGAATAAGCAAGAGATGTTTAGGGATGCTAACGACTCCCTTTCTAAAAAGATTTCACGGACTGTGTGGAGGTCGATTCACCGTGTGCTAAAGTATAAGGCTCCTCTTTACGGTTCCTTCTTGAAGGAGGTTAACCCACACCTCACTTCCAAGTCCTGCCCCAGATGTGGATGGGTTTCCCGAAAGGTTGGCAGGACTTTTCATTGCGAGAGGTGTGGGTTCACTCTAGATAGACAATTAAACGCGTCATTAAATATTTACCTCAAGATGTGCGGGTTTCCCCACATCCGTGAAATACCGCGGGTGTGGGTTGGGGTTATCCCGCTAAAGGGGCGGAGGGGTAACGGGTTTCCCCGTGACTCTGATGAAGCCCAAGGGCTGAGAATTAGATACAATTTCATGAAAATTCGATGAAGCCCAAACCCCTATTAGCAATAATATTTAGCATTAACAATAACGGACTTCCCGTTGCATAAAACCAAAGTAAAGGAATATACTTCGCACTTTAAGGGAGAAAATCCTGAAGGAAGATTTAAAGAAACGTTATTTAATCCAGGCTTTAAGCAAACATTTTCAGCTTCACAGTAACCTTCTACTTGATGTTTAACTATTTTTATTTGCGAATTAGTTTGGAGGGAAACGTAAAGTTGACCGTCTTTGATTATTCCCGGAGAAGCTTGAGTAACTATTATGCTCTGATTCTGTGCTCCTAACATTGAATAAGCATAAAATACTACAACTAGTGAAGCAAATACAGTTGCGACCAAGATAATAAGTGTTGTAAAAGAACTCCACATTCCTTTCATTAAAATGAAGTAGGTAAATTTTCTATATAAGTCTTTCTATAAAGTCTGAGAATAGAACTAAATTTACATTAGTAGCTAACATAATATTTCTTTAATAAAAAAGAAAGAACAAGGATAAAATAGTGTACTACGCCAGGGTTAAATAGTTTCAGTATAGTCTCTCTATTATTCAATAACCAAAGTTTCTTTAGATAATCATGATAGTTCAAAAGACAAAGAAAAGCAAAAAAGGATTATCAGGAGCAATAACAGCTCTAATTCTAGTAATTGCTTCAGTAATAATAGCTCTCGTTGTAGTATTCTTCGCCTTTGGATATCTAGGAGCCTTCACTTCTACACCAACAGTATCAGAAGCTGGATACGGTACAATTAGTGGTAGTACTCTTAAGGTTACGCTTGTTTCATCCGGTAATGTTAATATAATAGGAATTGAATACGGAGCAAATAGCGTGTCTGCATCTAAGACATTAACTGCTGGTACAAATGTTGTCTGTTTAAGTATAAGCGGCTTAGGAATAACTCCAGTACCTGGACAGGAATATTCCTTCACTTTAGTACTAAGTGATGGAGGAACCGTAACAGTAACAGCTACGGCGTCATAACCACCATGACATTAAAAGTATACATATTTTTTTAATATTGTTTTTATTTTCTCTATTTTCTTTATATTCTACTATCTCTCACCAACAGTTTGATTCTAGCATTTCTCTAGAAGCAGGAAAATTTGAAGTATTCAATATCACCGTAATATATTATTCGGCTCATTATTGTATTCAAAAAATTATAGAAATTGAAGAGGTAGAAAAAGTATTCTGTAACGATACCATGATTATTAATCAGACTGAGGTATTACCCAATATAACTGCGTATTTACCGGCAGGAACTTTTCTTCAAAAGATTACTTGTTCTGAAGGTTTTTTCTATATTGCGCCATGTAAATTAGGTCATAATACCTCTTCGTTCATATATAATGGCACAAAAGACGGACTTTATGTATATTATAATATTTCATATGCTCTAGGCTCAAAATACATTTTTATCTTATATTATAACGCTTCTGGAATTCCTATAAAGGGATGTGATATAAAATGTTGCTGCGGAAAAATAGAAATGAAAGCAACATATGTATTATGGAAGACAAATTTGATTAATAACGAGAGCTTACCTAATTTTCCAGGTTATACTCTAGCTACTATACTTACTTACAACTTTTCTAAAGCTGCCCAAGGAGAACAAAGGTTTCATGATATTCTTCTTGGAATAACATCTTTAGGACTTTCCATTATTATACTAATATTGCTTCTTAGGCCTAAAATGAGGATGAATGATAATGAGAAGAAAACATTATAATACTACTTTATTTCCTCTTTTATTGTATACTTTAGCAAAAATTATAGTTTTTATAACATTCTATATTTTTTCAGGGAAACTCTTCTTTTTTAAAATGGCTACTAATTGGGACGCTATAGATTATTTATGGATTGCTCAATATGGATATATTAACAAGTTCCTTTACGCCTTTTCTCCCCTTTTTCCGTTCCTTATAAGAGGATTAACATACTTGACAAGGTCATATCTTCTTTCCAGTTTTATAATCACAAATATTTTTGGTTACATTTTTGTGTTACTAGTATACAAGTACTACGGGTTTAAAGGTTCATTAGTACTATCAACCTTCCCTGTATTCGTTCTGTATTCAACAATTCCTTACTCAGACGATGTTGCATTAACTTTTCTCGTACTTTCACTTAATCTAGAAGGTTGGCTTTCTGCCCTTTCTTTAGGAGGTGCAATAGCTACTTTCTATAATTTGGCTTATACACTACCTTCGTTTCTTTTAAAGTATAGGAGGAAAATTTGGTACTTTATCCCTCCACTAGTTATAGGAGGGATAATTCTTATTGCATTCTGGATCTTTACTGGTAGTCCTTTCACGTTCTTTTCAGTCGAAAATAAGTATTGGCACGCTTACTTTACTACACCGTGGTGCCAAGCAGAATGGATATTAAATTGTTATGATTATTTTATTAATACCTTCTTTGCTCCATGTTTTCATTTATCTCCCTTAATTTATCTACTGAGGAATTACGCATTTCTAGCCTTCTATATTATAGGAACTATACTCTTTTACAAGAAATCTAAGAACATGTTTCTAACTCTCTATTCATTAAGTATAATATTACCTCTCTTTTTTATTCACGGCTGGCCTTCAATATCCTTACCACGTTTATTACTGCCCGCATTTCCTTCCTTGCTTGGATATGCCGACATAATATTTAAGAGAAAAGCATTTACGGTCATTTATATAGCTATTTCCTTCTTTCTTACTTTCTTCTTTACAGAATGGCAAGTCTTGGCATTTTTCGCATAACTTTTTATTTGCTAGACTTATCACACCTTTAATGGATAGGAATAAAGCATTAACGGTGAATTTTTCTCAGTTTTTATTTGCCATTTCCATGTTTCTACTAATAGCTCCTAATTACGATAATTTGTTATTCATTACTCTTGACGTGTTATCAATATTTTTCTCAGGTCTCATGCTATTTACTAGTATGCACATTCAAGATAAATACTTCATTGCTATTATTTATGCAGAGGCCATTGTTGTAGGATTGTTATATTATTTCACACAAGGAGTTAGTATTTACGTTTTCATCATTTACTTGTTACTAGTAGCCGTAGGTATTAAATACAATTTTCTAGCTGAGGCAATGCTTGTAAATTTTCTAATCTTAACTTTCTCTACCCTTGTTGTCTCTCCTAATTTTGGAACCGACGAAATGATGCTTAGTTACTATGCTGCTTACCTATTTTTACACGGAGAAAATCCTTATAACCCTGCACTTACTGCCAATATTTACAGCGTTTTCCATTTGTGCAAATTTATACCAATTTTGGGAACTCCTCTTTCCACTGGAGGAGTAGTTACCAGGTACGATTACCCTGCATTGCAAATGCTTATACTTATTCCATCAGTAATCTTCAACATAAACCCCAATTTCATTACTGTGACTTTCTACTTTTTAGTAGCCTTTCTCCTATATGCAAAGTTAAGGAAAGTTGACAAATTCCTATTTTTATCTTTCTTACTCCCCTACTTATTTAACATCAATTATCGTGACTTCTCTGCAGGTGGAGTTACTACTCTCGATTGGGTTTTCTTTGTTTTACTTTCACTATTTTCCAAAGACGTGAAAGCCAAAGGTATATTTTACGGCTTGGCTTTATCACTGAAGCAGACTCCTTTTGCCCTTCTTCCGTTTTATTTAATTTCAATATACAAGGAAGAGGGAAGGAGTTCATTACTGAAGTTTATAATTTACACTGCTATCTCTTTCCTGGCGATTAACGGGTATTTTATTTTACTTTCTCCAGAATACTATTTTCAAGGGGTTCTTTATCCAATAGTAGCTCCGCTAATAGGTATAAGTATGAGCTTGTCGATGATAGCGATTTCTGGATTCTTTTACATTTATCCTCTATTTTTTACTTTGGCAATAGTAATCGTTACGCTTACTGAGGTTTACTTTTTCTGGAAATATTACGACAATTTTAAGGATTCTTGGGTTTTCTTTCCGTATTTTATCTTCTTCGTTAACTATAGGGGTTTATGGAATTATTTTATGTCCTGGCCTATACTAGGATACGCATTGCCAAATGGAGAGAGAGAAAGAATAAATGCAATCAGCTTTAAACCTCTAGCTATACCAGTACTTTTATTGATTAGTCTAGGAATTTTCTTTCATTTTGCATACACTCCCTACTATACATCAATTAACGTGAAAGTGCTTCACATTTGTGAAAAAGACGGAGAAATTTACGGATTTTTACTCAACGTAAGTTACTACCCTAAATCACCTTCTTTGCCTAATTGCATAAAACCTTATTTTAGGATATTTCCTGATACCCCATCTATTTCGGCAAATGGTTATATTTTCTGCTCTAATGCAACTGCTCTGAAGAAGGATTCTTGGGAAATCGTTAAGTTATATCCTTCTTACGAGGGCTATTATGTACCGGCAGTCCCGCTAGAGGTGGAGGCGTATTACTGGAATTTAATAGGAATAACTTCAGTTGAGAAAGCTTGACAGCTCTTTATTTAATCATTATAACTAAATTTATAAGCTACTTTAATGAAATGATCTTATGGACTTTTCAGAAATTGATTTTTCTAAGTGGACGAAAGCTCACTGGTCCTTATTCTCATCACTAGCTGTAGGATTTTTTATGTGGGGGATTATAGCGTCAATCGCTCCAATCTTTTACCCGCAAGTTAATCAAGTTTGGTTTTTGGTAGTCCCAATAATTGCTCAGCTAGTTGGCGACTTAGCGATTTCTCGCCTTTCCGACATAAGGTTGGGAAGAAAAGGGACCTTTTTCCTTACTATGGGGCTTTACGGTACTGGGGCTTTAATTATATTTGGAGTATCTCAAGCAGTAGTCTCTGGAGTAATCTCTACTTCCTCTCCAGTCTTTTTGCCTTTAGTAGTCCTAGGTATAATCCTCGGTTATCTAGGGATAGAGGGAGAAGTTCCAACTGCTTTATCTTACGCTGGTGAAACTATGCCACTTTCATTAAGGGAGACGATGCTAGTATTCTTACCTAATTTTGACAACATGGGTGCAATGGTTGCTGCAGCAATATCTTACTTGACATACTATCTTTCTTCATCTTACCTTTTAGAGTTGAGAACTTTGGGAATTCTCGCAATTGTAATGGTGGGCTTTGCAATAGTCATGAGATATTTAACGCCTGAAAGCGTTAGATGGTTGGTTAAGGCTGGAAAGAGGGAAGAAGCTGAAAAAGAAATAGAGAAATATTTTTCTGGTGCAGAGGTAAGGCATGTAACACCCAGAGGGGTTAATGAGGTTTCTTTAGGTTTTAGATATGCATTTCTTTCTATTATAGGAGTTTCGCAATACTTAACTTATGGTTTAATGGCTTATACTATTGCTGACTATTATTTTAAAGGAATTGTTGTAGATGAGATAGTCTTCATTGCAAATTTAGGAGCCTCAATTGCAGGAATAATAGCTTCTTTCCTAGTTAAATACATACCCACAAGGAAATTTGCTGTATTCTCCTTTCTAGGAGGTACTTTAACAATGATACCAATACTATTATTAATCAGCGGATTAGTTCCATTCTCTCTAGGCGTGTTTTACGTGCTCTTACTCTTTAACATGGCTTTTAGTGAATTCGGCTGGGCAACTAGGACAGTTCTAGAACCGTTATTAATGCCAATAAAATCTAGAGCGTTCTATATCGGATTAATTAGAGTAGCACCCATGCTAGCTTATGCCGGGTCACTTTACTTAACTTCTGGTTTTTCATCTACTCAATTCGTAATATATAATCTTGGCCTTTGGGCTTTAGGACTTGGTGGGAGCTTAGCCTGGTATTATAAAGGTTACGATACTAATATGATACCTATAGAAGAGACAGCTGGAGATACGACGTATAGAGTAAAATAAGGAGAAAAGAAAGAAAAGTAATAATAATATATTTTCTAATTCTTTTTTTAAAAAAAGAAAGTTCTCTTTCTTATTTCCTAATTTTTATGAATATAATAATACTTATAGCCAACACGGCTACGGTAATGAGAATAATGAAGACGTAATTAAGGTTCTCAACTAATCTTTCCACCACTGGTGAATTGACTACTATCACGCTTCCTGGAGAAACATTATAAGTGCCTATGAATTCTCCTACTTCATAAATTGGTATAGTGGCATTGAGTATTATCTTGCTTCCCGCATTGTACCAGGACTTTATTCCGTTTATGCATACTAAAAACTGCTTAATAGAATATATTGCTAACTTTACTGAAGAATTTACAAAGATTGTTGAGGAAGGATTTATTGAAGTTATTACATACCTTTCGTCTTTACAAGGATAGTAAGTGTAATTGATTACCTCTATTTTAGTTCCTTCATTTATCCACGATGTGCCAATAATCGTTTCTTCGCCGTTTACGTAAGCTTTAATAGGAATTACTGAAATGACGCAAACTAGGAACTGAATAATAGTTTTCAGAGTAACCACGGTATGATTTTCTACCGTGAAACTAGGCAGTGGCGAGGAAATTATACACCTTTCTTTAGGGGAAATGTAAAATGGCACGTTCTCAACTTCGATATGATCACCCTTATTATACCAACCAGAAGAGAAGGAAACATTACTACCGTTTACAAAAGCATAAACAGGAATCTTACTTTTTACACAAATGAAGAATTGAATAAAACATGAGATAGTGACGTTTAGCGGTTTGCATAGTCTTATTGATGAAGGCTTGATTGAGGAAATAATGTACCTCTCATAAGCACAAGGGTAGAAAGTAACGTTCTCTACATGAATGCAAATGCCGTCGTTATACCAACCGGAGGTAAAACTTTCGTTAATTCCGTTAACTTCTGCATATAGAGGTATTTTAGCGTTAACGTGAACGTAAAACTGCTCTAAACAGCTAACATTTACAATAATGTGGCTTCCGACAGTAAAGTTTGACGGACTTACGCTTGTAATTATAAACCTAGTGAATGGACATTTATACCATGTAACGTTCTCAACTTCGATATGATCATCCTTATTATACCAACCAGAAGAGAAGGAAACATTACTACCGTTTACAAAAGCATAAACAGGAATCTTTGCATTAACTTCTAAATAATATTGAATTATATAGCTTACCTTAACGTTAATTGGAGAATTTACAGTAAATGCTATTGAAGGTGTTACTGAGGAAATAATGTACCTCTCATAAGCACAAGGGTAGAAAGTAACGTTCTCAATAATTATCTTAGTAGAATAATTAAACCACCCTGAAGAGAAACTTTGGTTAACGCCGTTAATTTCAGCATATAATGGGGCCATAGAGTTTACATTAACATAGTACTGTTGGTAATAGGTTGTCATTGCTTTAAAACTCGATATTTCACCCGTATAGTTGAAAGATATATATCTTACTTTACCGTAATTTATGCATTGTTGATAATAATATGTTGAATTATAATCTGCCCATATTAAGCCTGCTAGACTTTCATTTAATTTTCCTGCAGAATAGTAATAGACTTCTGGAGTAAAGTTATAGGAAGAACCAATAACCTTGAATGAAAAGTTTACAAGGTATTCTTCATAGTAATAGAATGTGTACTCTCCTTGTAGAGTAAATTTTCCCTCATTTGAAGAGTTTAATATCCACCTAATCTGGTTATTTTCATAGATACATTTAGGCAAGCAGTATGTACTACCTGCAGGCAATAAGTACTTTCCTTGAGTTATTTCCTCTATAGACCCATTAGGAAATTGAACCTTTATTTTAGGCTCTTCAGGTAAGGTATTTCCTATAGACTCTACCTTAATACAGACCTCTATAGCTTTAGTCGTAGATACAATTTTAAAACTTGAGGTACAACTTAGCCCACTACTTAATGTAACCGTTAGTATACCTTCTGCGGAACAATAAAGAACGTGAGGAATTAAAATAAGCTCTACAACTTCCTTTCCGTTTATAAATGGCGTAAAGTTATCTACGTATGAAATACTGTTAGGCAATTTTAAACTTAGATTAGCATACCCCATTCCGTATATTTCTATATATTCAACGTTATTCTCTCCATAGAATATACAAATCGACTGGGGAGAAATTAGCTTAAAATGGTAACAATATGTTTGAATTTCTCTACCTCCTAATAATTTTACGTACGACTCTCCAGAAATTTTTCCTTGATTATTTAAAATAATTACGTTATAGTTTCCAGGATATAGGGTAATTATTGCACAATATCCGCAAAATTTATACATAGGAAGTGTAGAATTCCATTCAGATTTGGAAAAGCTAACGTATCCGTTCTTAATATTAGTATGAACTTTGACTATGGAGACTTGATTGGAAGACCATATCTGTGCCAGAGATCCTTGGCCAGCTTTCAATCCCGACGTTAGCTCACCGCTACTTTGAATATAATAACCGCTTGCAATAACGTTATTGGAAGTTTCACCAGTATCTGAGCCGAAGTTATATGCATTTTTTATTTCTTGAAAATTATGCCCGTTCCAGTAATACAAATAGAGATAAACGCATGCGTTATTAAAATAAGCGCAAGTGCCTCCTCCTGGACCTACTATATCGAATTCTATATCGTAAAAGTCTCCAGAGCCTGTATATTGATATCCGTTAATTGTAATATTTACATTTCTAGAATGAGGAAATAGGAAGGTTACAGAATCATAATTAACCCAACCGTGACCGTCGTTGTACCAAAAATAAGCGACAGGCTCTCCTAGGGAGTTCTCGCTAACGTTTATTAACATACAGAAATTTAGAGGATAAGAGAAAACGCAAGGACTTCCAGGATAGCCATTAGCACAATAATAGTAAAAAGTAACACCATGATAAGTGCATAGTGTACCTTTACCTTTTACCTCAGTAACGTTAGCATTTACTGAGGATAGATTCCAAATATTATCTATAAATTTTATTGTATTATTAAACAGCATTATTAGAGCGACGTCTTGTAGCCAGATAGAATACTGATTACCGTTATAACAATACGAAAGCACTACGTTAAGCTGAGCTGAAACGCAATCAGTATTAATACTGCTATCAACGCTCAGACTACATATATGAGCCTTTGCTAATACTTGGCTAGTATTCCTTATATAAGGGCCGTTAGGACCTATGCCATAATCTGCTATTCCCATTGGAGCGGGTTCACTATTGTAAAGTGAGTAAACATTTACGCCTCCCTGCACATGCGAAAGCTTAGGGTCTATTCTTGGAGGATATACGTGAGTAAAACGATTTGTAGCCAAAAAGTGACCGAAATCGCTAAAATAATTAAAAGGAGATAAAAGTAGTAGAATGGTAAGGAAAGCTTTTACTAATTTTACTTCCATAAATGTAATTATAGAAAGGAACTAAAAGTTTTATATCTTAATTCTTCATGCCAAGGGGAGCAAGAAGTGATCGTTTACCTTACTAAGGGAGATATAACAGAAATTGAGGCAGATGCAATAGTTAATGCTGCAAATTCCTTCCTAGAGCATGGAGGAGGAGTAGCTTATGCAATAGTAAGAAAAGGAGGAAAAGAAATACAAGAGGAAAGCAGGGAATATGTAAGAAAGCATGGCCCATTAAAAACGGGGGAAGTCGCAGTGACTTCTGCAGGAAAGCTGAAGGCTAAATACATAATTCATGCAGTTGGTCCTAGGTACGGAATTGAAGGAGAAGAAAAGCTTGAGGAGGCAATAAGGAATTCCTTAAGGAAAGCTGAAGAGCTTAAAGTTAAGAGCATAGCTTTACCTGCAATTTCAACAGGAATTTACGGTTATCCCTACGAGGTCTGTGCAAGGAAAATGGCTAAAGTTTTGAAGGAAAATTGGAATTTGGATAAGATTATAGTTTGCCTCTATACTAACGACGCATACGAGGTCTTTAAGAGAATATTCAAAGAAGAAGGTGTTAATTTCATTGAAGGTTAATCAAAAACGAAGTAACATTTTAGGTAATAAAACGCTTAAAGCTTTTCGTTAAAAATAGAATTCTATGGTTCAGGAATTACCTAAACCTTGGTTTAATCTTGAAGAAGACTAGACTTGAGGAAGCTAAATATGAGGCTGAAATTGCAAGAAAGTTCTTGGAACAAAACCTCATAAGATACGCTGCAGGCAAAGCATTTCAAGCTTGGAAGGCTTTAGTCGCAGCCTTAGCCGTAGATAAGAGGAACGAACTCGAAAAACTTTATCCAGGTTACGTTAAAATAAGAGGAAATAAGAGAGTTAAGAGAGTTGATTGGGTCATACTTATCATGCCTACTACTCTCTTGAAGGAAGTCGCAATGATAATAAGCGATGAAGTTAATAATTTCACTAACATGGCACTTTTGCTTCACCAATACCAATATAATGGGCCGGATAAGGAGGGAGTTGTAAGCTTTTATAGAAGTGACGAAATGGCAAAACAAGATATATTACGGCTTTTGAGCGAAATAGATAAGCTTACAGCAAGTTAATTTTATCATCAATTTTGATCTATTACTCGAATTTTAAACAAGATTAACTTTTATGCCCATAAAATCATTAACACCCATGAACGTACTTATTCTAGGTTCTGGTTATGCAGGTTTAACTGTTGCACATAGGATAAGGGATTACTCAAAGACAATAGATGTAACAATAATTTCTAGGTCAGCTATAGTAAGGGAGAACACTATCTTTCCGCTACTTTTAACTGATGAAATTAAAGTTGAAGATACAGAATTTAATGCTAAGGAAGTGATGGAAAGAAAAGGAGTAAACTTCGTTGAGGCCGAGGTAGAGGCAGTTGAAGATGGGGAAGTAAAAACTTCAAAGGGGACATTTGATTATGATTATCTATTTATTGCATTAGGAGGAGCTTACGAAGAGAACTTTGAAAAAATAAAAGGTCATGAACACGCCTATATGCATCATACTCTTGAAGGCTTCTTAGGGCTTAAGAAAGAACTAAACGAAGCAGAGGACGGAGTAAAAATCTTCGTTGGAAACGCTAAAAATAGCCCTATTGAAGGACCTTCTTATCAAGTAGCGTTAATCTCTGAATTCTTGTTAAGAAAGAAAGGAATCAAGGGTGAAGTTTACTTAGCTACTCAGAGTCCTAGAGGAGTCTTCGGCCCTATTCCTGATCCTAAAATTTCTGAAATAGCAAATAAATACTTTGAGAAGAGGGGAATTCATTTATTAAAAGGTAAATATGTTACTGAAATAAGGAAAGATAAGGTAGTACTTAACGATGGGGAGGAAATAGAAGCAGATATTAAATCAGTATTACCTACGCTTTCTGCGCCTAAAGCAGTCAAGGAGTTTACAGACGACTCGGGATTTATTCCGGTTTCTTTCCCATCATTCTCATATAATGAAAGAATATTTGCACTAGGAGATTCAGCTAAAGGAATGGTGGGACCAAAGACTGCTAGGTCTGCTATGGTTTCTGCAGAGAATGCAACTTATGCTTTTCTTAAGAAAATAGGAATAGATGTTGATAAGCCTTACTATTCGCAAGGAGTACTTTGCATCATGGAAGGAGGCGATGACGGAGGAATTGTTAGGTTCGATAAGAACTCGAAGGAGAGCGTTTCTTTCATACTCTTTGGTAAACATTACGTTACTATAAAGAAAATTTACAGTAGGCTTTTAGTTAATAACGCATTTAACGTACCTTACCACGCCTCATTGCCATTTATTTAAATGGATAGAAAAGTCTCTGCACAAAGATTAAATAGATGAAAATTGAGACTGGAATTTTTGCTTACACTATCCAAAAGTTGTCTAAAGTTAAAATATAGATTTTTTAGGTTCCAAAATCTCTAAAGTTGACTCTTTTCTTGCGTTACTCAACATTATAATAATTTTTATTATTATTATTAATCCACTAAGGACTCTGAAAACTCATTTGAGAAATTAGGTATATCTTGTCAACAATATGCCAGAAATTTAAATAAAACTTGTCATCTAGTTGACCAATTTTATGTAAAACTTGTCATTAAAGTGACAAGTTTACGTAAGTGCAAGAACAAAGGTATTACGTTATCCTTTTTATTTTTAATCTTTCATAACTACGTCCATTAATTTTAAATTTAAAGTAACACGGGCCGTTAATCTAAACAATATTTAAAGTTATCTTTAAATAAGATTGTTGAGGAAATATTAGTATGCAAGAGGCAGTTGTTGAAAAGAAAATAGAAAAGAAGGAAGAAGAGATAAAAACAATAGATATTACGACAGTGAACAGGGTGAGAGGTTTAGATTAAATGCAGTGCAGTGACCTACTGAAGTTAGTAGTAGAAGGAAAAATAGATAAAGAAATTGGAGCATACTATGATTGTTTTTTAAGTTTACAACATTTTTTAAGATTTAATGTTGCTATAAAACTAAAGAGAAAAGTAATAAAAATAGGGAATTATGTTTATTTTGATTTAGATTACGATAGACCTTCAAGCTTCATATCAGGAATTGACGATACTACAGGAAAAATATTTACTATGCCAGTGAGAATGTGCGGTATATATTACGAAACAGAAGAGGAAATAAGAAAATGCATGGGCTTTGATTATCACTACTACGAGAAGTTTGAGTATGCTACCAATGTTAAAATAAGGATTCAAGGAGATCTAGTTATGGATGTAATAAGAGCTTACGATAAAAAAGAGGAATTACTGAAATACATAAATGAAAATAAGGAAAACTTTAGGCAACTTTGGGAAAGTTTCGTAAGGGCTGAACTTGGTAAAAATAAGGAAATGCAGAACGCTGAAGTTTTGATAGGGACTTATCAAGAGTTAATGGATTTTGCACTTAATACTAGAGTTTACAAAGAAGAAGATAGAAAAGATGTAATCAAAGTAGTAAAATTATTAAGAATTATTGAAAATAATGTTTTGACTCTTGCTAAAAAATACGGCATAGAAGTTCATAACTTATATGAAAAACCTAGATCTTCAGAACCTGAACGATATAAATGCATTAGATTCTTGGATATTCAAGAATTTGCTAGAAAATTAAGGGAAAAGAAGGCTGAAGAGTTAAGTGAAAATTTTAACAACTTCGTTTTAAGTCAAGAAAATACAGTAAAAATCAGAATAGGACATTATACAACTCCTCATGAAATCTCATTAACCGGAGTAATAACCGATGTTGTAGAAGGTAGAAGAGTAAATGCGCTAATTCTTAGTCCTCAAAAGATTACTGTAAAACATCCAGAGCACGGCGTTAACGAATTTTATGTGCCAAAGCCGTCATATGTGCAGTTCAGACTTATGGAACCTTTTTAAGCATAAATTCATAGTTTAAGAGAGATGAAAGATTATGAACTTATTTAGGTTTTTGATTTACATTTCATTATTTTTGCTATCAATACAATTTATAGACGGTATGTGGCTTAACTTATTTGTACAATTTTCACCGTTTACTGGAATGATGAATTTCATGTTTAATTACGGCCCTATTTTTATGTTTCATGTATTTATTGGGTTTATTTTATTTATATTGTCACTGATAGAATTTGTGGTATTTACTAGAAACCAGCCAATTGGTGTGTTTTTACCTTTATTAAATCTTTTATCTATAATAATGGCGGGAATTTCTGGAATGTTATTTATGATGACTGGATTTGGCAATAATTATTACTCATTTATAATGGCAATAGGATTTATTATATCTATTATGTCTAATTCGTTAATGCTAGTAAAAGTTCGGTTTTAAATTTTTTAGCTATCAAACATATCCCCCTTTATGGTCTCCGGAAAAACAGTTGTAATAACTGGAGGAACTAGAGGAATAGGAAGGGCAATAGCCGAGAAGTTCTTTTCAACAGGAAATAAGGTAATTGTTCTCTATAATTCGTCAGACCAAGAAGCCGAAAAAATGAAAGAAAGAGGATTTTACGTTCTTAAATGCGATGTTTCAAAAAGGGATCAAGTAATAGCTACAGCAAAGAAAGTATCAGAAATAACTAAGACCGTTGATATTCTAGTAAATAATGCTGGAATTTGGTATTTAATGCCATTTGAGGAGTTTGATGATGAGAAATATAGGAGGATGCTGGAAATAAACTTAAATGGAGCAATTTACGTTACGCACGCGTTCTTACCTTTAATGAAAGAGAAAGGTGGAGCAATAATAAATATCGCTTCAAATGCAGGCATAGGAACTTCTGCTTTGGGCACCACATTTTATTCAATTACTAAGGCGGGAATAATTATCTTGACTAGAAGGTTAGCATACGAGCTGGGTAAGTATAATATAAGAGTTAACGCAGTTGCTCCAGGCTGGGTAGAAACGGACATGACAATAGGTGGGAAGAGCGAAGAAGAGATAGAAAGACTTAGGCAATGGTTTAGAGAAAGAACAATGTTGCACACTACAGGAAAGCCAGAAGATATTGCAAATATAGTTTACTTCCTAGCTGGCGATGAGGCTAGATACATCACTGGACAAGTTATTGTGGCTGATGGAGGAAGAATCGATTACTTAACTCATGGAATTTAAGACTTTGGCATGTTTTTCATTAATTTTTCTTTTACTGACTCATCTAGGGAATTTAAGACTTCCATTACTATCTTGGAATCTCTATCTTGAACTTCTTTTGGCATCTCTGAAACTACCTTCATTCTTAAAGAGAGAATTGATTTTATTACACTATCATCAAACATTGAAATGACTCTCATTGTACCTTCACACCAATTCTTATAATCTTCGTCGCTTGCTTTGGATAAGGCAGTTAATAAGTCCTTTACAGCACTTTCGGCAGTTTTAGGATCCATTGAAAGTAATGTCTGAATTATCTTTTGTATATTATCTATCCTATTTGTATAAGGAAGTTGAGCTATTTGAACTGGATTTATACTCATGTGATATCTTTTTCACAAAACTTTTTATTCTTATCCATTTCTTTTTAACTTCAAAAAATATAAATGGATAAGGTAGTAGATTTTATTCTTATTCACGCTTTTCATAATTCCTAAAGAATATATAATAAAGCAAAGGGTCAAATAGAGAAATCACACCTCCAAGAAAAATTGATAATGCAAAAAGCCCTGCAGAAAATAATGCCCCGGAAATTAAACTACCTAAGCCATAAGGTATTCTTCTGGCTAAACCGGTTATTGAAGTGCCGCTAGCTCTCTCTTTATCGGAGAAAACGTCCATAGCTAATGATTGCCTCATAGGTATCGTTACAGTATAAGTTACTCCCCTAGCTAGGAATAAGATCGATGCTATAAGAAATGTTGGAGAGAAAGGTATTAAAACTGGCTTCCTCCCCGCCAGCGGGGGTTCCCCTCATCGATTCGCTCTTACATCCCTCATTTGAGGGGCAGTCGAGAGGCTCAGAGAACCCCTCCCATTAAGATTAACTACAGCAATAACGTCACGATCATTCTCATAACCGCACTTTAAACAACGGAAATACCTATAACCCACCTCAACCATCCTTTGACCGCATTTTGGGCATGAGATTGAAGAATAACTGGGATTAACAAACTCGACTACCATTCCACGCTTCCTAGCCTGCCAAACAATCCAATACTGAATACGACGATACTGCATCAAGTAGAGTTTATCCCTAAACTCACCTGGCAGTCTATCTACGTTTTTGATGAGGTTCTTAAGACTCTCCAACTTAACAACATTAGCACCCATCATTCTCGCTACTTCAACAACCCACTTCCCAACTTTCCTAGCAAAATCCTCCATAACCCTCTTAGCCTTTATGTGGAAAGAACGGACTCTATACAAGATCCTCTTATTCTCCCTCCACCTTCTAGGGTATTTTCTTTGTAGGTTTTCAGCTAAAGACTTCCAGTGATGAACCTCTTCGAGACGAGTTGGGATCCTAACGTAGTTTCTGTCGTCCTTGCCAACTACTATCTCAGCCATGTTAATATCAACGGCAATACTTTCCTTTGACTCAACTTTCCCTTCTTCCTCTTCCTCAAAAACGACCTTTAGAAAAGCCTTACCGTCTCTGACTACCAACCTAGACTCCTTCATTTTCCAACTCATGTGGCCCTTGAGGTTTCTAGGATAACCTAGAATTTGAAGTTCTCCAACACCAGCAATTCTAACAGTCATTGTTTCAAAGTCCACGCTATAACTTGCCTTTGGTGTTAGCCATACAGTGGGTTTGTACACTCTAGGAAAACGCCCTCTTCTCGGATTATTATACCAAGCCTTGTATATTGAAAGGGCATCCCTATAACAGTCCTCAGCAACCTTTGAAGGTAGATTATACTCCTCCTTTAACTTCTCATACAACTCCTCGTGGACTTTCGAAAGCACCCCTTTCTCATTCGGGTCTGGAACATTTTCCTTCAGCCAGAATAGGGTGAAACGGAGTGCTTTAACGTAGTTGATCATAAGGGCTAGGAGGGGTTCTGATAGAGCGATCTTCATAGAAACAGTTGCTCTGATCGCTTTAACCCTCCTAGCCATTAATGAAGTTTAAGAAAAAGAAATATTTAAACACGGGCTATCCATCCCCGCCTCAGAGAGGCGAGGCTTTCCGCCCCCTTAACCCCCTTCTCTGTAAGAAAAGTGAAGATAGACCTCTAAGTGTTGAGATACTTTTAACTCTTCCTATTATCTTTTCTATCCTATCTGCAAATAAGAAAGAAATTCCTACTAAGCCATAGGAAATTGAATACAAGTAGCTTATTTCACTTTCCGTAGCATTAAAGTTAAGTTTAAACCAAAGAGGTATTAAAGGCATAACCATTCCTAAGCCTATACTACCTAAGCCACCGGCTATAGAAATTTTAGAAATTGAGGAGAAAGAAGCTTTTGGTATGCTTATTTTTCCTGTTCCGCTATCCTTATCTATTAGGTAAACAAAGAAGATAGAAAATAATGAAATTATAAAACCTAGCGTAAAAAGTAATGAGTAAGAAATTGAAGGAGGATACACAGTGGTTATTAAATCTGATATTAACCCGCCTGCAAAAGCAGAAATTGTCGCTGCTGCGAAATTTATGGAATATAATTTAGTCCTTTCTTCTGGCCTCGAATAATCAGCAATTAAAGCAGTTTGCAGTGGGTTAAAAGGGCCTCCTCCTGCTCCTCCTCCAATACCGCCTCCTGAAGCAGTACCTACTCCTAAAACTGAAGTTAGAAATACTATTAATGGAATTTTTATGAAGGCAAAAATGAATAAATTTAAGGAAAAGAGAATGCTCAAAAGTAGTAAAATATTCCTCTTGCCATAGGCATCTTCAAGGAAGCCAGAAAGGACCAAGAGAAAAGACATTGAGATTGTAGCTATAAGAAAATAAATTCCTATGAGAAAAGTGGGAATACCTATTTTATGCAAATATAAAGGGACAAGAAAGGACATATAACCTAAGGGAAGACTTCTGAATATCCTTGATAAAACGATATATCTTATGTTTGCTTCCATAGTTAACTTATTTACCCTATCTTTTCTTTTATATTTTACGTAAGCTATATAGTTTATATAGTATCTATCTATATCTTCTATCCATTGGAAATAGTAAGGTTCTTTAAACTTCATTAGACCCGATACCTCTGAAAAAATTTTAAAATACGCATAATTAACAATCCTTAATGTACGAATTTATCTCACAACTGAGTTACATCGTAATTTTTATATTAATGGTATTAGAAGGAATGAGTTTACCTATTCCGAGCGAGATTATTATGCCTTTAGTCGGTTATTATTCTTTTAAAGGATATATAAATATCGAGATTGGAATAATTTCTGGTACAATAGGCAGTTTGGTAGGTTCTTTAATTGATTATTTTATTGCAGAGAAGCTTGGAATTCCATTCTTATCTAAATATGGAAAAGTCTTTGGAATAGACGATAAAAAACTTAACATGCTCGGCACGTGGTTCGATAAATATGGAATTTTTGCAGTATTTGGCTTTAGATTTATTCCTTTATTTAGAGCGTTAATTTCCTTCCCTGCAGGTCTAGCAAGAATGAAAATAGTGAAATTCATCTTAGCAACTTTTTCTGGACATATAATATGGAATACAGCTCTAGCACTCATTGGATACGAATTTGCTACACAATGGGAAATGATCATTAATCAGATAGAAAAACTAGGTTATATAATTGCTGGCATAATAATCCTAGTAATAGTAGCATATATAATAGCTATACTTATAAAAAGGAGAAGAAACTTAAGATGATTGTTTTTCAACTTGTAAGGGAGCACCGCAGTTAGAACAGAATTTAGCACCAGGAGAATTTATTGTACCGCATTTAGGACATTTTAGAGGAGTCTGCGGAGCGCCACAGAACGGACAGAATTTTGAACCTTCAGGAATTTCTTCCCCACACTTCCAGCATTTGACCATTTTTGTTGACTGTTGCACTGTACGCTGAGGAGTAGGTTGCACAGCGGTCTGAGGAGCTGCTTGCTGAGGAGGATAATATTGCTGGCCATACTGTTGTGGAGGATATTGTTGTGGATAGCCTTGTTGACCATACGGTGGCTGACCGTAAGGCTGTGGATAGCCAGGCTGACCTACTGGGTATCCAGGGGGTGGAGGTGCGGTAGTTATTAACATCATTATAGTATTCATTAATTGTTCTTCATTAGCATAGTCTTGGTATAAATGATATAAATCGAGAGCAGTTGCTCCTCCTCCTGCTAGTTCTACCAGCTTACTATGAAGTACATCATCTCCTAACAAGTAAGTTCCGCCTGCAGTAGCTGCTACTGTTAATAAATCTTGCATTAGGTTAGTTATCCCTGTCTCTACCATTACGAAACCTTGACCTTCACATATTCTTATAGTATAAGCCTTATTACCTGCAGTTAAATCTCCCAGCAAGCTCGTATGCTGAGCTTGTATTACGGCCATGTTTTGTCCAACCATCGGATAAGCTTGAAATCCTTGACCCATTAAGTACATTACTGCTTGTTGTGCAACATATTGTAGGTCTATCGGATGATTTATTGGTATCATCATCTGTTTTCCTCCTAAGCCTATAGGCTGGGCGCACATAATGAAAGAAAAATTAGAATTCTGTTGATAGTACGGATTTCCTTGCGGATAACCTTGAGTGGGATACCCTCCTTGAGGATAGTATGGATTTCCGTAAGGATAACTCATATGCTATTCTTTCTTGCACTAGTATTTAAAAATAGTTGAGATAAAATTCGCTATACATGAAATCTTCCATTTATTATATTAGATTTGTTAATCTTCTTCTCTAACCTAGATATTAAAATTCCAAGAAACATAACACCTATCCCTTCAATCATACCAATGTTTACATTAACTCCTCTAAGCTCATCAACTGCAGTACTTACCGCAGGGACCGAAAAACTAAGGACAGTAACCTTTGATACTCTCTCAGTTTTTAGCATTGAATTCCATAAGTAAAAAGAAATCCCTCCTCCAAGTACTGAAACGTATAATAGATCTACTAGGAAATTTATCGAATATTTAAAGTAAAATTGAATAGGAGATAGCGTAAAAAAGATTAAAGAACCCAATAGTAATTGTACAGCATTAACTGAAGTAGCATCAAAACCCCTTAGTTTTCTAAAATAGACTGTAAATAATGCCCAAAAGAAAGCATTTATTAGCGTTAATACTATACCTATTAATGAGAAGTAAATACCTAGATTTAGAGAATAAATTACAACACCGCTGAAGCCTATCAAAATACCTATAACTTCAGTCTTAGTAGTCTTTTCTCTAAGTATTAATGTCGATAAAGGAATGGCAATTAATGGCATTGTATAACTTAATACTGCTGATTCAGACGGTTCAACGTAAAGTAATCCGTAAGCCCAAAAAGATGTACTTAAAGTAGTAAAAATTGAGAGAAGAAAAATATCCCTATTCAATGTTAGCTGTTTAGCAAATGGTAATAATATTATTCCACCTATTAGGAACCTTAAAGCCATAAAGAACATGGGAGATGCATAATATAACCCATCCTTAACAAATGTATAAATAAGTGAATTAATTAACACATAAGGTACAATATAATATAACTTTACCACAACCTAAAGCGATACTGTTCAATTATATAATTATCTCATAATGAGCACTCTTCCAAATTCATTTACATAATAGATGAGAAAGAAGTACAAAAGGAGAAAAAATAAAAAATTATTGTTCGTTTAAATATTCTCTCCAGAATGTGCCTTCCATCATTGGATTTAATATTCTAATGTAAGGTCCGTATACTAATGTGTCTAAAACTTCGTCGTGTACTTGTCTTAGCTCAGGATATAATAGTACTCTACCCATTCCAAACATTAAAGCATCAGTATTTGCCCATTCTACATGAACTATGTATTGTTGTGGAGTATTCTTTGCTTCTGGGACTGAATACATTACATTATTTGGATCTGGCTCAAGTGATCCAGGGTTCTCTAAGACTTGATGGAATCCCTTGGCACCGAATTGCATGCTTCCAATTCCGGAAACTCCTATTTCCTTTAATACCATTGCACCTAAGAAGCCAGGAGCTTTCTTTAACATTTCTAAAGTCCTAACTATTGCGTCCTCAAATTGCTTCTCTTTGCCTGGAATTACTGAGTGCTCTGCAAAGGCAACAACTCTCTTTCCATATGGTTGTGAAATAACTGGAATATCTAAAGGCTTTCCTTCTGCGAACTTCTTTCCTACAACTGCAGTGAAGTCGGTCATTTCAGTGTTTATAGGCATGTTTGCGTAGATTATTTCATAAATTGGCTCCCAGGGTCCCCATATCATTTGTGAAGCGCATGAATAGCATAGCCTGAATAAGTAACTCCAGTTTTGCCTGTGCATTTCTTCATGGTCTTTCCAATCTTTCCAGAAGGTGTACTGTAAAACTCTGACAGTACTACTTTCCTTAGTCATGTCCATTTTAGCTCCGCCGTATCTGTTTCCGAATGGCAAAATTCCTATTTGTATATGGTTTTGAAAACCAACAAAGCCCGGATGCCTTGCTGTTACCATGCAGACCTTCGGTCCTACTGAGGCAAACATTTCAAAAGTTTTAGGTTCATTCTTTAATTCTGCCATGTTTATAGCAACGTATGGTTTCGGCATTTTTGGTCAAATATACATTTCTGTCTACTTTTATATTCTTTCTTTCATAAAAACTAGATAAAGTATAACTTAGCTTTAACATTACATTAACCTATATGTAAAATAGAATATAAATATTTTTGGTATTTTTTCTCTACAAAAAAGAAGAATAGATTTATTTCCTGAATAAAGTAGATTAGATTATGGTCGATTATTTAGCACTATTATCTTCCCAAAACCCTTACGATAGATTAGATGGTTGGTTCAAAATAGATTGGCTAATTCAGAACAATATTGTAACTAAAGAAAAACTAATTGAAATGAAGGATAAATTCCTCGATTTACTCAGTTACAATGACGATACAGTAAAGCTACATGCTTGGAGAATGGTACCGCAATTGATTAATAAAGGAATCATAACTGTTAAAGACGTTAAAAAATACGATTTCTTATCTCTCCTTTACGATTCTGAGGCTTGGCTACTTGTAAAAGACCTAGTAAATTCCGGTGTAATAGATATAGAAAGCGTAAAAAAAGAAAAGGAGAAATATATAGCTTTACTTAAAGGTAATGAACTAGATAGAATAGCTAGCTGGTCCCTAATTCTAGACATAGTTAACCTAGGAATAATTGATAAGAATGACGTCGAAAATAATAAGAAATATTTATTAGAACTTTTTAATTTTCCAGCTTACGATATAAGGTTTAATTTACTATTCTTGGTCGCTGAATTAATAAGTAAAGGAGTTCTCTCACCTAAAGAACTTGAACCTTATGAGAAAAAGATCGAAGAAATAGTAAAGGATAAAGATTTTAATCAATTCGTGAAAATTTACGAGAAAGATCCAAGAGAACTAGAAAGTATAGGAATTCATGTTTTTAATTCCTAATCACTTTCATTTATTTTATGATTGGAATAACAGATGAAGGAGAATTAGCCAGAGCGTTAACTAATGCAATTGACGATGAATTCATATTTATAGACTCTCCAAAGAAAGTTTATGAAACTAAGCCTGAAATAGTTATACATACATTGGAGGATAATTCAAATAATCCTTCAATGTGGAATCTGAATACATGGTTTGCAATAAATATAGCCAAAGCCGCGAATAAAATAGGCTCTTTAAACGTTTACTTCTCAACGTTCATGATATATGATGGGAAAAGGGGATATTATTCAGAAACTTCAACGCCAAGTCCTTTAAATTATTATGGAATGACTAAGTTAGTAGGAGAAACGGCCATAGCTTCACTTGGCAACTATCTCATTTTAAGGCTTGGCGCGGTTTACTCTCCATCTTATAGGGGCATTTTATTTCATATAATTAAAGCATTAATAAAGAAAGGAATAGCTAAATGTAATACTAACCTCTATTTGTCACCAATTTCAGTAAAGGACGTAGCTTACGCTGTAAAATATCTTTTAAAGAAGGATGCAAGGGGAGTAATAAACTTAGCGGGGAAAAGGTTTTCTGAATACGATATTTGCAAAAAGTTTTCAGACGATTACGGTGGGCTAATTATACCAGTAGAAGGAAAATATTTCGATTTTTCCCTAGATAATTGGTTATTGAGAAGTTTCGGTTTAAAAATAGATGGAATTTAATTATGGCCGTTGACAATAGTTTCCGATAAACCGTGAAGTTTATATACTTTGTATGTAAAACTAATTACAATGCTAAAACCTAAAGAAGTCTGCCAACGCTTAGGAATATCATACCGCACTTTACAGAGCTACGTAAAGAAAGGATACATCAAACCAGTAATACTACAGAGTGGAAAGTGGAGGTTTAGGGAAGAGGACGTAGAAAAACTGATGGGTATTGTTAGAAAGAGGAAAGTGATACTTTACGCGAGAGTGTCATCAAACGCACAAAAAGACGACTTGGTAAACCAATTAAAATACCTGCAAGAACAAGTAAAGGACTACGACCAAGTAATAACTGACGTAGGTTCTGGGTTAAACATGAAGAGAAAAGGATTCCTCAAGTTGTTAAGAATGATACTAAACAACGAGGTGTCAAAAGTAGTCATAGCTTACCCAGACAGACTAGTTAGGTTCGGCTTCGAAATCCTTGAAGAGGTATGCAAAGCACATAATTGTGAACTCGTGGTATTAAACAATGAGGACAAAACACCAGAACAAGAGCTAGTAGAAGACCTAATCTCAATCCTAGTCTCCTTTAGTGGAAAATTGCAAGGAATGAGGAGTCAAAAATACGAAAAGGTGAAGAAGTGTGTCGAGGAAATTAAGAATTAAATCACTCCAACCAGAAGAGGAGTACATTTACCTAACGTACTCCTTGGAGAATGATAAGAAGGAGGAGAGCAGAGTATTATTAGAGAACTACAAGACGCTACTACAGAAAGCATTGGACTGGTTATGGGAGAAGGTGAAGGTTGAGAGAAAAGAAGTGAAGAAGGGTAAGAAAGTATTTACGAAGGTCAAAGTTAAGTTACCTAAGAAAAAGAAAGTGTACAAAATTTTGAGGGATGAGCTAGAGAAGATCAACAAGTTGGCTTCACACTACGTGGATAAGGCAATTAATGACACTTACTCCATTTTAAGGAGTTGGAGGAGGAGGGCTGAAAAGGGACAAGCGTCATTGAGTAAACCAACACTGAGGAAGGTTTACGTTAGGATTAAGTCAACTCTTAGGAAGGTTGATGGCGAGAGCGTAAGGATTACTGTAAGACCTTACGAGTATATTACCTTCTCTTGGTCTCACACTTGGTTTTCACGAAGGGTTAAAGGGCTTGAACTAGGTGAGCCCATAATTAAGGAGGATAAAGTGTACTTACCGTTCCGCTACAAGTTACCTTGGTTTACTCCCTTAGATTTCCTAGCAATTGATAGTAACCTCTATACTCTAGATGCTTATGATGGAGAGAAGTTCGTCACGTTTTCCTTGAAGGGGCTTTACAGTATGAAGTACGGTATGGAGTTGAAAAGGAGTAAAATACAGTCTTTTGCTTCAAAGCACGGTAGGAAGGGGAAGGAGTTGATGAGAAAATATTCTCATAGAGAGAGGAACCGTGTACTGGATTATGTTCACAAGTTTGTGAATAAGTTGCTGGAGATGTACCCTATGACGACATTTGTTGTTGAAAAACTGAATAAGCAAGAGATGTTTGAAGATGCTAACGACTCCCTTTCTAAAAAGATTTCTAAGACTGTGTGGAGGTCAATTCACCGCATCTTAAAGTATAAGGCTCCTCTTTACGGTTCCTTTGTTAAGGAGGTGAATCCACGCCTCACTTCAAGGTCCTGCCCCAGATGTGGATGGGTTTCCCGAAAGGTTGGCAGGACTTTTCATTGCGAGAGGTGTGGGTTCACCATGGATAGGCAATTGAACGCATCTCTCAACATCTACCTCAAGATGTGCGGGTTTCCTCACATCCGTGATATTCCGCGGGTGTGGGTTGGGGTTATCCCGCTAAAGGGGCGGAGGGGTAACGGAAGTTACTCTGGTGAAGCCCAAGGGCTGAGAATTAGATACAATTTCATGAAAATTCAATGAAGCCCAAACCCCATCAGATCACTAGGATTCCTTAGTTAATTCATAAGCTTTCCTTACAACTTGCATGAAAGACTCCCAGGTAAGTCTTCCGGTCTTGGTATTCTGGGCACTAGGATGATAGCTTCCAACTATTTTCTTTCCCTTAACGTCATAAACTACGCCGTGAGAAAATTTGCATTTCTCATTAAAAGCCATGCAAACTGAATCAAATGCCATTTTACCTAGAGCTAATATTACTTTGAGATTTCTTAAGGACATTATCTCCTTTCTTAGGAAATAATTACAGTTTAGGATCTCTTCCCTTAAAGGCTTATTCTCAGGGGGAGCGCATTTTACAGCGTTAGTTAAATAAACTCCTCTAAGGATCAAGTTTTCTTCTCTACTTAAGGAGAACTCTAGATTTGACAATCCCAATTCGTAGAGGGCTTTAGTTACCCATTTACCGGATTCGTCACCAGTAAATACTCTGCCAGTTCTATTTCCGCCATGTGCTGCAGGGGCTAATCCGACAATAAGTAAGCTTGCATTTTCGTCACCGTATCCTGGTAAAGGCTTTCCCCAATATTCCCAGTTTCTAAATCTTTTCACCTTTATTTTAGCTATCATTTCAGAATATTGCCTAAGTCTAGGACATCTATAGCACGATATAATCTCATCATCGAACATATTCTGAACATATTTATTAGCCATTAATAAGAATATTTTGCCATGCACATTTTAACTAAGATAGGACTGATAGTACTCGTAATAGGGATAATACTAGCTGGTATAGGCTTTTACGAGTTTTCTTCACTGGTTAATGAGATGGAACCAGTGATAGAACTTCACGGGGCACAAAGAATTACTCTTGGGCCATTCCAAAACTATACAATTCCTGTTTCACCTTCTCCAGGGAAAATTATTGCTTTTGCTTATAATTCTACCTCACCTATAGATGTAACTTTACCTTCCAGCTTTACTAATTCATCCTCACTTTCTACAACAGAGCGAGTATATTTATCTCCTACTGGCGATATATCTGGAAATATTGAATTTCATAATCCTTCAAATTCCTCAATAGTAGTATATTACATTCTAAAGTATATAGAAGTCTCTACTATAGACGTCTATTCTTTAGCATTTGTATTAATAGGCGCATTATTATTCATTGTAGGGCTCACTATTGCTATAATAGGGTTAGTAATAGGAAGGAAAAAGAGAACCTAAATAGTTATTTTAAATACTTAGTAAACCACCATATTTTCTTATAAAGCCTATCAATCATATTTTTAGGTTTTCCTCTCCTAGCGTGCTCATGAGAATCACCAGGATACCTCTCTAACACTGTAGGTACTCCGTTCATTTTCAATGCCATAAAGAACTGTTCTGCTTGTTCTATTGGACATCTATAGTCTTCTTCGCCGTGGATTAACATGGTTGGCGTCTTTACGTTCTTAACATAATAAATTGGAGACATTCTCATTAATTTTTCAATATTTTCCTGCTTCCAAGGATCATCAATTCCTGCCTCCATTGCATTAAACCAAAAGCCTATATCACTAGTCCCGCACATGCTAACCAAGTTGGATATACTCCTTTCAGCAATTGCTGCAGAAAACATATCTGTCCGAGTAACTATCCAGTTTGTCATATATCCGCCATAAGAACCTCCAGTAACGCCCAATTTCCCTTTAAGATTGTATTTTTCAATTACTTTTTTAGTAAAATTTATTATATCCTGCATGTCTTTCCCACCCCAGTCTCCTACACATGCCTTCGCAAAATCTTCTCCATAGCCTTGACTTCCCCTAGGATTGCAATATATTATGTTAAATCCATTGGATGCAAAGAATTGAAACTCTATAAAATATCCATAGCCGTATGCAGCGTGAGGTCCACCATGAATAAACAGTATTGTTGGATTATCTGGATTAGTAATTATAGCCCAACCCTGAATTTCGTCGTTAATCTCCTGTGGTTCTATTCCTTCTACTCCAGGATTAGGGTCATAATCCTCCTTATAATGAAGAATCGAAGGTTTAGTGGGAGTTGTATAGAAATACGCTATATCTTCCTTGGTATTAACGTCAAAACCTCTAACTACTATTTTGCCTTCAGTTATTTGCTCTGCCTTATCACTTATTTTATAAATTTGGACTTCTCCTTTAACTTGACCAAGAGAATAAATAACGTCGTTTACAAAATAAATTCTAGTTTTTGCTCCGTCAAATAGGTCTGTTAATACGTCACCTCCGCATGTATTACCGCAGAGAAAACTTTTGTCCTCCTCTGGAAGTATTATTTCATCTACTGCCCAAGGTGCCCTGCCTTTTCTATGGCCTAAGTAGGCTATTTGACCTTTTTCGTTCATAGCCACAGCGTTTACTATTCCTTCTCCTTGAGTTATTCTCCTCATTTCCCCATTAGATAAATCGACTTCGTAAACGTCTGAAAGACCTATATCATCGTTCTCCTTTGTTGCAGAAATTACAACTCTTTTACCGTTAGTAGCGACTCCAGTGACGTCAAAGTCTCCACTAATTATTTTCTCTAACTTTGTCGAAAATAAGTAAAGAGATTGCCTAGTCCTTAAAAGTCCTCTACTGTCAAATCTGTACTTAAGTTTAGTTGCCTCAAATGGTTTGTTCTTATTTACTTTATCTTCACCTAAGATAAGAATCCCCTTGTTGTGAAATGCGTAATCTGAGATTTTACCTAAGCAGAGTAGTTTCTCTTCTTCTCCATAAGGAGATTTCCTGAATAAACAAGCTTCTTTCTTGTTCTTTTGCCCTTTAATTTCTTTAACATAATATAGATATTCACCATTAAACCTAGGTAAGCTTACTTTTCCTTCAATTATTTTTCTCTTATCTAGAAAAATTGCTGATTTATACTCCTTGTTTTCTATCCAAGTTTCTACATGAAGTAAATCTCCTCCATTATTTAATTTTACATCAGATATGAGTTTTATTGAATAGGCTTCCTCTGGTGTCATTATAAAAATAGATAAAAGGAAAGCATTAAGCATTTCTAATCCATTGGGTATCAAAGAATTCATCTTTAGATTTGGAAAGCTCTTGGTAATTTGAAAAACAGAATCTTATAAAATCGATAATTTCTTCTACCTTTTTTCCTTCTCTTAAAATCCTCCTATATGACCTCATAAGTCTCATAATAAAATATGAAGGTTTATTCAAATCTTCGCTGATTAGAGAATAAGTAGAAAGATTATAAATTATTTCAGAAGATTTCCTAATGCTTTCCGCGATATCATCAGTTGAAATAACTTGTGGTACAGTTAAAGAATAATAAAACCAAGTTGAAGGCTCTAAACTTTCTCCAACAGTAAAATATGTATATCTACCGAAACTTCCCCTCAAGGATTTTACTGAATCTAGGAAAATGGAATTACCTTTTCTTAATATTTCTCCTTCATTTACTTTTCTGCTAAAGTATTCGTCTACGAAGAAGGAATATATAAAAGAGTAGTATAATGCTCTTGCTAGAGGATTTCCTTTTTTATCAAATTTTATTATTAGCTTAAGCAAATTCATACCTTTCTTTGGAACCATTTCATAAGCAAATACTTTACCTAGGGGAGTTACTTTACCTTTCTGGATAGCACCTATATTTTCAAGGAATGATAAGGAATCTTTTATCTTTGAAGGAGAATACCTATATCCATATCTTGCCAAGAGTAAAGGATCTAAACCGCTGTAAATCCACCTTAATACTGTTTGTGGATAATCTAAAGGCTCTGGAACCTTTCCAAAGTCCTTTTTTAACGCTTTATTAACTATTTTTACTTCGTCAGATTCTGCAAAGATTAAAGCCAAACCTTTTTCTGAATAACCTGGCCTTCCTGCTCTTCCAATAACTTGGGCAACTGTTGAAGGCTCTACATAAGTTCTTAAGCCTGCGAACCTCTTTAATGCTAAAACTACTACTACATCTACGTTAGTATTTATACTAAGAGCTAAAGTGTCAGTTGAAACTATTACCTTATACTGGTTATTTTCACTCCTCATGTCGTCCTCTATCTTTTTTCTAACTTCTATCGGCAAACCTGCATGATGAAAAGCTGTAGGTACATGAAGTTCCTTCTCTATTAATTTAGATATTTCCTCTGCGGATCTCCTAGTATTAGTGTAAACTAGTATTTGCTTATAATTTTCTAATTTAAGTTCCCCTTTCTTAACGTAATTTATGAACTCTATTGCCTTATTTAAATAGTAGTTTTCACCCCTCTTCTGAGAAACCTTTACTATTTTTACGTCTATGTTTACTGGCCTTTTATCGTTACAAATAACCTTTGCCTCTAGATATTCGGAAAGCGAATCTACATCTGGCATTGTTGCGCTAAGTAATATAACATTAATTTTACCGCTAAATTTATCCCTAAAGAACTTGTAATATGCTAAAAGCTCTTGAAGAGTGCAATTTCTTCCTTCTGAGAGGAGCAAATGTGCCTCATCAATAACTAAAAGCGAATTAGAAAAGAGAGAAGGAGAAGAGATCATTTGTTGCAAAAGCCTTTCATAACTAGTTATAATAATTTTCTTTCTCCAGACTTCTTCCGCATTAAAATTATCTTCGAGTCTGACATCACTATCGTCTCTCCCCACGTCATTAGTAAAAAGTGAAAGTTTAGTGTAAACTTCTCTAATAGCCGCTTTTGTAGGCATCGCAAATACTACCTTATTGTAAGTATCTTGTTTTAATGCATACTTTATTACAGAGAAAGTTTTACCTGAACCAGTAGGGGATATAAGCATTAGTGGCTGGTAAGAGTCTAAAGCCTTAATATCAAGCTTAACAAAGTTACTCATTACCTTTATTACTAGATATTCAACCTTTAATTACTATTTCCTCATTTGGCTGTACAGTCTAAGTAATTTTAGTTATTGAAAGCTTATAAACTTTTATAAAAATATAATCTAAAAAATTTATAAAGAGATTTTATTATTTAGTTACTATCATTTGATGGAAAGAAAATTTATACATGAATAGAATTATATTGGCTAAAATAATGTCAAGGAGAGAAAATTATGTAGAAGTAGCTCTTAACAGGAATTGAATCATTTTAATCTACCTGTCTCCATTAAATAATATTTTAAGTATGGAGTTTCTTCTATTTTCTCCTTGGTTAAATACTCCATGTAAATTCCCTTTGGTTTCTCTCTATTAGGCTTAGTCCTTATAATTTCCTTTTCAGTTACAATTATATCAACTGGCACATCAAACGGCTGTGAAGGTATTTCATCGACTATTTGTATAGAGTGGACTGTTGTAGCTACTGGTGTTTTCTCATTAACCTTACCTAGTTCCCTTAATATTGCGTATTCCAATTCACTATAACCTTCTCCTTTTCCTACCCTATCTCCTGATCTGGTTACAGCAACAGAACCCACTACTATAAAATCTACTGGAGGAATTTCCTTATAACTAATTCTTTTGCCCAATTTAGTAAATCCTGAAATTGTAGATGCAAGCTTAGGATTAACATTATAAATTAAGAAAAATTCTCCTTTAAGCCTAGGCGTCGGAACTAATAACTTTTTACCGGCTGATAGAACTAACTCTCTCACTTTTCTTTGCGGAGAGTCTGGATTCACTTTAACTACTTCAGCTTTTTTAAATTCAGGAAGCGTAGAAAGAATCTCAGCCGCTTTTTCTGAACCTTTAAAGTTAGGAATCCTACCAAAAACTGGTCTAGGAAAAGATGCTATGTTAGTTTCTTCCATTAATTTCCATATCTTTTGTCTAATTTCTTCCTTATCCATAAAAACTGATTAACTGTCGGAATAAAATCCTTTTATTCTTGCAAGTTTTTTCCCTCTTATGATAGTAGCTGTAGATGTAGGAGGTACATTTACTGATATAGTTGGAATAGATGAAAATGGTAAAATTACTATTTATAAAGGATTAACTACTCCTAAATCTCCAGAGATAGGCGTATACGAAGGATTAAAAAAGGGAAATTTTCACGACGTGAAAGAGATAATACATGCTACAACTATAGCAACAAATGCAATTTTAGGACAAGTTAACTTGGAGCTTCCAGAAGTTGCTTTACTTACGACTAAGGGATTTAAGGACGTTATAGAGATTGGGAGGCAAAATAGACCAGAGCTCTATAATCCGTTTTTTGATAAACCTGCTCCCTTAGTACCAAGGGATAAAAGATATGAAATAAATGAGAGAGTCAATGCTGAAGGAAAAATAATTCAAAAAGTTAATGAAGAAGAAGTAGAGAACCTAATAAAATCTATCAAGGCAGACGCAATAGCGATCTCTTTTTTGCATTCTTATATAAATCCGGATAACGAAAAGATAGTTGCACAGATAGTTAGGAAATACTTCAAATACGTTTCAGTATCTCATGAGATAGCTCCTGAACCTAGGGAATACGAAAGAGCGTCAACAACTGTACTGAACGCAAAATTAATGCCAATAGTAAGCAGATACTTGGAGGCTTTAGAATCTTTACTTAGGGATTTTAGTTCGCCGCCTATTTTTATTATGGCTAGTTCTGGAGGCTTAATAGATAAGGAAGAGGCATCAAGAAGACCAGTCCAAATAATAGAATCTGGGCCTGCCGCAGGAGTAGTAGGTGTTGCTTACTTTTCTGAATTACTTAACATTAAAAATGCAATAAGCTTTGACATGGGCGGAACTACTGCAAAAGCAGGAACAGTAGTCGACCATAAAATAGAGATAACTACAGAATACGAGGTAGGAGGAAAAGCCCATCATGGTAGAGTGATTAAAGGTTCTGGATATCCTGTCAGATTTCCATTTGTAGACTTAAGTGAAGTTTCCGCAGGTGGAGGAACTATAATCTGGAAAGATAGTGCAGGTGGGTTAAGAGTAGGGCCTTTAAGTGCTGGTGCAGATCCTGGACCAATAAGTTATGCAAGAGGTGGAAAAGATCCTACATTAACTGACGCTAATGTAGCCCTAGGAAGAGTAGAATCTTTACTCTCAGGCGAAATGAAACTAGATAAAGAGGGAGCGATAAAGGGATTAAATAAATTAGGAGATTATGTTGAAATAGCTAACGAGGCAATAAAGCTAGCAAATATGGAAATGGGAAGGGCTATAAGACTTGTCACAGTAGAGAGAGGTCTTGATCCCGAAGATTTTACTCTATTTGCATATGGAGGAGCAGGACCTCAATATGCCATTGATCTCGCAGAAGAGATGGGAATTTCTACAGTAGTAATTCCCCCATACCCTGGACTTTTTTCTGCTTTAGGAATGTTATTTGCTGATAAAAAATATGAAGCGAGAAAGTCGTATCCTAAGGATCTTGAGAAAGATTTCGAAGAGTTGGAATCTAAGGTAAAGGGGAAATATTACTTAAGATATGCTGATGTGAGGTATGAAGGACAAGGATGGGAAATTACAATCCCAGTAAGTAACGTAAAAAAGATTAAGGAAGATTTTGAAACTATACACAGAAAAATTTATGGCTTCACTTTAGATAGAGATATAGAAATTACGACTATTAGAGTATTTGGAATAGTTCCATCTTATAAAGTAACGTTGCCTAAACCTAAAACAGACGGTAAACCTAACGTAAAATTTAGGAAGGTCTACTTTGATGAATGGATTGAAACTCCTATATATAAGAGAGAAGAGCTTCCTAGCAATTACGAAATAGAAGGTCCAGCAATTCTTGAAGAATATAGTTCAACAATCGTAATAAAACCTAATTGGAAAGGGATAGTAGATGAGAACGGATTTATAAAGATTTCAAAGGTGTAAGCTATGAAGTGGGAGATCGTTCATAAGGCTACGTCCTTCATAGCTGAAGAAATGGGAGTTTCATTAAAGAAATCTGCGCTTTCGCCAAACATTAGGGAGAGAATGGATCACAGCTGTGCCATAGTTAACGAAGAAGGAAAAATAGTTGCACAAGCTGAACATATACCAGTACACCTAGGGTCGTTTAAAATAGGCGTTCTTAATGTATTAAATTACTTGGAAAAAGAAGGGATAGAGCTTGGGGAAGGAGATTCCATTATATTTAATGACCCATATATTTCTGGAACGCACTTAAACGACATTGGAGTATTATCTCCTATATTTTATAATGGAAAGTTAGTAGGTTATGCAGTAAATAAAGCCCATCACGTAGACGTTGGAGGCCCATTACAAGGCTCAATAAATCCTACCGCCAAAACAATTTATGAAGAAGGCGTAGTAATTCCACCAGTAAAGTTAACTAAAAAAGGTAGCTTAAATGACGAAATAATTAAGATAATAAAGGAAAATTTCAAAGTTCCAGATTTCTCACTAGGAGATATAAAGGCTCAGATATCTGCAAATAAGCTAGGAGAAGAAAGAGTAAGACAGTTATTCGAAAAATATGGAGATATAAGACAATCATGGGAGGAATCTATTGATTACTCTAGAAGACTTGCACTAAATGTAATAAATACATGGAAAAAAGGAGAATATGAAGCAGAAGACTATTTAGAATGGGGATCTTCACTACTACCTATAAAAATTAAACTTAGGGTAGAAGAAAAAGGAATAATTGCAGACTTTGAAGGAACTCACAAGCAAATTGAAGGACCACTTAACGCTGTCCTAGGAGTAACTTATTCTGCGGTCTCTTTTGCAGTTAGGTCTATGGTAGGAGAAGTTCCTACAAATGATGGATTCTATTCTTTAATAACCGTCAAAGCTGAGGAAGGAAGCCTAGTTAATCCTTTAAAACCTGCTGCAGTTGGCGGGGGTAACGTAGAGACTTCGCAAAGAATAGCAGACGTAACTTTCCTGGCTATGAGTAAGTTCCTTAAAGTTCCTGCAGCGGCCTCAGGAACTATGATGAATATAATGATGGGTGGTATCTACAAAGGAAAATATTGGTCTTATTATGAAACTGTAGGTGGAGGTAGCGGTGGGAGACCGTGTAAGGACGGTGTATCTGCAGTGCAAAATAATATGACCAACACTTTAAATACGCCAATAGAAATAGCCGAAAGACAATATCCTATTCTCTTTATAGAATATAGAATAAGGGAAGGTAGTGGGGGTAATGGGCTTCACAAAGGAGGAGATGGAATAATTAGGGGATTTAAACTGCTGTCTAAAGCCAAGATATCTATACTGGCTGATAGGTTTAAGATAGGACCTTGGGGATTAGAAGGAGGAGAAAGAGGAAAACCTGGGAGAGTTACAATAAACGGTAAGGAGTATCCTAGCAAATTCACTGAAGAGGTTAATGAAGGAGACGTAATACTAGTGGAAACTCCAGGTGGTGGAGGATATGGTAAAGCTTATTAATCCTTAGTGAGATTAAGGGCTTAACGTGGATAGGACAAGGATTTGGAATAGATATTTAATACCTTTAATTGAGAACTTCGTTGCTCCATACTCCGTCTTAAGGAAAATTCTTCCTCAAATACTATTGTTAGGTTTAGCAGTTTATATAAATGCTTGGGTTTTTATGGTTTACCAGCACTTAGATTTTATATCCGCAATTTATGCTGGTGTTAATGTAGTTACTACTGTAGGTTTATACGCCCCAAACATTTCGCAAATGACGGACACTGAAAAAATAGTTCTTATAATTACAATAATTTTTGCAGTAGGACTTTATACTAGCATAATTCAATCAATAGTTAGTACTGTAATAAATAGGAGTACATGGCAGGACGCTAAAGCTAGATGGAGGGGAAGTCATATGAAAGGACATACTGTAATAGTAGGAGAAGGCGAAATAATAGCGAGTGCTGTTAGAAGACTTGAAAGGCTTGGCGTCGATTACATAGTTTTAACTCCTTCTAAGGATATAGCGAATAAAATAAGAAACGATAGAGTAATAATAGGAGATCCAAAGGATGATAAGAACTTATTATCTGCAGGAATTTTAGAAGCAAAAAATGCAATAGTCTCAATGCAAAATGACATGGATACTTTGCTTATAACATTAAAGATACAGAAGATAAATCCTCCGTTACAAGTTATTAGTGTAGTAAAAGACTCTAATATGGTCGACGTTTTTAAAACTGCAGGTGCAGATTTAGTAATTCCTAATGATGATATAGTAGGTAGAATAACAGCTGCGGCAGCAATATCTAACAATGTTGCCGGGGTTATATTTCACGATAGAAGCGAAAATTTAATAATAGGATTATTTGAAATTAAAAAAGAGATTAAAATAAGAGACCTACCTTCTGGTATTCTTCCTTTGGCAATAATAGAAGAAGATGGAAAGCTTAACCCTTACTTTGAAAAGGATACATTGCTAAAGAAAGGAGAAAAATTAGTTGTCCTTGGTGATCCAAACTTATTTAAGAAAGTTAAAGAAGTCTTAGGAGAGTAACATTTATGAAATATTTACTTTTAGGCTTAGGATTTGTTTCTACACATGTTGCCGAATATTTATCGAAATTTGGAGAAGTTAAGGTAACTTATAAGAGCTTAAATCCGGTAAAGAGAATATACGCCGAGGATATACTAAAAGGTAAAGCAGACGTAGTAAAGTTAGATCCTTTACAAGATAAGGAAAAATTAAAGGAAGAAATCTCATCCTCTGACGTTATAGTAAATTTTATTGGAGAAATTCAAGGTAGTGAAGAAAGCCTAAGAGTAGCCAACGTGGAGATACCAAAGTTAATAGCGCAGACAGTAGGTGAAACATACAATGAAGGGAAAAAGAAAATTCTAATTCACTTTAGCGGACTTCTAGGTAAAACTGGAAACAACGTAAAACCTGAGGAGCCTCATTTACAAGGAATAAATCCCTCAACTCCTTTCGAAAAAACTAAATATGAGGGAGAAAAGGAGGTTTACCAAATTTCTCAAAAGTACGATTTTCCTCTAGTAATTCTTAGGCCTACACTAGTTTATGGTAGATATTCCGCTCACATTCAATTTATAACAATGTATAATTTTGCAAAAAAAGGAATAATACCTAGATTAAGTTTCCAATTTAACACTATAAGCGCATATTACATAGCAGAAATGATAAAGAATTTATCTGATTTTAAAGGAAGAAAATATTTTTACGCTACTGAGTGTAGTCCAGTAAACGTAACTAGATTTTTTGAATTAATGGCAAAAGGACTAGGAATAAATAAGCAAATTCACCTTTATGTTCCAGAATTCCTTGCTAAACTCGTGTTGCCAAGTTACATTAAAAGTTTGCTAAAGTACACTAAATCAACGTATGATTGTACAGAGTCTAAAAATCTTGTTAATAACTTAACTTTTGACGAAAATGAAGTTATAAATAATGCAATATTCTTAAGAAGATTAGAAAAGGAAAAATCACTTATTCCGACATAATTGGAGAAGATTTTTAACTCATAAAACCAAGGTTTTTATTAATGAGAAGACAGACCCTAGTATTCTTTATACTTTTTATAATAGAACTACTAATATTTATAGGAGCATCCGCACTGCCAGTTAATCAACCAGAACTAGCTAGTAAATTCCAGTCTGAGAGGTCATCTATTGTATCTTTGCCTTATCCATTAGAGGCCTTATCAATATTTACTCATAATTATGAGGTGGCATTAGCAGAATTTATTCCAGCTTTAGGAGTAGGAATTATGGGATTTTCGATAGGCTCTACAGGTTACGTTTTATCTGCAGTTTCAAATGCACAAGGAATACCAGGCTGGATTCCAGCGATTTTCCTACTTACTTTACCTCACTCTTGGTTAGAGTTACCTTCATACGCCTTTGCGGCTTCAGCTGGATTATTCCTTTTAATTGATAGAAATTGGAAGAGGTTCTTATACATGATAGGTTTTGTTGGACTAGAATTATTCTTTGCAGCATCAGTAGAGGCTGGAGAAATAGTATTGGAGAACGTAAATGCTATATACTCTTATCTATTTTGGATTCCTGCAGCCTTATTATTCTATGTACTTTACGAGGTCTATGAATATATAATGGACGTAACTGAAAAACCTAAGGTTCAATATTAAATTATCTCTATATCAGAAATTCCTTCTTCTTTTTCGAATTCTAGTTTTCCTATTTTTACCTTTATTTTATGTCCAGGATTTGGAGAAGTATTTACTACAACCTCTTTTATTCTACCCTCTCTTACTATTGTAAGCTTAGTAGAATCTTTAACTTCCAATTTAGATTTGCCGTTAAATCCTATTATCTGATCTCCAGGAATCAATCCAGCTAAATCTGCAGGAGAATTGTCCTCCACATATGTTATAGTCTTGTCCTTTAGCATTATGCCATAATAAGGCTTCCCTCTATCTGTAAACTCTATGTTCACATCGTCTTTTAATTGCTCAAGAATTTTCGCTGCAGGGCCGTATACAAGGTCTTCTATATCGATCTCATATTTTCCCCTTAAAATTCTGTTTAAATCGTCGAAGGAATAAATTCTTTTTTCATAAATTTCCTTAAACAAGTCATCTATCCTTTTCCCTTTTTTTGACATTTCTAAATCAACGTATAAGGCTAAGGCCAAACCTCCATCATAATATGAAATTGAGGAGTTTAAGAAATTCTCATCTTGCCTATAATATTTTATCCATGTAGTAAATGAAGATTCTGCTAAGCTTGTCCTTTTAGCTCCAGGAAAAGTTAACTTAGATAACGAGTTTGCCACATACTTTACTGCATCTTTCTTATCGAGAACTCCTGCCCTCAACGAAATTATTACTGCCATGTAATCAGTGAAACCTTCAGCAAACCACAAAAGCGATGTATAGACCTCTTTCTCATAATTGTGCTTAAGATCTGCCGGAATGAGTCTCTTAACGTTCCAGCGATGAAAATACTCGTGAGCAAATAAAGTTGCTAGCTTCTCCCTATCCCAGCTAACTACTATTGCTGAGGAATTTGAGTGCTCTATCCCTCCTAACTCCTTGTCAGATCTCCTAAAGTGAAAAACATAATTATCTTCGTCTCCTAGAATTTTATCTGCCTCACTAACGATCCTCTTTAACATTTCAACATCCAGGTCGTCTATTGTAGAAACAACGTGCTTATCGTCGATTTTTAGTACCTTTAAATATGGGGAAGCCTCTATTGGAGAATCAGCAAACTCATCATAATTATTAGCACAGTACATTCCATCTTTCTTCTTGAGAGAAGTTGATATTTTCCAGTTAGGAGGCAAATCTAGCTTTACGCAATATTCTTCATTAATTTCCTGAAAAGGGAAAACTGCTGGCGGATTAATAAAAATATAGTCGAGTGTAGAAATAGCTTCTCTTTGATCTTTGCTTAATGCATAAATTAAATACCTAAAATTGCCCTTTACATAAAATCTATTCTTTGATATTCTAATTCCTTCAATTTCTACAATATTTCTTTCTAGCTCTCTTATTACATAAGACCCAGGAACATAAGTAGGAAAAATTACTACTCCTTCTCTTCCCTTAGCTAAAATTTCAAAATAACGATTTCTAGGTTTTACTTCAAATATCATAGAAATGAAGAAGAAGAGAAGAAAATAACTTTATGCAGAGCTAACTAGTAGAGCATTTGGTTTCTTAACGCTCATTACTAGAAGGATAACCATTGATAAGGCAGTAAATAACGAAGCTAAGAACTTAATATCGAAGGAACTTATTACTGGAACTGCAACTCCTCCTAGCGCTGCAGTATTCAAAGCTATTCCCATATTTCTTGCAGATGCTCCATAAGAGGCTGCTAATCTAGGCGCTATTGAATTAATTCCTAAACCAAAGGCAGTGAAAACTACTAGAACGTAAGGGGAACCGGTGAGGAAAAATGTAACTCCGCTTATTGCTGAAGTCATTGTGTAAAGTAATGCTGTTCTAGTTTCACCTAATAGTGAGGATATTACTGGAACGAAAATGTACATTGGTATTGCTGCTATATAACCTATTATTAGCCAAATTATTCCTCCTTGAGTTTCAACAATTGCAGGGGCTAACTGTAATGCGAATGCTGGCTCAAAGGAGAAGAAAAATATCAAAATTGAAGATATTGAAGGTATTCCGAGCTTTCCTACTTCAACTGAAAATATACTTACCCTCTTGTATAACATTGAGAAAGGCAAAGTTATTGCTCCACTTAATGCAATCAATTGCCATTCTCCTAAAGCTAAGTAAGATAATGCACCACCTATCCATCCGAAAGCCCAACCACTCATTGTTAAAGCAATTATTAACCTATTTCCAGATCTTACTGCCTGTTCAACTGCTAAAGAAGTAGCTATACCGAATGCAACGCCAACTAATAACCTTAAAGGTATTAATATAGGAACATTTAAAGTACTACTTCCTATTGATAATATTCCTAAAGCTACCATTGAAGATAAGAAAGTTAACCTAGATCCTAGGATTGCAACAATTCTTTGGTAAAGCAAAGATCCAATAACTCTTCCTCCAAAAGGTATAGACACTATTAAAAATGCTAACCATGCTGGTAATTCAAATTGTTTCACAGTAAATGCTGGTGCTACCATTACGTAAGTGGCTAAAGTATAAGCTATAAATGAAGTAACACCGCTAAACGTCTTGCTTATACTCATACGGATCGATATATAGTATTCTAGGAATTAAATATAAGCATTATCTACGTAATGTATAAACAAAACGATATAACTTTAATTAATAATTATCATTATTATCATCTTATCTCACTATGTCGTATTTTAAGTTATTTTTCTACAATTAGATTAAAATCTGATAATCTATTTTCAATAGATTGAAAGATAATTTTTTAAATAAACGCCAAAGCCTTTTAATATGAGTGAAAGACCAGTCTCCAACTATATTGGTTCCTATATATCGTGGATCATGGATTCTTATGACCTAGGGGCAGTAGTCATAACTTCAACTCTACTAGAAAAGTTATTCTACCCAACTTTAGGAACATTAGGTGCAGTATTACCAATAATTTTCACAGTGTTATTTAGACCTTTAGGCGGTTTTATTTTTGGCTATATAGCTGATAAATATGGAAGGAAAAGAACATTAATATTTACTGTTTTAGGATATTCATTGTCTATAGGAATAACTTCAATTTTACCTACTTATTGTCAAATAGGAATTTTAGCTCCAATTCTTCTATCATTACTTAGAATCTTACAAGGAATATTTATAGGCGGAGACGTATCCTCAAGCTTCACTACTGCAATGGAAAGCGTTAGAAAGATGAGGGGACTATTTGGTGGGATAATGCAGTCTGGAACTTTAATTGGATTTGTTATAGTAGACCTCCTTTTCGCTTATTTTGCTAGTATACCTAGCCTTGTACTTAATAGCTGGAGATATATTTTCGCTATCGGTGTTCTACCTGCAGGGCTTGCAGTATTCATAAGATCAAGAATGACAGAACCTAAAATATACGTAGAGAGTAAGAAAGATAATCCAATTAAAGGTTTGAAACCAATATGGCAGACCATATTAGTAATGATAGGATTCTGGATGATGATTTATGCAGGACCGCAATTCGCTCCAGTATTCTTTGGAGAATACCTTCACTTAAGTCAAGCAGAAATTGGCAAGTATGCATTTTACATGAATTTAGCAGGAATACCCGCAATGATAATAGCAGGAGGAATTTCTGACTTTTTAGGAAGGAAATTTACAGGAATCGGATATGTCATATTAGCAACAATAGGTGCAGGAATTTTCTATTTTAGTGGTTTCTCACTATTTACAGTTATGCTTTTCGGATTCTTAATAAATTTCCCTTCAGCATTAACTCCAGCGTATTTGGCAGAAAGGTTTAAGACTTTTAGTAGAGCTACTGGAGTAGGATTCTCCTATAATGGAGCTTTCATAGCTGCAGGTTTTAGTCCATTACTTATATCTCTAGTTTCTACTAAACTTCCATTAAATACATCGGCTTTCAGTATTTTAACTCTTGGTTCAATTATTGCAATTTTGGGATTAGCCTTAGGGCCAGAAACGTTAAAGAACAACGAATTAACAATGTATCAACATTAATGTATAAATGTATACATTTTTACACAGGATTTTCTTGCTTTTTTTAAATTATGTAAACAAAGTTCCATAGCTTTAAACGTTTTAAAGTTATAAAAAGATAACCTTTTTAATATTAGTAAACAAATATACACTTTGGTGGTAAGATGTCTGGAAAACAATCAGAGGAGTTCAAAAGAACTGAGAAAATGACAAGGATGGAGTACTTATTCCCAGTAAGATTTGCAGTAGGCTGGATGTTCTTAGATGGAGGATTAAGAAAGGCCGTATTAAAGCCTGCAAAGTTGGATCCAAATTCTGCATCTTTTGTAGGAGGGAAATTAGTAAACTTCTTACCACATGCAGGACCTTTTAAAGGACTCTTATTAATGACCTTAGAAAACAGATCGCTTGACGTAACTTTCTTAACGGTCTTTAGTTATATCGAAATAATAGCCGGATTATTTATTATCATAGGTCTTTTAACTAGGCTAGCAGCACTAGGAGCACTAGCAATGTCTGTAGGTTTTGCACCAGCTTACTGGTTAGGTTCAACCTGCGAAGACGAATGGCAGATAGGAGCACTATTAACTGCAGGTTCAGTAACGCTAATGTTAACTGCTGCGGGAAGAGTTTGGGGATTGGATTACTTCCTATATAAGAAACTAGGAGATAGGCCTATTGCTAACGTGCCTATACTCAAGTGGATTAAATTGTGGTGATGGAAATGGAGAGAGTAACAATAATTGGTATAATATTCGCTATACTGGTAGTTGGTTGGATATTAGCTACGGGTCAGTGGGCTTACGGTAATGTTGTAGGACCTTTAGTTAACCACTCAAAGATACCTCTACTGAAAATTACTTATGTTTCGGCTTATGAGAATGCAAAAGGAACATATTTGATATTGAATATCACTGATTGCTGCGGACCAGATGCATATCCTGCATCAGCACCAATAATGGAAATTTACAACTCAACGTGGCACGTATTCTTATACTCATACAACATATCTAACGATACAGTCAAGGTAATACAAGCACCTTGGAATGAGAATAAGAAAGATTACACAAATTGGTACAGTGGCTTCGTAGTAATATTAGGTAGCGAAGCACAGTTCCAGTTACAATTGCCATTCCATTTGTCTCCTGGAACATACCACATAAAGCTATATACTCCTGCAGTTTCATCAAAAGTTTTAGCAAAACAGACTGCTACATTCACAATAAGTTAAGCTATTTTTCTTCTTTTCTTTTTATTCGTTTTTCTATAGATTAGAGTTTTAAATTGTAGAAAATGTTAAATTATTCACGGCAAATTTCTTTCTATGAAAGTTTCAATTTATCCAGAAAAGGACTCATTAGAGATGTGTTTTGAAGGATCTACAATAAAAATATTCCTTGTAGGAAATGAAGTTCACATCGCTGAGGAAGTAACTTACGAAGTTACTACTGGAGAAGTTTTATCTAAAGTCCAAATTGTAATTAAAGACGGAAAAGCGTACTTACAATCACCCTTTGGATTAAACGAGATTTCTGCCCCAGAAAATATTTTTAAGGGAATAAGAGCAGTACTGGAAGAGATAAAGGAGAAACATAAAGCTCTTTATGACAAATTTAATAGTGTAATTCCTACTTCAACAACATCATAGCATATAATTAGTTAGATCTGTTATTGCTAATGACTCGTCTTCGTATCCCTTATAGAATACTATAACGATCTCGTTACCAGAATATCCTATAGAAAATTGATAACAGTTTATAGAAGCTATAAACGCATTGCTGCTTATATTATGAAAGCTTAGCGCTATTACCTTACTATTGTCCTTAAATGTGGTATATATTGTATTATAAATATTTTTAGGTTCCATAGTCGACGTGTAATTTAATATGATAATTGAGAGTGTCTGATTCTCGTTATAAAATGTTGTAAAATTAATATTTCTAAGCTCAACCTCTATTATTCCAAGGTATTTACTTATTGTAGGATTAATGAGCGTGAAGTTTCCAGAACTAACATTATCCGTAGTGCCGTTATAGAAATGAACTATGTAATATGACTTTTCTGGTTCTACATAACCTGAAAGACTATTATTCTCATTCCACTTTCCTCCAAAATATTTATCTACTATTTGAGAATTAACTACTATAGCACTAGTTATAGAGGTGTTATTTGTCATATTGAGGTAAGGTAATAACATGAAAGCTAAAGTAAATGCTATAACAACTAGTATAAGGCTTATTATCATCCTAAGCTTAACAGTTCTATATTTCATAATACTGATCTAGAATCATAAATTATAAAACTCATCAAAACATGAACGAATATTTACTCTCTTTTAATATCATATGTTATGGATGAAGCAATAAGCCTTGCAAAAATGGGCAAACCTTTAACTGCAATGCTTTTAATAAAATCTTACGTTCAGGAAAAAATCGAGGAAGGAAAAGATGTTAATAAAATGGATAAAATTTGCAGAGATCTGATATCAGCAATTTTAGCTACTCCATCAATAAATGACGAAAGCTGGAGAGTTTTTGTGCCTTCTCCTTCGGTGGAAGAAATTGAGGCAGTAGTTCAAAAAGTAAAGGAATGCTTAGGTTAAAATTGGTCTCCTAGGTAAATGATGCCTACCTCCTTGTCCTTTAAACCTCTCTTCTTCCCATACGTTACCTCTCTCATTATAGCCCCTTTCTTCCCAATAACCGTCTACATATTTAGAAGTAAACTCTATTTCAGTTAACCACTTTGCGCTCTTCCAACCGTAAAGGTGAGGCATAAAGGGCCTTGCAGGAAATCCTTGCTCTATACTTAAGGGTTTGCCATTAATTTTCAAAGCTATTATTGAATCCTCGGTTAACACATCTTCCTTTGGAACTACTGAAGTATATCCATCTAGAGAGTAAAATATTACCCATTTTGCTTCCTCTTTAACTTTTGCCTTCTCGACTAAAGTTTTTATTTTAACTCCTTCCCAATAAACGTCCTTTACGCTCCATCCAGTTACGCAATGGAAATCTCTTGTATATCTAGTATCTATCATTGTCAAGAGTTGATCGTAAGTATATTCTATAGGGTTTTCAACTAGACCAGAAATTTTTAGTCTATATTGCTGGATGTTAACTTCTGGAACTCCTAATGCCGCATAATATATAAACTTCTTGATGTATTTTTGTCCAGGCGGTGTTTGAGTTTGCATAAATACTATATCCTTTAACGGCATTTAAGAATATGTTAGAATAATTATTATACATTGCCGTTTGTTTTAGCATAGTCATGTCAATCTTTTTACCTCAAATGGAATTATTTCCTTATGATTTTTACTGACAGACTAACCAAGGTTTATAAGGATGGGACAAGAGCTTTAGACGAGCTTACTGTTACTCTAGATGGGAAAATTTCATGCATACTAGGTAGAAATGGAGCCGGGAAAACTACTTTGATTAGAATTCTTTCTACTCAGCTTTTACCCACTTCTGGCAAGGCATTAATAGAAGGGTTTGACGTGATTAAAGACGTAAAGAGAGTAAGGAAAATAATAGCAAGCATTCCGCAAGAAGCTTCACCCATGGGAATAGCTTCGCCTTTAGAGCATGTAACGATGTATTTGACAGCGAGAGGATTTTCAATTTCCGAAGCATTAAGGACCGCTAAATATGTACTTAAAGAAGTTGGATTAGGAGATGTAATGGATAAACCTACAGACGAATTATCAGGAGGAATGAAAAGAAAAGTTTTCGTGGCTATGGCAATAGCTTCAAATGCAGATGTAGTATTTTTAGATGAGCCTACTACGGGCTTAGATCCTATTTCGCGATTGGAAGTATGGTCTGCAATTAAGCAAATGAAGTCAAAGATAATTTTAACAACCCACTATATGGAAGAAGCGGAAGAGCTTTGCGACAAAATAGCAATAATAAACAAAGGAAAGTTAGTAGAATATGGAACAGTTGAGGACTTATTATCTCCATTAAGGGGTAAGGTAAGGGTAGAAGGAAAAGGAGACATAAGAGTTGGCAATTTAAGTCTTTCCTATGTTGATGAAGAAGAAGCGAAGAAACTTGTAGGAAAAGGGGTAGTAATAAAACCAATAAGCCTAGAAGATGTAATGATAATGAAGGGGTTATATTATGACGAGGAGTAACTTTATTTTAGCATTTGCCTGGTTTTACGGATACTCTAACATAAGAAGGGCACCAATTTACATTTTGGCGTATCTATCTTTACCTTTATCTTTACTTTTCTTCATTTATATAATATCCAAAGGTGAACTCCTTGCTTACGGAATAGTGGGTGGATTAATTTCTGTAATAGTATCTAATTCTATATCATTAATAGGAGATTTTGCTTTCCTAAGATTACAGTTAAGGTTACAAGATCTATTGGTAGCAACTGAAATAGGCCCAATGGATTATATCCTAGGACTGACTTTGGGAAATTTCATCTACACTTTGCCCGGAGTACTAGTTTACATTATTCTAGGCTTAATCTTTCACGTTTTCTCTGCTTTTCAATTACTTGCTATTTTAGGAATATCAGCAATATTGCTCATATCGACAACATCTCTTTCAATAACTCTGGCCAGCTTAATAAAGCATACTAGGCATTCTTGGGGGTTATCGACTTTCCTCTCGTTAATCTTTACAATACTTCCTCCTCTTTATTATCCGTATTCAATACTTCCAAAAGATGTACTATACGCCCTATTGCTATCTCCTTCAACATCAGCATCCATGATAGTTCAAGGGTTACTAAATTTACAAAAAATGAGTTTGCTAGCGATCGTAGTATTTATCTTAGAGAGCGTGGTCTTTATATCATTACCTAGATATGCTATGAAATGGAGGGAATAACACAAGAATAAAAATTCCTAAATGCAATGTTATTTTACATGATAATTGCGAAAGGAATAAGAAAGAAATATGGAAATAAATCGGCATTAAACGGAGTTAGTTTAAAGGCAGAAAAAGGTAAAATAACTGCTATATTGGGCCCTAACGGAGCTGGAAAGACTACTTTAATCAGAATCATTTTGGGCTTGATTTTTCCAGACGATGGTGAAGTTAGAATTTTAGATAAAGATCCATTTAAGGATAAATCAATATTCAAAAAGATAGGTTATATTCAAGAATTACCTAATCTCCCCCCTTTCCTTACTGGGAGGGAAGTACTTGAATTCTCTGCAAAGATAAAGGGTGTTGATAAATCCGAAATTCCTAAACTTCTTGAAATGGTAGGAATGACAGAAAATGCTGATAAGAAAATTGCAAAATATAGTAAAGGAATGATACAAAGAATAGCTATAGCCGAAGCAATGCTTGGTAATCCTGAAGTTCTAATAATGGATGAACCTAATATGGGTACTGACCCAGTATTAATAACAAACTTTAGAAGTATGGTAAAAAATATTGCAAAAGACGGTAGGAAAGTTCTAATGACTTCGCATGAAATGGAAGACGTAAAGAAAATTGCAGACAAAGTTTATTTCATCTTTAAAGGTTCTGTGTATTTTGAAGGAACTGTAGAGGATTTAATAAAGAGATTTTTAGGGATAAGGGTAATAGTAGAAACTGAAGATATTGAAAACCTAAAGGCTGAAGCAAACAAAATAAACTTTATCAAGGGAGTGGAAGAGGAAGGTAAAAATAAGGTTATCTTAACTCTTACTGAGGATAAGAGGGAAGAACTTATTAAAAGGTTGGTTTTGGCTGGAGTAAGAATTAGGTCTTTTTACTTAGATAACGAACTAGAGGAGGCATACTTAAACATAGTTAAAGAGGCAATGTCTAATGATTGAGAAGATTATGATTTATGAAATTAAGAGAGCAATTGCAAGAAAGAAGGTAATAACTTTAATTGCAATCACTTTCCTATTCGAAATAGGAGTATATCTTTCCCTAGCTGAGTTTAGAACGCCCAGAATAGAAAAATTATTATCTCCTATAGAAGATTTGTTATGGTTAGCAGGAGTACTTTTACCGCAAAGCTTGCTAATTCACTTTATTTCCATTTCTATTTCATCTGGGGCAATGTCTGAGGAATACGAACAAGGCACAGTAGATTTCTTCATGACTAAACCTATTACAAGATTATCATTTTTAATAGGTAAATTCTTGGGAGGCTATTTGTTAGTAATGTTAATCTATCTACTTATGGTAGCATTAGCGTTAATTTTTCATTCTCTTTCTTTGGAAATCAAGTAGAACTCCAATACTTGCCAGTAGTAGTGTTATCAATTTTATTTTCAACTCTAACTTTCTTCTCAATAGGCTTTATGTTTGGTGAAATTTTTAGGAGAAGCAGTTTAGCATTTCTAGTCTCTAGTACTATTCTAATAGGCTCAATAATAATTGGTGCAGTATTGCTTTTTGTAGCTAAGTTAACCAGCTTGTATTTCTTAATAAGTATAGCTATTTCCTTACCTGCGTGGGGGTCTACGGAGTTACCTTACATAATAGCTCAGGGAATCCCTCATGCTACAATAATAGTTGAGGCATTGGAAATCTTTCCTGTAGTTCCGGGAACTACTATTGCGGCTATTGCATACATATTGGGTTATTCGAGTTTCGCAATAATTATAGCATTCATTAGCTTTTTACATAGAGATATTCCAAAGAAGGTTAGTTAAACTCCCTAGAAAAGCTTATATTTTAGATATATCTATTTCACGTATGAATTCAAGGTTTTCAGAGTTTATTTCAAAAAAATGGTACGTTGTGCTCATTATATGGATTATTGTGCTCGCAATATCTGCACCTTTTTCAACCCTTTTCTTCAAGAGCGTTAGTTATCAAATAAACATATCGACACCAGGTAGTACTTCTGCCCAAGCTGAGAACATAGTTTCAAAATATTTTCACTTGCAAGGAGCTTCTGGGGCTAACGCGATTCTAATAATAGAAGGAAACGTTACTCCATATTCATTATTTTTGGCAAATTTAACTTCATACGAAAATATAACAGTTATAAGTTATTACTCTCTAGAAAGGAATTTACTAAATACTACATTATCAAAATTACAGAATTCAACAAACTCTCTTTACCTAAAAATCCTGGAGATAAAGAGTGGAGAAATTAAAGCTGAAAATAATCTTAGTTGTAAATACATAGAGTTAAATAATACTATCGTAAAATTAGAGGAACTAAATTATGGAACAAAAAAAGTCGAAGTTGCATTTATTAACGTTAGTAACGAAATTAATGAAACTACAATTAGGCTTTATCAGCTTCACCAAGGAATGCTGAATAATTTATCAACATTCTGTAAAATAAAGGAAGGAGAAATAGAAATAAACTCTACAGCACATAATGTATCACTTTTCCTTTATGGCTACACTTCCTTATTTTTAAAGAATTTCCTGGAAATATACAATGAAACGCATAACTTCACATACTCTAGCGAAAAAGCTTTCGAAGAAGTAAGCAAACTAATAAATAACGTGAACGAGAGTAAATTCTTCTATGCGTTCTATAAATTCTGGCTAGAGAGTGACTGCACAAACTTCGTACAAAGAGCACAGATAAGCATAGAAAACGCATCGTTGCTTATTCCCAATAATTCATTCATTTTATATTTAGAAAACTATATAAATATAAGCAATTTTGAAGAAAATCTTCCTTACTATGAGTTTACAGTAAATTATATTAATGAGACAAAACACGTACCTCTCGAACTTGCTGAGGAGTTGTACTATAATCAACCTAAAGATGTACTATTAAACATCTATTCAGAAAAGACCGGACTTAACGAAACATTTCTCCAGGAGGTTTTAAACCAAACAAACTTCAAGGAACTTGCTTATGATCTTATACTTTCTAAGGCTAATGTAACTGAGAGACCATTCATTTCTGCAGTTTATTATAATTTAAGTAAATCCCCTTATGAATTTGCAGTAGATTACGTAAGTTCTCAGTATAACGTTTCCCCGACTTTAGTTAGCGAAATAAGTAATTTTACTGAATATTCGCAATATGTTAACTTCGTTTCCCTCCAGGCTTCTAACGAAAGTAAATTGCCGCAATGGTTCTTCCAACAGTTACTCTATTATCATAATATAAGTAACTTAACCGCATATCTTATCTCACCTAAGTTAAGCAAACTTCAACCAATACTTAACGCTTCAAACATAACTCCTAAAGAATTCTTAATTTATTTGCAAACTGCCACTAACGACAGCGTGTATAATTTAACTGCAAAATTAATAAGCAATTATGTCAATTTTACTCCAATAATATGTGTAAATAGAAGTCTATTACAAGAAGTTCTTTCTAGGAACGAAAGTGTATCTTCATTAGTTTCAGAACTGATTAGAGACAACGAATTCCCAGTGACGCCAATTCCAAATATTACGGATGCATTGTACTATAAGAATTACTATTTGATTATAATGAAAGGAAATTTCACAATAAATGAGGCAAAGGATTTTCAAAATTGTGTTAAAAATATAATTCCTTTAACCTCTTACTTAACCGGACCTAAACCTATAGATCAACAACTTAGAGGATTAGCTAATAGCGCTTTTGCAATAGCAATCCCGGTTGGAATAGCTCTAGCTATAATAATTACTGGAATATATTTCAGATCATTTGTAGCGGCTTTCGTTCCTTTAGGAATATACTTATCAGCATTCTTAGTATCTTCTGTATTAATATGGCTTATAGTAATAAAACTCCTAGGCATAACTGTTGACTTCCTAACTCCTAGCCAAGTGTTATTATTAGCTTTAGGACTTGGCACAGATTACGTAGTTTTCATCTCAAGTAGATACATAGAAGAAAGGAGAAACGGCTTATCAAAAGATGAGGCAGCAAAAGAAGCAGTAAGATGGGGAGGAAGGGCAGTAACTTTAACTGCACTTGTAGTAATGCTATCTTTCTTGTTCCTTTACATTTACAATGTACCGCTGGTTTCTGATACTTCAATTTCTGAAATGCTAGCAGTATTTGTAGTATGGCTTTCTGCAACTACTCTTTTCACGTCAATATTAAAGGCAGCAGGAGATAAGTTATTCTTCCCAGCAAAGTTTAATAGAAATAATAATAACAAAAGTTATTCAGTCTCCAGACCAGCTACTAAGGTAGGAATATTTGTTACTTTGGTAGTAATTTTCTCGATGATAGCATTATCTATGCCATTAAGTACCAATATACTAGGTCTAATGCCACCTTCTCAAGCAAGTGAAGGAGTTAACCTATTAAGTCAAGAATTTACTACGTCAAACGTATTTCCAATATATGTAGTAGTACCTATTTCAACCTTCAATCAAACTACCTACAACTATGCGGTTCACATATACAAAGAACTTTCATCTATACCTGGGGTTACTGCTGTTGAGTCTCCAGTATCGCCTTACGGTGGACTAATTCCATACTGCAAACTATCAGAATATAATTATACTGAGTACATATCGCATGGATATATGTTATTTGTAGTAAATCAAAAATACCCACCCTTCTCAACTCAAGCTTTCGGAGTTGTAGAAAATATAGAGAGCTTGCATATAGGTTATGTAGGAGGAGGACCAGTAGACCTTTATAATATATTACACTTTATAGAGACAGACTTTCTGGAAATATTCTTGTTAATTACTGTTACTATGTACGTGTTGTTAGTAATTATGACTAGATCATTCTCAGTTTCAGGAGTTGTAATATTTACTATAATGTCTGCAGTAGGAATAACACTGGGCTTAGAGAGGTTAATATTTGTAAATATCTTAGGCTATGGAATTTTTGCAGTTGTACCGCTATTTTTAGTTGCGATAATAATTGGAATTGGGATGGATTATAACATATTCCTAATAGCAAGAATTCATGAAGAAATAGAGAAAGGAGAGAACATGGAAACAGCAGTAGGGAAGAGCGTTAAAGCTATTGGAAAGACTATCATATTCTTAGGCTTAATATTTGCTGGAACCATGGGATCTTTAATGTTAGTAAAAGCAGCAATACTACAGGAAATTGGATTTGCTTTATCAGTTGCAGCAATCCTGGAGACCTCGCTTTTATGGTATTATCTAGCACCGTCATTACTCGTATTACTATATAGAAAGTTCAAAATAAGACCTAAAATGTTAATCTAATTTTTCTTAAAAATGTTAGAGCGAAGTGTACAAAACTTTAAATCTTTTAAATAATTTGATTAGACAATGAGACTTTCAGTACTAAGTACTAAAGGCGGAGTCGGTAAATCGACTATAGCACTACTTTTATCAAAATATTTTTCACAGAATGGAGTAAAGACTTTACTAATTGATAGAGATCCATTAGGTTGGGTATCTAATTTAGCTAAAATAAAAGGAAAAGGATTATTAGCTTCAATAGTGGACAAAGAAGAAGATAAGCAAACCTATTTTAAAGAAGTTAAAACAAAAGATGGAGGAGATTTTTACATTCTTAAGCTATATGGAGATGGGGCTAGGTTCTACGTAGATTTAGATATTATTAGAAGAGACGAAAAATTGTACAAAAAAATTAAGGAAAAATATCAAGAAATAGTTAGAAACGGATTTCAAGCGTTTATAGTAGATAATCCTTCAATGGTACAATGGAATGACGATGAAGTACAATGCGAATTAAGAATATTTAGGGAAACTTTTCCAGATGAAAAAATATTCAGGCTATATATATCAGATTCGAGCGAAATTTCTATAGAGTCGACCCTTAAATACATAAAAGAAATAGAGCAAACCCCTCATAAAATTGGCCAATATTTAGGAATTGTAATAAATCTTGTTCCTCCTTTTCCAGAGGATTTAGATAAGGCAATGAGATTAGCCAATAAGTTTGAAGGAATAAAAGTAGTTATTCCGTTTATTGAAAGTCTTTTCATGCTTAATGACATTAATGTAGAAATCCCTGAACAAGTAAAATATCTTGGAAAGGAAATTTTAAAGTTAAATAATAAAGTTTAATCGAACCATGAAAAGTATTATTGTGTTTAACAACTTTATATGCAATAAAGATTATAAAGCTAATATATAACCTATATATCATGCTTAGTATCATAGAGAATAAAAACGAGGTTACATGCAAGAAAATAGGATATAATTTTGAGATTTGTTACAGTTATTCTTCATTAAAATCATCTAATAGCAGTTTTGAATAGACTTAATTATAACTAAATAAAAATCATTTTATGAGCAGAAAATATGTAGACATTCTCTTCTACTCATTACTTGCCGTAATAGTTGCTACATACACATATTTTACGATAAAAACATTTCTTCCTATTAACGCTTATATAGGTGACGAAGTTTGGTATCCTACTGCAGCATATAATATGCTTAAACTTATTTTTCACATAAGTCCACCAATGTATTTTCCTTATCCGGATAAACCTGGCATTGAGACTTTTATCAATATTTGCCATCCTCCTTTAGCGAAATATATTATGGATATATTTATCATAGTCATGGGCTATTATCCACTATCTTGGAGACTACCCAGCTGGATAATAGGCGATCTTATTTTAATAACTGGATTCTTCTTTACTAGGGATATATTAGGTAAGGATCTAATAGGAAATCTGGGAGGAATTTTTACTTCAATAATATTAGCTTCCTGCCCTAATTTATGGGTACTTCACGGAATAGCAATGCTTGATATATATGTAGCATTCTTCAGTTTTCTTAGTCTTTATTTTCTGTTAAAGAACAAGTTGTTATTGTCAGCTATATTTTTAGGCTTAGCTATAGCTTCAAAAGAACCAGCAGTAATGTTAATTTTCCCTGCGTTATATTACATTGGCGAAATAGAGAGAAAACCGATTAAGAGAGCTTACCTAGGTCTAGGAATTCCAGCATTTGTTTATCTCATTATTTCCTTGCCAATCATAATCTATGAAGGTGGACCTTTAGCTTGGCTTCACGCAAAGATTGCAAATACGGTAGTCTGGGATATAAGCAATGGGCACATATCTTTAGATGCAGTTACTCAAATCTCAGAGCCATGGGATTGGTTTTTAAACATACATCCTTTCAACATGGGCCATGGACTTTATGCTAACGTGAATCCAATTATAATGATTCTATGGGCTGTAACAACTCCTTTGGCTTTTGTAATGAAGAACCTAAAGATGATAATGACTACAATGTTCGCATGGTCAGAATGGCTTGGTTTTGTCTTAGTTTACGTGTTAGGTAATCACACACAATTTAGTTTTTATGTTACAGACTTTGCTCCATTTGTAGACTCGTATATTGTAATAGTGTTATTTATGATAGCAAGAAAGTTTTACATTAAAAAAGGAGAAGAGAAAAATATTGAGGAAAATAAACAAAACTATTCTGGGGGTATTTCCTGAAATAGTAAAGACACTTCTATTCCCTTCCTTTTATTTAACTGTGTCGCTATTATGTATATTATGCTACCAGTAACATATATTATTCCTAAGCTAGCTAAAGTTTCAATATTAATTGGCAAAAGAATCGGATTTCCCCGAGTTATAGCTAAGATAAACATTAAGAAAGCGAATACTGGAAAGCCAATTAAACTAACTAAAGGAATTCCCAAGATTTTTCTCTTTATTGGAACTGATCTTTCATAAACTTGTTTCCTTACATAAGGCATTAATGCTACTGATAAAGCGAATATTGCGTAACCTATTTCAAAAATTACAGTAACGTCTACTAATGCAACAACTGTATTAAATGCATAAAGTAGAACTCCAATTATTCCCATAGCGCCTACAAGTAATGTAGCTTTAACTGGAGCCTTTAGATTTTCATTAACGTCAGCTAACCAAGATGGCATTAATCTATCAAATGACCATGAGAATAAGTATCTTACTAAGGAAGTTACTAAAGGGGGATTACTATAGAAGTTAGGAAGCCATAAAGCTATGAACATTATCATGAAGATGAGTAAATTGTGATCAACTATTAATGCAAAATATGGAGTGAAGTCTCCTATGGATGACAGTGATTTATAAACAGGATCGTTGATCCCACAATTACTAATGTAACTCCAGGAGGTTAAGAATCTACAGCCAAATGCTCTTAAATTTATGTAAGTAAATAGTATATAGTAAGCAGATATTATTAAAATGGCAACTATAATTGAGTATAAAACGTTTTTCCTCACTTGTTTCATTTCTCCAGACCAAGATGCAGGTAAATTATACCAGGTATAGTAGTACCATATTACTGGACCAGCAAGAAAGGTAGCATATAATGAGGGATAGAATTTTAGTCCATTAGACATTGCGTCATTTATTACTTCATTATATGCGTTAGGAATGCCAGTTGAAGAAGATAATGCTGTAGAGAAGGATGTAGGTGTTATTTGAAGGAGGAATACAAACATTATTATTGATGAGATAAGGGTTATTATTCCTCCCCAAAATACGAAACGCCATTGAACTCTAGGAATTATAGATAATATAATTGAAAGGAAAACTACTAATATTCCAATAACTACACTTCCAGTAGTGCTAGAAAACCAACAACCTAAGCTAAGGAAAAATTGATTAGAGTAAGCTAAACCTATAGAGGAAAATAAATAACCAAACCACTGTGCCGCCAAGTAGCTATAGTATCCTAAGGACAGTGCAAAAGCCACAAAAAGTCCAAAATAATTGATAAAACCAATAGCAGGATGAACAGCTCTACTATTAAATACATAATCTCCTCCGGCTCTAGGCATTGATATACCAGCAATATAAAATAAGAAAGCCATTCCTAGTGTTGGCGGTAGCATTAAGAGGAATGATAAAACCCAATTTGCTCCAGGAGCTGTAAAAAGCCAACTTAATATTAAAATAGGAACTCCTCCGGTAACTAATCCAAAGGTTGCCGATAATGAAGCCCAAGGACTTATTTCTCTTACTAACCCGGAGGATTCCCTAATGAATAAATCTTTTCTTTGGGCCATTTCGGGTAAAACTTAGCCCCTGCAATTTAAATTTAACCTACTCAAATGGGTAATAAACAAGGCTAATTCAAGAAAATGAATAAATACTTACCTTCAAAAATATTCGAATTGTAGAAGGTTGGTAATATAAGCTTGAAAACTAATAAGGATTAGACTTTAAACTATGAGAATTTTAAGTGCATAATACTAAAATGTTTTTAAGCTTTAGACTCTCTGCCAATTGGTTCTACACCTTTCTGTTTAGCTATTTCTTCTAGCTGTCTAATTTCATTTCTATGAAAGCCGAGAAAAATTCCCTTACCCTTTCCACCGACGTAAAGATTCCCATTAAAATTTAATGTAATCTCTGGTATTATTATCCTTATTTTGTGTTCATTTATCGGAAATATCGCTTCATTTCCTTTCCATTCAACAAGAGGATACACTGAATGCCTAGGTCTTAATAAACCTTTGATTCTGTCTCCTTCAACGTCTATATGAGTAACTCTAGCTCTCTTATATCCTTTAACGTGGAGGAAAACCTTAGCTTCAACTTTCTCACCATCTAGATAAACTTCGGCTTGTAAAGGTATCTTGCCGTCTGGCATAATCTAATTAAAGCTTAAAAAGTAAAAAACTAAATCGATATCGGTAGATTTTTTTTTGATTGAGACTGTAGACTTAACAAAGATTTTTAAAATAAAGAGAAAAGAAATAAAAGCCCTTGATTCTGTTAGTATAAATGTTGAAAAAGGCAAAATTGGAGCACTTGTAGGTCATAATGGCGCAGGAAAAACTACTTTACTTAAGATTTTATCAACATTAGTATTACCAACTTCTGGAGATGCGTTTATCAATGGTTATAGTGTAACCAGAGAGGAAAAGAAAGTTAGAGAAAACATAGGGTTAGTAACAGTAAGCGAGAGAGCTTTCTATTACAGACTAACGGCATTAGATAATTTAATTTTCTTTTCAAGTTTACAAGGACTATCTTTAGGTGATGCTAGAAAGAGAGCAAACCAATTACTAGATTTTGTAGGCTTATCTGAATGGAAAAATGTACCTTACATGAAATTTAGTACGGGAATGCAGAAAAAATTAGCTTTAGCTAGAGCATTAATAACTGACCCTCCAGTACTTTTAATGGATGAGCCTACGTTAGGGTTAGATCTAGTTTCAGCAAGGGAATTTAGAGCTACTATAAGGAAATTAAAGGAAAAGAACAAGACAATTCTATTATCTTCCCATTATTTAAGAGAGATAGAAGAGTTAGCTGATATCATATTCCTAATAAAAAGAGGTAAAATAGTTGCTAGTGGCACTTTAGACGAGTTAAAAAGAATGACTGGAAAAGTCTTGGAAGTTATAACCCATGAAATAAATAACGAGATTAGGAAATTTGTTATTTATTCCACTGATAAGGAGTACATTTTACGAATACCAGAGACAGAAATTGATAAAGTTACAGTACATTATAAAGAAGTGGAAGAAAAAGATCCAACATTAGATGATATTTATATTCATTTCGTAGGAGAAGTAGAAGAGGATATAGGCAGGGGGAGAAGCGGACCATGGAGATTAAGAGAATAATAAGTAAACTTTACGCCTTCCTCTATATTAGAGGATTTAAAGTATGGTCTTCATATAGAACTCAAGTTATACTTACTGTTCTTTCATGGACTTTACCAGTATTTACTTACTATTTCATTGGGACCTCACTTGGGAATAAGGTAGTACAAGATATTCACGTAACAAATTATACGAGATTCTTTGTAATAGGCTTAGCGTTTCAAGGATACGTATCTTCTGTCATAACTACAATAAGCCAAAGAATAAGGAATGAGCAGCTTTATGGCACAATAGAATATTATGTTCTTTCAAAATCTGGGGTCCTATCATTTTTAATTTATTCCGCAATATGGGGATTTACGATAAATACTATCAATGCGGTAATTATTCTAACAATAGGCGATCTGCTAGGAGTAAGATACGAAATTAATATATTAAGCACATTAGTGTTAACTTTACTTTTAATCTCGTCTACGTTAGGTATAGCTTTTATGTCTGCAGCATTTACAATGATAATAAAGCAAGGAAATCCCATCTCTTTCTTCTTCTCCACTTTTACAACTCTTTTAGGTGGAGTAGTGTTTCCAGTAACAATAATGCCGCCAGAAGTAACATATATAAGCTACGCACTACCACTAACGTGGGCTTTAAACGGATTAAGAAATGCTATGCTTTATGGATATGGTATATTTCAAGTTTTAAAGTGTATAGAGATTCTTTTACTGTTTAACATTATTCTAATTCCCTTAGGACTATTGATGTATTCTTTTTCATTCAAAAAGGCGAGAGAAAAAGGAACTCTAGGTGAGTACTAATAGCCTAATCATAATTTTGTTTTTGTAGAAATAATGGCGAATCTGTAAATTAAAATGAAGAGATTAGGCCATATTAATTCTATTTAGAAACTCGTCAACAAGATTATTGATTATGCTTCTAGTTCTTTCATAGTTAAGTAATCTATATACTGGAGGATATTTCCTTTTATCAGTAAATTTTAGATCATTTAGATCTCTTCTAACTGGAATTATTGTATTAAAATTAACTAAATCTAACGTTCCGTTAAATGGATATATCCTCTTTTTAACTTCATTAATCTTTTCGTCGGGTAAGGGCTTTAAAGCATCAATTATACCCAGATATGCTTGTTGGGCAAGCTCTTCTGGTTTAGTTTCAGCTATTATGATATTTCCTAAGTATTTTAAGTCCAAGTTAAAATATGACATCCATTGGAATATAGACTGAACTCCTTCTCTAAATTCCTTTATTTTAGCAGTGGATATTGTTGAGAGAATAAAATTGGAAAAACTAGCGGCATTCATAGAGACTATTGAAACACCAGGCTTAAAATCAATAAATACAAAGTCATAATTGGAAGTATTTATTTTAGTATCCTGCATCATCTTACTTAGAATGTTATAATTTAATGTAGAGAACGAGTATTCAAAGAATGGCAAAGATACTATATCTATATCTTGAAAAGAATTAATACCAGGATAAATATTTCTTTGCCTGACGAAGAAGCTAGTTATAAAAAGTTTAGGATCAAGGTCTATTATTAATACTTTCTTTCCTCTTTTAGACAGACCCATGGCTAGGAATGAGATAACATGCGACTTACCGTAACTGGGTAATGGTGCAAAAGTTATTATCACAGATTAGCATACTTCAAGAAGGAATTTAAATCTTCATCATAAAAATTTATCTAAATAGTTGTTTTTAATTACAATATTTCTAACTTCTCATAGTTATTGTTCTCAAAATGAATGATAAAGTGAATAAACCTAATGCAATAGCTACATAATTTACAGAATAAGCACCCTTAATAAATGCGGAGGCCCATATATCCAATAAAAATGGGAAAGATATTATCATAAGTACTATTGATATTTTATTAATTATTGATTTAATACTTTTATCTCTTTTTGTTGCTTTTTTATTTCCTCTTGTTTGTCTTCTTTTTTCTTGCTTTTTCATTCGCTTTATTAGATAACTTACTACCTAAAAAATCTTGTATTATTATGCCAATGATTCCAAAAAGAAGATAAAAATATGCAACATTACCTAAAGGTATAAAGAAAAATAAGGCTGAAAATATTAAATTTATTATGCCTAATATTATAAGAAATCTAAAATCAAATCTTAAAATTATAAATAAAATTAGAGTGATTAAAAAGAACATTAGTTGATCATAAGAACTAAGATAAACTGAAAAAGATGGAAATATTGACAAAAGAAATGAATATATATAATTTTTTACATCCTTTTTAGCCATATTACTGACCTCAATTTACTCCAACACAGTTTGGCTAATAGCCCAGATATTATTATTAATACTATGAAATCTACTATAATTAAATATTGGTTGATATAATAAGCTTCATTTATAGCCTCTCCATATCCGTTATTCATAGGTATTCCTAGATATCCGTTACAATCTCTAGCACCTTTCCATAAACCATAATAAGGTACTAATACTTTAGCAAACGTGGAGTTACCTATAACTATCACCTTACAAGGAGTAACTGTAACATTAAGTGGCTCTCCATTGGCTGAAAAAGCTATAGATTTAAAACATTCATTTTCGTACAAGTGAAACTTACCGCATGAGAATACTAGCTTAAAATTAGAGTAATTTGGAGTTTCATTACTAACTACTAGATAATATTTTATACCTTCATAAGCTAATTGCTTTGCATTAACACCAAATATTGAAAAAGATACTGGCAGTAAATTTGGAATAAGATTCTCATATTTATAAATAGAGTATAAATTGCATTCTAATAAAAACGTTTTATTTATTCCTATATAATAAAATCCTGGATGTTCATAAATAAATTTTTGCAATTTAAAAAACTCCTCGCATACAGCATAATTATTAGCATTAAATGTTAGTATAGCATAAGCAGTTACATGCTCTTGCGTATACAAGTTAATGCAAGGCATATTTGCCAAGCTCATTAAAAATAGAATAAAGAAAATATATTTCCATGATTTTAAAAACGCAAAGGAGATCACAACTAATCCTGAAATAAAAAGAATAAACTTCTGTTGAAATGATTGAAATATTAAAAATATTGCATTTATAAGAGGTATGTTAGGAATTTTTACAAAGACTACAAGCCAGGACAACAAAAGTATTAGAGATACTGAAACTATAGCTGAAGGTATCTTATACTTTTTAATGAAAAGATAGATTGAAAATATTCCTAAATAAAAAGAAATATAATACATTTCTTTAACATATAATGGTATATAATGAGCGCTCGTTATATTTAACGAAGGGACAACTATCTCGTAAACTAAAACTTCGTAATTTACCAGAGATAAAAAGGATAACGCCGAAGATGCCAGGGAGGCTAAAAGAAATTTTATCTTATTACTAGCAAAAAATAATATGGGCAATAGAAATATAAAATCTAGAATAAAAGACTCAAAATATATCCAATTTGCAACTATTAATACTAAAGATAAAATCAGAAAATTTTTTAAATTAATATTTTTTGCTAGTCGATAACCCAATAGAAATACTAAAGGACCAAAGGCATAAGACATTAATATACTCGGTGCATCTCCTACATAAAGAATAAGTGCCGTGCCTGGGTTAAGCATAAAAAGAAATGATAAAATCCACTTTTTCCATTCTATCAAATTAAAATATGATGACATTACATAAAATAAAGTAGTGCCTAAAATAAAAGGCAATACTGTAAATATTTTCTCTGGCGAATTCCACCAAATTGAATTAAGAAAATTGTAAAAATATGAGAAAGGTGTAGGAATAGAAAACAAATATTGCCTATAGTATAGGTAACTTGGCTCAGTATCTAGCAAGGAAAAAGCATTAACCTCAAATAAAGTCCTAAACACTATCAAATAGAAAGCTAACGTAACTACGAAGAATAAATAAAACCTTCGCATATGAGAAATTAGATGTTCTCGTTATAAATCTTAAGCAAATACTTGATTACATAAAAATATTCAATTTATACCTTCTATATCTATTCCTAACTCCCTAGCAATTTCCCTATACCTATTCCTTATAGTTACTTGCGTTACTCCAGACACTTCTGAGATCTCTCTTTGAGATCTCCTTTCTCCGTTAATGTTTGCAGCTATATATACTGCCGCCGCTGCAATACTTGCAGGATCTTTACCAGAAGTTATTCCAGCTTTCTTAGCTCTCTCCACAATCTCCGTAGCCGCAGTCATTACTTTACCACTAAGTCCTAATAATGAAGCTATCTTCATTACATAGTACTTAGGATCGCTTGCAGGAACTTCTGTAACGTCTTCCCTTAATAATAATCTATAAGCCTTTCCTATCTCTTTCTTATTAGCAGAAGTAGCTTTGCTTATTTCGTCTAAAGTTGTCGGAATATTCATCTTTCTACAAGCTGCGTAAACTGATGCTGCAACTACTTCTTCTATGCTTCTACCTTTTATTAGCTTTTTCTCTAGTGCTTTTCTATAAATTATTGCAGCTTCTTCTTTCACTGCCTTTGGTAATCCTAAATTGTCTATTATTCTCTCTAGTATTGTCATAGCCTTAACTAAGTTCCTCTGTTCTGAAGTACCTACCCTAGATCTTATCTGTAATTTCCTCAATCTCATGGCTTTTATTCTATCCTTTGCCCTTGTATCCATATAGGTTGAAAGACCCATATCATGAACTGCTAAGTTAATTGTACCAGCTCTGCTTCTTTCTCTGTTCTCTTCTTCTGTATAAGCTCTCCACTCTGGTCCTTGGTCTACAACTTTATCCTCTAGCACTTCTCCCGTCTCTGTACAGATGTACTCTCCCCTGTTAGCATCAAAGACTATTTTGTCCTTTGGACATATTACTTCACTACTCATACTGGTCACGAATTTACATATATTGTCTTTCTAGTTAATAAAGTTTTCTTTATAAAATGTAATCATGAATTTAATGTTGAAAGAAGATAATATTCGATATATTTTATTTAATGATAAAATAGCACACATTTATAACCTTTAGGCTTAAATTTTATAATGATGAAGCATGAGAATTGTTGCTGAAATACAAACTAAGCATGAAAGTAATGCGTTGTTAGTAGTTCTTTCTGATCCTTCATTCGTATTACCTAATTTATTCCCTCCAATTAAGGAAGTTAAAACAAGTGAAGGAAAATACACTTGTAAAGGAAAATTCCTAGGAACTCCTTTTGAGATAGTTGGCAATTATTATTCCTCAACTGAGGGAAGAATAAAATATGTCTTTACAATAAATAAAGGCGGAACTGGAAATTTGGAGTTTTTGATTGAGCAAGGAAAGGTTACATTGATATTCGACTATGATGGATGGTTTGAAAAAATCTCTAGATTATTTATATCTAGGTGGATCAATGACTTTAAGAAAAATTTTGAGGAAAAAGTTAGGTTAAAAAGAATTGAAAGTAAAATTTAATCAAGCAATAGCCTCTATATGAATAAATAGCAACATAGACGTTAAGGCCACTATAATTTTCTCTGTGGATTCTTTACTAATTATAGTGCTTTTCTCCTTCAGTTTTACACGCCTCTTCCCTATACTTAGTTCTCCTTCACCCTTGTGTACTATTAAAGATAACTCCTGGTTTTTCTTAAAGACCATTTTCTCTCCTGGTTTCATATACATTATCATATCTGCTGCATTTTTTGAAATAAACATATCATTTTTTATTGAAATTAATTCTTGGTACTTCATAGGTGCTAACTACTTTCACGGGTATATTTATTTTTCCCAGAGTGAGGCTTGAAAGTGATAAAGTCTCCTAAGATCTATGATAGAAATTTTTCAGAAATTTCCAGATAATACCATCTTAAGTTTTTACAATGTTTATGATACGAATTAAATATTACGCATTCAATATTATTTTAACTTTCTATTAAAGGCACCAATTAACTTTGTTAAAATACTCATTTATAAAATTACGTGAGAGCATTTTATATTCTACCTTCGAGAATTTATAATATGTCACGATATTCTTGGATGATAGGAGGAGCACAAGGTTTAGGAGTAGATACTTCGGCAACCATTTTTGGAAATGCGGTAGCAAGAGCTGGTTACTATCTTTATGGTAATAGAGAGTACTATTCCAATATTAAAGGTAGACATTCGTATTTTCAAGTAGTATTTAGTGAAAAGCCTCTGCATAGCATTTCCTCGACTGTAAACGTGTTAGCAACATTTGACGCAGAAACAATCTTCCAACATTTCACGGAAGTTACTGATTTTATTATTTATGACAAAGGAGTGGAAGGAACAAATTTAGACATGGTCAGATCTATGGAACCAGAAATAGCTGAACATGTAAGGGAATTATTATCTAAAAACGGATTAGGAGATACAGTAAAAGACGTCATATCTTACCTTGAAAAAAAGGGAGTAAAAGCCATACCGATCAATTATCTAGAGTTATTAAAGAGAGTAGCCGACGCATATAAATTACCTTTGTCGGTAGTTGAAAGAGCAAAGAATATCATAGCTGTAGCTGCTTCTATATCTCTCTTTGGTTTTAAATTAGATTACTTAAAACAAGCAATATCTTCTCTATTTAAGAACGATCTTTTTATTAAATTCAATACAATGGCAGCTGAATTGGGATATAGCTTAACGGAGAACCATTATAAATTGCCAGAAATTCCTGTTTCAAAACCCAGAATACAGGTTGATGGAAATACAATATCTGCAATAGGAAAACTAGCTGCGGGTCTTAGATTCCAATCTTATTATCCTATTACTCCAGCAAGCGACGAAAGTACATATATCGAGGCTAATCAAAATCTAGATATGATAGTCGAGGCAGGCGAATTAAGAAAAGGAGGTGCAGTTGTTGTTCAAGCAGAAGATGAATTAGCAGCAATAAATATGGCTGTAGGTGCAACATTAACTGGAGCTAGAGCAGCTACTGCAACTTCTGGTCCCGGCTTTGCTTTAATGGCTGAAGGAATAAGCTGGGCTGGAATGAACGAGGCACCAGTAGTTATAACATATTATATGAGAGGTGCGCCATCAACAGGTTTACCAACAAGATCTGGCCAAGGAGATTTAAAATTTGCACTTAACGTTGGCCATGGAGAATTTCCTAGGATAGTCATAGCTTCAGGCGATCATGAGGAAATTTTCTGGGATGCCGTTTGGGCTTTCAATTTAGCTGAAAAGTATCAAACGCCGGTAATTCATATTATTGAGAAAACATTAGCTAATGCATATTCGGTATTTGATGAAGATCATATATTAGGTAAGAAAATTCCTATAGAAAGAGGAAAAATAGTAAAACCTAGCGGAGACTTTTTCAGAAGGTTTGAAATAACAGAAGATGGAATTTCTCCTAGAGCTTTCTTAGGAGAGGCAAGCATGTTTTATGCAGGAGACGAACATAATGAGGAAGGACATATAACTGAAGGAACAGAAAATAGGATAAAAATGTATGAAAAGAGAATGAAGAAATTAGAAACTGCGGATAAAGAAATACCAGAGGAGCAAAGAGTCAACGTTGTAGGAGATGGAAATATAGTGCTATTAACTTGGGGCTCTCCTAAGGGAGCAATAATAGATGCTATGGACGAATTAAAAGATGTAATGATGATTCAAGTGAAAATGTTTAATCCCTATCCAAAGAACTTGATGAGAAAGTTGCTTCAAGGAAAGAGTAAGATAATAGCTGTTGAGAATAATTATGAGGCACAAGGTGCTCAAATACTTACAGAAAATACTGGCATATTTCCAACTAATTACATATTAAAATGGACGGGAAGAGCTATAACTAGGGAAGAAATAATTGAAGGTGTAAAACAAATTGTTGAAAAAGGAGAAAAGAGGGTGGTGTTAAGTGCAGGAGCATAAACCTGTATTCGTAGATTGGTGCCCAGGTTGTGGAAACTTTGGAATATTAAGAGCAGAAGAAATGGCAATAAAGGAACTAGGGATAGATCCTAAAAAAGTTATAGTAGTATCTGGAATAGGTTGCTCGGGTAAGATACCTCACTTTATACAGTTACCTATAGGAGGAGTACACACATTACACGGAAGGTCTATAGCTTATGCCACCGGAATAAAATTATCTAATCCATCATTGGAAGTAATTGTAAACATAGGAGACGGTGATGGACTAGGTATAGGAATGGGGCATTTTGTTCATGCTGGCAGAAGAAATATTGATATGACAGTAATAGTTCACGACAATGGAGTTTACGGATTAACAAAAGGTCAAGCGTCACCCACTCTTCATAGAGGTTTAAAAACTAAGTCGTTACCTAGACCAAATATAAACGACGCTGTAAATCCAATTTCAGTAGCATTATCTGCGGGATACACTTTTGTTGCAAGAGGATATGCCTACGATGTAATGCACCTTAAAGATCTAATAGTTAAAGCAATTAAGCATAAAGGGTTAGCATTTATAGATGTTTTACAACCTTGTCCGACATATAATGATATAAATACTAAGGAATGGTACGATAAAAGAATTTACAAATTAGATAACGATCCTACTTGGGATCCTAAAGTAAAGAGCGAGGCAGATCAACAAACAAAGTTTGAGAGAGCTATGTTAAAAGCACTCGAATGGGGAGACAAAATACCTATTGGAGTATTTTATGAGAACGAGCTAGTTCCAACATTTGAAGAAAGAATAATGCAAAATATACCTAACTACTTAGATTATTATCCTGCAAAACAAGAAATAGAGAAAAATGGAGAATCTACCACTAAAATCGATGAGCTGATAAAAGCAAAAAGAGTTTAACGGAGTTTTTCGAGTTTAGCGTATTTTTTCCGTTTAAACTTTTATAACTTTTTAAATCAATGTAATATCATGTCTCAACTTTCTATTCTCCAAATAGCTAAAATGCAAGAAAAATAAAGAGAAGAAACAATGGGTAAATTGTTCCAACAATTACTTCAGATGAAAGATGAGGATAAGATAAACGCTCTAAAAGATCTAATACGAGAAATGGCAGAAAAGGCTACCGATTAAGAATATCTAAATTTATGCAAAACTAACCTTAAGTTAGCTTCAACATTACCTGATGACGTCCTAAAAGCTTTTATACAGTTAAGAATGCAAGCCTCTTCTCAATTACCTAAAGACTTGCACGATAGAGACATGAAATTATTAACTAAGGCCTTAGGAGAAGTGGATACGCAAATAAGAGAAAAAATAACCAGAAACATGCCAAAATAAATGAAAAATTTTCTTCTTTTCGTATCAAAATATGCTCCTTGCTGCATAACTTATGCTTTCATTTGACATTGGATGCTGATCTGCATAATTAGCCATTTGCCTAGCTGTTAGTCCATTAGCTACTGCAGTGCCTATTTCGTTTATCATAGTTGGCGCATCTATTCCTATTATCCAACCTCCAATTATTCTTAAAGATCCTCTTTCAAAGAACAGTCTAACTTCTCCTTCGGCTTCATCATACATTTGCGCTCTTGAATCTTTACTCAAGGGATATGATGCTTCTATTATGTCTATTCCTCTCCTTTTTGCCTCCTCTGGTAATATTCCTACATAAGCAATAGAAGGAATTGTAAAAACGGAAATTGGCACGCTTTGGAAATCCATATAATCTATTGGCGTACCCGCAAGTATATTATGAGCAGAGACTAAAGATTGCCTAACTGCTGAATGGAAGAACATTGATCTACCATTCACGTCGCCCGGTGCATAAATGTTTTTAACACTAGTTACTATTGTTTCATCAACCATTATCCCTGTTTTACCTATTGCCAAACCCAATTTTTCAGTCCCTTTAGGATATACTGGTCTTCTACCAGTAGCTAACATAACTAAATCTGCGGAAATTTCCTTTTTCTCTGATTTCTCGGAATATATTACTTTATATTCATCTTTATCTCCAATCTTCTGAACTTCTATAACTGGGGAGTTAAACCTTATATCAATGTTCTTATCCAACATTGAAAGTAATGAGGACACGAGTCTACTATCCAATCCTCTAAGTACTCTATCTGACCTAACTAATACATGAACCTTAGTACCTAAGGCATTCATAATAGAGGCGGTTTCTAAAGCAATATAACCTCCTCCAATTATTACCATTTCTTTAGGTAATTTTCTTATCGAAGTCTTATATTTATAAAGATCGTCACTAGTTATACAATATTCTGAACCTGGAAATTTTGGTTTAAAAGGCTCACTTCCAGTAGCTAAAATTAGGTATTTATACTCTACCTGCACATCTCCTTTCTCATCTTTGATTACTGCATGATGATTATCTATAATCTCTACTTCTCCTTTATAAAATTCTACAGAAGATTCTGCCAATTCTTGTTTATGTTGCTTAAACCTAGTTTCTTGAACAAAGTCTTTGTGATCTTGGGCTTTCTCAAAGGATATTGTCTCATTAAATCCTAGTAATTTCTTAGCTCTTACGTACAGATGGGCTAATTCTCTCAGTGTCTTAGAAGGCACACAACCCTGATATAAGCAATTACCTCCTAGTTCTCCTTTGGGATCAGCCATTACTACCTTTAATCCGGCTTTATCTAATCTAAATGCTGCTGGATAGCCTGCACCACCTGCTCCCGCTATCAAAACATCTACTATCATATGTCAATTACAAAGTTAAGATTAAAAAGAATTTTTATGCATTAAGAATTTAGATGACTCTATATTTAAAAATAATACGCAAGGTTTATCGCCTTTGAAAAGTATATGGAATTTGTGAGTGTCTCTGAAGCCCTTCAATTAGCAATAGAAATCCTTCAGATATTATTCTTCATAGTGCCTTTTCTATTCTTCCTAATGATGATGAGAGCTAATAGAATAGCTAATAGGCATAAGAAAGTTGTTAGCTACATACCAAGTACAAGGTTAGAAGATCTATACGATTTAAAAGACGTAAAGAAGAGGCTTGAAGAAATTGCCGAAGAGGTCAAAAAAGGTAAAACCTACGGTGTAATACTTTTTGGGCCTCCAGGAACGGGTAAAACAAGCCTATCGAAAGCCATCGCAAATAAATTAGGCTGGAATTTCTTTCAGTTAAATGCATCAGATATATTGAGTAAATGGTACGGAGAAAGTGAAATTTTACTAACTTCCTTCCTTGATAAAGTTGAATCAAATCAGCCTGCAGTACTTTTCATCGACGAAATAGATAGTTTTACAATGAGCAGAGAGGACGATGTACATGAGGTAACTCATAGGCTGATAAATATTCTATTAAATAGAATCCAAGAATTCCATGATAAAGGAGATAAAATACTCATAATAGGTACTACTAACTTGCCTCAAGAAATCGACGAGGCCTTCCTTAGGCCGGGAAGATTTGATGAGATAATTTATGTTCCTTTACCCGATGAAGAAGGAAGAGAAGAAATATGGAAAGGATATATCAAAGATCCTAATATAGATTACAAACTCTTAGCTAAGAGATCGGAAAGATTTTCTCCAGCAGATATTAAATTAATAGTAGATGAAGTTAAATCAAAAATTCAAAGTCCTACAACTGAAGATTACCTAAAATTCATTGAGAACTTTAAACCATCGGTAAAAATTTCTACATTAATAAAATTCGAGAATTTAGCCAAGAAATACTCTAGGGAGAAAATGATAGATAAACCATTTGGAGTACCAGATATTACTTGGGACGATTTAGGAGACTTAGAAAAAGTTAAGGAAATAATAAGAGAATCTGTTGAGTTACCAATAAAAAATAGAGAATTTGCTGAAAAATTGGGAATAAAACCAGTAAAAGGAATCTTACTTTATGGACCTCCAGGGACGGGAAAAACAAGCATTGCAAAAGCTATGGCAAATGAATTAAAAGCGTCTTTCATAATTTTATCTGGAGAAGAATTCGCCTCAGCGCAGATAAGAGCACCAGAAGTAATAGCGGAAAAGTTTAACATTGCTAGAGACAATTCTCCTGCAGTGATATTCATTGATGAAATAGATATGATAGCAAAGAATAGAATGTTTAATGAATGGAGAAATGCATTAACTGAGCTTTTAACTCAAATAGATGGAATAAGGGAAACTGACGACATTATACTAGTTGGGGCAACTAATAGACCGTGGGATTTAGACCCAGCAATTTTAAGGCCAGGAAGAATTGATAAATTAATTTACGTACCGCCTCCAGATTACGAAGGAAGAATTAAAGTTCTTAAAGTATTAACTAAAGGCTTAGAAGTTGATGAAAAAACAATAGAGGAAGTTGCTAGAATTACAGAAAACTATACACCAGCAGACTTGAAACTGGTTGTAGATGAGATAAGAAGAAATCTACTTAAGGAAGCTTCAATTACGAATGTGCTTAGAATTAAAGTTAATATTGATGATTTTAAAAAGGTTCTAGACAAGGTTAAACCTAGTGTAACAAAAGAAGAACTAAAAATGTATGAAAGTTTTAAAGCTAGATTTTAAGCGTGTAATAAAATAGATATTGGCACTAAGGAATACATAGATAGTAACACTATACTTTCCTTTATAGATAGATTATTATTATTAAATAATATGAACATCGTCACACTAACTAGTATTAAAGCTAGAAGAGAGTAATTAATACCTATAAATACTCCTTCAAATCCTCCTAGAAGTCCAGCTAAACTTAACGTGAATGCGCTCAGAATTATGGTCTCAACTATAAAACTCAAAGTCATTTGAGGCCCTAATTCTGGACTTGATAAGCTTCCCTTTATTGCCACTATTATATCTTGTATATTAAGTACAATAGGGAATAAGAAGATCGTGAATGTCCACGAAGGCAAGAATTTTGAGGACATGAAAACTAAATTATTTGAAGCGATCCAAAGAATCATAATTCCAGAAAGCATGAAAAGCAAAGATCTTACTGAGAACTTGACCTCATGAAGTCTAAGTATTAAATAATAACTCAGTATAAAAAGTGATATAATACCTATTTCTAGGTTTATTTTTTGTAGAATAAAAATTGATAATAAAATACCCATTATTACTAGAATAATTCTTCTTTCTTCGAAATTAACTATACTAATTCTTCTCTTTCTCCATTTTAGAAAAACTGAGACATTTACTATTGCAACACCTAGAGTATAAATTGTGAGAGCGGTTATAAAAAATGAGGATAAGGCCAAATAAAAATTCTTATGAAATAGTAAATTACTTAAAACTATCAATTCTGGTAGCACTGAAAGAGCACCAAGCATGAAACCTTGGTGTATTATTTCTTTACCTCCTTTTACAATTAGCTCGCTCCCTATGTAAAAGCCTAGAATAGATAATATCGCTTCTATAAGGTAATACACAAACACAATAATATATTTATAAACATTATCCTATAAGCTTTTCATAAATCATGGGCTAAAAATATAAAAATATGAGGTTATACGTTTTTAAATATTTAATAATTTAACTAAAACAAAATTAAAAATGTAAAGCTAAGTTAGGAGTAAATCTTGAATGTGTTCAAGTTGATTTTTAATTCTCTTGTATTTTTGAGAAAGGATCGAGAGAGAAATTAATACTACTCCAAATTCACCCTTTATAGTGATAGTATCATCATAAGAAATATAATCTTTTTGAATCACTTTCTTAAGAATTTTAAGTTCTTTTCTCAATCTTAATAAGTCCTTTCTAGCACTTCTATTTGAAACTGCTAAAGCACTAATATAATAAATAGCGTCATTAATCCTCTTTTGCAAGTCTTTATCAAAAACTGTAATCTCCATTTATATCGTATATATTTTTGCATCGTACATTATAACTCTTTTCCAAATATATTTTAACAAAAGTACATCCCAAGCATCTTAGATATTTACGAGTGAAAAATGATATTTAATAAAAGTATTTTTTATCTAGAAAAAAGATCTACCTATGGATAAGTATCTATTAGCATTACTTGGCGAAGCAGGAGCTTCTGGATTAGCTAGAGCGTATTATGTCAGATATAAGACAACGCATTTTAAAGAAGCGTTTGAGGACGAGCAATCTCATTGGAATTATTTTAGAAAATATAGAAGATCTATCCTAGAAAAGCCAACTTATTATACACTTTTCATATTTGGGATTTTAACTTCATTACTTGGATATAATGCCGTTAAAAAGGTAATACGATTCGTGGAAACTAATGCAATTAGATTTTATGAGAAAAATTTTGTAATTGAAGGAGAGCTAAAGAAAATATTAGAGGAAGAGAAAAAGCATATGAATGTATAGCATTATAACATATAGTGTTATGACTAGAATACTCAGCATAAAAGATACACCAGGGGGTAGGATAATAGAGGGCCTAGTACCGGCTAAGTGTATTGTAGGATTCCATAAAGTGAGGATAAAAGTCGTAAATAGCAAAATGGTTGAGAGCGAATGTAGTTGTGGAAGTACTCTTTGTCCTCATGCAGTAAAGTTATATTTATTTTATATGACTCATGTAAAAAGAAACGAGAATTCTGTAAAAAGATGATTTTAGACAATAATACTTAAATTTCTCTATCCATAAATCGTATCAGATGAAAATTAATGATTTAACTAGAATTATCGAGGACTTAGGCTTTCATATAGAGAGAATAGAAAATATAGAGAGAGGGATAAGAATTTTTATAAAAGAGAATTTTTATATTGATATAATAGAAGAAAATAATGAGTGGATTTTATATTATGTAAGGAAAGTAGATTGTAAAAATCTCCATCTAATAAGAGAAAAAATAAAGAAAAGAAACCAAGAAATATTAAACAGAGGTTATATTACTGGTATATGCTTTTTGTCCAATTCATGTAATGTAGTAGTAGTTAAGAAATTAAAGAACGGAAAAGACGAAAAATTATGGGACGAATACTTTAATATGATTAAGGTAGCGGACTTAGTAACATGAAAATATTTGAGAAAATCGTTTTAAGTTCAACACGAAGTTTAACAAGTGAAACTTCTAATAGTAAGATATGATGAAATAGGGGTAAAGAGCGATATAGTAAGGAAAAAATTAGAGAAGTTACTAATTGATAATTTAAAAGCTTCTGCAAGTTATTTCAATTGTGGCGAGGTAAAAGCTGAAAAAGGACAAGGTAGAATTTACCTTTATGGCAATATAGATTGCCTAAAAATTTCGTCATCTAAAGTATTTGGGGTAAAATCTGTAAGTCCTGCCGAGAAAATAACTTTCCAAAATTTAAATGAGATTATAGATTTTGCTGAAAAATTATGGAAGAATAAAATTGAAGGAAAAAGATTTGCAATAAGGGTTAGAAGAGTAGGAAAACACGATTTTACTTCAATAGAAGCTGCAGCAAGAATTGCCGATAGATTTAACGGCAAAGTAGACTTAGAAAATCCAGAAGTAGAGGTATTCGTAGAGATAAGACAAAATGAGGCTTATTTTTACGACGAGATTATTAAAGGACCAGGAGGATTACCCCTAGGATCTGAAGGAAAAGCCTTAGCTTTAGTGTCCGGAGGAATAGATTCTCCTGTAGCTTCATGGATGATAATGAAAAGAGGTGTAGCGTTAGATATTCTGCATTGTAATATCTCAGGACCTAATAATCTATCCTCGATCATGAAAGTAATAGATAAGATAAAAGAATGGTCACAAGGTTACACTCCTAGAGTTTTCATAGTAGATTGTGGAAAAATAATGGAAGCTATAATGAAGAAAGTGGACATTAGACTCTGGTCAGTGGCATTTAAAAGAGCACTCTACTTGATAGCAATCAATTACGCAGATAAGATAGGAGCTAAAGCAATAGTTACAGGAGAATCTTTAGGTCAAGTTTCTTCTCAAACACTTTCTGTTCTCAGTGGGCTTCAGCACAAAATAGACCTACTCTTTCTTAGACCTCTAATAGGCTTTGATAAGGACGAGATAGTAAAATTAGCTAGAGAAATAGGGACATTCGAGCTTTCAACAAAGGTTCCAGAATATTGTGCTTTATTCTCTCATAAGCCTAGAACTAAAGTAACAATTGAAGAAATAGAAAAAATAGATGAAGCACTAAAAGAAGCTGTTGAGGAGACTCTTAAAGAAAGCGAACAAATGCAGACTGAGAATTATAACGTTCAGATATATCTCGACAAATTACCTACATCATTACAAAATACAGTTATCATTGACCTTAGAAAAGAAGAGGAATACGAGAAAATTCATCTACCCAATGCCATAAGACTTGATCCTTGGGAAGTTATGGATTTTGTTCTAAAAACGGGTAAAGATAAGACATATATCTTATATTGCGAGAAAGGAGTAGTTAGCGGAGACCTTGCATATAGACTCAAAAAGATGGGATATAATGCATTCGCATTAAAGAATCCTACGCTAACTGCTTAGCCATATATGGCCCATACCTTATGTACCCTTTTTGTCTATAATACTCCCTTACTCCAATGCCAGAAAGAACGAGAATCTTTTTAGCGTCAAATTCCTCTAATGAAATTCTTTCAGCTTCTTTGAGTAAAGCAGAACCGTAACCCTTATGTTGATAAGCTTCATCTTTCTTTTCACCTATAGGTACTTCTTCTCCATATACGTGCAATTCTCTAACAATTGTTGTCTTCTCATCAATTTCTTTCCTATGCGAATTCCCTGGTTTCCTTAACCTCAGATAGCCTATTATAAGTCCATTATCGCTCTCGAATGATAAGAAAACTTCTGTACCTCCACTTGCCTCGTAAATTTCTTTATGTAGGGATATTCTATCGGGTTTTATCTTCCTATGTAGCCAGGCAACTCCAACTTCCCTATACCTTATTTCTTTAATTTCTATTCCCTTTTCTTCAGCTCTTTTCTCAACTAGTTCTCTTAAATTTCCCTTCTTATTTCCTGCCAATATAATGTTTGCTGGGATATCTCTCTGTATTCTCATAATCCTTACCCACTTTGGTATGTAACGGTACGCCTCAGAAATTATTTCAACTAAAGTATCAGTATCATAAGGAGTATACAATCCTCTTTTCCATAACTCTGCTAAGGGAGCAGTTTCAACTACGAGAGTAGGGTAAATTTTTAACATATCAGGCATAAAATCTGGATTAGTAAAAATTTCTTTTATCGTCTCTAAATCCTTATCTGGATCAGCTCCAGGTAAGCCTAACATTATATGATACACTATCTTAAATCCTGAGTCTTTTAATATTCTAGTAGATTCGATACTATCCTTAACTGTATGTCCTCTATTGACCTTCTTAAGTATATCGTCATAAATTGTTTGAACTCCCAACTCAACTTTAGTTGCACCGAGCCTAAGCATTTGGTTAGCATGCCATTCCTTGCTCCAATCAGGTTTAGTTTCTATAGTCATTCCAACGCATCTAATTTGAGCAGTCTCATTTCTTAGTTGCGCTTCCTCTAGATACACAAATTTGCCTCTCTCTTTCTTTTTAGGGAAATTATTCATTGCCTCTAATGCGTTAGTAACAAACCAATCTTGGTAATCTAAAGGCAAAGAAAGAAACGTCCCACCCATTATAATTAATTCTACCTTATTAGGAAAGTGGCCATTCTCAAAGTATTGCTCTAGTCTAGATCTGACCTGGCAATAGGGATCAAAATTATTCTCTATAGCTCTCATCAATGTAGGTTCTCTACCATAATAACTTTGAGGAGTATTGTACTCAACTCCTCCAGGGCAAAAAATACACTTACCATGAGGGCACCTATGTGGATGAGTCATTATAGAAACTGGAGCTACGCCAGAAATCGTCCTAACTGGTTTTTTAAGCACAAAGAAAAATGTTTATATTCAAAATAAAATATCTTATTCTCTCTCATACCATTTCTTTCTCTTCTCTTTCTTACTTGTTTTGGGAAGTATTTGCGTTGAATCCTTTAGTAATTCATATTCCTTTATCCTAGCCAAAGCCTCCTTAGGCGCGGTAACTCCTTTCAACATCTCAGCTAATCCTTTCTCACCAATGTAGTTCAGCCAAGAAACTATGTGGCCCTCCCTTAGATGGTATTCTAATGCAGCAGGATCTTCTTTAGATAGCCTTTCCATCTCTTTCTCTAATTCCTTAACGTCGTGTGCAATGCCTATTACTCTATCATACGATTTAAAATAGAATGGTTCCATATGCATTCGCTTATAGACTTAAAATATATAAGCATTGGTAGAATATAATACTTGAATATATCAACTTTTTCCTTAAAAAATTTTTAAATTTCTTAGCTACTAGTTACTTTTTCAATCATTTCTAATTCTTTCCTCTTTGTTTCAGGAATGAAAATCAAAGTAATTATACTTGAAATTAAAGCTATTAAGGAATATATTCCTATCATAGTAGCTAATCCATATTTAGCTAATAATAAAGGAAATGCTGTAGAAACTAATGCTGCTGATAATCTATCTGCACTAACGCTAATAGCTTGGCCGGTACCTCTAATTTTCGTAGGAACTATCTCTGGGGTTACCATAGCAGAGCCTATTATTGAGGCTGGACCTATGGCCGAGAATAAATAGTTTAAAAGATAGAAAGTAAAACCTAGTAAGGCTGCTTCTCCTACTAACGACTTCGCCGCATATAAGGGATTAGGCGGAATTGCTATATGTAAACCAAAAAGAGAAGGATCGTAAAGTAAGAGAAAATACATCATTAACCAGAAAGATACTCCAGCATATCCGATTACTATTAAAGGTTTCCTTCCTACCTTGTCTATAGTGCTCATACATATTAATTGACCAGGAATTCCAGCTGCAAATTGTGCAATGTAAGTAAATTCTATAGCAGAAATACCTAGATTACCTGCGATAACTATAGGTCCATAAACCGAAAAAGTTGAGGAATACATGTCATAGAGCATCCACAAAATGGAAGAAGCGATTATAAGCAAAGTAGAAGATTTTAGCCTTTTTATGAAAGGAGTCGTATCTTTGACTATTGTAAGTTTCTTACCAAGCTCTTTTTCTATTCCTTTAATATCTTTTTCCAACGGCTTTACTCTACTTACGAATAATATAGTCTCGTATATTCTTCTCCTTAGGAAAATTACGGAAAAAGCAGGAACAGCACCGAATCCTAGTACAATTCTCCAAATTATGTAAGAGGGCAAATGTAAAAGAATTAACATTTGTTCTACAAATGCTGCAGCTACTGCGCCTAATCCCCACATGAAAGCAAACGTTATAACCATAAGTTTGCCTCTATTTTCTGCTCTAGCATTTTCTGCAACTATTATCGGTGAAAGAACGTAATCTGCGCCTATTCCCATTCCAAGTATTAATCTTGATACGAATAATTCTGGAATATTTTCTGAGAATGCTTGTAATAAAGCACCTATGGTCATTAACGCTGTATCTATGCCATACATTATTTTCCTGCCTTGTTTATCTGCTATTATTCCAAAGAGCAATGCTGATAATGCTGCACCGTAATACGACGAAGCAATTATGAGACCTAAAGTAAGATTAACAAAATGAAAAGAAGAGGAAATAAAATAGTATGCAAGAGAGATTGAATAAAGATTATAACCATCAGTAAAAACTCCCATCCCTGAGACTAGAACATTCCTCCATTCAAGTCTCATAAAATAAGTATATACTCAATATTTATAAATCTGAGTGTTTAACAATTCATGACATAAATCAAAATATATTTTAATTGCAAAGAAATTCAGATGGAAATGAAAGAGGATGAAATAAAGCTCATGAATATGAATGCTTACGAGTACATAGTACATAGGAGAAAACCATTAGAGATTAAAATGAATGAAAGTCCAGCAGGAGATATTGGTTGTGGATCTGGGCAAAATTGTAAACTATTAAAAGGATTTGTAATATGCCTTGACATAGCAGAGAAACAGCTTAAGGAAGCTAAGAAAAGGGGGTGTGAAAATTTAATTCAAGCTGATATGGAATTCCTTCCTTTTAGAGATTCTTCATTTAAGCTTTTGATGTATATCGCTTCGATACATCAATTGCCATCTCCAAATAACGCACTATCTGAAGCAACGAGAGTGCTTAAAAAAGGTGGAAAGATAATTATTACAGTTTGGCTGAGACAAATTAGATTTTTATTCAGAAAGGAAGTAATTGTAAAATCTAATATAAACGGTGTAGTCGTAATGAGGTACTATAGACTATACTGGCCTTGGGAGCTAAAAAAGATATGCGAGAAAAAGGGGTTCGTAACTTTAGATTATAAAGTTTATAGAGTAAGATCTATATTACCTAATAATGCGATTTATATAGGATATAAAAATACTTGACTCCTAAGGTTAAGGCTTTCAATCTTTTGTACATTTATGAAGTTCTATCCCTTTTCATTAAAAATAATAGACTGATATCCTTTATTCACCTATGGATAATGAAATAAAAAAATGGATCCAAGAGTTAGGCTTAATGATAAATGTCCCACCACAAGCAAAGGAACCATTCCACGTTGTAATGTATCCTCCTCAAGGTGGAGGACCTACATTAGAAGTAGTAAGACCTCCTAATCAAAACCTATACATAGTGATTATGGGAGTAGGAATACATGAAATACATCAGAACGCACTAAAGGAGATGAAAGAGGATGAAAGAAGAAAGTTCCTCAACGAACTAAAATACGATTTACTAAAAATGGGCGTAGATATAATTTTCATGCCAGTTGGACAAGAAATACCAAGTGCAATTCAAGTATCGAGAGTTCTATTGCCAGATAACCTTACTGCAAATGAGTTCGTAAATGCTGTATACATAGTAAGGAATGCGGGCCTCTATATTATATTCAAATTCTCTGATACTTTCGGCACACCTCAGGGTAAAGGAGGAAATATTAGATATATCTAAACCATTTTTACACTTATAGTTTTCTTTCCTTCTACTCTTATTTTGTCTCCTTTAGATATTTTATAAGGACCGAGAAAAGCCCCTAACGCTACGTATCCTTCCATAAAATCCTTAATTAGACTTTGCGGAGAATAGGTAGGAGATCCAGTAGCTATATATTTATCATTTATGAATAACTTGAAAGAACCATAAGGAGGCTCGATTTCTTTACCAACAAAGAGCCTTCCGGCAAAAGCATCATCTGCTATAATATATTGTGTAGGCAAATCCCATGTTTTGAATCTTGTGGCAGGAATTTCTAAACCTAAATAAATCTTTGAAATTTTTCCACTTTTAACTAGTGCTATTAACTCAACCTCCACTTTATGAGTTTTAAACCATAATTCTACATCCTCACTAGATGTAATCATGGCCTTAGTTAAAACTCCTATAATACCACCTTTCGCAATTTTATACCCTCCTAAACCTTCATAATCTATAAGCATCTTAGAGAATTCTTCACCAACTTTTTTGCCTTCTTCTTCCGTAAGTGGAAATGGATCTATTTCTTTCCTTTCCTTATATGCTTGGAAGAGTTGTTCTGCCTTTTCCATAATAAGGAAAAAATTAAAAGCCATTTATAATATTATCTTCATGATTGCTTGTACAAGAGATTGTTACGATACTTGTATATTTGACTCTAAATATAAGCCTTTGAATATCTTCCCAGTTAATGGTTTTACTTGCTCCAGAGGCATTGCAGACGTAAAAAGAAATTCAATTAATAGAATAAAATCTGCTTATTATGAAGGAAAGGAAATTACAGTAGAAGAAGGAATAAGAATTTTAGCTAAAAGAATAAGGGAAATAAAACCTGAAGAAATACTTCATATAGATTACGATGGGAACCAAGGGTTATTAACGTGGTATTATCCAGCAAGGCTTTGGAATTATCTAGGCAGTTCCTCAACAGATTACTCAATATGTAGCGCAGAAGGACATGAAACAATTAAAGCTCATTATGGAAGTAGTTTTGGTGCATTGCCAGAAGATTTTGCTAAATTTTCCTCAGTAGTTTTCTGGGGTAGTGAGGCCTCTATTAGCTTTATTCATGGATGGAAAATTCTTAAAGACAAATATAAAGTAACTATAGACGTAAGAAAAAGCGAAACAGCAAAAAGGAGTGACAAATATTATATTATAAAACCCGGTTCTGACGTTTACCTTGCTATAGGAATATTGAAAAAACTTGTAGAAAAGGGAAAAATACGTGATGCTGAATTGCAAGATAAAGTTGCTCCTTTCAATTACTCGCTGATAGAAGAAGCCACTTCTTTAAAAGAGAAGGACATAGAAGACCTAGCGGATTTTTACTTTAATGAAAAACCTTTAACGATAATTGGGTTTGCCATAGGAAGAAGTTTAAACGGAGGTTATGCTATAGGCGTAATTTCTCTTATACCTGGATTACTAGGTATAGAAAATGGATTTTTCTATTCTAATAGCCAAGGATGGGGAATAGATTTTGATTACCTTAGAGGAACTCACTTGTATAAACCTAGAAAGATTATCAACATGGGCGATGTAGGAGATAGAATAAACGAGTTTAAAATAATCTTTGTTTGGAATTCTAATCCATTGCATTCTCTGCCAGGAGGAGATAAAATTATGGAGGCAGTTAATGATGGAAGAGTTTTTCTAGTAGTACATGATCCTTTCTGGTCCGAGACTGCCAAGCTAGCCAACTTAGTTTTCCCAGGGTTGACTTTCCTAGAAAAAGAAGATGTGGTATATAGTTATTGGCATAATTATCTTGTTTATAATGAGCCCATAATTAACAATTCCTTAGGAATCACTGAAGTTAATTTAATGCATAAAATTGCCAGAGAATTGGAAATTTCGGAGGATTTTATATTTGAAGATCTGTGGAAGGCAGTAGAAGTATCCTTAAGAAACACTGGAATCTCTGTAGAAGAATTAAAAAGGAGAAAAGTAGTTAAAGTATCGCCTAAGGTCACAAGAAAGTTTTCTATAGAACCTTTTCCAAAGCCAGATGACCTAGAATTTCCTCAAGGAGAATTTCTTGTTTATTCCTCTCATCCTAATTATACTAATAGTCAATTTAAAGAGATATACGGCGAGAGAAAGCCTATAGTCTTTAATTCAAAATTTGAAGGAGAAGGAATTTTATACACGGAAAAAGGACAAGTAAGAGTAATCTTTAAAAAAGCTGAGGATCTACCAACTGGTGTCTATTTCTTATTTAAATCATCACTCTTTGACCTAGACGGAAAGCCTATAAATTCTATAATAGATGGGAAGAAGGGCAAATTCGGAGGCACTCCACTACTTAATATTAAAGTTCAAGCCAAGCGTGTTAAGCTGTTTACTTTAAATTTCTAACTAAAGGAGCCCTTTTATTGATCCTAAGTGATAAGGACAGACTCTAGGTGGATGATCTCAGCCTTATTATTTGGAGTTGTTTCGTTACCTATTTCTACTTTATTAAGCCTAGAAATCTTAAACTTAGGAGGAAATACCATAGATGTTGATTATGCTATATCACTTTCCAATGCAGTCCTAATACCGGCATCTTTATTTTGGGGGTACGCATCTGACAGATTTGATATAAGAAGTATAATACTAATAGGCTTTGGAGTTTCAAGTGTTTCATTATATCTAATGGCGTTAGCGTGTTCTATTATTTTATTAATAATTTTATATGCGCTATTCACTTTCTTCTCTGTATCTTACTCTACTCCAATGAATTTACTGGTAATGGAAACTACAGAAAAAAGTAGATGGGCAGAAAGCTTTTCTAAACTTTCAATGCTAACTTCAATAGGAAATCTAGTAGGATTGATATTATCTACAATACTCGTAATTTTCATACATATATATGAGATTTACATTGTGCTTTCAATATTCTCAATAGCGGCTTTCATTTCAGCTTATCTTTTTACACCAAGAGTTTTCATGGGAATAGAAAGAGTTTCAATAGTTCATCATAAGGAATCTTTCTTTACTAGACTAAAAATGCATCCGTTATTTTTCGTCCACATACCTCCAAACTTACATAATTTCAAAATGTTTAGAGTATCTAGGCTTCTAAAGAAGCCAATTAATTATTTACCGCTTCTTTACTTAGCAATATTTATATTTTACATCTCTAGTGGATTATTCAATACATTATATCCTGTTAGTCTTTATACTAAAGGTCTAGATAAGTCTATAGTACTAGGTATAATAACAGAGGGAATGATTGCTGAAATACTCACATTTCATTTAATTGGAAAATATTTAGAAAAGAAGGATGAAAGAGAAACCAGCTTTAGAGCTTTATTATTAAGAGGAAGTAGTTACATAGCTATGGGAATTTCCACAATTTTGTCTGCATCGTTTACAGAAATACTTGGAATGATATTTTATCCTTTAGCAGCAGGAGTAGCTTTTTCTGCTTATTATTCGGCATCAAATACACTAATTTTTAAGGCAATAGGTGGTAGAAACCAAGGTAGGAGCCTTGGAGTATATAGTACTTTAGTGGGAGTAGCACTATTTCTAGGCTCTTTTGCATCAGGTTTTATTTCTACAAGATTTGGATTTATTACTAACTTCGCAATAGCAGGTATATTACTATTTATATCAGCATTTATCTTCAAAATACTAGAAGAAGGATAATTTAAATTGTTTTATCTTATTCCCTATAATGTAACTATTTTTTAATTGTAATGACAAAATTCTTAAATAGTAAATTTACGACCGACCTTCAATGTCCGGAGAAATTAAACTAATGTCTGTCACAGACTTACACGGATCAGAAATAGCCTATAGAAAAGCACTAAATGCTGCAAAGATGCATAACGTTGATTACCTAATTATAGGTGGAGATATAACCTCTAAAAATATAGTATTTATAGAAAGAAGTGGAGATAAATATTATTTTAATGGTAATGAAGTAGATATAAAAACTGTTTATGAGGATGCAAGAAAATATGGGTACTATATCCACGTGGCTAGCAAAGATGAAATACAGAAAATTCTAGAGAATAAAGAATTCTTTGAATCTGTAAAGAGAACTTTAATAGAGAAACAAATAGACAACTGGATTAAGATAGCTGAAGAAAAATTAACTGGAACTAATATAAAGGTATTCTGGAGTTACGGTAACGATGATCCGTTATATCTGGATGAGGTATTTTCTAAATATAACATAAGAGATGAGGGGATATTTGAACTTGAAGAAGGAAAGACAAATACTCTGTATTTAATTTCTTATGGATACGTTAATCCCACGCCTTTTAAAAGTTATAGGGAAGAGCAAGATTCTACAATTTATATAAAAGGAGAAGATTATTTAAGGAAAATAGACGAACCAGAAAGAGCTATATTAAACTTTCATGCCCCACCATATAATACTAAATTAGATATTGCTATAATTGATGGTAAGAAAAGAGAACATGTAGGATCTAGAGGAGTTAGAGATTTAATCGAAAAATATAGACCTTTACTTGGCTTGCATGGTCATATAATAGAGTCTCCTGCAACTGATAAGATTAAAAATACGATAGTTGTCAATCCTGGAAGTTTAGCCTATGAGGGATTGTTAAAGTATTCAATAATAGTAATAGAAAGAAAACTTGAAGGTTTACTTGTTAAATATAAAATAAAAGGAGCTGCTATCTTGTCTGGATGATTATTTTATAATAGAAGGTAAGAATAGTATTGCAAATACCAGGTTGAATAGAACTATTATCGTTAGAATAATATAGAGCTTATTTTTTTCGTAAGCAAAATATACTAAGGCTAACGCAGTTCTTAGTATTGGAACGGAAACAAGTATAATTAAACCTAGGTATATAAACGAAAGACCGCTTATATTTGTAAATCCTTTTATTATATAACTAAGATTAGCTATTGACGAGTTAACATACGAAGTTCTAGAGAAAAGTACAGACTCTGAATAACTGCATGCATGACCTTCTACTAATATTAGAATTACTCCTAGTGCAACTAGAGAAATGCTTAGTATTACTCCTATTCTCATTATCATTCCAGTTACGTAATCTAGATCCATTAATAGATCCCCAATCCCCTTAATATCATTTGTATACCAAGGAAAGCTAATAAGATCGTAAATATTGTTCTTATCCTTTTATTCTTTAATTTAACTAGAGTCTTTGTACCTATAAATGCACCTATTAGCACTCCTATGCTAGTGGCGGCGGCTATTAATGGCTGTATATACCCAAAAACCCAATATATACCGCTACTTGTGGCCGCAGTGACTCCTATCATGAAGTTACTAGTAGTTGTAGTAACTTTTATTGGTAGATTCATAACCCAATCCATTCCTATAACCTTTAAAGCCCCACTACCTATTCCAAGCAATCCTGAAACATAACCAGCAACAAACATTACTAAAGCACCTTGAACCCATCTAACGCCCCAATATTCAACTTTCTTTTGTAATGCCATATCGTAGTATTCTCCATGCATTTGGAAGAATTTAGTTGACCAATCTGGGTCTGAATTCTTAGGTATTTCAAATTTGCCCCTTTTAATCGTAGGATATACAGAACCTAAGAGAACTATTCCAAATACTACATATATTATTGGCTCCAAGTGGTGAGAATAAATATAAGTTACGGTTAATGATCCCGCTATTGCACCAGAAGTTGTTGCTACTTGTAAAGATGTGCCTATTTTTAAATTAATTATCTTATCCTTTAAATAGGCGCTTGCTGCACCGCTAGATGTTGCAATAGTAGAAATTAAACTAGCACCAGTGGCGTATTCTATTGGTATTCCATCATATAAAGTTAGTATAGGTACTAAAATCGTTCCTCCTCCGAGTCCAGTTAAGGATCCTAAATAGCCCGCTAAAAGTGAGGAAAAAAGTACTGATAAAAAAAGTGGTATACCCGTTAACATTATATCACTACGGGAATATTTGCTATATTTTTTATAAAGTCACCTCTATCTTAGTTAAGAAAATTGACTTATTTTTATTTAAAATTCATAATCTAAATGACACAACAGTCTTCTTCTTCTCAGCTTTCCAATCTACATTTACAGGGGGTAAACCTTGCTTACTCCTTAAATAGTTATAAGCAGATAAGGCAGCTTTAACTCCATCGGCTGCTGCTATTACTGCTTGTTTATAAGGCACTTGAGTTATATCACCTGCAGCAAAGACTCCTTCCATTGATGTTCTAGCTAGATCATCAACTATAATTTCTCCTTTATCATTTAATTTAATTAAACCTTTCAGAAAATCGGTATTTAACACATATCCCATTTCAATTATTACTCCTTCTACTTGTAACTCTTTAACTTCCTTAGTTTTTAAATTCTCAATAACTATTCCTTGAACTTTAGAATTACCTTTAATTTCTAAGACTCTATATCCTAAGAAAAGTTGAATGTTCTTGTTAGATAAAACAGAATTTACAAGATCTGGTTCTCCTGCCAATTGAAAACTCCTAGAGATATAGTAAGTGGGTTTAGCGTATTTACCAAGTAGCTCTACAGCATCTAGCCCTGGATCTCCTTCACCCACAACAGCTGCAGGTACGTCTTTAAAAAATGCCGCATCACATATAGCACAATAAGAAACTCCTTTACCTTTTAATTCGTTTTCTCCAGGAACTTTTAATTCTCTTGGAGACTTACCAAATGCTAAAATTACTGTCCTTGCTTTGTATTCTCCTTTTAGTCCTTTTAGTATGAAAATGTCACCTTCTTTCCTTAATCCGTTTATTTCTTCTCCATAGATAAACTTAGCACCAAACTTCTTAGCTTGTGCTTCTACTTTTGATGCTAAGCCTAAACCGGTATCTGCACTTATAGCAGGATAATTTTCTATTAATTGTGTTAAATTTAACTGACCACCAAGATCTTTTGAAACTACTAAAGTTGACATCCTTTGCCTTGAAGTATATAAGGCTGCGCTTAACCCTGCAATTCCTGCCCCTACAATTACTACATCATATATTTCTTCTTGCATAGCATATAATGTAGATCCAGTAGTAAAAAGATTAATGGAATTAAGCAATTTATTTAATAATCTATAGCTATCACTAAGTTTCATATATGAAGATATCAGAGTTTAATTAATAATAAGCCTAAGAGAAAAAGCGTATCTAATAAGATCTTAGTAAAGCGAATGTTTTTAAGATAAGCTCTTGCTAAGTGAGTTAAGGGTAATAATGGTAGAAATTTCTGTAATAATTACTGCCTATAATAGAAAAGATTTCTATATGGATGCGATAAAGAGCGTACTTAATCAAACGTTACCTAATGATAAATATGAAATAATTTTTGTTTCCAATTTTAGAGATGCGGAGGAATTTTGCAAAAAAGAGAGAATAAAATTTGTTTATAGTAACGAATTCTATTCTGGAAGACAAGTATTAGACGGAATTAAGATTGCAGAAGGCAAAATAATATCTTTTCTTGATGATGATGATATGTTTGAAAAAAATAAGTTAGAAGAGGTTTACGAGAACTTTAAGGATAAAAATCTCAGCGTATATAGAGATAGAATAAGATATTTCTTTAATGGAAAAATTATTTACAAAAAAGATTTTGAAGAAAAAATAGACCCTTTGCTTGTAACAAAAAAAGATGGAGAAAATTACGTGAGAATGTTTAAACGTAATAAATTTGGATATCATAGTAGCTCTACATTTTCAATACTGAAGGAATTATTGCTAAATAAGATAGAATATTTATACAAAATGACGAGAGCTGTTGATTTCCTTTACTCTACCATTGGATTTACGCACAAAAATCCAATATACTATGATAATAAGAATCTTACATTATATAGGTTATCTTACTCATCTTCTATGAGAACATTTGATTCACTAGAAAATTTCATAAAAAACTCGTTTTATAGGTCATATTACTATTGTTTAGACCATCTAACTGTATATTCGATGCTAGATGATGAAATAAAATCGGTTTATAAATATGAAGTATCTTTGTCTAAAGTTAGACATAAGTTTATTTCAAAGAAGCCAATGACCGAATGTAAAGCTACGATCTCTGATTATTTAAGAGTATTAAAGAATTCACATATAGGATCTCATAAGGGATTAGTTTTTGCATCTCTATTACCTTTTAACCTTAGACTTAGATTTATTAAAAAAACATATGAAAAACAAAGAAGAACATTGGAAGCATTATTACATAATTATTCAATTTGATCTTAATAATCTAAAACAATCCAATTATTTTTATAGTATATAATCTAAACAATTATAATAAAAGATTTATTTATAATTTTTAAAATATTTGGCCTAATTAATAATTTTTAGTAATAAACCTAGTTAATATTTAGAATTTAAAAATTATTGTATCGCGAGTACGCACAGCGTTATCATTTGCCTTATTGTAATAGGTTAAATAAGATGAAGAACGCTTTTATCTGCATCAGATATTGAAGCCTTATCAGCATTGTGTAAAGTGCTTATTAATATTACAAATCTCAACTTTAATCTGAAAATTTGTTCTACTGCGTTCCTCTTATCGATTCATTATTTACATCAAAGCTGTGAGTATATTATACCAAGGCCTTTGTAGTGAGCGCTTTAATCACTACCTCTAACCGCAACCCTTTAAGAATAAAATCTATACCTTCTAAAAGGCATAACAGATTTACCAAAATTTTACCACTCAACAGACTGACTTCCTCCCCGCCAGCGGGGGTTCCCCTCATCGGTTCGGGATTACATCCCTCATTTGAGGGGCAGTCGAGAGGCTCAGAGAACCCCTCCCATTAAGATTAACTACCGCAATAACGTCGCGATCATTCTCATAACCACAAGAACACTTAAACCAACGATGGGAAACTTCAACCATCTTTTGCCCACACTTAGGGCATGAGATTGAAGAATAACTAGGATTAACAAACTCAACAATCATTCCATGCTTCTTAGCCTGCCAAGAAATCCAATACTGCAAACGACGATACTGCATCAAATAGAGTTTATCGTGAAACTCTCTTGGCAGTCTATCTACGTTTTTGATGAGGTTCTTAAGGTTCTCTAGTTTGACGACGTTAGAACTCATCATTCTCGCTACTTCAACAACCCATTTCCCCACTTTTCTAGCAAAATCCTCCATAATCATCTTAGCCTTTATGTGGAAAGAACGAATCCTATACAAGATCTTCTTATTCTCCCTCCACCTCCTTGAGTACTTCCTTTGAAGGTTTTCGGCTAATGACTTCCAGTGATGAACCTCTTCGAGACGAGTTGGAATCCTAACGTAGTGTATATCATCCTTACCAACTACTATCTCACTCATGTTAATGTCTACGGCAATACTTTCCTTTGGCTCAACCTTCTCTCCTTCTTCCTCTTTCTCAAAAACTACCTTGAGGAAAGCCTTCCCGCCCTTGACCGCTAACCTGGCCTCCCTCATTTTCCAGCTTAAGTAGTCCTTCAAGTTCCTAGGATAACCTAGAATTTGAAGTTCTCCAACACTAGTTATCTTAACAGTCATCCTCTCGAAGTTCACACTATAACTTTTCTTTGGTGTTAGCCAAACTGTGGGTTTGTACACTCTTGGAAAACGTCCCCTCCTCGGGTTGTTGTACCATCCCTTGTATATCGAGAGGGCATCCCTATAGCAGTCCTCAGCAACCTTTGATGGCAGATTGTATTCCCCTCTTAACTTCTCGTATAACTTCTCGTGGACTTTCGAAAGCACTCCCTTCTCATTTGGGTTTTTCACGTTCTCCTTTAACCAAAATAGGGTGAAACGGAGTGCTTTAACGTAGTTATTCACGAGGGCTAGGAGAGGTTCAGAGACGGCGATCTTCATAGAAACACTAGCTCTGATCGCTTTAACCCTCCTAGCCATTAATGGAATTTAAGAAAAAGAATTATTTAAATATAAGGGGCTATCCATCCCCGCTGGTGAGGCTTTCTGCCCCCTTAACCCCCTTCTCTGTAAAGACTGAGAGATAAGGAAGAAGACTGTAACAGATACACGTAACTATTAACTATTTTTAATTCTAAACATCGATAGTATTACTTGAGTTTTTTATTAATGTTCTCCCTAACTGCTCACGAGTATAGTGGTGTTTCCATAGATCAGTCCCAAGAGTTCATGATTCCTTAAGAGAAGTGGCAGAATTGGAGAAGTTATGCCATGAGAAAATACCAACCATCCTTTTTTACCTAAACTTTCATTTCACTCATGATAGAACGTATGAACTAACTCTCAGCCAGTGGAACCTCAACGGTTCGGGGTTCATATCTCCACTATCTCTCCGTCCTTCTGCCTTCATTGACGTGTAGTCAATAATCAAGAAAAGTTGGTTATAAACTACGTAAAAAGATTTATGTGAAAAAGAATTCGGCCTCAATTGGACAAAAACTTTTAAACACATTAAATAATACCTCAACATTCCTCAGACCAAAGTAATAACCTATTAAGGCCCCGACAATTAATATAATAAAAGCTAGGAGAAATACTTAAAAAACGAAAGGATAATGAGCGTTATAACTTACTACTCATCTTAATCACCTAATATTATAACCTCATCATACAAAAATTTTTATATAAAAATACTTGAACACAGCCTATATTGCTATAGCAGAGAATTTTAATTTATTAAGAAATCATAACTCTCAAATATGAAGCTAGGAATAGTTTACAATAATTTCTTATCACCTAAATTTGCTGGTGGAGGGGCAGAACATGCATACGAAGTAGTTAAGAGATTAACTAAATACTTTAAAATAGTTTATTATCCTTCAAGTCCTGTATTTATTTGGGATAAAGAAGTTTTAATTGAGAAAGCTAAAGAAGTTGAAAGAGAAGGAATAAAAATTACACCAGAATTTTACTCAATTCTGGAGGAGCAAAATAAGTTTAGAATTAGAGGAATTAAAAGATTCTTACTTTCAGATAAAATTGCAAAGGAAGTATCTAAAAGATACTCAGTTGATGTAGATTTTCTATATGAGCCTGATCACACTTCATTCGATATATTTTATTTAGGCAAGTCAACTAAATTTGGATTAACTCTACATTTACCTTTATTTTATAATAATTCGATAAAATACCTAAGGAGGTTAGTAAAGTTTTATAAATTCAATCCATATACTGGAAAAGGATTTTATACTAGATTCCTATATAATGAATTATATTCTAAACCCAAATATAAGAGACTACTCAAGAAATATAAGCCAAGTTTTATAGCAGCAGTTAGCAAAGGGCCTTTAGAAGAAAGTGGAATTACAGGAGAAGTACTTTTCCCTGGTAATGCTTTTGATCCTGAGCTTCTTAAATATAGAAATAGAGGAAAGGAAGATTATGTAGTTTTTTGGAGCAGATTGAATCAAGATAAAGGAATTCACGAAATTCCAGACATATTAAAAAGAATTCAAGCAAAACTATCTAAAAGAGTTAAACTAGTTCTTATGGGAAGATTTTTTGATAAATATAATGAGAAACTATTTTGGAAAAAAGTCAAAAAATATGGATTAAATGTTGAATATCTAGGCTTTGTACCAAGGGAAAAGCTGTATGATGTAGTTTCTAGAGCTAAACTTTTTATTTATCCCACGCATATAGATGGATTTTCTTTAGTAGTATTAGAGGCTCTAGCGTTAGGTACCCCAGTAGTTGCGTATGGAATACCTGCAATAAGAAGTGTATACTATGGACTAAAGGCAGTTAAAATAGTTGAAGAGTTTGACCAGGAAGACATGAGTAGAAAAGCGTATGAAATTCTTTCTTTAAACGAAAAAGACATGGACGAAATAATTAACGAACCTAAACTTTTAGATTTTCTTAAATTACATTCTAGTTGGGATAATGTAGCAAATTCTGTTAGAGACGTTATTATGAAATATGCAAGCTAAGATTCTCGGATCATTTTTTGTTGTTATTATAGATATTTATAATATATTACCAAAATTCTTCCTTAAATCTAGCTTTAGAGAATTTAGAGGCTATTCTTTCATTTCATAACTCTTAGAGGAATGTTTTATATAGGCTTCTTTCACTTTACTTTCTGCCTCTCCTAGAGTAGAATAAGTAAACTCTGGTATTATTTCTGCTGCTCCACTTTCTTTAGGAACTACTAGAACTAATCCTGCTGCCATAGATTCTACTAAGGAATTCCGAACTGCTCACCTTGAGTAGTGTGAAAATAACAATATGCATCTTTCATAACTTGTATCAATTCTTCTTTACTAGCGTTTAGAACAAAACTAATATTAGCATTCAATTTAGATTTCAGTGAAATTAACTCTCTTTATAATATTTAGTATCACTTAAATATCCTACTATAACAGCAGATATGCCTACTTTATGAGATAATTGAATACTTCTTTCAAGAAACTTTCCACGCTCTATCCTTGCAAGTGTTAGAATATACTTGGTTATACATTTTTAGATAGTCTATTCGAGCCTTATGAGATAGATATGAGGCAAAGACGATTAAGGGTGGGAATTTTTTGTCAAGTTAAATTCGTGCAGTAACTCTACTAGGAATTTACCATATTTTCTCTTTATCTCTTAAATCTCCCTTCTGGTTTCAGATACATGAATGTGAACCCATGTATTTTGTTCCTCAGACAATTGTCTAGCCAACTTTAAAGTACTTATTGAAGTTGCGTAAATGTTATGAACATTTACTATAGGTTTAAATAGGTTATCCAACTAGTACATTTAGGCTGGATAGCCAGTTGGGAAATAAATTACGTAAATCATGCAACACACTGTCCAACTTCAAACATGAAATTGGCCACAGCTGGCTTCTTTCCCTTTAGAGAGATGTTAGAAAGAGACTAAACGTAACAATAGGTCCAGCTAGCAACAATTCCTTAGACATGTTTAGGAAAATGAAGAACGCGGTACTCCTACAGAGACACTCATATTGGGATACGAGCATTAAAGCTGCTACTGAGAGGGGTATAAGTTAATTGGAGTAAAAGGTAGAAGAGTAGAAAAGGTATACATTGCAGATTTAGTGTTGCTCAGAAAAGACCTTTTATATCCTTTAAGAAAGGACAGGATACTTTCAAACATAGTATATTAACGCAGTTGGAGAATACGTGGAAAAGGTTATAGTTAATGGTAAGATTGTTTATGATGAAGATAAGCTAATCACCTTTAATAAAAGGAGGGAAGAACTACTTAAACTTCTTAACAAGGTTATACCCTAAACCGTAGGGGAAGGATAAAGCCAAAGCCAGTCCCGGAATTAAATTGAAAACGTACTTCTTAATTCCCTTATAATAATATAAACCGTAACTTATAAGAGGTATGTAAACTAACGCTAACGGATGGAAAAACATTGAGAGTATTCCCAAAATATAATAACTACCATAATATGAATATCCGGTTAGAAATGTTAAATCTGTAAGACCGTCCATCATTAACATAATATCGTATTTACTTCTCCAAAGATTTCGCTTAGCCTCAATTAAGGAGGAAGAGAAGTTTAACCTAGCGTGAACCTTATTTAAGTGAAGACATCTACCCTCAGTGGGTTCAACTCTATATCCTAATTTCTTTAGCTTAGCGTAAAGCCAAACGTCCTCATCCCTTTCATATCTTTCATCAAAATTCCCAATACTCCTTATAACCTCAGTGTTTAATCCAGCACAACCCAAATTAGGATTATGCTCATTTAATGATAAAGGCTTATCTATCTCACTTTCAGAATAAGCGTAATGCATCCAAGTAAACGCTATACCACTCTCCAACCTTTCAATTAATCTCCTAGAATAGTCCTTAGGTATTACTACATCGCTATCTAACATTATAATATATTTTTCACTAGATAATGAAAGCAATTTATTCCTTAACCTAGCCATGTTCACTTTTCTCATTCTTTTATCCCTAATGTATTTCAAATTCCCCCTTAAACTGCTAAAGAAATCACTTATGTCAGCCCTTTCACTATTATCATAAATTACAACCCTATCTACGGGCTGAGATAAAGCTGACTCTACGCTCCTTTTAACCCATTCTAGATTGTCATTAGGACCCACTGGTATTATAATCTCTACCATACTAATTATAAACGGCATTATGAAGGAAATAAAGGTTGCAGTAATAGCCCATGGGTTGGGAATGAGTAGAGGATACAGCGGAGAGGGTTACGTTTATAGAACATTCTTTGAAATGTTAAACGAAAGAGGAATAAGTTATATTGCAGTAAGCTTTTCTAAACCGTATGATAAATCTATACCCTCAACGTATTGTCTGCCATTTCACATACCGAAATTCGATAAATATCAGAGAATTTTAACTTATTATCCAGCTAAAAAGGTAAAACCTAAGTTGTACTTAAACGCCTCGGGAGTACCTATACCCCTATCTAACTTAGCCCCTCACGTAATTTACGCCGGTGCTCCTGCAATCTCAACCCTACCGAGTAAATATACTAAATCAGTTTTCTGGAAAATTTACATAACTCCCTTTAAAATTATGATAAACAAAATTAAGGATGAGGCTAAGAGGGCTAAAATAATAGCAAACTCCCGCTATTCGGCAAAAGCCATAGCACAAGTATATAATATTAACGAACCAGAGGTAATATATCCTCCCGTTGATGTGGAGTTCTTCTCTAAAGCCTATAATGAGGACAATAGAGAGAACTTCTTCGTAACCGTGGGTAGAATAGAGAGAGGTAAAATGCTAGAAAACTCAATAATACTATCCGCAAAAAGCGGAATAAAAGGGGTAATAGTAGGGTCGTTAAATGAGGTAAGCTACCTCAAGAAATTGAACAAGTTAAAAAGAGAACTTAAGGCAAATGTGGAATTTTTAACAAACCTACCCAGAGAGGAACTACTAAAAATACTTTCTAAAGCTAAAGTTTACTTTCATCCAACTATCGGAGAACACTTCGGAATTCCGGTAGTTGAAGCAATGTCAGCTGGAGTAATTCCCATTGTACCTAAGGACAGTGGGGCATATGAAGTAGTACCAGAATTCTCGTACTCTAATATTGATGAAGCTGTAGGTATATTGCGCAATCTAATCGAAGAGAATAATTTGGAGTTAAGAAGAGAGATGAGGAGAAGATCTTTACAGTTTAGCAAAGATCGTTTTAAGGAAAAAATAATGTCTAAAATAATTACTTTACTCTCCTAGCAGTTATTACAGTAAATTTCTCCTTTAATAATTCTATAAAGCAATTCTCCTTCATTTCCTTAGCATAATCCTCAACCACCGGTAATAATTCCTTAAACTCCTCCTCATTTAACTCTATATATTCATATTGCAGTATTCCTATCTTTTCCTCAAATAGTCTTTTAGCGTATTCCTTAGCCTCTCCCTTTAACCTATCCATCAAGTCTATATATTCACGATCTTTCAATTCATTATACTCCTCTTTCGATATTAGACCATCAATTAATAGGGCTTTCAAAAATCTCGCTACCTCTAACTTAGGAGGCTATAAGCCTATTTTAGATGGGGAAACTTTACCCCTTATGTATATCCTACCGCCAACCATTCCAGAGCCTACAAAATTACTGACGGGGTTCCCCAAATCCCTTCCCAAATACTACTATAACTCCTCCCGCCATATACTCGCCTAAATAATCGTCAACTATACCGCCTATGATAAGATAAGGTCTCTTATCCTTATATTCCCTCATCTGAATACCAGGACTTGCGATGTTAGGAAGGAGTTGGTTCTCGTTCTTCTTTCTCTTGAATGTTTGGTTTCTGGTTCGTTCTTGGAGGAGGGTTAAGTTGTGGGAGTTTTGTGAATCTCTCTTGGAAGGGCTTAAGGCATCGCGTAGCTCAAGGGATAGGGCAAGGGTGTTATCACGGAAGTGTTTTCCCTTAAGTCCAGCCGATTCTATGCTTCCCTTATTATTCATGTTAAATAAATTGTATATCTCTAGTATATTCAAGAAAAATATTATTTATTAGATACAACGGTCCGAAATATATGATATTTTATTGTAAATTAATTGAGTTAAATTCAATTTATTCTAAATTTTAATTTATCTTGCAATAAACGAGATTCTCATACTGACGTAGGCGGGTTTTAGATAAAAATCTTGAGAGTCTCTATAAAATTAGAAGATTAGTTGATAATTTCTTTCTTTTATCTGCCATATCAGAAAAAGGCAAAATCCGTATAATTTCTGATAAACTAACATACTATAGACTTCATTCCAGTTCCTCAAGACATATAACAAGAAATTTTGAAGACTTCATTACATATAGAGCAAAATATTTTTTGATGATGCTATACATGATAATGCAATTATGATAGAAGCGTTCAAAGGAAAAGCTAAGTATGCAGCAAAACGCAGTAAAAAAATGGCTGAGATTCAAAAATGTCTACTAGAAGGTAAAAGATGCGGAAAACTTGTATTATGCGGCATTTATATACTGAAAACATTAGTTTACATTAATTTAGCTTCTTTTATATCATTATTTTTACCTAATTTACCAAGAAAAATGGAGTTTAACAAATATATAAATGAACTAAAATTTAATTGAAAAATTGTTTATGAGAATTACTCTTCCCTATACCTCTATACTCTAAAGTGAGCTTAAAATATCCGCTAGGTAAATCTTCACCATCAATTATTGAATATCCATATTTATTTGCTATTTCTGGAGATTTTTCCAAGACATCTGCTGAAATGATTATTTCGAGATTTTTAACGCCTAAGCTCTCTTGCTTTTCTAAAAACTCTCTGAGATCCCCTATATTAGTTATTATCTCTGTCATGCTTTTTACTTCAAAAGACAATTATTTAAAGGTATGGAAGTACTTGACAAGCTTACTGAAGGATTAAAGCTTTTCTCGGCCGACGTAGCTCACGTTCATACAGAGACGGCTCTAGAACCAGAACTGGGGAGCAAGGTCGATGATCTACAAATAGACGAGAGATTAAAAAACTCATTAAAAAATATCGGAATAACTAGACTTTATAAATTCCAAGAAAAAGCGTTAGAAGAGATTGAAAGTAGAAAGAACGTATTGATAATTTCCGGAACAGGAACTGGAAAGACTGAAGCGTTTCTTATTCCAATTTTAGACTTAGCACTAAAAGGAGAAAAAAGCGTTATAGTTTATCCAACTAAAGCCCTAGCTAGAGACCAATTAAGTAGAATTCTAAGATTAATAAAGAACCTACCAATAAGTGTTGGAATAATAGATGGAGATACACCTAAAATTGAAAGAGACCGACTTTACGCTAATCCACCAGATATATTAATAACCAATCCAGATATGATCCACGTAGGACTTCCTTTAAGCCCTAATTTTAGAAGAATAATTAGGTCTGCAGAACATTTCGTATTTGATGAAATTCACGTATATGAAGGAGTTCTAGGATCTCACTTAAGAATGATAATCGATAGATTAAAGGAATTTACTAACGATATTCACATCATTGCATCAAGTGCCACAATTGGTACTTCGCCATACATGTTCCAAGAACTCTTTGACGAGCCAGGAGAGATAATTGAAGGAACTAAAAGAAGAAGAGGCATGGCAATTCACATATTAGTTAATTCTAAAGGAATGAGTAGGTGGACTTTAGCAGCGTACTTAGCAGCTCTTCTAATAAAAAATGGCTTAAGAACGTTAGTATTCACAGATTCACAGCAAATGGCGGAAGTCACTGCAAAGATTGCCGATAGATTCGGAGTTAATATTCAAGTTCACAGAGCAGGAATATTACCTTCAGAAAGAATAAAAATAGAGGAAGATCTTAAAAACGGGAAAATAATGGGAGTTGTTGCTACTCCTACTTTAGAACTTGGAATAGATATAGGGGACTTAGACGTTGTTATTATGGCTGAAGATCCGCCAAGTTATTCAAAATACATTCAAAGAGCTGGTAGAGCAGGTAGGCGTAATAGGATAGGTTATATTATAACGATTTTAGGTGACGATCCAATAGATTCTTATTTTTTGAGAAAACCAGAGGAATTCTTCAATAGAAAGTTAACGCCATTACCATTTGACACGACAAACCTTGAAGTTATAAAAGTGCATGCCGCAGCATATCTCCTTGAAAAAGGAATGATAAAACTTGATAGTTTACCTCCTCTTTGGGTTAAAGCTTTGAAAGAATTGGATAAAGAAGGTAAGGTAAAAATAGTTAATGATGTTGCCTATGCTACAAAGCAAACTAAGATTTTCGTAATAAACTCTTCTTTGAGAAGCACTGGTCCTATAATAAAAATATATGATGGAGAAAAGAAAATCGGAGAAAGAGAACTTCCAGTAGCTCTATATGATATTTATCCTAACGCTGTATATTTAGTATCGAAGAAGAACTATATCGTTAAGGATGTGGATCTCAATACTCTAGTGGCTAGAGTCGAGAGAGTAGACAAAGATTTGCCTTACTATACAAAACCGTTATATGACGTAGATATGGTGAATTTTACAGAAATTGAAAGTAGGAAAGTCTATGGTTTACCAGTAAAATATGGGGAAATAGAAGTTAGAATCTCAGTTCATGGTTATATTATACACGATTTTTACTCTAAAAAGGAGGAGAATAGAGGAAAAGAAATAGAGTATGATGTGCCTCTTACGTATACTTATAAGACTAAAGGATTAATTATAAAACATCCTATACTAGATGACTTTTCGCTAATTGATGGCATGGAAGCTTATCATGCAACGGAACACGTACTAATTTCTGCAGGAAGAGTTGTCGCAGGTGCTTCGCTTACAGACCTTTCTGGAATAAGTTATCCTAGCGGCCATGTAATTATATATGACTCTGTAGTAGGAGGTAGTGGAGTTGCTAAGTTATTATATGATAGACTAGAAGACGCTTATGAGGTTGCGCTGGACATTGTAGGAAAATGCGATTGTGAAGACGGTTGTCCAAAATGTGTTTACAGCCCTTATTGTGGTAATAATAATAAAATGTTATCTAGAAAAAAATCTTTCAGATTAATTAGCGAAGTAATTAAAGGTAAAGCTGCATCTTGCGATAACATGTGGGGTGACAGTGTTAGTTAACCACTTTTTTCAGCTCCTCTAATTCATTTAGTGCAACTTTTTCCCAGCTTGAATGCTCATCTAAGAACTCCCATAATTTCTTATCATTTATTAAGTCTTCATATTCTTTGGTTGACATATCATAAATTTTTCTTATTTCTTGTCTAAATTGAGCTAAATCACCTTCTTTAACTAATTTTACGGCGCTAAGCCCTTCGTATACGCTTCTTATCCCTGGTATTTTATATGCTATGACTGGAGTACCTAAAGCTAATGACTCTAAAATTACTAAAGAAAAAGAGTCAGAATGAGAAGGATAAACTAAGACTTTTGCTTTACTTACGATGTCTATTAGCTTATCTTGAGGAACAAAACCTAAGTATTCCACATTTTTTGGTTTATTTTTCATAAAAAGTTTTTCTACTTTTTTATCAGAAAATTTTCCCATTACTATTAATTTTTTATTTTCATCAATTTTTCTCCATATTTTTAAAAGTTCTAACACACCTTTTGATGGACTTAACCTAGCATAAAACACCGAGTAATCTTCCTTTCCTTTGTCTCTAAAGTCTAAAAGTTTCTTGTCGAATGCATTGCCGGGCTTTAGCACCCTAGTGTAGATTTTTCTCATAAAGGGATATATTTCTACTAAAGGTTCTGAAACCGAAAAAGCAAACTTTACTTTTCCACTGTTTATTAACTCTACCCATTTTCTCCTCCTAGGATATGATCTTAAGAATGTTACATAAAATGCATACATAATCCCGCTTAATCCCATTGAGCTATATGCTCTGTAAAAATGAGAGAAATCTTCAGTTAATGATCCAAGGAAATTCTCAATATGAATCAACGCACCTATGTTCCTATTTTTTGCAATTTTTGTTAGAAAGTCTACCATTTGAGGAAATTCTTGTTGTGCATAATATATATCGGCATCAATTTTACCCATTATCTTAGAAATTTCAGAATTAATTTTATAATGAGTAGTATTACTATACAGATCAAATTTTAATTTAGACATATTTATAGGAACTCTTTTTATAACTTCACTATCTATGACTTCACTTACCTTCTCTGGAATTTCAAGACCTAATGATTTAATTTCATTGTACATTTTCTTCCTAAATTCATCGTCTTCAGACGCTCTTCTCATGTCTCCTAAAAGAGGAACATATATTATTTCATCAACATATTTTTTCCAGTATTTAATAACTTCTCTATTCCTTTTTACTCCACCGCTACCAGCTTCCAGTAAATATGAATGTAAAAGAATCCTCATTAAATAGGAGGCTTAAATCTAAAAATAAAAATTACCTTCTTCGCTTATTCATTACAAGTTTAAAACAGCTGTAGTATTACGTAGCACATGAAAGATAAATTATTAGCAGTGTTTTAGAATTACTTTTTTATGGAATCATTAGAAAGCTTATTTTACTCGTCAATTATATCAAAAAATATTGATAAATATATTAAAATTACTAAAGAAGAGGATATTAAAAATTTACCCAATAATGCTGAAGCTAAATATGAACTACTTCGAGGTAACGTTACATCAAATATTGTAGCAGATTTGTCAGAACTTAAGGGAGTAGAGGATCTAGGAGACTCAATTAAAGTTCTCGCAGGAACTAAATGGAAAGATGTAATCGGCTATTCTCCAGAGCTTTGGAGCATAATGGACTTCTCCGTAGGTGGAACAATTAGCCTTGGAGATGAAGGCTTTGGATATAACGAATTCGGCGAGTTAGCTAATAGAGTCACTGTTGAGGCATATTTAAATGGAGAAAAATATACGGGGAAATATAGAGGAGGAATCATTTATGCTGTATATATAAAAAAAGAAAATAAACCATTAATTTTCAAACAATATACTGGATCAGAAGATATAGTATTATCAAAAGCTAAATCTTTACTTTCAGAAAATATATTACCCTTCAGAGATATTTCACTAATTAAAGATAATGAAGGAACTAGACTAATAGTTTCATATACGCAAGTTAGAGAAATTTTAGTAAAGAGGTATATAGACAGCTTTTCAGCTACGTCACCATTTTACCCTGAACTATCTAGTATAGGCAAGTACATTTATATGGGCAAAACAAACTTACAAAATATTTCTTTTGATTTACTAAAAAATTCTAAATATGCATATTTTACTTTTAGAGGAAACTCAGTTTATTATGTCATCTCGTCAGATGTGAAATTAAATATTCCTTCAACAGGTCAGGAATATGCTTTTGATAAATTTAATGGTTGTATATTATGCGGTAAATGCGTGAACGTGTGCCCACATAGTTATCAGAGAGGTTCAATTGTTTTCTCACCTTTAGGTTTCTTCGTATTGTCGGCAATAGGAAAAGAAGCCCAGGTAAGTAATTGCCATTTATGCGGCATTTGTGAAGAAGTATGCCCAGTTGATTTAAATATTGTAGATTTACTAAAACAAAAATCTGCTTTAAACAGTAAAGTACCTAATGTCCAACTTACTTTTCCATCTAAAAAGAGTATAATCCTAACTGCGATTTCTGACAATTTGCTTGAAGATGCGTTAAAGCTAATAAAATACTTCTCACTAAGAGGAGTAAAGCTAGGCATAATAACACTTCCTGACCCCATAGATAAGATAGTTAAAGGCCAGATTAATCTTGAAAATGCTAGAAAACTTTTGGAAAACGTTGATGAAATTATCACATTAACTCCAGAAGAAACCAGTTATTTAATTGTATTAAAATCTGTAAAAATTCTAGACATAACTTTTGCATACTCTATGTTAGAAAATATTGTTAAACCATTAATGGAAGGTAAAAAAGTGCATTTTCCTTGTTTTTACTCGGAGAAGAAATTCTACGGTTGTTCGTATGAAATGTTGAATTTAGCTAATAATGAAGGTTATGGAGAAAATAAGGTTAATGCAGAAATTACATTATGTCCACTAGCTGCTAAAAAACTTGGAATTAAAAGTTATATTGACTTATTAAATATAAACTTGGATATGTCTGATGCTAATAAACTTCACTCGGAAATTTCTGAAACACTTTCAACTCTAGATAGAGTATTTGAAGATGCAGAATGGTACAAAGAAATAGAGCCAAAACTTTACGAAAAAATATTTTCTGAAGCTATAGATAAAGTATTACTGAGTAAAAATTATTTTGAAATATTTTACTATTATCTAAATATGGATAAGCTAGAGTTTAAAAATGAAAGCATAAAGAGCTTAGTTAAAAATGAAATAGAGAAACTACTTAGATCTAGCGATAAAGACTAAATGCGGGGCTTCTGGCAAGATTAATTTCTCCATAGCTAATTTTACAGCATCTGGGGAGCCAGGTAGTGCATAAATAACCTTATCTTTAATTATTCCTGCAGTGGCTTTACTTAGATAGGCTGCAGATCTAACTTGTGGGTCTTCATAACTTAAGAATCTAAACACTTCGCCAAAACCTTCAACTTCTCTATCAAATAGTCCTCTTAAAGTTTCTACAGTGACGTCAGTTTTGGAATAACCTGTACCACCAGTAGATACTATAACATCAACCTCAGGATTGTCTAATGCCTCTGCAAACGCCTTTAAAATTTTTACTTTATCGTCAGGTACTAATGAATATCCTACTAATCTGTGGCCGGAAGTTATTATTTCCTGTTTAATTATATCTCCAGATTCATCTACTATCGGCTCTTTTTTCTGCATTTTCTCATATCTTGAAGTACTTACGGTTATCACGAAAAAGTTTAGAACTTTTGGAGCCATTTCTCTATGTTGTTTGTGTGCAGACATACATAATTATATACCCACTCCTACATAATTTTTACTACTTGAGCAATGTCTAAATCTAAGTCTTCAAAATTCTCTCTAGAGAGTAGAGTTCCCTTAATATAAAGCCTTAGTCCTTCTTCCAATTCAGTATATCTAGTCCTAAAACTAGTGAGAATGTAGCCTTCTTCTGTGAGATATTCAACGGGCAAGGAAAATGGCTTTAATGCTTTATCAATTTTTACTATTCCCTCAAATTTACTTTTCCTAATTACTTTTCCAAAATCTTCACATTCAACTATTTTAAAAGTATAGGGAATTCCTTTATACTTTCCCTCTAGAACTCTCTTAACTTTCAAATGCAAAAAATCCTGTTTTGAAAGCCCTTCAATTTCATTATCTTTCACTTCTACTAAAGGTGACGTTATTCCCCTTTTTCTCATATCCATTAGTATATAGTAATTTTTACTATTAAAAGAAATTAAATCTAGATCATTTCCTTTTCCTTCATATAGATAACTTCCCGTTATTCCAACATCAAGGAAATTATTTATAAAATCACTAAATTGAGATATAGAAACTTTAAAAGGGTCTAATACTTCCACCTCAGATAAGGGCAATAACGGAACTTCAAAACCTATTTCGTCCACGTATTTTAACAATTGAGGAAACTTTTCCTTAACTAACTGAATTGATTCACTCATTTTCTTTATTTTTTTCTCACCTAATTTACGCGGTACTGCAACTACATAACCTTCTGGGTGGTAGCATCCTTTCACTGCCCATATTACGCCCTTGTATTTGACAAAATATCCTTCTGTTATCATTTAGATGATTTTAAATATTAATAACTTAGCGTTTTCTTTGTTGAAAGTAACAATAATAGGCTCTGGAATAGCAGGAAGTTCACTTTATTATATGTTCAAAAAGGCAGGCCATAACGTAAAGGTTATAGATCCAAGAATTAGAAGAATCTTTCCTAGTTTGATTCACTCTTTACTTTTAGTGGATAAAGACGTTTATCTATCAAAGTTAGCTTTAGACTTTTACAAGGAATTTAATATTGAGACTAAGGAATTTCCCTCTTTTACCATAGGAAAAATTGATGAGAAATTAATTAAGCTATGGGAAGAGTATGGAGTGAAGATTGAAGAGAAAATTATCTTTAACTCAAAAGGAATTTACGCTGTAGGAGGAGATAGACTAGTTTATATTAAGAGAATGATAGATGGGGTGCCAATAATTAAAGAGAAAGCATCAGTCATTAAAAAAGGAAATACTGCAATAGCGAAAATTAATGACAAATATATTGAATCGGATATTATAATCCTTGCAGCGGGCCCTTGGAATAGCCAAATTTTTAGTGTCCCTACGAAGAGTTATTATTGCTGGGCATCTCTCACTTTAACTCAAGATAGTAAATTAGATAGGATGTTTGTTTATGATTACGAATTAAATTTTTATTCAAGGCCATTTTTAGGCTTAGGAATTAGAACTGCAATCATAGGTGATGGAGAGACTATAGAGGCTAAGCCTTGCCAAAGGATAAAAGTTGACCCAGAAGAGGTTATGACTAGGGCTAGAAAAAGACTAGGAAAATTAAGGGTTATTTATACTTCTGGAGAGTTCTGCGAAGGAACTCCTGACATGAGACCTGCTTATGGAAGATTATTAGACAATTTATATTTCATAGGAGGATTTGACGGTTACGGTGCAGAAGTTGGACCAGGTGTCGCAAGATTACTTTTTAATTTTATAACTAAAGGAGAAGAAGATAAGGATTACATTGTAGATAGGTTCAATGGAGTAAAGGACTTTAAGATAGGAAAGGAACCTCATGAATTGTAAATTGATAAGTGCTTTAAGTAAAGTTCTTCATCGTTATTAGCAGTAACTTGCAAATGTAACATTTGTTTTTCTTCACAATTCTTACAATCGTATAACACCCAACCACCTATGAATTCATTCCCAGAATAATATTCTATAGCTCTCCAATATTTCATTTCTATCATTTTTCTTAATATTTTAAGGCTAAATATTGGAAATGCTACGAAATTAGGTAATTTTATATAGTAAGGCTTTAATTTTTTCAAATATGCCGGATTAACTAATACTGAAGTTGGTAAAAAACAGTCATCAAGGCTACTGACTTTTATCATTTCTATATTACCCTTATCATCGACGTAAACAGCTACGCTCCTATAGTCTTCAAATATATCTTTTAAATCATACCAAGATGGAGCAGGAGAACCAACTAAGAAACTTAACATGAAAATGATTTTATTTTCAGAGTTGTTAAAGTTAGTTGAATATGATGACGTGACGGTTTGCTGAATGAATGAAGAGCGTTTCCCCTGACTGAGAGGTAATTCGTATGAAACGCGATAATTATACTAAAGACTTACATAATATTAAATGCAGAATAATATCTAATTACGGAAATTTACCACAGATAGATGAAATATATAAAAGACTGATAGATTTTCATAAGTTAGGATTTGTTAATATCACTCACTCGGCATTAGAGCTTATAGTAGCAGCTTATTTAATCAAAGAAGGATTCAAAGTATCAGTAGAGCATGAAAGTAATGGCAAGATAATTGATGTTTATGCAATAAAGGGAATAGATGTGGGAATAGAGGTTGAAACGGGGTTCGTTCCTCCAAGTTTTGCTGGAAAGCAAGAGGACTTCCTAATGAGCAGAATGGCCTTAAAAATAGCTAGATATAGTAATCTAGCTTCACAATTTTACATTGCAGTACCTTCATACTATATTCCTCCAGTACCTGTAGAGCTATTAAAGGATAAAGAGAAAAGAAGCGAAGATGAAATAAGGAATCTCATGCGGTTAATTAGGAAATATCACAATAGCTTAGATGTTAATTTACTTTCATTAAAGTCAGCTAAAATTGATGGAATAATAATAATAAATACTACAGATCTTAAGTTAAAAATCTTTGATTATGAGGACTTCTTAAAGATTAAGAAGTACTACAGTGATATATAAGAAGATAAATGGGACAAAAGGAACTAAAATATTATCGTCAACCTTACCTATTCTTTCTACTATAGTAGCCAAGATTCCAGAAATTAAGCCTGGAATAGATAGAAAATAATATCCTAAAAGAGAAGAAACTATAAACATCCCTAAAGATCCCCACCAGCCTTTCACCCTCCTTTTATATACATAATTTCTTATTATGCCAGTAACTCCGTCGCCAAAAGACATGTAAAATAAGGGTAATAACGCTACGTAAATATCTCTTGATCCAAGATCCCAGAAATTTCTAATCAAGATCCAGCTTAATAACAAAATTGTCCCAAAAGAGAAAGTAAACCATACTTCTCCTCTATTTTCTTTATCTTGAAACCAATTAAGCGGTTGTCTTTCTCTATGGAAAATCAAATATGCAGTTAATAGATAAGACAGAATTATTGGAAGTAATGGTGATGAAAAAACAAAAGGAGAAACTACCGCGACCAAACCTCCACCTAGAATATGTATGGTTTTTCTAGCAACATAAATAGTAGTTTTTCTAGCAACATATTTTGAGATATACAATGTAACTATCATTACCCATATAGTAAGGACTACTGCCCACGCTATATCTGTTAAAGTAACAAACACAACATTTTAGAATTTCCAAGAACTATTAAGTTTGAGCCGTGAGAGCATTTAAATATAATAAGACAGAAGAAGGCTTGCTAATACCAGATGAAAATAACGGTAAAATTGTAGTATACGTTGATAATTGGCTTGTTAAAGCTTTTGAAGGAAATAAGGAAATAACGGATTTGCAGTTTTACGTAGATAATGAAGAAAGAATCTTGATAAATAGAATAAAGGAAATTAATCCTAACGTAGACCTTTTACCTGCTTTGGCATATCCTAATAAGGAGAGAAAAATAAGGCTTAACCAATTATTGGGAAAAGTATTTGAGGATTACGTATATTCTATTCTCTCTAGAAAGTATAGTGTAGAGAGAAATAAGGAAATATATTCTACAATAAAAGGAGTTTCTCTTCATAATAAGCCCGACTTTATAGTCGAAAACAAAATAGCCATAGAAGCTAAAGTTAGAGAAAGTAACTTAGAACAAGTAACACAATATGCTAAAAAATTCAAGTACGGTGCAATAGTCTTCCCTTATTCTGGAAAATGCAGAGTACCTAAAAATTGGATTTGCCTATTCTATCTGATGAAAGATTATAACAGACTTTACAAATGGATAGATTTGCATTTACTTGATTAAAGAAAAAATAGAAGATGTATAGGCAAATTTTTTATCTTATTTAAGTAATTTCATACATGGAGATCGGAACACCTCTTTTAGAAGGCTCAAAGAAACTAATGCTCTTAGGAAGCGGAGAGTTAGGTAAGGAAATAGCGATAGAAGCACAAAGGATGGGCATAGAAGTGGTTGCTGTTGATAGATACGATATGGCTCCTGCAATGCACGTAGCTCATAGAAAGTATGTAATAGATATGATGGATCCATCGGCTCTAAAGTCTATAGTCAAGAGAGAAAATCCCGACGGAATTATTACAGAGATAGAAGCAATTAATACTGATGCCCTAATTGACCTTGAAAATTCTGGGTATAAGATAATACCAAACGCGCAAGCAGTAAAAATTTGTATGAATAGAATAGAATTACGAAGGCTTGCTGCAGAGAAATTGAAAGTTCCAACGACGACCTATGCCTTTGCAGAAAGTGCAGAAGAAGTTAGAAAAGCTTGTAGAGACATAGGATTTCCTTGTCTTATAAAACCAGAAATGAGTTCCAGTGGCCATGGGCACGTTTTAATAAATAAGGAAGATGAAATAGAAGACGCGTATAAAGAATCAATATCCCACGCTAGAGGCAAGAGTAAAAGAGTTATAGTTGAGGAGTACGTGAAGATAGACACTGAGCTTACAATTTTAACTTATAGATATAATACTGGAAAAGGAATAGTTACTAAAACTTTTCCTCCAGTAGAGCATCAAAGACCTAGTTATTATTATGTCGAATCTTGGCAACCAGCTACAGTTCAAGATGAAGTTGTAGAAAAAGCTAAATCTTATGCAATAAAAGTCGTAGAAGAATTAGGTGGAGTAGGAATTTTTGGTGTAGAAATAATAAAATCAGGTAATAGAGTGCTCTTTAGTGAAGTTTCTCCTAGACCTCATGATACTGGAATGGTTACTATGGCTAGCCAAGATATAAGCGAATTTCAAGTTCATGTGAGAAGTGCATTAGGCTTACCAACTCCTGAAGTTAGGTTATTAACTCCTGCAGCGTCTCATGTAATTTTAGCTGAGAGAGAAGAGTGGAATCCCAAATATCTTAATTTAGAAAAAGCTTTAGAGATTCCGGGTGTTCAAGTTAGATTATTTGGCAAGCCTTACAGCTATGAAAAAAGAAGAATGGGAGTAGTGTTAGCTAACGGAAGCACTGTCGAAGAAGCCAAAGAAAAAGCAAGAAAGGCAGCGGCATTGATACTAGTCGAGTAAGCCATGAATTTCCTTAAGTTTTTTTATTACTTCATTAACCTTTTCTTTTACAAAATTAGTAGACGACGTAAAGCAACAATCGTGAAGTAAATCGACTTCGCTCATATCAAGTCCCGCAAGTTGAGCTGTAGTTATAGTCCATATTCTAGCTGTAGCTTCATAATTATATCCTCCACCGCCTAATAATATTATTTTAGATGAGAATCTCTTGGCTATGCTTAAGATTTCATTTATAACCTCAGAGTAGCCTTTAGTAGACAATTTTAATTCTACTAAAGGATCATCAAAATGAGAATCACCTCCTTCAACTATAATTATTAACTCTGGCTTAAACTTTTCCAATTTTCTAACTATAACTTCCTTAAAAGCTGAAATATACGCATCGTCTGCTGTGCCGGGCGGTAAGGGAACGTTGATAGTAAATCCTTTACCTTTACCTTCTCCTATTTCATCATAATTTCCAGTTCCGGGAAAGAAGTTTCTATGGAACATATGCAAAGAAGCTTTCAAAACTCTATTATCATCAAAAAGCAATTGTTGTGTTCCATCCCCATGATGACCGTCAATATCTACTATTGCTATTTTGTATTTCTTCTCAGCAAGCTTAGCTATTAGAGCTACATCGTTAAATACACAAAATCCTGAAGCAGAGGATTTCTTTGCATGATGAAATCCTCCACCCAAATTTATTGCTACGTCGTATCCTTTCTCTATCATTTCTAATGCTTTTACGCTACCTCCTACCCTTAGAATTGCTGCCTCATATATTCCTTTAAAGGCTGGCGTATCTCCGTCGTCTAAATATCCTTTTCCTTCTAGACTCTTCTTTTTTACAAATTCTATATATTCCTTATCATGAATCTTTTCTAGTAAGCTCTCTGTTACAGGCTCGGCATTTTCTAAATCTATTTCATGGAAAAATCCTCTTTCTTCCATTAGCTTCTTTGCCATAGACTCTCTAAGAGATTTAAATGGGTGATCTCCAGGAAACGAATAATCCAAATAATTTTCATTCCATATAAATACGGTCTTCCTCAAATTCTCCATAGAAGTTTTATTTTCTCATTATAAAAAGATTATACGTGGTAGATTTGGAAGAGTTATACGTCGAGCCTCAAGTGGTAGCAAATCCTAACGATAGGTTAAGAGATATTTTACCAAAGATGAAGGAGAAAAACCAATGGGTTGTTCCAGTAGTTTTGCATAAGAAAGTTATTGGATTACTTACATATAAAGATCTTTTAAAGAGAAGAGTAAGCTTAGATGCTAAGGTACTTACATTATCTTCACCGTCTATAACGATCGATGAGAAAGACGACTTTCCAAAAGTCATAGCAAAGTTTTATACCACAAAAGCCAGGGCGATACCAGTAGTTAATAAAAATAAGGAACTTATAGGTATGATTACTAGAGAATCTGTCATTAAATATCTCTTAGACACTAATCAAATTGAAAGTAATAAAAAAGCAAGAGAATATATGTCTTCTCCTGCATTAACAATAGAAGCAGAAGAATCTGTAGCGAGAGCAAGGTGGCTAATGATTAGAGATAATATAAGTAGATTACCAGTAACTAGAGAGAAGAAACTAGAGGGAATAGTAAGCTCTAGAGATATAGTTAATGCATTATATTCTATTAATGAAAAGAAAAGATCGTCAATATTAACAGAAGAAGAAAGGATAATGGCAATGCCGGTAAAAGAGATAATGACTTCGCCAGTAATTTCAGTTAAAGGCTCTGATTCGTTAAAATCCGTTGCAGAACTACTCTTAAAGAAGAACATATCTGGAGCACCGGTACTTGAGGGAGATTTCATTGAAGGAGTAATAAGTACAATAGATATAATAAAGTCATTAGAGTCAAAATACAATTTAACTATGCCAATTGAGGCAAAACTTACTTCAGGACTAAAGAAGGAAGAAATTAAGGCGGAAATTGACGGAGTTATTGAAAGATATTTAAGCAAACTAGAAAAAATGACTGATATTATAAACTTTAAGGTGTCATTTAAGGAGGCTGCAAAAAGTCAAGATAAGACTCTATATAAAACTACTGTAACAGTTAGTACTAAAGAAGGTAACTTCATAGCAAGTGAAACAGACTGGGATCCTATAGTAGCAGTAAAGAAAGCTGTAGAAAAGGTTGAAAATAACTTAATCAAAAAATTAAAAAAGATCGATAAAAGCAAAAAAGTAACTAAGGAAGAAGAATGAAAATTGCAGTAGTACAGCCTTCTAGCGTTGGTTCAGCCTTAGTACTTACAGAGAAGGCGTTACTATCTGGAGCGCAATTAGTACTTTTACCTGAAAAATGGGTTAGAACTGTCGAAGAATTACCTTTAAAGGAATTTCAGAGACTTGCGATAAAATACACTGCATATATCATACCAGGGGCTGTTGAAGATGGAGTATCAATTATAGCGCCAATTATAGATTCTAACGGCAATATTAAAGGATTGGCTAAAAAACTTCATCTTTTTAATAAAGAGAAAGAAAAATTAATGCCGGGAACTTATTCTACAATTTTTTCCATAAGCGGAATAAAGGTAGGCATAGCAATTTGTTATGACTTGGATTTTCCAGAAGTAATAAGAAAGATGGTACTAAAAGGTGCAGAGATTATTCTAGTGCCTTCTAAGATAAGTTACAATGGAATAGAAATTTGGAGAGAATACTTAAGAGTAAGAAGTCTAGAGAATAGAGTTGCGATAGTTAATGCGAATGTTTATAGCCCCCCAGATTATCCGGGCAAAAGTGTAATTTTTGTTCCATATAAGAGAAATGATAGCATAGTGGACTTACTTACATTGGCAGAGCTGGGGGAAGAAGAAAATTTTGCAATAGCAGACATTAATCCGTTATCGTATTTTCATATAAGGTTGGAAAGAATAAAGGAGATCAAAGACTTTGACGTAATGGAACTCCAGTAAGTTTATTAGCTAAGATTTTAGTAAAATTTGAATGAACCCCTCATCACTATATAAGTTGTTAGATTCTCCTATAAAAAAAGATGCAGAAGATGCGATTAATTATTGTAAGAATAATCAGCTTGTACCATTGCTTTCCTTTTACCTCGAGGACGAATTGCTAAATAATCTGGTCAAGAGTCTAGATAAAGATTTTTATAATTTATACATTGAATATAAATATAATAAAACTTTCTTCATAAAGAAGATAAAGGAAAAATTTAACGCGGAAAAGGACTATGAAGACTTTCCATACTATTTAGTACCAATAGGAGAAAATAATAAGGTGATGATAGTAAACAACGATAATGTCCCTCCTAAAGCAGTACCAATTGAAGGAAAGTTTAGATTAACTTTCTTAATTCATTCTTCTTTTGACGAACTAAATCACGATATATTATCTCAATCAGACGACGATATAGTTTTAGAATTTAAAAATGGCGAACTAGTGAACATTGAAAAGAAGAGGAACATATTCATGGATTCTAGATCTGTAGAGAAGATTGAAGAATCTAGAGTATTCAAGAGCAATTTAATAGTACCCGGGTATTTGCTACTTGTTTCAGTAGTTTCAAACAACCTCTTTCCCTATCATAATATACTTACAATAAATGTGGGTGAAAATGGAAAAGTAAGTATAAGTATAGATAGCGGAAAAGCAACCCAGGAAGATGTGATTAATGGAAAAACTCTCACTGCTGAAGAAAAAGCTAAAATATACTTTGAATATAAACAGAAACAGATAATAAAGGAAGAGATATTAAAAAGTATCATTTGGAAATTAAGTCAATAACCTATAAAATGAAAAGCTATACCTATAAGATGAGTAACAAGTGCCGCTACTATTGCAAGTCCAGCCATTACTGCACCTTTCTTAAATGGATTAACGTCACTTAATATCCCTATAATTCCGCCTACGATGAATGTGACGACGCCAGTAAATGCATAAGAAGTAATAAGGCCTAAAAGACCGCCTAAGCCTAAAAGGAAAGGAAGAATGGGGACTAAAGCTCCAAGGATATAAGAAATTGCAGTTATTTTAACGCTTTCTGAGTTTTTGTTAATCTCGTTATCACCTTCATTAGAAGAGTAAGCTTGACCTAATAATGCCCTTAGCTTTTCTTTCTTTAGCTTACTTTTTCTAATATCGTTCTCGGAACTTGAGGATAAATATGCTCCTATACTCATTGAAATTGTACCTGAAACTCCAATAATTATACCTCCTAACGCTACAAGGAATGGAGATGCTAGAATACTAGCAAGTCCAGAAACTCCTGCTAAGACTTCTATTAAGCCATCACTCACAGCATAAATAGCATCCCTTATCTTGTCAGCGTTAATTTGAGTTTGAACTAACAAATCCTCGTGTACAAGTTCCTGCATCATTATTGACGATAATTTCTGCCTTTCTGTATCGTTAAATTCTGCAGCTTTAGATAGTTGGTAATATTTTTCTGCATCGCTTATTTCCCCTCTTTCGACTAATTTTAATGTCAAAGGAAGACCGAAGACTCTTCTAAAAAGTTTAAGTATTTTTATCTTTAGTCTATCAAAGAATCCTAGTTCTTCTAATTCTACTCCTCTAGACTCTGCAACTTCCTTCCAAAATGACGCATGAGACTTCTCTCCATTAGCTAACTCCTCTAAAACTTCTTTAACCTTGACATTTTTCTCGATCTTGGCTAACTCCTCGTAAACAGTTGCACCAAAGATCTCTTCTTTATAGTTCTTTCTTACTATATCACTTATCATGATATTAGATTAGAACAACTACTATTTAAAAGTTATTCTACACTAGAGTCTGGAGAATACCGCCTAACAATGCTTATAAAAAATCTTCATTGAATACTCTAGACATGATAATAACAGTTATTAATCAGAAAGGTGGTGTCGGAAAAACTACTACTGCAGTTAATTTATCTTACGTCCTATCTAAATCAAAAAATGTAGCTTTACTAGATATGGATCCAGAAGGAGGAAGTACTACATCATTTGGAATGAAGAGAGAGAAAAAAGAACTTGAGATAGGTAGTAAGAGCGTTAATATATTTAATGTAGAAGTATTTCCTGCACATCTAGGTCTACTTAAAGCTGAGCTAAATGGAGATGTAGAGGATGTTGTAAATAAAATTAAGGAAACCGCAAAAAACTTTGATATCTTAGTTATAGATACTCCCCCTAATTTAGGCACATTAGCAGTAGCCTCAATGATAGCAGCTGATAAAATATTATCCCCAGTAACTCCTCAACCCTTAGCTTTAGAGGCTGCGAAAAATCTAGACGGAAGATTACAGAGCCTCAACAAGAAAGCTTTAGCTTTTACCAACTTGTCAAACAAAGCTATAAGTCTCGAATTACCTTCAGTACAGTTCTTAAATATACACATTCCACAGTCTAGATTATTTATTGAAGCGTCTAGATTAGGAGTTCCAGCGACTAGATACGAAGAGGTTAGATTGAAGAAACCAAAGTTATCACACTTCTTTGAAGAGTTAGCAAAGGTGACTCTAGAGTGAGCGAACTAGACTTCTTACTGAATAGGAAAAAGAGTATAGAAAAGAAAGAAGAGAAAAGTGCTGCAGAAAACGTAGAGAAGAGCGAAGAAAGAATAGAGAAGACTCAAGAAGAGAAGAAGGAAGAGAATTCTACTGTAGAGTCTAAGAAGGAAGAGAAGACTCTAAAAGACGAAGGGAAGAAAGACGAAAAGAGAGAGAAGACTATAGAGGATACTCTAGAATCTACTAAGAATAGCATAGAAGAAGAGAAGAAAGAAGATTCTGAAGAAGACAGTATAGAAAGTATAATGAAGAAATTTCTGGAAAAAGATCCAAAAATAGGTATATGGAGCTATCCCGCATACTTGGTTTTGCAATATCTCTATAATACCAAACCCGGATTTAAAATGAGTAGAGTAGCTAAGGAGGCTCTAGAGTATGGATTGAAGCATATGTATCCTGACCTTTTTAGCAAAGCTGAAAAAATTTCACAATTGAAACAAAGGTAATATCTTCCTAACATTTCCTAGGCAAGAATTTTTGAAAAAAGCTAGAGTAACTTACCTTCTACTGTGAGCCAATATATATGCGCAAATGTTTTCTTAGCTGTGAAAAATATTGATGAAGGACCTAGTGCATAACTCTTCTCATAATTCATATAAATAAATGCACCTTTTCCGTAACCGGCATAAACTGCACATGCAGCAGAGCCATCAAATTTTCCTTTCCCTTGCCCATATAAATCATTCTGAATTTCCTTAACTACATAATTTGCTTCAAAATGCGCTATTGCCCCAGTTTTTGGTGGCGTAGTTATATTAGTAATATCTCCTATAGCAAATACATTATCGTAGTCCTTAAATCTTAATGTTTCCTTATTCACTGGTATTAAGCCAGAATTATCTACAAGATTTGAGAACTCCTCACCAGCTCTAATAGGAGTATCTATAAATGCTAGATCGTAATTTATTTTCTCTCCATTTTCTGATTCTATAATTTTATTCTGTCTATCTATTTCCTTAATTTTAAAACCTCTTATGACCTGAACTCCTAATTCTTTAGCAATCTTGCCCAGTATCTCAGCCATTGGTTTTTGTATTTGAGGAGGTTGAGCTACTGGATTTACTAGCGTTATGTCTGCTTTAGGGAATCTCTGCTTTAAAATAAAGGACAATTCAAAAGGAGCTGCAGGGCATTTTATTAAACCGAAGTATCCTACGACAATCTTTTTGCCTTCAAAATTGTCTGCCATAGTTTTCATCAACTTAGCTCCTTCAATAGTATGCCAGTCTGGGAATCCTTCCAGTTTTTTATTTCTCGCTCCAGCAGCTATTACGACGTAGTCATAGTCAATCTTATCTCCATTTTTTAAGAATACAGTATGATTCTCAACATCTACTTTTGTTGCATAATCCTTTATCCATTTAGCGTGTAAAATATCTGAAGTGTTTTTTATCATTTCTTCTTCCTTACCTATTCCGCCTACTATATCTACAGTACCAGGTTGATAATAATGATATTCTGATGGTTCTATAACTGTTACTTCTAGATCAGCGTTTTTAGCTAATTTATTAGCTACAATAGATCCAGCGTTTCCGCCACCAACTATAACAACTTTCTTTTTCATAGTCTATGAATGTTAATTTGGATTATTTAAGGGTAACCCTAATTTATAAATAATGTTAATAAAGTTAATTATAAAAATACATGATTCTATGAAGTGAGAATTAAAATTATAAAATTGTGAGAAGACATTTTTACATATGAAAATGAACTTAGAAAGGCTAAGGAAAGGCACATTGAAGCTACTGATCCTAGAGGCACTTAACGATAAACCTATGCATGCATACGAGATAATTAAATCTATAGAGAAAAAATTTCATGGGATATATAAACCCAGCCCTGGTTCTCTTTATCCAGTTCTAAAGCAATTAATTGAGAGTGGAATGATAACTGTAGAGGAAAAAGATGATAAAAAAATTTACATTATAACTGACAAGGGTAAAGAAGCCTTCAACAAAATGAAAACGGAAATGAAGAATGTTTTTACTAAGAATAACCAGTATAGAAAGTTGGTAAATCAATTATTTGAGATAGGATTAATAATTTATAATTTCAGAGATAAATTAAGTGAAGAAGATTATGAGAAAATAAATAATATTATAAATGGATGTAAAAATGAGATAGAAGATTTATTGAATAAATTGAAGTAAATTTATCGCTTCTTTTACAACTTCTATTGGTTCCTTACCTAAAATGAAAATAGTGGGTTCTTTACCGTAATCACCTAGATCTACTATATATCTAGGTATTCTACCCAGTCTAGAGTATGCAAGGTCAACCATGAAATTCATAGTGTGTCTCTCTTTTTCTCTACTTTCTTCCGGTTCTTCCTTTCTATTAAATATAAACACGTCGCTCAGATTTTTCACGATTTCTTCATAGAATTTCAAATTTATTGCACTTCTCATGTTCTCATCATGTGACATTGCAGTTAATATTACTCTTGCTACATGATCTGAAGCACCAAAAGCTGGTGGCATACAATAGATTGCCCTATTAAATGCTACACTAATTCTCCCTGGAATAGCCGCTACGTCATTAACATTTTTTGCACCTTTAATTGCATAGCCTATGTTTGTTCTTATTTCTGGAATAAGCAAATGAGTACCAGGAGTGTTGACGAATAAATCTACGGCTTCTTTCAATTTTAATAACACTTCATCTCTTTCCTCCATAGTAGTGAGTTAACAATATATAATATTTAAGCGTATAGAATAATGTGAAAAAGATTTATGTTTTCTATACTCCAAAGAGAATAGTGAATTCTGAAGACTATGAAGTAGAGATTCTAGAGAAGGTTAGCAAAAAATTCAAACTAGGAAGATTATTAAGATATGATAGCGTAAGTTACGATGAAGGAGGCATTACTTATCTTAAGGGCATTTTTGAAAGGGGAAAAGCTATTGTAAAATTTAAGGAAGGCGGAGAAGCAATAGCTTTAGTTAAGAAATATAAAAGAACATTTAGAATATGGATATAACTAATTCACCTAAAAGTACTGAAAATAGTCCAGATAGAAATATCCCGTCAAAACTTCCCATTCCTCCTATGCTCACTATCTGTGGAGCCGCGTCAATTATTTTTCTTAGATTAAGTAAATCTGCTCCTATTAATGTACCCAAAACACTTGAGATGTAAGCTGAAACCGGTATAAGCTCTGGCATTTTAAAGAATAGTAAATAACTAAATAATACGGAGAATAGGGGGGGAATAAAAGGGTGCATCACTACTCCTACACCCTCAATCACTTTTGAGAAATATTTTGATATTATAATTAAAAGGATTATATTTATAAATATAGGAAGCAAATATTTATAAAGTAAAAAGAGTAACGATATAGATAATATTAATGGAATAAGTGCTCCTCCGAAATTTATAGCAACTTGCGTAGTGAAGTATTCTATATCGAGCCTGGGTACATAAAACGGTATTCCAAAAACATAAACTACATCATATCTAGGAGCAATTGCCCTCTTTTTTACTTCCTTTATCACAAAATTTACTGGACTTAAAAGAAGACTTAGAAAAGATATTTCAAAGGCAAAGAGATAACTCAGATTCCTACTAACACCAACAAACAAGAGTAGATCCTTGAAATAACCTATTGATACAAGCACTAAAATTAATCCCATGAAAAGATAAACGGGAAATAGAATTCCTCTAAAAGGATAAAATATTACTATTCTTTTCCCCAAATAAATCCCTCACTACATTTTTCATTTATTTTCAATAAATCTTTATTCGTATTAACGTTAACAATTTCATAATCCGTATTTACTGAAGAGAAAGAGGATGTGTCCAAAGAATTCCATAAGCTAATGCCAATAAAATCACCCTTAGAAAGTAAGGTGCAAATAGAAGTTTCACATTCGTTAATAAGTTTTTCAACAGCCCCTTTAGGAATAAAAGGAGTATCGGATGGAAATACTAGGCAAGGAAGTCCAACTTTTTTTACAGCTTCTATGACATCGAATTCGTACCCTTTACCTTCGGTAAAAATTATATTATTCGTCGAAATAATTTCCTTTAATTTAGGTAATGCAGGATGATCCTTTACTGTAGCTATAAAGATTCTATCAGAAAATTGCTTTGAAAATTCGTATACCCATAATATCATAGGTTTACCACATACTTCAATGACCGGCTTCATCGGAGATAATCTGCTTCCCTTACCTCCTGCCATTATAACTACTTTCAAATCTGACAAGCTCTTCTTCAAAGTCCTCATTAAAATCTCCAACTCCCTCTAAATGAAGACTTGGCTCGCCTTTTATTAGTCTTCCTATTACATTACTCTCTTCCGCTTTGTTTACTACTTCTTCTGGATTTCTAGTAATAACTAAAAACGCTCCAGAGGAAATTAACCTTAAATAATCTATCGACAATGCTTTAGTTATTTCTAATGTTTCTTTCCTTACAGGTATAAGGTTTGGGTTTATCACTGCCTTTAAGTTAGATAATTTTGCTATTTCTAATACTGCTTGTAATACTCCTCCTTCTGTTGCGTCATGCATTCCTATAGCATATTCTGCTATATTCAAAGCTTTTTCTTGAACTATTATATCGTACTTAAAGCGCTTTGCAGACTCTATAGTCTCCTTTTTAACCCCTAATTTTAGCAAATAGTCTTCAAATTGATTAGCTAAAATCCAAGTACCCTCAATCCCAGCACTACCTACCATTACAATATAATCGCCATCTTTAGCATTTCTAGCTGTTAAAATTTTGTCAGTAGTTGAAAAGGCTGTTGTAACTACTATATCTGAAGGTAAGTTCATTACGACCTCCGTATGCCCGCCTACTACGTTACATCCTAAAATCTTACACGCCTCGTTTATTCCAGAAAGTATTCTGTCTAGACTCTTTCTTGAAGAAAGTAAAAGTGTAGTTAAAGCCCACTTACAAGGTGCGCCTTTCATGTTAACATCGTTACATGCTACGGCTATTGAGAGAAATCCTGGGTCTACTGAGGACTCGGTTATAGGATCAGAGTGAATAACTATGTAAGGTTTATCAATTTTAAGTATCGCGTCATCTTCTCCAACGGAAGGACATATCTCGCAATTGCCGCTGGGTATCTTATGCAAAAATTCTTTTAAAGGTACTTTGCCGAAAGACACATTAACTACTTTTTACCAACATAAATAAATTATGATAACAATAAGCGTTGAAGACTTATGGAAAAGCTACAAAGACAAAGAAGTACTCAAAGGTATATCATTTACAGTTAATGACGGAGAGATATTTTCATTGTTGGGACCAAACGGTGCTGGGAAAACCACAACAATTAAGATTCTTTCATGTGTATCTAAGCCAGATAGAGGTAAAATAGAAATCTTAGGCATGAAAGTTCCCGAGGATTGCGAGAAAATACGCAGAATTATAGGTATAGTACCGCAGGATTTTCAAGGATTTTCTGATTTAACCGTAAAGGATAACATTGAATATTTTGCAAATATTTACGGAGGAGATAAATCACAAGTAAATGAAGTTATAGAAGAATTAGATCTTGAAGATTATAAAAATACAAGATTTAAGAAATTATCTGGTGGACTAAAAAGGAGAGTAGCTATAGCTTGTGCATTAGTAGGAAACCCAAGAATAATCTATCTAGACGAACCTACAGTAGGTTTAGATCCAAAGGCTAGAAGGAACGTTTGGGATATAATGAAGAAATTGAAAGATAAAAAATTAACAATTTTACTTACTACGCATTACTTAGATGAAGCACAAAAATTATCTGATAGAATAGCGATAATTTACTCCGGCAAAATACTTAGATTATCAACTCCAGATGACTTAATGAAAGAATTTGAAAAACCTACTCTTGAAGAAGCTTATTTGGCACTTCTAGAGAGTATTGGTGAGGAATAATGAGAAACGTAATTCCTACTGCTAAGGCAATAGTCAAGGACAACTTAAGCAATAAGGCTACTATATTCTTTATTCTTGTATTTCCATTATTTCTTACTTTAGTTTTTGCATTCGGTTTTGCAGGAATGAATCATGTAACACAGATCGTTGCAACAAATAATGAACAGCTAGCAAAATACCTAAATTCCACTCAGCTTTTTGTAAGTGTTATATGTAATAATGAGAGAGAAGCTATTCTTCACAATTATATCTACGTAAACGTTCAAAATAATTCGTTATTTAATGTAACTTATCCGAAAGATAGTAAATATTTAATACCTTCTTTAGAAGCAATACTAACGGAATATTCAACACACGATTCAGCTAAGGTCATTACTACACAACTTCCAGGATTTACTTATGTAGATTATATATTATCTGGAATGATAGGCGTTATTGCACTATCTAACGGTGTTTTTGGAGTTACGGGCGTAGGAGCAGGATATTATAGGGATAAATTGGTTGAAAGGCTAGCAGCTTCGCCTCTAAAAAGTTATGAATGGGTAATTTCACTAATGCTTTATGAAATAATAATTACTTTCATTTCTATAGTTCCAGTATTATTATTAGGAGTAGCACTAGGTTTTATACCGATTATAGGAATATTATTTGTAGTATTCTTAATATTAGGTACGTTAATGTTCTCTGGTTTAGGTGCAATAATATTTGGTTTAACGCCAAAGGATAAACTCTTCATAGCAAACATTGCTGCTAATGTAGTTGCTTTACCTTTAATCTTCTTAAGTAATGCCTTCTTTTACGTAAGCTCTTTCCCAAGTTTTATAGAGATTCTAATAAATTATCAACCGGTGTCTGTACTTAATGATATAATAAGGCAAGTTACTGTTTATCAACAATTACCCCAACCATGGGAAATAATTTACATAATAATCTTTATGGCCTTAAGCGTATTTCTAGGCGGCAAACTACTGAAGCTCAGGGAGGTTGACTAACCAGCTGGGCTTAGTTTTAGCTAAGAATGCATTAATGCCTTCTCTACTCTCGTCTCCTCCTACTTGAATTGTCAATGACTTAAATGCTTCAGATAAATCTCTATCCAAATATTTCATGATATGCCTTTTCATCAACATAAGCGAAGATGGTGCCATAAATGACATTTTGTATATTAAATTTGCAGTTTCTTTATCTATTTCATCCGTTGCCTTAGTTATAAGACCTATTTTTTCAGCTTCTTCTGCAGTTATTTCCTCTCCAAGCATGGCCAGTCTTCTAACATTATTTAAACCTATAATGTAAGGACCTAAGGTTAGTAAAACCGGAGGAAAAACTCCTATTTTTCCACCGGGAGCAGCAAATTTAGCAGATTTTGAAGCTATTACAAAATCCATAACTAATAATAACTCTAAGGAAGCTCCATAGGCAATACCTTCAACTTGTGCTATCGTAATTTTATCTATATTTATTAGCTTTAAATAAAGATCTTTCATGTAGTTGAAAAAGGATGAAGCAAATTCTCTATCTACTGAAGCTTGGTTTAATTCCCTTATATCTGCTCCTGAGCCAAAGTTCCCGTTCTCTCCTTTAAATACTACAAACCTATATTTCTTTTCCTTCTCTATTTCACTTAAAGTATCTAAAAGTTCTGTCATAAATTTTACATTAAAAACATTATATTTTGTTCCAGTATTAAATGTCAATAAAATGAAATTATCCTTATACTCTTTATTGACAAACATCAATCTTATTTCCCTTATCCCTTATTTATCTCTTTTCTTTACCATTTATTTAGAATTAAAATTAATTTATATTATAAAGTTAAATATGTTATAATTCATTAGTTATTAAATCTATATGACTTGTGCTAAGGTAAAATTTCTCTCAAATTATATAAAAATAAGTTTTTATAACTTTATCTAATCGTTATGAAGATAAAGTTAAATATGTTAATATTAGAGGCAATACCTATGAGTTCTAAGTCAAATCCCCTTGTAACACTAGTTAATGCTGTATTCCAATTGGATAAGGACTGGGTAAGCAGAGTGTCAATGGCTATGATTGTAATGAGCCTAGTCTGGGGAATTCTAGGTATTATTGATGCATTAATGGCAAGAATACAAGAAATGGTATGGGGATTATCGCAAACACTAGTTTTCACTTCTCAAGAATATTACGGAGGAATAACTCTACATGGAGTAAGAGATCTATTTGGATTTGCAGTACAGCTAGAAGTCGCAGTATTCATATTCTTATCTTACAAATTATTGAATTTCCAACCAAGAGCAAAGTGGTTCCTTAACATTGGATTCATACTATTCAACATAGCGTTCATGCTAATGGAAGGACCAATTGTAGCATTTCCAACATTTAATGATAATTACTTCGGAGCTACTGGATGGTACTACTTAAATCCTCTAGGGATACCTAATTATTCAGAATATGTAATATCACCTCTATGGTTCCTAGGATATGAGCTTATGGATATAGGAGTTTATATATACGTTATATGGCTAATTTACCATTACTACCTTGTAAGCAGGAATATGAAGGAAAAATTACCAATATTTGCAGTATTTGCCTTAATGACTTCACTAATGATAGCTATAGGTTGGAGTGGTGAAACTGCAGCAAATACTTGGGATATATTGGCATACTTCGGACTAGTGGGCTTAGATCCAATTGCAAATCAAATAGCGTTCTGGATATTAGGACACTCCATTGTATACATAGTTTGGATGCCGGCAGTAGCCTCAATGTATTACTTAATACCTCTCTTAGCAGGAAAGCCATTATATAGCGATAAAATGGGAAGAGTAGCAGCACTCCTTTACCTTATCTTCTCAAATAACGTGCCAATTCACCACTTGTACTTGGTAGACTTACCAGTTAGTGTAAAGATAATGCAGGAAGTATTAACATATGCAGTAGTTGTACCATCAATGATGACGTTCTTCAACTTATGGGCTACAGTCAAAGGAGCACAGTTTAAGCCCAACTTGATATCTGTCTGGATATCAATTAGCTTCGCAGGAGCAATTGCTGCAGGAGTAACTGGAATTGCTAACGCAAACATATCGTTCGATTCAATAATCCACAATAGTATGTGGGTGCCAGGACACTTCCATGCGATGATATTCTGGTCAATTGTTCCTGCAGGATTTGCAACACTATACTACATGATACCAATGCTAACTGGAAGAATGTGGTACTCAACAAAGCTAGGCTGGATCCATATGATAGGTTACATGATAGGAACAGCAATGGTAGTAGTAGGCTTTGATGCGTTAGGATTGGCTGGATTAATTAGGAGAGCTGAAATCTATCCAATAATTCCTGCTTATGTTACTCCAGAAGTTGTAGCTAGCATAGGAGCAATGATAGCAGACTTTGCAACATTAATATGGCTAGGAAATCTAGTAATTACATTATTAAAAGGAAGATCGGCAAACGTTGAAGGATTATCAGTAAGCGATACCGTAACAACTATAGCAATGCAATTAGGATATGAAGGACCTTCATTAAACGAAATATCAAACAAATTAACTACTGCGATAAGCAAAATAGTAAAAATAAAGGCTTAAATTATTTTTTATTTATTACTGATTACCATTATTTATTCTTTTTCCTACTTCCTTTAGGATTTCCATATTTTCTGGGAATCTTTTTTCTTTATATCTTGAAAAAATAAGTTCATCATTCAAATAAACGTCAAATATCCCATTTTTACCTTGTTCTATTTCCACTTTAATATTTTCAAAATATTGTAGTAAATCTCTAGCTAATTCTAATGCCCTATCTAAATATCCACAAGGCCTACAATAGACTATTTTTACTATTACCATAAACAGCATTTTGTTTGTAATTTTTAAAACACTCTTTATGAAAGTTAATTAGCAAATGTTATATAAGCTTTTGAAACAATAAATGTCTATGAAAATAGCCGTAACGTATGATAAGGAGCAAAATCTAAAGCCTTTAGATGAGGCCGAGATAATAGGAGTAATAGATGAAGAAAAGAAAGTAGTAGAACAATATGAGAATCCTGCATATAACGTAAGTAAAGAGGCAACTATGGGAATAATACTAGACCTTGGCGTTGATGCGATAATTGTAAAGAATAAATTCTTATGCCCTGGGTCATATATGATGTCTTACGGTAGATTAAAATACATTCCAACTGAATATAATACGTTACAAGAGGTTCTAAATAATTTAGAAGAAGTTAAAAAGAAAATAGCTGAGGAATTGCCAGAAGAAATGTATGCAGAAGCGTACGAACCATAATCTGTATTAAATTATAATACTTGAATAAAAGGTTTTAAACTTTTTAAACCACTCTTGTATTATGAACCTCGATTCTCAAGGAAAAAGTATTCCATTTAAATTCTATGCAGCCTATTATCCTCCATTGTATACAAAGGTTAAAGCAAATTCATTATCAGAGCTTATAAAAGGTATTTCAACTGTAGATAAAAATTCAATATTTTATCATGTATTCCACCCAATGCTGTCTTCTCATGTGGTGCCAGAAGATTTGCCCAATGACTTTGCTTTCTGGCTTAGAGAATCCCTTCATGACGAATACCTTGCTGAAGTAGTAGCTGATATAAAAGGTGGAGAGCCTTTGACTATAGAGGATATAAGGAAGGAACTTTTAGAATTGCTAAACACCTCCACTCATTTAGATAAAACTGCAGACTATCCCTTTGTATTTATTTCATTTATTCCTGTAGTTTATCCTTTAGATGTAGAAGTAAGGACGTTAGCAGAATTTATGGATGCTATAGCTAAAGTTCCCGTTAGGTCTTTATTTTATCACTTTGTGTACAAAAGAGTAATGGGCTTAAGTAAGAGAAATGATTTTACAACGTGGTTAGAGGAGAACTTTGGTTTAATAGACTTAGGAGAAAAATTAGCAAAAATAGACCCTCAAACTTATACAGAAGAAGAGGATTTCAGACAAGATTTGTTAAAAATTTTGGAAGGTGAGTTGTTAAAATGATAGAAAAATATGAAAAGATAATAGGAGAAGACGAGCTTTACGGTCTAGTAAAAATAGCAGAAAAACTTAAAGATTTTTCCATACTTCATGTAAATTCTACTAGGGCTGGAGGAGGAGTAGCGGAGATCTTGAATAGAATGGTACCTTTAATGAGGGACTTAGGACTTAATGTAGACTGGAAAGTAATAAGAGGAGATAATGAATTCTTTAGAGTTACAAAATCGTTCCACAACTCCTTACAAAACGGTTATGGAGAGTTGCCTCCTAACGCCTTTGAAACATATGAAAAGTGGCAAGAAATTAACGCAAGTGAAATACCTTTAGATTATGATATAATAATGATACATGATCCTCAGCCTTTAGGTTTAATTAAATTTAGAAAAAAAGGAAAATGGATATTTAGATGTCACATAGATATTTCTAACCCCTATGCTCCAGTATGGGAATTTTTAAAGAAAAAAATTGAAAATTACGATTCAATGATAATTTCTACTCCAGCCTTTGCTAGGGACGACGTTAACATTCCGCAATTCATAATTCCTCCATCAATTGACCCATTATCTATAAAGAATCAGCCAATTCCAGAAATAACTGTAAAGAGAATATTATATAAATATGGAATTGATACTGAAAGACCTTTAGTTGTTCAGATTTCAAGATTTGACTATGCTAAAGATCCTATAGGAGTAATTAAATCTTTCAAATTAGCTAAAGAGCATATAGATGGACTTCAGTTAGCTTACGTAGGTAGTCCGGCTACGGATGATCCAGAAGGAGAAGAGGTTTACGAAAAAACTGTCAAAGAAGCAGGAGACGACAAGGACATTCATCTATTAATGTTACCACCTTATAGTGATCTTGAAATAAACGCATTTCAAACTGGAGCCTCAGTTGTATTACAAAAATCGATTAAAGAAGGCTTTGGTTTAACTGTTAGCGAAGCAATGTGGAAAAAGAAAGTAGTGATAGGTGGAAGAACAGGAGGAATTCCTCTACAAATTATTCATGGAATTACAGGATATCTAGTTGATAATATAGAAGGCGCTGCGCATTACATTATACATACATTGAAGAATCCTGAAATATCGCAAAAAATTGGCGAAAATGCCCATGAGCACGTTAAAAATAATTTCCTAATAACTAGGCATATGAGAGAATATATGAGTGTAATGCTTTATGTTACTGGAAGAAATGAGGAGATGAAAAGTCCAACTTTGCAATAAAGAATCCTTCTGAAAAGTCCTTATGCGGATATGTCCTAAATACTCTTAACCAAACCCTACTTTTCTTATACCCTTCATGACCTTCATTAGGAATACGAACTAAGTTCCTTTCAAATTTTTCCACAACTTTTTCTCCCTCCTCAGGAAATAAAGAACAAGTTATGTAAACTACTTGAGTTTTCAACTTGCTAGCTTCTTTAAGTATTCCTATTTGTATTGATGAAAGCTCGTGCAATTTCCTCTTGTTTAAACGCAACACTACCGATGGATCTACATTTATTGTTCCACTATTGCTACAAGGAGCGTCAATAAATACTTTATCAGCTTTTCTTATTGGTAAATGTAATGCATCTGCAACAATTAGCTCTACGTTACTTACACCCCATTTTTCCATAAGTTTTTTCTGTTGCATAATTCTTTTTTCGGAAATATCTATTGAGATAAGGAAAGATTTGTTCCTAGTTAACTGTTGGATTAAAGAAGATTTGACTCCTGGTGCAGAGCCTATTTCTAAGATTTTCTCGTAAGGATTTGGATCTAAGGTCATTACTGCAAGAACACTTGACTTATCTTGAGGTATTAATAGTCCTTCTTTAAATGCAGTAGAATCTGAGATTCGTTTATCAGCACTTTCTATTTCTAAGAGAAATTCTATTTCAGTCCTCTTTACTTTATATCCTTCAGATTCCAATAATCTGATTACATCATTAACATTCGCTTTTAGCTCGTTAACTCTAGCCCAGGTTTTATGATTATATATTCCTTTAATTCCTTCTTCTCCTAAAAGAGCGTAAAGTCTTTCAAATATCCACTTAGGAAATGATAGCATAGGATCCGGGTTTATTGTCATATCTACTTCCCTAGGACTTATGCCAGGGTACAAATTTCTTTCATACAAATATTTTTTAATATATTCAATAAATTCTCTATAAAGTTCTTTTCTATCGCCTTGCATGTATTTTTTAAATGCTATATCAAATGCTCTTTCAGGAGAGAGGTTTTTCTTCATTATTAGAAATATAGCGTCTGCAAAGAGTTTCCTATTGTCCACGGAGAAAAATGTTTGCAATTATTTAAAAATGATTAACCTCAGCTGGACTAGGACATCTCATCAATTCATTAAGCCTTTCTCATCATTGGCAGAGTTTTCCTAGCTGAGATGAGCAAATTTAAATAAGCTTCTGCTTCTGCCTTACTTACGTTAGATATATCGTCAGCTAACTTATTTAAAATTGTGACTTCGGTTATCCCTGGGTAACTCCATGTTGCAATGTATGCCAGTTTATTATTGTCTGGACTTAGTACGTCAATTCTTGCCACTGGAGAAATGGCATTTTGCTGAAAATACCCCGAATATAATTTTATATTGTATTTCTTGTAAGCCTTTCCTAATCCGGCTAAATCTGTTGTATAATTTGATGAGAAAATAGAATCCCAAGAGATCCAGCCTAGAAATCTCGGATTTTTGTAATCCTCAAATTTTTGCCTGAGTTTAAAAAATAGATTTTGAACAATATAACTTTCCCTCGCCTCAATAAGTTGAGCATAACCATCATTAATTAGCTTATTTATAAGAAATCTTTGGGCAAATCTTTTTACAATACCTATAATCTTATCACTCGTGGAAATTGTAAGTTTTCTAATTTCGTGAAACTTTTTCAAATCTTCGTCATTATCATCGTAAGTAGGAGGATCTATAATAGGACCATCAATAAAAACTACATCACAGTCTGAACATGAACTCAGGATTTCAGTCTCTAACGTTAACATTAGAAGTATTGCATCTTTACCCACTTTATCTTCCCCATAATAATTGTCCTCGAGCTTTACATCCTCTTTAATATCTGGAGGAATTCTTTTGCCTTTCTCACCAGAAATTCCTTTAACTTTTACTGCCCTAGCAATAATTAGTGAAAAATCTCCCACATCTAGCTGATATTTACTACCATCTACTGCACAAGCTATGTGAGGATTTCTCGCATTATTTATTTCCAAAAATTCCAAATCCGAATTTCCGTAGTATATATCCTCAGCAACTAAGGAAAGTATTGCGTCTACCTTTCTAGCTTTTTCATCTTCTTCCTCTGCTAATTTTTTTATCTTATTTAATATATCAGTAGAATTCAAATTTTCACCGTAATTATTATCCCTTTTTCCGATAGAAAGCGCAATAATTCAATAACATCTTTACTATTGCGTTTTGTTATAGTTACTTGCCCTTGATCAAGTAGAGAGAGCAAAATCTCTAACCTTTTACCTTCTATATTTAACTTGGACAGTTTATCCTTAAGTTCCTCGTAAATTTTTCTAGCCTCTTCTTCAGATTCTTTAGCATTTCTTTCTAATTCCTCAAGGTTATCTGTAATTTCAAATAATCGTAAATCCTTGGACTCTCCTAATATGGTTAGGAATATTTTTAGATATGTTTTAAGCTTTCTATTGTTTTCGTCTATTATCTCCTTATACTTCTGAATCTTTTCCTTAATTATGTCCTCAGATAGTTTCAAGCAATGTTTAAGTTCTTCATACGCATTGTTAACATATGAAATAATTTCCCTAGGATTATCACTATTTTTAGCCTTGCTCAAATAATTCTTTATTGCTAAGTATTCTTCGCTAACCTCGTTTAATGAACATCTTCTTAATTCTTGCTTTATTGAATGAATTTTTGAAACTGTAACTTCAAGTGATTTTATTATTTCACCTTGTTCCATATATTCTTTTTTCAGCTTCTCCCAATCCAACGAATTCTTTTCATTTTGAATTTTAAGTAATATATCAACTAAATTCATTTAATTCACCTTTTATAGTTTTAATTAAGTCATAAATTTGTTTTTCTTGATTATTTATTTCTTGCCTCAGTTTATTTACCTCAGGATTTATTTTCTCTATAGACTCAATTTCTGCTTGAAGCCTCATAAGATTTGATCCTATTTCCCTAAGTCTCTCGCTATACCTATAGATCGTAGTGTTTTTTAGTTCATCAAAGAAAGGTAAAGGAGTTCCATCTATACTTGCCTTGTATATTTCCCAAATAATTAAGTGTAAGTTGTCATTGTCTTCATTATTAGATATTTTCTTTATAGTATCAATAAAATTCATTAACTCCTCGTTTCTCTTAGTCTTGGTAGTTCTTTCTATAAGCTCATAGAACTCATTTAATATCTTTCCAGATTCCAAATAATCCAGAATTTCATTAATCTCCTTTTCTTCTTCTAGCTCTTCATTAATTCCTAGCATTCTCTTAGCTTTGCTTATTACATCTAGCTTCGCTAGCATGTATGATTTTATTTTAGTAATTTCGTTTTGCGCATTTATTGTCTGATTTATAAATTCTTTAAATAGAGAATATAACGTTAATATCAAAAAAACAAGCCTTAGCTGATTCCTATAGTCGCCATTTTTAATTGCAAGCTTCAACTGATTATAATATTCCATAATAGAATCTTTCATATCCTTTAAGCTTCTTATTCCAGCATCTCTTTTCTTAACAGTTATAAAGTATCCCTCATTCAAATCCTCAGACTTAATTTCGTCGATGCGTCTATCTACCTGCTCTATAAGATCTTTAATTAGCTTATCTTTATCATCAACGTAATTTATTATCTCCCCAGTTGTAACTGACGAATATAATAAAAATTCCACTGTAGGAGACTTTCCGAATATCTTTCCAGTTATCTGAATTAATTTTGGTTTAACATTTTTTATTTCGCTTAAGTAATAAATATATTCTGCTATCAAATTTTCAATATTAAGCTCTTTCTGCCTTAAATAGCCTACCAGAGTTGAGGAGAAGTCCTTAATTTTTTGCCCTGCTAGATCGTCATAATATATGATTTCTCCTCCATCTTTAGAATTTATTATTCCGTTTTCTGAGAGATAAGTAATAATATCATCCTTTAGAGCAGCTGAAGTTTCTATATCTTCCAAATGGAACTGCTTGCTTCCGAAGATTCTAAATTTTTCGTTAACTATTTGATTTACTTTCACAAACACATTCTGATAATTATCTGGATAAATTGAAGGAGAGAATAATACCCAATTTAAAGATTGTATAGGCCTTTTATTTCCCTTTGTTAAAGGTAATTGTTGAATTGTAACCTTTTGTAAAATTTTACTCATTACGTCGTTTATTTCCCTCTTTAACTCGCCTAATTTTATGTCTAGAACATCTTTTCTTACTCTAGTAAGATCTGGGTTTAAACTTGAGAAGAGCAAGTAGAGTAATTGCCTTTTAATAGGAGTGAATAGCTCTATTTCAGCTCGAATTACTGAGTATTTACTTAAATCCTCATTACTTTTACCTAGAAATATTACTCCATGAATTATTCCATCATACTCATTTAAGATTTCTTTTATTATACTTTCTTCCCTCCCTGTAGGTTTATAAATAACTAGATTTACAGTCACAGAGTTTCCTATATCGCATTCTATTATTCTAATATTTTTAGCGATATATTTTTGATTAAACTTCAAGCCTATTTCATTTAGAAAAATAATAAAAGAATCTACTTCTTTTTCTATATCTAATAGGCTGTCATTAACAAATTTTAGAGCTTTCTCTTTTATTTCCCTACTTTTAAAATCTACTATTAATCCTCCAACGTTAGTGTTTACTAGGGACTCATAATATCCCCATTCTAAAGCGTAAGCTTCTCCTTTTGATTTAACCTTTAGCTTCTTATATACATCAGAAAGATCTACATTTATTCCCTCATAAATAACCTTATTTACGTCACTAGAGACAAAGACGTTTATACTCTTATCAAATTCGGATGAGCCAGAGTAAAATATTAAGAAATCCTCAATATCCTGAGGTATCTTATATTCCTTAGTTACTTCTACCCAACTAGGAAAGTCTACTAGAAAGCCTTTAACAATATGGCCTTCTAATTCTTTTATAATTAAATTTTTATCAGTGAAAATTCTACTCAGTAAAACCTTATGAAATTTCCTTATTTCATCTTTATCCATTTTATTCTCAAGCTCTATGACAAGATTCCTTAAAGTTTCACCTTCATCGTTTAAGTCGGTAGCTATAGAAATTTCTTTGAACAGTTGCTCTATTGGATCTTTAAATTCGAAAGACTTACAAAGTATATCATTAAAGAACCTTGCATATTTTCTCCTTTCTTGACTAATTACCCAATAGGGTAGATCTAAATACTGTAGAATCTCCTTATCTTTTTCATTATAGTCAAGAAGGCAATCAATCATTGCTAGAAATTCCAGCTTTGATGGTGGCATTATTTGAATTGTTTTTATCCTTTGTATAAATGAATAATAAGTTTCTGGAAATAATGAATTTATTTGACCACCTACTCCGAACACTTTTGAATAGGCGCTCGGAGTTGTAGACAAATATACTATATTATTGCCTTTAGAATTAGCCAGCTCCTTTAGTGATATCCAGAAATCCCTTATATAATCTTGGTATTGTCTGTATACAGCAAAGTCTACTCCAGATTCTATCTCGTCAATAAGAACTACCGGATAATCTTTTATAAAAGTTATATCTCCCTTTTCTTTTTTAAGTATATTTACAAAAGAATCTTTATATATATTTATTTTTCTAGATTTTAATGCTTCCTCTATAATGTTAAAGAAACTAGTTTTACCTTGACCCCAATCTGCTAATACTGCAATTATTTCTGGTGATTCTCTAGGGCTTTCAAGTCTCTTTATTTCCCAGCCTATTTGTCTAAAGAACTTTAACCTATCTATATACCTAGTCTTAGATGATATACATAAATATAGGTCATAAAGGGATTTAGAGTCTGCTGCAGTCTCACTTATTCGATAATTGCAAGTCATTTAGATGAATCTTCAATTAAAACCCTATCAATTCTTTCTACACTTCCTGCGTATGACCCTAACCTAGGATCCCAAGGTATTCTTACTAACGCCGGAACTTTAAGTGCTGACATCAAACCAGAAACTATAACATAACCCGTATCCAATGACGTTAATCCTTTAGCTAAAGATTCTGGAAGACCGCCAGATGCTGACATTACGTATTTTAAGTCTTCATGATATATTCTGTGAAAGAAGAAGGTATTTAGCATTGATAACACGTATTTATCAACAAATGCAGGCCTTTGACTTACTAGGAATAATGAGACACCAAACTTTCTGCCTTGTGTTGCAAGTGTAACTAATGCTTCCTTTGTTATATTTGCAGAAATAGGATAATCGTTTGAAGGAATATAATTTTGCGCTTCTTCTATTACGAAGGCAATTAGCCTTTGTGAGCCAGAGTACTTTGCTTTTGTTAAATAGTTTAATAAGAGCCTTGATATATAACTCACTATTAATTGCTTAGTAGGAATATCAACTCCAGGAGAACCATCTGCTGAAAAATCGATTATTGCTAAGCCTTTTTCTTTCCATATAACGTCTAAGATTTGTTCATTTATTGATGAGGAATTACTTACTAATTTATATCTTTTTATTATTCTATCTTTAAAAATTTCCAAAGCGCTTATTACAGCTCTTGCAGTACTACTGCTGAAGCCTAGTTCCTTAAGATTTTGATTTGAAGAAATTTCCTGTTGAATTAAGCTTATTCCTTCCTCCTTGCCTAATAGGTTATTATATTCCTTTTGATCATGTTGTGAAATAACATAATCTAACAGATTTGATTGCAGTGAATTTATTTCATTTCCTCCATACTTAAGGGAAATAATAAAATCTGCCAAATCTTTTGGAGTAAATAGACTTAAGTCAATAGTAAGCCTAGTCTCAGTATCGCTCTTAGGTTCTCTTATTACATATTTCTTGATCCATTTCCTACCCCCAGAAACTAAATCCATGTTTATTGTAGCAAAATCAGCATAATCTCCGTTAGCATCAATTATTATCATTGGCAAAGCAGTGCTCTTACCCATTATTTTCAGGTTAGAAAGTAGATAAATTAAATATCTCATATCATAACTTTTACCACTTCCAGTTTCTCCAAAGATGCCTACATGCATTGTAACTGCGTTAAGATCTAATAATAACGGTATATCTGAACCGGCTAATCTTCCATATTTCACATAATCTGTAGCGTTTTTTACACCATAAAATTCTGATAAAAAATTCTCGTCTTTTTCTTCTGGAAGAGCTTTTATTAAAGAACCAGGCATGGGAGAAGAATTATGCCCGTATCGTTTTATTATACTCATTTCAGTTTTAATTACTGTATTCATATTTAGTAAGTCAAAGGAGGTATTTTCAGAAAGAATATTCTTTACTATAGGAATTTTCTCATCATAAAATTCATTAATGTATTCATAATTCTCCAATCTGGCTAATGATAACTTATTATTATCCTTAATAAGGAATAATTGACCAGGACTGACCTCATATTCTGGAGATATCAATCCTTGAATGGAATTGGCCTCACTTTTCTGTAATACTATACCTATAGTCTTACCTTCTGCTAACATAGTTAATATGATTAATAAAGATCAATTAAAAGGTACTTGGCTTGAAATTATAATGATTTTAATACATCACTTATAGTTTTAAAGGCTAATCTACCATAAGGATGCATTTCTATTTTAATGCCTACTTTTTCTGACGCTCTGCTTACTATATTATAGTGATGCTTTGGTAATACTGCAACTATTCTTTTATGTTGAAAAGATATTTTTTTAAGCATAATGGAGAGAAGGTCAACAAACTCGTTCTTCTCTTCCTCTGTCATCATTGATGGAGGATAATCATAGGAATTAAATGGATAACACTCTTCATATTCCCTAGGAACAAGCAACATTGGTTCCGATACTGAATAAAATTGAATATAATCTTTATCCTTAGCTATAGAATAAGCTAACTTATGAGTAGGAGACCTATTATATGGTTTAACTGAAGTGCAAGGTAATAGGAAAGCTATCTCTTTTTTGGACTGCCAATTCTCTAGAAAGAAATCATACCATTTCCTAACTATGGGATTTTTAAATAGATCTACACCATCCTTTTTAATTATTGGCGGTCCTGAAAGAGGAGGACACTGCATTACACATTTCCTCAATTTCGCCTTTTAAATAGTCTGAACCCATTTTATCAACTTTCCTTGAAAAATCTATTAAATAGTTAGGCTCCTCATATTTGGAATTTAGTAATACCCAAGCGTTTATAAGGGCCCTACTTATCCAGTTTTTTAAATCAACTTTGTAAGGAAACCTAGTTTTCTCAAGAAAGTTTAATAGTAATTCTATATCCTCGTCGGTAGCCCTTTTGGCCTTCCATACGATTTTTCTATCTCCAACATATCTTTCACCTTTTCCTGGAATTATTACTAAACCACGACTGGCTTTTATCCTATAAGTCGCAGTATCTACACTATCCGCATTGAAGAATAATTCTCTCATATATGGCGAACCTGCACCAAGGACGTGAAGGTATTTCACTTTTCTTCTTAAGTAATGATAGATTATGATAACTATCTTTTTACTACCACTTAATGATGGCGGAACGATACCACCATAAGCTATCTTATCTGTATATTGAGAATAGAATTCTACCGCTTTCTCTATACCGTCTGGAGTATAGGCATGAATTATTGGCATTACATTTATTTTTCCATATAAATATTCAAAATTCTTAAAATTTATCTCATTTACGTCTGTACAAAATGACGGCACGTCCAAACTCATGAAATTATCAGCATGGAGAGAAAGATATTTCTTTAATACCGCATCAACTTGAAGAGAAAACCCTTTAACCATTATTTGATAACCACCACTATCTACCCAAGTTTCGTTATCCCAAGGAATACTATCCCAAACAAGTTGATTAATCATTAAAGGAGTACCTAATTCCCATATCGGGATTCTCTCATCTGGAATTCCAAGTAATACTTTCACAATAAACATGACGATTAATTGACATTTATCTATATACAAAAATAATACCAATCAATCAGGAGGAACAACCCGTCATCACTCTTCAGGTTAGGTTGAGGTCTTCATTTGATCTTATTATAAGCAGGAATGTTTAAAAGACTTTCACCTTTCTCTCCTTTTATTTTATTATAAATCAAAGGCTATGATTAGGAAAATAGCAACGTTAATGCTGATATTTTTAATAGGAACCAATACCGTGTTAGGAACAAGTTCTACTTACGTAGTAAATATTCTTTTACAAGGTAAAGGAATTTCCGTTGTTGTAGAATATTGTAATCATATAGAGTTAATAACTGGAAATAAAACCTTATATCTTCCTAATACTTCAGTTACTATAACTGCATATGAGTCTATAATAGGTTACAATATTTCGATAAATGGTAAGAACGTATCCTCAATAACATTTAACCCTGCTAATTTAAGTAAAATAATAATAAGGACATTTCCAATATATGTTTGGATAAACATAAAAATTAATGGAACTGGGAAAGTAATAATTAATTTCCAAAACGGTAGCAAGGAAATTATTAATCAATCTACTAAATTAAAAGTACTATATGGAAGCTTATTAACCTTAAACGCGAGGGGAACAAACGGTGAGTCTTTCATAAGTTGGAATAATAACTACACATACCCAACTATGTGGATAATCGCAAGTAATAACACATGTGTAATAGCTTATTTCGGAAAAGCTAAGTCTTCTACATTCTCTTCAGTAAATTTTCTAGGCATAGGGCTACTAGTAATTTTAGGTGGATTTTATATTTACATTAAAAGAAAACAGAGTCCAACTTAACTTTTAACTTTATTTTAACAACATTATACAGTGAATAGCCTAGCAAATTCTGAAAGTTTATATTTAAGAGAGGCTTCAAATCAGCCAGTAAATTGGTTACCTTGGTCAAAAGAGGCATTTGAAAAGGCTAAGAAGGAAAATAAGTTAATACTCGTAGATGTAGGAGCAGCGTGGTGTCATTGGTGCCATGTAATGGATGAGGAGACGTATTCTAACCAAGAAATTGCTAAGATTATCAATGAGAACTTTATTGCAATAAAGGTTGATAGGGATGAAATGCCAGAAGTTGATAGAAAATTACAATTAATAGTAAGTGAAATCTCTGGAGAATCTGGATGGCCTCTTACGGTATTTATGACTCCAGAAGGTAATGTTTTCTTTGGTGGTACTTTCTTTCCTCCGGAGGATTCTTACGGTAGGATTGGGTTTAAAAAACTATTAAATGAGATTCTTAGAATCTGGAACAACGAAAGAGATAAGATATTAAATTCGTCGATACCTCTATCAATAAAAGTAAAGACTGAAAACGAAGGACAGCTTAATAAGGATTTAATAGAATCTTCTTTCTCACTATTAACTTCTGCCTATGATCTCGAATATGGCGGACTAGGCAAAAGTATGAAATTCCCTCATCCTAAAGTTGATGAATTTATGCTTGCTTACTCAGCTTGGACCGGCGATGATTTAGGAAAGAAATTAAACAATTTCACGCTAATTAAAATGTTTGAAGGAGGAATCTTTGATCAAGTAGGTGGAGGATTTCATAGATACACTACAGATAGAGAATGGATAACCCCACATTTTGAAAAGTTGCTTATAGATAATGCAGAATTACTAGAAGATTATTATTTGAGTTACTTGGCAACCGGAAGAGCTGAATTTCTTGAAGCTTATAATTTAACTTATGAATTTATAAAAAGAGATTTAGAGAATTCCATAGCTTTTTCAAACAGTATAGATGCGGACAGCGATGGTATAGAAGGCGGTTATTACACTTGGACAGAAGAAGAAATAAAAGATGCCTTAGGTCAAGAAGCAGAATTAGCAATAAAGCTTTTTGGATTAAGGAAAGAAGGTGGAGTAATTGAGGGTAGAAAAGTTTTAAGAGTTGATTTAACTGAAGCAAAAAAGCTCATAAATGCCGATATTAATACTACTTTACAAAAACTTAGAGATTTAAGAAGAAGAATGCTTGAATATAGACAGAAAAATAGGAAAATGCCTAGAATAGATACAAACTCATATTCTTATCCCAATTATAGATTAGCTGAGGTTCTATTTCAATCATTAAAAATAGATGATGGTCTAAAAATTATTAAGAACTTAACACCTATAGTAAGTAGAAGACTTACTGGAGGAAAAGAAGGTCTATTAGAAGATTATGCGTCTGCATTATTGGCCTCAATCTCAGCATATGAGGTAACGGCTGAAGAAAGATACTATTTATTATCTCTAGAGCTATACAATAAACTGAAAGATTTCTTAAAGGTTGACGGATTTGAAGAGCCAAATGGAGAATTACCTTATGGAGACATGCCTAACGAGTCACCAAATTCCCTGGCAATAAGAGGAATACTTAAACTATCAATGCTATCTAAAATAGATATTGAAATTGAAAAAATTTTATCTAAGTTAGTAAATTCTGATCCTTCATTTGTCTCTGGATTATTACTTTCTGCAGGTAGTATAATAAATGGGATAGCTCATGTTGTTATAGTCGATGAAAAGGATGGCAAAGCTGGGCTCTTGCATAAGGAAGCAATAACTACATATTATCCTTTAAAAGTAGTTGAAAAAATATCTGATGATATTAAAGATAGGTTAGACTCAACGTTAAGAGCTATGCTTAATGACAATAAAGGAAAAAGTAGAGCTTACGTGTGTATAGGTAATACATGCAGTATGCCCGTTTTCGAGAAAGAGAAAATTAAACTTTTACTTAAAACTAAGTTGAGCTAAAAATACTTTTATGAGGTTAAAAGATAAGGCAATACTAATCGTTGGTGTAAGTAAAGGTTTAGGTTATGCTTTAGCATATTTTTTACTAAAGGAAGGAGCAAAAGTAATTATTAATTCTGGAAACAAAGAGAAGCTTCAAGAAATAGTTAACTCGTTAAAAAATCTAGGCGAAATTGATTACATAGTGGAGAGAGTAGTAGATCTTAGCTCTGCAAAAGACGTATTAAGTAAATCTTACGAATTAATTAAAAGAAAACTTGATGGAATAGTGATTTCCATAGGGGGTTATATAGAAGATAATGTGGAGAATCTTACTGGATTAGACGAAATGATAAATAATCATGTAAAATATCCACTTTATATTATTTCTGCAGCATTAAATTATCTTAATGAAGGTTCTACTATTGTGTTAATATCAGCCATGAGAGGAATAGATAAGGCACTTCCAAATCAGCTTTCCTACGCAATTTCAAAATCTGCTACTGCAAAAGCTGTAGAAGTTTTAGCTTCGGAATTATTAGATAAGCAAATAAGAGTAGTAGGAATTGCGCCTAGTTGGATTTACGGAGATTTTCAACCTAATAGAGACTGGAAAAAACTAAGAAAACTTGGAGATGTGAAAGCTCCGCCAGAAGATTTTGCAAGAGTTATAACATGGTTATTAACTGATGAAGCAGAATGGATTAATGGAGTTGTAATTCCAGTTGATGGAGGTGCAAGATTAAGATGAATAGCGATATTTTGAGAGAAAAAGCAGGAAAGCTATGGGAAAATTATGTTAAACACGAATTTGTAATTAAGATGAAAGAAGGGAGCCTAGATTTAGAATCTTTTAGATATTATTTAATTCAAGATTCTAAATATGTAGAAATGATGCTAAAAAGCTTGTTACGTGCCTCTTCTTTAGCTCCTTTAACTCATTCTACAAAGATTCTGAAATCAATTTTTGATACTAGAGATAAAGGGATGGAAGTTCATAGCTGGCTATTATCAAGACTTGGTATCTCTCATGAAGAGATCCAGAATACTGGATATTCTCTAGTTAATTACGCATATACACGCCACTTGTACTATTATTCTACCAAAAGCTGGGAAGAATTCCTTGCTGCATGGGCACCATGCATGTGGGGATATTATGAAGTAGGTAAATTCGTTAAAGATTCGCCTAATGAATTATATTCAAAATGGGCTGAATTTTATGCCTCTGATGAATATAAAAAAAGAGTAGATGCGATTCTTGAGGCATTAAACTCTATAAAATACTCAGAATCTCTTGTTATACCATTCGTGAATAGCGTAAGATTTGAAATAATGTTCTGGGAATCAGCATTAAAAAAGGAACCAACATTAATCATCGGCGATTAAACTTGTGGATTAAAGAAATAAGTGTAAAATTTACTTGCAAGCCTCAATCTCTAAATTTTTACTGTAATAATAGAGGAAGCGTCATAGAGCTTACTGCAAGTTCTTCATGCAGATACTTGAGATTATTTACAAAGGATTTTAGACTCACATTTTCTAATGGCAAACTATTTGACTTTAACAATTTATCTACTAAAAAAGGTAAAGATGCGATAACTGAAATAAATTCCATACTAAATTCTCTAAAGCCAGGAATAGTTGAAGATTTAAATGAGAACAGTCTAAGATATGAAATTCCAATTAGTTTACTTAAAAATTTTGTAGAGGACCTTAACGTAGAAAGCATATCTCCAGAAAGATATCTGGATTTTAACATTGACTACATAGATTACGATATAGGAAGAGATTTTCTAAAAAATAGTCCAAGATTTGAAAGTGAAAGAAGACTAAAAATGTCCTTGTCAGTTAATAATGAGTGCTTAAGAGTTATATATTGGCTTGATTCTAGTAACGTGGAAACATTTTCCTCTGAGGACTGTGTTAACTGGATACCCAATAATAAGGTATCTACAATCGTAAAAAATATTTCTACTTTTGACGAAAGATATCTAGAAATAAAAAGATTCTTAGAAAAATCACAGCCAATAGCGGTTAATATTTTTTAGTTCTGGTACTCTGACTAGTCATGAACCTTATCACATTGTTGATATTGATATCTAGTATTTTACTAGATCTAGGCATATTTATGCAGATTTATGCAGAGAATAAGAAATTTTTTAAAGAACCTAAAGGAGGTAATTATCGCGGAAATATTAGCGTAATAATACCAGTTAGAGGCATAGATGTAAATTTCGAGGAAAACGTAAAATCTTTACTTAACCAAGATATCAAGCCACTAGAAATAATTTACGTGGTAGATCCAGATGATCCTTATAGAGAAACTATTGAGAATATACTTAAGAAGTACAATGTAAAAATTGTCCACACATTTTATAATTGCAATATGTGTAGCGGGAAAATAAGGGCTCAAATCTCTGGTTTACTTCGAAGCAATGGAGATATAATAGTTTTTGGAGATTCTGATACATGGTATCCAAAATATTGGCTAAGAGAACTGACATTACCATTAAGTAAATATATGGCAACTACAACTTTTTCTTTTGCCAGTCCTGCTAGATTAACGTTAAAAAATCTGGTAAGAGCAGGATTTTGGACATTGGGCATAGAGTCTCAAGCTATAGGTGGGACTTTCTTATGGGGAGGTTCTATGGCGTTTAGAAGAAATTTCTTTAACGATCATGTGCTTAAATCCTTAAGTAAAGAGTGGTGTGATGACTGCACTCTTACTAGAATAGTAAAAGAAAGAAAAGGAAAAATAGGCTTTATAGGCAATGCCATACCACTTAATGTTTACGATGAACATAACTTATTTAAGTGGGCACAGAGACAAGTATTAACAGTAAAAATTTACTCTTATAGAGGAGCTAGAGCATTTATACCGTTTGGTTTGTATATGGTAATCCTATTAATTTCTCTTATTCTGATTAAAAATTTCCTCCTTTTATTACCTTTCTTGCTATGGATAATAAAGAACCTGCTTAGAGGCAGGAGACTAGGTAGGAAGGCCATTTTACCCTCGTTATTATCTATAATAGGCATTTATTTTGCATGGGTGGTACTAATATTAAGCTGGAGGAAAAAGGAAATAATATGGAGAGATAAGATTTACATAGTGGAAAATAAGTGATGACGTTCCACCCCTTTGATTGATGAAATAAGTTTTTAGAATCTGAATAATAATTTTATACAAAGTGATGAGGTCGAGCACTGCATGAGTTATGATGAAAGGACCACAGCTGAAGCAGTTATAGAAATACATTTTAATCTTTACGAGTTTAGGGATTCTATTTCAAAGTATACAATAGTTAGTGACGATGACTGGCAAATAATATCTGGAAAAGAAGGAAAATATATGACAAAAGAATTTGACACATACGGAATCTTAATATATCCAATAGAAACTTCAGAGGACATAAAGTATGCATTCTCAAATAAAATTGAGAAAATTGACAAATTTAGAGAAGCATTATATAAACCTAGATATTGGAGGGAATTTATTACAATTATGATAGAAGGTAACAAACTATATACGTCTCCAGATTTAGGTTTGCAAACATTTAATGGCGTAGATCTTGTAAATGATATTGCGAGAAGCAAAGGAATAGAGTATGAAGATATAGACGATTACTTAAGAATTTCAATAGACCTCTCTAGACCTTTGACTAAGGAATCATTAAATGATGCCATGGAAAGGCTATCTAAGGCATTACTTCTATACTATAAAATTAAAGAATATCAAGAGGATATAGCGTCAAAATTGGCCTCTCAATTGTTATCTTAATCTTAAATACATAGAGATTAAAATTCCTGAAATAAATATAATACCGCCTATTATAATTATAGGAAAAATAATGATATAGAGAACTCCTGGCAATAGTATTGTTTTTTCATTTAAATTGACAGAGTAAGACGAATTATTTATTATACTAACCTTACCTTGAAGATTAATTACCTTACAGTCTACTGTGTATACGTTATTTCCATGAATACTAACTCCGTTTCCTTGAAAAACTACTATACTATTTGGATTAAAGCTTGTTACTAAAGTGTAATGAGGAGGTATAATAAGCTCTTGAGATGAAGAATTTACTTGAAGTAGAATATCGCCCAAAATTATACTGGAAAGTAACATAATAATACCTGCTAAAATCATTAGTCTGCTCAATCTATCTAATCTTACCACATGTTAATTTCACACTTATAAATTATAAATGTTATGAATATTTCTCTTTTGTATCAATTAATATTTGACGCTAAGCGATTATTTTATAAAAGTTCCTACGTATTTTACTTGTGTTATGGCTAGTATTTACGTCTGGTAAATGCAATCTAAAGTGCGATTATTGCGGTGGATCTTTTCCTAAAGATGTAGTTCCTTGGAATGTTAAATACGACATTAACAAACTAAAGAGTTTAATTGAGAGAGATCCGGAAGCTACGGTTATATTCTATGGTGGTGAGCCTTTATCTAATCCCAAATTTATTATGAAATTCTTGGATTACATAAAAGCAAAAAGATATGGAATACAAACAAACGGTACGCTTATTAAGCTTCTTCCAGAAAATTACTGGAAGAAAATTAACGTTGCGCTACTATCGATAGATGGAAGAAAAGAGATAACTGAAAAGCATAGAGGCAAACATATTTACGATATCGTAGTTAAAAATGCCGGTTATCTCAAATCTCTAGGGATAGAAACCATTGCAAGAATGACAGTAACACAGGATTCTGACATATTTAAAGAAGTAACTCACTTATTAAGCTTGGGAATATTTGATAAAATACATTGGCAGCTGAATGTAATATGGAGTGATAAATGGAACGTTGAGAAATGGGCTAAAGAATCCTATTTACCTGGAATAAAAAAATTAGTAGATCTATTTTTAGAGGAGTTAAAAAAGGGAAAAGTGTTAAAAATTATTCCTATTCTTGGCGTATTAAGCGCTTATTTCTTTGGCGGATATAAAGGATCTCCTTGCGGAGCAGGATATAAATCTGTTGCTGTTACTACTGATGGAAGAATATTATCTTGTCCAATTGCTGTTTGGGAAAATTGGGCTGTTTTAGGAAATGTTAGCTCAGGATTTAAACTTCTTGAAGATCCTCTTCCAGAAGTATGCAAAAAATGCGAATTCAAGGAATACTGTGGCGGAAGATGCTTATATTCTATGAAGGAAAACTACTGGGGAGAAGAAGGATTTAAAGAAGTTGATGAAATAACTAAAGAATATTTAAAAACTGTATTATCAATAATTCCGACAATAAAGGAATTGATAGAACAAGGAATAATAAAGCTTAGTGACTTAAAATACGATCCTACACTAGATTCTACTGAAGTAATACCGTGACAAATATGAAAATCGAATATGCAAAAAATATATTTCCAAAGATTATGGAATTATTAAATAGAGCTACGGATGAAATAACTATAGCTACTGGCGGATTTTCTGAGGATTTTATAGAAGCAATAATAAATAGAGCTGCAAGCGGAGTACAAACTACAATAATTACATCTGATAAGAACTGGGCTAGATGGCTCGCAAATCAAAAAATTAGTTATAAGAAGGATGAAGAAAATAAGATAAGGAAGAGTTATTTAAGATTAAGGGATAAAATTATTATTTATTCGAGATTAAGATATATTATACTTATAATTTCAATATCTATTGTCATAGTTCTCCTTATTAGAAACACAATTCATTCGTTAGTTACTTTAATATCATTCATAATTATTATAATAATTAATATAATACAGTTCATATATATAAGAAATATGATAAAAGCTGAGGAAAGTAAACTTAATATGCTTAATATTGAGGTTCAAAAAACTCTAGATGAATTGACATCAACTAGAAATATTCTAGCAAAAAAACTTAATATTATAGAAAGTAATGCATTAAGTTTTAGTATAGTAATAATAGACAATAAATCGTTACTTTTATCATGCAATTTAAATTCAAGGAATTCATCTGATATCATTATATATGACGAAATTCAAAAAAACGATGCTACAAAACTCATATCGTATATAACAAATTTAGGCAAGCCTTGAGAAGATTTTTAATTTCTCTATTCCTTGCTTTATTCCTTTTTCTGCTTCTGGCATTGGATGCTTATTAAAGTACTCTTCTACTTCTTTCTCTCTTCCTATACCTAAGATTGGTAAGACATCAGATAGTACTCTTCCTAATATTCCTGTTCCTTGGTAATATTTTCTAATATTATCCATATATGTTTTTAACCAGCTCCATACAGCCTCCTTAGCTTCTACGTTATACGCTACTATAGGCAATATCCTAACAATGTCTTGTTTCTTTATTTCTCCTGTTAAACTTAAACTTAAGGTATTAGTTACAAGATAAGGTTTCTTGAATGATAAAATTGCCTTTAAATAAGTCATTTTTTCTTCATCAAATTTTTCCTTTCTATATTTATCTAGAATTTCGTCAAATACTGAGTCTTCATTAACTATTGCATAAGCCATTGCCACTGCATCTTTCTTATTAGGATCTATCGAAGAAAAGTTAGCCATTTCTTTAGATAACTCTAATGCAAAATTATAGTCCATTTGAACTAAGTTTTCGATAATGTTAGAGTAAGTAAGCTTACCTAATGCGTCAGTCTTTGTTCTCCATATTTTCTCTTGTGATTCATGAAATTGTAAAGCAAGACTACTATATTTCTTAGGATTTATGGCGTATAACTTAAAGAGCTGTGATGCCAGCTCTAGTACAGGCAAATAAGATTCCTCATTCATCATAGATTGAACTATTTTCTCGTACTCTTCAAATGGAATAATTCCTGCTAAAAGGAAATTAAAGTAATCATTAATCAATCCAAACTTCTCTAAATGATTCATACTCCCTAGAATCTTTAAGTCGTCATAGTAAACTCTATAAAATCCGGCCCTATTCAAGTTAACCTTTATTGAGTTTACCTTCTCACCAACATTATACTCCTTCTCTTTAGAATCAAGAAGAAGTGAAATTTTCTTATTTCCATTTACCTCTAAAGTTAACGGAACCATGTAAATTTTATCATCAGTACTACCATCTAGCATAAATCTTCTTTGCTCGAATTTAATTATATTGTCCTTAACTTTTACAGTTATCAAAGGATAACCTTCCTGCACTATCCACGAAGGCATAATCTTACTTATAGGCTTTCCAGAAGCTTCTTCTAGACTATTCCATAAATCTCTACCTTCTGCATTGGAGAAACTGAATTTATTTAGATAATTAGATATACCTTTCCTAAACTCTTCTTCTCCCATATAGGATTCTATCATTCTTAATATACTTGCGCCTTTGCCATAGCTTATATCATCAAATAACTGTTCAATTTCTTCTGGTTTTTTGACCTCAACTTCTATAGGATGTGTTATATGAAGAGAATCTTTTTCCATCGCTCCTGCAGTTTCGCTGTACAAAAATTCACCCCAATAGTCCCAATCTGGATGAAGCCAATTTACTGCCTTATAACTCATAAAAGTTGCAAAACTTTCGTTAAGCCATAAGTCGTTCCACCATTTCATAGTAACTAAATCTCCGAACCATTGATGAGCTAGTTCATGAGCTATTACTTCAGCTACTCTTCTTAATTGCCTTACACTAGAATTTTCGTCAGCTAGTAATGCAGTCTCTCTAAAAGTTATTGCACCCCAATTCTCCATAGCTCCGAATGCAAATTCTGGAATTGCTATAAAGTGCGCCTTAGGTAATTGATATTTTATTCCATAATAATCTTCGTAAAACTTGATAAACTTCCTCGCAAAATCAGCGGGAATTTTAGCTTTTGAAATCTTACCTGGTACAGTAGCCACTATAACTATAGGTTGGGAAGAATAATCATAATATTCTTCGAATTTTCCTACTCCCATGTAAATTAAATATGTAGACATTTTAGGAGTCTTTAAAAATTCTATTATTTTTTTATCTCCTTCATAATATATTTTTTGAGGTGGCATATTAGATATTACATCTAGATCCTTGTCGACCTTTACAGTAAACTTGAATTCTGCCTTATATGATGGGTTATCAACACACGGAATAAACTTTCTAGCATGAGAAGACTCAAACTGAGTAGTAAAGATATAGGAATTATCATAAGGCGCTATATACATTCCAACCAAATCGTCTCTTACTTTACCCTCAAATTCTACTTCAATAATTCCAGAAAAATTACCAGTAGATATTGTTACAGTCTTCTCATCTGATAGAAAGTCAACACTTTTACCACTAATGCTTACCCTTGTAACTTTAACGCCCTCAGCGTCTAATACAACCTTGTCTTCTGTGCTTAATTTTATCTTTTCTATTCCATGATACTGTAATCCTTTAAAATCAAATTCTATAAATACATCGTACGAATCTATCTGCATAATCTAAATCTTTTAGGGTATAATTAAAAACTTGCTTTAGGGTAATAGAGAGTGATATTACTCTGAAAACTTACTGTAATTACTTACAAAGATAATGTTACATTTAGCAGTCTTTAAATACTCGTTAAGAAGAGCTTTTCCTTCATTGCTTAGATGAGCTTCTACATCTTCAATAATAAGCACATCATTGCTTGTAGTATTTAATAAAAAATACTTTAGTGCAAATAAACTGAGTAATTCAGAGAAGGAATTATATGCTGGCTGATCATCAATAAAAAGACCTTCATCGTTTACAACAATCTGATGCCCTAAAATTTCATCCTTATATCCAGGATTTATAGAGATTGAATTAATGAACTCAGCAGCAATACCCATACTTTTAGGAATACTAGAAATTCCCTCAGATTGAAATACAACAAACTTATAAAATGATGCTAGAAAACCGTCTCTAGCAGAAGGTAAAATAAAAGGTCTTTTTCGTTCCATATGATTAAAATAAAATGAATCAAGTAAAATCACTCCCTTTAAATCGTTTGTTATTCCCTCTGGAATCTTAAGTAAACTAGAAGATAAACTTACTTTATTACCATCAATTTTACCTTTCATATTAAATATTTCGCTCTCAACCTCGAAATTGGCATAAAACTTTATTCTTCCTTCAGTAAGCATTAAAGAGATCATACTAGACAAAGTCTCATCAAATGCCTTTTTCCAAGAATTTAAAGAATCCTTAAAGTCATTCACTTTACCATAAAGTCTTGGCATAGAATATATGGCTTTTTGGATAAAATAAAATACCCTACCTGCCTCATATGCATTACTACCATAAATATTGCCATTAAAATTGTTTATAACATACGTCTCATCGTCCTTAAATATTCTTACGATCATAGTTTAAGGTTATTATTTAAGCTAATTAAAATAGATTGTAAGGAATTCTTACTTATTTATGACGCGCATTATATGTATAATCTTTAATAGTTGCTCAAGTAAGCTTTTTGTATACATATGGGTAAGAAAAGTTAAAAAGTTAAAATTTTATACGTTTTCTAATCATTAAAACTAAGGTTTATATACTATATGAATTGAAATTATCTTATGAATTATCTACAATTAGCAATCCTTGTGTATATAATTGGAATGATGGCTGCAGACTTTATAATTCTTTATTATTTGCTAAGAAGGCCAATAGTAAATAAGAAGGCTATATTCTTCGTAAGCTCAGTATTACTTTACATGTCAGTAGAGGCTGTAGATATTGGTTATATTTTGTTCTCACACGGGAGTATAATAATAGAACCCGCATCCTTAATTATTGCTTCAATACCCATAATACTCTCTACTATGATGAAGAATTCAGTAACCAGATGGAGAGAAGATAAGAGTTCTGCTTTAACTTTAGCTTTAACCATAGTTGCTGACGAAATTGCGATGGGCTATGCATATTCCGAAGCTTTTGGACCTCATATAAATCCTTTAATTGACTCAGTGAGTAACATAGCCTTCGGAGTTATGATGTTGGCAGATTCAATATTCTTCTTAGCTCTATCTCCAAGAAAAATCGAGGAATTGGCATTATTTACATTTGCAGCCTCGATGGCTTTCATGCCTAACATCTTCTTTACGTTATCTGCATACACAGAACTAGTAGGATCCTTAATTGCTTCGATAATTATGATAGTTAATATAATAACATTATATCTAATCGAATCAAGAAAATTAACATTCAACGCACAGTTACTATCAATATCGTTAGGATTTTTTGATTTTGTAATGATGCTTAGTTTATCAATATATGCAACATCTAAAGACCTTTATACAATTTCTTTAACAATGATTGCTTCCATGGTATGGTACTTTACTTTAGTACTTTATAGATTTAAAGATGTGAAAATAAAACTAAGTTTAAAATATACTCTAGTATTTGTAATATTTATTAATTTTGCCGAATTAACTATGGGATTTGGAGAAAGTGTACTAGGATTCAGAATAACCAACAACTTGTGGATGCCTAGTATGATGAGCATGCATGATAGTAAACCAATAGATCATATGCATATGTTAATGTGGAGTCCTACTTCCAATCCATGGTGGTGGATATTTCCTACAGATCCTTGGAGCATGACTTCCATGGCTTATAAGCAAGCAATGATGACCACTCATAATATTCTATTTGCAGGATTCTGGGCATCATATATGCTAATAATGATGACCACTATGATGCCATTCTATGTGGTTATGATGGGTGCAGAAATGAGCTATTTAGTATATGAGAGATTTAAAACAGCTAAGAATTCTAATGTTAAAAGTTGGGCAGTAGCCATACTCGTAGGAATCCCATTATTTGTATGGTTACTTCCTTATTACACTCCAACGTATATCTTTGGAATGAGTGGAATGCTTTCTCATATTAATCCAGAATTTGCTCCTACATTACTATCTTTAACATTATCTTTAGTAGCTATAGCCCTGGCATCAACGCTTTTTGGAAGGAGAGCTTACTGTAACCTAGTATGCATGTCAGCACATATGTGGACTAACATATATTATGATCAATTTAAACCAAAAAAATCTAGTAAAATTTGGGAATACATTAGATGGATAAGTTTGAGCATAATGGTAATAGTATTCACTTATGTTTTTCTAATATATCTAGGAATCGCAAAGAATCCTTCGATAGGAACTTTACAGATACCTTTACTGGACTTTTATGGAATGTTTACACTTAATTATATATGGTGGTTCTTCTTCTTTCTAACACCAGTATTCGGGACGTATGCATGTGCCAGACAGGGTTGGTGCGGATTCGGAAATTTTGCTGGTTTATTCAATAAAATTCTCTTTAAGATAAAGGCAGATTCGGTAGATACTTGCAAAAGTTGTAAAACTGTACAATGTGAAAGTGCTTGCCCGGTTAAAATACCTATAAGAACTGATGTACTATCTAAAGGATACACTAATAGGATTTCATGTGTAGGTTGCGGAGATTGTGTAGAAGCTTGCCCCTACAATAATCTGGAAATTATAGATATAAGGAACGCATTTAGATCAGCGAAAGCCAGGACATCATAAATCAGCCCTTGTAAGGTTCATCATTCTTAATATTCAAGTTTTACTATTTTTTCTTATGATCTACTTTGATTTAAACACTGCTAATTCTTTACTCCCCTGGATAAAGGAAAAGATAAAAGAACTTAGACAGACTAGATTGCAAATTGAAGAGGCATTAGTCAAAGGAGAGAAAGAGGCATTAAGCGAAGGTGCTAAAAAGATAGATAAGATAATTAAGGAAATAACGTCCCAGGGAATAATAATAAGAGATCCGGATTTAGGAATACTTGATTTTCCTGCAGTAATAAATGGAAGGCCTGCTTACCTATGTTGGAAAGATGGAGAAGAAAAGATAAGTTTTTGGCACTACGTAGAAGAGGGATTTGCTGGAAGGAAGAGAATAACTGGAAAAGAAGACATTTTAAGCTATACTTGATTAAAAATAAATAATTTTATAATTTCTTATTATTCTTGAAAAACTTATAACACTAGTATTAAAAGAAAGATATTTAAGTATAATAACCATTTTTACCCTATGCAAGTTGTAGAGCAATATACTACCCCTTATTACAAACATATTCTTAGCTTACCTCCTTCTTCCGTAAGGAAATTATGGAAGCAAAACAAGATAACTCTAATAGACGTAAGAACACCAGAGGAATATGAAGACCATCATATACCTGGCGCAATATTAATGCCCTTAGATTATCTTGAAGTTCTATCAAAATTCCTACCAGATAATGACGTTGCAGTAATATGTGAGCATGGAAATAGAGCATTATATGCTACTTACGGAATGCCTCACATATACAAAAAGAAAGCAATACATATGCAATATGGAGTGGCAGGATGGATGGCAATGGGCTATGAAGTTGAGAGCGGAATGGATGAAAACGGTAAAAAATGGATGAAATTACTAGATTCTATTGAAAGTTAGACTTCTGTCTATAGGTTCTAATGGCAAGTATTTTTAAAATTGCCGGCAGAGTTATACTTGATAATCATGGAATTAGAAGAATACTTAGTACTTGAAGCATTATCGATGTAAAGTTAAAATTTATTTTTATTTCTGTCCTATTTCTTGTTGTTTTACATAGCTTGCCGCAAATGATGCTAGTGAAATCGTTGGATATAATTCTTGACCTGCTGGGACCACTATTATTAATCCTCCTTTTTGTGAGATATCCGAAAGCGTCTCTAAGAATCTAAGTTGAAGAGCTGCTGGATTATTTTTATATGCTTGAGAAGCTTCAGCCAGTATCGTTGAAGCCTGCCTTTCCCCTTCACTTAAAATTACTCTAGCTCTCCTTTGTCTTTCAGCCTCAGCTTGTCTAGCCATCGCAGATAATAGATCAGGAGAAAGCTTTATGTCCCTCACTGTGACAGCGGTGACTTTTATTCCCCACGCTTCAGTATAATTATCTAATATCTCTTGCAATTTTTTGTTTATCTCTTCCCTCTTACTTAAGACCTCGTCTAGTTCCATTTGGCCTACAATGTCTCTTAAGGAAGTTTGAGAAATATTTAAAACTGCAGATCTATAATTGTAAACCATTGAGACTGCCTTGATGGGATCTAATACCTTATAATATACTACAGCATCTATAGATATAGTTACGTTATCTTTAGTTATAATTGTTTGAGGAGGAATATCTACAGTAACTATTCTTAAATCAACTATTACTGGTCTATCGACGAAGGGAATTAGAAAAATTATACCTGGACCCTTTACTCCCAAAATTCTACCTAACCTTAAAACTACAGCCCTTTCCCATTCTTTAACTTGTCTTAATGACATTCCTACAAATATTAAGATTATTATCAAAAGTAAAACTAAACCAATTATTAAACCTGTATCCATACCTTATATATTACTTTCAGAGTTTAAAACTTATATTTAGCTAAAATAGCAGAAACTAAGATTCCTACAGCAAAGGCTCCAATATATTCTAAAAGTAAATAGTCTATATTAATGCTTTGTGATTTATACTTTATTCTTGAGAAAGAGGATGATAAAGCATGTTTAAAGTTATAACTCTTTAGGAAGTTAACTAAAGAATCGTAAGCAGATTTTATTGAAGAAACTAAGTGAGATAATAATGGAGAGGAAATATCATATGCTGAGGACAGTGTATAATTTCCAGGGTAGTAAATTATATATAAGCTTTGATTAGAAACGTTAAATGTTATTTCTCCATCGTTATTTGTATACCCAATTTCTTTTACAGTTGTAAAAGGTATTGGAGAAGACAAATTAGCAGAAGGAAGTAATACCTCAATTTCTTGATTAGATAATGGAAATCCATTAATGCAAAGCTTGACATGTTTTATGCTACCATTAGATTGCACTATAATTGATGGAGGTACTGGCCAAAGAACTGATGGAGAATTAATTCCTTTAGTAACGCATGCAAAAGGACTTGTAATATTTCTAAAATTTGCAAATACTTTAATACCATACGCGCTTTCTGCCGTGTCTAATCCTACAGAAAACGCTGAGGAAGGTATAACTAGTTTTCCTTGTTGCAAATAGTATATTTCTTCGCTCATCTCACCAGACATACATACTTCGCTTCCACAACCCGGACCTCCCCAAACAAACTCTAAATCATTAGGTAGTCCTAATATAGATAACCCTCCTATCTGAAACTTTCCAAAATATGGTAGGATTTGATATACATATTTCTTACCATTAATACAATATCCAAATTCGAGACTATTTGTAGCATTCATGAAAAGTGAGAAATTAAGCGGTAAAGTAACATTAAATGTAGGACCTTGATACAGATAAACCCCTAGACCTTGATATGTAGTAACATTATTTTTCAAAATCTTAAATGGACCAGATAAATTCCATAGGTTTATTATCATTGTAATTTCAAATTCTTCTTTTTTATTATTTACTTCATGAAATAATGCAACGTCTTGTGCCCAATATTTTCCGTCTATCATAGCGTTTAATTGTAGAGACGCATTACCCTTTGTAAAAAGGGCGCCCGAAGACAGATAAGAGTTACCTATATTAAGACTTGTTATATTAACTGTACCCATAACATATGTCGTATAAATTACATTAGTAAGAGGGAAAAATGACATACCAGATGGATAAGCAGGATCTCCAATTGTAAATGAATGATCAAGAGATATTGAAGATAGTGGTAGCAAGAGTAGTAGTATTAAGCTTAATGCTAATAATGAGTTCATAAGATTATTTAATTACTTAAGCTATAATAAAATTGTGGCACACCACATAGTTATTCCAATTATAATCATATTAGTTCTGGTTATCGTCTTAATAGCTACTGGTTATATTTCTGATCCAATAATAGATATTCCGTCTTTTGCTATAGTGGGATTTCTTACGTATAGGATTTTTTACGTTATAATAAAAACTAGAAAGAGAAACTTATATTCATATACTGGCAAAATAGGGAAAGCTGTAGAGGATATTCCAAAAGGAAAAGAAGGCTATATATTAATAGAAGGTGAATATTGGAGAGCAATAGCCGAGGAGCCAATAACTTCTGGAGACGAAGTTATTGTGGTCGGGATGCAAGATTTAAAGCTTATAGTGAGAAAAAATAAAAATAATGAAGTTATCATCTAGAGCTTTGGAAAAATTAAAAAGTTATGGCAATTACAGTATATCAGAAAACGGTAACGATATTATTATAAGCTATGTTACTCCTTCCTTACTTGATGCGTCAAGTATAGAGGGAGAAGATTTTAGAATAGTAGAAATACACTGCAAAAAAGATAATGAAGGAAACTTACAGATTTTATATGCAGAAATTAAAGATGAGTCTAATGAGGTAATTAGGAAAATGAATTTAGACGAATTAGAACCGTGGATAGAATATTTGGAGAGTAGTGATGCATAATGTATCTATTTGCTTACGGAACTTTAAGATACGGTTTTGAGCTTCATCATTTACTTAAAGATAGCAGATTTGTAGGTTTAGGTTTTATAGAAGGTTACAAGATGTATGATATAGGAAATTATCCTGGCGTAGTTAGAGGAGATGGCATAGTATGGGGAGAAGTCTACGAAATAAAAGATGAATTAATAAGCCTTCTAGATGAAGTAGAAGATTATAAAGGCAGACCAGACGACTTATACATAAGAGAAAAAACTAGAGTCTATTTTGATCAGAAAAGAAGATATTATATAGATAATGTGAATTTTTACAGATACAATCATGGAATAGAATTTAGAGATGAAATTGAATCTGGAGATTATTCAAGATGGGTAGGAATGCCGGTGATTGTGAACTATTTTGCATATGCTGAAAACACAAATCCTGAGATTCTAAAGGAAAGAGGAGTTAAAGAAATATTAAAGGAGATTGAAGCATATTTGGAAGACTATAAAATTATCTTTAATATCAAATGCAAGTATGGACTTTGTGCAAATTTGAAAGAATTTAAAGGCGGCAAAGTTTACGGCTATATATATGTGATGCTAGAAAATGAATTGAATTCATTAGATAAAGCAGAAGAGCATTTGATCAAGTACGTTAGAGACGTTATAAAGGTAAAGGATAAAGAAGGGAAGGAATATTTCGCACAAGCTTATATCTCAGATTATAAAGAAGGGGAAGGAGAACCTACAGATTTTTATAAGAATTCAATAATTGAAGGTTTAAAGAGAAAATGGGATAAAATAAGTACAGGTTTATGATGAGTGAGCCCTGAAATGATCGATGAAATTAATGAACCAGGCTGAACGTATATTTTTAAATGATGTTAATGAACTCTTTTTATGAATAAGCTTTCTGAAGATGAAATAAGGAATAAGTTAAAAAACCTAAATAATTGGGAATATAAAGATAACAAGCTAGTTAAGGAATTTAAATTTAATACATTTGATGATTTAATAGATTTTCTTAAATTAATACAACCAGTAGCTGATAGTTTGGACCATCATCCAGACGTCCACATATATTACAATAGAGTTATCATTGAACTAACAACTCATGATGCTGGCGGTATAACTGATTTAGACTTTAAGCTAGCTGAAAAAATAGACGACCTAAGCACACATGTTAGGTAAATTCTAAGCTGTTCTTTATCCTATCTAAAATCTTCTGAAGTCTTTTCTCTTCCTCTCTTAATAGAGACACTTTCTTTCTAATATCCATGGAATACTCTATTTTCTGCTGTAGTTCTTCAGCATCTTTACCTAAATATTTGCTCTTTAGTTTTCCTTCCTCCCAATACCTTAAATAATAGTAAACGTGATTGCCAATTTTTTTCTTATCTATATGTCCAGTTGGAAGTCTCTTCAATTCTTCTTCTAATTTCTCTCTTTCTTTTTGTATCTGCAAAAATTTTTCTTCAAGTTCTTTAACCTTTTCCCATAGCATTTTCAATCACCGTATATCTGCAAAGTTTCCTTTAGTATTCATACCCTATTTCCTCAGCTAAATTTTCGTCTAACGCCTTCATAATCTTTTCCCTGTCTGGAACTTCTATATACTTTCTTATACCTCCTGCTCTTCCTTTATTTAGTATCTTTATCTTTATTATTCCAAACATATCAAGCTCAGATATTATGTCTGAGAAACGCCTATACGATAAAGGCCTTTGTTTCAATTTATTGCACAGATCCACATAAATTTTATGCGCAGTTACTACGTCTTCCGAATCTAATGAGGCTCTTAAGGCTAATTTATAATGAAATGGAAGAGATTTAATAGCTTCAACTAATCTCTCTTGCTCGTACTCAACAATTGCTCTATCTACGTGTTCTTTTCTTATTATACCTTCTCCAGAAGCTAATTGAGCTGCTCTAAATAATAGGTTAACGGCTTTTCTTGCATCTCCATGCTCTTTGGCCGAAATTGCTGCTATATATGCCAAAATTTCGTCATTATAAGTTCCTCTGAACAGACCGTACTCGGCGTACTTACTTAATATTTCTTTCAATTGTTCCGCATCATAAGGCTTAAAAATCACTGATGGTCCAAGGGACGATAATACACGAGGCTCCATATAATCCCTTACATTAATATCATTACTAATCATAATTACTGATATTTCGGCATCTGCCCTAAGGAGCTGATATAGAACTATATCTCCATCCCTTCTTTTAACTAAAGTATCTACTTCGTCCAAATATACTATAGCTTTCTTACCTTCTACTGCATTTTTTATTTTTTCTATATATTCTCCTAAATTTATTCCATGCTTCGGAACAATATCATTTGTTAATTTCTCGGCTAGTACAGACAATACTGCCTGAGGAGTACCTCCAACTTCCCTACAATTTACATACGCTTGTATTACGTTCTTGTAATCCTCATCCTCTTTTTTTACTTCTTCTATCTCGTTTAGTATGTATCTCACAACAAAAGTTTTACCTGTACCAGTAAGCCCCAAGAATAAATTGGAAAATCTTACGTCGTTTTTAACGAAATATCTAATAGATATTGCTGTCTCTTTTATTATATCTTCTCTATAAGGTATTTCGGTAAAGACCGAAATAGGGTCTATGAAAACCTTAGGATTTTTTATGACCTCGCCTTTTCCGCCCTTTAATGTCTCTCGAATCACACTGTTTCATTCGTTTCATTAGTTAAATGTTGTTTCAAATATTACTTATAGTAGTACCAGGTTTTGGCCTGGAATAGTATTACACGATAATTAACTCCCCGGTTTTACTGTATAAAAGAAGAGTTTCATCTATTCATTTCCCCTAAACTTTATTCAATCTATTATTTTCTCTGTTCAGCGTTAATAGTGATCACGTTAATAATACCTAAAGTCGTGTATTACGACTTAAAACATAGAGACAGAGTAAAAATGCAGAGTTTCAAAGAGAAGAAATAGAGCAAATAAAATCACGGTTTGTATAAATAAAAGGTTAACATTGACCTTACTATATGAACGTGAAAATAATTTCGTTGGAAATTTGGTCTCTGTATGGAAAGATTGGAGTAATGTGATACTTGAAACTCTTCTTTTATACAGTAAAACCGGGGAGTTAAACTAACGTTTCCATTATATTTAAGAGTTCTTGAGTATATTCTGTAGTAGACAACGGTTTTACATTCATATACCTTGCAAGATCTTGAGTAACTTTCTTCTGTTTTATTGCTTCTACAATCGCTTTATCTATGAGATCGGCCGCTTCTATCCACCCCATGAATCTTAACATTAGCTCTCCACCTCTTATCATTCCTGTAGGATTAGCAACATTTTTCCCAGCGTATTTAGGAGCTGTTCCATGTACTGCTTCAAACATACCTGCGTTGTCACCTACGTTAGCTCCACCAAGCATACCTATATTACCTATTAACGCACCCGCAGCGTCTGAAATATAGTCTCCATTCACATTAGGAGCAAGGATTATGTCATAATCTTCAGGCCTAGTAATAATTTGTTGGAACATATTATCCGCTATTCTATCGTTAATAAGTATTTTGCCGTCTGGAATTTTTCCTCCATATTTAGTTGTAACCTCCTCTTCTGTAACTATAAAATCTCTAAACTCGTTAATTGCTGTTTCATAAGCCCATTCTCTGAAAGCTCCTTCCGTATATTTCATTACATTGCCTTTGTGCATGATGGTTATTCTCTTTCTGGAATTTTGTAGTGCGTATTTTATTGCCATTCTAGTAATTCTTTGAGTTTTGAACTTACTAATTATTTTAAATCCTATACCAGTATCATCTTCTATATCAACTTTTAGTTCTTCTCTTATAAATTTTCTAATTTTTTCTGCTTCTGGAGAATTATACGGATATTCTATTCCCCTATATAAATCATCTGTATTTTCTCTAAATATTATCATATTCACTCTCTCAGGATTTTTTATAGGACTTTCTAGTCCTTCTATGTATTTTACTGGTCTTATATTGGCATAAAGGTCGAGCATTATCCTTATTGCAACATTAACAGATTTCCAACCTTTACCTATGGGAGTTTCCATAGGGCCTTTTAATACAACTCTGTATTCTTTTAACATGTCTTGTGTATCTTTTGGGAATCTATCTCCAACAAGTTGAGCAGCTTTGTTTCCAGCTAGAACTTCTACCCATTTAATTTCTCTATTATCTTTATATTTTAGTTCTACAGCCTTATTTATTACATCAATTGTTGATTTTACGATTTCTGGACCTATTCCATCACCCTCAATATACAAAATAATAGGCTTATTTGGGGTAATCCATTTGCCATCTTTAAATTGAATTTTCTCTCCATCTTCTGGTATTTTGTACATCTCTCTTAACATTAACTTAATGTTTTTATTCTTTTTTCTTCATTACAAACTTCATTCCAGACTTTATGTTTTCTACACTACCCTTTTCTTTTATAAGATTACCTTTATCAAAAAGGAACTTCATGCTATTTCTATCAGAGCCTATTATAAGCGCTATTTCTGAATTTATACTTTCCATAACAGCTTTATTAATTAGCATATCAAATTCATCATCAGTTTTTATAATACCAGATAATATTGTCTTCATTTGATTTAGTATATTATCAAATTCAATATCAGAAACTTCTTCTTTATTATGCTGGTCAATTTCGTCCTTAACTTTATTGTAGAACCTTCTTGATTCTATTTTGACCAATTTTTCTAAAGGTCCTTTATAGTAGAAAATTATCTTAACTTTGGTTAAGTTAGTATTTCCTTGTAAAGGCTCAAATATGTGGTCTAATTTGCCCGTTATTCTAGGTTGTTCACTCCTAGATATAATATAACTAATTCTGTTTTTTGCTAAAATTCTTTTTACGTTAATTTTTACATTTAAGATCCAACCAATGCTAACAATAAATTCATTATCAGATATTTGTGAAATACTCTTAAATAATGGTATAAATTTTATTATATTTGATGGATTACTGAAAAAGTCATAAGCATTAAAACTTGGTAATAATAATGTGAACTCCTCTTCCATAATTATAAAGTATTACTTAAAAATAAAAGACTTTTAGGTGTCATGAAAAAGTTTTTGAGTCCTAGCCAACAAGTATAATTATGTTAAAGATATTAGTAATAATGGCAATTTTAATAACACAGCTGATTCCATTCTATTCTCCTAGTAATGTAAGTAATTATCATAATTTACAAGAATTAAATCCCAACTGTATTGTTACAGTAGCTATAGTAGAGCAGCCTAAAAATTTAGCAAAATTGCAATTAGACATAGAAAATCATATTATTCTTAACAAGACTTGCATGTATAAACTTTTCATTCCTAATAATGAAATTATAAAAGCTGTAGCATACTTAACACGATTTGGAATACAAACTTCAGTATATATGAATGTAATACTAGCTACTGGCAAAGTATGTAGTTTTGAAAAAGCACTTAACGGTAAATTTTACGTAATTAACTTTCACGATATAAAGTTCTACGAATTCCTAGGAGATCCACCAGTAAGTATAGGTAATGCTTTAGTATTTTCAACTAATATTACTTCTCAGATTTTACAAAAGCCTAATACTTTATATAATTATTCTCAAGCAATAGCCTATAATGTGATTTATCCTTGTATATTAAGAGAAGCCTATAATGTAACTACCTTATATTCTCGAGGAATTATGGGTAATGGAACAAATATTGGAATAATAGACTTTTGTGGAGATCCATATATTTATCAACAATTAATATGTTTTGATAAGAAGTTCAATATACAAAATCCCCCTAGATTTATTTTATGTCCTATAGGACCATATAATCCCAATCAAGGTATTGAAAGCGGTTGGGCTTTGGAAATTTCCTTAGATGTAGAATATTCTCATTCTATAGCCCCAGCCGCAGGGATAATACTTTATGTGGCTAATCCAAACGTCCCATTACCTGCAATAATAGCTTTTGTTGATCAACAAGATAAAGTAAGCGTTGTATCACAAAGCTTTGGGATTCCAGAAATATATTTTGATTTAGGTTTAATACCATTATCTTACTTACAATCATTAACCTACGAATATTGGCTAGGCGAAGTTGAAGGAATAACTTTTGTTGCAGCAAGCGGAGATTATGGAGGAAATGGATATAACTTTTTCTTATCTCCACAAGGTGGATTATTGATTCCAGCGAGTGACCCATATGTTTTAGCAGTAGGTGGTTCTACCTTATATTATTCCTGTAACAAAACTATTCAAGAGGCATGGAGTGGAGAAAGCATATATGGCGCATCTACTGGTGGCTTTAGTAGTGTTTTTCCATCTCCTTGGTATCAAGGAGTTAAGGGATTTAGAGAAGTGCCAGATGTTATAGCTGATGCTAATCCATACACTGGAGTACCAGTAATATATTACTATGGAGAAGAGTATTTAATTGGTGGTACTTCAGTAGCTTCACCAATTGTTGCTGGAATAATAGATTTAGCAACTCAAGTTCATGGTAAATTTGGCTTTATAAATCCTTTAATTTATAGTCTAAAAGGAACTAAAGCACTTGAGCAAGTAACTTTTGGATATAATACGCCATATTATATTAAAAACAGTTCTTATAATCCGGTTTCTGGACTTGGATATATAAATGCTGGATATTTTATTTCATTAATAAGAAATGAGAGTACAATTAGTGTTGCAGTTTCTAATATTACGTATAATGATGGTCAACTAGTTAAGGTTATAGTAAAGGCCTCTCCTTTAGTTCCAGTTACAGGATATGTTTATAATGGAAGTAATATCCTAGAGAAATTCCCTCTAGTTTATAACGGTACTTATTGGATAGGTTACTTTACAGCTAAAGGTAGTGGAATTCAAGAAGTAGTAGTGACTCAAGGTAACGATAAAGCTGGAACTTATATACTTGTTGGATTGCAAGCTATGTTCTTATGCCCTCAAGTAGCACTTTATCCTAGTCCTATTGGAATAAAGGTAATAGCTGAACTATTATATGCTAATGGTTCAGCCGCTAAAGCTAATGGAGTTTTTACTGCGTTTTTATATCAGTATAATATAACTACGTGTACGTTTGAAATAATTAATAAAACTAATCTATCAGCCGAAAATCTTATACAAGGCTATTTATATATGATAGTTAATAACGGATCTTATATTTATGGATGCTTTGCTCCAACAACACCTTTTGGTGGTATTTACATTATAAGAATAAGTTGCGTATTTGGATTTTCTGAGTTTGTTGAAGGAATTTATTTAATTCCTTATATTATACCAGCTGCATTCACTGAGCCAGTTTCTATAGCAGATGGATGCAATTTTACCATAGGCATAGCACTGCTCTCTCTTGTAGCTCCAAACGTTACAGTAAAACTCTATAATGCAGATAATCAATTAGTTTATTCTTTTTCTATAAACGCGATAAGTTATGCAAATTCAATATTCTATGTGGGTGAAATTTCGCTTCCACATAATATATCTAGAGGTTATTATAAAATAGTTTCAGTAGCAAATTACAATTCTACTGATCATATGGTCTATGGTGAGGGATTTACACAAGTTTATATATCGTCCTGCACTTTAAGGGTAATAGTAACTACGGTACCTAATGGTAGTATATATGAGAATGAAACTCTAGGTATAATAGCTTCTATAACTTATGAAAATGGAACAAATGTAAACTTTGGAACATTTAATGCAGTAATTATTCCCTCTTATATGAAAGATAATTTCGATTCTTTAGATTTAGATTTTTCAGTGCCACTAAACTATTCTAAAGGAGAATGGTTTGGTAAAGTTACTACACCATGTGAAAAATCTAATCCTTTAGGCCTTTCTGCAGAAGGACTTAGCGGTGAATGGTGTATATATGTTTATGGTACTTCATATAATGGAATTCCAATATCTTTCCCAACAACTTTAAGTTATTCTACACTTAATATTATACCTAGTATACCAAATGATCAATTTATACTATTGCCGTACACATTTATTAAGGACTTTAATGGAACATTAATGAAAGACGCTTATATATGTAATGTTGTCATAATAAACCATAATGCTACTTTAGTTAATTCAATTATAAAGAATTTAACGATAATAAATGGTTCTGTGTATTTAATTAATAGTCATATATGCTCTTACAAAACAATTAATGGGAAAGTATTAAACGAAAATGCTACAACCAAAACTTGTAATAATGAAGTTAATAATTCTCTTAGTAATTTAAGTGAGTCATTAGCCCTATTAGCTGGACTATTAGCTATAGATATAGTTATAATAAAGAAATTTAGAAGAAAGTAAAACCTTTTTTATTTTATGCCAGTTATTAACCCTACCCACTGGTTATTATCGTACATAATATATTGTATGCTTATCTTAAGTTTTTTAACACTCATCTTAGTTTTTACTTTTATATTATATACAAAATAATAGATATTACCATCAGTCTCTACTCCTGCCTTCTTTGGAAATTCAATCTCATAACCATATTGCTCTGCAAGTTCCTGAATCTTAGTTGTGAATCTCATTATTATATCCTTAACAGATTCGCCGTAAATCGGTTCAAAGCTGAGTGCTCTAAGTTCTTCTTTGAACGCACTAATGCTCTCATTACTTCTTACTTTTCGTTGTTTTATAGTCTCTTTTGTTTTCACAAATATTTTTGAGGCAATAATAACTTAAAAATACTTCTATAATCATAAGATCATATATAACTTCCTTGTTGTCTGATAAGTGCGTATATATAATTAACGTCTTTTGAGAATTCATTATTTATTTCATTCTTAATTGCTTTTCTACCATCCTCTAAGATTTTTTTAATGCTATCCTCAATGCTATTTGAGAGTAATAGTGTATCAAAGTAAAGAGTTCTCTCAGATGATAACAAATATACTATATCTTGAATATTATCCAAGAACTCTTCAAGTTTACCTGCTAACGCTATTCCTCTTATTGTATTTTCTACTTTTATAGCCTTAAGCCAATTTACTTCCTTTTTTAATTCTTCAAAAAATTCACTATTATATGCTATTTCTTCAATAGTACTCATAATGTCTGCCTTTTGATCTCTAAGCCTTTTTTCAAAAAGATCTTGAATAAATGGTTCAAAATCCTGGTTTGTATTTACATCAAAGGTTCTCATAGGACACGGAAATATGTTTTCATTATTGCAGGTTTCTGATATTTTATCGTATACTTTTTTTAACTCATCCTCTAACCTTTTCTTCTCAAGAGTAGTTTTAAGTAATCTAAATGAAGTTCCTAAAATTGAATATATATCCAGAGTTATGAGAAGTTGCATTGCCTCGTTATATTCAGGAGACGCAATTTTTGGAAAATATTTTTTCTTTTTAAGATATAAGGTTGGCCAATTTTTTAATTCATAAATAATGGGAGTCTTTGCATAGTATAATTTCATGAAATATCCGCCATTCAAAATTTTATATACATAAATAGCTTTTTCTTTATCTAAGCCATTTTTTAATGCAAGGCCTATATAGTCCATTACTTAAAGCCTACGTAGTTTCATATAACCTTAAATTTAAAAAATTAATCCTAATAAAAGTGATAATATAAATAAAAATTATTCTGGGTTTTAATCATTCTATATATCCTTTGGCTATAAGTAATTCTGCAGTTAAAATTCCTCCTCCAGCTGCTCCTCTAATTGTGTTATGAATCAGCGATACCATCCTTATTGTTCTATTGCTTATTTGCTTTAATCTCCCAACAACTACGCTCATTCCTGGAGGATCTCCAGCCCATCTATCAAAATATACTTGCGGTCTAGTATCTTCATTTCTTACTATTATTGGTTTTTCTGGTGCTGTAGGTAACTTTAGATCCTGAGGTTCACCTCTAAAATTCTCTAAAGTTTCCCTTATTTTCTCTACGTTAACATCTTCTTTGAAAGTAACGTATGAGACTTCATAATGGCCATGGACTGTTGCTATTCTATGAGTAGTTGCATCTAGAGCAACTTCTTCTAAAGGTGGATCGTTTACATTTCTTTTTACTTCACTAAGTATCCTAGTAATTTCCTTTATCGTCTTTGCATCATATTTATCTCCTAAAGGCAATATATTATCTACTACATCAAGTGACGGAATTCCTGGATATCCAGCTCCCGATAATGACTGTATTGTGGTTATATATGCTCCTGTCATTTTAAAATTCATAAAAATTGGTGCTAAAGGTATTGCAGCGCCTTGAGCTGTGCATAATGGAGTAGTTACTATGAAACCTTTCCAATCTCTTTTCTTTCTCTGTTCATCTATCAAGGAAATAGTATGAGAATTTAACTCTGGAATTAACATTGGTACATCTGGATCAAATCTATGATCTGGGGAATTACTAATTACTGGAAAACCTTCCTTTGCAAATTGCTCTTCTATAGGGCCAGCTGCGCCTTGAGGTAATGGTGAGAAAACAATATCTACATCATCCATTAATTTGGGATCTGTAGGCTTTACTTCCATGTCTGCAACTTCTTTTGGAACCTGTCCTATTGTTTGCCACCTTACAACTTCTCCATAAGGTTTACCTACAGAACCTTTTCCTGCTAAATATGCAGGCTTTATATAAGGATGTTGTGATAGCATTCTTACGTATTCAATTCCTACTAAACCCGTGGACCCTAATATTGCAGCTTTTAGAATCCTTCTCATATTTATCATTAAAACATATGTATATACTGGAATATAAACTTACTTTAATAATATAAGCCTTTCAATTTAGCAAAATTAAATAAAAATAATTTTCCTTATCCTAAAAGAACGGCCCCTTTAGAAGAGGATGAAACTAATCTAGCATATTGTGCAAGTAATCCAGTTTTATATTTAGGTTCTGGTGGTTTCCAATTTTCTAATCTTTCCTTTATTTCCTTGTCGCTTAGCTCAACATTTAATTTTCCATTATCCACATCTATCGTTATAATATCTCCATCTTCTACTACAGCTATAGTACCTCCAACTGCCGCTTCTGGAGCTACATGACCTACCATTATACCTCTGGTAGCTCCGGAGAATCTTCCATCAGTAACTAAAGCTACGCTTTCTCCTAATCCTTGACCAACTATAGCGCTAGTAACAGCTAACATCTCTCTCATTCCTGGTCCTCCTTTAGGACCCTCATATCTTATTATTACAACTTCCTTCTCCTTGATTTGACCATTAAGTACTGCCCTAAATGCTTCCTCTTCGGAGTTAAATACCCTTGCAGGTCCTCTATGATATTTAACTTTACTTGCCGAAGCTTTAATTACTGCTCCTTCTGTAGCTAAATTACCTTTTAATATTCTTATCCCTCCGGTGGGGCTATAAGGATTTTTTACATCTCTTACAATATGAGAATGAGGTACGTCTGGTATTTTGTATTCTTTTAAATTCTGTTCCATTGTCTTTCCAGTTACAGTAATTACATCTCCATGAAGTAGACCTGCATCGAGTAGTTTCTTTAATATTAATGGTACTCCGCCAACTTTATGCAAATCTGCCATTACATACTCTCCTCCAGGCTTCATGTTTACTATTTCAGGCACTTTCTTACTTATCCTATCAAAATCGTCTAAAGTTAAATTAACATCGGCTTCATGCGCTATTGCTAGTAAATGTAATACTGCATTAGTAGAACCGCCTGAAGCCATGAGTACAGTTATTGCGTTTTCAAATGCCTCAAATGTCATTATATCTCTAGGTTTTAATCCTATTTCCATTAAATGAAGTAAAGCTTTACCAGTTTCTTTTGCAAATCTAACTCTCTCTGCATCCACTGCTGGTGGAGATGCACTACCTGGTAAAGCTACTCCTAAAGCTTCTGATATCATTCCCATAGTATTTGCGGTATATAATCCTCCGCAAGTTCCAGGCCCTGGTATGGCGTTTAATTCCATAATTCTCAAATCTTCTGCAGATAATTTTCCAGCAGAATAAGCGCCTACTGCCTCATATACATCTCCTATTGCAATTGGTTTTCCTTTATAATTGCCCGGCAAGGTTGTTCCGCCGTACATGTAGATTGATGGTATATTTAACCTAGCCATTGCCATCATTAGGCCTGGCCCAGTTTTATCGCATCCGCCTAATGCAACAAAGCCATCATATCCGTGAGCGTTTACTGTCAATTCCACAGTGTCTGCAATAACTTCTCTACTAACTAATGAGTATTTCATTCCTTCACTTCCCATCGCTATTCCATCTATTACAACTGGAGTAGTAAAAATTCTAGGAGTTCCACCTGCTTCTCTTACTCCTTCTTTCGCTACATTAGCTAAGGCCAATACGTGAATATTACAAGGACCTGCTTCATTCCATGCGGCAGCTATGCCTATTAGAGGTTTTGAGATATCATCGTCATTTAATCCCATTGCTCTTAGAAATGCTCTGTTCGGAGCTTTTTCATAACCACCATAAACCTTTTCTGATCGAATTTTTTGAATCATATATAGAGAATAAGCAATGATAATTTAAGCTTTGATTATACCATTTTAAAAAGACATTAATGAGTAGAATTCATAAAATTCACTATTTCATCTATTATACTCCTAACTTTTTGCAGTACTTTAACGTGATTATCTAAAAACTCTTTACCGCCCTCTGAGAGCTTATAATATTTTTTACCATCTTTTTCATATATTTCTAGGATATCCGAATTAACCATTCTTTTTAGAGTAATATAAACTAAACCATGAGGTAATTTTTTACCATGAATCTCCTCAAGTTTTCTTTTAATCTCGTAACCGTACATATCCCCATATCGGTAAATAAGATAAGCAATTATAACTTGTAGTAAACCCCTAAATACCATCATCTTCGGTTTTTCCTTATACTTCATTAAGTAGAAAGTATTATACTGTACTATAAAATTTTCATTAATTTAAAATCATCCTGACGTGCAATCATCATTATTCAGCAAAGGCCAATTTAATCATCTTTTTTATAACTCTTTATATTCCAGCTATTATTGTTATCTGAGGGTCAGTAACTTCGAACTTCTTCCATGAGTATGCAGTAACTACATCTAAGATTTTAAAACCGGCTTTCTTAACTAAATTAACTATTTCGTGTAAACTATAGAATCTTTGTGTATATTCTATTGAGCCTATTATTTCCCCTTTTTGGTTCATATAAGTTCTCCTTATTTTTAATCTAGAAGTGTATGGATCAAAATAATTGTGATCTTCTACTAAATAAGGATGAACATAAGTATAGTAAACTTCTGGTTTATTATAAATTATATAATCTCTATTATCTAGGTTTATTACTGCTATTTTATTTGTAGCTTCTTTTATGGATTTAAGTATCTCTAGATCATCTTCCTCTGAGTAATATCCTAGGCTATTAAATATATTTATTACTAAATCAAATTTTTCTCCATTAAGTACATCCTTCAAATATCTCATATCTGTTCTATAAAATCTACCATTGGGAACGTTACTCTTTGCCATTTTTATCATTTTTTCTGAAATATCTACTCCAACAATTTCATATCCTAATTTGTTAAGAAAATATGAAACTCGGCCTATTCCGCATGGAACGTCAAGTACTTTTCTTTCAAGATTGTATTTCTTAGCTAACTCATCAAGCCATTTAGCCCATTTCTCTCCTTCGTCCCATAATTTTATCATTTCATTTATATAAAAATCAGATTCGAATACACCTGGAAATATTTCGCTCATTCTTATAAACCTCAATGATAATTTAGTTGATATGATTCCTATATTATTACCGTTAATAATAGCTTCCTTAACTCCTCATTCTTCTTTAATATACGCAGTTCAAGTTGACGTTAATAATACTATATACTCGTTTACATATAATTTTACAGTTATATGCGTTAAAAACAATACTATAGAATTTAATTTAACAATTATTGGTAATAACTATTACAATGTAATGCAGTATAATGTTGATGAGGATGATCCTTATCCTTTGCCTATAAACTGTGTGGCATTTAACACTACTAACTTGGAATTTATAGGAAACACTACATTAAATGGAAATTTAACTAAGGAATTTTCGGGGATTTTTAACGCTTTAGGAAAATATAGAGTTCCAGTTACAGTATATTTCCATGATGGGATATTACAACAATTAAATGGAACATATAATGGTGTTTCTGTATACGTTAGTAGGGAATATCCAACTATAATTAGTACTACTCCTTCAAGTGAATCTTTATCAAATTATGTAACTTTAATAATATTTATAGTGGTATTAATTATAGCTATATTTGTATTAATTAAAATTGGTAAAATATAAAAATATATTATTTATTTATCAAATTTAGTATTTTTATATTATTATTTGCTTTATAAAGATATCTATTCCTTTTATCTTTTTTTACAGTTACTAGGCCTACTCTTTCTAATAATTCTAGGTGATATTTTACTGTAGAATAATTTAATTCTAATATTTTAGAAATTTCGTATGCAGTCATTTCTTTCGATTGTAAAAGCTCTAGTATTTTTTTCCTAGTATCCCAACCTTTGTTTTCTATTACCTCATCTAATTTGTATAACATGTGTTTACTCTAGTAATGTATTTCTATTAAGGCTAAGCGTTTGAAAACGCGTTAAGTTACATTTAAATGTATTTTAATGTGTATGAAATCCATTAATTTCCTATAAAATGATAAAAATATTCTATATTTTATACGTAATATCTGTATATATCTTTTATTATATTAAAAGCAATAAATGCTAATGCCAATATTATTCCTATCATATATAAATATCCATGTAAACCTATTAGTAATAAAAGTAAAATTGAAAAAGGTATAAATGCTCTGTTTCCAAATATTTTAAATATTCCTATTCCTATTGCTCCAAGTAAAAATATTGGGCTAATTATCGAAAGAATAAGAAATACTATTAGCAATATAAGTAGTATAATATTAAAGTTGAAAGTTTGCCTGAGCATAATATCTTTCTTGACTTAGAATATTTAAAGATTAGAGAGCAATCTATGAAAGTCTCTATTATGGTCTCTGAAACTGCTAAAGAATCTAGCCTTTCTAACTTCTTCTAAATCTATTTTTGTAAATATTCTATCTTCTTCAAATTTTTTGGCTTTTACTTTGATTGTACCTTGAGGAGAAGAAACCATTGAGCCTCCCCAAAAATATTCTTCCTCTTGACTTCCTACTGCGTTAACAAAAGCTGTCCATATTCCGTACATTAAAGAATGCGCTTTAATTAACGATTCCCAATTATTTTCTATTAATAAGTTCTCCTCTAATCTTCTCATAGGCGAGGAAGCAGGAATAAATACTGCATCTGCTCCTTTTAAGGCAAGTGCTTCTATAGGTTCTGGGTGCCAAGCATCTTCACAAATAACTACACCAATATTAATTCCTTTATATTTAAATATCTTAACGTCTGATAATGGATCTCCAGGCTGGAAATATCTTCTTTCTTCGAATAAGCCATATGTAGGGAGGTAAAACTTGTAAATATAATCATAACTGCCTTCAATTGATATAACCGCTGAATTTCTTAAAATACCTGGTCTAACTTCCTTTATTGTCCCAAAAATTGCGCATTTTGAATTATCAACTATCTTAGTAACAGCTTTTTCGGCCTCTTTAAATACTTCATAAACAAGGTCTCTAAGTACATAACCAGTTAGCGACAACTCAGGAAATATGATACAGTCAGCAGAGGATGTTTGTATAATTTCTAAGTGTTTTTCTAAATTATAGTCAACGTCTCCTAACTTAGGTCTTATTTGTGCAAGTTCTATATCCATTCTCTAGGATACCTCCAGTCTGAGTTAATAGCTCTCCCACTCAGTCTAAATATTTCTGGTGGCAATCTTTTATGTTGCGAGGTTTTTATCATTCTATCTATTTTATGTACGATTTCGGTATCAATCTGAAGTTCTTTAGCTATAGATTCTATATCCATCATTTTTTCTACTCTAAGGTATAGTACTGCATCTATTATATCATAAGAAACTCCAAGTTCCCCTTCAGCAGTTTGACCTTCCCAAAGTGCTGGAGAACTCGGTTTAGTCACTATATCTTCTGGTAAACCTAAATATCTACCAAGTTCTCTTACTTGAGTTTTATATAAATCGCCTATAGGTAAAATATCAACTCCGCCATCTCCATATTTAGTAAAATAACCCAATAGCAATTCGCTTTTATCTCCGGTGCCAATCACTAGGTAATTCATGATTTGTGCGTATGCATAAAGAAGTATCATTCTAATTCTAGCTTTAATGTTGCCCAAAACTAATTTATCATTTGTTTTTATTTCATTTTTAAAAGATTCTAATATTGGATCTATATTTATAATTTTATATTTATTATTTGCTCCTATCATATTTATTATTTTCTTTGCATCTTCCATATCCTTTTGAGGTGTAGAAGAGGATGGCATAAGTAAAATGAAGTAATTTTGAGTAGCCTTGCTTAAAAGTACAGTAGTTACAGAAGAATCTATTCCTCCACTTAAGCCTATAATTCCTCCATTTTTACCACTTTCAGTTATATATTCTGAAATTCTTCTAATTATATATTCTGAAATTACACTATAATTAACGTCCTTAAGTTCCTGAAGCACTGATTGAACTCTCATAAATTAATGTATTATTATACTCGGTAAAATTCCTTATAACCTTATAAGAACTTATGTAACAATTCGAATAAACCTGTACTGTAAAAGATGTAGAATTTATGTATAATGCAGGATTTTGAGTATATGCAAATATCACTCCAGTAGAATTTGGTGGTATTTCTACTTTAGTGAAATTCCAAACCATGTTCAAACAGTTTGGAATCGAAACTCTAACTAAGGTAATATTTACAGTTTCATTTTTAATATTCTTTACTACAATATAAAGTTGATTTATATAAGTAGAATTATGTTCACTTTCAGGAATTATAACATTAATTATCTGTATAGGATCTTGATCTACATACTGTATGTGAGAAAATTCTCCTGCAGAAACTAGTGAAATTAATAATACGAATAATACGGATAAAATCTCCTTTCTATTTATACTCAAGCTAATTTTTGGAATTTCCATATTATAAGAATTAATGTTAAAAATCGATAAAAACATTAATTGGGGCCACATTATAAAGTAACTAGTTAACGTTCTCCAACTAAACCACATTATTATTAATGGAAATATCCATAAAGACTCTTTTAATCTATCGAAAAATCGATAGTAAATATATGTTAAGAATGCTCCAGACAATGCCATAGCGTATGTAAAGAACCAAGGTTCTACACTAAATAACGTAGTAAAATTAAGTATTGTAAATCCAGTAAATGCTACTGGAATAGTTTTTTCGTCTAATGTAATAATATGTAAGAATGCGTATGGATTCCATATCATAAACGGTACATTTACAAGTAAAATAGATGTTAAAAATCCTTTAAGGACATTCAAAAGATCATTTTTCTTGTAAATTAGAAGAAAAGGCGTTATGAGCCAGGGTATTTGATTAAACGAGTCAGCTAAAGCTAAAAAAATTCCAGATTTTTTGCCATTATACACGTAACTTAAGGCAATGAACACTGCCCAAACTGAACTATTAACTCCTGCAAACGATGGTGCTAATAGGCCGGAAGTTATGAAAATGAATATAATTGGTAATGTGGCTATTGGATCTCTTTTCTTTCTTCCCTGTGAATATATAATTATAGCAAGAAGATCTTCAAAAATTATGTTTAAAATATTAATATAATATAATTTTATTTTAAACAAATCTAAAATCAAATATAATGGTGCATAAAGTAAGAATGACAAAGGTGGATAAATGTAATTACTAGCAATATTTCCATTAAGGAGATATGTAGGTTCTACATTATGAGGAAAATAAGACTGTAAATAAGGATTAATACCATGAATCAGATAATTTATTGCAGTAGCTATATATTCCATATCATCTGTTCCATAACCATTAATTAGAAATATTGAAATTAATGTATAGGTTAATATACTTATGGCTACTATAGTATCATCGATCATATTTATTTTTCTATTAGGATTTAAAATATAGGGATCTAAAGCTATTACAAAGATTGCTATTGCAGAAAAGAAACTTAAAGCTAGGACTGCAGCTACGACTGGATTATTCAGAATATTAATTCTAAACGATATTATAAAGATTACAGATAATATAGTAGAACCTATTATTATATAAGTCACAAGCCTCCTTGAATCCATAATCTAGTATTTATCATGTAGTTTTTTGATATAAGATTTTCCGTATTTTTCATAAAGCTTTCCATAGAATTGTCTAGTAGCTCTTTAATATAGTGATAAGGTTTTTGTATTATTCTAGTTAACTTACTATTCAAGGTAGAGCAAATTGAGTATATTAGAAGTATATTCATTGCAGAATAAGCCAATTATTTCATGCTCTCTTATAGACGATAACGGTAATGAAAAGGAAATCTTGATAATATCTTTAGAAGATAACGGAATTCATGTGTACAAAAATATAGAGGAGAAAGATAACCACTATATATTACCCCCTATACCTCAAATAGATTTACTTATAAAAGAGGTAATCGATGAAGTTGCAGAAGAATTAAATGTAAAATCTATAGTGTTTAAATTTGGAAATAACGAGGAAGATGAGGAACAGACAGATAAGCTTATTCTAAGTGAAGAATGGTATAATGCGGAAAAGCTAGCTTTAGCGGCATCCAAACATACGGCGCTTTTAAGTGACATAGATAGTAAAATTATTATAGGTATAGTTAAATTTTCAAGCTTTCTTTATGCAGCAACTATACTTAGAAAGGAAGACACTTTCCCCTTAATGCAAGTAGTTCTGAAAACGGATAGTGAAATTCCTTTACTGAAAATATACAACGAGATGGGCCAGCTTGTAGAGGAGAGAAGGGAAAAAATAGATAATTTTGAGAATTATGTAAGATCCTTAATAAATTCTGATGAAGTAGCTATAGTATATAAAGAGTCATTAGAAGAAATTCCTTCTCCTATAGAAGTAACTACTAATAAAGGCGACAAATTATATGTAGGTGTCATCTTTAAATATTTTATAGGATTTTTACCATCATCTACAATTAAAGATAGAGAAATTTCAATTCATAATAGGAAGAAATTGGCAAAGATGTTGAGAGCTTTGCTCTATCTGGATAAGATGAGCAAAAATAGTGGTACTGAAATAATAATTGGAAGAAAAGGTGTTCCTTTAACTAAATTGAAGGAGCAGATTAACTTAATTAAGAATAGAGTAGAAAATATATTGCATAAATTATATAATTTAAATGAAATAAACTATTATGGTATTAATGAAAGCGTTATAGATGAGCTCATAAAATATGATGAAGAGTTAAGTGATGGTGATCTCTCATTAGGAATTAGAGTTTTGCCAGTAGCTTTTATAGTTACAGCGTCAAATAAGCAGGAATTTGATAATCAAATGAATAGAATATTAAACGGCCCTACGTCTGACGGATATGACATTTTGGACGAGTATGTCAGAAGAAACGTTTCCTCTTATTTTATAGGTTATTTAATGAGTTTAGAAGAAGCATTAATAATCTACGGCGATATAATTAATGAGATGAATAACAATGGTTAATGAAGTTTATATGATGGTGTATTCAATTAAATTTGATAAAGACTGGTGGAGACTTAATCATGAAGCTAGAAAATCGATATTAAGTAAGTCAGAGGAAGTTGCTAATGAAATTAAGAGGGATGTAATATCTATTAAGAAATTCTCTTCTCTGTCTCAAGAGTCTAACATAATCTATTGGCTATCTTCTTTTAGTACTTCTCCATTTTTGGAGTTTAGATCGGCTATATTATCAGCATTTGAGGGATATGCTTTAGAGTCCAACTTATTTCTTTCAGTCTTTAAGCCTTCTCCTTATATGAAATCAAATTTCGATCCTAAAGTAGTTTTAGGAGGAGAGCAATTAAAGTATTTTGTTGCGTATCCTATGAAAAAATCTCCTGAATGGTATTTATTGCCTTTTGAAGAGAGAGAAAAAATAATGAAAGAGCACATAGATATGGCAATTAATAATCCAAAAAATAACGGTATTAAATCGTATACTACATACTCATTTGGAATAGGAGATTACGAATTTGTAGTAATTTACGAGATTCCAGACTTATTTAATTGGGTGGATGTTGTAGAAAAATTAAGAGAAGCTAAGGCTAGAAAATGGATCGTAAAAGAAGAACCATTAATTGTAGGAGAGACTAAGGCGTTTGATTTCTTAGCATAAATTGATAGTAAAATATTCCTATTATAGTTTTAGCGTCTTCAATCTCGTGATTTTTTATCATTTCTAGAATTTCGTAAATATTTTTCTTTTCTATTTCTATAACTTCATATTCCTCTGGTTTACTTCCTACAAATTTTAATCCTTTAGCTAAAAAGAGGTGCATTAATTCAGTACTTATCCCTGGTGAAGGATAAAAGTCTATAAGGTGAATTAGAGTCTCGGCCTCATATCCTGTTTCTTCAATCAATTCTCTCTTGGCAGTAGTTTCAGGTGCTTCGCCTTCTTCCATAGTACCAGCAGGCAATTCGTATATCCACTTACCTATAATTGGTCTGAATTGCTTTTCTAAAATTATTGTATTTTCATCAATAAGAGGTATTATTACTGCAGATCCTCTATGTTTTATATATTCAGTTTCTCTAATTTTACCATTAGGTAGATCAAATTTATCTAAGTAAACTTCGAATTTTTTGCCACTAAACAATTTCATGGTAATCTGAAGTACTTGTTATTTGTAAGATATTTTTCTATCTTTCTATAGATGCTCTCCCAATCTATTTTAAATAGTATTATTGCTAAAATAGTCATTATAACTGTAGATATTACTCCAGTTTCAAAAGGGCTTATCCCTATTGCCTCGCTTATTTGTAATATTCCAAAGGCCTCTATAGGTATTTCTATTGAGCTTTTGATAATTTTAGCTAATAATGAAATTTTTAGCATTGATAATAAGGAAGTTTTTGTAGTTCCTCCTATAAGGTAAACTAAATCATCAAGAGGCAAGAATGGAAATATAGAGGTAAGAAATAATATAATATAAAATGATTTTTTACCAGTAAATCTAGAAAAGAAAATTACATTTTTATTACGCTTTAAGCCTTTACGTGCTCCTAATCCTATAAAATACATGAAACTTTTTGCAACTGCAGCACCAACGCCAGTTAGTATGATAGCTTCTGCTAGATTAATTGGTGTTATTCCGCATTTTAAAAGTAAAGTTGTTGCAACTAAAGTATATGGCGTTCCAAAGAATGGGGTAGCATTTGTAACAATAGATATTGCAAGAATTATTATTAAGTAAAATATTCTCATTGATGTCACTCTTTCCTTTATTAAATTAATTTTTAATCCGCATAATGACCGATATAAACTTAAGTAAGAAAGTAGTTGTAAGTAATATGTGCTTATTCTGTAAAATTGCAAAAAAGGAAGAGTCTGCATATATTGTTTATGAGGACGAGTATACTATAGCTTTTTTAGATAAATTCCCATTAGCGCCTGGCCACACATTAGTAGTTACAAAAGAACACTTTGATGATTTTCTAAATACTAAAAAAGAGTATTTAGAAAAACTAGCATTTTCTTCAAATATAGTTAGCAGGGCAGTAAAAGAGTCAGTGAAATCTTCTGGAATAAGACTTCTAACTAATGTAGGAAAAAGTGCAGGTCAAGTTATATTTCATGTTCATATTCATATAATACCTACTTGGGACGGCTCTTATCCTGAGGAATTTTCTTATTTCGAGCCTAGGAAAGAGCAACGTAAAGAATATTATGAATTCTTACAAAGAGTTATTAGTCAGAATGTTAAAAATATTTTAAGTTTATAGGTGAGAAACCGTTGGGCATAAGGGAAGAGTTGGAATCTCGCTTTGGCGATAACTTTTCTGATAGTTTAGTTGAAAGGCTATCACATACAGTAGATATGGGATTTGTTCCTGAACTTGTATGGTCAGGAATTAAAATAAATATTATTCCAGACTATGTAGTTTATCCCAAATCTGCTGAAGATGTAATAGATTTAGTAAAAATAGCGTTAAAGTATGACGTGCCAATAACTCCTTATGGTAGAGGTACAAATAGGTATGGAAATGCAATTCCTGCAGATGGTGGTATCCTAGTAGATTTCTCTAAGATGGATAAAGTTGAAATAGATGAAGCAAATAAAATAGCTATAGTAGAGCCTGGGGCTACTTGGAAGCTTATAGATATAGCAGCGCAACAAAAAGGTCTTCAGTTAAGAACTTTTCCGTCGTCATACGATTCAACAGCTGGAGGAGGCATAGCCGGAGACGCTTTAGGAATAGGCTCTTATGAGTATGGATTCATTTGCGATAATATTAGCTTTATTGATATGGTAAATCCAAAGGGTGAATTAGTTCATTTAGAAGGAAAAGATCTTGCAATAGCTTGTGGAGCTGAAGGAACTACAGGAATAATTGTTAAAGCAGGAATTAAATTAAGGCAATTTAGTAATACTGAAGCAATGGTAATCTCTTTTGACGACTTTGATAAGACTTACAACGCAATAGGAGAATTTTATAGAGAAGTAATTCCAGCTTGGCATATACAAGTTAGAGGTCCTGCAATATCTAGTTATATTGCAGAGAAATTTAAAGCATCTTTAGATCCAGGAAAGTGGAACATGGTAAGATTATATCCTTCACCTAGGTCTTCGATTGTAGAACCTAAATTATATAGAATAGCACAGACATATGGAGGAAGGATCTTTGAAGGAGAATGGACAGGATGGTGGTCATTCAATCACGGTGTTAATGCAGCTCTAAGAACTAAGGGTTTATTAATTCATCAGCACGGTTTAATACATTATACTAAAATAAAGGAACTAATAGAAGGCCTTGAAAAGAATATAGGTAAGTTAGGTACTCTAAATGAAGATAATGGTTTTGATCTGGATATAGACTTAGAGAGAAGAGAAGTTCTTTTAGTAAATGCCTTTACTCAAGCATCATTATCTCCAGTTGATAAGAGAATTATCTATGAGTTGGCTAAAAATACTTTGATGATGGGCGAATACATAAAAGTAGGAGGATCTATGCTATCTATAGGAATATTTGTTCATAAGTACGCTAAGAATAGGCTAAGTACCATGGGAAGAACTTTTCAAGAACTAGGCGTTGATAGGTACGAGGAAATAAAGAAGTATAAAGAAGAAATGGATCCTAATGAAATATTTAATCCTGGAAAAGTATTTGATCCTAAGCGTAGGGCTAAAGCAGTTCTAGAGATAGTAGGAAAGCAGCAAGAAGCCTTAAGGTTTAGGTTTGGAATAGGCTTCGCTAAAGCGTTAATGCCAGGTGGCGAAATAGAAGGTTATAAGGTTGCTAAGCGTTACCTCGATATTTTCGTAGATTACGCATTAACTTGTATAGACTGTGCTATGTGCGTAACAGTATGCCCTCAGTTTAAACTAGTTCCTCAATGGCCTTATGCTCCTAAAGGAATGTTTGACTTTACTAGAGGAGTAATAAGCTATTATGAGTTACATAATTCAGTTGACATTCCGGATAGTGCAATAGCGGAAATATCTGGATGCCATAAGTGCGGATTATGTGATGGCGTTTGCCCTGCTAAAACACCAATCTCTACTCTTTTAATTAAGCTGAATAGTCTTGTTGCAAAGAAGATTCCAGAAGAAAAAGTTCCTGATACTCCTATTCCAGTTAAATATAATGATATTATTGATGAAAATAGTGAAATAGGATTATGGTTAGGTAAATATGTAATTGAAAATCCTACAGTACTATTCTCGTCTTTAGAATTACTCAAAAAGCTCGGAATAAGAATAAAGTTATTTAATACTTCTAATGATAGCGGATTTTTGCAATATATAAGCGGAAATGGAAAAGATCTTACAGAAATAATGAAAAATAATTTAGAGAAAATGAAGAATATATCTGAGCTAATTACTTTAACGCCGGAGGACTATAAAGCGTTCTCCGAGGCTTATAAAGAATATGCAAAATTTGCGGGAGTAAATATTGAAGCAGAGGCTACTCCTTTAGAACTAAGGCTATTAAAATCTATACAATTTGAGGGTAATGAAGAAATAACTCTTCACGTAGCATGTTTTTCATCAACTTACGCAGATGATATAATAAAAAGACTTAGAGATAAGGGATTTAAAGTAAGGAAAGTTGAAGGATGTTCTGGTGCTATATTAGAGAAAAATATAGGTAAAAGAGCAGATATGATGGCTAAAGCTTTAGGAGAGAAGTATCAAAATCTGATAACTTTATGTCCATTAGCTGCTGTGAAATTCAGAAGTGTTGGTATAAACGCAAAGACTTTAATAGAATTTATTGCTGAAAAAGTTGGTGTCAATATAGCAATAGAAGCTACAGAATATAAAATACCTCAATCTGTAAAAGATAAAATAAGTGAAATAATAAATAATGAAATTATTGCTTCTTTAAGTAAAAGAATTCAAATTCTTGTGGATACAGTATCTTTTGTATCTTCTGGAGAAGTCGAATATAAGAAAATAATAGAACCAGTAATTACAGAGGCTGTAGATGAAGCTGGCAATAATATTCTTAAAAAAATTAGAGAAATTATAGATAACGAAACTTCTGGCAAATCCGAAGCAGAGAAAATTGTTATAAAGTCTGCATTCATAAAAGAGCTGTCAGCAATTATAATGTCTCTTACGCTTCAGCCTATAATTGAGTTAATAATTAAGCAAGTAAAATCCAATACTTCAGAGGATTTCGATCAAAGAATTATGGCAAACGCTATTCTAGAATTATTAAGAGAGAAAGAGGACTCACTAAATAAGTCTATAGTAAACTTGTGAGACTTTAGCTTAAAATTTTTGTACGTAAGATTCTTTTATGCCAAAAATTTACTTGGGTACGGCAGGCATTCCTTTATCTGCCAAAGGTAAAAGCACTATTGAAGGCGTAAAGAAAGTAAAAGAGCTGGGTCTCAATGCTATGGAAGTAGAATTTGTACAAGGAGTAAAGATGAGTATTGAAAAGGCGAAAGAATTAGGTGAAGTTGCAAAAACTATAGGAGTAAGATTATCAGTACATGCTCCATATTATATAAATTTGTGCTCAGAGGAAAAAGAAAAAATAGAAGCATCTAAAAATAGAATATTGGAAACTGCAACTAGAGCTGAAGCTATGGGAGCAGACGCTATAGCAATACATATAGCATTTTATGGAAAAAAATCTAAGAGAGAAGAATGCTTAGATGAAGTTAAATCTGGTCTAGGAGAGATTTTAGATAAATCTAAGGAACTAGGTATAATGAATGTGAAGTTTGGAATAGAAACAATGGCTAAAGAAACTGCAATAGGAACTTTAGATGAAGTTATTTTGCTATCAAAGGAACTTGATAGACAGATAATTCCATATATAGATTGGGCTCATACTTTTGCCAGACAAGGAGGACAGATAGATTATGGAGAAATTTTAGATAGACTAACTAAGGAACTAGGTTTAACTCATATAAATTCTCATTTTGAAGGACTAGAAATAAGAAATGGCAAATATGTCGATATACACAGATCCATAGTCTATAATACTCCGCCTTTTGAGCCTTTAGCAAGGGAAATTCTGAAAAGAAATATTTCAATAACATTAATTTGCGAAAGTCCAGAGCTCGAAAACGATGCATTAAGAATGAAAAAGATATTAGAAGATCTTGGATATAAATTTGGTGAATAAAAATTGTTTTTAGTTGCTTCAGATTACGATAGAACGTTAGCTAGCGAGAAGAATGGTTTTGTAATTTCAGACGAAGTTAAAGAGAAAGTTAATGAATTTTCAAAGAAATATCCATTCGTAGTAGTAACTGGCAGAGAAAGAAAATTCATTAATGTTTTAGCAAAAGGATTAAATCCTACAGCATGGGTTTTAGAGAATGGTCCTCTTTTGCTTATAGGAGAAAAAGAGATACACTTAGTAAATAAGGAATGGTTTGAAATAAGACAAAGTATAGTTGAAAAATTGGAAAAATTAGGCTTAAGATATTCCGTCGGCAAGATAATTATTTATCTTGATAATGTAGGAAACTTTAGTAATAAATTAAGATTTGATTGTGCTAGAGTGGAGTGGAATAGAAACGATGCTATGATAATGCCTAAAAATATGGATAAAGGTAAAGGCCTACTAGAACTTGTAAAAATTCTAAATTTTAAAGGCAAAATTATAGCTATTGGAGACAGTCAGAACGATATTCCACTATTTAAAGTAGCAGATTATAAGGTAGCTGTAGCTAATGCTCTAGATGAAGTAAAAAAGATTGCTGATTTAGTTCTAAATGAGGAGAATGGTAAAGGAGTGATCTCATTACTTGAAATGATAGAATCAGGTAATCTTTTTAAAAAGATAGATATCAACTAAAAATTTATGAATATTGTTTCTATGCCATGGATAGTAATATCCTATTTCAAAATTAGTAGTTATTACTTCGCTTGAAAATCCTTTTTTTCTGGCAATATTTTTAATTATTTCCTCAGATTTCTCATTACTTTTATGAATGGAATATACAACGTCATTTGATAAATCTAACGCTGAGTTTAGGAAAATTAGATCATAACCTTTTCTCTTAACTCCAAAGGGTGGATTTTCAATTACAGTATCAAATTTTGACTGAGAGTAAAAATACTCAACGTCTGCGTTGATGAAGTCTGCGTCTATTCCTAGTTCTTTAAAGACTTTTTTAGCTAACGTAATGCTTTCATTATCGATCTCTATACAAGCACAATAAGCTCCTAGAAAACTCGCAGCTGCACAAAATCTTCCTGTGCCACAACCTAGATCTGCCACTCTTTTTCCTTTAATTTCTCCTCTGAGAAACGCTAACCATACGAGGTCAGCAACGACTTCTGGCGGAGTTAAATACTGCTCTAAGAAAATTTTGGGATTAGGATGTGGAGGAATTTTACTTACTAATAGTTCAACTTCTCTTTTATTAATTTTACTGCTTGTAATAGATTATTCACCTTATTTTCCTTAATTTCTGGATAATAATTAAATCTGTCTAATAGTATTGCATCTAGATAGGCTCTTCTAGCACCTACTACATCTATTTCATAAACGTCTCCTATATGAATTCCATCTCCTCCAGCCATTCTTTTTGCATAGTAGAAAATTTTTGGGTGAGGCTTCATTACTCCTAAATCGCAAGATGCTACTATTCCATCAAGGTATTTTATTAAATTGAGCTCTCTAATTATTTTATGTATGCTTGACGTGGCGTTACTTACTAATATCACTTTTAATCCCATTTTTTTAACTTCCTCCAAAAACGGTATTGCATCGTCGAATAATTCATATTTATTTGAAAGATAAGATCTACTTTCTAAATCTTTAATAACTTTATCGTTTGCTACTAATCCTAATCTATAGAATAAATCTCTAAAATCAATGTTTGATAGCCCTCCTACTTCGGGATGCGGAAAATGATGATTACCTAATTGTTGCATTAAGGCTCTAAACACTTCTCTCTCATCTACATCGAAACCTTTCTCTCTGATAGCGTTAGTTACAGCTTCATAATATCTGGGTGTGAATTTTACTAGCGTTTCGCCCATATCAACAAAAATAGCCTTCATTCATTATTTTTTCCTTTCTTTCTTATTAAAAAGCTTGGAGGCTTTATTCTCTCCGATTTACAAATTGGGCATTTACTAGGTTTTTTAGGAATTTCTAATTTAAATACATATCCACAGTCCTCACATTCAGGAGGAAACATAATTATAATGAAATCCTTTCTTTTAGATGATTTAGCTAAATGATATATATGAGAATAAACTTCTTTTTCCTTTTTTATCCCTAGAATCTTCATTATCTGCTTAGCAGTAAGAGGCTCGTCCGCGTACATTAAAAGGTAAAAAATCTTTTCTCTAGTAGTTAAAAAATCGTACTCCATTAAGTTATCTTCTTAATTCTTGCTTATAAGCAATTCTGAATACATATCATCCACTTTTCTAACGATGTCTTCATTTTTAGCTCCATTAACCATTGCAAGTATTGAAGCTCCTCCTGCTCCTACACCTTCTTTTACGTATCCTTCTTCATAGACTCTTATTCCTTTATGTTTAGATTTAGAGAAATCTAAATCTGCATAAATTAGACTTACGCCAACTTGCTTAGCTAGTGAAATTATATCTGAGCATCTATCCTTAACTATCCATTTAGTAGTTCCTATTGCAATGTCTTTTAATTTTTCTTTATTAAATTCCTTTATTATTGCAGCAGCTGCAGTCATCTGAGTACCTCCTGCTAATAAGATCTTTCCTTTGAATCCTAGTGAAATTCCTGCCACTGAAATCAGCATTGGATCTGCTAATTTCGCAATCTTCCCTAGCGTATTACTAGGGAGATTCTTAAGAGCATCTAAAACTACTTTCCTCTTTAATTCTTTAGGATTAGTAGGCGATGCAGAACTTACTTTATCTATTGCATTATATCCTAAACCTTGTAATACAGCCATGGCAGTAGTAGTTCCGGCAGGAATTGATTCACCTATGACTAAGAGATCATAAGTATTGGATAATTCCTCACCTAAAAGAGTAGAATTTTCAATTATTCTCTGTGTTGTTTCTAAATCTAGCGAATATTTTCTGATATCCCCTCCGGGTTTTCCTCCTACATCTATAAAAGGTATTTTTGGTAGAATTTTACTTCCTGCATTTACAACAAGTTTAGTCACTTTAGTGAAAGATAAGGAAGCCCTAGTTACTAAAGCTGGTGTTGGAATTCCATCAGGAGTGATGGGCACTGTATTTATTACCTTACATTTTCCAAGAACTAAAAATTCCGCATCTGCAGCGGGTGTAAAGTGAGTTAGCTCTGGAGAAGCACCTGCAACTGTAATGCCTGGTATTAAACTTACGTCTGTAGTTGCTATTACAAGAATAAATGGATAATTCTTTGCTGTTTTAAGATTCTCAATAAAACTTCCTAATACTTCCTTTATCATGTAACTCTATATATTCTGATGAATAAAATTTTTACGTGTTTTGGGAAGCTTATAGAAAGGTAGAGAAAGGTACAGAGGTATCTTTAGAAGAATTTAGATCTAATAACGAATTAAAATCTGATGTGAAAGAAGGTATTATAGAGTTATATAAAGAAGTATTAAACGAGGCAAGAAGACTTATTAATGAGCCAGATGATGAAAAATTGTTTTTAGAATTATTTAGAAGAAATGTTATAGATTCTTATCTCTTGCAAGAATTAATTGACATTATGAATATAATAAAGAATTTACATAAAACTGACGATGACGTAATATATGGTTTACTTGTGAGGATTATGGAGGACTTAGAAGAATTGTTTTATTCGGTAAAAAAGTTTTTAAATTAGTTTTCGCAATCGAACATGTGTTCGGAATATGACAGATTACGCCGAGTTAATAAAGAGAATTAAAGAACTAAAGAGAGAAAAGAACGCTATTATTTTAGGGCATAATTATATGGACTACGCAGTTCAGCTAGTTTCAGACTTTACTGGAGATTCTTACGATCTAGCAGTAAAGGTGATGAAAACTAATGCCGACATTATAGTGTTTGCTGGAGTATATTTCATGGCAGAACAAGCCGCAGCTTTAAATCAGGATAAGTTAGTATTATCTCCAGATCCTAAAGCCGGATGTACGTTATCTGACGCATTAGATGTTGATACATTAAAGAAATTTAAGGAAGAATACTCGCACGCTCCAGTAGTTTTATATATAAATACTAGTATTTATGCAAAAGCGTTAGCAGACTATATAGTTACTTCTTCTACTGCAGTAAAGATTGTTAAAGCTTTAGATTCCGATGTTGTATTATTTGGGCCAGATGCGAATTTAGCAAATTATGTTGAAAAGAAAACAGGAAAGAAGATAATCAAAGTACCACCAAATGGTAGATGTTTAGTTCATGCTTCATATGTTAAGCAGTTTGTAGAAATGGCAAGGAAGAAATATCCAAACGCAGTATTAATGGCTCATCCAGAATCTCCTTTAGAAATCTTGGAAGCTGCAGATTTTGTAGGATCAACTAATCAAATGATAAAATTCGCAAAGGAAAGTAAATACAAGGAATTTATAGTAGCCACCGAGATAGGTATGTTAAATGCACTAAAACTTCAAGTTCCAGATAAAGTATTTTATCCATTAATAAGTACGGAATCGTGTGCTTGTGCTAGATGCCCATACATGGCAATGATAACATTAGAGAAAATAGAGAACTCATTGGAGAATGAAGTTACAAAGGTAATAGTTCCAAAAGATGTTGCAGAAAAAGCAAAAGAAGCATTTGAAAGAACTATGAAACTTCTTGAGAAATTGAGTTAATAGTTTTTTCGATCTCCTCTTCTGTATTATAAAAATGAGTTGAAATTCTGATTCCTTCTCCTCTAGGCGAAACTATTATATTTCTTTGAGCAAGGCGGGAAGCTATTTCCTTAGGTTTCTTAACTTTTATTACTACTATTCCAGCCCTCTTCTCCTTTGGAGTTATTACCTCAAATTTTTTGTCCTCTGCAAGGTCTATAGCATATGCTGACAATTGTAAAACCCTCTTTTCAATTTCATCTTCATGAGAACTGATAATCTCTGCCGATTTAGATAGACCTAAATTAGCTGCAATATCTATTGTTCCTATCTCAATTCTTCTAGGTCCCTTCTCTAGTTCAAACTTAGTAGGATCGAAATCTAAGTAATTTTTTGCCGACTTCCATCCGTAAAATGGAGGATCTTCCAAAAGTCCTTTTCTTATATACATAAAACCAGATCCTTGAGGAGACATCAACCATTTATATCCTCCTGCTACTGCAAAGTCGATACCTAAATCTTTAACATTTATTTTAATCGCACCAGCACTCTGTATTATATCTAGTAAAACTAATGCACCAACTTTTTTCGCTTTTGTCACAATTTTTTGTACGTCTATTCTTACTCCAGAATTAAAACTCACGTGGCTTATTGACACAATTTTTGTATTTTCATCTATGTTTTCTATTATTTTATCTTCAATATCATAAGGAGAAGCATTTACTATTCTCTTTTCTAATTTTTTTATTTTAAGAAAAGGATAAACTGTAGCAGGAAACTCCAAGCTATCGGTTACTACATTAGATTTATCGTCGTATTCTAGTCCGTGTGCAACTTCATTGATTCCAAAACTAGTGTTAGGTATTAATGAAATCTCTAAAGGATCGGCTTTAATTAAATTTGATATATTTTTCCTTATATGGAATAATTCATCTTTTTGTTCCTCATTATCTGCAATCGTACCAGATTTACTTACTTCATATAGATACCTAAATGTTTCATAAAGTACTGGTAACGGTGTGGGAGAAAGGGCCGCATGGTTAAGGTAAATATAATTTTTAGTAGCTGGTACTAGCTCTCTAAAATCTTCCCAAAACATAACAACAATGTAAATTAACTTTATAAAAAATCTTTTATTGGTAAGTTCATTCTAGGACAATTTTTGGAAATTCCCACTTTTTCTCCTTAAAGATCTCATAAGGTATTGAATATCCTTCTGCATAAGAAGGCGTTTTGGGAACTATGAAAATCTCGTTAGAGTGAGCTTTTATTTTTTGTACTATTTTATCCAATTCCTTATAATTTATATGTATTTCCATTAAATATTTATTACCTATTTTCGCAGACCATAAGGTATTGGGATGAAATATTACCTCCTTATCGGCTATAATATCTAATATCGTATCATTGATACCTAGTGTATATAAAAATCCTTGTAGTACATGCTTAATATGGCTGTAATGTGGTGATAAATAATATGGAATATAAGGATTTGCTTGCAATTTAACTATAAGATTTATATCTTCTTCGTCTGGTTTCACTATTTTTCCGCGCTTATTAAATTGTAAGAGTCTATCACAAGTCCACATATTCTGATCAAAATTAAAGCAAGATATATCTCTGTAGTACCTTTTTGTCTCACTAATTTCAAATATTTCGCATTCTACTATATTTTCATCTCTTAACTTTTTTACTGCGGTCTGAATACTATTTAGTGCGTCTTTATTAGTATAAATTACTAACATGAATTTGTTTTCTTCTAAATCTGCTCTAAATAAATTTACTAAAGGAAAGAATAATTTTTTGGATGTAGATAGTTTTATTTTAGAATTTTTACATAGAAGTAATATTTTTTGTAATTGAAGATTTTCAGCTAATAATCCTGTGAATAATGCCAAGTGATATTTATATTTTAAAATGTTAATGGATTTTATTACATTAATAATAGATATACCCGTAATTTTAGCTATTGCGAGTGGATTTCCGCCAACCTTAGTAATAGCACTTATAATATCAGCAAGTTGCATAAACTTATTTAAAATATCTTAAATTAAACTTTTCTAGAATATGTAAAATGCCTTAAATTGAATTTACGCACAGATTATTTGTTAACTTTTACTATTTTTCCACCACAGTACGGACATTCCTTTAAATATAGGTTAAACTTCCTTTTGCACTCTTGACACATATATATAAATTTCTTTTCGTTAATAGCCATTTTATTTAATTTGACTGATTTAAACGGAATATTAAATCTTAGGAGAACATTCTGTAAGGATAAATCGTCGGTAAAAACCAATGAAGGCGAAAGATCTAAGGAAAGTGCGATTATTGAAATATCGGTTTTCGATAAAGTTTGTTCGTTTATTTCCTTAATTGCTTTTAGCACTTTATTAATGGAGTTTTTAGACGGCTCCATTACTATAACTTTTCCAGAACTAGTAGCTAGACTAAGTGAATTTCGTGAAGCAAGATCTTTTACTTCATTTATTACGTATGGCGTTGTATACACTTTATTAAGTAAATTTTCTAGGCCTGCTAGGAATCCAGCCGTATCAAGAATTATATTTCTATTTATCTCCATTCAGTATCCTCCTTAGTGGATCTATATCAAAAAATCTATATATTATAGCTTTTTTAGGACTTAGTTTAACCTTTATTTCACTTCCCTCATTTATAACTTTTAGTAAATCACCGTCACTAGTAACTCTTATTTTTTGCGGATATCCTTTACTCTCTACTTTCACTTTTATTTCAGTTGGTGGTAATACTATGGATCTTAAAGGAGAAAGAACTGGATTAATAAATGCTACCTCCATTGCGTTTATACCATATAATATGTTTCCAGTAGCAGAAAGGCTCCATCCAGTAGTTCCTTGAGGTGTTGAAATTAGAACTCCGTCTCCTTCAATTTGTATTTCTGAATTTAAAAATGATAACGTTAATAATATGGTTTCAGGCTGATCTGCTAAAATTCCTGTTTCGTTAAATGCTAATGAAGAAATTCCACATATATTTGTCTCTAAAAGTGGATACTCTTGTATTTTATAATCATTTTCCTTAAGTCTTTTAAATACTTCATCTATAGACTCAGGATTAACGTCCATTAAAAAACCTCTTCTTCCTGCCTTAATTGCTATAACCGGCTTATTTAGTTTGATGGCTTTTAAAAGGGTTCCATCCCCGCCTACAGCTATTATTATATCTGGATTTTGTTCGTCTATCTCAAATCCTTGAGACTTGGCAGTACTTATAATTTTTTGCACAATTTCTAGGATTTGACTCGAGGGCTTACTAACTATCTTAATTCTCATTCAATGATATTTCTAAGCATAGATTATAATAGTCTTCTTTTTGATGCTATTATGGCAATGAAAGGCTATTCAATCTTTTTTGCGAGAATAATATACGCAATAAGTTGGTTTTACTTAGCGCCTGCAATACCTTATATAATACTCACTTTTAAAGTTCCGTTAAATTTAGCTGGGTTAATTCCATTTTCTTTCTTTTTAGGTTCAGGTAGTATGCAAATACCTTCTGCATTTATTTCTTCTAAGCTAGGTTCTAGGAATACTTTGGTTTTAGGATTATTTATAATGTCTTTGTCTGCATTTCTTATTGGAGTTTCAAAAGTTTTTTATCAAATTTTAGTATTTTATTTTATGGCAGGTGTTGGGGCTTCTATGTTCTTTTCTACTGGTGCTGCAATTTTAGCGTACTTAAATGAGAAAAAAGTGAGTACTGCACTTGGAGTTTATAATTCTATGTTTGCATTAGGAGGAATAATAGGATTAAATTGGATTATTTTAGATGAAAAATTGGGCTTTTCAATTTCTTCAGCAATATTATCTATTCTTACAATATTAGCTGCTATTGTTAACATTAATAAGCCGAATTTAAAGATGAATTGGAAGATAATTAAAGATAAAAACTCCTTTATAATTGGTGTCGCATCTGCCGGAGTATGGGGAATATATTATGTTGTAGGAGAATTATTTCCATCTTTCGCAAAATTCTACTTAGGTATACAAATTCTGCAGAGTAGTGAATTTACTTCAATTCTTCTCCTTTCATCAATGTTCGGGGGCTTACTTGGTTTTTTAGGAGATAGAATGGATAAAATAAAATTACTAATTATATCATCATTATTAGGTAGCATTCCAGCTTTACTTCTCTATACTAAATATTATATTCTAGGAATAATAATAATGGGTCTCTTTAATGAGCTTTCTATATCAATAGTATATGCTATAGCTTCTATAGGTAAGGGAATTAATTCCGGAATTTCGTTAGCAGAAGTAAATTCACTAAATATATTAATTGGAAGCTTGTTTGAACCTATTGGAAGTTTAGCTGGAAATATGATATGGGTAGTTACGACAATACTGTCTCTTATTCCTTTAATTTTGCTAAAGAAGCTTAAGGTGAACGTCTAATTGAAACAATAATTGGGAAAAATCTGCTCTCATTTATTATTTCTAGCGTTCCTACCGCATTTAATAATCTAATTTTGAAAACTTTTTCTCTAGGTCCTCCATTTATCCTGATTGTTGCCCATCCTGTTCCTCCATTTATTATTATTGCGCATTTTCCGTTAATGTTAATCTTTACCGAAGAAAGAGGAGGAATTTTATAATTTTCATCAATATAATAGTCACCTACATATTTTAAGCCCTCAGTTACTATCTTTCTAAAATATTTACCCCACAATCCCCATAATATAAAATAAGGGATAACCAATAGCATGAATAAGCATAACTGCATTAAAACTTCAATTATTGTTCTTAATTTTATAATTATCTATCCTTCAAGGATATAGACTATTTTGAACGAATAATTAGTAAGGTTTAAATAGTATAAGTTTTCTAAATTCTATGACAACATATGTCAGAATATGATATGATAATAATAGGTGGCGGTCCAGTAGGCCTATTTGGTGCATTCTACGCTACTTTAAGAGATATGAAAACGATGATAATAGATTCTCAAGATGAGCTAGGAGGTCAATTAGTATCATTATATCCAGAAAAAATGGTTTACGATGTTGGAGGTTATCCTGGTATATTAGGTTATGAATTAGCACAAAAGTTAGTAGAACAAGCTAAAATGTTTTCACCAGACATTAGACTAAAAGAGTGGGTCGATTGGATACAGAAAACAGACGATAATATGTGGATAGTAAAAACTGATAAAGGTAATCAATTTAAAACAAAAACAGTATTAATAGCAATGGGTATAGGAAAAATAATGCCATCTAGACTCGGAGCTAAGGGAGAGTTAGAATATGAGAATAAAGGAGTATACTATACAGTTAGAAGGAAAAAAGATTTTGAAGGCAAGAGAGTTCTAATAGTTGGAGGAGGAGACGCAGCAGTAGATTGGGCTTTAACTTTAGCTCCAGTAGCAAAATCAGTTACATTAATTCATAGGAGAGATCAATTTAGAGCTCATGAAAGAAGTGTTAAGGAATTATTCCAAGTTGCTACAGTATATACATGGCATGAATTGAAAGAAGTTAAAGGAGATGGCAACAAAGTTACACAAGCTATAATATTTGATAACAGAACCAAAGAAGAAAAAACTCTTGACGTTGATGCAGTGATAATAAGTATAGGCTTTAAGGGTGATCTAGGTAATTTACCTAAATGGGGAGTAGCAATGAAAGGGAGAGATGTAATTGTTAACGCTAGAATGGAAACTAACTTACCTGGAGTTTACGCAGCTGGAGATATTGCTTTACAAGAAGGAGCTCCAAAATTAGCCCTAATTGCTGTTGGATTTGGACAAGTTGCAATAGCTACTAGCGTTGCTAAAAAGTACATTGACCCTAATGCATCATTATTTGCAGGTCATAGCTCAGAAATGGACAAATTTAAGAAGGTTTAAGGCATTTTTTAAATCAAATTTTTATGAAAAAGAGAACTCCCAAATTAAGGGAATTAGTGGAAGGCGTATCAAGCTATTATATAATTGGTAATATAGTTATTTTATCTCCTAAGAAAAAAGATATAGATAAGGAAAAATTAGCCAAAGCAATTATGCAAATTAATCCGAAAGTTAAAGCTGTTTATATTAAGAGAAAAGTAACTGGTGAGCTTAGAATTAGCGAATTAGAATTAATAGGTGGGGAAAATATATCGAGGACAATTTTTAAAGAGAACGGCTTATCGTTTGTTGTTGATGTTAAGAAAGTCTACGTTAATCCTTCACTAGGCGGAGAAAGGAATAAAATAAAAGAAGAAGTCAAAGAAAACGAGAAAATTCTGGACGCTTTTTGCGGATATGGAGGTATTGCAATTCATGCTAGTACAATTTCTAGATACGTGGTTGCGGGTGACCTTAATATAGAAGGATTAGAAATGCTCAGAGAAAGTTTATCTCTAAATAAGAAAAAAATTCACCTAATAGATATTGTTCAATACGATGCCCATAATTTGCCTTTTAGGAATAAAGCGTTCGATAAGGTTTATGCAGATAATCCCACGATGATTTTAGAATTCCTTAATGAGTTATGCAGAGTGACTAAAGGTGAATTAATCATTTATATATTAACTACAAAGGAGGGGATGTCAAGAATACCTGCGTATAAATGGCTAAGAGTGAACGATTACTCTAAGGATCTCTTCATTTTTAAGGGGTATATCAGATGCAATGATAAAAACTTTAGCCTTATCACCTTGTCTTAACCTATTAATAATATCTCTTTTAATGTCAGCCGCCGCTTTATCGGAATAAACTAGTAGAGTAGAGTCAGAAATAAAATTTGATTTTCTTATAATTATCTTCACTTTATTAGAAAATGTCATTCTTTTATCTCCTCTCCCTGATACTATGTCTATAAGGTTATCAATCTTAATTACCACATAGCCATACCCATTTTCTTTAAGTATTTCTTTTACTTCTTCTTTTAAATCTGCTATTGCTTTAGTGGAATTTATTCCTATTATGCAATCTCCTCTGGGAGTCAAGTAATTCTCTTTAGTAAATTCTAAAGTAGATTTATGTTTTCCTAAAACATTTGGATGGCCATATATTTCTAAGGTATCTACAGCAAGCTTACTCATTTTTCATCAAAATAAAAGTATATCCTCTAACTTCCACTAATTTCGCATTGGTCAACTCTGCAACTTTTTTAGCAATTTCTCTCCTATCTTGGTCTTTTATTCCAATTCTTATTTTCACTACTTCATTGTCTTTTAATTGCCTTTTTATTTCATTTATTAAACCTTCTGTTAATCCATTCTTACCTATTCTAATTGTCGGATGTTCCGCTTTTGCTTTCTTTATTTTTTCTGAGATCATATCTCCTTATCCACCCACAAATTAAACAACTTCTAACTAAAATCTTTGACTTTATTCTTATTCTTTCCGTTTTACCTGGTATTAAAGGGGTTAGGCATTTTCTACAAAATTTTCTTTTATATTCTAATGGTATTTTAAATCTGCCTTTATTTGAGTATTCTCTAGCTAACATTATATATTTCCTAGCTAATTCTAAGTTTCCTTCCTCTGCAAGCTTTATTGCATCATTAATTAGCTTTAAGGCTCTCTTCTTTAGAGTTTTTTTATTCACATATATTTCTTATAATCCGTGAAACTTAATTTCATTCTTTTAGATTCGGCCTTAGAGCTTGTACCTAAAGAAATCTTAAACGATCCTAGCGTTATTAAAAATGCAGAAAGAAGGGGAAAGAAACCCCAAGATACTATCCTTGACATATCTTTACATTATCATGCAATGAGAAAATTGAAAGATTGGCAAAAAAGAGGTAGACCGGATATAGTACATATGGCAATGATAATGATTTTATCTGAAAAAGAAATTTTAGGAGATTTCTATATACATACTTACGACTCTAGAATTATAAAAGTTGAGAAAGATTTGAATCCGCCCAAAAATTATAATAGATTTATAGGTCTAATGGAACAGTTACTGAAGTTTGGTCAAATACCTCCAAATTCTTCTAGGCCTTTAATGAAAATACTAAATGTAAAGCTATCAGACATTGCCAAAAAATATAAGCCAGTACTTCTTTCAGAGGATGGAAACAAGATTGATCCGACATATCTTTGCAACGAAAATTTTCTTTTAGGGATAGGAGCTTTTCAGCATGGCGATTTTTCTGAAGAGGTAAAAGGAATTTTCACTGAACGCTATTCAATAAGTAAAAGAGCGTTAGAAACTCAACAAGTAGTATGTAGAATAATATCTTCTTGTAATTACTTATTAGGCTGGCCTTGATATTTAACTCTAGTAAATATTATTCCTCCAGGCGAATATGTCATTTCTAAAATTTCAAAGTAATAAGCCTCTAGAATCTTCCTAAATACTTTAGAAGTGCATAATGTAGATTCACTACTGAATCCACTACCAGTAATCCTTATTTCAATAATTTCATCATTAACTCTTTTTATTCTTATGTCCTTTATGGGTAACACAGATTTTATTGTATCATAAATTTGAAGCAATTCTTCAAATGTAGAAGCTCTAGACCTTAAATAGGAGGATATTTGCTGTCCTGTTCCATCGCATATTTCTTCTAACGCTTTCTGATCTTTCTCATAGGCTAGTTTAACTAAGTTTTCTATATACCAAGATGTAACAGGGATAATGTCAAGATCCTTAGTTATTTTATAAAATTCTACTAAATGAGATAAAGTTGTAGAATCTTCTCCACTTCTTATTAATTCTAACATAGATTTGAGTGCTATGTTAGTAAGAGAAAATATAGTGTATCCTCTACTTTTAGCTTCCTTTTCTAATTCTTTAACTATTTCAGCATCAGCCGCAATATTTACTCTTGCCACTTTACTCACATAAATGTAAACATTTTACCACTTTATAAAACTTGTTCATATTGAGAAATCATTAAAAATTAAAAAAATTATTTATATACTATTAAATCGAATATAATGAATAATATTAACGCTACTATAAACCCACCTAGATACCAGTTATCGTCTTTGAACAATGCTTTTATTAAATCAGAAAAGCTATTTATTTCAGTCTTCTTCTCTGCCATACATAATTTAAGGTTATTTTACTTTAAAAAATTTATCTCAGGAAAAGTAACAAAGATTTATCTATATAATTTTTCATAAAATTTTGACGATCATAATCTTGAAGTAATTTTAGTAGATAACGTCATATATATTAAAAATAATCTTAAATTAAGGCTTGCAAGTGTAAGCTTTTAAGTTCAATAATATTTCTACGTTCTAAAATATCCTTCCAGTGCAAACTTTTTAACAATACGAGTAAATAATATATTGGGTATGAAAAGGTGATTATGCTTGATACCCTTAGAAAAATTAAGGGAAGTTTCAAGAATATTTTTATTTACTGGAGCATTACTCTTGCCAATTTCAATCATAGAAATATATTTTGGTGAAATTTATCACTCAGCTGTACTTATAGCAGATTCATTTCACGGTTTTATAGATGCAACTTCAGCAATATTATTCTCTCTATTACTTAATATAATATATCGAAGATCAAATAAATTTCCATGGGGATTATATAACCTTGAAAGTATAGCTGTATTATTTGTTACAATATTTATAGTAATTCTCTCAATTAATTATATTAATTTAATAATTAACGATGTTAACTACGAAGTTCCAGCATGGCTGTCGTTAATAATATACTCAAATAGCGTATTAACTTTAGTAGTATTTATACTCGAGAAACGATATTCTTGGATATCTCTAGTAAAAACTGATCTTACTCATAGCAAATTGGATTTACTCATGGAAATAGTAAGTGGATTTGCAATAATTATAAATGAATATTATCTCACTTTAACTGTAGTTTTTACTATAATAGGCTTTATTCTAGCTGACGCCATAAGGCAATTTAAAGAGGCAATTTATTCGTTAATAGGCATTAACTGTGATGCTCCATTTAAGGATAGGATAAAGATAATTTTAGAGAGTCTTGGTATTAATCTCAAAAACATATATGTAAGAAAGCTGGGTTCCTTTTATATGGTATACATTGTTATTTCATTACCACCCGATTGCAAACTTTCAAATGTATATAAGATAAGAAAAACTGTAAAGAGAATTGTAAATTCATTTGAAAATGTTGCCATTGTGGAAGTAAGAGTAGTTCCAGAGAAAATTAAAAAGCACAAATTACTAATTACTAATGATGCAACAAAAGTTAGTAACAGCAATAAAGTTAATGAGGCAAATTGGGCCAAATATTCCGCTAATTTCAAAGATATTGAAAACGGAAGAGAGCTCATTAAAAGAGCAGTTACTAAAGATTAGGAACTTAAGTTTTACACCTGTTTATAGTTCTTCAATTATAAAGATAAATTTTGACAGATTGCCTATAAGAAAAAGCATTAAGTCTAATTTATCTTTTTCATTATCTCTAAAGGATGGTTTAAGAATAAAGGAATTTATAAATTACTCTGGAATTCCAGAATATTATGATGAAAAGTATGATAAGTGGAAAATGAGTTTAGATAAAAGAGCTGACGGATTAAAGGTCGAAGTTAAATATTCTGGTTACGCGCAACCTTTGATTTTCTCTTCACTTAGGTCTTTTTCTTCATTTAATGAGATCTTAAAAGGCATGTATAATCATACGGTAATAGAGAGTTTTATAATAGATTACGGTAATAGAGATGCTATACTAGATATTTTTCATAATTCCAAAAAAGTGCTTGAATGCTTAGAGTTAATACCTTTCATTAGGTTCTCGATTTTAATCGAAATAGACAATAACGAAGAGTTGTATATAACAGAATTGAGTTTACCTTTTACTTATCTAAATTATGTTTCTGAGTTATTAAGCGAATTAAAGTCAGAAATAGATATAATTTTTACATTAAATAAATTTCCATATATATCAAAAATTCTTTAAATTAAGTCTAGCTTCTTAACTTTAGGTAAAATTCCCTTTTCTTCTGTAAGCCTATAGAATGTTTCTAAACCTTTAATAACTTCGTTTTCGGGGACGTTATATTCTTGAATGTCTGCCCATATGGTTTTTTCTACTATTTCCTTATCTAAATTAGCTCCTTGTGCTTCTCTCATTATCTCAACATCTTTAGGAATTATTTCCTGTAAATTCTTTTCTGCATATTTTTTGCTTTTCTCGTAAACTTCCTTGAATTTTAAAGCTAAATCTTTTCCTAATTCTTTAGACACTACAACCATGCCCATTGGCATTGGGGCATTATTTGAAACATTCTTCCACATATCCCACATACTACCTATTTTGTAATATTTAACACCTAATTTCTGCATTGCATACATCATTTTAATTTCATGAACAGCAACTAGCACGTCGCCTTCAGTACCTAAGCCCTTGATTTCGTCTAAAACTCTCTTAATTATTACCAATTTTCCATATTTTCCTATAAGTAACTTATAAAGAGTAAAGGCCGAAGTATTTGGGCCGTGAACTATTAATCTAGATTTCTTGACTTCATCTAAACTCATTTCTTTAGAAGCTAAAATTGGCATACCTGTTATTCCATCTACAGCAGAAGCTACTGCGTTACTCATAATATAATAATCGTCTTGAATGTAAGGATACATAGCAGCTGATGGCACCGATACATCAACTTCCTTCTTTAGTACTTTCTCGTTTACATCTTGAACAGTTGGTATAACCTCAATTTCTAAGTTAAAACCTTCTGGTTTTATTTTTCCTTCAATTAATGGTATAAAAGGATATAGATCACCCGAATCTGCTAGGGCGCCAACTTTTATTGTTACCATGAATCTTAGTATATCCTGCAAGTTAAAAATGTTAGTTTCAGTAGGTAGTAAAAATAGGACTAAAGTTGAGGCGGTAAAAGAAGCATTAAATATTATTGGGCTAAAGGCTGAAATAATTCCAGTGGAAGTAGATTCTGGAGTTTCTTCTCAACCTTACTGTAAAGAAACTCTATTTGGTGCAAGAAACAGGGCAATTAGAGCATTGAGAACTGCAAACGCTGATATAGGAATAGGAATAGAAGGCGGAATATGCTTTGAGTATAACAAAGTATTAGCGTTTGCCGTAGTATACGCAGTAGATAAGGAAGGTAATGAAAACTTTTCAAAGTCTGCATCTTTCACTTTACCTCCAAAAGTAGTGAAGTATATAAATCAAGGTATTGAACTAGGCTATGCTGTAGATAAGGTTTACTCTAGGTCTGGTACAAAATATTCTGAAGGCGCTGTTGGAATTCTTACTAAATATATTGATAGAACAAGGTTATATGTAGATCCAGTAATTCTAGCATTATATCCATTTTATAACAAAAATATTTAGCTTTGAGAGGCTAATCTCTTAAACAAAAGTCCAATCTCTGGTAATTTTACAGTATCGTGTTCATTAGGTCTTGGAACTGTTGATAAGTAAACTCCATAGTCTTCATGATCACACATTTTATCTGATTTTGGCTCTCCATAGGGTGAAAATAATATGAAATCATCAACCTTCCTTAAAAGCTTTCTTAACCCATCATCAACCTCTTTATATATTTCACATTTTGCTTGTGGATTTACTCTCACTAGCCTATCTATAGCAGTAATATCAGCAATTACTGGCTGCTCTTCTAGTGAATCAAGAATTGCCTCTATTACTTTGTCTATCTCATCCTTGGCTGTTAAATTAGAATCATAAGGAAAGCCTAATTCACCATAAGTTGGATTTGTTATAGGTAAATTTATTGCAACTGCATTAGTCTCTTTAATTAATGTTGGTTTTTCTTCAACTTTAATATAGAATGAATTGCCGCCTATATCTCTCATTTCAAGAACTGACATCCACGAAGACGCAGGATGCTGGGGTTTTCTATTTACAACAACTCCTCTAAATGCACTACTAAATAAAGTAAGTAAGAATCTAGGATTGCACTTCATGAAACTACTATAGCTTAAACCATCAACACCTATGAGCAAAGGTTTCATTAATTATCACTTTAATAATTCCTTAATTCTTATTTCAATTTCTTCCCTTGGAACAGCTCCTATGACTTCATCTACTGGCTCTCCATTCTTAAAGAATATAACAGTAGGTAGGCTCATAACTCCATATCTTGCTGCAATATCTTGATTTTCGTCAGAATTCACTTTTCCAAATCCTACTTGTGGATAATCTTTTGCTAATTCCTCAATAATTGGTGCTAACATTATGCAAGGAGCACACCATTCTGCCCAAAAGTCTATTACTGCTACCTTATGAGATTTTATAAAATTATCAAAAGTGTTGCTATCTAAATGCGCTACTAGTTCTTCTTGGGTTTTTTGATTTTCTTGCATACCTTTACTTGTGTTCATTATCTGTTTAATTTTTTTCTTTAATAACTCCTCTAGTTCTGGATCGTAATCGCTACTCATAAGTAAGTAGTCTATTTCATTATTTAAAAAGTTTATATTGGAAGAACTAAATCTAAAGTTATGGTCAATATCATTATTGGAGGAGGAATAACTGGACTATTTACTGCTGTCAAGATTTCAGATGCAATGATAATTGACGAAAAGGAAAACTTAAGAAATTCCAACGCTAGTTTATGGTCAGTAATTCCTCCATTATGCGGAAAATATTTCAACGAATGCCTAAAAGGAGAAGATGATTATGTGAAAATAGGTAACGAGTATGGAATATATTTCAGGAAAACATTTTTGCTAAGAAAATCCGAGAAGCCTTTAGGAGGAGGTAAAATGATTGATAAAAAGGAAATAAAAGAGATAGAACCTTCAATAGATTTAGAATACGCTGAATATTTTGATAATTCACTTTTTATAGACGGAGACGAATTATTACAGAAGGTTGGAATGGAGTTTCCTTTCCTTCATGCTAAAGTTACTAAAATTAATGCAAAAGATAATTATGTAGAAAGCATAGAAACTTCTGCGGGAGTATTAAAAGGAGAAAATTACATTATTACTGCAAGCTATCTTCTTTCAGATCTTATAGGTAATTATGTTAAACTAATTCCTTTTAAAGGGCATTTAATAATAGCCGAACCATATAAGAAGTTAAATGGAATAGTAGTTATAGGCGATAGAATAGCAGTCCAAGGTAAAAAGATGTATTTAAATGGAGATTCTAAGCAGGATAGCTCTATGGATATAGATTTTGAAGAAGTTAAGAAAACGATTTCAACTTTTAGTGAATTGATAAACAAAAATAACCTTGAAATTAGAGTAGGATTTAGAAGTGTAAGTGAAAATAGTGACCCAGTCGCAATTAAACCTTTTGAAAATCTTATAATTGTTGGAGGATATAGGTTTGGATACGCAATAGCTCCATACTTAGCAGAAAAAGTAAAGGAGATGTTAAAAGAATGAACATTAAAGTACTAATTTCTAACGTTGACGCAGTAGGAAAAACTGTTAAAAAATTAGGATATAAATTTGAGGAAATAAGCGAAGATGTAATAGATTTTAAATATAATTCTGGTGATGCAATAGTAGTAATATGCAGGCACGAGAGCTCCGCAAAAATTCCTTCATTGACTGTTCATCATCCAGGTAATATAGGTAATAAGACAATGGGTGGAGAAGCAAATAAATTAGGGATAGCATTTCCAAGACTTATAACTTCAATATATCGCGAAATATCAAAGATTGATATCAATATAGATAAAGTATTTGAAGCCACTCATCATGGCCCTACTTATCAAACTATTCCAGTGATTTTCGCTGAAGTGGGTAGCAGTGAGGAATATTGGAATAACGAAAAATTAGTCAAAAATTTAGTTGATGCGGTTTTAAGGGGGATTGAGAGACTAGAAGAAACTACTTGTGATAATGTTATTTTAGCTTTTGGTGGCCCTCATTATGCGCATAATGTTTCAAAGCTTGCAATGAAATCATGTATATCACATATTATATCTAAACATTATATATCAGAATTAAATTCGAACATTATTCAACAAGCATTAGAAAAAACAATTAACAAAATTGATACTATATTATTCGATAGCTTAAACCAGAAAACTAGAGAAAAAATACTATCTTTGATTAATAGTAATAATATATCTGTTAAGTCTCTTTAACAACTCCTGTGCAAGTATAGGAGATCCTATAGAATGTATTCTAAACTTTCCGTCAATTATTTCTATAGCAGTTATACTAGCGTTTGGTAAGGAAATTCCGAAGGCGGAAATATCATCTAAGCCTAAAATATGGCCTATAAGTGCTCTTATAGGGTCATAATGAGAAACAGCAACTATTGCACCTTCCTCATTCTTGATAGAATTAACAAATTCTATCATTCTCCTTTGCATTGATTCCCAAGGTTCTAGTCCTTTAACTTCTATTTGTCCTTTTATTAATTTTATTTTCCAATGATCAGAGGGATCAAATTTTTTATTATTTAGATCGCCGAGATATCTTTCTCGTAATCTATCGTCTATAATCGGTATCAGACCTAATTCATTTGCTATTATTGTAGCAGTTTGATATGCTCTAAGTATAGGACTAGTGAAAATCTTAGTTATTTTAAGTTTTGACAATTCTTTGGCAGTATTTTTAGCTTGAGTTTGCCCTTCTTCTGTCAAAGGATAATTGTTAATATCATGTGATAAAATTTTGTTCTGATTAGAGACACTGTGCCCATGTCTAACGAATAATACTAATACCATTTCTATGAACTATTTGCTGTCTGACTTTTTTGTTTATCGGTTTAACAACTTTTAAATATTATATTACTTTAAGTTAAAGCGTGGGGCTATTTAATAGGAAGAAAAATAACAACGATAGCAAGCAAGTGAGAATCTTATTTACTTCTGATCTTCATGGCTCTGACGTAGTTTTCAAGAAGTTTCTTAATGCAGGTAAAATGTATAAAGTTGACGCTTTAATAATAGGGGGAGATCTAGCCGGTAAAGCCTTAATACCTATAATTGAACTCAATGATGGAAATTATGAGATAGACGGAAATAAATTTTCAAAAGATATATTAGCCCAGAAAATATCAGAGATTAGAAATCAAGGAAATTATTATGTCATTGTCAGTAAAGAGGAATTCGAAGATATGAAACATGATAAAAGAAAGGTAGACGAGGCTTTTAAAAATGCTATGACTGAGGTTGTAAGAAATTGGATAAAAATTGCTGAAGAGAGATATAAAGGTCTTAATATTCCAATTTACGTTAATTTAGGTAATGATGATCCAGAATACTTGTTTAACGTGTTAGATGAAAGCGACATAATGATAAAAACTGAGGGGAAAGTAGTTAATATAGATAAATATGAAATGATTTCTTATGGTTATGTTAATCCTACTCCTTGGCATACGCCTAGGGAAATGCCAGAAGAGAAACTATACGAAGCTTTAAAACATGAGGTAGAAAAGCTATCTAACCCCTCTGAGGCTATATTTAATTTCCATGCCCCTCCATATGGTAGTAATTTAGATAACGCTCCATTACTTGATGAAAATCTTAAACCTGTAGTTAAGGGAGGAGAAATAGTATTTACTCATGTTGGGTCTCAAGCTGTAAGAAAAATAATTGAAGAAACTCAACCTTTATTAGGTCTTCATGGCCACATTCATGAGTCTAGAGGTTTTGATAAAATAGGTAGAACTATAGTTATAAATCCAGGAAGTGAATATGGTGAAGGTTTATTGCATGCAGCCTTAGTTGTTTTAGAAGGAGGAAAAGTAAAGGCTTACCAATTTATAATAGGATAAGAAAGTTTTTAGTCTTAAATCTTTTCTAATTTATTTATGGCAACAAAAGTTTCTCAAATAGCTACTACAAAAGTTTATGTAGTTAAGCCTAACGTCACAATAGCAGAAGCCGCAAAGGAAATGAAAGAGCATAATTTAGGTTCATTAGTAGTTATAGATTCTCAAAATAGAGTAGTTGGAATTATAACAGAGAGAGATATAGTTAAGGCAGCTTCTAATAGAGATATTGATAGTCCAGTAGAAAAGTACATGACTAAAGATGTAAAAGGGGTAACTGAAGATACCGAAGTTACTGATGCATTAGATATAATGCTGAATAACGGATTTAGGCATTTACCAATAATTAAAAGCAATGGAAAACTATATGGAATAGTTTCTATACGTGACTTAGCTAGAGCTTTATTAGACGTGCACACAATGCAGTTTGGTAAACCTGCTGAAGAAGTCAAAGGAACTGGAGTTATTTGTCCAGTATGTGGTATGGAAATTGATGAGTATGGATATTGTGGTTGTGGGACTGGATCCGGCTAAAAATTTTTAAGTAGGTTTTAGCTGTTTTCTATGTATGATAATATTTTATGCAGTAGGTGAAAAAGACAGGGCAAAAGAATTAGTAAGAATAATTACAAAAACTAGATGGAAAACAATTTCTAAGCATGCAATAAAAATTTCTAGTTCATCAATAGGACCTTCGATAGTAATATTTAAGCCAACATTAGCTGGCCTAGCAGTAGCCTTATGGTTAAAATCTAAGGCAGAAGAATTAGGCATGACAACTTCAGTAGGATGGTTTACACCAATTACTAATGTTCCACCTCAAGTAGAAGACGCAATAAAGACGGACTTAAATAAAATTCTTATGAAGAGGCTAGAGGTTCCATGGTCTCCTTAAGTAATTCTATATTTTCATCGCTCTTTGTTATTATTACGTAGTCTGTTATACTGTTAAGGTATTTTACTATTTTATCGAATCTTCTTTGATCGAACGTCATGAATGATTCGTCTACTATGAAGAATGGCGTCTTAAAGTAGGATTTCAGCGCAGTTAATACTAAAATTAAAGCTAATGTAGTCCTTTCTGAGGATGATAACTTTCTTAGCTCTAATGTAGCGTCATTTCTTTTAACTACTAGCCTATCATTCTCGTCAATCTCTGCTCTCAAGTCAAATTCTAACTCTTTAAGCAGGTAATTTGCTATTTTAACGAACTCTTCTCTTGCTATAGTCAATCTTCTCATATATTCTTTTTCTAGGTCATCTACCATTTTTTGTACTTCCTGCAATTCTTTCTGTTTCTCACTGATTTTATTTAGTATTGTTGACGGAATTCCATTTATTGCTAATTCGTATTCGTATTCGTCTTTCTTTTTCTTCAACTCCTCTATTCTCTTATTTATAGAATCATTAATGTCATAAACTCTATATATTTCTGCATTTCTGTTGAATCTTTCCTCCATTTCTCTTCTTTGTCTTTCTAAGTCATCTATAGTTGACTTTACGCTTTCTATTCTATTCTCAAGTTCTGATCTCGACATCTTTAGCTTTGAAATTTCTGAGCTTATTTGATCTAATTCTTTCAGTTTTTTCTCAATCTCAGATTTCTTACTTAATAGTTCATCAGCTTCCTTCTTTATTCCAGCGTATAGAGAATTCTTTTCTTGTAATTCTTTAGAAATCACATCAATTCTAACTTTCCATATTGAAGGATCTACATGACTTCCACATACATAACATGTAGTTAGATGCTGTTTTTCTGATTCTCTTATCTGATCTAAAACTTTTTCAAGTAATCTTATTTCTATTTCTGCCTCGTTTCTTTGGGCTGTAATTTTCTGTAACTGTGCATTTATTTCTTGAAGCTGTCTCTCATAAGATTGTCTGATTTCAGGAGATGCTAAGCTCTCTTTGTTCTTTATTTCTTGATCCAATCTTGCTATTCTGTTTTGTAAATCTTCGAGCTCTCTCTTTTTAACTTCGATCTTTTCCTTTATATCACGAAGTTTATTCTCATTAGTGATACTAATTGTCTGAGTAGTTTTGTTTAATACCTTATCACTTTCCTTCTCTTTTTCTAGTCTAGCTATTTCATCTTCAATTTGTTTTATCTTTGTTTGTAATTCTATTGCTTCCTTATGCTTTCTATTTAGATCGTCAATCTCAGCTTGTAAGTTATGTAATTTAGTTTCCATTTCTTCCTTTTTTGATTTTAGTTCATTAATTTTAGAAGTGGCAGAGATAAACCATTCTACGTTTTCCTCTCCGCTCATTATTTGATTTAATAGCTTATTCTCTGGAGAGAAGTACGATAGTAGAAGAGCTCTATCGTCGTCTAGTAATAATTTAGAACTCTCCATTATTTTATTCTTAACTCTTTTAATTCTTCTATAGTAAGTTCTTCCATCCAGATCGAGTTCTACATATCCAGAATTTGCAAATACATTAAGCAAATCGTCTGGTTTAATTGCTGAAGTTAATAGTGAAACTAAAGCTTTTGCTAGCGATGTCTTACCGTAGGCGTTTGGAGCTTTATATATATTAACTCCTTTTGTTAATTCTACTTCTAAAGGACTTACAATACCACCGATATTATATACTCTTACCTTCATCTAGGTATAATTTAATTTAGCATTAAAAAATCTTTTCACTAATATAGAAATGATTTTTTTCATGAAATTAATAAATATCATATTTAGCTTCCTAAGCTTTTTATATTATGCTTATACAATTCTATTATGCCTAGATATGCAATAATAGATTCAGATACAGCAAGCGATGATACAATAGCTATATTACTTGCCTCTAAATTTTTCAAATTACTTGGAATAACAATAGTCGCAGGTAATGTTAAATTTGAAAACGAGATTAAAAACGCGCTATTTACTGTGGAATATTTTAATTTAGATGTTCCAGTTTTTATCGGTTCGTCAAGGCCTATTATGGGAAAATGGAGAACAGTAGAGGAAGTTCATGGAAATAATGGTATAGGAGATTGGAAGATTGAAGAACCTAAAATATCTCCAGAGAAAGAACACGCAATAGATGCTATAATTAGATTGTCTAAAGAATATGAAGGTGAACTAGAAATACTTGCAGTATCACCCTTAACTAACTTAGCCTTAGCTTACTTAAAAGATCCAACCATTGTAAAAAGAATAAAAAAGGTTTGGATAATGGGTGGGGCATTTAGTCGTGGTAATACCACTCCAATAGCAGAGTTTAATTTTTGGGTAGATCCAGAGGCTGCAGAAATTGTACTTAATGCGGGATTTGATATAACTATAGTTCCTTGGGAAACCACAGAGGATGCTGCAGAAATTACTGACGATGAATGGAAGAAAATAGAATCAATTAACTCAAAAGCTTCTACATTTTTTATTAATGTTAATAGAACATTAAGAGAATATTCCAAAAAATACGAAGGTAGAGGGAGCATTCATACAGATTCCCTTACAGCAACTATAGCATATGATAATTCTTTAATATTACAACAAGGAGAATTTAAGGTAGACGTGGAAACGTGTTCTATTTCTAGAGGCGCAATGCTAGTGGATTGGTATAATTTCTCTAAAAGCAAAAATGCTAAAATAGTTTTGAAAGCAGATAAACAGAAGTTTATCAATTACTTATTTTCAATTTTAGAACAGTCAGCATAAGCTACTACACTTAAGTTAATTACATTAATGCCTTTATTTTTAAGCTGCTGAATTATATCGTCTATGTTTATATCAACGTCTATTATCTCATTTTTATCTTCGCATATTACATTTACATGAGGATTTCTTCTCATTTCGTACCAAGTTATTCCGTTTGCCTCAAAGGAATTTATAATTCCTGCACTTTCTAATGCCTCTAGAGCGTTATAGACTGTAGATAAGCTTATGCTTGGTTCGTTTTTCTTTAATTCTTCAAATATTTGTTCACCGCTATAATGACCACCTCTACTTAGTAATTTAAGTACTGCAAGTCTCTGGGGAGTTACTTTCAATCCCTTCTTTCTTAGTATCTCAACTGGATCTATTTCCATGATGAAACTACTATCATTTTGGAGTAATTAAAATTTATCCATCTTCAACATTTTTAAGATATAAAATCTAAATGAATAGTATGAAATATCTTGTAGATATAAGTGTAGAACCCATAGGTACAAATAGTACAAGTATATCAAGGTACGTAAAACTAGTTTATGAAGTACTTAAGGCTAAGGGAATAAAATTCTATCCAGCTCCTTCAATGACTACTTTGGAAATAGATGACATAACGCAATTAGGCTATATAATTAAGGATATTGATGATACTCTAGCTAAAGAAGGGGTAAAAAGAATCGTCACAATTATGAAAATAGATGATAGAAGAGATAAAGAAAACTCCATTGAACATAAGCTAGAAGCAATCAAAATGTAGAAGTATACATTTTTATTTCATATAAATATTTCCTAACTCTATCATCTAATAACGCCTTTGTAACGTCGGTTGTAGTTATTACTCCCGCTAATTTATCTCCTTTTACTACAGGTATTCCTTTAATTTTTCTAGAAGCCATTAATTTTGCGGCACTTGCTAAATCTTCTCCCGCATCAACGACAATGATGTTTGGGCTCATAACTTCACTAACGTTAATTTTGCATTCCTTGTATTTTATGGCAGGTGCCATGTAAAGTAGATCTGTAGTAGTTAATTGGCCTTCTATTTTGTCTTCATCTACTACAATTAATCTGCTAACGTCTTTTTCGACTAAAGTTTTAACGGCATTTATTAATGAATCTGATTTTGAAATAGTTATTGCAGGAGAAGTCATGTATTCTTCAGTTTTTTGCAATCCCCTTATCTGTGAAGCGTAGTATTGAGTAAGATCCGATTTAATTATCATACCTAAAGCTTTTCCGTCGTCGCTACATACTACCAAAAGCGGCTGTTTTTTATCTATCATTATTTCTGCAGCTTCAAGTGGGTCTATACTCTCATTAACACATACTATATCTTTTCTCATCACTTCCGAAACATAAACCTTATCAAAACTTATTTCTTCTCCTTTTTCGTACACAAATTTTATAATATCTTTCTGAGTTAATGCACCTAAGGGAAAACCTTTCTCGTCTGTAACTATTGCCTTGGGAACATATTCCATTATCATTATTTTAGTTGCGTAGAGTAATGTATCATAAGGCCTAAGAATTATTGAGGATCTAATAATTCCCATATACTAAGATTCTATTTTCGTCTTAAAAAATCATTGAGATTAATAAGTTTAGCATACTATATTAACTTATGGAAAATTTTAGAGAGCTAATTATTGATGCAGCCCTTTCAAAAAGAATTAAAAATTTTAAAGACATAGAAAGTGAAGGTATAAGAAAGAGGAATATATGCTCATATTTTAACGGGAAAATTTGCAGAATAAAATTTGAGGAAAGTGTTGTAAGTTCATGGCTATCTCAAGAGGGTATAACTCCTCATCCAGTTTTATGCTATATTTGTCCATATTTCTCTCTTAAGGAAGAAGAAGAAAGTATCAAGTCAAGTCTCTTTGATATCTATGCATATTACGCAAAGCTCAAAGAGAGCGTTGAAAAGGAATTACAGTTTATAGAGTCTAGAGTAAATAACTTTGTATATTCTTCCGTATCTCTTAAAAGAAGAAGAGAGGAGTTGATATATCTTTTGGACGATATAAATGAAAAAATAAAGATAACAACGGAACTTATTAAGCTTTCAGAGTATTCTTAATTATGGAAATCTTTAACGATCCACAAGGATATTTACAGTGGTATAAAAGAAACAAAATGATTTATGAAAGCGAATTAAGAGCTGTAAAGAGGCTTAATCTTTCAAATTGCTTAGATATTGGTGCAGGTCCTTCAGTGTTTCATGAAGCAATAAGTGGTAGAATAATCTCATTAGATATTTCCGATGCAATGCTAAGGTTAACAAATCCTACCGAAGATAAAATACAAGCTGACGCGCTATATTTACCTTTAAGAAATAAGTCGGTTGAATGCACTTTTATTTCAGTTACTATCTGTTTCATAAGCGATGTTGAGAAATTGTTACAGGAAGTACAAAGAGTTACCAAAAAAGAGTTCGCTGTATGCATTGTTCCTGAAGATTCTAGTTGGGGTCAATATTATACTGAATTAGGCAAGAAAGGTCACAAATATTACTCCAAAGCTCATTTTATTTCTAAAAAAGAGCTTATTTCCTTAATACAGCAGTATTTTGAAATAAAGGATACAATATCTACGTTAAGGTATTCTCCTTTTGATGAACCTAAAGTAGAGGATCCAGAAGAAGGCCTAGAAGGTTCTTATATATGCGTAAAAGCTAAACCAAAAAGTTAGGGAATCCCTTAGAAAGGTATAAATAAATGCAGAAATAGTTTTATCTTAATGAGATCGATAATAGGCTTCTGGGGAGTCTTCGTATTTCTGGTTATAACCTCGATATTAGCTAAAAGTGTGGTACTTATCTCAGAAGCAATTCACGTTTTCCTTGACGCTTTAATAGTTTCTCTTTCATTTTATTTCTTAAAATTGGTAAATAAGGTAAATTCTTATTATACTTATGGTTTACATAGACTAGAAGTTATTTCATCTTTACTTAATGTTAGTATAATAATTCTTGGTTCTATCATAGGTGTGATATTTTCAGTAATATATCTCATGATGGGGATTAAAGATAATCCATTTTACGTAATTTTTGCTTCATTAATTTCTGCTTTAATACTTTCCTTTTCTCATGAGCATGAAGAGAAAGAAAATAGGGTAAAAGAAAGTATTAATGTTCATATAATATCTGATGTTCTTTCTTATGTTTTAGGCGCATTAGCGGGATTTCTTATTATATTAACTGGATATTATGAGCTTGATCCAATATTCTCATTTATAATTTTAGGGACTATGGTTATTTACAACTTTAGGTATTTTAGTACGTATTTAGATATTATTATGGAAAAATCTCCAATTGATACAAAGCGTATTGAAGACGATTTAAAGCCTATATTTCCTAAAGTACATCATATTCATGTTTGGATAATTTGTGATCATTATAAAGTGGCAACTCTCCATATAGAAGAAGATCCTAATGTCACATTAAAAGAGCTTGATGATAAAAGGGAAGTAGCAGAAAAAATACTTTCAGAAAAATATGGAATTAATCACGTTACAGTTCAATTTGAGTCTAAAAGAACTGATTAGGCCACCAACTATTTCCTCTCATATGATTAAGCCCAAGAATACTAAGAATTCTCTGCCTATCTTCCTTGTTAACTTTAACATCGTAGTGAACTTTTAATAAAGGATACGGGTATCCCTTTATTGAAACAGAGTATAAACTATCCATTATCTTTTTAATTCCTTCATCGTCTATTCTTCCTGTCAAATCAACTTTAAGAACTCTCTGGCCTTTTTCTAACCTAATATAGAACGAACTAATTTCAACGCCTTCAAGATTTTTTACTTCCTTATTTTTAGCTAAAATTTTCTCATCGATTGTATGAACAAAGGGTAAAGTAAAGCCTGGGTTTTCAGTTAAACTTTCAATCACTGTTATATCTGATATATTTTCTCCAAATAATTCTCTCCCCTTACTATTTTTGGAAATCCACAGAATTTTGCCATCATAATTTTGTATCAATCTAGAAATAAGTATTTGAGATTTTAATATTAAATTCTTTAAAGACTCTTCCTCATTTTCGTCGTTTATTATTTCATCTAATTCCTTCTCTTCTCCTTCGACGTCTTTCCCATTATTAAGTTTTTTCTTTAAACTTCCGTCCATTAGTATGTATTCAGCTTTATTACCGTTCCTTAATGCTAAAGAAAGTTCTAAAATACTCATTATTTCAGAGATTCTTTCTTTAGCAAGGTTTCCAGGCCTAAAAACTCCCATCTTTATTTCATTATCTATTGCACTAACATTTACTCCTTCACCATATACCGCCTCAGCATTGGTAAGGAATACAGTGCCAACTCTTAATTCTTTTACAAATTCTCCACCATCTATAGCAATAAAACTCTTATTAACTGCAGTAGGCTCATAATCTATCCATATTTTCTTTAGTTTATCTTTAACAGAATCGTTTATCGAATTACTGTAAAACCTTATCTTTTCCAAGATTTTAGGATAATTGTTAGCAAACTCTTCATAAGCTCTCTCAATCAATATACTCACCTTGTTTTACTATACTTTTATCTCCTTTTTTAGTCACTGATATAATATAATCTGAGATCTCCTTAATTTCATCATCGTGAGTAACTATAATTATTTGAGGAATTATATTCATTGAGTACTTTATAACATTTAATAATTCCTTCTTCCTTTCCTCATCTAAGTGAATTGTAGGTTCATCCATTATCATGAAACCTATCTCATCCATTAAGGATTTAGCTATTGCTATCCTTAAAGCTAATGCAATAGAGATTCTCTCTCCTCCGCTTAAAGATTCTATATCCAAATCATTTCCAGCAGTGTTATACGCTTTAATTACAACTTTACCTTTCTGCGTTTTTCCTCCGATTTCAAAATTAATAGTAACTCTAGAGAATGATAAGTTGAACATACTTAATATATCATTAAGATTATTTTCTATCCTGGATTTGAATATTGAGATTATATAGTTTTGCAATCCACTACCGCTAAGTATCTTCCTTAGTTTTTCCACCCTATTTATTGCATTTTGTAATTTTGGAATTTTATTCAAGTCTTCCATAATCTTATCAAGCTCAGAATTTAGATTTATTAACAGATCGCTGCTTGCATTTATTTTGCCTTCGATAGTAGATATTTCCTTTTCTACTGCTATCCTCTCATTATTCAAGTCTTCCAATTTCTTATTTAGATTTTCGAATTCTTCTTCATTGAAGTTCAATTGGCGAATTTCTTCTTCAAGCTCAGTAATTTCCTTACTAATTTTTTCCAATTCATTCTTCTCGCTCTCAATTTTTATAAATTCTTCCTTTAGTTTCTCCAATTTATTTTTGTTTTCCTTATACAGCTTCAGTTTGCCTTCAAATTCTCTTTCATCTCCAATTTTTTCTAATAATCCTTTAATCCTTTTTTGTAAGTCATCAAGTTCGGCTTTTATTGAGCTTAGTCTATTCTTTTTCTCCTCTAGTGTTTTCTCATCATAATTACTTACCTTTAGGTACTCCTTATACTTAGGCTCTAGTAATGTTAGCTTTTCTCTAATTTCGCTATATTCTTTGTAAGATTTCTCTAGTTCTTTAAGTTTAGTTTGAATATCTTGTACTTCTTGTGAAATTCTAGTGAGGTCTTCGTTAAGTTTCCTTAATTTTGTAAGCTTAGATATTATCTCTAATCTTAAATTACTAAGTTCATCCTTTCTAGTTCTTAATTCTTCAACTTTTTTCTCTATATCTGAAAGTTTTTTCTCTATATCCTTTACTTCTGTCTCGGCTTCAATCTTAATTTTTTTCCTATGCTCTTCTGTAAGCTCTCTGCCACAAACCGGACATCTATTCTCTTTAATATTTTCCAAATTCTTTATAATTTGAATTAATTGTTCCTTCCTTCCTTTAATAGCACCTTTTGAGTTTTGCAGATTATCTATTTCTCTTTCAATGTTATCTATTTCTTTATTTACATTATCCAAAGAAGGAATACTTCCAAGCGACTTTATTTCGTTTTCTATTTTTTCATTTCTCTTTAATTTATCATTTAGTAGGGATTTCAAGGAATTATACTCGTTATAAGCCTCTTCTATTTTTTCCTTTCTCTCTTTTAATTCCTCATATCTTTTTGCGTCATCTTCTAAGCTATTCTTTTTAGCTAAGTTCTGCTCGTACTCTTCAATTTCTTTTTCCAAGGTATTTAATTGATCCTTTAAGCTCTTTTCAGATTTTCTTAACTCATGTAATTCGCTAAGTAAGCTTTCTCCTCCTTCAAGATAGCTATTTTCTTCAATTTCTTTTTCTAATTTTTCTTTTTCACTTTTTATTTTATCATAGTTATCAACATCTTTTTCTACAGATTTTTTTCTTTCAATTAAAGAATAAAGTCTACCAGTTAATTCCAAATATCTATCTCTTTTTCTTTTTAGTTCATCAAATTTTGCTGAATTATCTTTTATCTCTTTTTCTTTCTCAATTTTTTTGATCTTAAGGTCTTCTAATTTTTTCTTGCTCTCTTCAATTTCTTTTTCTAATTTTTCTTTTTCTAATTTCTTATTTTCGTATTCAATTTTTCTATTTTCTAAGTATTTTAGTTCGCTCTCAATTTCTTTCAGAACAGAGTATAGTGGTCCTGTGGAAGAAGTTAATTTCTCTAAGTTCTCTATTTTTAATATCTTTTTAAGAACATCAGGCAGTTCCTTAAATATATTTTCTATTTCTCCTTGCCTTATAATTACTGTAGAAAGTAAAATATCCTTATCTAATTTTAATATCTCTTGGATTTTTCTATCTACTTCCTTTCTACCTCTTGCAATGCCTATATTATTTTTTGCAATAAAATCGTTAGAACTATTTACTATATCTCTTTTTATTAAGTATAAATTATTACCGTCTCTAATTTCGGTTTGAACTATCCCTGTTGATTTACCTTTTTTAACTAAATTTTTTATATTTCCTCTAGAGCTTTCTGAAAACAATGAAAATACAATGCCATCTATTATTGATGTTTTGCCAGCTCCATTTTGCCCAACTATGGCATTTATACTTCCTTTAAAGTTAATTTCAGAACTTTCATGGCTTAAAAAATTTTGTAAAAATATTTTTTCAATTTTCATTATTCTACACCTGCAAATTTTTTAATGATAGTATAAATATCGTCTGAATCATAATTATTAATTATTTCTAAAATAAGTTTAGATTCTTCTTCAGTATAGCCAAAATTTTTAAGATAAGTCATTATAATTTGAGAAATGGTACTATCTTTGGGCAATTCTACATTTTTTTCTTCTCCGTAAGTTGTATTATCTTTAGCTATTCTATAAAATTCCGTTACATTTTCTAATATTGAAAGCTTTTTGAATAACAAGCTTTTACTCACGGCTTCTCCTTCTAGTATAATATGTAGTATAGGCTTCTTTTTACATTTTGAAAAAATCTTTATTAAATTGTTAATTTCATTATCCAAATTTTTTGTATTTATAGTAACAATTTTTTGCGGTCTAATATCAGTATTTATTTTCTGAATTTCAACCTCTTTCTTTGACAAATCTATCAAATAACCTCCTTTTCCATCTTTCTCCCATGCTTCTATTTCGTCATCTCTAATTATCTCTGGAGAACCTGCTATGCCTAACTTTCCATCTCCAAGATTTTCTATAAATCTAGAATGAAAGTGCCCAAACGCATAATAATTAAATCCTTTAGGTAATTCTCCTTCTTCTAATTGCCAAGCTCCTTCATAAGGCAATTTACTTCTTAGACCTTGATGGAGCATTAAGATATTTCTATCTCCTTCAGGTTTTATTGATGATAGCTTTTTAAGTAAAGTTTCTCTGGCTACTGTAGGTATGTGTTTTATCCCGTAAATTTTCAATCTTATATTATCTTTATTTATTTCATAGCCTTTCTCATCACCAGTTAGGAAAACTAGTAAGTTTAGTGATTCTGCTAAAATTCTTTGGGGATAAATTGCTCCTCTCCTCTTAGGAGTGTCATGATCGCCAGCAATGCTAATAAATGGTATTTTTCCTTGTATTCTCTTCAAATTATCTATTGCAACCTTCATAGCCGACATTGGGGGATGATAAGTATCAAAGAGATCTCCGGTGTGAATTATTGCATCTACATGCTCTTTAATTGCATAATCAATAAGTTGCGTAAATGTTTCATATATGTCCTCTTCTCTGGAGTCAAGATTATACTTTCTTGCACCTAGATGAGTATCAGAAATATGAAGAATTTGCATTATATATTCACCCGAAGTCTGCCAAACTTTCATGCAATTTATCTTCTTCCTCGGCTTTTTCCCATTCCCTCCTCATATCTGGATCTGTTCCGCCTAACGTTCCATTGAATAAATCAATTTTAACGAATGCTGGAATCTTGACAAGATTTCCTATTATCAATGCTTCTCCTACTCCTAATGAAGAAAGTTGCTCCACAAGATCTTCACTCAAGTTATCGCTAGCTTCTAGTACGTATTTCTTATCTGAAGGCTCTACTATTTTTAAAATAATCTTATTTGTCATTTGACTTAAGATATTCTCATCCAAACCTTTAGGTCTCTGGCTAACTATTATTAATCCAACGCCGAATTTCCTACCCTCTCTTGCAATTCTAGATGCCCAGAATTTAGTCAATGTATCATCATTTTTAGATAAAAATACGTGTGCTTCCTCTATTACTATAATTACTGGGAATCTTAAACCAGTTCCTTTTCTTCTATATTCTTTCCTTGCGTCGAGTATTCTTCTCAAATAATGAGATACTATTGCATCCATTGCATCTTCGTCCAAAGGACTTATATCAACAACGTTAACACTATGCGTTTTTAGATTGGAAATTATATCTTTAGAAGTTAGGTCAATAATTCCAGAATATTTATCAGCAAATTCTTCTAGCTTATTCTTAACTTCGTCTACTGAGTCCTTTTTTGCCCCTTTACCTTCTTGTGAATCTATCAAATCTTCCAAGTCTTTTATAAACGTTTGATTTAATTTCTCAAAGTCAATATCTCCAGATTTAATTTTCTCTTGGACAGATTTTTGGTATTCCGTGAACGCTCTCCTTATAATCCTATACTGTATAGGAGCATTGCCTCTAATTTCTAACAATGTTGCAAATTCTCTAGGATTTAAGTATAAAGGATTTAATTTTGGCTCTATATTATGTAAAGGATGTATATCGCTTCTGTAATACTCTCCGTGATAATCAAATATTAACACAGATCCTTTAATATCTGCTATTCTTTGAGAAAGAACGGCCACGGTGTTGGACTTACCACTCCCTGTAGCAGCAAGTATTGCTAGGTGTCTAGCTAACGCCCCGACCCTTATATTTACCGGAACATTTGTTCCAATTAATCTGCCTAAGGTAATATCTCCTTCTGAAAAGATCTTCCTTAAATCCTCTTCTTCTGCTAAACTTACCGGTGTACCTGCGATAGGAGGCAAATCTGGCTGAGAATTTGAATTCAAGTTGTAAAGGAGTTTAACAGTAGCTTTAATATAATGAGGGATCTTGCCATCAAATCTATTTAACCTCTCTACAATTCCTACATCTATGGTATTTCCATCTATCATTGGGCTTCCTCTTGTAACGTTTGTAATCAAACCCAGAACTTTTTCGTTATCATATTCCATTGTTACGTAAAGACCTAACCTAACGGGCTTAACTGCAAGAATAGTAGCTTGTTGAGGTGTCGCATCACCAATAACGTAACCTATAATCATTACATAAAAATACGATAGTTACATATATAAACTATACGAAGGAGAAAAAGGTAATACAAAAAATAAAAAGCTTATAAGGCTTTTGCAACTTTCTTAGCCGTTTCTGCTATTTGCTTCTCTTGTTCTGCATATGCGCAGAGCATTGCTTCTATGTCTGCATGTCCTTCTTCTTTTGCTTTCATTGCAACATCATTGTACTCTGAAACATGCTCCATATCTTCTTCTCTTGCGAAGTCGCTTAGCATTGCTAATACCTTTGCTGTACTCTCAGCTATATCTTTCTCTTGTTCAGCATACGAGCATAACATCTTTTCTACATCTAGATGTCCTTCTTCTTTTGCTTTCATTGCAACGTTATCGTATTCTGCTACATGTTCCTGATCTTCTTCCTTTACAAATTCTCCAAGAAGTTTTGTTACGTCTGCATTCTGTAATAGTTTTTCAAATATGCCCATAGCATGTCCATACTCCACTCTTGCTTTTTCTCTTAGTAATTTAGCTTCTTCTTTTCTTCCTAATGCCTCTAATTTATCTGCCAAGAATGTTAGAGTTAAGTAGTCTTCTGCGTTTGCCTTAAATAGTTCCTTTAATCCCATTTCGGTCTCCTTTCCAAGAGCCATTTAGGATCACTGAAATATTATAAAAGAAGAAGGTTATAAACTTTAATTAAAATGCCTAAATAATACAGCTAACATAATATTACATACTTGCAACTAGCTTGAAAGAAAGAGGTAATATTAATTAGTATGAAATAAAGTATTTAAATGATAATGATGATTGACTTCAATGCTGAGTAGTGAAGAAGTAACCCGAAACTGAAAGTTAATTTTCTCGGAAGTGAATTTTACATTCATGATAACAACTAAAAGGATGAGGGCATTAGAGATAAACTCAGAAGCATTAGGCGTTCCTACTTTATTATTAATGGAAAACGCTGGCAGAAGCGTAAAGGATGAAATTATAAGAAAACTAGGTAATGTTAAAGGCAAAACTGTTTACGTTTTTGTTGGTCATGGGGGTAAAGGCGGTGACGGTCTAGTTGCAGCAAGACATTTAGCTGCTGAAGGAGCTAAAGTAACTGTAATTCTACTGGGAGAAAATAAGCATAAAGATGCATTACTTAATTTAGCTGCAGTTCAAGAAATGGATTATTCAATTAATATAATTACAATAAAAGATCCAGAAGAACTTAAACCGGTAGAAGGAGATATCCTAATAGACGCGCTATTGGGTACCGGATTTTCAGGAAAGCCTAGAGAGCCGTTTAGAACTGCAATTAAAGTCTTTAACCAGAGTAAAGGCTTTAAGGTTTCGATAGATGTGCCTTCAGGAGTCGATAGCGATACCGGCGAAACGCCTGGTGATTACGTAGTTCCTGATTTAGTAGTTACATTTCACGATATGAAGACAGGCTTATCAAAGTTTAATTTTGAGACAAAAGTTGAAAATATAGGAATTCCTCCAGAGGCTGAAATATATGTAGGGCCTGGAGATCTTATGGTTAATATAAAGAAGAGAGAAATGAAAAGTAGGAAAGGTGCAGGTGGTAGGGTATTAATAATAGGTGGTAGCAAAACTTTTAGCGGTGCACCGGCCCTAGCAGGATTAGCAGCATTAAGGACAGGAGCTGACTTAGTTTACATAGCCTCTCCTGGGCAAACTGCATATACAATAGCCTCATATTCTCCAGATTTAATAGCGATAAAGTTGAATGGAGAAAATATTAACCCTGGTAATTTAGATGAGTTAAAACCATGGATAGAAAAGTCTAATGCTATAGTTATAGGCCCGGGGATGGGCTTAGCAGAGGAAACCATTGAAGCTTCAAAGGAAATCGTTACTTACTTAAAGGAAATAAATAAACCTGCAGTTATTGATGCTGACGCATTAAAATCCATAAAAGGGTTTACTCTTTATCCATTTGCAGTAATAACTCCTCATGCAGGAGAATTCAAAATATTCTTCGGTTACGACGTAAAGGATAATCCTAGAGAGAGAATTTCTCAAGTAATTGATAGTGCAAAGAGGGCTAATTGTGTAGTATTATTAAAAGGTTACTTTGATATAATCTCCGACGGCGAAAGATTTAGATTAAATAAGACCGGCAATCCAGGGATGACCGTAGGAGGTACTGGTGATACTCTTACTGGAATTGTTGCCACATTAATGGCTCAAGGCTTATCTCCCTTTGACGCCGCTTCCATAGGGGCATTTATAAATGGACTAGCAGGTTCATTAGCTTATGCTAAGTACGGAAATCACATAACTCCTAGTGATTTAGTAAATGAAATTCCTGAAGTAATAAATAATCCGTTAGAGGCTTTTAAGAAAAAACCATATATTAGAGTCCTTTAACTTTTTATTGCTTCTAAAGCTTTATCAGCGTGTTCTTCAGCTTTTTTAAGATTCTTAAAAACGTGAGTTATTTTACCATTCTCGTCAATAACAAAAGTAACTCTTTGAGCACTAGTTCCTTTTTCATTTAAGACTCCATAAGAATTTATGATTTTCTTTTCTTTATCTCCTATAAGAGGGAATTTTGCTCCATATTTTTCAGCAAATTTTTTAGCAGAAGAAAGACTATCAGCGCTAACTCCTATAACTTCCGCATTTAATTTTACTATTTCATCATAAAGCTGTACAAATCTTTGTAGCTCTCTTGTGCATCCTGCCGTGAAAGCTTTAGGATAGAAGTAAAGGATAACCTTCTTCTTTCCTTTATAATCAGACAATTTAATCTTACCTAAAGTAGACTCCGCTTCAAAATCTGGTGCCTCTTGGCCTACGTCTAGCATGGTATAGTAATTTCTAAGCAATATTTAAAAGCCTTAACTTAGATAATACCCTCCAAATGAGAAAGATTCCTAAAACTATGTCTACTCAACATCCAGATAATGCTAGAGTTCCAGAATGGGCAAAAAGTGAGGTCATAGAAGGAGACGATGAAGTGATAGAAGCTTATTATTCTTATATGAATTTGGGAATTCACGAAGTAATGTGGGACGCTGAAGGGAAGGACGTTGATACTCATGTTGTGAGAAAATTGCTTTCGTCGTACGCTGAATATTTTAAAGAGAATATAATAGGTCAAGACGTATTCTTAACTTATAGACTACCAAATCCAAGAATCGAAGGTGCAGAAAGAAAAGTTTTCGCTGAAACTATGGAAAGTATTCCAGTAGCTTACGATCTAGCTGAGAAATTTTATGGCAAAAAAGTAATTCCAGTATTTGAGGTAATTTTACCTTTTACTACCGATTATCAAGAGCTAGTTTCTGTTGCAAAATATTATGAAAAAGCCGTTGCTGGAGAAGAAGATATTGAATTATTTGAAGGAATTCACGTAAGGGATCTTGTAGGCGAAATATACCCAAAAAGAGTAGAAGTTATACCTTTAATTGAGGACAAGGACTCTTTATTAAGAATAAGGGAAATAGTAGGTGGATATTATAAAGTAATAAAGCCAAGTTACATGAGAGTTTTCATAGCCAGATCGGATCCAGCAATGAATTACGGGATGCTAACTGCTGTACTTTTGGCAAAATTTGCGCTAAGTACCCTATATAAAATGAAAAATGAGTTAGGAATAGAAATATTTCCGATAATAGGCGTAGGATCTCTACCTTTCAGAGGTCATCTTAATCCTAAAAATTATGAGAACGCATTAAAAGAATATAAAGGAGTTTATACTTTTACAATCCAGTCAGCTTTTAAATATGACTATGACGAGAAGGAAGTCAAAGAGGCCGTTCAGAAAATTAATGAGAACAAAGTAGAAGAGCCTAGAGTATTTGGCGAACACGAAGAGGGTTTATTGAAGAAAATTGTTGAGAATTACGTATCTTCTTATCAGCCTATAATAGAAGCTCTTGCACCAGCAATAAATTTCATCGCACTTAATTTGCCAAGGAGGAGAGCTAGAAAGTTGCACATAAGCTTATTCGGCTATGCCAGAAGTACTGGAAAAGTAACATTACCTAGAGCAATTAGCTTTGTTGGTGCAATGTACACTCTAGGTATTCCTCCAGAAATAATTGGATTATCATCGCTTTCAAATTTATCAGAGGAAGAATGGGATTTCTTAAAAGAGAATTATATAATGTTTAATCATGACCTTAATGAGAGTGGGAAGTACGTTAATCTTGACGCTCTAGAATATTTAAAGGAAATATGGAACATAGATGACGAAGTTATTAATAAAATAAAAGAGGACATAAAGTTTGCTGAGAGTATTGGAATAAAAATTGGAGGGAATGATTACGAGTCTAAAAAACACGTATTATTATCTTCTTTAGCCTTGCTTGCTTGTAAGGAAAAGAAGTACGATGAAATGAAGGAGTATATAAAAGAAATGGCATTAATAAGAAAGTCACTGGGTTAATTCAAGAATTTTTTCCGCAATATCTAATACTACCCCGTCTTCATAAGGTAAACCGCTTACCATTAATCCTATAGGCAAGTCGTTTACTTTACTGACTGGTAATGAAATAGAAGGTGCATTTACAAGATTGAATAGTTCTGTATTAGATACCAAAAGTTTTCTATATTCTTTTTCTCTTCCTACTACCTCTGAAATCTTTGGTGCGGGAATTTTTGTAGTAGGAGAAATTATCGCATCTACGCTGTCAAAAGCTCTAACATATTCCTCGAAAATTACTCTTCTTGCTCTTAATGCGTCAATATAGTCTATTGCTCTGATTTGCAAACCTTGCATTAGTAATTCCTTAACATCTGGGAAATACATCCCTGGAGTTGATTCTATCCAATCCCTATGATATGAGGAACCTTCTGCAAGGGCTATTGTTCCCCTTACATTGCTTCCGAATCCTTCCAGAAAATTTAACCTAATATCAATTAAATCGAAGTACGAAGAAAGCTTATTCAATATACTTTTTAGCGAATTTGAAGCAGGATCATCCTTAAATAAGAATACTCCTAACCTAGGTCTTGTTCTTACCTTGGATACCAATACATGTTTATTTACAGGAGGTATTACAGCATCTAAAACCCTTCTTAAAGTAGGAATATCTCTCGTTATAAATCCTATTGTATCTAAAGTCCAACTGAACGGAATAACTCCGTCTATAGGTATAATTCCAGTAGTTGGTTTAAATCCTATTACTCCGCAAAGTGAAGCAGGAATTCTTATAGATCCTCCAGTATCCGTACCCACTCCAACATCAACCATTTTTAATGCTACAGCAACTGCAGATCCTCCGCTAGATCCTCCGCTTATTCTTTCAGGATCATAGGGATTTCTAGCAGGTCCAGCAATCGATGAAGTATTTGTTGCACCTATCGCAAATTCGTGAGTATTTGTTTTACCTACTATTGTTCCTCCTTCTTCCAAGATTTTATCTACAATCCATGCGTTCCTATTAGGTATGTATTCTTTTAGGATTTTTGATCCTGCAGTAGTTTTAATTCCCTTAGTTAATATAATATCTTTTATTCCAAAAGTCAATCCTTTAAGCTTTCCCTTATCTCTTCCTTTTATTTCAGCTATTGTTATAAATGCGTTGTATTTTGAATTTAATTCTTCTAACTTCATCTTCACTCACGTAAATAAGTGGTTCAGGTAGCTTTGTAGAAAGAATGTCTTCTGAGCTCATTTAAAACACTCTCTATTATGCCATCAATTTCACTCTCATTTATACCTTTTTCTTTACTCACTTTTTCCTTTATTATACGCTCGACTATCGAATAATTCTTATAGGTCTCATTAAGCTTTTTCCAATCTATTCCTTTTAGTGCTTCAGAAATCCTTTTATCAAAAGGTAACTTACCTTCAAGCATCAAAACTGCAATGATAGGATAACCTATATAATTCCTAAACTTAGTTCCATTATCATCACTAAATACCTTCTCTCCTTCAACCTTTACGATATATTTTCTATCTCCCTCTGAGGAAGTAACAATGTAATGATCATCAACCTTAGCAATTCTTCCATCAGCTATTGCACCTAAAGCTTCCAAAACCTTTATCCTAGGAGGTAATTTTAGTTTCACGAATTAAATTACGTTACTAAGTATAAAAAATGCTTCTTTCATCATAATTTTTAAGCAATATAAACATGTTTAAACTAATGAAGGCAGTCGTTGTTATAGGTCACAAACAAGGATATAAGGTACAAGAGGTTCCGGATCCAAAACCTGCTGATGACGAGGTTATAATAAAAGTAGATAGAGCAGCGTTATGTTATAGAGATCTATTGCAACTCCAAGGATATTATCCAAGAATGAAATATCCAGTAATATTAGGTCATGAAGTCGTAGGCACAATAATACAAAAAGGTAAGAAAGTTGAAGGGTTTGAGGAAGGAGATAAGGTGGTCTCTTTACTTTACGCCCCTGACGGAACTTGCGAGTATTGTAGACAAGGAGAAGAAGCATATTGTCATTCTAGGTTAGGATACTCTGAAGAGTTGGACGGATTTTTTGCAGAATATGCAAAAATAAAAGTTACAAGCCTAGTAAAGGTTCCTAAAGGTACTCCAGACGAAGGAGCAGTTTTAGTCCCTTGCGTTACGGGAATGATTTATAGAGGTCTAATGAGGGCGCATTTAAAGCCTGGAGAAACTGTGCTAGTTACTGGAGCAAGCGGAGGAGTGGGAATTCACGCAGTACAAGTTGCAAAAGCTTTAGGAGCTAAAGTAATAGGCGTTACTACTTCAGAAGAAAAAGCACCTTTTATTAAAAAATTTGCAGATCACGTAATAGTAGGTAAAAAATTTGCTGAAGAGGCAAAGAAAATTTCAGATGTTCATGTTGTAATAGACACTGTGGGAACTCCAACCTTTGATGAAAGCTTAAAATCATTATGGATGGGTGGAAGAATCGTACAAATAGGCAATGTAGATCCTTCTCAAGCTTATCAGCTTAGATTAGGTTACGTAATACTTAAAGATATTCAAATAATAGGTCATGCTAGTGCAACTAAAAAAGATGTAGAAGGAGCGTTAAAACTTACTGCAGAAGGTAAAATTCAACCAATAATTGCTGGAACTGTAGGAATAGATGACATAGATAAAGGGTATGAACTATTGAAGGATAAGAATAAGATAGGTAAGGTGTTATTAAAACCCTAAATTTTTATTTTAATGAGTAAGAAATATCAATGTGAAAGTAAAACTTACTTGGATTTACGTACCTTCAGACTTACTTCCTCATGACGAAAAAGATGACGACAATGATATGGAAGTTATAGCTGATGGAATATTGGAAGAGTTTGAAAAAGGAGAAAAGGAAGATTTGGAAATTGATGAGAGGATCTTAATTCCTGCGTCTATTTTATCTTCAAGGATAATTGAAGATCTACCTTCCAATTTGTCATACTTTTTAGGCAGGTGGGGAGGTAAGTATTATTCTGGGGATATTTCTGGAGCGTTAGGAGAAATAATAGTTTACACAATCCTGGAAGAAAAGTTTGGGGTAAAATTACTTGATATTTTACCATTAAGAGAAGTAAAATTCATGGGGATGATAACTGACACTTTTATTCATGTAGGGAAGTATGAAAAATTAAAGGAGTTTTTAGGCGATAAGGATGGAAAATCGTTACTTTTTGTGAACGTTAGATCCTCAGTAAAGTTTGATAAAGCCATAGTGAGGAAAAATATTGCTAGAGATTTAATAACCTCAGAGAGTTTAAGATATCCAGATAACTACTCATTACTTTCTTACGTTTTTGGAGACGGAAATATAATGATGGTGGTGGTTAGGCCTTGAATTGCGAGGATGAATTAAAGGAAGCTATTATTTTAGCTTGGATAGGCGATAGGGAAGGAGTTAATGAAATTACGAAAGAATGCATAAAGGAATTATCGTCATATAGATCAGCAATAAAGGATATTACGAAGATAAAAGAGGAAGTTAACAGAGAATTTGAAATCCCCAAAAAATTGAGGGAAAAAGGAATTACTGACGAAGATCTCCTAGGATTAGCCTTACTCAGATTAGCAAGAAAGATTTCACTTACATCAGATTTGAATCCTAAAAATGATGGGAAACTAAAGTATATCATAATAGACCTAGGGAATAAAAAAATATTAAGAGGGTATTGTAAGGAATGCAAAGGATTCCATTATACCATACTAAAAGACAACATAGGGTTTGCAGTAGAATATGACCAAATTATTTATGCAGAATTTTTGCAAGGAGATGAAAAAAGCGTTATGGACGTAATAAAGAGGGAAATAATAAACAAATAACGACTCTCTGAATTTATTTTTCCCTTGAATATTAAAGTTTGTCAATTTCCTTCTTTATTTTCTCTAGTAATTCCTTCTCCTCCTCGTCTAAAGAATTAACATTAACTATATCTATTTCAGACTTTATCAATTCTTTTAACGCAATTATTGCATCTTTTCTACTATGAGAAAGACTTATATCTTCATCTAATCCAGTATAAGCATATTTATGAATTCCCAGCATAGCGGTAGTTAAATTAACTAGGCCTCTAAATCCTAGATCTTCTAAATCTCTAGCTATTCCCATTAACTCAGTAGTTGGAGCCGAATAACCTATTCTTAGGTACCATTTTATATCATCTTCCTTACCTTCCTTCTTTTTCTTTTCTATGATTTTATTAAAATTGGATACGACTAAAGAACTCATTAGAGCTTTCCATGAAAGGAAAAGCTTGCTTGCAGAATTTCTAGTATAACCTTCCTTAAGCATTTCAATACTTAAATAAAGTTCCTGCAGCGCCTCAAGTAATCTAAGCCTCGAGTACTTTTCCGGCTCTCTCGTAAACTTAGGTAACTGTGATTCCATGATTTATTTATCCATTATTGACTTAAAGAACTTAAATCTTAATTTTTTATCAATCATGAGCAGAACTTTAATAAGGTATTATTATAACTGAACCTTAGCTAAATAATTTTAGTCCATTAATTTCACTTTATTTATGCAAAGATTTCTAATCTTAAATGAAGATCAAGCAAAGCTAATCTTAGATAATATTAACTTTAAAATTCTAGAATTACTAGTTTCAGAAGAATTAAACGCAACTTCTCTATCGGAAAAATTAAAGGTTCCTTTGCCTACTTTATGGAGAAGGCTAAGTAAACTTGAAAAATACGGACTCATAGAAGTTACAAGAATAGAGCGTAAGAGAAACTTTAAGACTAAATATTACAGAGCAAAGGCAGTCTATTTCGTTTTACCTTTAAATATTCCCCTTCACCCAAAGGATCCTATAGCACGAAAGGCTTTAGAATTTCTTTCTGCATTAAAAAAGATAATGGACGATAAATATAAAAAATATAATGAGATTCCTAAAGGAATTGATCCTATAGACTATGCTGTAATTCTTGACGCTTTCGTAACTTTTTCAACATTTTTAGAAAAAGAAGAGGAGATGAGAAAAATCTTAGATGAAGTTGAACAACGACTGCTTTCATTAATGAAAGTGACTCATTAATATTCTTTCTCGTCACTAAAAAGTATGAACATATATATTTTAATAGGAGCGTTAATTTCGATTTTTATAGGTATTATTCCTCTTTTCCTAGTAAAGAGAGATTGGAAAGTAATACTAATAGCTGGAGGTGCTTACATATTAGCCATAGTAGGAAAGGCTATCATACAACTGGCGTTCTTATCCTTTTTCTTAACTCCTCAAATTCCTACTTATATTGCTTACGGAATATTAACTACTATCCTCGAACCAGGTTTTGCGTATCTGTTTTCACGTTTTATAAAAGAAAATCCCGAAACTTATGGAATAGGCTTAGCCTTCTGGGAGAATGCGATATTCTTAGGCTTACTGGAACTACCTAATGCTTTTATTGAAACTACTACAACTGTTTTACCATTACTTTATGTTCTCGTTATAAAGATAATGGATAGAACTTCTTCTCTTTTCATTCATTATAGTTGGGGAGTTTCAGCGTATTACAGTTTCTGGAGAAAAGAGTTGAAGTACATATTCGCTGTAGCACCTTTAGGCATGGTTGATAGCTTGGTAGCATATGTTGATTTAACTCATTCATCAAATTATTTTATTATAGCAATTCCTTCAATAATAGTGGGTATTGCAGGTTTTCTTTTAATAAAATACTATTTCAAACTATCATAGCTAAGTATTTTCGCATATAGAAATTTTGATTAGTAAGACTACATGCTTAAGTGTTAAAGAAGGGATCTTGATTCTCCTTTATATTTTTAAGGATTTTTATAAACCTTGAATATTCGTACTCAGCTATAGTGGGAGTATATGCTAATAGATAAATTAGTATTGAAATGCGGGTCTTATTCTTATCTTATTATTTACAAATAATTGGTATGCAATTAATACTCTATCCTTAAGTTTTAATGCAACATAAGTGTCTGCGTCAATTTCATATGCTAAGCCAGAAATTGTGTATCCAATATAAAATAATAATATAGTTTCTTATATTGCGTTCATTTCTGTCATTCAACTTAGAAAGTGAATATATTTTTCTGCTATAAACTATTATTTAGTATTCATGTTAAATCTTTCAGATTTTGTGAAAGAGATAAGTGGGCTTGAAATATATAATAAAACTTGTGTTTTCTGTGGAGATTCCTATGTTAGCTTATTACGAAAGCTCGAAAGTATTAAGGATATTATAGAAAAAGTAGAAATTTGTTCTTATGAAGATTACGTTTATCTAAAAAATAATATTAAAGTTAATATTACTAAAATTTCAGAATATTTTCAATCAATGAAGGATACGCTAAAATATCTCATAAAACTCTCAAAGATTGATGTAAGAGAAAGAATTACTATAGATAGTTATATTCCAATAAAAAGGCTGAAAAACTTGATATTTTATTTCGGGAATTATGAGCTCTATATGGGCGAAAACTCACTCATTATTAAAAGAGGAAAAATTATCGTGGAAGTCCCATATAAACTCAAAAAACTAGGGAAAATGCTACTTGAGGATAATAATATTCCTGGCGGATATTATATAGTTAAAACTGATAAATTTGATATAAACAAATTAAAAGAAATTAAATATGATTGTGCATATGTAAAGATTACAAGGAAGGTAATAAAAGTGGATTATTTTGTGGGTAAAGATTATCTGGAATTAAGAGAAATTGTTATACCTAATACGCAATAAAAGAGTGCAGTTTAATTAATTTCTTAAAATTTGTGCTCGTTAATTTCAACCAGTACAAGCTTTAAAAGCTGTCAGAAATCTTCTAACCTTAAGTAAAGGGGCCTTAATAATTTTTAGAATCTTTTAGGAATTTATGGCAGATAATTATATCGTAATCTACTATGATATAACCTTTTTAGTTAGTTCTTCCCCAACTCATTCTTTGAATCTGAATACCTAAGATATTGAACTCTCTATCAGCTGCAACTAATTTGCCTAAGTATTCTAGGATTCTTTGCTATCTAACTTTCGGGCATGTATTTGCTTATGACAATATCAACTTTATCTACATTTTAGGAATTATATCTATAATTTTATTTATATTTATTATCTTGATTGCAAATACGCTATGCCTTATACTTGAAGAAATTTATTCCTTAGGTTTTAGCGTTCCTAATTATATAGGAAAGAAGAATCAGCAAGGATTTCCACGTAGGAAGATAACGGATAAGAGTTGGGAAATCTCTGAATATTTTAAGAAAATCTCTGAAACTCTTAATAGATAAGAATGGTTAGAGTTACAGATATTGGCAAAGCTGTTAGTTACGTTATTGGAGGAGGCGTAGTTTCAGTAATAATTGAGGCTTTAACGCATCTTTCTCCTCTCTATATTTTCCTTACAGTTATCGCATATCTCCTTACTATTATTGTGGTCACTTACATGTTAATTCGATTTGTAAGAGAGACGGAGATTAATCAAATTGAAGCTAGTATACTAGCAGAAGAAGACACCAGAATACTTAAGATTTTAAATAAAAAATGCTCGAACGCCACAGGAGCACAAAAGGATCTCTGTGAAGAATTAAGGGGATATTTAGAGACAAGAAGAAATGCTTTTTCTAACTTAAAGAGGTAAAAGTTTCATAATACGTTTCTAACATATCTTTTAGTACTTTGCCAACTTTTTCTCCGAATTGAGTCAAAACTAATTTGCCCTCTTTCCTTTCAATTACACCTAGAGCTTCGAGCATCTTAACATTATCCTTAACAATTTCTGAGATATTATCTGCCTTAAGTTTCTCTCCAACTTTTCTCTCTAATTCCTCTTCAGATATATTGCTGTATGCCATAATTGTAGACATAACTAATGTCATAATTCCATCACTAAATATCTTTGAGGCAATTTTATTAGCGTCTCTACCTCTATTAAATATACTTAGCATTTTATAACACCTAAACTCCTTAAGTATATTATTATCAATTATCGAATATCAAATTAACTTATATAATCTTTATTACACGCTCTGCGTTTATCTTACGTTTTAAATCGTAGTTATTCATCAGTCTCATGCCCTAAGTGTGGGCAAAGGATGGTTGAGGTTTCCCATCGTTGGTTTAGGTGTTCATGTGGTTATGAGAATGATCGCGACGTTATTGCTGTAGTTAATCTTAATGGGAGGGGTTCTCTGAGCCTCTCGACTGCCCCTCAAATGAGAGATGTAAGAGCGAATCGATGAGGGAATCCCCGCTGGCGGGGAGGAAGTCAGAGGAAATATAAGGATACTTTATAGCGTTGATTCAAAAGATTGTATAGTTTTCATTTGGGAGGTTGGGTCTCATAAGAAGGTTTATGGACACGACCCTTAGCTTTTTCTCTAGCTATTTTTAACAAATCTTCTTTAAACTTCTCAAAGTCCTCATCAGTTTCGATGACTAGAAATCTTTCTCCGTCTTTATCTTCGACAATTCTCATATGTATAAACTTATCACAGATACTATTAAAATAATGTGCTAACCGAGTTTCTCTTATCGAATTTTGAAAAATTGTTAAGTAAACGGATAAGCGCATATGTAGAGATCCCAGCTTCCCAGTCCCGTTAGAAAAATTGTAAAAACTCTCAAGCCAACTGAGAAAAATTCAACCAATAATAATAACTACTACTGGAAATCTGTGAAGTAAAATAGTGAATAAAAGTTTAGCCCCAGCGTGCTAATGAAGTGTGTAAGGCGAATCATGGGGCAGGCGAAGCAATGAAGACGGAGCTCCCTAACTAGGACCATAATATTTTTCTTATATGAATACAAGAACTGAGACTTGAAAAGAGATGAGTAAAAGCATAGCTATCGTAACAAATAGCCCAAGATATTTTTCTACTTTTATCGTGTAAATTCCTCTATTTTCTACTCATAGTAGAGCAGTATAACTTATGCCAGAACGAAATTATCTAAGGAGCTTCTTACAGCTCTGATCACCTATGAGCCTATATTTATCATCAAACTGACAGAGGACGAATTTCGGTATTAACTCTAAGCCTTTATCACTAGTAATGTTAAATCCTACTTCTCTAGCTATTTCCACAGCCGATTTGAAACGACGTTGATAACTACTTAGTTTAGCTCCTGGGCCGCATTTAACCTCAATAAAATAGTAATACATTCCAGAAGGGTAATACGCTTCTATGTCGTAACCGTGTTGATCTCTAGCTATTATTTTAAAACCTTTGCTTCTCATAACGCACTCAACATAACTCTCACAGTCATGCATCTTCATCAAGTAACTCTCACATGGGTCATGCATCTTCAGAATTACCTCATGTTATTATACTTATTAGTTTTAAATTATTATGTTTATTACTCTTCTAATTATTTCACTTCTTAAACTCCCCGGTTTACTGCACAGAATTCAACTATTGATAATAACTACTACAAAAGCAGGAGTGAGAGTTTAGGCCCAAGGTGCTTTGCTGCTTTTATTGTTTAAAAGCCCTTCCTTTCTCTTCATAAAAAGTTATACATAGTCAAACATTTACCCGAGGTACTCTGGACTCTCGAAGCTAAATAATAAATTTTAGAGGATGACATATTTTTCTCTATGGTTAAAACTAATAAGAGTTATAGCAACCAGGTGATAGGTAATATAGCTCTTTATTATACGGCATACGTTCTTTCTCTTCGTGGATGGAATGTGTTGCCTACTTCTAGAAATACAAGAGGCGTTGATATTGTAATATATAGTCAAGATGGAACGAAAATGCATACTATTCAAGTTAAGGGACTATTTAAACGAAACCCTGTTCCCTTCGGTCAAATTTGAATAATCTGATTGCAGAATTTTATGTTATAGTTTTGTTGAATGAACTTAAGAGTGAACCGTGGGCTTTTGTACTTAAGAAAGAGAATATAATTGAGAAATTAGTAAAGAGGGATAATAAGAATGGGAAAGTAAGCTATTGGCTTAACGATAAAAAGTTTTTATCAGAATTTAAGGATAAATGGGATATTATAGGTTACGGAAATTAAATAAATTTTCATAGTAATCTTTATCATTTTAGAATATTTCTTGATCAGATTCGGCATTGTACTAGGGAAGAAAAGCCCTACTAAAGGAACTAGTCTGGGAGTGGGAGATAAATCCGAATCAGTTATACCCTGCGCTCTCGTTCAGTTAATTAGTAGAAATTTCCATAGTGGTATAAATTCTATTTCTTCTATTCTGTCCTCAAAATCCCAAGTTATCATGATCTTTTCCTTAGTTCTCACCTTATGTAGTCCCTCAATTTCTCTCCTAGGTCAACCAATCCGAACTTCTCTATCATCTCCCCAAGAGGTACATCTATATCATTATAGTTCACCTGACTTCCTCCCCACCAGCGGGGATTCCCCCCATCGATTCGCTCTTACATCTCTCATTTGAGGGGCAGTCGAGAGGGTCAGAGAACCCCTCCCATTAAGATTAACTACAGCAATAACGTCGCGATCATTCTCATAACCACATGAACACCTAAACCAACGATGGGAAACCTCAACCATCCTTTGCCCACACTTAGGGCATGAGACTGATGAATAACTAGGATTAACAAACTCAACAATCATTCCACGCTTCCTAGCTTGCCACTCAATCCAATACTGCAAACGACGATATTGCATCAAGTAGAGTTTATCACAAAACTCCTTAGGTAGTTTATCTACATTCTTGAGGAGGTTCTTAAGACTCTTCAACTTAATAACATTAGCACCAAAATCTCTAGCTACTTCAACAACCCACTTCCCCACTTTTCTAGCAAAATCCTCCATAATACGCTTAGCCTTTTGATGGAAGGAATGAATCCTGTTTAGGATCCTCTTATTCTCCCTCCACCTTCTTGGGTAATTCCTTTGTAGGCTTTCAGCTAATGATTTCCAGTGGTGAACCTCTTCGAGACGTGTTGGAATCCTAACGTAGTTTGCATTGTCTTTGCCAACTACTATGTAAGCCATGTTTATATCAACGGCAACACTTTCCTTTGGCTCAACCTTCTCTCCTTCTTTCTCAAAAACGACCTTGAGGAAAGCCTTTCCATCCTTAACCACTAACCTAGCCTCCTTCATCCTCCAACCCATGTACTCCTTCAAGTTCCTAGGTTTCATCCAAAAAAGAATTGAAAGATGCCTTTTAGTTCATCAACTGTCAGTGGCTTAGAGCAGTTGTCTCATCCAAAAAGGAATTGAAAGTTCGATAATTTTATATGTATAATCTTATATATTTCTTTATGTCTATATTTAAACTCTTACATATTTCAATTTTAGGTATAATATTGCTGAGTATACTTGGCATATCTTTTTCAGTTGGTTCAATATCTGTAGGGAATGGTCCCAGTTACGGAGTTTATTCTAATGGAAGGATTTTTATTATATCCCAACAAGCTAATGAGTTGCAAGAAATTAGCGATGCTTCATCTTCTGTAAGTTATTTTGCGTCCCCTATTCCTTCAATAGTATCCCATAAATATCATTCGAGTAACTTTTACAAGATTTATGAGATTCTTTCTTTAGCTGCAGTAATTGTAGTAGTTTTAGGAATTGTAATAATATATTTGAGGTGATAATAATGTTTTCTCTTCAACCAGGGATAACTCCTCTACCTTTAGTCTTGGGATACTTTGTTTTTGCTGCAATAGTAGCAGTTTTCATTTTGAGAAAGTCTAAATTTACTTCTACAGATTTTGCGTTGGCAGGAATTGGAGGAGCTTTAGTATCTGTAGCAGACCATATAATAGGAGACGCTATATTTTTGCCTTCTCCAATATATCCTATAATTAACCCTCCAGTATGGTTTAGGATTCTTGTATTCTTTATAGTAATTGGAGTAATAAGGAAAGTTGGAGCTGGAATGCTGTCTATGGCAGTTTTTGATATTGTAGGAGATTTAATAAAATTCGGTTTTACTGGAGAGCCTTTGTGGTTAATAGAAGACATACTTACTTATGGATTAATGGCAGATATCTTTATTTTCATAACTAAAGGGAGAATTTTCGGTATTGGGGATAAAAAGGATCAATTGCTGATAGCTGGTATTGAAGGTGGAGCCTTAGGTCTTTTGTTTTCCTTTGTTCATCCGTTCTTTACTTACGGGTTTATAGCTCCGATAGTCTTTGGTTTTGTACCAAATCAAGCTAGGGTTATGTTTCTCTTTATAAGTTCCATTCCTGGAGACGTGTTTATAGGAGCAATTTCTGCATTAATTGCAAACAGAGTTGGGAGGGTGGTAAGGTCTATGTAATGGAGTGATCTTGTAATGTTTGTTAAGATAGAAGGTTTAAAGGTTTTTTATCCGGGAATGGATTCTCCTTCTTTAACCATAGATAATCTTGAAATAAAGGAAGGCGAGTTTGTCTTAATAACAGGCAAATCTGGATCTGGTAAATCTACCCTTTTGAATTTACTTAACGGAGTTATTCCGCATTTTGTTGAAGCTACAGTAGAGGGGAAAGTATATGTTTTTGATAGGGAAGTCCAAAAATATTCTATTCCTGAAATATCTTCGTTAATAGGAACTCTTCTTCAGGATCCGGATAGTCAGATTTTAAACTATAAGGTAATTGATGAAATAGCCTTTGGTATAGAAAACCTTAAACTTGAGAGAGAAGAGATAAGGAAAAGGATATTTGAAGTTTGTAAAGAAGTGGATATTTGTAATCTCTTGGAGAGGGATACTTCTAAACTTTCTGGAGGTGAAAAGCAGAGAGTAGTTTTAGCTAGTATTTTGGCTATGAGACCTAAGGCTCTTATTTTGGACGAACCTACTTCAAGCATTGATATTAAGGGTACTAGGGAAATTTTGACGAAATTGAGAGAATTTAAGGGCAAACTTTCAATGATAATTGCTGAACATAAAATAAGCAAGGTAATAAATTTTGTAGATAGAATAATAATATTAGATAAGGGGCGTATTCTATATAACTTACAAAGAGATCAGGTAAATTCTATAATAGATAAATTTGACGATTTGGGATTGGAACCGTTAAGTATAAGGAAAACTGTGGTTAGGAGAAAGGGAGAAAGGACTTTAGAAGGAAAAATAATAGTTAGGGATGATAACAGGGAGATACTAAATACTGACATAGTAATATATAAAGGTATAACTGCACTAATGGGAGATAACGGTAGTGGTAAATCTACTCTTCTAAAAGCTATAGCTGGAATACTTCCTAGAGGTCTAAAATTTTCTGGTTATATTCGTGTTGAGGGGAAGGAAATAAGTAAATTACCTCCAGAAGATAGGGGAGAGTTTTTAGCTTATCTTCCTCAGGATATAGATTTGTTCTTTACTAAGAGAACAGTTAGGGAGGAAATTTCCTATATGATGAGGTTGAGAAGAAGGTATGACGATAAGTTAATAGATAAGTTATTGAGAGAGTTTGAATTACCTCCTGATAGTGATCCTTTTCTTCTATCGGTGGGACAAAAAAGGAGATTAGCTATTGCTTCTTTGCTTGCTTCTGGGGTGAAGATTTTTTTGCTAGATGAACCTACTACTGGTCAAGATTGGTATAATAGGAAAATGTTAGGAGAGGAATTAAGAAATCTTGATGGAAGTTTTGTTGTAGCTACACATGATCCTAAATTTGTATATCTTTACGCCGACAGAGTATTGGAAATTAGAGATGGAAGAATTAGGGAAGTTAATCCGGAGGCGCTGGAGTTATGATTGACGAAATAATTAGTTGGTTATTGGTAATTTTTGGAACGACCTTTCCTCTCTATTTAATTTTTAGAATATTGGGATTTAAGGGATTTGAAGAGTTAACTTCATATGTGGATTTATCAACTCCTTATCATAAAATAAATCCTGTAACTAAATTATTGATACTATTTTCGGTCACCCTTATAGCTGCTCAATCCATTTGGTGGGTAGGATTAATTTTGGGAATGATCGCTATTCCTTTCTATTATTTTTTGAGGAGGTTAAAAGTAATATTAATATTTAGTTTAACACAAATTATAGGCTTAAGTTGGGGATTCGCTACTTTTACGTCTCCTACTGTTCTGCGGGAAATTTTTGGAAATAATTTGACAGTAATATGGAAGTGGCCTTCATACTTCATATACATGGGTTACACTCCTGACTTGACTTTACAAGCTATTATTTATTCTATACAAGTTTCAATGAGAATTTGGCCTATGTTCCTCTTCTCTGGTTTAATATTTCTAACAGTAAACCCTTCTGATCTAATAAGGTCTATGCACAAGTTTAAAATTCCTTTACCTTTAATTTTTGCTGTAGCAGTAGGAGTAATTTCTGTCCCAAGAATATTTGAGGTAGCTGATACTGCGATTAAATTACAATTATTGAAAGGTGTAGGATATAAGAGAAATAGAATTTTAAAAATATTCTACAAACTTAAGGCAATGTTTGAAGCGATAATCCCTTTAACTATTTACGAATTTAAAAAGGCTAGGCTCATTAGTCTTTCTGCAGAAACTAGAGCCTTTATGGTGTACAAGGACAGAACATTTTTAAATGATATTAATTTTAGTAAAGTTGATAAAATAATATTAATTATTCTTATCATTGCAGTAATTGTAGATTCTTATCTAGTATATTCTGGATACATTCCAGCAATTCCAGTTCATGGATAAATTATCATTTGTCAAATTACACGAAAATATGTGGAAAATTCTTATATAAAATATTTATTAGAGATTATTTCATGTTTTATTAGAAAATTCCTATAATTCTAGGTCTTCTTGAAAACTTTAAAAATCTTAATAAAATTACGTATGAGCAAAAACTTAGGAAACGATAAATATTACAACGCTCTAAGTAACATTTACTAATACTTTCAGGAAGGTTAATAGCTTTTATCTAAGGATTTACCGTTAAATCCTACTCTAAGAACTTTTCGAAAATACTACGGTTATGGCGTAGTAGTTCACAGATAAAAGATTTATACTTATCATGAGTTACTACTTTGATGAAGGTCTCTGTAAAAGAATTAAAAGAGATTTTTAAACCTAAGGTTACTCCGATAATTTGGGACGATAAAAACAACGTTCTAACTCTCTTGGATCAGTCAGCCTTACCCTTTGAAACTACTTACGTATTCTGATTTTACCAGTATATTTTTAGCCAACATATCTATAAGGATGTATTCACCTTTATCTATTAGATCTACTATTCCAGCTATTTTGTTACCCTACTTATAAGAAAGTGATGCTGTTCCAAAAATAAGGATTACTGTTCCATTTACGCCTTTATTAAGAGAACGTAGTTATCTTTCAATTTTATGGAAAAATAAGTGCTCCGGCCGGGATTTGAACCCGGGTCACAGGCTCGAAAGGCCTGCATACTCTCGGCGCGCTTAGGCTTGACCGGGCTATACTACCGGAGCGAGATATAATTAGTAAGCTGAAATATTTAAAACTTTCTTACTTGTGTCTGGGTTAAATTTTTGGTTATAGGATATAAACTTTATGTCCACTCGAAGCTAATTATTAATCTAAGATTAGGATATTGCATTGATAGTAATGGATTTTAAACTATAAACTTTCTCTAAAATTCTTGCTTTGCTTTTTGATGGTTCTTAAAATTATTTAGCGATATTAGAAAACACGGAAAAGAATTGAGAAATTTTGTATCATCTTTGAAAAGAAAACTATTCATAAGATCTCGTAGTTAGATCAATAATTAAAACAGATTCTTTTTGGTGATTTTTTACAATTTATATATGTATACCTTTTTATTCTGATAATAGGATAGGAAATATTCTATATTATTCTTAATATTAAGAATAAATTTGGTATTCTATATTAATTTTAGATGATTAAGCATATTTTAAAAATAGAATTTTGGGACTATAGAGAACTAAGGAGTTATATTTATTAAATTTTTGAAATATCTTTGTCGTTAGTAATATTAAGCTTTAGTTAAACCATGCGAGTGTTTATTAACTAATTCTTTATTATCTTACATTGAAGTCTTTTTAATTATCCATGAAATTTAGTTTAAAAATGATAAGATGTTCATTTATGCGAGTTATATTTATGTAAATCTATATTAAGATGAGAATTATGCTAGAAATAAATTCATTTAAATACGGTACTCTATTACGATTCATTTATTATTTGCGGATAACTATAGTAATTCCAATAACTTCTTAAGGCGATAAGATGATAAAGGCGTATTTGAGCATTATTATATCTAGGTCTAATATAAGGAATTTTTTATATTTATTATAATACTTTTTCTTATATTAAATTTATTGCAGTCTATGTTTGTTTATACATATGCAATGGACGTAGAAAGTATGTTAAATGCTCATGATAAGAATATGTATTCGATTTATAGTAGCTCATATAATAACACTTTAAAGGTTATCTCATTGGTTAAGAAGTGTTTTGGCCAGTATGCATTAGCAGGCCAAGTTTCCATAACATCAGAAATAGGTATTTCATATATTGCTCTATGTAATCTATCATGTGCAAATAGATTAATCTACATAAAACCTATGATAGCGGAGGGAAAATTTCCTCAATACGGAATTTATTTAGTTTATCATGCATTAAAAATTCTTCACTTAAAATTGGGAAGTAATATTACAATATATTTTAAGAATTATACGATACCATTAAAGGTAGTTGGTGTTCTATATAATTCCTATTTTTCTGGTAGTGGAATTGCTATATTACCATTGAATAAGTCAGATTTTAATGACATATTATTATGCTCTAGTTGTATTATAATATTAAATTCCACCCCTATTATAGATAAGCTTTCAAGCTTTGAAAATAGCTTAAGGCTACTGTTTAATAACACTGCTATAAATTTCTATCCACATAAAGGATCTTTTATCTTTTCTGGTGCTATATCATTATCTAATTTTAATAAGGTTCTTGAGTTTACGGAATCGTTAGAAATTGTGTATTTGCTATTGTCAGTACTTATGGTTTTAAGTATAAGGAGTAAGCTTTCAAATATTATAGGCCTTTTTATTATAAATGGTTTATCTATATCTAGCTCATTTAAAAAATTATTGAGGATATTCACCATGGTCGGAATTATACCATTATTCCTATCAATATTGTATTATATTTTTGTAGGTAGATTCTGGTATCCTTTAACTCATATAATGCACTTTGAATTTGATCTCTTAGGAATTATATTATTTTCGATATTTTTAGATTATTATACTATTTACATTGCTTATTCTAATCAGCATAGATTTGTAAAGGTGAGAGAAATTGAATAAAGTAATAGAAATTAATGCAATAAAAACACTGGGTAATTTTCAGTTAAAAGTATCTTTAGATGTGAACGAAAATGAAAAAGTATTTATTAAAGGTCCTAATGGCTCTGGAAAGACTACTCTATTATATTTATTATATGGAATATTGAGACCAAATATGGGTTATATTAAAATTTTTGGAGAGGAGCCTTCAGTTAAGATGAGACAAGATATATTATACATGTCTGAAGAACATTTAATTTTCCTTGAAAACTTGTCATTAAACGATAACTTAAAGTTTATTTTTAGTCTAAGACGCTTCGATTATGATAACGTATATAAGCTCCTTAATTTATTTAATATTCCATTAGATAAAAAACCATATCAGTTAAGTTCTGGACAAAGGAAGTTAGCTAAATTATCTTTGGCTTTCTCGTCAATGGCCAAGATATTATTGCTAGACGAGCCTACTGCTAATCTTGATGTAGAGAATTCTAAGATAATATCAGAAATGATCAAGAAGTATAATGGAACGGTAGTTTTTGCCTCTCATGATGAGTTATTAAATTCCACTTGCAATAAGATGGTATACCTAAGAGTAGGCAATGTGGAGAGAGTGATTGAATGTTAATTTTCGCCTATGTCTCTTTTTTATTATTTTTGCATTTAATACATGCAGAAGTTAAACATTAGTTTGTTAGATGCAATAGAAAGGGTTAGGAAATTAAAAGAAAACCACGAAGTTTTTCCTTTTATTGCGGGCAAAGTTGTGTCTTTCATGATTAAGTCTCCCTCTGGCCTAGAGGAAATAACGTTTGTTGAAAGAGGTGAAGAAGGAGTTGACGTTTTTTATACATCAGAGAAAGTATTTAAGGAGGTTATTGGCGAAAACAACCAGTAACTCTTTTTTACTTCTGTTCGAGAATTTAATAGATGTCAATCAAAGAATTAATTACTAGACCTCCTGTTACTATTTCTTCTTCTGCTTCTCTTAAAGACTGTGCAAAGCTGATGAGGAAAGAAAACGTAGGTTCTTTACTAGTTGTTGATGGAGATACTCCTAAGGGAATAATAACAGAGAGGGATATAATACAAGCAATAGCTGACGATTACCCTTTAGAAACTCCAGCAAGTAAGGTTATGTCGACTAATCTAATTACTGCAGATGCAAGTACTGAAGTTGGGGATGCAGCTCTTTTAATGACTAATAATAAAATAAGGCATTTAGTAGTTACTGAAGGCGGAAAAATAATTGGCGTAATATCTTTAAGGGACGTTGCTCGTTCTCTAGGTTTAATAACCACTGACGCTAGCTTTTGGTGACTAATCTGGAATTATTAAACTTCTAATTGCCTCTCCTTGGTTAAGTAATTTTACCGCTTCATTTATTTCTTCTAATTTGAACCTTCCTGTTATTAGTTTAGATGGGTCATATTTACCAAGTCTCACTAGATCCAGAAGTCTGGGCATGTCTATTCTAGGTCTTCCTCCGTAGTTTCCTATTATTGTTATTCCGTTTCTAACAATTGACGCAACTCTGAAAGGTATCATTGCATTCACTGGAGGCAAACCAACTAATACTACTCTACCTCCTATTCTTACGGAATCCATTGCCATCTTTATGGTTTCTTCATTTCCGCCTGCCTCTATTACTACATCTGCTCCTCCGTTAGTTAATTCTTTTATTGCTTTTATTGGGTCAGTCTCCTTTGAGTTAACTACGTCTGTCGCTCCTAATTCTATTGCTCTATCTAATTTCCATTTTTTAGTACCTACTGCTATTATTCTTCCTGCTCCGCTTGCCTTAAGCAATTGAATTACTGATAATCCTACTCCTCCAACTCCTATTACTGCAACTGACTCTCCTGGCTCTATTTTTGCTGAGTTTACTGCTCCATAACCAGTAAGACCCGCACAACCTAGTACTGCAATTTTCTCTAAATCGACTTCTGGTGGAACTACAGTTAATGCGTTTTCTCCTACAACCGCATATTCGGCAAATCCTCCACCTAAGAAAGTCCTAACTTCCTTTCCGTCAAGCCTTACCCTAGTAGTGCCGTCCATCATTGTGCCCTTTAACCTTACTGCGGAGAACGTTTCGCATAAGTTTTCATGTCCAGAAATGCAATTTCTACATTTTCCGCATGGGTGTATAAATGCTGAGACTACTCTATCCCCGGGTTTAACCCTAGTAACACCTGGGCCTACTTCTTCAACTATTCCCGCAATCTCGTGGCCTGCAATTACCGGAGGAGGTACTGGAGTTTTTCCTTCAAATACGTTAATATCTGAATGGCACATTCCTGTAGCTACAATTTTGACTTTGACTTCTCCTTCTTTGGGAGATTGAATTTGTAGATTATCTTCAATTTTTAAAGGTTCATTATATTTATACAGAACAGCTCCTTTCATGGTATAAATTATTTAATGGAATTTAAACCTTATAAACTTCTCTGTTATTAGTAAAGTCATGAAATTTGCTGTAGTTGGATCTGGAACTATGGGTCATGGAATAGCTGAAGTTTTGGCAATATATGGGCACCAAGTTAAATTAATTGACATTTCTTGGGATATATTAAATAGAGCTAAGCAAAGAATGGAGGAGTCTTTAAGAAAATTTTATGAGAAAGGTACCGTTAAGGAGGATCCATCAGTAATCCTTTCCAGAATTGAAATGTCGACTTCTTATGACGTAGCAAAGGATATAGATTTTGCTATTGAAGCTGTTCCAGAAATCCTAGACTTAAAGAGGAAAGTTTTTCAAAGTTTGGACGAAATAGCTCCTAAGGAAGCAATACTTGCTACTAATACTAGCTCAATACCGATTTCTGAAATTGCAGAATTCACTTCAAGAAAAGATAAGGTTATAGGAATGCACTTTTTTAATCCTCCTCAAATAATGAAATTAGTTGAAGTAATTCCGTCTAAATATACTTCAGAGGATACGGCAAACAAAACTGTAGAGTTGGCAAGAAGCTTAGGAAAAGTTCCCGTAAAGCTTAGGATAGAAGTTCCTGGCTTTATAGGTAATAGAATATTCCTTAGACTTATGCAGGAAGCTTGTAGAGAAGTCGAAAGCGGAGAGGCTAGTATAGAAGAAGTAGATAGTTGTGCTAGGAATAAAATAGGCCTTCCCATGGGTATCTTTGAGCTTTCAGATTACGTTGGGTTGGATATAGATGTAGATCTTTGGGAAAACATAGTAAAAAGAGGTACTTCTGATGTGCCGTGTAAATTATTTAAGGAAAAAGTTGCGAGAAAAGAGCTAGGAGTCAAGTCTGGTAAGGGATTTTACGAGTATCCTGGTAATAAATATTCAAAGGTAAAGTTACCTGCTACGTCAAAAGTAGATCCTGCTAGATTACTCTCTCTAGCAGTTAATGAAGCGGCTTGGCTTGTTGAAAATAATATAGTTAAGCCTAGCGAAGTTGATGACGTAATGAAATATGGATATAATTTTCCTAAAGGTTTATTAGAAATTGCAGACGAATTAGGTATTGATAACGTCCTAAGAAATTTGGAGGATATATATAACAAGGGTTATTCTGCGTATAAACCTCAAGATTTGCTAGTTAAGATGGTTAAAGAAGGTAAGGTAGGTAAAAAATCTGGAGAAGGATTCTACAAATATGCTTAAATTTTTTAAATAGTATAAGTAGGTGAGAGAAATGAGTTCAGTTCTCCAGGAATATGAAGCTATACACAAGGAGTTAAGAGATGAGGGATTTATTAGAACTGACTATATCCATTCAGATAAGTTATGGAACCCGAAAATAATGACAATGAAAAGAGAAGATTTAGAGAAATTAAAAACTTTTAGATTAAAAAGGATAGTTAAATGGGCCTGGGATCATTCAGAATTTTATAGGAGATTCTGGAAGTCAAAGGGCTTTGAGCCGGACATGATAAAAGATTGGAGGGATGTGGTTAAAATTCCGATTCTGAGAAAAGACGAGTTAAGGAAGGATTTGCAGTCTAATCCTCCTTTCGGTACAATCATGGTTCCGGAACTTGCTAGAAGAATAAGGTTTGTAGGTGCAACATCTGGTTCAACTGGAATGCCTACTTTTCAAGGTTGGGGTGCATTAGAGTTAGATTATTTTGAAGAAGGCCAAGCAAGGTATTTATGGACCTTCGCAGATGTGAAACCTACAACTGTTTATGCTAATTATCTAAATATGAGCGGTTTCTATAGTTGGGGTCCTCCGTTAGTAGAAACGGCAATGTGGAGATGCGGTGCTACAGCCATTGCTGGAGGCGGTGAGACATATTTTAGCTGGAAGAATAGACATAATCTAATATTTAAATTATGGAAAGTTGACGTTTTAGCTACTACTCCGTGGCTTCATAGGTTAATAGGAGAAGAAGCCGTGAAAGAAGGTTGGGAAACACCTTTCAAGGTTTTATTGCTTCACGGCGGAGCTGCCGCAGAAAATACTAAGAAGAAACTTTTCGCCGTTCATCCTAACGCTAAACTTGCCATAAGCGTTTGGGGAACAACAGATGGCCATATGGCGATAGAAGTTCCTAATTTGCCAGGGCAGTTAGTAGTTTGGGAAGACATGGAAATATTTGATATAGTAGATCCTAAGACTGACGAACCTGCTGCAGAAGGAGAAAGGGGAGAATTAATAGCAACATTACTTAATCATTTCACAATGCCTTTAATAAGGTATAGCCTAGGAGATTACGTTAAGAACGAGTTCTTAACTGATCCTGATCCTACTTATGGTATAACTCACATGAGGTTTGTGGAGCCAATACCTGGCAGAGTAGAGTGGATGTTTAAGGTTAAGGGCAAGCTACTCTTGCCAATTTATGTTGAGGACGCGGTAAACGAAATTCCAGATACTACCGGTATGTTCAATATATTTGTTTATGATAATGAGATGGATAAGCTTAAGATAAGGATAGAGACTACTAGAAATCCTGATAGAAAATACGACGAAGAAGCTAGGCAAAAATTAGCTGAAAGAATTGGCTTAGATAAGGATGATGTAGAAATTGAATGGGTAAAGCCTGGAGAAACTATATGGACTGGTTACAAATTACAGGTATTCGTAGATCAACGTAAGAAAAAATAGATTTTTCTTGTAAATCTATTTATAAGGAGTATAAAGGATCTGCATTTTTCACTTAGGATGAGATTATATTATTTAATGACCTAAATACTTCTGCCACACTCCATGCCTGGGCTATGCATCCACCCCATTTATACGGCGGTATATCTTCAAAGAGTTCCGGAATATATCCATTATTTTCCATAGCAACGTTGATTAATGGCTGTAAATAATTTATCAACTTCTTGATTCCTATTATATTTCCTCTTTCTAATTTTATCTTTGCATCTATATATGAGCCTATTAGCCATGGCCATATTGGTCCATTATGATAAGCAAGATCTCTGCTTCTTCTATCTCCTCTATAGAATGGAATGTATTTTTTGTCACTCTTAGATAACGTACTTAAGCCGTAAGGCCTTAAGAGTTCTTTCTCTACTGTATTTACTATTCTTTTTCCTATGTTTTCATCTACTACATTAAATGGTAGTGAAAATGCGAATAACTGATTTGGTCTTATAGAGGTATCTGGAGTTAAATCTGGATTTAAATAATCATATAATCCCCAAGGAGATACAAATTTTTCTATAAATTGAGCCTTAACTTTTTCTGCTTTTATCTCAAATTCATCCGAATTTATTTTTAATTCTTTAGAAAGGAAATCCATAATTTTTAGTGCATTATACCATAAAGCGTTAATTTCTACAGCAGCGCCTTCTCTAGGCGTAACTACTGTTGTGTCGAATTCTGCATCCATCCAGGTTCTAGGCGAGCCCGTATGAAAGAGTAAGCCGTTAATTGTTTCCACTATTCCGTTACCTTTCCAGTACCAATCTATAATTTCTATTAGCTTTGGAAATATCTTTTTTATGAAATCTAAATCTCGAGAATATACATAGTATTTATAAATAGCATTTATTGCCCATAGTGAAACATCTACTCCTTTATAAATTGGCTCTCCATTATGCAGGAAACCGTTAGGTAAAAATCCTCTTTCTTCATATTCTAAATATCTAGATATTATATCCTTAGCTATGCTATATTCGCCGTTAAGTAAAACTAAGCCTTCCATTGAGATGAAGGAATCTCTTCCCCATTCGTCAAACCAATGGTAACCAGCTATAATTGCCCAGCCATCTTTTCCTTTAACTACAAAATCTCTTCCTGCTGAGGATAACATCTGAAGCACATCTTTTCTTAAATGAATTTTTGTGGATTTTACGAAGCTATCTACATAAGCCGTTATTGTGATTTCGTTATTTTTAGTGATTATACAGAATGGATTATACAGATCCTCAAGGTAATTGGATCCTCTTTCATAATCTAGTTTATAAAAGAAGTTATAATACCAGTAACCTGTATTTTCTATGTTAAATTCTCCCTCTATTTTAAAATTGAGAATTTTATTATCATTTAAAGTGACAACAATTGTGTCTCCTTTAGTTTGAAAGTCAAAGAAACCTGGCCTTTCCTTTAACGCTACGTGGTGGCTTCTGTACGTTATTAAAGGACAGATTTTAAATAATCCTTTATCGCTCTCATATGTTATTGTAACGGAATTAGTCCCTTTATTTACGACTAGAGTTTTCCTAACTAAAGAATTTTCAAAGTTATACTCCCAAACTACAAAGTTTGAGCCCAATATGAATCTATTAAGAAATTTATACCCTTCTGGATAGTATACTTGAAAATTGTATCTATTTGTGGAAATAGGGTACTCAATTCCGTTTTGAATAAAGAAATCCTCAAATTTTGAAAGAACTAAGTGTCTAAAGTGAGGAGGATTTTTAGGCACTATTAAATATCCGTGATAAGTTCTAGAGTTAATTCCGCAAATAGTTGATGAAGAATAACCTCCAGTACCAGTAGGTATTATCCATTCTCTATCTTCGCATTCCTCAGGGTTTATCATACTCTTTTTTCTTTATGCTTTCATATTTATTTAAAGCAATTATATACTCAGCATGAGACCATACTAGAGGAATTACTGATACTGATTCGAAAGTTTCTGGATCTACCTGCTCTGGTAAAAGCCCGGATTTTGTTGCTCTATTTATTACCCAGTTTATTAACTTTTCCGCTTCAGATATTTTACCAGTATCTATGTAATATTCTGCTAACCATAAAGTGGTTATTATCCAAGGATTTGGTAGTTGCTTTCTACGTTGATAATAATCGTTTTCATATCTTATTATTCCATTGCTTACATTTAATTTCTGAGCTATTAACTCCATGGTATTTTGCACAACTTCATCGGCCGGATCGAACATGCCGAAGAAGTATGGAGCATACATACTTGCGTCTATAGTTAGATCTTTATTCCCGTTCTCATCTATTCTTCTAACAAATCTGCCATTATAAACCATGCGTTTTTTAACTTCGTCCTTTAATGTTTTTGCCACTTCCATAGAGTCTTCTGCTAATGTCTCGTCGCCCATTCCTTCAGCTAATATAGATCCCTTAGTTAGTGCTCCATATACTGTAGCTACAGTATAGATGTGTATTCCGTACCTCTCTTCCCATAAGTCAAAGGAGTACTTAGGTAAACCGTCTTCCATGAAGTCCATAATAAAGTGAAGTCCAGGCTTTACAAATTTTTTATAAATTTCGCTTAATTCGTCTAAATCTTTATATCTTTCATAATGACTTCCTATTGCCCAAATTTCTAATGCAGTCTCATCTTCCTGAATTGGATAAATTCCTTTTCCTCTATATATCCAAGGATGCCAAGAACTGGCTAATGTTTTATTCGGATTGTATTTGTGGTAAAGAAAACCTTCTGGGCTAACTAAATCTTTTATGAAATTAAAATGCCTAACAGCTAATTCCCCATAGCCTGAGATATCTAAAGCGTAAGCAGCATATGCACAGTCTCTTGGCCAACAATATTGATAAGAATCTCCATAAAGATTTACGAACGAAAAATCTGAAGATGCAATGAAAGAACCATTAATATCCATGTGATTCTTAATTACAAAGAGGCTTACATTGTATAATTTATTCAAGGAATTTCTTTCTTTACTGCCTTTATTAACCCAGCTCTTCCAAAACATATAAGTTGAAACGAAATCGGATTCTATCTCTGCAGTGTTCAATTTTGTTAACTTTTTCCTTAAATCATCGAGGTTTCTCTCCGCAGTTATTACATAATATATTTTAGAAGAGGATGAAGAGTTAACTTTTATTTCCATGCCTATAGACGATTGTACATTTCCGTGGGCTATGGGATTTTGATCTAATTTTCCGTCATAAATGTCGTCCAAGGGATTTCCTTTTGTTGTATTATATTCAACGTCAAATGTTCCTGCAGAAAGTAATTTTATTCCAATATATCTCTTGGATTTGTAGTGTATTATTGAAGAAGTATATGGATCAAAGAATGCGGTATCTCCAAAAGGATTTGAATAGATATTAAAATCATGAGTGAAAAATATTTTTATCCTCTTATTTTCTCCGCTATTATTTAGGATTTTCATTATTAAATAATACGTTGGAGAATCTGGGTCAATAAATGCAAAGGACGAAATACTTAGCCAATCCTTTTTAGATTCAATTTGTATTATATTACTATCATCTAAATAACTTAACGACGTAATTAAGTCAGTATCAAGAATAGCTTTATTGTCAACCCAAAAGGAATACCTAATTGGGGTACCGGCGGTCTGATTTTCCATTCCAATATAGGGAAAATAGAAATCTACTATTCTACCAAACTCATCCAGATTCACTAATAACCTTCCATTGCCTATGCTTGCATATCTCATTTATCTCACGTTAGTATCGTATCATGAAGTTTGCTCCCAGAGTTTATAACTCTGTGGGGGTAAATTCTAGAGTTAACTATTTCAGAGTTTTCTCCTATAGTAACGTCATCAGCTATTACGCTATTTATTATTTTAACTCCGTCCTTAATTTCTACATGCCTACCTATTATTGAATTCTGTATCTCAACGTTGTCTCCTAAATAAACTCTATCCATTATTGAGCTTTTTACGATTTTTACATTATTCTTAACTATAGTAAAGTTATCTATTACTGAGTTCTCTATATAGATACCATTACCTATCTGGCAATGCCTACCTATTAAAGCATTACCCTCAACTTTTATTTTACCTTTCTTGTATTTTGAAATTATTATATTCCTTCTCCTTATTGAATCTGGAGAAGTCCCTTGGACAAAGATTCTTTTATCTTCATCTATTCTTTTACCTCCTATTTCATTTTCTGGTAATGTTGCCAACAAAGTTTGCATTGCATCTAAATATCTATCCGGAGTGCCAACGTCAAACCAGATGTCCTCTGTTATGTATCCGTAAACTGGATAATCGTGATTTATCAAGTAAGGTATAATATCTTTTCCGAAATCCATCTTACCCTCTTCTCTCATTTTTATTACGTCTTCGCTTTCAAAGACTTTTTTAATATCTGGAGAAAGTACATAAATTCCAGTGTTAATTAGATTTGACGGCGCTTCCTCTTTTTTAGGTTTCTCTACGAATCTTTTTATTCTAAGGTCATTATCAACATCTGCTACTCCAAATTCCTCTACATTATCCCATTTCTTTAATACAATCGTCATCATAGCTTTTTTCTCTAAATGATAATTAATTAATTTTTTAACATCTAATCTAAAAATATTGTCTCCCTGAATTATTAACGTAATATCATTTATCCTATAATACTCCATATTAATCCTTACACTGTCAGCGTTTCCTACGCTATCAACTCTTGGCTGATATTTGAAGTGTACTCTTGGCTTTATTTTATACCTAGCAGAAAAACCTATTCCCTCCTTAAATGTGTCAAATAAAGATCTATAATTTACGTAACCTCTAACTCCAAATATGAATTCTTTTATTCCTTGTTTTGCTAATTCGTAAATGGAAAATTCTATTAAAGGTCTGTTAAGTAATCTTACTGTAGCCTTTGATGTTTCTATGGTTAAAGGCCTTAATCTTGTTGCCTCTCCACCTATTGGAATAATGACTTTAACATCTTCAATCTTCCATTCCATATAATTTTTATTATGTACACCGTATAAGAATTTATGGTAGACAAAATAATACTTGGCTTTGAGGTTCACCAACCTTTTAGGATCAGAAAGGACGCGTTCTGGAATCCTAGGTTTAGAGGTAATGTACTAGAGCGATTCTTCGACATGGAATTAAACAAGGAAATCTTTGATCGAGTTAAGAGGAAGTGTTACATTCCTGCTACTAAAATAATCTTAGAAGAAATAGAGAATGCGGAAGACGAAGGTAGAGAAGTAAAGTTCTTCTTTTCACTTTCTGGTACATTTATAGAACAAGCTGAAAAATGGGGCAAAGACGTATTGGAACTTTTCCAAATTCTTTCATCTACAAAAAAGGTAGAATTTTTAGGACAAACTTATTATCACTCGGTTACTTCCTTATGGGAAGATAAGACTGAGTGGAAAGAGCAAGTTAGAGAGCAGAAAGAGATAATAAAGGAGTATTTTAAACAAGAGCCTCAAGTTTTCGAGAATACTGAACTCTTAACTAATCCTCAAATATTAGATATGGTACAAGAGATAGGATATAAAGGAATAATAATGGAAGGCAAGGAGAGTACATTAAATGGTAAAAGCACTAATTTTGTGTATAGAAGAAAAGGACTTACTATCCTTTTTAGAAATTATAGGCTAAGCGACGATGTAGCGTTTAGATTTTCCTCAAGGAATTGGGATCAATATCCTTTAACTGCAGATAAATTTGCAAATTGGGTTAAGGATTCTCCTGGTCAAGTTGTCACAATATTTGTTGACTATGAAACTTTTGGAGAACATCATTGGCCAGAATCAGGAATTTTAGATTTTCTCAGATGGTTGCCAAGAGAGCTCAATAAGAGGGGAGTAAAGTTTGCTTTGCCCAGAGAATTAATAAATGAATCCTATTATGATATAGACATACAAGGAACTTCCTCTTGGGCTGATATAAATAAGGATGAGAGTAGTTGGTTAGGTAATATAATGCAATGGGCTTATGACGAGGCAGTAAGGAGAGCTGAAATGCCATCAAAGGAACTAGGAGGAGATTATTTGAAAGCTTGGAAGTATTTTACTACTAGTGATAATTATTATTACTTATTTACAGGTGGAGGAGGCCCTGCAGAAGTTCATAATTACTTTAACGCTTATTCTACCCCTGTTGACGCATTTATAAATGAATTTTATGCAATAAACGCTTTTCTCAATGAAGAGCTTCATAAACTTGGCATAAATAATGAACCTTTCTTCTTTATTAAAAACGGTAAAAGAAGTTCTGTAGCATGGAATAAAAAGGAATTCGAGGAGATAATTAAAAGAGATGAGAGTTTGAAAGATCATTTGAAATATCTAAAGGAGTGGTTAGGAAATGAAAAGGATTGAGTCTTTATGGATTCCAGATAAAATTGAAAAGATATGGTTACTTACTTTTGAATTATCTAAAATAGCTAGCATGGGTGGTTTAGGCACTGCAGTATATAACTTAGGAAAGGAGCTCGCATCACTTGGTAAACAAGTTGCTGTCATAATGCCAAGCCATGGAAGGCATATGAATGACTACTATAGGAGCTTACTAAAACTTAGGGATTCCGGAATGACGATTTATGGCATTAGAAAAGGAATGAATGGTGCACATTATCCTTACAAGTTGGGATTTGAAATAGGTGAATTGGACGGAATGAAAATAATGCTGGCTAAAGGCCTTGATTATGATACTGGAAGAATAATGGATTCTTGGGGAATTTACGATTACGCGATGGAAAAATCTGCACTATTAGCTAGAGCTATAGAAGGTTTAATTCAGAACATGAGCTTAGAAGATGTTCCTTCAATAATACATGTTAATGATTGGCATTCAGTATTAGCTGGGGTAAAGGCAAAATTAATGTTTGAACAAAGGAGAGTTATCGTACCACTAATGTATACAATACACTTACTAAATAAAGTAGGTGCTCCTTGGCATTACGCATCCCCAGATTGGGGAGGTCTTGAAGATTATTATCATTATATTTGGATGGTAGCAAAGCATATAGCATACAAAACTAGCGTTTTATGGGATTATTGTGAAGGTAAGATAGAAAGGTTTGGCGCTTATGAGGCGGATATAATAGCTACAGTTAGTAAAAGTTACTTAAATTACGATGTTTTTCCTTATATAGGGAATTTTATGGAAAATAAGAGCTGTGTAACTTATAATGGAACCGATTGGAAGCTTGAGGAAGCTTCCGCACTCTCTATAAAGTACTTTGGTACTGCAGATAGGAAAGTTGCAAGGAAATCTGCATATAAATTAATTTCCTTGCAAAAGGCAATTCCAGAAGATTATACTACTGGTAACATGTTATGGAATAATAGACATAGGATAGGAATAAAAGATGACTGGACTACTGAAGAGCTTCAAGATGGTCCGTTAGTTCTCTTTACTGGTAGAATAATTTATCAAAAAGGAATAGACTTACTCCTTAGAGCGTTCAAAGATGTAGTCAATGAGATTTGGAACGCTAGATTAATAGTCTTTGGTGTTCCTACTGGAGATTACGGCTTATTACAAGATATAATAGATAGGTCTGCAGAAATTAGGGACAACGTTCGCTTATTAATTTCTCATGGAATTAATCCAGAAATTTATAAGGTAATGCATTACGTAGCATCAGTATTTGTAGTTCCTTCTAGATGGGAACCTTTTGGTATTAACGCTATTGAGGCAATGGCTGTAGGAACTCCAGTAATAGCTTATTCTGTGGGCGGTCTGACTGAATCGATCCTAGACTTAAGGTGGAATAAGGACGGAACAGGATTTTTAGTCGAACCAGAGAGTATATCATCCTTAGCTACGGCAATTAAAACTGCTATTTATTTATCCTTAGCAGATGAAAACGAGGATAGGAGTTATCTTAACAAGAGCTATATTTACAAGACCGATAATGTCCATCTTTGGTCTGTAGTCAGAGAAAATGCCGTAAAAAGAGTTGAGGAAAACTTTAGGTGGAATAAAGTAGCAAATTCCGTACTTAACTGCTATGAAAAGGGATTAATTATGGCAAAATATAGGGCTTTGGCGTATATGTAATGCTAGTCTGTAGACAAGGATTGAGAGATAATAACGTTACTCTTTATGATTATGGAAGTTATCAAGATATCGAGAATGGGAAAGAACGCTACTTTTACTCTGGGGAAATAATTTTAAAGATAAGCGATATCCCTTCTAATGTTTTAGATAAGCTAATTTATACAATTAATAGAGGAATAAGGTATTTCTTTCTTGAAGGATATTTATTACAATATATTCCTAGTTTTGGATATGGAAATTTTGCTGTATTTAAAACGGAAATTAAAGACGAAGAGCTAAATAATAAATCTTTACAACTTCTAGAAGGCAAAATAAGTGAAGACGAATATATTGGGTATTTAATGAAATACCAAGGGGTTAAAGGGGAAACTATTGGCGTTATAGATGAATTTTATACACTCATTAATGAGTTAAGATTACCTAAATACGAACCCATGGAATTGATTCAATGTAAAGAATTAGAAGTTAAATTTGAAGATAAATATGTAGAGATATTTAATGTTAGATTTAGAATTTTAGATATTCCATATTTTAATTTTTTATCTAAATATATTTCTGTTTTGCAAATTATTAAAGGAAGTTATAAAGGTGAAATAAAGACTAGCTCAGGAGAAGGAATAATTTATCATAAAATAAATAAAATTAAAAATCTTACTTTTTCTTTTACTAAAATTTGCGGTAAGTATAGGTTGGACATTCCAGAGAATTGTATAATAGGTGATGGAATATCTTTTCATACAAAAAATAAGGATGAAATAAGCCAATTAATGTATTGTTTGGAAAATTTAAAAACGCTAAAAGATAGCTTAAACTTATGAAAGTTGAGGTAAATTTGGCAAGAGAAAATGTTACTAAATCCCTCGAGGTTCCAGACTATTATAGAGTAAGAGATTTACTAAAACATTTAGGCTATACAATACAAGGTACAGTAGTTCTTAGAAACGGTGTACCTATTATAGAAGATGAGAAAATTAAAGATGGAGATAAATTAACTATAGTACTTACTGCATCTGGTGGATAAATTGAAACTTAAAGATCTTAAAAGCCCAAAGCAAGAAATTAGACAAAAGGCTTGGGAGGAAGTAATAAATATCATTAAATCTGGATATTATTCAAATTTGCTAGAAAATAGAGGATTTTTTAGATCTCTCTTATGGTTTCCTTTACAAGGAGTTAGAGACGATGCCTGGAATCACCTCGAGGTTTATAAAATGCTTACAATAGAAGGAATTGAAAGAACTTTGGTTGCGAACTCTGATAAAATAAAAATATCTGCATGGGAACACGTTGAAGAATTATTAAAATATGAGTTAGTGCCTAAGGATATAATAGTTTCTTCTAGGTACTCTTTTTGGAGACTATTAAGGAGTTACTACCCAACAATTAGGAAGAAAGCTTGGAAACTTTTTCCTAAATTGGTAGAACTAGGTATTATTCAACCTTCTGATAAAGAGAGATATTATGAGTTTTTAAGTCATAAGAAACCTTCAGTCAGGATTTATGCTTGGAAATATTCATTGGAGTTAGTAAAACAAGGTTTTATAACTAAAGAAAATATATTAAACCAAATAAAATATTTAGAGGAACTTTCAACTAAAGAAAGTAATATTAAGAAAATAGCAGTAAAAATATTGAGTGAATTGAAATGAAAGTTGCAATAGTTGGTGGTGGAATAGTTGGATTATTTACCGCATATTTTTTAAAGAAAGAAGATGTAGACGTTACAATTTTTGAAAAAGCTGACTTAGGTAGTTATTCTGTTCATGCTGCAGGATTAATAGAGCCTTATAGATTTGATAAAATAAATTCCACGCACATGATAATAAAAATGTTAAAATATAGTCTTAGGGGTACTACATATATAAGGAACGTTAATAAGTTCTGGTTGAAAGAGCTCCTTAAAAATCTAAATAAGAATCCTCCAGAGGATGCTTGGAAAACTATGAGGGAGATGGCAGAGTTTTCATTGAAGACTTACAAAGAAATGGCAGAAGAAAGTAACGATTTTGATTATAAGGATGATGGATTATACGAAGTTTATCTTAGGGAAGAAGATCTGGAAAAAGGATTAGAAGAAGAGAAAAAAAGCCCTTTTAATCCTAAGTTTGAAAAAGTTGACTTTGAAGGATTCGCAGGTGCAATATTTTTCCCAGAGCTATCAAGAATTTCTACTGAGAAATTTATAGATAGAATGAGAAATGAACTTAAAGGAGTAAAAATTGTAAATAAAGACGTTCGAAACTTAGAGGAGTTGAAAGATTTTGACGAAATAGTTCTAGCATCAGGTGTTTGGACTACTAAATTTATTAGTAATTTGCCAGTTACAGCGTTCAAAGGCTATGGTTATAGAGTTAAGGGAACACCTAAGTATAATAAGCCATTAGTTTTGGTAGACGATGGAATAGCTATCTCGCCTTTTGAGGATTTTATAAAAATAACCGGCGGATTTGACGCAGATAGTTCTTACGATTCCAGTAGGGCACAACTAGTTCTTGACAAGTCTTCTAAGATTGTCGATATTTCATATATTTATGAAATGAACATGGGATTCAGGCCATGCTCTCCTGACGGTTTTCCTATAATCGGGAAAAGAGATAACATTACAGTAGCCACTGGTGCTTGCAGACTAGGCTGGAGTTATGCTCCCGCAATGGGTAAATATACTACAGATTTAGTCCTAGGTAGATTGAAAGATTTAGGTTACATCTCACGCTATGTTAAATTTTAAATAGACTCACTGTAAATCGAAACTAAAACATATTTAAGCTTCGGTTACAATACATACTTAATGGTAACCGATACTCATGAACTAATAAAATCCTTGACTGAAGCCAAGGAACGAATAATAGATGGTTATGTAAAACAAGGGATAGAACTAATTGAGAAAACAGTCTCATCAAATAATATTTCCCAAGCTAATTGGGTTATTTGTAATATAATAGACGCTGCAAAATGCGAATACCTTGTTGAAGTACTTGATTCAATAGGTAAAATCTTTGATATTTCAGTTTGCGGTAACGTAAAAAGGGTTATTTCTTGTTATGCCAAGGTTGGGAAATATAGTGAATTCGTTGATATAGCAATTAATTCTATAGTGAACAGAGGTAAGAAAGATCAATTAGATAAAGTGCTAAATGATGTAGGAAATAATGGAGAATTCCTATACAAGTTATCTTTAGCTTATGAAAAACTTCATGACCTTAAGAAGGCTCAAGAATTAAGGAAGAAAGCTTGCGATAACGGCATTCCTGAAGCATGCGAAAATATTAACCAAGTATCAACAAGTTATTCATAAATGCGAAAAACAAAGATTATTGCCACATTAGGTCCTTCAAGTATAGATAAAGTAAAAGAACTTTCGCAATATGTTGATATTTTTAGGATAAACTTTGCACATGGGGCTACTGAAAGTCATAAAGAGTATTTTGAGAAAATAAAGGAATACTCTGATGCTTCAATTTTAGTAGATCTTCCTGGGCCTAAAATTAGGGTAGGAGATATAAAAGGGAAAATCGTTTTAAAACCTGGAGATAAAGTTGTTTTTTCTCCTTATGAAGGAATTCCAGTTGAAGACCCATTATTTTATTCTGGGGTTAAAGAAAATTCCTATGTATTAATTGCAGATGGTAGTATAAAAATTAACGTAACAAAAGTAGAAAAAGATAGAGTAGAAGGAGTAGTTATTGAAGGCGGAACTGTAACTTCTAGGAAGGGAATAAATATTCCAGATATCAAAATTCCGTCTGGAGTTACAGATAACGATTTGCAACTCCTTAAAGAAGCTTTAGATTTAGAAGCAGATTTCATAGGTTTATCATTCGTCCTTAGTAAAGACGATGTATTGAAAGTGAAGAGCATTTCAAAAGATAGAGCGTGGATAATCGCCAAAATTGAAAAGAAAAATGCTGTTGAAAACCTCAAGGATATTATTAAAGTAGCGGACGGTGTAATGGTGGCCAGAGGAGATTTAGGAGTAGAAATAGGTTTAGAAAATCTCCCTTTTACCCAGAAAAAGATAATAAGACTTTCGAAGCTTTACGGAAAACCAGTAATTCTTGCCACTCAGGTTTTGGAATCGATGGTAAATAATCCTATACCAACTAGAGCAGAAGTTATTGATATTTCTAATTCGGTATCGGAAGGAGTAGACGCCATAATGCTAAGTGATGAGACTGCTGCTGGTAATTACCCAGTAGAGGCCGTAAAGACTCTTCACGATATAATTTTAGCTGTAGAGAAAAGAGTGAAGACAGTAAGACCCCCTCCCCTTACTGGAGATGATGCAATAGCAGTAGCATCAGTAAATGTAGCTGAAATTTCTAAGGCAAGGCTTTTAGTAGTGCATAGTAGAAGTGGAACTTCTATTATAAGAATATCAAGGCTCAGACCAAAAGTGCCAATAATTGGACTATCTCCGAATAAAGAATTAATTAGAAAATTAAAGATATGTTGGGGCGTCTATCCTTTTCTTACTGAAAAATCGCTAATTACACTAAATGATATAATAGTATATGCTGAAGAAATTTCCAAAAAATTTGTTAAGTGCAACGATAACATAGTTATAACTGGTGGAGATCCTACATTAGAGGAAGGTAGAACGGATTTTATAAAGCTTCATCAAATAGTATGCTAGTTTTTTAAATATAAGTTGTAAAATATAAATATGATAAATGCTTTACAAATAAGGAAAGCTAACTTCTCCGACGTGGAGGGAATTTATAATCTCTACAATTCTCTGTCACCAGACGACCTTTATATGAGGTTCTTCTCTTTTACAAGACTCAGCGAGCAAGATGTAGTAAATTTGACAAAATCGTCAAAAGTTACTTTAATAGCAGTAATTGATAGCGAAATTGTTGGAGAAATTTCACTATATGAAGATGGCGAGTTTTCTTTAGTAGTAAAGCCTGAACACAGAAGAAAAGGTATTGGGACTATGCTTGTAAAGAGTATTATAGAAGAAGCTAAAAAACTAGGTATGACCAAAGTGAAATTTTACACATTACCCGATAACATCCCAATGATAAAAATTGGTAAGAAATTAGGTTTCACTTTAAGGTTTTCCTCTGACGAGGTATTTGGTATACTTAGTTTACAATAATTGTAAAGAGATACGAAATAATGTATGGCAAAAAATGTAGAAATCGTTAAATACTGTTAAAGATAAAATATAGCAGATTAACTTGAATAGAAAAGTAGTAGCACCATGCGAGGTTGCAGTAAGAGATATAATTCCAGTAATAAAAGCAATTTTAGTTGAGCGACTTTACGCTCAAGGATTATCTCAATTGCAAATATCTACATTAATGGGCATAAGTTCTGCAGAGGTAAACTATTATTTAAAAGGCAAAAGGGGTAATGAAGATGCTAAAAAGAAACTTGAAGCTGATGAAGAAATGATGGATCTAGTAAATTCTGTAGTTAGAAGACTAGTAAATTCTACAGACGGAGAAGTTATAAACATTTGTCCATTGTGTAGCTTGGCTAGAAAAAAATTGAATAAAAATGATTATTCTTGTCCATACGACATTTAATCAGCTCTTGCAACCATTTGCTCATTGTTCGCTAAGCCTGGAAGCTCATCATTTTAATTCCTTCTCTGTTTCCCTCTTTTTTGCTACTCTATCATATGCTATCCAGTTTCTATACCAAGTTTCATTTTCTGCCTTCAAGTAATTAAGTATTAATGATGTTAACTCCTTTGCAGTTACACTCTCTTTATTATCCATATATATCTTACCTATTGTCATGAAAGCTATTTTTCTTGCTATGTCAATAGGAGCTCCAGTTTTTAATACACTAACTACTATCTTCTCATAAATTAGTTCTTCTTCGCTTCCATCTCTTTTTATAACTTTTACCATGAGTATTTATTCTCTTTAAAGAATATAAATATTAACAATGAACCAAGAAAAAGAAATTAGATTAAAAGAGGAAAAGGACTTCTTATTTCTTCTCTAATTTCTCTAGTAGTTCTTTTGGTGCGTCTTTTTCGCTAACTGCTCCTCTGCCAGTTTTACCGTTGTCGTCGTAGGTGAATGATATCATTTTGCCAACTCTCCAAACCTTCTTTATCTTCGAAATATCTACTTCCTTCTCCTCTCCCTTATACTTGAACTTTACTTTAGTAGCCATCAAGATAAAGAGTGAATATAATATTTAAAAACGTTACGATACTATCATAAGTATGACTTACGTAGTTTTCGCAACGGTAATATCAAAAGCGAAAAATATTTTGGAACTCTTAGTCTTTAATCAATGATAAAATCGAGTATTACTCTCATTTTCAATTTAACTGTAGTATTTTTCCCAATTAGTAGTTTTTTGAAGAAATGCTTATTTTAGATAGCTCGAAATACACCTTATGCCCTATCAGATAATACTATCTTCTGATAGGGGATCCTTCACAGATTATGGTGGCTCAAGCGTTTTAGGATATGTTGCATGCATGCCTTCTAGATTAGTTCCAAGGCTCTTCATGGACAGATTCTTCACTCCTAAGGTACCGTTAAAAGGAGATAATGCGGCTTACGCCCCATATGCATTAAGAAAAGTAGAGGCTATCTTGTCTAATTCTGGTTTTGATGTGACAGTCGTTCCCCCAGAGAAAATTGAGAAGTATATTAAAGATGCTAAAATTCTTGGAATCACAGTTCATGATCCTTTTGGTTTGAATCCAGTTAGTGCAAAGCTCAGCTTTATCTTCGGCGGTGGACCAACTTGGACTGCTCAGTTCTTCTCTGAATTTGGTGAAAAGGTTTCAAAGCTCAAGAAAAAATACAATTTTAAAGTAATAGCTGGAGGTCCTGGGTCTTGGGAGTTGAGTTTAAGAAAACCAGACTGGGTTGATGTAGTATTTCTAGGTGAGGCAGAGGTTGATTTACCTATTATAGCTAAGAAAATTATTGACGGTGAAGATGTTCCGCCTATAGTTAAAGGTAGGAATGCAAAGATCGAGGAAATTCCTACTATAAAGAATCCTGCAAGGCTTGGAGAAGTTCAGATAACTAGGGGATGTCCTAGAGGATGTAAATTCTGCTCTGTGACGCCAGAAACTTTCCGTTCTATTCCTTTAGATCAGATTAAGAAAGAAGTAGAAGTTAATTTAAAAGGAGGTTGGAGGAGAGTAGAGTTTATAACAGACGACGTAATGCTTTATGGTTCCTCTAAATTAAGGACTAACCATGACGCAATAGTTAAGCTATTCACTGAGGTGATGAACATGGGCGTTGATGGAATATGGTTTCCACATATTTCTGCTCCTGCAGTTAGGGAAAGTCCTAAGACCGTGAAGGCAATAGCTGAGATTGCTAGATATGATGTAGATAGAGCTGCAGCTCCAGTAGTAGGACTTGAAACTGGAAGTTTAAAAATTCTTGAAAAGTATATGACTGCAAAGGCTTTTCCATGGACTCCTAGAGAGTGGAAGGATGTAATTTTGGATGCTACAGCCATAATGAATGATAATTATATTTACCCTTGCTATACCATGACAATAGGATATCCAGAGGAAGGCGAGAAGGACGTAGAAGAAAGCATAAACCCTGTCCAGAGTATTATAGATCATAAGTTCACTGCATGGATATTTCCATTGCCAGTAATACCAATATCAACAACGTATATAAGTAAAAATCCTTATCCAAAGCCAGAAACATTACCTCAAAATTATTGGGACTTACTTTATATTTCCTGGCATTATGATCTTAAAGTTACAAGGGACTTAATACCAATACTGACAGGCGGTATAAAGAACAAATTAGTAAGGAAGTTTGTGCAAATAATGATAGATAAGATATTCTCAAATATAGATTATATATTCCTTCAACTAAAGAACACTAAAGGAGAGTTCTCTAAGACTTTTTCTCAAATAAACCTTAATAATACGCTAGGCGTGATAAAATCAATATATTGGTTAATAAGAATTACAGCAAAGCCTCAATGATTTATTATGCAACATAAAGTTTCAATCACTTTTGCATTATATTTTCTCATTGCCTCATCGTAATCTATTTTTAAATCTCCTTTAACTAAGTAAATTTCTCTTATTCCAGAATTATAGTAAGCTATAACGTCTTGTAAAGTATCTCCTACACCAAATACGTTTCTAGGGTCTTCTCCTAGAAGTGATAGAGCCTTTAATACTGGTTCAGGGTCTGGCTTACCTTTTTTGACGTCGTCCCCTGCAACCAATATATCTGGTTCAAAATTTAATATTTTCAAAGACTCTATTGCAGATCTTCTTAAAGATGAAGTAACTACTGCTGTCTTAATTTTTTCTTTCTTCAGTTTATTAACAAGGTCTGTTGCACAAGGAGTTGGTTTTGCGTAAATTTTAACTAGATTATCAAAATATGCGTTCTTTCTCTCATATAATTCTTTCCATCTATCTTTAGCCAATAATTTAGCAATTTCCTCTGTTTTTCTTCCCATTAATTTGTCAAGGTCTACGGATATTTTTATTCCTAGATCTTTTAATGCCAATTCCCAAGCCATTCTATGAACTTTTACTGTAGTTACTAAAGTACCGTCAAGGTCAAGTATTACAGCATTCATTTTTTAACGACAGCATCAGTTATGCCTAGCCATTTAAATTTATATCCTAAATATTCTAAAACCTCTGTAATATAATCACCATATATCTTTATTAATTCGCTAAGCTTTTTGTTCTCAAAATTCTCTTCTTTAAGCTTTTCCAAAAAGTCTTTTCTAACAAAATAATTTCCAGTGAACACGTATTTGTCATCATGTATATTTTTCTTGATTATTTCCTCGCTCACGTTAAGTTTCCTTGATAAATCCTTTAAAGAGATCACGTCTCCTTCAAGGCTATAACTTATATTAACACTCTCAGCGTTCTTTCTCTCATAGTCCTTTAGCCATTTATAAACTAGGCCGATGTCTACTCTATTCTTATATTTTATGACGTTAAAATCTGAGAAGTCTTCTTTACTTAGCTCTTGATTTAAAAGAACTAAAATTTCTCCTCCTTTGAAATTTCTTAATTTTTCTAGTTTTTCTCTAATATATTCTTTTGTCCAGAAGCCTACTATTTCCACATAGATTTTAAATGGATTCTTTTCGACTAAGAAATCTGGAATGAACAATCTCCCATTAATTACCAAGGCTTCTGGCTCTCTGTAAATTTTCCAATCTTTTATAACTTTTTGGAAATCATTAAAAAACCTTTCTTCGACGCTACTATCAAACCTTTTCTCATCTTCTTCTCTTACTTTAGAATCAATTAAATCGAATTTTTCCACGGTTAAAAGAAAAGTTCTTTTTATTTTCTTACCAAGTACTAGTTCAGCGTTAATCTTCCAATACTTTGATGAAACAATGTAAGGTAAGATTACTGCCATATTCCTTCCGTATTTTTCAGTCATTTTGACTAACGTTGCAGGGCTTATGATATCTATTCTTATAGGATTAGGATAAGCATGATACATCAAACCTAGCCATTTTATCCTTTTGATAATTTCCTTCCAATTTCCTTCTATTTGTACAGTCATCTTATAACTCTTGAAAAGCAAAGTTTGAAGTAAAGATAAATTATACATTTTTATAAGGGAAATTGGAGAAACTCTGTTTACACTACTTATCGTCTTTTCTTCTTCCATATCAGAAAACATGTACTTTTCTACGTCTACCTTAAGTTTCTCTCCAACTTCCTTTAGTATTTTCTCCCTTTCCTCTCTAGATGTTATAGGTCCATATGAAAATACTTCTCTTCTAATAATTCTTGGATCTATAGGAGAATCTTCACTGAGAGTACATAGTCTTAACATTTCTTTATAAAAACCTCTAATTAACTTGACTTTACAAGGAGTATCGTAAGCTTTTTCCAAGATTTTTATTTCGTCCAGTATATCACCTAGTTTTTTACCTTCCTTGAACATCCCGATTATATTTCTAGCCAACGGTTCGTCTTCTTCAGTAGCAAATAAAGGTATGACCTTATTTCCTTGGATTTTATATCTAGCTAATTCAGACGGTAGCACGATGCCTCCTCTTGCTCAAGTTATAATCAGAAGTACCCTTAGTTATTATTTCAATAAGCAAAGCCTTATTCTTTTCTCCTTCTTTTTTCCTCAATATCCTACCTAACCTCTGTAGCATTTGTCTAGAAGTTCCGTAACCTCCTAAGACAATTCCAATGTTAGCGTCAGGTATGTCGACTCCTTCGTCAAATACGCTAGAAGCTACTATAACCTTATATTTGCCTTCTTTAAACTTCCTTAATATTTCACTTCTTTCATCTTTTGACGTCTTGTAAGTTACTACTGGTATTAGAAATTCTCTAGAAACGTTATAAGCCATTTCGACGTCTCTAGTGAAAATAATAATCTTATTTTCCTTATTGTTATATTCATTTAGGAGTTCCCTTAATTTCTCAATTTTAGCTTTAGAATTGACGGAAATCCTTAAAGCAGTATGCCACGCTAAAAGAGCTTCTCTAGCTTCCGGATCTCTTCCAGCTAATTTCACTAATTTATGAAAAGACTCTAAGCTATCTAATTTCATGTTTCTAGATGATAAGAATTGCTTTAATTTTTTCCTTAACTCTTCGTATTTCTTTTTCTCTTCATCAGTTAGTGAAACGTAAATTTTCTTTATCTCAAATTCTGCGAGATATTTTCCGGCAAGGTCTGAAGTTCTTAGTCTAAAAACCACTGGACCTACTAAGTCTGGTAATAATCTATGTCTACTGTCTTCTCTTTCTGGGGTTGCAGTCAATCCTAGCCTATAAGGTGAAGCGAGCATTTGGGCTACTTGTGAATACCCTTCTGAAGGTAAATGATGCACTTCATCAAATATTACGAAAGCAAATTTGTTTCCTATCTCTTCAACTCTTGTGTAGGCCGAATCGTATGTAATTACTGTTATAGCTTTTAATTCGTCATATCCTCCTCCTATTCTTCCAGGGGAGTAATTCAACGAATCTTTTATTTTTTCATACCATTGGTCTAGCAAATCAATAGTTGGAACTAGTATTAGTGTTGAAGCCTTTACTTTTGCTATTGCTTTTATTCCGACTGCAGTCTTTCCTGCTCCAGTAGGTAAGACAATTATCCCTCTTTTTCCTGCTCTATTCCAGAAAAATAATGCCTTAGCTTGGTAATCCCTAAGCGTTATTTTATCTTCTATCATAGGAAAAGGTAAAGTGTCCAGAACATTATCTTCAATTTCAATTTCTTCTCTTTTGAAATACTCTAGAATATCTCTATATTTATATGCAAATCCTATATATTTTTTGAATTCGTCACTCCACTTTAAACCTGGTGCGTAATAATCTGAAAGTAGTAATCCTTTATAGTACGATAATCTTACCACAATATTATGTTAAAAATTGAAATATTTAACTCTTATTAGGTTAAGTATATATTAGTTAGAAAAACAATATAAATTCATGGAAATCAAGCCTTTAGCATTTGAGAGCTTAGGAGTAAGGTCACAGGCTACTTTTATAGAAACTAAGGACGTTAGAATATTAGTAGACCCGGCAGTATCTTTAGCTCCAAGACGTTACGGCTTACCTCCACATCAAAGAGAAGTTGATAGACTTACAGAACTGGCTAAGGTAATAACTGAAAAAGCTAGAGAGGCAGATATAATTATAGTAACTCATTACCATTATGATCATCATGATCCCGGTTTCATAATTCCTAAGGATATTTATAAAAATAAGAAGGTCTTCATTAAAGATCCAAAAGAGAATATAAATATGAGTCAGAAAAGAGTTAGGGCTCCAAGGTTTCTTAATTCTATTCACGGTTTACCAGAGAGCATAGAGACTGCTGAAGGAAAGGAAATACAAATAGGTTCTACAAAGATAATATTTTCTCAAGCAGTTCCTCATGGTGCAGATGAAAGATTAGGTTACGTGGTTCAAGTTGCAATAAAAGACGGCGATCAGACCATATTAATAACCTCAGATATAGAAGGTGCACCTAAAGATCAGCACTTGGAGTTTACATTAAAAGTAAAGCCTAATGTCATAATAATAGATGGGCCTTTAAGCTATCTTTTAGGTTATGCGTTAAAGCAGGAGGATTTAGATAATTCAATAAAAAACCTTGAAAGAGTAGTAAAAGAAGGAGCTGAAACGATGATAGTTGACCATCATGTTTTAAGGGATTTAAATTATAAGACAGTATTATCAAATGTTTATGAAATAGCTAGGAGTGTAAATGCCAAAGTTATGACAGCAGCGGAGTTCTTAAATACTGAACCACTTATTTTAGAGGCTAGAAGAAGAGAATTATTTAAAGAAGAAAATAAACCTGCTAGAATTCCGAGAAATTTGGCTCAATTATTAACAGCTGGTGGTCAATAGCTTAATGCTGGAGGTATTGTAATAAAGTGAGCTAGTAATAATCCTGCAACGTAGCTTCCTATTAATGCTATTAATCCTGTTCCTATTTGTTCTAGTGCACCTCTAGGTTTGCTTAATCCGGTATATTTTGTCGCCATACTGCCGAAAATTCCTAAAGAAGCCAACATTATAGCCATTGATGACAAAAGTGATGTATAAAATGGAATTCTTACAAATAGTGAAATTATAAATGGTATCAATGGTAAAAGTCCTCCTATAATTAAGTAAAGGCTCATAAGGAATCCCAATTTCACTGGGTTCTCAAATTCTTCTGGTGTAATTTTTAGTTCATTAAGCATCATTTCTCTTAATACAGTTTCTTTATTCTTCATGAAAATGTCAGCTATTTTTTCTGATTCTTCTCTACTTAGGCCTTTTTTAATGTAGAAACCTATTAATTCGTCTCTTTCTTTCTCTGGAAAATTATCTATTTCGTATTTCTCTTTCTTTATCTCGTTCTGTATTACCTGCATCCTTACTCTAGTTGATATGTACTCTCCTATTCCCATGGAGAACGCTTGACCTATCGTAGCTATTAATCCTGTTATTACTACTAAGAGAGGCTCTTGCGAAAAGCCTGCGGCACCTATTGCAATGCTTCCTATTCCTATTAATCCGTCTTGTATTCCAAAGACTTTAGTTCTAAATGTGTCAGCCTCATTAGTGTAATGTTTGACTGGTTCCTTTATTTCCTTTTCCATAAATTCATATTTTATCTTTATCTTATAAACTTATGTTCTATTACGATTTATCGTAATAAGTATTCTACAATTACGCCTTTTCGTAATTTACCTTGTACATATTATCGTCGTATCTTGATATTAATCCAGAGTAAACTCCCCATTCTGTTAAAGTCATCTGAAGATCGTAATCCCCTTCTGGTGTATTGTAAACAAAAATTCCCTTTTTCTCTAAGGCTTCTTTCAATGACTCTAGGGAAAACGTTTTTAACTCGATTGCTGTAATAAAAGGCTCAACTTTAACTAGACTCTCTCTTAAAATTTCTTTACGTTTTCTAATATTAGCATTAAGGAATTCCATTCCTTTATCAGTTATTATTATATCTCCTTCTCCTACTGTTACAAAGCCTAAGTAACTTGCAGTGTAAACTATTGGCATTAAATCGTCTAGGTCAACTTCCATTTCCTTTTCTAACATATATAAGTCAGTTTTTCCACCGAAGGTTCCTTGTAATGTTGATAATAAACCTATTAAATCTGCTACTCTAGCCGCGGGATCTATGACATACATAAGCTAAAATATTATATTAGGTATATTAAGTTATTGTTTTTCTTCTTATAATGGTAAAAACCCAAAAATAAATATATATAATAGGAAAAACATAAAAACCTAGAATCATTAAAAGATCTAGTGTAGTAATGTAAAGTGATTTTCCAAAATTTAACAATGCCTCATTATGTGCTGGCGCAGTAGCAGAAGAAATTATTGCTAAGATTCCAAGTATCCCTCCGACATGTACTAGATTCTTATATCTAGTAATTAGGAACGCTAATGAGACTAAAATAACTACAACAATCATAGTACCTAAGGTTAAAATACTGGGAACTTTTCCTATAAGTAAAAGACCTCCTATAAATAACGAGATCGCAGAACCTATTAATGGAATTCTAAATTCTAAGTTTTTCATTATGATATCTTTATTCATTTCCTTTATTAAAACTTGTACTCTCAAAAAGTAAAAACTTTTTTAATTAAATTATCTAATCATAACTTATGGAAATTTTAATACCAGCCTTAATAGGAGGATTTATAATAACTACTGCATTCATAACATATTATTTATTAAGAAAGCCAAGCTTCGCTGATACATTAATATTTTATGCTATTTATGCAGCGTATTACATGGGTTTAATACTGATTTATTTTAACATGATACCATTGGCAATAGTTACAGCATCATTAATAATAATAGCAGTTTTAGCTTGGAAATTTCTGAAGAAGATAAACATATTTTGAAATTAAGTTTAAAATAACATGCTAGCTCTTAAGCATTGTGAACATAGATAAAAGACTTGAACCAAAAAAGGAATCAATACCTAAATATTTAGTAATTGCACAATCCTTAAGTTCTATAGCTCCGCTAGGTTCAGTTTCAGCTTATTTGACATTTGCATTTCAATCTTCCTTAGCATCAACATTTTATGCTGCAATTTTAGGAGCATTAATTTACTTACTCTGGGTAATGTTAGGATATAACTATTCAAAAATAGTAGCAACTACTGGAGGAATTTACGATTTTGCAAGAATAGCTTCTACTGAGACAGTAGGGAAAATAGCAGGATGGCTTTATTGGATAAGTTATGCAATTTACTTGCCTTCAGTAACTACATATTTGACAGGAATAGTTTTACCATCGGTATTTAATATTCCTCCTTCCTTACTAGCGATCATAGAGGTTATAATTCCTATAATTCTTACAATACTTTTAATTTCTGGAGTTAAGCCTCCATTATTTTATGCATTAATAACGTCTACTATAGAGATAATTTTGATAACTGTCTTAGGAATAAAAGTAATTTCTGTCACGGGAATTAAACTCCCTCAATATAATATCCCTCAATATAACTTTTGGTCAGGAGCGCTAGCAGTAGCCTTTACCTTGGCCGGCGGAGGAGCATCTTTCTTCTTAGGGTATGAAGCTAAAGGTAGAGGGAAAACTGTAGGTTCTTCCTATTTAACTGCCTTTTCTATAGCCTCAATTGTAGTAATATTTGCATCGTATTTCGAAACTGCCGCTGTAGGATTTAGTAATTCTGGGATATCTAATTTATTATCTGTAACACAATATCCAGGATTTTATATTTCTCAAGAGTTTCTTGGAAGTACATTTTCCATAATTTTCTTTGTATTTACTGTAAATAGCTTGCTAGGCTCAGCAATAGCCGCATATGTCGCATTATCTAGGTTAACATATTCGTTAACTTCAAGGAAAATGTTAACCTCAATTATCATTGTTGCTATATTCTTTATATCATTTAATTTGATAGCTTCAATTACTGGCCAATATTGCTTAGTTTATCAATACACAACAGAAGCTTCTCTAGTTACTTTGTTCTCTTCCCATGCCATAGTTTCAGCAGTTTATCCATTATTCGTGAAGAAGTTTTACAAGCTAAATTTACCTAGCATTTTATTAGCACTCTCGTCTACGATATTGATGGCTTATGGTCTCTACTCTAATTTAATTCCCTATGAATATCCTAATACTCTAATAGGAATAATTTCATTGATTTCCGGAGTAATTCTTGGAATACTTAGTAATATCCTAAAGCCCATCTTATATAGGAAAAACTAAGAATATTATAAACGTGAAAGTCGTAGAAGCAATTTCTGAAATAGGTAGAAATCTTTTTCCTAGTGAGACAGTAGATGCACTACAAGGAAAGGTTGATAAAAACGAACTAATAAAACTTAGGTTGGATAATGCAAAATTTTACTTGTTACAGGCTAAGGAAATTGACTCCCCAGTTATTGTTAGTGAGCTTTTACATAAGAGCTTAACAGAAGGATTTAAGGCTTTAAAGGACTATTTTGGCATTCAAAAAGAGCTTAAGGATTCGATTCCGATACTTTCTGATATTTTAGGAAATTGGATAGATGAATTTTGGGATTTGTCATTAAAATTACATTATGATGGGTATATAATGGAGGTAATTGATATTGAAGATTTAAAAGTATATGAAAATAAAGTTGTTGAATTCATACAGAACTGTGAAATAGTTGTCAGCTATTAGGAGATTTTTATACTTATATACTTAGAAATACAGTTTTGCTGAATAGGTTTTGATGAATAACCGCTTATGAAATATACTACCTTATACAACCCTGGATGAAGCCTTATATATGCGGTAGAATTTTGACTGGTTAAAGTTATAACGTTTTTACTTAATACTATATTTATACCAGATGGATAAAATATTACAATAGCATACGCATAACTAATAGTTGAATTATTGAACTCTAGTTTAACACAGTGCTCGCCAGGGAAGGCCACGTATACGTAATCTGTTCCATTAATTATGAACGAATAATATGTAGGCCTTTGACTATAATTCTGAATAGTTATTGAATTAATAACCTTATCTATTGAATATATCGATAGAGAAATAAATATAAGTAGAATAACCACAAGTAAGCTACTTACCTTTTTCATTTTTGTCACCTTTTATTTCATACCTAATTTTTCCATTTTCTCTTATTTCATTTACTATTCCAAGACTAACTAACTTTTTTACTCTTCTATATACTGTAGTCCTAGGCAAGGAACTTAATTCTGCTATTTTAGTTAAATTATCTGCTCCCGATTTAATCGCCTCAATTATTTTCTTATCTCTCTCATCAATTTCTTGAGTCTGCACTTCTATCTTACTTCTTCCTTTCATAATTTTATATATTATCATAATACTCCCAGTAATACTTATTACACCTAGATAAAGAAACGGATTATAAAGAATATTATTCCTATTCTGAACATTTATATAATACAAAATAGTAACATTATCGGAATAAAATGTTATAAAGATTTTTCCATTAGATATATTAAAGGAAATAGGAGGTGTATTAATGTATTCTATTCTAGTATAGCGTGGTAATTCTATTATTATCTTAGAATTAAAAGGCTCTGAAAATTCTATAACACCTTGAGAATGATAAATAAAGGATATATTTGCAGGTAATCTAGTTAAAATTATTCTACAACTTCCATTACTTATATAACTTACATTAACTATGATATGTGTAGCACATTTAGGTATAAAAACTACCTTTGAAGAACAGTCAAGAATTACAACGTTTCCAGGATATTTAAAGAATATAACGTTAGTTGACGCCGAAGACGTTGGAGATAGTATGAGTATAAATGCTAGCAGTGAAAATAGCAGTAAAGTCTTCATTCCTTTATCACTTTATTAGTGACAATAATATTAACAATAAAGATAGAAATATACTGAACATGATAAATAGAAATACTAATGAAATTGAAAGCTCTGAGTAAACCCCCCTAATGTAACCTAAAAAAGCTACAATTATATTTGGAATCATAACAAAAAAATGGGATAATGAATATTTATTTCTTACCTCTCCTTGCAACAGCTATAACTATGAGAATTATGATTATTACAACAATTATTACAATATATATTAGTGGAATTGATACTATATCATAACTGGTAATTTGGCTTAGTAATGAAGGAGAGATATAAATTGTAGATTCATCTGTTTGTGCTAGAGGATATATAGATCCAGTTTGATTCCATATTAAGATTATAGAAATTGGATAATAGCCTGGTGACGCACCGCTACTTATATCTACTATATAGGTAACATTTATCTCCTCTCCTGGTTTTAGATTTCCTATCTCTTGTTCAGATGCAGTTAATGCTTCAAGAGGATTTGAAGTACTTACGTGTGGAGTTATTACGTTTGATGAGCCTAGAATTACTTTAACATTACAAGCAGTAGCGTTACCAACGTTCTTTAAAACAATTGTTATTGGCACTGCTGAGCTTCCAGGATTTATAGTAGGATAAATTACCTTTTCTATTATGATGTTGGCTTTATTATATACTGTAATATTGAATGTCTTTTCTATCTCTCCTCCATCATATTTTATTATGAAGGTTAAATTATATTCTCCAGGTTTTGTAGAGTTTGGCACATTTATTAAAAAGGTAGCATTTATTGGAATTCCCAGAGGAATTGCTCCTAAGCTAATGTTATTTTGCGATATTACCTCAAATGGTGATTTTAAATATACATAAGCATTTTGTGCAATTCCGCTACCGTGGTTAAGTATTATTGCTTCCACTCTCACGTTGAAATATCCTGGAAATATTTGAGGTGGAATAGTAATTGCATTTAATGATATCTGAGGAGCAGATATTAAGACTGGAATATATTCAATACTCGAAGTCCCAAAATAGTGAATTATAGCCTTTATATAATAAATTCCTGGAGTAGCGTTAGGGTAAACGCTTGCCGTTATTGTGTTTAGGTTATATTCTCCAGCAGGGACTATTCCTATATAAATTGTATTTTGAGATAAAATTAATGGATATGATTTAACTATTTGTATGCTAACGTTAGTTGCAGTTATATCTCCAAGGTTTCTGACTATGAAAGTTAATGGTAATTGAACACTTCCAGGGGAGGCAGTTATTGGCGAAGATGTTGTACCCCAAATGGTTGATATAGAAAAGTTTTCATAGCCACTTATTATTACTGGTAAGTTGACTATGCAGTACGATGATATGAAATACTTAACCTTTATGGGGACATAAAAGACTCCAGTAGTAGCATTATTAAATATTGACGCATAAACTGTTATAGGAACCTCTTCTCCAACTGGTAAATAGCCTATTTTAATGTTCTTCTCTAAGAAATCTACAGGATATGTCGATGGAAGGCATAAGCTAACATTAGTTGCTATTACGTTTCCTTGGTTAATTAAAATAATTGTTAGTGGAACGTTGCTTTCTCCTGCAGTCACTATCATGGGAGATGAAGGAGTACCCCATGTACTCTGTGCAGAAATTTGAACGTATCCTAAAATTGGTACTGTGAAGCAAACAGTTTTATTCAATTCCGCAGAACTGATCTTTAACTGAATTTTATATATTCCGTCTCTAGCAGATTGTGCAATATTATAAAGAAATGTAACATTCATTTCTTGGTCTGTTTGTAATTCTGGAATATTAACTATGTTTGTAGAATTATAATATCCAGAATATACCTCAAATGGATATACTGAGACAGGAGTTATATTTACGTTATAGAGAGTTCCTCCAGTATTAACAAGCGTAAATGTGATAGGTACTTCGCTTTCTCCCGGGGCTATTAATCCTTCTACTTTGGCGTAGCCAGAGATATTGTAAAAAGCTTCTGAATGTCCCATTAACGGAATAAATGAGATTAGTAGTATCATTATAATCATTATAGTAGTGACGTACTTCATATGATAAAAAGATATATCTAAATATTTAAAATTAGCCGAAGTAACTAGTATTTATTAACCTTTTATCCATATAAATTGAATAAACATATTATTAGATGAATTTAAGTTCTAACTCTAGCAAGTTAACGCAAGATAAATTTTTATTTTTAGTTGAAACTTCTGATTATATGGAATTTATTATTAATTTATATGGTAACTCTGAAAATCCCGTTGTCGAAATTCATGGCAAAAAGTCCTCGATAAATGAATTATATAAAGAAGGTCCACTTTACGCATTTCTATTATCTATTCCTCATTGCATAATTACAATGTTTGAACACTTAGCCAAAAAGGAGGGTATACAAGTGAAAGTATGTAAAGTAAGGAGTACTTATTACTTAGATGACTCTCTGCTATTATTAGGAAAGTATGCAATAAAAAATATAAAAATAGAGATTTATGGCGATTGTGATAAAGAGGAACTTAAAGAGCTAGTAGAGAAATTTAAACAGAATTGCCCCATATATCTAAGCCTTAGCGATAAGATTCAACTTTTGCCATATGTAGATTAGGTTTTGCTTACTTCATTTTTAGTATCCCAATATGCTTTATCAAACGCATTATTAACTACACTTAGTAGGGAATTTAACATATTTAAATTATCAAAGTGTAATATTACAGTAAACACATTAGTTCCGCCAGTCTTGTTTGTAAAATAAATTTCCGGATAAGGAATTTTTTGTTTACTTAGTTCGTCTTTAATATAATTTTTAGCCTTCTCCATCACTTTATCTGCAGGTACGTCTGCATTAACTGTAATTTGTAAAGGATAAACGAGAGAATTTTCTCCTTCTAATTTTGTAAATACAGTATTACCTAGAAATGCTGAATTCGGGACTTTTACAATGTTTCCATTGATAGTTTTTACTTCAGTAAATACGACGCCAACCTTAGTTGTTTCTCCGATAATGGGAGAGCCCCAAATCCACGAAATTAGTAATACTGGATCGCCTGCCTTTAAAGTTTTACTGCCTGTCACCAATGCTCCAGATAAGACGTTAGAAAGCACAGTTTGAGCTGCTAAACCTATTGCTATACCTCCAATAGCACCGCCTATAGCGGCTCCAGTTAGGTTTATTCCTAATGCTGCTAATATTACTAAGATTAAAATTGAATAAAGCGCTATATCTATAAAAAATGAGAGCGTTCTAGCAGTACTAGCTTCCATTTTACCTAAGAAGTATACGTTAATAATTTTCTTTAATACATCTATTATAAAATATCCTCCTATACCTACTATTGCAGCATCTGTTGCTAAATATATATAATTCAAATAAGGTACTATTACAGGAAAATGTACTGACGCGAAATCTATTAAGAAATGAAGTAAAATTGCAATAATTGCTAAAACTACTATTATTGAAAGCAACTTCACTACTTGTCTTTTCCAGTTTATTTGTAAATTGACCATGTTAAACACTCATAAATAGGGAATTTAAAGTTCGCCTTTAATCATTGTATTAATAACTATCTATTAGATATGTATTAGCTTAATTTAAATATATTTACTGCTGCATAGCTTGATGAAGTTCTTTAAGCCGGTAAAGTCTTTCAAAGATGTTAACGTGGCTATAGAGGTTTTTGCTGAATTATCTGCATCAAGATTATCTAAAATTATGGGTTTTCCTCTCTTAGACTTAAAAATTACGGAAAAAGAAGGTAAAATTGGATTATTAATGGATCATTTACCAGAGAAAGCTGATGAAAATGTTACAAATATCGATAAAATTAGATCCGCTTTGGCCTTTGAGGAGGTTATATTAAATATAGACCTTAAGGAAGAGCACGTACTATCTAAAGAGAAGATTGCATATATAATTGATCATGGGCACTCATTTAATGCTTGGAAGCCATTGTATTATATCCAGGAAATTATAGATAAAAAAGTATCAAGATTTAACCTTTGGTCTAATAGAGAAAAATTCATGGAAGGTGTGGAGATAATAAACTCAGTAGATGATAAAAATATCCTTGAGATACTTAGGGATACCGCAGAGGAAGTTTATCAATATAATTTTTGTAAGTTATTTGACAGAAAGGCTATGGAAGAAACTATTGACTTAAGCTTTAGAATCTTTAGATATAGAAAGAGAATTCTTCCTAGTCTCTTCTAGAACCACTTTATCTACATATCCTACATATCTATTTAGTAAAATCAATAAAATTAATATAACTGGAATTAATGTTCCAAATAAATATTTTATCCCTATTAGTTCTGCTACAAATCCGGATATCGTAGGAGTTATAATCCCTATAATCATCATTATGGCAAAGAAAATACTATTGGCGGCATTTCTTTCATAAGGTTTAAATGTTCTACTTATAGAAATCACTGAAAGTGGGTAAGTTAATCCGTGAGGAAAACCTAAGATAAGTAAAGCTATGCTAAATATTATTAAATTATTTGAGAATAAAATAGCTAATAATCCTATTGTTGTCATTGAAATTGCTGCTATTGCATGGAGTCTTACACTTTGTGGAGGTCTTATGGATAAGTATATTCTAGCTAAGAATGACGTGGTAAAGAATAATGAGAATAAAGCAGTAACTTCTGCAAAACTTACATGTAAATAATCTACAGCATATATTCCTCCAAACGTCAAAATTACTGAGAATGGTATATTATAAGTTAAAATATTTATTACTGCAGTCTTGAACCCTGGGTTATTAAATACGCTAACTCTTGCCGATTTACCATTTTCTTCTGGGAACTTTATAAAGAAAGATAATATAGCCGAAAGTATTGCAAATGGCTCGAAAAATAGGAAAACATACGGTATTGTGAAATGAGTTAAAACTGCTGTCTCAATTGCAGGTCCAGCTACAAGACTTGCACTTAACGCTAGTGTATAAATTGATAATAATCTTTCTCTAGCTTTTCTATCATCTAGTAACCCTGCGTAAGTAATTATATTTGGCATAATTGATCCTAACGATAACCCTGCAAGCAGGGACACTATCCATATTGTTAAGGAATTTGTAAAATAAAATAGCGGTAGGATTATTGCATATGCAACAGAAGAGATTATAAAGAACCTTCTCCTAGTATTAGACTGCAGTCTGGAGTTTATTACACCACTAGTTATGAATGTACCAAGAGATAATAGTGCAGATAAAATTCCTACTTCACTCTGCGTAAAATGAAAATAGTATTTTGAAAATAAAGGTAAAGTCGTTGCTATCATGTTATTTGAAGCTCTTATTGCAAAAGTCATTGAAACTATAACTGTTAACATTTGGATGAACATTAGCTTGCTTCTATCCATGAGATATAGGTAACTTTGTTACCTATTTAAATGTTTCATTATAAAGTTTATCTAAGAAAGAAATAAATTTGTTGGGTATCAAATTAACCTATGCAAGTAATAGCTGCACCCGGACCCGTATCATATCCCATAATAGCAGCTTCTACCAAAAATAAAGATATAAAAATAGTTTTTTCGAAAGAAGGTAAAGCAGATGTAATACTGGATTCTACAGTATCATTAGTCAAGAGAGGCTTGAGAATAAATTATGTAACTATAAAAGAATTGCTAAGCGTGTATCCTAATGTAGGGAAAAAGATAGGAGTATGGAGAAAAGGTAGTGCTGCTGACGTTTTGATAAGAGCTTTACTAGCTACAAAAGGGATAAATGCAGAGCTAGTGTATGTAGATGATATGAGAAAAATTTTGGAGATGTTTAAAAATAAGGAAATAGATGGTGCAGTAGTAGCTTCGGCTTTTGGAAAAGGGATAACATTTGAGGAATCTTTAGGGATTCCAGGAAATTGCGGCGCACATGTAATTTCTAATGAAGATGAATTTGTATCTGCGTATAATGAGGGAATCGACATGTTTAAGAGCGATCCAGAGGGATTTGCTAATGCAGTATCTAGCACGTTAAAGGTTGATAAGGAATTTGTTATAAATACCATGAAAAACTCAGTATTAAAAGTAGAAAAATTAAATGATGATAAGGATTTTGCAGAGTTGGTAAAGAAATTTATTAATTAACTATTGTCGGCAATCCATTTAAATCCGTATTTTTCATAAATTTGTTTAACTTCTGTTGAGGTAAGTAAATTAAATACTTCTTCTGCTTTTTCTGAAGCATTATCTAATAATGCAAATGCTAATTTTCCCTTCTTATTATGCTGTGGCACAGTATATTTGAATGTCCAATATATTGCTTCCGTTCTCCACATTATTCCTGCATCTATGTCTCCTAGCTTTAACATATGCGGTATTTCTCTATGATGAACTTTAGTTATGTAAACTCCACCGTAATTGATTAAGTCTTCATAATCCCCGCACTCTTCCTCGTACAATTCCTTAAATAATTGGCCTATTCCCTCAATGCTCGGATTAGGTATTGCCACTCTTCTTCCTTTTAAGTCACACAAATTATTTATTTCAGCTCCTCTGAAAACTATTACAATATCGTTTTCTGCATATTCTACTTTTTTCTTAATTTTTAACCCTTCAAGTAGTGAAGGAGGCAATGAAACTATTTCTGGAGTGAACGATATATATAAGTTTCCAACTTTCAGAGATTCTCCTTCAGCTCTTTTTCTAACCATTCCTGGAGGAATAGTTTCTAAATAAACTTTGTACCCTTTACTTTTAAGGAAGTCGAGTACATCTTTTGCAGCAAACCATTGGTTTCCTGCAAATGACATCTTTATCCCTGAAGTATCTCCCCAAATATCTTCTAGAACGTCAAATAACTGGAGTGTAAGATCCATAAATCATCTTTACGTGTGGTTACTTTAAATTCTTTAGTGAAATTTTTAGCAATAAAGTTTTTTTATTTCTCCGAACATGTGTTCGTATGATATATATTTTTGGTAATGGAATAGCAGGACTTTCCGCCGCGGTTTCTTTAACTAAATCGGGATATAAAGTAACAGTAATAACTAAGAAAATAACTGGAGGATCAACATATATAGCTAAAGGAGGGATTGCCGCAGCAGTAGGTAGTGACGACTCTCCAGAAATCCATGCTAAGGACACTTTAAGAGTAGGAGACGGATTATCTGATGAAAGGGCGGTAAATTATGTCACTTCTGAGGCTCCAAAAGCCGTTAAAACGTTAGAAGAATGGGGCTTTGAATTTGCAACGGATTTAAGATTAGAAGGAGGTCACTCTAGAAGGAGAGTTTTACACAAAACAGACGAAACTGGAAGAGATATATACGACTTCTTAATGAGGAAAGCTCATGAGTTAAATATTCCGATTATAGAAGATGAGTTATTAGCAATAAAAACAGAAAATAATGAAGTTAAAGGGTTTATAACAAGGAATAGGGGTGAAATTGGGGCTGATAAAATAGTTTTAGCAACAGGAGGTTACGCTTACCTTTGGAAATACACCTCAAACCAATCTACAAATACTGGAGATGGAATTGCAATAGCTTTTAGGTCTGGCGCGTTGGTTGCTGATATGGAATTCGTTCAATTTCATCCTACTGTAACTAATTTAGATGGTGAAACATTTCTCTTAACTGAGACTTTAAGAGGAGAAGGAGCAATTTTACTAAATGATAAAGGAGAGAGATTTGCATTTAAATATCATGAAAAGGGAGAACTGGCACCTAGAGACGTGTTATCCAGAGCAATATATACTGAGTATTTACAAGGAAGGAAAGTATTCATGGATCTAACTAAGATAGAAGACTTTGAGAATAAATTCCCGGTATTAAACGCCTATCTAAAAAGGCACGGAAAAGATAAGAATTTTAAAATTCCAGTATTTCCAGGAGCACATTTTGTTGATGGAGGAATAAGGGTTAATATTAGAGGAGAGAGCAACATTAAAGGCTTATATGCTATAGGGGAAGTTAGTGATACAGGTCTTCATGGAGCTAATAGATTAGCAAGTAATTCGTTAGCTGAAGGTTTAGTTTATGGAGTTAACCTTCCACTCTATATAGATAAGTGGGAGGGATTATATGTGGATGATGGAGAAATAGAAAATGTAAAACTACATGTAGGAAGCAATTTATCTATAGATGAAATTAGGGAAATAAATTGGGAAGATGTAGGAATAATAAGAAATGCTGAAAAATTAAACAAGGCGATTTCAATATACTCCTCAATAGATATAGAAAGTGCAAATGAGAAATCAAATTCCGCTTTAGTGTCGTATTTAACTGCACTTGCAGCTTACAAGAGAACTGAGAGTAGAGGCAACCATTATAGGGAAGATTATCCTTATAAAGATGATAAATGGAAGAAGAGAATATATTTTCAGCTCTCAAAATAAAATAATATTGACATGTGATGCTGCTGTAGTTTTATTACTTAATTGCGAAAACAAATTTTTATTGATAAAAAGATCTACCAACCCTAATGATCCTTGGAGCGGTAATATGGCATTACCTGGTGGGCATAGAGAAGGAAATGAAGACTGTGAGACAACAGCAAAAAGAGAATGCAAAGAAGAAACTGGAATTGAGCCAGAAATAATAGCTTTTCTCGGTTATTATTCGCCTCATAATGCTAACATTACTGTTGCAGCCTTTTTAGGTAGAACATGTTTTTCAAAGATTAAGAGGGACAAAAAGGAAGTTGCAAAGTATTTTTGGGTAAGTTTCTCAGAGCTAAAGAAAGGCGAGGAATGTTTTTATTACAAAAAGTATAGAATATGGGGGATGACTTATAGGATTATTAGAGATTATATGGAAAAATTCAGTCCGGCAACTGATACTTCATCCTTCCGTTCCGTCGGCCATTCATCACTTTAATAATAAATTCTCGTACTCCTTTACATAATTTACGCTCCTCTTAACGTCAGCGAAATAGTTATAGACTTCCTTAATATCCTCTGGTTTTATCACGTTTCTTCCGTTTCTATTTGCTATTAAATTAGCTGGCTCAAGTAGCTGTACGGCATATCTTAAACTTTCTTGGCTTCCTATTTTAGCTAATTCGTCCAGCGCTTGTGGGTCTAGTTCTATATTCAGTTCTTCTGCTCTAATAGATATTATTTCTCTTATTTCTTTTTCATTATAAGGCTTAGTTGGTATAATTAAGAGCCTATCGAGCAAGTCTAATGGAATTCCGTGAGGAGATTCTATATCTGTCCCTCTTATTTTTGTCATTCCTCTATTAGTAGCAAGTATGAGTATGGGTGATAATTCTGATTCGAGCGCTTTTGTTAAGAAGGAGAAAGCTTCTATGTCCAACATATGTGCATCATCTATGAAAAGCACTCCAGGAATTAGCTCTGCGTTTCCCTTATTTATCATGTCTTTTACTAGTCTATCTACTTCTTTCCTTATATCATCGCTTATTTCTCTTTCTGAGAATAATGAAAATATTGCAGTAAACGAAATTTGACGTGCTGCTAAATTTAGATCTAAGTCATGAAGCGTGAAAGTGCTGGTTAGCTCTTTTTCTTTTTTAACTGGCCCTGATGGGACTTCAACTCCTCCGCCTCCTATGTCATATTTTGCAACTTCCTTAGATCTTCCAGTCTTTACTACCTGTCCAGTTTCCGCATCTATCCATATTACGTCACCTTTTCTAACTCCAAGTCTTACTAGCTGTTCAGCTATAGATTCGCCAGCAGTTAATTTCATTTCGTCGTCTTTGGTTTTTAAGGTAATTTCAGCTTCTCTTGGCACTTGAACGTATGGATTTAACCTACTTTTGGCTACTTTTATCCTAAGTTCTTTTACTTCCCCTTCATAGACAAGTCTCTTTTCTCTTACTCTTACACCTATGGATTTCCTTATAGCTTGCATTAGTACTTCAGTCTTTTTTAATTCTGTAGAATAAAGCTCTGAAGCATTTATTGCAGTAAAGGGAGTATCTTCTCCTAACTCTTTCGCTATTGCCACTGCTAGTGCGGTTTTTCCAGTTCCAGAAGGTCCTACTAAAAGAATTCCTTTTCCAGCCATCTTACCTTGTTTTACTAATTGCACAACTAAACCTGCGGCTTCTCTAGCTTCCTCTTGACCAACCATTCCATCAGCTTTAAATATGGCTTTTCCGTGTTCATCCAATCCTAAGCCGGTTATGTGACTATGAATGCTAGCTTTCTCTATTTCTGGAACCTTTTTAATCTCTTTAATCTCTACCATAAGTCAAAATTTATCTAATAACCTTTTGAAATTAACTAACATAGTACTAAGTAAAAATAATAGTTACTACGTGTTAGAAAAATGTATAGATGATGAAGACTTTTGGGTCGGATTTATGAAGACGTGGCGGCTAACTGATTTTAACTTGTGTAAAGTATTCTAATACACCATGAGACCAATTCACCTAGCAGTTGGCAAGTTTAACATTGATATTATAGTAAAGCTTAATGCTTTTCCACTAGTCGATAGTAAGGTAAATACTGACGTCATGGAAATCATGCCTGGCGGCTCGGCAACAAATTACTCAGTAGCAGTAAATAGATTAGGGCATAGCGCAAAATTATTAGCAAAAATAGGTAAAAGCCCTTTAGTTTCAGCTTTACTTACTCCTTTAGCCGAAGAAGGAGTAGGATTGGATTTTCTCATTGAATGCGAGAAGAAACCTAATATGGCGTTAATACTTTTAAGAGATGATGGATCCATCTCAATAGTAAGAAGAACTGACCCCTCACTATTACCTAGTTTAGATGACGTAAGAAAATATTCTGGAATGTTTGACGTAATACACTACGCCTCCATCTCTCATGATGTTATATATAAAGATCCGTCAGCTAAGATCGTAAGTTATGACCCGGGCCCTTATGCCTCGGAATACGAAGGCGAGGAAGTTGATATTCTCTATGTTAATGAAAAAGAATATGAAAGTTTAAGGACTAAAGCTAACGCAAAAATCGTTGTAATTAAGAAAGGCAAAGAAGGAGCAGAATTAATAGGTAGTGAAGAATGCAAAGTAGAGGCTTTGAAAGTAAATGTAGTCGACACTACTGGTGCCGGTGACGTGTTTGATGCCGCTTTTAATGTCTCTTATATTAATACTGGATCGATAGAAGATTCTTTACGATTTGCTTCTGTCGCGGCAGGGCTAAAAGTTACTAAGCTTGGAGGAGTAAGCTCTCCAAAGCTAGAGGAAGTGATAAAAATGTTAAAAGATGTTAATATTAATGTTAAGTGTAGATGATTGTACTTTTCGTTGATTTTGATTACTTCTTTGCTCAAGTTGAAGAAGTACTTAATCCAGAGCTTAAAGGTAAGCCGGTTGCTGTTTGTGTATTTTCTGGTAGGTTTAAAGATAGTGGTGCGATAGCTACATCTAATTATGAGGCAAGGAAACTGGGAATAAAATCTGGTATGCCAATTCCTAAGGCGAAAGAAATCGCTCCTAACGCAATATATTTACCTATCAGGAAGGATTTATATAAGCAAGTATCTGATAGAATAATGTACGGAATACTCTCTAAATATTCAAGTAAAATTGAAATTGCAAGCATAGATGAGGCTTACCTTGATATTACTGATAAAGTGAAAGATTATTATGAGGCTTACCAACTAGGTAAAAAAATAAAGGATGAAATTTATCAGAAAGAAAAAATTACAGTTACTATAGGAATTGCTCCAAATAAGGTTTTTGCCAAGATAATAGCTGAAATGAACAAGCCTAACGGTTTAGGAATTTTAAAACCAGAAGAAGTTGAAGGATTTATAAGATCATTACCTATAGATGAAGTGCCAGGAGTAGGGGATTCTATTTATTCTAAGCTAAGGGAAATGGGAATCAAATATTTATATGACGTTCTAAAAGTAGATTTTGAAAAATTAAAAAATGAAATAGGGAAATCTAAAGCAAGTTATCTATATTCTTTAGCAAATAATACCTATGCTGAGCCTGTAAAAGAAAAGGTAAGGAAACATATTGGGAGATATGTTACAATGAAAAAGAATTCTAGAGATATCAAAGAGATACTTCCCTACTTAAAGAAGGCAATAGATGAAGCCTATTCTAAGGCTAACGGAGGTATACCTAAGACCTTAGCAGTTGTTGCAATAATGGAAGACCTTGATATTGTAAGTAGGGAAAAGACTTTCAACTTTGGTATAAGTAAGGACAAGGCGTATTTAGAGGCAGAAAAACTCTTGGAAGAAATCATAAAATCTGATAAAAGAAGATTAAGAAGAGTGGGCGTAAGATTGGGTAAGATATACAAATCGACTACACTAGACAACTTCTTCAATAACGTCTAGCTTTATTACCCCTTTTAGCTTTGAAGGATCTATCTCACCGTACCTTTTAATATAATTTTCATATCCCCTTATTCCTCTATCTTGGGTTTCAGGGGAGCTCTTAACTTTAATATTTATAAAAAGCGGAATTCTATTCGTAACCATCTTTCTGTCAATCTTAATTACTTTAGATACTGCGTCCATGTCGTCTCTGACGCCTTCTGCAATCACTATTCCCTTATCTCCTTCGACGACTTTAATTGAATTAATTTCACCGTATTTATCCATTATTAACACAAACCTTGCAACTCTTCCACCTTCTATATCTTCAAAAAAATTTAGACCAAGGACGTATTTTCCATTGCATGCTATTGGTATGACGTAAAGTTCTTCGTGTCCTATAACGTTAAGTATCGATTTTATTTTAACCTTCATATAATTAGAAATTATGATTGAGATAGATGGGTCTTTCGGTGAAGGCGGAGGAGAAATATTGAGAACTTCACTAACGTTATCTGCACTTACTGGTAAACCTTTTAGAATATACAATATAAGAGCTAAGAGGAAAAATCCTGGCTTGCAAAGACAACATTTATCTGCAGTAAAACTTGTAAAAGAGCTATGTAACGCAGAAAGTAAAGGAGACTATTTAGGCTCTCAAGAACTAGTTTTTATTCCTCACGAGATAAAGAATGAAGGAGACTTTACATTAGATGTAACAACTGCTGGAAGTGTTACTCTAATAGCTGTGTCAGTAATTCCGCTTATTATTAATAGAAATATAAAAATACGTTTAATAGGAGGAACAGACGTTCCGAAAAGTCCTACAATAGATTATATGAGATTAGTTTACTTAGAAATTCTAAAGAAAATAGGCATACAAGGCGAGATTAAATTAATAAAAAGGGGTCATTATCCTAGAGGAGGAGGAATAATAGAGCTTAGTAATTTCAAGGGAAAAGGAGAAGAATTTGAAATAGTCGAAATGGGGAAAATTGAAGAAATTAAGGGTATATCTCACGTGTCATCTCTGCCTTCTCATATAGCCGAGAGGCAAGCAAAGTCAGCAGAAGAGTTTATAAAAAAGTTTCTTAGTGTAAACGTTAATATCTCTTTGGATATTAGACAAGGAGAAAGTGAAGGCACTGGAATTACTTTAGCAGCATACGGTAAAAGCGTGATGGGTTCCGATTCTTTAGGAGAGAAAGGAAAAAGAGCTGAAAAAGTAGGAGAAGAAGCTGCAAGTAAGTTAATAGAGGATTTAAAGACAAATGCCGGAGTTGATAGGCATATGTCAGATATGCTTATGCTTTATGCTTCGCTCTATAAAGGTAAATTCGCTGGAGCAATGCTAACTATGCATGCTAGAACTAATGCTGAAATTATAAGAAAGTTCATACAGGATAGGAAAATAGAGGTTATAGAGGGTAAGCCTTTCACTTTCAAGGTATTATGACTGCTCTTCCTATTATTCTTCCGCTCATTAAATCGTCTATTGCTTGATTTATTTCTTCTAATTTATAAGGGACAGCCAACGTTTTTATTTTTCCTTCATTATATAATTTTACTACATTTATCATGTCTTCCTTACTTCCATATAAAATTCCTCTTATTCTTAATCCCCTAAGAACAAGGAGTTGCTCCCATATTTCCATTCTTCCTCCAAATTCCCCTACTATTCTCAATTCCCCCATTCTATCTAGAGCCCAGACAATGTCCCTTAAAGTCTCATCACTTCCTATATAATCAATTATGTAATCAAATTTTTCTCTCCCTATTCTAGCTGAAAAATCTTCAGAATAAGATTGTTTTACTTGAATTATTCTATCTGCACCTAGTTCTAATGCCTTATTTAATTTTATTGGATTTCTTCCAACTATTGTTACTTTAATTCCTCTTGATTTCAAAATTTGTAGAGCTATTAAGCTTACTGCTCCAGTTCCTATTAATGCTACGTTGCTGTCTTCCTCAATTCCTTTTACAGAATTATATGCAGTAACTCCAGCATCCGCAAGAGGTGCAACTTTAATTGGATTTTCGTTATTATCGATTTTAATTAAATTATCTTCTGAAGGTACTTTGACATATTCTGCAAATCCTCCATCTTCCTGAACTCCTAAAATTTTCACTTTTTCACAAAATTGAGGGTATCCCCTTTTACAGTATTTGCAAGTACCACAACCAAATGCATTGTAGACAAGTACTTTATCACCTTTCTTAAAATGCTCAGTATCTTCAGTTATTTCGCCTACAATCTCATGACCTAAAATTCTGGGAGGATTAACCGGTATATCGTCTTTCCATTCGCCGAAAATTATGTGTAAATCTCCATGACATAAGCCTGTTGCTAATACTTTTAAAAGAACCTCTTTACCTTTAACTTCAGGTTTTTTGATCTCTTCTATACTTAAAGGTCTACCTATTTGTGTAAATATTGCTGCTCTCATTACCAACCTGCCTTTAGATATGCCTTAACTTCCCAATCTGTTATGTAATTATTATAACTCTCTATTTCCCTATTTTTAAGTTCGATATAGGATGAAATAAGCTCTGCTCCAATTGAATATTTAATATAATTATCATTGTTAAGCTTGCGTAATGCGTCTTCTAAATTACTAGGTAAAGATCCTAATTCTACGTTAGGTTCAACGTCTAATTTTCTTTCTATTCCATCTAATCCTGCATATATGATAGCAGATAATAAGAGGTAAGAGTTTGCTAGAGGATCTGCTAATCTAAATTCTACTGACTTTGAATCTCTAAAATTGCTTGGCATCCTAATTATGAAATGCCTTTCCGTTCCTAAGCCTAGTAAACTTGGGGTCACCGTTTCTCTAAATCTTTTATAAGAATTTATCGTTGGCGAAGCAAAGGCCATTATGCTTCCTATATGCTCTATTATTCCTGCTAAGAAATTATACGCTATTTCACTTAGCCCTAAACCCTTGGGGTCATTTATGTTACTCATTATATCTTTTCCATCGTTTGATGTAAGTTTAATATATACATCCATACTACTGCTTGGATAATTTGAGAAAGGCTTAGGCATAAATGTAGAGAACAATTTGTATATTCTCGCAGAATCTCTTATTACTTCTCTTGCAGTAACTAGTGAGTCTGCTGCAGATAAAGCGTCTTTTTCAGCAAATCTTATTTCATATTGTGCAGGACCATAGTGTTTATTTATTGTTTCAACTTGAACTCCTACACTTTCTAAGTATTTGATAACGTCTCTCAGAAAAGATTGTTCTTCCATTAATCCTTCTGGGGAAAAAGCTTTAGCTTCATCTGCAGGCGAAATACCGTTTCCATTTTCCTTTACTAAATAAAAAGTCGGTTCGAATGAAACTTGAATTGAAAGTCCTTTTTCTTCCAATTTATCTATTGCTCTCTTTAATAATCCTCTGCTGCAAAACGGTGAGGGAGTCAAATCTGGTAAAGTAATATATGAAAGAACTCTCGCTGTTCTCTCTAAATAAGGCAAAATAATAAAGGTTGACGGATCTGGTATTGCTAGAACGTCTCCGTAACGAGATTTTATCGGTGAATCTGCATAATCTAACATAAGTAAGCTTTCTGGATACGGTAAGCCGGAGTCTTTTAATATTAAATTTTCAAACTCAGCTCTTCTTAAAGATCTTCCTCTAACATTACCTAAAAGGTCAATGAATTCTACTCTTACATAATCAACTCTTCCCGATTTTAAAATTTCAAGCAGCTCGTCCTTAATCAAATCCTATCGACTGAAAAAAGGATTTGTAAAATATAAATATTAAAGTAAAGCGTACATTATTTTCCCTGCATACATTACGGCATTTTGATATTCTGTAAAAAAGCCTCTATGTTTTAATTCTCCTCTAAAATAAACTTCAATGGAATACATGTAATCCATTTCTTTAACTTTCCTTCTATGAAATTTTATTATATAATTTCCTATCTCTATTTTTTTCTTTTGAGATGCTATATAACCTAATCTCATTATTTCTAAATCAATCATTAAAAAATAAGTTATATTTAGACTATTTTAAGCTTTGATGTCCAATATAACGTGATATCTAAAAGGCTTTACACTTCTTACTATTCTACCGAAAAAGGCTTTAGGGTAAAGTTTCATGGCTTCTTTAACTGGATCTTCTTTAGATTCTATTTCTACAAATAGGTGAATTATTCCTCCAGGTTTAATTTTTTGTAATGCAATTTCGTAAGCTTCTTTTGCCTTCTCTGGTAATGGAGATATAATTCTATCGGCGTTCTCTAGGTAATATATTTTCTTAAAAGAATCGCCGTATATCGGTATTACATTATAAGTTTTGTTTAAATCAATATTTGCCATCATGTAATAATATGCATAAGGATTTATATCTATAGAATAAACTAATTTAGGCTTACCTAGTTTGGCAGATAGAATAGAAAAAGGTCCGTACCCTGCAAACATGTTTATTATTATTTCTCCCTTTTTTACTTCTTTCGCAATTCTTAGGTGCTCAAATGAGAGTTTAGAAGAGAAAAATACTTTAGTAAAATCTAGATAATACTTGCACCCATGTTCTTTATAAATAGTCTCGCTTCTCTTTTCTCCTAGTATGTGATAGTACGTAGGTAATCTAAAGTCTCCTTTAGTATCTCTATATCTTCCCCACACAGATTTTATGTACGGATGTTTGCTCATAATTTCCTTTGCATAATCCTTCAAGTCTTCAGGTTTTTTGCCAAATGGAATTCCGATTATTGCTATATCTCCTACAATCTCAATTCTTTTCCATTTTTCCAATTTCTTCTACCTTTCTATTTGCCTCCTCAATATCTTTAGTTCCAACGTTTAATGGAACTCCTCCATCTAATACTGCTTCTCCATTAATTATAACGGTCTCTAATGAGTATGAAGAATAAATCAAACTTTCATATGGTGCTTCTTTGTCTATAGGATATGAAGGAGGTTCATTAACTTCAAAGATAAGAATATCAGTAGTATTTCCTACTGATATTCCTCCGCCAATTTTTAATTGGGAATACCCCCAGTCTGTTACTGCTTTAAAAGCTTCTTCTGCTGTTAAGAGCAAGCGTGATGTAGCAATACCCATCTCATTCCTAATATCAAATTTAGGCGTTAAATCAATTGATATAGAAGGCTTATAAGCACCTAGAGTAAATTTGCAAACTTCTAAACTCGGAGTAAATGCCAAATTTAGATTATTCTTCCTTATTTTTTCTAGATCCTTTCTACTTCCGCCCCCTAGCGCTATTGTGTAAGGTGAGATGTTATTAATTCTTTCTAGATTAACATTTCTATCAACTAATATAGGTAATTTGTATTCATTGGAAATCGCCATTGCTTCTTCGGCCTCGTCTTCATCGCAGAGTTTCAATACTATTCCGCTCTCATCTTTAGATATCCATTTACTGTATAAGCTCTCAAAGTTCTTTTTCCAGTCCCCTTTTATCCAGTTGCAACCTATTTCTGCAGAAACTATTGGCCTTAATCCCACAGTCTTTACAGCTCTAGCTGCTTGTTCTACAAATGGCTCAGTTACTACAACTGTTGTTATTCCGGACCTTAGTAAGTGATATGCTCCTAAGAGTGAAAAATAGTAAGCGTCTTTGCTAGTCATCGTAGAGATTAAATCGTTTGGGTTAGTCTTTCCAGAGAATATTCTATATCTAAACGGGTATAGTTGTATAAAACTTTGTGTTGTCACAAACCCTGGAGAAACGAGTCTATCAAAGCCTCCTACTATCAGTTCTGCATCGTCATATTCCTCTAGTTCTCTCTTTGATATAGCCTCTATTTTACCGTCATTTACGCCTATGTATGCGTTAGGAACTGGTGAAGAATCTTTTAGAAAAGCTATTCCAGCTTTTATTAGGATCTTCAACTCATGTAAATTATCAGTTAAATATAATTTATAACTGTCTATTATTCGGAGATAAAATGGCGATCATAGAAGACATTGAGGAAGAGATAAGTCAAAATTACAAGATAAACTCTGGCGTGAAATTAGATGAGGCATATGTTACTGGAGCAGGAGACTCGTTTGCTGCTTCCTTAGTTGTAGAAGGTAAGACTAAAGGAAGATTTAGGGCCATCGATCCTTACGATGCTTTATCCATGAATATAGATAAACCATTGGTCATAGTTTCAATTTCTGGTAAACCTAAGTCTAATATAAATCTTGCAAGGAAATTTAAAGGTAAAACTAAAATTTATGCAATAACAGCAAATCCAGAATCGGAATTGGCCAAACTAGCTGATGAAGTAATTTACTTACCTTATAGGCCTAAACGTATTTTGCCTGGAACTCTTTCTTTTATGATGTCTTTAAGTGCATTATACGATATTGCTAACGTGGAAGAAGATAAAGGGTGTGGAAAAGAAATTACAATTGAAGATAGGGCATTCTTTGTCGGTAAAGGAGAGAATTATGGTATTGCGTATTTTGCATACTTAAAACTTGCCGAAATATTCGGTTGGAGTTCAAATTTTGAAAGATTAGAGCAATTCTTTCATTCCCCTATATTTTCGTCAAGGTCAAGGCAAGTAATTATCTTTTCTTCTGGCGATGAAAGAGAAAAGGAGGCTAGGAAGTTAATGAATGTTAATCTAACGGAATGCGGAGGTGCGTTTTGTAATTTACGAACATTCTTAAAGTCGTTAATATTTACAATGAGAATCAAAAATTGGAATAAAATATACTTCCTTGAAGACAAGGAAATATTAAATATCAGTTCTGCAATGATATATTAGAATGAAAGAGTTAGATTTAACTAAACAATCTGGGGGTTGCGGAGCAAATACTCCTTCTGTGTCATTAATGAAGTTTTGGCTAGAAACTGGAGGCAATCAAGAAGTCAAAATAATTGCACTGCAAGGAGTTCAAGCAGATCAAGTTGAAATGTGGGCTATGGCGATGCAAGAGAAAGGAGTTAAAATACTAAATAAAGAATTCAGTGAAGATAAGGTTATATATACTGTTTACTTACCATAACTTATGGATAAATTAGATTTAGCAAAATATCTTGCTATCATTTTTGCAGGCATCTCTGGAATTATTTATGTTATTGGAGATCCTTTAGATAAATTACTCTCGTATCAAGGTCCAGTATTTTCCGGTGCATTATTAGGATGGTACGTAATAAATAAATATACTCCTAAAGATAAATTTGTAGAATTTGAAGACTCTCTAGTTCCAGTAACTTCAATTTTAATAAGGAATAAATCATGGATAGGTTTCACAATATCTGCATTTTTAATAGCTTTTTGGCTAACTCCTTTTATATTCAAGATCGCACAAGAATTTCCAGAATTATATTTTGCTGCATTTATTTCAGATTTTGTTGGAGGTTTCATAGCAGGTTATCTAATTCCTTCGTTGAAATTTATGGAGAAAGTAATAATTTATAGTTTAGGTTTTGCAGCAGACATATTTTATGTGATGCTTCTATATATTTATTCAGTCATATATAATATCTCGCAGAATAATCTCTTAGATCATGTATTGGGTTTCGTTTATATTGTAAAATTTTCTGAAGGAATTTTATTCGCTGTATACATTATTAAAAAGGTAAACGCTATTTAGTTCCTTATCTCAATTTTTTAAAATGATAGGTAAAGTTTATTTAGTTGGTGCCGGTCCTGGAGATCCTGACTTAATAACTGTTAAAGGTTTGAAGATACTTAAACAAGCAGATGTTGTAATATATGATAGGCTAGTCTCTAAAGAGCTCTTAAAAGAATGTAAACCTAATTCAGAATTAATTTACCTAGGTAAAGGTTTAGGGGAGGCTGAACTACAAGATAAAATAAATTCTACCTTAGTTGAGAAGGCAAAAGAAGGTAAGATAGTAGTAAGGTTGAAAGGAGGAGATCCATATGTATTTGGTCGAGGAGAGGAGGAATGCATGTTTGTGATGGAGCAAGGTATTCCATGTGAGGTTATACCAGGGATTAGTAGTGCTATAGGCGTTCCTGCCTATGCTGGAATTCCAGTAACTAGCAGATGGTATTCTTCAGGATTTACAGTGATTACTGGGACTAGAGCGGGCGATAAAATTATTGACTTAGATTATATTCCAAAAAAAGGAACTATAGTAATATTAATGGGAATAAATAAAATCGACGAGTTACAAGAAAGCCTAGAAAAAGTGAGAAGTTTAGAGTGTCCAGTGGCTATAATACAAAATGGAACTCTTCCTTCACAGAGGGTAGTTATAACTTCCTTAAGTAAGTTGAAAGAAACAGTAAGGAAAGAGAATATTTCTTCCCCAGCAATCATAATAGTAGGAGAAGTGGTAAAATTAAGAAATAAATTGTGGAAGCTCTCATGATTTAATTATGAAAGACCCTGTATGCGGAGAGGAGGTTAAAAATACTAGTTATAAATATGTTTACAAAGGTATAACATATTACTTCTGTAGCCCAATGTGTATGGCAGAGTTTAAAAAGAATCCTGAAAAGTTCGTAAAGAATAAGTAAAAGATAAATAATAACTCGGAGAAAAAAAGATATGTATCCTCAAAAAATAGGCTACGTGATTCCTGATAATCTAAATGAGGCAATAGACTTTCTAAAGACTCATGACGATGCAAAAGTCCTTGCTGGCGGACATAGCCTAATTCCAATGTTAAAACTTAGGATAATTAGACCTTCCTATCTAGTTGATATAACTAAACTTAAAGAGCTTCATTATCTAAATAAAGAAGAAAAGGAATACAAATTAGGAGCAACAATTACCCATTATGAGATATCAAAGGCGCAAATTCCTTTGTTAAGCGAAGTAGCATCTAAAATTGGAGATCCTCAAGTTAGAAATATGGGAACAATTGGTGGCAGTATTTCCCATTTGGATCCATCAGCGGATTATCCAGCAGCTCTTTTAGTTTTAGATGCTAAAGTAAAGATAAAAGGACCTTCTGGAGAAAGATTAGATGAATTCTCTTCATTTGATAAAGACATGTTTACTCCAGATTTATCTCAAGGAGAAATAGTTACTGAAATATCCATCCCCGTCTTTCCAGGGTATAAATACTCTTATCAGAAATTAGAAAGAAAAGCTGGAGATTTTGCCATAGTAGGTGTTGCGGTTCTAATAAAGACAAATGGTGATGAAGTAGAAGATTTTAGGGTAGGTGTAACCGGAGTCAATAATAAAGCTTACAGATCCCAAATAGCTGAGGACATGATTAAGGGTAAGAAAATTAATGATGAAATAATTGATAAAGTTGCTCAAGAAGTAGCTAATGAGTCCAACCCTACATCAGATATTAGAGGAAGTGCAGAATATAAAAGGAAAGCCACCAAAGTTATGACAAAAAGGGCAATTTTAGATGCTTTAAAAAGGTGATTAGAATGAAAGTAATAGAAAAAGATGAGAAAGTAAAAATTCACCTTAAAATTAATGGAAAAGATTATGAGACTGAAGTCGAGCCAAGGAAATTGTTAGTTCATGTTCTCAGAGATTTAGGATTTACCAGCGTTCATGTTGGTTGTGATACAAGCAATTGCGGGGCGTGCACTGTTGTAATGAATGGAAAGTCAGTAAAATCGTGTACAGTTTTGGCTGTACAAGCTGATGGTAGTGAAATTCTTACTGTTGAAGGATTATCAAAAGACGGTAAATTGCATCCAATTCAAGAAGCCTTCTGGGATAAACATGCTCTTCAGTGCGGTTACTGTACTCCAGGAATGATAATGCAGAGTTACTGGCTACTTTCCGAGAATCCCTCTCCTTCGGAAGACGAAATTAGAGAGGGCTTGGCTGGGAATTTATGTAGATGTACTGGATATCAAAATATCATAGAGGCAGTTAAGGAGGCCTCTCAAAAGTTAAAAGGTCATTAACTGTATCTATATCTATAATAACCCCGTAGTCACATTCGACAAAGCATAAGTTTTCCGTACTTTTTAAGATTTTTTTAGCACCTTCATCTCCAGTTATTGTCATTACTTTATCGAAAATTTTTCTACTTAACAATACTGGATTTCCCCAATTTCCCTTGTAAGTAGGAATTACAGCGTTACAGTCTGGATTGAATGCGTTTATTATTTTATGTATATCTTCTCTCTTTACAAAAGGCATATCTCCTAAAACTATGAGCACTCCATCATAATTTTGAAAGAATCTGAGTCCTAGTTTTATACTGCTTGATATTCCTTCCTTCCATTTAGGATTATATATTACTATCTCATTTTTTAAATATGGGAGTAGCTCTTCTGCATATTTTCCTACAACAATAACTCTTTCTATGTCAACATTTTCCAAGACATTCTCTATGATACTTTTTCCGTTGATTTTCTCAAGTAATTTATTTTTACCGAATCTCTTGCTTTCTCCAGCAGCTAGAATCACTGCACCAATTTTCATTAAAGATATTAACTTATTAGCAGTAAAGTAGTTTATGCGTTATCAAGGAAGTATTGAAGTTAATGCTAAAAAGGAAGTTATTTTAAATTTTCTAGGAAATATAGAATTAGTGGCTTCTTGTTTCCCTGGAATTAAAGATATAAAGAAAGATGGAGACGTGTATATTGTAAAAGGTACTGCTGGAATAGGATTTATAAAAGGAGATTATACGGCAAAGGTAAAAATGCAGAGAACCAACGACGGATTTAAGCTGGAAGCTCAAGGGAATGGAATGAATAGCAATGTTAATATAAATGCCAATATCGTGGTTGAAGAAGGAAGAATTAATTATACAGCAGATGTGAACGTAAGCGGAATATTGGCTTCTGCAGGGGCTAGGCTAATGGAACCAGCATTAAATAAGATATTGAATCAACTTTTTGATTGCATAAGGAAAAAGGTAGAGGTATCATGAGTAACGTAGCTGGTGAAGAAAAAATAATTAACAAAGAGAGAGCTATACGATTTCTTAGTAATTACGAGAATCTTTTAAAGTGCACTCCTGGAATAAGTAAGATAAACAATAAAGAATTTTCTGCATCGGTGAAAGTAGGCCCACTTAATGTTGAAGTTCAAGGGACTATAGTTGAACATAAAGTTGAGAATAACAAGGTCTTTGATAAAATAGAAGTCAAAGGCCCTGGAATAATAGTCACTATAAGTACTGTGGTTACAATAGAAGATCATAAATTATCTTGGGAAGCCGAATATGAACTATCTGGAAGTCTTGCAAAAGCTTTAGAGAATACAATAACAAAACAAGCTAAAGAATTAACAAAGCAAATAATTTCTTGTTCAGTCTCAGCTATTAATTCCAGTAACAATTCCTAATCCTCTTGTTCTACCTTCTCTAAATATGAAAATTTGACCTTTTTCAATATATTCTGGTCTGTAAAGGAATTTCAGCTCAACTTCGGATGATTCGCCAGTTCTCAATAACCCTCTAGCTATTTTTTCGAATTTTACCGCTTGTCTTATTGTGTATAAGTGTAAAGTTGCTACATAACCTTCTTTTATTGTAGTAGGATGATGTAGCACTATGACTTTTGCTGTAAAACTTTGTGTAGCTTTTGGCTTATTATTTTCAGCTAATATCATACCCTTCCTTAAGACTTCCCTATTTACGCCTTGTATGGCAAAAGTTGCTATGCTACCTTGATTAGCTTCATCTACGAATACCCTATTGATTTGAATGCTCTTTACTTTAGCTTGTAAGAATTCTCCGCCGTCTACTGGTCCAATATATACTGTATCGTTGGGATGAACTTTTCCCCTTACTACTGAGCCTAGAACTACTGGTCCTACCCCAGATACGTTATATATCTCATCAATATAAACTAATGTATCGTTAGATTGTGTTATTATTTTTCTTGGCGGTAACAAGTAAAGGAACCTTGTGAGCAATCCTATTCCTTCTCCGCTTACATTTGAAACTTTAAATATAGGAACAACTCTTCCAGTTTTTACACCTATTATTGCATTTAGTAAGTCATCATCGTCATTAACTTCCATTACGAACCTATTTATACCCGGAATCCTAAGCACATTCCTTATATCGTTTATTATTTGGTTTACTCTCTCTTTAGGGAATTTATCTATTTTAGTTATTACAATAAATACAGGGTATTTAAGCACAGAAGCAACTGCTAGGTGTTCTTTGCCCATTATGCTTAATCCATCATCACTGCCAACAACCAGCATTACGTAATCTGTTTCGTAACCCATTAGTCCTTTTAATGTAGTTCTTAAGTACCTTTCGTGACCGCCAAGATCTATCAGTCTTACTATTTTAGAACTTTTAATAGTAACTTCTGCCTCATCTAAAGGATCTCTACAGCTGTGATTTATGATGTTTCCTTCATCATCAAAACCTAAGATCCTTAAAGTTATTGATGAAGTTCTTCCGCTTATAACTTCATGAAGGTATCTGGCTATCATTGCACGTAATGCTCCATTACCGTCATCAAGCTTCCCTAGAATTAGAGTTCCTGTTATAGTACTTTTTCCAGCATTTACGTGACCCATTACTGCAACATTAACTTGAATAGGCAAATCGCTTTTATGTAATCTTATTAGTAATTCTGCAACATATTTATCTTTTCTTATTTCTACAATTCTCTTATGTACTATCTTAGAGTTTATCATTTTAGCTATTTTTTCTAGCACATCTATTGTATGCTCTAAGTCTTCTTTATTTAATCCTATTACATCTCCATCATCACTTACTCCTATAACATAAATAGCTTCTCCGCCACCTTCTTCAATTCTATATTTCATTTGCGTGGCTAATTCTTGCAGTCGCTCTTCTGATACATCTGATAGAATAAGTTTATATTCTATTTTTCCTATATCATTTTCTCGTGGAAGCTTCATTTCGCACTTTACTCAGTATAATATATGTAAATACTACCAAATAAGCTTTGGTTGAGAATATGGAACCTAAGTTAATATTCGAAGCAAAACTTAAGTGTCCGGTTTGCGGGAACGAAACACTGATTGCTAGAGATTATCTTTATGACGCAGGAGAAGTTGGCAAGTTAGTTTTATCAAATTGGGAATGCACTAGTTGCAATTATAAATTTAGGGACGTTAAGCCTTATGAAACTAGGGAACCTAAGACTTTGGAATTTGTGGTAGAAAAAGAAGAAGATTTAAACGTAATGGTTTATAGATCGCCTTTTGCCATAGTTAAAATTCCAGAGTTAGGAATAGAAATTTATCCTTCAGATGCGTCACAAGGAATTTTATCTACTGTTGAGGGAATATTAGAAGACTTCTTAGAGAACCTAGGATCTTTATGCCAAGAAAACGACTGTCATGACGTCTATGAGGCAAAAGAAGGTAAAAGAAAGTTTACCTTAATTATAGAAGATTCTTCTGGACTAAGCTTTATAAAGAGTGAAAAAGTGAAAGTTACTCGATCTTTATCTCTTTCCCAGACTCAACCTTAGCTTTCTTAAATACGATTTCTAAGACTCCGTTCTTATAGGTGGCCTTTGCAGAATTTTCGTCTACCTCCGTGGGTAATTCTATTTCTTTATAGTACTTCTTATCTCCTTCTTGTGCTGACAATATCAAAGTTTTGCCATTAAGTCTTACCTTGATATTGTTCTTATCCACTCCTGGAACTTCTGCTACTACTCTAATTTCATCGCCTTTTTCTATAACATCAACTAAAGGTTCTCTTTCTTCACTTAATATTGGTTTAGTTCCTAGTCTCTTTACATTACCGAATTCTTCTATTATCGGCTTTCCATCTGGTCCTATTGTCATACTAAATCCATAAACGTAAGGACCGAAAGTCTTTACTTCTCCCTTACCAGCTGCTTTAAAGAACTCCTTCTCTAATTCTTCAAATTCCTCTTCCATCTGCCTTATCATTTCGTCAAAATAATCAAATATATCGCCTTTTTTCTTTGAGGGCATTTTTGATCCACATATATATTCTCCACATGAAGATTTAAAATTTACTAGGTAAATCTGAGATTTTAATTGAGTAAAAGATATTTGGAAATATTTATACTTAACAGATAAAGTCCTTAGCTTAGTGTTTCTCCTGGACTAGTTCAAGCAATACCCCCATTACACTTTTAGGGTGAATGAATGCAACTAAATGACCTCTTGCACCAGGTCTAGGTTGCTTATCTACTAGTTGTAAACCTTTTGCTGATAAATCTTCTAATGCTTTATTTATGTCTTCAACTCTTATCGCTAAATGATGTAATCCGGGGCCTTTTGTTTTTAGAAATTTTGCTACAGTATTATTCATATCGTCGTGGTTTATTGGTTCTAAAAGTTCTACTGCAGATTCTCCATTTTTACCAACCATAAAAGCTACCTTTATTCCTCTATCTTTCAATTCTTCCTTATCTATCAATTTCATTCCTAAGTTTTTCTCATAAAAATCTATTGCTTTATCTATGTTTTCAACCACTATGCCTATATGATCTATAGTTTGAGTTTCCATGGTCTATTATACTCATTTTAATTTATAAATTTGATTAAAAAGCAAAGGTTTTATAGTGTTTAAACAATTAGATATTGGGTATTATCATGGATATAGACGAGAAAATTAAGGAATGGAACAATCTTTATACCAGCTGGATAGCAAAAAGAAAGGAAAGAAAGCAAAAATTTGTAACACCTTCTGGAATAGAGGTGAAGCCTCTTTATACGCCCCTAGATTTAAAAGGTAATTACGTGGACAAGATAGGCTTCCCTGGAATGTATCCTTTCACTAGGGGAATTTATCCTAATATGTACAGAGGAAGAATATGGACGATAAGGCAATATGCTGGTTTTGGTTCTGCAGAAGACACTAATTTAAGGTTTAGGAAACTTTTGGAAGCTGGGCAAACAGGACTAAGCATGGCTTTTGACTTACCTACTCAATTGGGTTTAGATCCAGATCAAGAATTAGCCTTCACGGAAGTAGGTGTAGTCGGTGTTTCAATGTTTCATTGGAAGGAAATGGATTTAGTAATGAATCAAATTCCTATGGATAAAGTAACTACTTCAATGACAATAAACGCTACTGCAATGGAATTAATGTCCATGTATATAGCAACAGCAGAAAGTAGGGGAATCGATAAAAAAGTCCTAGATGGAACAGTACAGAATGATATACTAAAGGAGTATATAGCTAGGAAGAATTTCATTTATCCGCCAGAGCCTTCCTTAAGGTATGCTATAGACTTAATTGAATACTCTTATAAAAATATTCCAAAATGGCATCCAATTAGTATTAGCGGGTATCATATTAGAGAAGCTGGAGCGGACGCGATACTAGAAGTAGCATTTACTTTAGCTGACGGAATTGAGTATGTTAGAAAAACTTTAGAGAGAGGAATAAACGTAGATGACTTTGCTCCTACGTTGTCTTTCTTCTTTGCAGGTTATACTAATATTTTCGAAGAAGTTGCAAAATTTAGGGCCGCTAGAAGAATGTGGGCTAAAATTATGAAAGAATGGTTCAATGCTAAAAAACCAGATTCGATGACATTGAAGTTTCATACACAAACTGGCGGTGCAGAGCTAACAGCACAACAGCCAGAAATTAATATAATCAGAACTACTCTTCAGGCTTTAGCAGCAGTATTAGGTGGTACTCAAAGTCTACATGTAAATTCATACGATGAAGCTTTAGCTTTACCGAGTGAGAAGGCAGCGAAGATAGCAATTAGGGTTCAACAAATAATAGCTTACGAGAGTGGGGCTACCGAGACTGTGGATCCATTAGCTGGATCCTATTATATTGAATGGCTAACAGATGAGATAGAAGAAAGAGCTTGGAAAGTTATTGATAATATTGAAAAAATGGGCGGAATGCTTAAGGCTATTGAAAAAGGATATCCTCAAGCTGAAATAGCTGAAAGTTCTTACAGACTTCAGAAGATGATAGAAGAAGGAGATATAATAAAAGTTGGAGTTAACTTTGCCTATGAGCCCGATTGGATAGGAACTACCGAAATATTTAGAGTAAATCCTGCAGTAAGGGAGAGAGTAATTACTAGATTAAAGCAATACAGGGAAAATAGAGACAATATTAAATGGAAGGATAGCCTAGAGAAGCTAAGAAAAGCTGCTGAAGGAAATGATAACTTATTCCCATACGTTTTAGATGCTATAAAAGCTGGGGCAACTTTAGGTGAAATAAGTTCTGTGCTTAGAGAAGTATGGGGAGAGTATAAAGAGCCAATTATTTTCTAATAAAGCTCTTGAGGAATCTATCCTTATTTTTTACTGGAATTTCATTATGTTCTCTTACAGCTTCCCATTTATCCCAAGGAAATACGATCCATTTGTCTACTACCTTATCGTAATAATCTGGGTATTTTTTAGACCAAGGTTTAACGTAAATAGTTGCAGATCTTATATTTTGTGGGTTAAATAGCTCTATAACTCTAGATACAGCAGACAGAGTTTCTCCAGTATCCGAAACGTCGTCTACTATTAGGACATTTTTATTCTCTAGATCGTCAACGTAAATTGCTTTTAAAGTAGGTTTAGGTTGCGTTTTTCCTACTTCTTTGTAAAATTTTATTTCTATATATTTTATATTTTTTATTCCAATTATATCTGAAATTAGCTTTGCTGGAATTACTCCTCCAGTTAATATAGCTACAATAACATCAGGATTATAATCTTTGATAATTTTTTCGCTCACGTTAAATATGCTATCTTCTATATCATCCCACGATGGAATAAAATACTCAACCATTAATCATCACCAGAGGAATCTCAAATTCTTCTTGTAGAAGACCTCCATGATGTCCCTTTAATTTACCATATTCTCCGTTCTCCTTATAATCAAAAATATAAGCAGTATTATCAAGAGGAACTGCAATGTAATCTGGTAGCTCTACATTACCTATTCTTCCCAAGAGAGTTGGGAACTCATCTTTAGTAAATACTCTAAGATTAAACCTATGGTATAAGTATGTTTTCATATCGTATCTACTTTTTAAGAATAGTGCTCTAGAATCTCCATAAGGAGGAATTTCTAGCATACTAAGAAATTCTTTATCATCTTTCACATTAACGTTATTTGCAACTTCAACATGTCCATGATCTGCGGTTATTACTATAGTATAATTTCCTACGTTGGCTAATTTTGTTGAAACACTATAAACGCTCTCAAATATTTCTTTTGCGGCATTTAAGGTTGGTTCTGCATAAGGCCCATATTTATGCGCTAATGTATCTACGTCTGGAATATAAAGATAAATGAAATCATAAGAGTTCTGTTGTAGAACTTGAGAGAAAGTGTATATAGCATCCCATATGTCTGCATATTCCTTTGTTTCAGAAGTTTTGCCGTGAGTAGCATTACTAAATTGAGTATTACTTATTCCCTTGGGGACTATCTCTATGGTCTTCCTTTCTTTAACTTCAGCTAAATAGCTTTTTACTTCAGGAAAAGCTTTCTCAAAGGGCACAGCTTCTTGAATGGAATCTCTTTCGTCTATTGATGGATGCGTATATTTTAGCGTATTTATTATTCCTCCAAGCCTTTTAACAAAAGTATTATACCCTAAAATTCCGTGCTCTCCAGGAGTTAATGCAGTGAACAGTGTAGTTAAAACAGTTGAAGTTGTTGAAGGAAAAACTGTTTGGAATTTTTCGGCCTCTTTCTTTACAACTCCTGCTCTGTTCATTATATTCCATCCAAATCCATCAAGAAGAACTAAAGCCAACTTTTTTCCAGAGATATTAAGTTTGCTTAAGCAGTTCCTTTTTACTCCTAGAAAATCAGCTATTCCGCATGCTAATGAATAAATGTTCTTCTCGTAGTTTGGCAGTTCTAAACTCATATGCATAATCTTAATAATATCCTTATAAAATAACTGGTAAATGGAAGAGATTCTATTATATGGCGCTATAATTGCAATAATATTAGCAGGCATTGGAGCGGGATTATCAATATTAACTTGGTTTATAAGAAGAAAGTATCATGTATGATGCTATAATAGTTGGTGGGGGACATAACGGTTTAGTGACAGCGAATTATCTAGCTAGAGAAGGATTAAAAGTAGCCGTGTTTGAAAGAAGAGAAATAGTAGGCGGTGCATCGGTAACTGAAGAATTATGGCCAGGGATAAAGGTATCTACTGGAGCTTATGTTCTTAGTTTACTTAGGCCCAAAATTATTGAAGATTTACAATTAAAAAAGTTTGGACTAAAAGTTTATACTAAAGATCCGGGATTATTCGTGCCTTTTGAGAATGGTAAAAAACTGTATATATGGTCTGATATAAAAAAGACACAGAAGGAAATAGAAAAATTCTCTAAAAATGATGCAAAAAACTATGAAAAATGGGTAAAATTTTGGGACCCACTTTACGATTTAGCTGATTTACTTATGCTCTCTCCACCGGTGAATTTATCAAATATTGATGAGCTTTTAAGCCTTTTAAAGAGCGTTAAGATAGATGAAGATGCGGCATTATCTATTGCTAGAACATTTGTAACTGATGGCAAAAGCTTGCTTTCAGAATTTTTCGAGTCAGATGAAGTAATTTCTGCCTTAATAGAAGATGCGGTAGTTGGAACTTATGCGTCACCTTCTATGCCTGGAACTGCGTATGTACTAGCTCATCACGTTATAGGCGAAGTTAATGGAATAAAAGGTGCATGGGGATACGTTGAGGGAGGAATGGGCGGAGTTACTCAAGCTTTGAAAAAATCTGCAGAAAGTGTTGGAGTAGATATCTTTGAATCTTCTCCGGTGGATGAAATACTAGTCGAGAAGGGAGAAGTTAAAGGCGTAAAATTAAGCTCAGGAAAAGTAATTGAATCTAAAATTGTTGTTTCAAACGCGGATCCTAAGACTACGTTCCTTAAATTGCTTAAGAATGCTGAAGTTGACGATGAATTAATTAGAAGAATAAGGTCTTTGAAAACTACTGGTGTTTCTTTTAAAATAGTTGGTTATTCCGAGGAATTGCCTGACTTTGGAAATGGAAAATCCTTATCGCCAGAGCATATAGCCTCCGAGTTAATAATGCCCAGCACTGAATATATAGAGAAAGCTTACTTAGATGCTAAAGTATTAGGGTACTCCAGAGAACCATGGCTTTCAATAAATATACAATCTTCTGTAGATCCTACTGCCGCCCCTCCAGGAAAGTTTTCTATTTCAATTTTCGGTCAATATTTTCCATATAATGAAAAATTAGACGAGATTAAGGAGAAAATAGCTAAGATAACTTTTGATAAAATTAGGGAATTCGCTCCTAACTTTAAACTAGTCAAGTATGAGGTGTTAACTCCTTTAGATATAGAAAGGAGATTTGGAATATGGGGAGGTAATATATTCCATTTGGATATGACTCCAGACCAGCTTTATGTATTTAGACCAACAATAGGCTTAAGTAATTATTCTACTCCTATCAAGGGATTGTATTTGTGCGGTTCCGGAACCCATCCTGGTGGAGGTGTTACTGGTGCTCCAGGATATAATGCCGCCATGAAAATTTTGTCAGACCTAAAGAAAAGAAAGTAAAATTAATCTAATGTAGTCTTAAATAGATGCGAAGAGAAGTATTTTATTGATAACTCATGAACTTAAGCTACACTTATGAGATCATCATACTTTTTATATTACTTTCTATAATTGGTATCATACTTATGGGGATATTTAAAAGATTTACTACTAACTTCATGACAAGCGAGAAAGCCACGCAGTTACAACTTAAAGGCAAGAAGAAAGGAGAAGATGAAGAAAGGAAAATTAGTTGGGATGATATTGGAGGATATGAAGACGTTAAGAAAGAAATAATAGAATATGTAGAATTTCCATTGAAAAATAAGGAATTAGCTTTAAAATATGGATTAAGACCTCCAAAAGGTATATTATTATTTGGACCTCCAGGTTGCGGAAAAACTTTAATGATGAGAGCTTTGGCCAGTGATGCAAAGTTAAATTTCATATATGTTAACGTTAGCGATATAATGAGCAAGTGGTACGGCGAAAGCGAAGCTAGATTAAGGGAGTTGTTTGCAAACGCAAGAAAGAATGCCCCCTGTTTACTCTTCTTTGATGAGATAGATACAATAGGAACTAAAAGGGAAAGCCATACTGGAGATTCCGTTACGCCTAGATTACTTTCATTGATGCTCTCAGAAATTGATGGACTGAATAGCGAAGACGGAGTAATAATTGTTGGATCAACTAATGTTCCTCAACTTCTAGATAAGGCGTTATTAAGAGCTGGAAGATTTGACAAATTAATCTACGTAGGTCCTCCAAATAAAGAAGCTAGAAAAGAAATTTTGAAGATACATTGTAAGAATAAGCCGCTAGCAGAGGACGTGGATTTAGATAAGATAGCGGATATGACAGAAAGATACAGCGGTGCCGACTTAGCAAACATATGTCAAGAAGCAGCTAGGAAGGCAGCTATAGAGGCAATGCAAACTGGTAAAGATGTTAAAATAACCATGAAAGATTTCATGGAAATAATCCAGAGGTACAAGCCAAGTATAACATTACAAATGATTGAAGATTTTGAAAAGTTTAGATTAGATTTTGAAAGAAGATCTAGAAAAGGAGAAGATTTAGAGTCTGAAATAGAAGATAAGATAACCTTAGATGATATTGGAGGATATACAAAAGTTAAAACTGAGCTGAAGGAATTACTAGAATTACAATTAAAATATTCAAAATTAATGGAGCAAATGAAAGTACCTCCAATAAGAGGAATCTTACTTTACGGCCCACCGGGTGTAGGAAAAACAATGATGGCAAAGGCATTAGCAAAAACGCTAGACGTTAAATTAATTTCTGTTAGTGTTGCAGAAATCATGTATAAGGGATATGAAGGTGCTGTATCAATATTAAAGGAGGTATTTAATAGAGCTAGAGAAAACAAGCCTTCTATTATATTATTGGATGAATTGGACGCAATAGCTTCAAAAAGGTCTCAAAAAGACAGTACTGATTCCTCAAAGATCGTTAATCAATTGCTGACTGAAATGGACGGAATAAGGAATTTGAAAGAAGTAGTAGTTATAGGCACAACAAATAGAGTAAAAACTATAGATCCGGCTTTACTTAGGCCAGGAAGATTTGATATAATAGTTCACATGGATTTGCCAAATGAGGAAGAAAGGTTAGACATCTTACAAAAATATCTTGGAAAAGACGTTTGCGAGAGAGTCGATTGCAGAGAAATTGCAAAACGTACTGAGGGATATACTGGAGCAGATTTAGCAGCAGTAGCTAGGGAAGCCAAGATAAGAGTTTTGAAGGACATTATAAGAGGTAATAAAGATAGAGTAATAACTAAAGAGGATATAGAAATTGCATTAAATAAAATAAAGCCTTCAATTAAGAATAGGAAGAAAAAGAATTCTGGAGCTCAGAATCAGAAGTAACTATTATTTCTGGAATGACGTCAACGTATTTTAAGCTAAACGTCACTTCTCTTCCTTTTAAATCTAGAGATCTTATTCCAAGTTTTTCACAAAATCCTTTTGATGAAGCAATATCAACGTTTCTTAGTTTGCCCCTTATATCAAAATAGAGATACGCTCTTCCAGTACAGACGAGTATCATATCAAGTGAAGCAGAACCTAATGTTCTTATTTTTATTCCGTTACCTAGTTTTGAAATTATCGAATATGCCTCATTTATTTTGTCTTTATTATAATAGGGTAGTACTATCTTGTCAGTAGGTTTTCTCTTATCTACCTTTATATTGTTTATATATGCTCCGTTTTCATCATATGAGTAAATATTGTTACCAAAAACTTCAGCAACTATTCCAGCATAAGGTAAAAATTTTTCTTCTTCAATTTTTTTATATACGGCTATTGAAACTGACGACCAAGGTATTCCGGTTATGTAGTTAGTGCTTCCATCTAATGGGTCAATTACCGCTATATATTCATAGTTTTCCCTAAATATACTTCCAGACTCTTCAGAAACAAAGGAGAATTTATAGCCAGAATGATCTAGAAGATCAAAAATATATTGCTCTGAAAATTTATCAACTCTTCTAGTAGTATCTCCTTGATGATATCCTATTATTTCGTCAATGCCCTTCTTTTCGTGTAATTCTCTCAAGTATTTTGTAGCTTCTTCTCCAATTTTCCTTAATGTGTTAATCAACTCACTTTTTCCCCTTCTTCTCGTTTAGGTAAGTGAACACACTATGAGCAGCTACTGCTCCTTGTGCGGTAGCAGTAATTATTTGTCTAAAACCTAACCACATTCCAGTGCAGTCTCCTGCTGCAAATACTCCAGGCAAGTTGGTTCTCATCCATTCGTCAACCTTTATGTAACCATGACTGTCCACTTCTAGATTATTAGCTCTTGCAAAATCGGATGGAGGCTCAAACCCTATTTCAACGAAAACGCCATTAACTGGAATCTCTTTTACCTCCTTTGTGACAAGGTTTTCAACAACAATGCTCTTTACTATTTTTTCTCCCTTTATTTCTTTCACTACAGAGTTTAAGATAAATTCTACATTTTGCTTTTGCTTTACTAATTCTACATAGTATGGTTGAGCTCTGAATTGATCCCTCCTGTGTATTAAGTATACCTTAGTGGCATATCTTGATAATAATTCTGCTCCTTCTAAAGCAGAGTCTCCTCCACCTACTACTGCAACAACCTTTTTCCTAAATAATGGTGCGTCACAAATTGAACAATAAGATACTCCTCTACCAGTGAATTCTGCCTCTCCAGGGACATTTAATTTCCTTCTTTTTACTCCTACAGCGACAATTAATGTTGTTGCTCTAAATTCTCCTTTTCTTTTAGTTTTTACAACGTATTCATCCCCTTCTCTTCTAAAACTTTCTACAGTATCTAAAATTACTGGAATATTATATTTTTCGATATGTGCATTAAAAATTTTTATCATGTCCTGAGCTTGTATTCCTATTAACCCTAGATAATCATCAACTTCGCCTGCTTCAGTTAATTGACCTCCTGGAGTTTCTCCTATAACTAGAGTTTTTAACATGTACCTTCCTGCATATAAGGCTGCACCGTAAGCTGCTGGTCCTATTCCAATTATTATCACGTCAAATTTTTCGCCAGGTTTTATATCCGCAGTTTTGGGAAGTAGACTCATTAATTGTATTTAGAATATATAGATTTAAAGGTTAATTACTCTTGGAATAATGTGAAGGCATTACTTATTACTGGCAAGTTAGCTTATCCTATAGTAGAGGAAGTAGCAAAGAAGATTAAGAACGTTAAAGCTGAGGTTAAAGCTTTAAACTATCCAGTGGCATCTTTGATGAGCGTACAATATATTCTTGAAAATATAAAAAATGATAATCTAAAAGATTTTGATATAATTATCCTGCCAGGTCTAGTTTTCGGTGATGCGAAGATAATAGAAGAAGAAACTGGAATTAAAACGGTAAAAGGGACTGAAAATGCATGGGATCTTCCGCTAGTTTTTGAGGCATTAAATCAAGGAATTGAACTATCTACAGTTTATCCTGCAGACAAAATTTTAGGTAAAATAAGGACAGAAAAAGTATTGAAAACATTAGAAGAGATTGAAGAAAAACAAGAAGTAGCGTTTGAGCAAGGCATAAAAATTCCATTAAGACCACCCCCTTTTAGAGTATTTTTAGAACTAGACCCTACATGGTCTATTGAGAGAATTTTGGAAGAAATTGAGAGAACTAGGGAATTTGTTGATGTGTATGTTATAGGATTTCCGGTAGGTCACAATGACTTGAACGATGTAAGAAATAAGATTAGAAAAGCTAAGGATACGGGAGTTATAGTAGGAATAGACAGCGATTCACCAAGGGAAATGATAGAAGGAATAAAAGAAGGCGCAGATTTTGTTTTTAATATAAATGAAGTGAACTATGAGAAACTTGAGGAGGTTAAGAATAAGGCCGCTTTTGTTGTAGCTCCTTTTAATGTTGAGAATAAATCTGAGATAGTAATTAAACTTACTAAAATACTTTCAAGTAAAGGTTTTACTAAGCTAATTTTGGACGCAGTTTTATCGCCACCTCTTCAAGGTATGGTTGATAGCTTCATAGAATATAAAAGAATAAGGGAAGCTTTACCTCAATACCCAATATTAATGGGTACCCTAAATGTTACTGAGCTAGTTGACGCTGATAGCCATGGCATGAATGCGTTACTTACAGCTATTGCTGGAGAATTGGGTATTTCTTGTCTTTTAACTATGGAAAAAGGTAAAACTAGGTGGAGTTCTTGGGAAATAAAAGAGGCATCTAAGATGGTTAGTATTTCCCTTATTCAGAAAAGAGTGCCTAAGGATTTAGGGATAGATTTGCTTATTTTAAAGGATAAAGTTAGATATAAGGAAGAAGAACTAAAGGATTTTATTACTGTAGAGCATAACGAACCAGAAATGGATAGTGCGGGTTTTGCAAAAATTTCCTTAGTTAACGGTAAGATAGCTTTAACCTTTTATGGTAAGGACAAAATTACTCTAGTGGGAGACGAAGCCTTATCCATAGGGAGAGAATTAGTAAAGAGAGTAAATATAAGTAAACAGCACGCTGTTTATATAGGATATGAATTGGCTAAAGCTGAAATAGCTAGAAATCTAGATAAAAATTATATTCAAGATCTTCCCTTATTTAAGAAGATTCATTAATGATCATCTCGGTTCCAGACGTAATTTATTTGCATAGCGGTGAATATACTATCTCAATATCAGTTTTACCTACAAAGACTGAAGGAGAAGTTATAGAAATTTTAAAATCTACCATGAAAATTAGCGAGTGTAGAGATAAGCTTTTATGTTACCCACGTATTTTTGGCGGAATTTTCATATTCTTGAGAAAGTCAGTCTTATCTAGAATTGAATTTGACGGATACTTATGTCAAGGGAAAGAGGGAGAGTTATTCGATGTGAACAAATTTCATGAAAGTCTAAAAAATGACTTCTCTTGTTTTAAGTTTGACAATGGTAAGATTTACTGTTTTTCTAGAGTGAGAAAATATGGAGAATGTAAAGCAATAGATAATATAGGCTTAAGATTCATTGTGGACTAAGGATATTCTATTATTGCATAAGAATCTTTTCCTTCATATATTTTTATTTTTATTGGCATATTTATTCTATTATATATTTCTTTAGCTAATTCAAAGCCTATATATTCTGCTGTTGGATAGTCTTCTTCAATAATTTTGATCTCATTCCTGAAAGGACCAGAGATTGAGATTTTTTCCAAATCTTTCTTTGGTACTATCAATTTGTGATCCCATTCCTTAATGATTTTTCCTATTTCGTCTTTTAATTTATTAAAATCTATTACAAATCCATTAGCTGGATTTATGTTTCCTTCAACTTCGACGTTTATTATGTACGTATGTCCGTGTAATTGGGAATCCCCTGGAGAAGATAAAGTGTAATGAGCCGAATCTATTGTAAACCCTTCAATTCCGATCTTAACTTTCATTTAAGACCCTCCTGAGGTTTTTATTGAAATGCTCCCATAATGAATCTGCAAGATATTTAATTTCATCACACAGAGATCTTATATTCTCATCATTTTTAATCTCATCTATTAATTTAGCTACTTCATAAAATGAGTTGAATTCACCACCTTTAGCTATCACTTTATCTTCAAAGATTATACTATTATTGCCTACTATAACGTTACCTCCTTCTTCTACAATTTTATATATAGTATAGGCAAGATTTTCCAAATTAACATGATAGTTAGAGAACTTAAATTCTAGTTCTTGAAGTAATGTATTTATATTATCATCTATCAAATTTTCTAGGCTATCCAGAATTTCTAACTGTTCCTTGAAATTTTCATTATTTAATAGTTCCTTGAAATTTGAATTCCTTAAACACTCGGTATCGCATGGTATTTCAATATCTAAAATCTTGATCTTTTTACTAGGTTTAAGATTGAGGTATTCTTTTACAACATCCACAACTTTATTTATATTTGCTTAATATTAAACTGGTATGCTAAAGTTAGTTGAGAATATTTCCTTAGATATTCTTAGCTGGTATGGAGATAAGTTAAAGGGCATAATTTATGAACCTAATTATAACGTTATTCTAGTAGTATTGGAAGATGTGGATAAAATTTCTCTATTTGCTAGGGGAGAGATATATAATTTCTTTTATAATAGACTTAGAAAATTAGATGAATTCAAAAAATTTGTACTAGAAAATCATAAATCGCCTAGATTATATGGTATAATTCTTTCACCTAAGGAATTATCTTACAACATACCGAAGTTGATTTATATTATTCATAAAGGTTACATTCTTTATGATCCTAAGGGACTAATTTCCAATATTCGTAAAGCTAATGTAAAAATTGTAGAAGATTATGATAAGAAAATTTTAGATTTGGGTAAAGTAAAGAAAGGTGAAGTGATAGAAATATGAACTCTAGTGCGTTAGCTTCGGAGTTTTTATTACGCGGTACTAGGACGTTAAAAGAAGCTACTGAAGCTTATAATGAAGGTGATCTGTACTATACCTTAGTTAGATTAGATGAAACCCTTAATAATTTGGCCAGTGTGATTTTATCCTTATATGGAGTATATTCAGTAGATGGAGACTCCGTTAATGCTCTGTCATATTTAGAAGAGACTAGAGATTTAGACTCGTCATTAAAATCTTTAATTAAAGAGATTCAAGATTTAGATAGGCAACTTAGTATTACTAACTTTATTGATGAATCCTCGTTAAAATCTCCAAGTGTAGTAGTAAGAAATGCGGAAGTGAAGACAACTTTAGATAGGATAACTAAAATATTTGATAAAGTACAAGAAGTTTTTGATGAATTCCATAGTTGATTTAGACTCAGATCAATGTTCATACGATCCTTTAGAAGCGATAGAGTATCTTAAAGATAAGAAAGAATATGTTATTTTCAAGATTTCTATGAATAATCCTTTTCTACAAGATATAAAGAGAAAATATTTTCTACAAATAATAAAGGTTGATGGTGAGATAGTATACTTCAAGATTCAATGAAGTGGATATCCTTTTATTCTAAAATTAGGGAATGGTTAAGGTTTTCATATGCTAAGGATTATTATTCGGCCTCTTTACTTAATCAATTAATAGTAGAAGACTATACTTATTTACTAGAGGAAATAAAAGGTAAGAAAGTAGCAGTAGTAGGTGCAGGTCCTAGCTTAACTTCTATTAAGGAAATAGACGCAGATATAATAATCTCAGCCGATGGGGCAACGAACTATTTGGTTAAAAAGGGCATAATTCCAGATATTGTAGTTACAGACCTGGATGGAATTGAGATATTTCCTGAGAAAAGTGGTTATGTAGTTTTAGCGCATGGTGACAATATTGATAAAATACAAAAAGTTAAGAAAATGAAGTATATAATAGGTACATGTCAAGTTATGCCTTTTGGTAGGTTAAAAATGTTCGGTGGATTTACTGACGGAGATAGAGCTGTTATTTTGGCAAAAATATATGGTGCTGAAAAAATTTTACTTTATGCTATGGATTTTGACTCTAACTATATCGGAAAATTTTCTAAACCTTGGTACGATACAGATGTACCCATTTCATGGATAAAGAGAGAGAAATTAAAAATTGCAAAAAATATTGTAAAAGAGGCTTTACAGCAAAGTTTATAAAATTTAAGTAGATTTATAGAATGGTGCAAGGGATGCGTATTCTCGAATAAGGTAAGGATACTGGATACCACGTTAAGAGATGGTGAACAGGCTCCAGGAATAGATTTTACTGTTGAACAAAAGGTAAGAATAGCAAATCAATTAGTCAAACTGGGTGTAGATGTAATAGAAGCTGGATTTCCTGCTTCTTCTGAAGGAGATTTTATTGCAACTAAGAAAATCTTGGAAGAAGTAGGAGATAAAACTGAAGTTATTGGTCTAGCTAGAGCAAATAAAAATGATATAGATAAGGTAATAGAAGCAGGACTCTCTAGTATTCATGTATTCATAGCTACTTCAGAGATACATATGAAGTATAAATTAAAGATGACAAGAGAAGAAGTTTTAGATAGAATTTATGAAAGTGTAAGCTATGCAAAATCTCATGGCCTAATTGTAGAATTTAGTCCAGAAGACGCTACCAGGTCTGAAGAGGATTTCTTGCTAACTGCAATAAAAACTGCCATACAAGCAGGAGCCGACAGAATAAATATTCCAGACACAGTAGGCGTAATGACGCCTTTCACTTTCTATGATTTAATTAAAAAAGTTGTTAACGTAGCTGGAGATAAGATTGTTAGTGTTCATTGCCATAACGATTTTGGCCTTGCTACAGCAAACTCTATAGCCGGTGTGGCAGCCGGGGCAAGGCAAGTGCATGTTACTGTGAATGGTATAGGCGAAAGGGCAGGAAATGCGTCATTAGAAGAAGTAGTTATGGCATTAAAGAAGTTAATGCATTATGATTTGAATATAAAAACTTGGCTATTATACGAAACTAGCAAACTAGTCTCAGAATTAAGTGGAATTCCTATACCCTACTTTAAAGCTATAGTGGGTGAAAACGCATTTGGTCATGAAGCAGGAATTCATGTGCATGGAGTTATAGAAAATCCCGCAACTTATGAACCTATATCTCCAGAAGAAGTTGGTAATTTTAGAAGATTAGCATTAGGAAAACATAGCGGAATTCACGGATTAAAGAAAATATTAGAGGATCAAGGAATTCACCTAGATGATAATAAATTAAGAATAGTTTTGATGGAGATTAAAAAGAAGGCCGAATCTGGAGAGAAGATAAGTGCAGAAGATGCAAGGAATATAGCAATTAAGCTTTTGAACTCGTAAAATAATTTCTTTTTATGATTGAATATTTTGGTCATTCAATGTTTCTCATTGATAGAAAAATTGTCATAGATCCTCATGATGGAGGCAGTATAGGCTTACCTAAACCCAATATTGATAAAGTTGATCTAGTTTTAATTACACACGATCATTATGATCATAATGCTTACGAGATATTATCCTATAATGACATGAAAATGAAATATTATGGTTATATAAATTATCAGAATTATAAGATAACCGGGTATAAGGCTTATCATGATAAAGAAAAAGGAAGGAGAAGAGGAGAGACTGCAATTTATAGAATAGAAGATTCTGAGGGCAATGTAATTGTACACCTAGGTGATTTAGGTGAATATCCTCTTAAAGAAGATCTTATTAAGGAGATTTCATCTCCTACAGTTTTAATGATACCAGTAGGCGGTTTAATAACTATTGATTATAAAGAAGCAGTATCTTTAGTAAAGGATCTTAAGCCACAAGTAGTGATTCCAATGCATTATTGGGTTAGGGGTCATTTAATGCCCTTGGATCCTGTAGATAATTTCATAAAGGAATTAGGATGGAAAGTGATAGAAGGTAAAAAAGGTATTGAGAAAATAGAAGATAAAGAAGCAATTTATCTTCTTACAGCCTAATCTTCTCTACTCTGGCCACAGGAACTGTCTCTTTATTTACCTCGTCTTTAACTAGATTTTCTATTGCTTTTCTTATTGCTTCACTTCTATTTAACCCATATTTTATAGCATATCTGTCTAGTAGTTCTAACAAATCTTCTTCTGCCTTAAATGTTACAACTCTCATCGTATATCCAATATATATCTTCTTAGTACTATGGTTTAAGTATTTTCTGGAGCGATAAGACTCTCTTAATATTTCAAGAGGACTATTTCATGAGGAAGATTAATATATAAGTTTGCCATATATTTTTATTGAGTGAAAAGTACAGTGCCAACTATACACTTATCGATTCCGGAAGGAATGTACGAAGAGCTTAGAAAGAAAGCTGAAGATATGGGAATACAGATAACTGACTTAGTAAAGTTCTACATTAGACAGGGTATGGAAAAAGAGGAGGAAGGAGAAAATGTGGAGAAAAACACTGAGTGTGAGGAAAATATAGCATTTCTTGAGGCTAAAGTGGCTCAGCTTGATGCAATAGTTGGAGAACTTGTGAGAAAATTAAAGAACATAGAAGACGAAGATATTGGAGAAGAGGAAGTTGAACTTAAGGAGAGAGAGGAAAATAATTAAAGCTTATCTTACATTTAATATATTGAGAAGGGTCCATGGGATAATGTCCTCGTGTACCGGGGACTTATGAACATGGATGGGTCCCCTTATGCTTATTTTGTGATGTAGCAGGGACGAACTGAAGAATGAGGAAAAACTAAAAAACTGAAAATTACATTGAAATTAACGTTACTGTTCTAATTATGGAAGAATTTCTTCGTATTTGATTAATTGTCTTATTTAATTCATTCAAATCCGGTGCTTCTACTTCTACTACAACATCATATTCTCCATATACTGGCGTAGCATCTTTTACTCCATTTAATTTTTTAACGTCATTTACTACATCCAATTCTTTTCCTATACTTGTTATTAATAAAATATATGCTTTTACATTTCCCATAATATATATTTAGTAAGCGATAATAAAAAATCTTATTTTAATAATAGCCTTTCAGAGTCAAGAAATCTGGATGCTAGTAATAATAAGAATATTGAGGCTAGTAGTGTTATTGATATAGAGAATATGGATTCTTCTATCAAACCAAATACATAGAACATTATCGATGCAACTAATTGAACGTAAGGAATTCCAAGAATTAATGATAAAGGATAAGATAAGTCTCCAAAGTTTAAGAATAATGAAGAGAACGAAGCTATCATTCCAAAGCTAGTTATTATAAAGTTTACAATTTGGACGTTCCTACTCGACCCGCCTAGTAATAAAAGCACTATGATACTCATTGAGGCTGTAAGCAATATCATAGCAAGATAGACTATTATCACTAGGATAGCAAAAGTTGCACTAAAAGTTATACTTTCCTCTATTATATAGGGAGCAAACAGAGAGAATACAACTAAACCTATTAAATCTCCTATAGACGATATTAAGCCTAATATTATTGAGATTATTAGTTTTGAGAAAATAAAGGCTCTAGAAGAAATGGGTGCTGCAAGAAGAGACTCTAGAGTTTTTCTCTCTTTTTCACCCATAATACTATCGCTAACAAAGAATATTACCGGTGTAGCAGCAGGGAATAAAATAATTGCAACTATTCTTGCTAGTTGAGAGAATTGACTTTGTTGGTAAGATGCCTGCTCGCCAGTAGGTAATTTATAAAGTAGTGCAACTTCTAAAGGATCTCTAATTATTGAAGGAGATACTTCGATATGAGACATATTCTCTAGGTACTTTATTCTCTGAATTGAAGTATTATATAGAATATTATATAATCCATTCTCAACAAGTTGTAAGGCAGATGACCTCGAAGATATTACGTACGATATATAAACTATGGCTGTTCTATTTATGTCTGATATATTTTCATAAAAGCAGGATGGAAATATAACTTCGACATCTGCAGGTTGCGTAGAATTTATGTAGACTATTCCACCATTACCTTGGATATAACTACATAGTTCCTTTACATATTTTATATTATCGTAATTCTCGTTTATAATATCCACAATAGGCGGTTGAGAAACTATTGCTGCAAATAGGATTACTCCAATTAAGGGTAATAATATTAAGGGTAATAATATAGAGCCAAGTAGAAGTTTTCTATCTCTCTTTACATCAGTCCATTCCTTTTTTATTAAATCTTTCATCAAATTTTACCACCCGTTGCCACAAGGAAAGCTTCCTCTAGATTTTTTACTCCAAGTTTATTTACAATCTCCTTTGGAGTTCCACTGGCTATTATTTCTCCATGGTTAAGTAATACTATCTCGTCACAAAGGTATTCTACTTCTAGCATATTATGTGATGAAAGTATTATAGTTGTTTCCCCTTTCATTTCTCTTATTAATTTTCTAATCTTTACTGATGATTCTACGTCTAAGGCCGAAGTTGGTTCATCTAAAATAGCCACTTTTGGCATGACCATTAATGTTCTGGCAATCATTAATCTCCTTTTCATTCCTCGACTATACTCTTGAGTTTTATCGTAAATTCTATCTCCTAAATCAGCAATTTTTATTCCTTTTTCTAGAAATTCTTCAAATTCATCTTTATTTTTGGCATAAATCTTAGCATAAAATTCTAGATTCTCTAAGCCTGTTAATCTATCATAAGGAAATGCATCTTCTGGCATATATGAAATGTAACCTTTTTCTCTAGCTTTTGATGGAGGCAATCCTAGTATATTAACCTCTCCTTGGTAATGCCTTATTATACCTGCTAGTACTCTTAATGTTGTAGTTTTTCCCGCGCCGTTTGGTCCAATTATTCCAAATATAATATTTTTAGGCACTTTGAACGTTAATCCTTTAAGAATTTCTTTATTGCCAAAAGTCTTCCTAAGGTTAGTAACACTCACTGCTATTTCTTCCATTGTCATACTGTTTACATTCTTCTAAACTGATAATATATTTCTTTACCGAATATCAATGAATGATTGGAGGAGTAAGAGACAGAACTACTGAAGCTTTATTGAGGTTCGGAGATAGATGTAAGCTCATTCTTAAGGCTGCTATATCTATTGCTGAAAGTAATGATAAAAAAGAGCTTGGTGATTTTGATTATAAAACTCTTGTAGAGAAGTTGCAAGAGACAGGATTAGATAAAGATCCTAAAATGATATTACGAGCTTTAGAAAGAGATTATGGCATAATCGAAACAACCTATAAATCGGCAAACCAGCATTGGTGGAGGTTTATTAACATTGAGGAAGTGAAAGAAGCAATAGGTGACGAAATAGAAGACCCAGAGATTCAGTTAATTAAAATTCAAGCAAATAGCTTAAATTTGACGGAGTTAGAAAGAAAATTAAGATTTATGCTTAATAAACCAGTTTTATCTGAAGTTGATAGGGCATTATTTAAAAAAATTGCTTTTGAGGAACTAAATTATGTTATGGAGGTGTATAGGAAAGCTTCAATGTACGAGGAAACTTATGATATTGCAGAAAAGGTTAAGAGTATATTAACTTTAGCTACTAAAGTGTCAATGAAAATTGGTAAAAACTATGCACAAAATAAAGCTAATGACCTATTAGATCCTCAGAAAGAGCCTCAAGCCTTCTTGAAATGAATTTAATTGCTTCCGCTAAGTTCCTTTTATTATCGAAATTCTTAACAATCTCTTCTAATTCTATCCTATCTTTAGACCTAAGTTCCTTTACTTTCTTTACTAAGAGTGGAAGAGCTCTAGTAATATTATCAACAATAGTAATGGAAGCAGTCATTGAAGTTCTTGATAAAGGATTGAGATCTATTGCTATAACCTTCTTATTCAATCTTACTAGTGCTTCAGTTCTATCTCCATCTTCTAAACCCAAGAGGACTACGTCCGCTATATAAATCCCTTTCTTGCTTACTTTTCTTCTTTCACTAAAAAGCTCTGGAATGGTTGTTAAATCGTCATCGCCTAATACTTCTTTAGCCCCTGCATCCTCTAGAGCTTTCTTTATCGCCTTTACTCTTTTTTCATCTCTGTAAAACAAATTTATTTCAATTTTACAATTTACCTCATTTGACAGTTCTACAATATCCTTAGCTACAAGAGCCGCCATATTTCCATTAACTGAAATAACTGGATATTTAGCTAGTAAAAGAGTAGCAGCTGCAGCATTTATTGCGTTTTCAGCAAAATCCTGTGTTTTCTCTCCTATTAGGTAATCGAAGCATTCTCCTCTTCCATGAGCGATCAATCCTTGAGGTACAAGTATGTTATTTTCAAGTGCTTCTACCAACTTTTCTCTAATTAGAAGAGAGTCTCTTCTCGGATGATTAAGGGGTATTAAATTACGTATGCTCCTTTCATTGCCGGCTTGTGTATTGTCCATCCTTCTTCACATTCGTCAAGCCTAACTATTATACCTTTCTTTCTAAATGATTTTTTATATGGAGAGTAAAACCCTAATTCTTCAGTAAATTTCCTTGCTACTTCAAAGAACTTGTCTATTGTTCTCTCCTTAAGGAAATCTTGAATATAAAATAGTGCACTTTCTGAATTTTTAAGTAATGAGATAGTAGGTAATTTTTCTAGAGGTTTGCTACACACCGGTCTCCAATCTATTTTTATTGTTTCAACTTCACCATAAATACCAGGAGTTTTTCTGTAAACTAAACCTCCTCCAATATATTGTGAAATTACATCTCCTAGACCGTTTTTGCTTATTACTTCGCTTTCATGAGCTATTTTTATCGCTTCTCTTTCTATAATGCCAAAAATTTCTGAAGCTCCTAAAGCATAGGCTAGACTTATGCTTCCGCTTAATCCATATCCAAAGCCTAAAGGAACATCAGATTTGATTTCTAAATGTAAATTTCCTAGATTATTCTTAAGAAAATCTAAGTTTGGGAAGTCAATCTTTTTTCCATTAAGTATAATTTCTGCATCCCCTCTCTTTATTTCTACCCTGGAATATGGTTCGAGTACCATGGTTAAGCCTATAGATCCAGATTTCTCTAGGTTATTTGAAAAAACTGGATACCATACTCCAGAAATACTTAATGGAACCATAACTTCTAGCATGTTGAACTTTTTTGGAATAAGTAATATATATCTTTGATTATTAAGTATAGGTGGTAAAATTGCTATTAGATTCATCAATATTTAGCCGAGCAATTATTACATTTGATATCTCATCATTGAAAAAATTTATGACCGTGGATGAAAAGGAAGTTGTAGTTGGTAATTTGACTTCAATGTCTGGGGAGATTTTGAGCTACTTGAATCCCAAACCAATAAAGGCTGCAACTAAATTGCCCGACGGATCTTATTATAAAATAATAGGAAAAAAATATGGGATGACGTATGCAGAAGTTCCTGCTGGGCTCACCTTTGAAGAACTAATAGAAAAATTGAAGTCAGAAAATTTATTTCCAGCGATATTTCCCCTTTATTTGAAAGGGACTATTGGCGGATTTATATCTACTAATGGGTCTGGATTTGGAAGTTATAAATATGGTTTTGTAAAGTATAAAATTCCAGTTTATGAACTAAAAGATAAGGATACAGCAATAGTTGGGTTAGTTAATTATTCTGAGTTAATAGAATTAGATCAAGAAAGTCCTTTTGCCTGGTCAGCTGTAATTTTTCCCACAGAAAATATTGTTAAGTATTATGTTCCATCTTTTTATTCTTCTCTTGTGGGGAAAGGTAAAGTAGTATCTTTAGAAAAGCTAATTAACGATATATATAACAGTATTAGATCTATCTTAAAAAGAGACTATATTCCTGTCTGCTTAAGGGCCTCCGAATATTCTGTATTGATCCAATCTCCTATTGAAAGCAAGCTAGGGTATATAATTAATTATAATTCCCCTTCTAAATTTTATGTAATATGTGGCAATATAAAGAGAGATAATTTAGATAAATTATTTGATTTTTTGAAGAAGAACCCTTCTGTATATCCTTTTCCTTCATTACAAGAATATAAGGAGATTCATAAGTTTATCTTATCAAGATATAAAAAAGAGATAAAAGTTCCAAAAAACTTGGAAAAAATCAAGTCGCAATATTTGGATGCTGTACAATGCATTAATTGTGGGTTATGTCTTGATAAATGCCTAGCATACAATGTAACTAAAAATATTATTTACTCACCGGTAGGGAAAATAAATAGACTATTAACAGGAGTTATGAATTTTGAATATTGCTTTGGATGCAAAAATGACGATGATTATTGTCCTGTAGGAATTAAGATTTCCGAACTAACTGAGGTTTTACCTCAGTTAAACAAATATAAAGATAAGATTTCTATACCTATAGATACAGTACCGAGTAGATTAAAGGAGCTAGAAGCACTACTAGATTCTAAATATAAGAGTTATCCAGTATACTTATTGTTTGTAGGCTGTGCAGCAAAATACGATCCTTTAGGTGTAGAAGGCTTTATGAATTTTCTTTTAGAGAAAGGAGAGGAATTGAAAGGTTTCTCTCCTAGAGTAAAGCTTCTTGATAATGAATGCTGTGGTTTTGACAAATATATAATAGGTGATATAGATGGAGCTAAGAGTGACGTTTCTAAAATTGTTGACATAAAAAATAAGCTAGGTGCACAAAAGGTGTATTTTCTTTGTCCGGAAGGTTTGTATGTTTATAATTCTTTATCTGGTGACAAAGGAATTTTGGCATATGAGGTTATTAAGCCTTACGTTAAAGATAAGGTGTACTTAGGTTGTTGGGCAAAGAAACTAGGTTTTGAAGGTGAAGAACATGAATGTGCTGGCTTATTATTCACGTCATATAAGGGTGCTCAGCTACCTTTATTTAAAAAGAATATAATAACAATTTGTCCATTCTCAACTTGGAAATTTTCCACTCAGTCTGTATATTCTCTATTTAACAAAGGGAAGAATTTAAAGGCAGAGGATAAGGTTATCTTAGAATTTTCTGATAAATTATTTACTGATTATGTAATTTCGTCTTTGAAGAATAGTGTTTTAGCGTCAGTTGACGATATTGCTGATAAGACGATAAACTGGATTATGGGAGGTAAGAATTACTTTATACTTCTAATAATACCTATAATTAGAAAGAGGTTTTACTCTCTTTTAGCCTCATCACTGTCAGAAAATAAAGAACTTGTAAATTCTTTGAAAACTTTATCTGAAAATAAATTACTAGTGGAGGATAAAATAAGGAAAGTTGTAGATATAATTAATTCCCATAATTTTACTGAACTTGTTAATGATTTAGTAGTAAGGATTTCTAATTCTCCTAGACTGGAGTATGAAGCAAGAAAAATTATAGAATCAGACGACTACAAGAAGGCATTAGAAGAAGCAATAAAGAAAGTAATTATAGACAGAGTATTAGAAGATATCATACAAGAAGTCATCTATAGTTAGTAGTTAGCTTATATTTTTTGTCTTTCCAGTCAAAATATATTAACCCTGATCTTTTAAGAAGTATAAATAGAGGTAATAGTCTTTTTGGAATTTTATCTTCTATATTTTCTTCCTTATATATAGAAAATAATGATAATAGTAGCTCAATTGTATCCTTAAATGTTACTATAGACCTCTCGTCATCAAAAGGTATCTTTACTAAATTAGGGTGTGCATTGATTGAAATATTTTGATTATTCATTATTACGTATCCTTTATCTAGGATTTCATCAGTTAATGATTTCTTAAATTGCTCATTTACATTATAAGTTAACGTATGTAAGTTTTCATTATTGTTCTTATGATCCTCATAATACGAATCGCCATTTATTATTTTAAGCATAAAATCCTCAACTTCTTTAATATCGTCGTCTGTTATTTCGAACTTTCCTGGCCATTTATCCTCTTGAAGTTCTCTTAATGACATTTATAATTTTTAGGAGAAATATGAATGTTAGAGAGGTAAATAAAAATGATAAAAGTAAAGTACTTTGCGTTTATTAAAGATATAACAGGTAAAGATGAGGAAACTTTAGATCTTAATTGTAATACGGTAGATTGTATTATAAAATTTTTATCTGAGAAATATGGTAGAAAAATGGAAGAAATACTAAAGAATGGAATAAATGGTGTTAAAGTCACAATTTTAGTTAATGGAAAAATCTCACATACAGTTGCGGATGGAGACGAAGTAGCAATATTTCCCCCGCCTGCAGGCGGAGAGTTAGTTAAAAGCAAATTTGATCTATTAGAAGAAATTAGGAAGTTTAGGGAAAACGCTCCTCCTGAAGCAGGTTCGCTAGTAGTATATCTGGGTTTTGTTAAAGGTATAGTTGATGGTCATAGAGTTTATGAATTAAGATACGAAGCGTACGAAGATTACACAATTAGACGATTAAAGGAGATCGAAGATGAACTTATGAAAAAATATCATGACTTGGTAAAAATTAAGATTATTCATGTTATATCAAATATGAAGCCTGGAGACGATGTTCTATTAATTATGTGCATGGGACGTGGTAGAAAAGACTCCATAAAAGCGGTAGAAGAAGCAGTAGAACTCGTAAAAAATACTACTGGAATTTGGAAATTAGAGATAAGGGACGATGGAGAATTTTGGGTAGTTGCTGGAACTACTAGGGTGAAGAGAATAAATGATTAAAAATGTAGCATTAACGGTAGCAGGAATAGATACTGGAAACGGTGCTGGAGCAGAAACTGATATAAAAGTATTTGAAATGCTCGGAGTTCATGGAGTTATGGCAGTAACTGCGATCACTGCACAGAATACAAAAGGAATTTCGGACATAGAAGTTGTGAAACCTGATTTCTTAAGAAAGCAAATAAAAGTTGTTAAGAGCGATTTTGATATCAAGTCGGTAAAAATAGGAATGATTTATAATAAGGATCAATTTAAGGTGGTAAATGAAGAATTATCTGGGTATAAAATTATTACCGATCCAGTAATTTATGCAAAGGACGGAACTCAACTAATTAACGACGTTGATGAGTATAAGAAATTGATTTTGAAAATATCAACAATTATAACTCCTAATGCAGTAGAGGCATCTATACTTTCTGGAATTAAAATAGATACAATAAAGGACGCCGAAGAAGCTATAAAAAAACTTTACGAAGAATACGGAGTTCCTTTTGTAATAGTAAAAGGAGGTCATATGAGAGGCGAATATAGTTTTGATATATTATTTGATGGTAAAGAATTTTATGAGATAGGCTATCCTAGGTTAGATAAGAAGGACACTCATGGAACAGGGAGCGTTTTCGCATCTGTAATAGCTGGTAAAATTGCTAAAGGAGAAGAAGTAATTAATGCTTTTAGAGAAGCCAGAAAGATTTTGCAAAATGCAATTGATTATGGTCTAGAAATAGGACATGGTATAGGTCCTATTGATCCGCTAGTATATAACGAGAAAAAATCGCAGAAATATCAAGTTATTGAAGATATGACGAAAATTGGTGATTTTATAGAAAACGAAGAAAAATTCTGGAAACTAATACCAGAAGTTCAATCTAATGTTGCACATAGTATTTCTCCTCAATATGTAGAAGATTTAAACGATATAGCCACATTTAGAGGGAGAATAATTAGACGATGGGATAGAAAAGTCATAGTAGGATATCCTGCAGTTTTCGGTAATCCAACTCATACTGCAAGACTTTTATTAGCTATAATACTCAATTACAGAATTGGAAATACTTTGATAAATATTAGATATGATGAGAAAATTTTGTCTGCATTTAAATCCTTGGGGTACGAGATTATTGAGATAAACAGAGAATTAGAACCTCAGCATGGAGAAGGCAAAACCATGCAATGGATAATAGAATATATAAAAACGCAATACGGAATAAAGAATAATCTGCCTAATGTTATTTTCGATAAGGGTATGAAAGGAAAAGAGGCTATGATAAGATTTTGGACAAATAGCACTGACGAAATGATAGAATCTTTAAGGTTAGTATGCAAAAGTCTTTAGCATGGATTTAGAAAGAATGATTGTTGCATCGAAAAATCTTGTAAGAACGGGATGGATGCAAAAGGGAATTCCTCCAGCTATAGGTGAAACTGTTGCTGACCATAGTTTTGAGGCAGCAGTAATAGCATATTATTTAGCGAGAAAATTGGGTGAAAAAGGTATAAATGTAAATCCTGATCATGCAGCAGTATTGGCTTTATTTCATGACGCTGGAGAGAGTGTATTAGGAGATTTGCCTAAATGGACAACTGAAAGAATAAATAAGAAAGATGCAGAAAAGGAAGCTTTTGATGAATTTGGATTTGGTAAAGAACTATTTGTAGAATTTAAAGAGCAGAAAACCATAGAGTCAAAAATTGCCAAAATTTCCGATAGACTGTCAACTTACTTACAGAGCGAAAGATATATGAAGCAAGGCTATGAAGTTAAAGAAATAGCGGAAAGCTATCTACCAGAAATAGAGAAAATGATTTCTGACTATCCTATCTCGCTAATAAAGGATTTTATAGAGAATGTTATAAGAAGTAAAGCATTTAAAGAATGAGTATTTAACATACTTATGAAAGTAACTCCAGGTTCTAAAGCTCCAGAATTAGTGAATGCTTTTATAGAAATACCTATGGGTTCTAATATAAAATATGAATATGATGAGGAAGAGGAAGTATTAAAAGTTGATAGAATATTATACACTTCAATGTTCTATCCATTTAATTACGGATTTATACCTGGAACAATGAGTGAAGACGGAGATCCACTTGATATATTGGTTATAAGCAATTATCCATTCAACCCAGGAACAGTAGTGGAAGCTAGGCCAGTTGGTTTAATTTATATGACTGATGAAGAAGGTGTTGATAAAAAGATAATCGCTGTTCCGAAGGACAAAGTAGATCCCACTTTTTCTAACATAAAAGATGTTACTGATATTCCGGATGCAATAAAAAACAAACTAGTCCACTTCTTTGAGCATTATAAAGAGTTAGAACCAGGTAAATGGGTTAAGATTTCGGGTTGGGGTACTGCACAAGAAGCTAAGGAGGAAATTAAGAAGGCAATAGAGAGGAATCATAAATAATGCAAGTATCGATTTTTTTAGGATTTCTTCTTGTTTTTTCAAGTTTACTTTCGTCGTCGTGGTTAGTTCTACAAGTGTATTATATTAAATCCATTAAGGGAGAAGAAATTGAAAATAGGATTGATCTTCAATCTCAAAATAATCATAAAATCTCAATTATTATAGCAATAAGGAACGAAGATACTGGCACAATTAACGAATTAATACAAAATTTGCGAAATATAAATTATGATAACTATGAAGTTATAATAATATCAGATGATCCACCAGAGAAGTTTAGAGAAATATTATCTAATATAAGCAAAATACCGGAAAATGTAAAAATTGTTAGAAGAAGTGAGAATAAAGGAAGAAAAGCCGGTGCGTTGAATTATGGAGTGAAAATTAGTTCAGGTGAATATTTAGTATTTTTAGACGCTGAAGCGAGAGTCGAAAATGATTTTCTTATTAAGATTTCAAAATATTTAACTCAATTTGACGCAATAGCAATGAGATTAAGAGTAAGGAATAAGGAAAATTGCGTAGAAAATGTTTATTATCAAATGACAGAGCATTCCATGAATGCACTATTTCTTGCACGAGATAGAAAGAACTTTATAATATTTCCTAATGGTTCAGCCTTTGCTATAAAAAGACGAATATTTGAAAGAATAGGAGAGTGGAAAGAGGGAGCCATCACTGAAGACTTAGAAATGGGGATTAGACTTGCGCTATCTAATGTAAAAGTGAAATTTATAAACAACATAGTGATATATACACTTTCCCCATTTACTTTATCTGATCTTTATTTTCAAATAAAGAGGTGGGCCTATGGCTCTGGAGAATTATTTTTTGAAGGTTTATTACTATTGAGAAAAGGGTTAAGAGGATTAGAGGGATTTTTATATGTTATTCAGTGGGGTATTTATTCTGCCTTCATATTTTTCCTAGTATTGACCTCAGTCTTAGGATTTATAGTTAATATTTCACCTTACTTTTATATCATTTCTATATTAATTTATATCATTTCTATACTAGTTTATTCAATAAATTTTAAGGTAAATTCTTATAACCTGCATAAGATCTCGTCAGTAGTTCTATGGTCTTCACTAATCGGATTTATACAAGGTTTTTTGCATATAGGAACTAAATGGAGAGTGACCCCAAAAACAAATAAAAGCAAAGATGAATTACCTATATCTATTAAGATCTTTGGAATTTTACTATTTATAATATCATTCTTAGAGTTATTAAAAGGATTAATATTTGAGTCTCTGATTCTATTTTCTCTATTCTTAAGTATAGCTATTGTACAGTAGGCTTAACAGACGAAATTCTACTAACTTCTGCTAATGCCTCTTCTGGTCTTATGCTATATTTAATTATATATTTCTTTACTAATTTGTAGCTCTCTGGATCTTGAACTACGTCCCTAGCAGAAGCTAGCATTTTTAAGTAGAGAGCTCTTCTCTCTAGTTCTTCTTTTAATTCTTGTAGCGTTCTTCCGGACTCCTCTAATCTACTTCTCATAACCTTTGCATTTTCTATATCTAAAATATGAGTATCTGATTTAGCATCCCAATTTACTACTCTCCTAAAGTCATTCCAGCTTACTATTTCGTCAACTCCAACAACTCTTCTCTTAAGTATTATTTTATCTCCTACATAAACGGGTAACCTCCTAACGTTAATAACTATATTCATCATTGGTATCCATTCTTGCGGAATATTTAATGGAGCATTCATTAACCTCTTTATTGCTGAGTCTGTGTCGTATGCGTGAAATGTTGTTGCACCTCCGTGTCCAGTAGATAAAGCCTGAAATAACACGTAAGCTTCCGCGCCTCTAATTTCTCCTACAACAATAATATCCGGCCTATATCTTAAAGAGAGTTTTAACAAGTCCATTAACGAGATTTCTTTTCCGCTCTCTCCGTATGCGGCTCTTGCATATAATTGTACCCAGTTATCTTGAGCTAGTCTAATTTCTGGTATATCTTCTATAGATACAATTTTCATCGAGTCTTTAGCTAGATTTAATATAGATGACATTACTGTAGTTTTTCCTGCACCGGTAACCCCTATTACCATGAATGACATTCTCATGTCTATTGCATACCATAAATATGCTGCGACATCTGGAGAAATAACTCCAGAATTTATTAAATCAAGAATTGTAATAGGTCTCTCACTAAATCTTCTTATTACGAATGAGGAACCTCTAGCGCTAACTTCTGATCTAAAAGTTGCGGCAATTCTATCTCCTTTAGGTAAAATGCCGTCTGAAATAGGATCAGCAATCGAAATGGTTTTTCCCGATAGAGAAATGAGTCTTAATACCATTTCATCTAATAGTTCTTTTCCATCAACTTCCATATCCAGAACTTTCATTTTTTCCTGGAAAGTTATATTAGTTGGAATATATTCAAATTCTCTATGATAAACGAAAACAGGTAAATCTAATCCGCTACAAGATATGTCTTCTATTCTAAAATCTCCAAGGAGTGGAGTTAAAACATTATAACCGAACATATTTCTAAGCAAGTAATATAATGCAACCTTAGCTCTAGTACTAAGTAATTTTAAACCGGCTCTCTCACCTTGAATTATTTTTAGATCTGGTCTTTTTGCCGCAGAAGCTAATAATATTCCACCTAAATCGATAGTAGAAGATTCTTCTACTAGCCTTCTTTCTATTTCTGAAATTAAAAATGTATAAATATCAAATGCTGGGTAATCCATTGGAGGCTCTAAAAGCACATACTTATATATTCCTTTTTCTTGGTCATATGTTATAAAAACATGTGGATTAGCAATACTAAGTTCAATATTTGCATCATTTATTGTCTTTTTTATGTCATTAGGAATAATATTGAGTAGATTAATTTCATAATCTGATATAATTTCCGTTAACTCCTCTGGTTGAGCAGAAATAGGCATCAAAGGAGCAGGCAAGTCTATTTTCTTTGTAACCGTAATTTTATTCTGATTATTCTTAAAAACTAATTTGGGAAAACTAAACTTCATTAAAAAAACATATTGTATTTTCCATATTTAAATTTTTATATAGTGGGGGTTGAAGGTTTATAGAAAGCAAAGTGTACATGTAATAAAACTAATAGCATTACTGCAGTAATCATGACTAGTATTGCAGAATGAATTAGACCAGTGGCTATTTTTCCAGATCCAAGTTTTCCTACCAATAAGCCCGCCATAAAAGAATTAAATATGCTAGAAATTGCTGTTATGTATATTGCTCTTGGTAGTAAGACTGACGCTTCAATAAGAGGTCCTACTGCATAACTGATTTTTTGTCCTAATAAGAGACTAAGAATTGCTGATCCTAAAAGTACTGAAGCTATAAGAGAAAGTATGACTCCCATATATGGAGTTACTAGTAAAATTTTCACTTTACTTTCATAATCTCTTTTAATTTTTATTTGCGACTCTATTTGCCTTGCTATACTTTCTACAGTTTCTGGAGTCATGCTACCAATCTCCATCATATCTGCCAGTGAAACTAAAGATATCTTAGAAGTAAAATCCATTATTCTTTCTGCCCCTTTTCTAAATGCATCTTTTAATGGATAGCCTAAAGTAATATAAGCGTAAATTTCGTTTAAAATTTTTCCAAATTTTCCCATTTCTTTTGAATCTTTGATATTCTTAATAATAGTCTCTGGAGGTAAACCTGCTCTTAATCCTTCTGCTATGGCTCTCATGAAACCTACAACATAAGGATCATAGCCAGTACCTTCTTTTAGTTCCTTAGTTAGAATTATTGCAGGAGGAACGGAAGCTATTAATAAACCTATGGTCATTGCAATTACTGTTGGAGCAATATTATCTGTTCCGCCAGATAGTGTAAGGAAGTAAAATATTTGCTTTTCTAAAACTAACAATACAAACATTACTATCATTCCTATTGCTAGAAATATAAAGAATAGATTATAATTCAGCTTCTTTTCTGGAAATCTTAACTGAGTTTGTTCTACACCGTAGATAAATATAATATTAACTAAAGGTAGTACAGTAACTGCTAGTACACCTAGTATTGGTATCATCGAAGTTCCTCCTACTGGAAAAATAGCTTCTAGAACCATCATTAGGAAGAACATTATATATCCTGAAGATAACCAAATTACATATGATTCCGCAATACCGGATAATCTATCCGCTGCTAGCGAGGCTCTTAATTGTAGTTGATCTAAAATGTCTTTTGCTTTTGCCTCAATTGTATTGATAACTGGAGCTCCAGTTCTTACGGCAGTTACATATGCCAAGAAGAAATCCTTTAAAAGCTTAGAAGGAGAGATTTGTGATGCGTGCAACATTGCATCTTCTACGCTTTCTCCTAAATATCTAATTCTCTTGCTTACATATAGAGTTATACCATTTATATAATGAAACGCTGATGAAGAAGAAAGCCTATCGAACATTAGCCTAGGAGTTAAACCAGATCTTAAAAATATTGTGAAAACGGATGTAAAAGCAGAAAGCTCTGCATCAACTCCTATTCTTCTTGATTCTATCTTTTGAGATAATGTTGCTATATTAGCCAGATAAGTAACTGGAGGGATTATAAGACCAAAAATTATCATCATAAAAGATAATGCTAAGTATTTAGCTAATCTGAATACTAAATAAAATTTTATAATTACAAATAATCCAAATCCAATTAAAACTACAGAAAGCACTGAAGATAAAAGTAAATAAAAGAAAATTTTTGCTGCAAATAGTTGCGGATCTTCACTACTTCCAGCCATTAGTAATTTTTGTTCATAAGATTTTGCCATAGATTTTACTATCCCCAGTTTTACTAATGATGCATAAATAGGTAGTTGATATTGTTTAGGCAATGTAATTGCGTCCTTATTCTTCTTTTTAAGCTTAACTGCCATATTAATAAATTGAAATGTCAGAATTTAAATCTTTACATTTCCTATTTTGTGTGAATTTCTACTATATCTTTATCTTCTAAAACGTGATCTTCCCCTACCTTTTGTCCTGGAAACTTAGCAGATTTACCCCAAATTCTTGCGTACTTAAAATTCTCATATAGGGATGAGTGAAGCTTTTTAGCAACATCTAATACTGTTGAACCCCGCTTAAGAATAAGAGGATCTTTACTAGGTTCCTCCCCTGGTTCCTTAGTGTAAACTCTAATTATATCGAGACTATCAAATAAATACTTAGGAAGATTATCAATTTTAGTTATTACTGGTATTCCAGGATAATCGAATGGGTTTAACGAGACTACTACTGCAGGTTTATAGCTTACGGTCTCAAATATTGATTTTTCCACATCATCTAGACTAACCTCCCCTATTATTTTAACTATTGCGGACTTTAAACCAAAGTCTTGCAAATATTTCCTTATTTCGTTCTCATCGGTGTTTACAAGTTTTCCTAGAAGTATTATTCTTATTCCTTCTTTTCCGCTTCTTAATTTCTCAATTATTACTTTTCCTTTAGGTTTTCCTAGAAGTATATTATTACTTTCTAGGAATTCTTTAAATTTTAAGAATTCGTTTTTGTCTTCTACTACAAACAAGAGACCGTCAGTATTTCTTATTAATCCAATTATTTTACTCACAATAAGCTTTGAATCTAAGATTACGGGAGGGGGATTAACTAGCTGAATGCCTACATCCTCATAATACGTCATGGCTGGTATAGGAAAATCCTTTGGATCTTGTTTTACATTTGTTATTTTCCTAACTAATGGATTCTTTAATTCTTCTCTTCCTAGAACGATAATTTGTCCAGCTCCTTCTTTTTCTACAAAAAAGGAAAAACTACCAGACTTTTTCTTTCTCTGTCTTTCAGATTCTTCTCTAAGTTCCGCTAATCTTCTTCGAGCCCAATATACTAAGTTTTCTGTACCTTTGTGCTTAGGAACAGAGCTTAGAAAGTCTTGTATAGCCTTAATCTTCTCTTCTGGCGTCTTAGCATCCATAACTTTTAGCCATTTAGCCTTAGCTTCAGCAGGAAGATTAGTAACCATAAAGTCACCCCTTACTAATATAATAATTTGGAGCTATCTTAAGTAAAGTTTTCCACGTTCTTCTTATTATGGGAGGAGGATTATTTTTATCTTTTTCGTAAATCTCAATAATCCATTTCCTAGTTTTAGGATCAGAAGGATATCCACTACCGAAATCGCCATAAATCTTTTTTAATGAGTCTATTATCCTATCCCTAGTTACTTTAGCGATTATGCTTGCTGCGCTAGCTTCAATATATTTTACATCAGCATTGAATACTACGTTATCCTTTAGACCAAGTTCTCTAATCTTCATTATTACGATATCTTCATTACCTACTTTATCTATGGTTACTATTTTAGGATGTAATGGTAATGAAGCATAGATTATTTGAATTACTTTAGTGTAAGTAAGCTCATTAAGGTTACTAGAGTCTATTTCATTAGGGTACGCTTTATTTACGATGTAAGCTTCTGCAAACTCTGATATTATCTCAAATAGTTTCTCTCTCTTTTCCCTGCTTAACATTTTACTATCCTTAACTCCAACTTCTTTCAGCATTCCTTCAATTTTCTCGTCTATTATAACTCCTGCTATAACCATGGGACCTATTATGCAACCTCTTCCTGCTTCGTCTATACCTAGCTTTAAATTCTTACCGAAATGACAAGTTTTGCCTCCCTTTTACCATTTTTAATTGTTTCATTTTCATAGCTTTCTGTAATTTCTGCGTTAACTATGGATGTTATGGTAGAAATTAGTCTCTTTGCCGCAGTCTTATTTATGAAATAATAATCTATTCCATCCTTACTTATTTTAACGTCTGATATAGAATGCACAGTTTCGTTTGTAAAAAATGATTCAAATAACGCTCTTTTCTCCTCGGAGAATTCTTTTCTTCCTCTGAGCTGGATAATTGCTTCATAATATCCAGATTTTCTTTTTAAACAATCATTACAAATGGAATACGTTAACCTTAACTCTACTTTTTTCTTCAATCTAAATGCTTGATTGCCAACTTTTCCTTCAACTACAATCTCGGCAAAGCTCCTTCCACCTCTCTCTTTCCATTTTTTAATCATATCTATTCTATAATCTTTTACATTTCTATCGATTATCATTTCCTTAGCTAAGTATCTTAATACTACGTCTCTTACTGCGTCGTATTCAGTTTCTGCCAATCTTACCCATTTACCGTCTATCCATTCAGCATTACATATTTTACATATTTTACCTAAGATTACTGGTGGAAATTCTACTAATCTCTTAGTTTTAATATAACAGGAAGGGCACATTCTATCTATAAGCTCAACGTCTTCCCTACCGCAAACTATGCAGAATTTTTTAGGCATTTTGGGTCACAAATTATAAACTTGCGCGAACTTTACTCCTGCAACTTCAAGTATAGCATTCTTATGCACATATCCCCTTCTTATTGCCTCTTCCACTAAATAATTTCCTACTATGCTAACAACAGTTGCTTCATTAAATAATGAAAAAGCGTATTCCATATCTACTTCATCTCCTCCATAGAATTCCTTGTTTACATTAAGTATGACTTTATCATTCTTAAATTCTTTTCCAAGTAATTCTTTTTCGCATACATTAACAAATACATGCTCGTTTTGCCTAATTACGTTTAGGATTACTTTCATGGTCTCACAGCGGTTTCACTGGATTCTTTGCACCACAAGCTAAACATTGTATATACCATATTTTACCCTCTTTAACTAGAACAGTATCTAAGCTCTTACAAGTGCTACATTGAACATACGTCTTTAAGAACCTTTCCATTAACGTATTTATTACTGAGGAGGAGAATTTTCCTTGAATATACAATTGACCAGATTCGTTTATTGAACCTGCTGCGGCCAACTCTTTGAGTAAATACCTCATGCAAAGTTTATCTTCTCTACGTATTCTATCGCAATATTCGCTAAAATTCTTTATAATTGTAGCATTTCCAACGTTAAAAATTATAAGAGAAGGTAATGTCTGTGTTTCACTTACTTGAGATTTCTTAGGTAACTTAGAGTAAACTCTATCTAAGAGATATTCATAATCTTCCATTTTCCCACAAAGACTATAAAAGCAATAGAGGTTTATATATGTGTTGAGATGAAGGTATACTTCGAAACTTACGGTTGTGCGTTAAATAAAGGGGATACTTACATAATGATGACTTTGCTAAAACAGAGGAACCACGAAATAGTTAATAATCCTAACGAGGCCGACGTAATAGTTCTAAATACGTGTGACGTTAGGCTTGAAACAGGGGAAAGAATGAAATCTAGAATAAAAGAACTAAGGAAATTCGGTAAAAAACTCGTAGTAGCAGGTTGTTTTTCTGGCGCAGAGCCTGGAGTAGTAAAAACGTTAGCTCCAGAAGCTTCAATAATAGGTCCTCAAGCTCTCACAAAAATAATTGATGCGGTTGAAGGAGAGAAAGTATTTTCAATAAACGCCGAGAGAAGTGAGATAACTCCAAGAGTTTTTGAAGGTAAAATAGCAATAATACCAATAGCAGACGGTTGTGCAGGAGATTGTAGTTTTTGCATTACTAAACTAGCTAGGAGAACGTTAAGAAGTTATTCTATGAGAAGTATAGTTGAAGCAGTTAAAGAAGCTGTAAAAAATGGTGCAGTTGAAGTAGAATTGACTGGACAAGATGCTGCAGCCTACGGATTAGATTTTGGAGGCAAAATTAAGCTTTCAGACTTACTTAATGAGGTTCTGAGCATTGAAGGTGATTTCATGATAAGAATAGGCATGATGACTCCAGAGCAATTTGCAAGGGATATCGATGGAATTCTTGAAGCTATGAGAAATCCTAAGCTGTTTAAATTCTTACATTTACCAGTTCAAAGTGGAGATGATAATGTGCTTAAGTTAATGAATAGAAAATATACAGTGGATGAATATAAGGAACTTGTCAAGGAAGCTAGAAGTAAAATACCCAATATTAACATTACTACAGATATAATTATAGGCCATCCAGGAGAAGATGAGAATGCATTTGAGAACACTTTAGAACTTATGAAAGAAATAAAATTTGAAAGGGTTCATCTAGCAATGTATTCCATAAGGCCTAATACTAGAAGTGCATTAATGAAGCAAGTTCCAGACTCTATTAAGAAAGAGAGAATGAAAATTGCATACAAGTTATATGAGGATATCTCTCTCTCAATTCATAAAGAGTATTTAAATAAGAGAACAAAAGTAATTACTACTGAAGAAGGTAAGAAAGGGTCAATAATTGGCAGAACTCTCAATTATATACCAGTAATTTTAAATGGAGTAGAAGTAGGCAAATGGTATGATGTAGAGATAATTGATTACTCGTTCTTTGACCTAAGAGGTACCGTTGTTTAAAAAATTTAAATTGTTTTAATACTGATATAATGTTATGACAGAAGTTTATATTGCCTCAGCTGTTAGGACTCCAATAGGAAAATTTGGAGGAGTATTTAAGGATATTAGTCCAGTAGATTTAGGTGCTATAGCGATAAAAGAAGCATTAAAGAGGGCAAATGTTGATCCTAAAAGAGTTGATATAGTAATTATGGGTAATATATTAAGAGCTGCCTTTGGTCAAGACTTGGCAAGACAAGCTGCAGTTAAGGCTGGAATTCCATATGAGATTGACGGATATTCTGTTGATATGGTTTGTTCTTCTGGAATGATGAGCATAACTAATGCAGTCGAATTGATAAAGACTGGAGATGCTGATATTGTAGTAGCAGGAGGAATGGAAAGCATGAGCCAAGCCGCGTTAGCAGTAAGATCTCACGTTAGATGGGGTGTAAAAATGTTGATGGGCAAGCAGTTGGAATTCGTAGATACAATGTTAATGGATGGCTTAACTGATCCATTTAATATGAAGCTAATGGGAGAAGAAGCTGATATGGTAGCTAAAGCTCATAATTTTACTAGGCAAGAGTTAGATGAAGTAGCTTATCAAAGTCATAAGAGAGCAGCTGAAGCTACAGAGAAAGGCTTGTTTGCCAGTGAAATAGTCCCAGTAGAAGTTAATGGGACGTTGATAACAAAAGATGAAGGCATAAGAGCCGATACTTCAATAGAAAAATTGTCGAAACTAAAGCCAGCCTTTAGTAAAGACGGTTTTCATACAGCAGGCAACTCTTCTCAATTATCTGACGGCGCTTCTGCACTTGTTTTAATGAGCGAAAAGGCAGTAAAAGAATTAGGCGTCGATCCATTAGCAAGAGTTTTAGGCTTTTCTTGGGCTGGAATTGAGAGTTGGAGATTTACAGAGGCTCCTATATTTGCAGTTAAGAAGCTCTTGCAGAAATTAAACATGGATATATCTAAATTTGATTATTTTGAGAATAATGAAGCTTTTGCAGTTAACAGCGTTTTAGCAAATAGATATCTAGGAATTCCCTACGATAGACTTAATGTTTTTGGTGGAGCGATAGCTTTGGGTCATCCAATTGGCGCTAGCGGAGCGAGAATTGTAACTACTTTAATTAACGTTTTGTCTAAAATGAAAGGAGAAAGAGGAATTGCAAGTATTTGTCATGGTACTGGAGGTTCTACTGCAATGGCTATTGAACTTTTAAGACCTCTATAATTTTTTAAGATCAATAGAAAATAGTATAGAGGTGGTCAAATAGTTGCCAAAAAAAGATCCAGAAGCACCAGTTAGAGAAGTAATGAAACCGGCAGAAGGAGAAGTCATTTGTGTAGTTAAGAAAATGCTCGGAGCTGAACATATAGTTGTCCTTTGTGTAGATGGAAAGCAAAGAACTGCAAGAATACCGGGTAGAATGAGAAAGAAAACTTGGATAAAGGAAGGAGATGTTGTATTAGTTGCACCTTGGGATTTTCAACCGGATAAAGCAGATATTATTCACAAGTATATGCACGATGAGATAAAGAAGTTAATTGATGAAGGGGTAGTTGATAAAGAAGTACTAGATCAGCTAAGAGGATAAAATTGTTTGAAAAGAAAAAAGTTGAAAAAAGAAGAAAAGATGAGGATCTTTTTAAAGTAGTTGATTCTACTTTAAGTCCTAGAACTTACGTGCTATTAGAGGAAATAGCGAGTAAGTTAAATATTGATTATTATTTGGGAGCGATTTCCTCTGGAAAAGAGGCTAAAGTATACCCGGCAAAAACGTTCGATGGAAAATATTATGCAGTAAAGATTTATTATGTTTCTACTTCGGCTTCAAAAAGAGCAATTCAGAAATATACGTTTGGTGATAAAAGGTTCGAAGATATAAAAGCTACAAATACAAGAAAGCTTATAATTACTTGGGCTAGGAAGGAATTCAAGAATTTAAGTATAATGTACGAATCAGGAGTAAATGTACCTAAACCAATTCTAGTTAAAGAAAATATTCTAGTTATGGATTTTATTGGAGAGAACGGTAAGAGGGCTCCTCTTTTAAAAGAGCTTTCAGAAGACGAGATAACTAAAGACCTATATGATGAGGTAATTTCTCAGTTAGAAATCATGGTTAATAAAGCAAAGCTAGTGCACGGAGATTTAAGCGAATATAACATAATGGTATGGGACAAAGTTTACATAATTGATGTAAGCCAAGCAATTTTCATAGAGAGTGAAAACGCCATTGATCTGCTAATTAGGGATATTGAGAACGTGAACAAGTTTTTCTCCTCTAAGGGTATTGAAGTTTACTCAACTGAAGATATTTTAAAGAGATTAAATATAACTAAATGAATAGCAATGTTCATTAGCGTACCGGATGAGAAAATAAATATAGTAAAGTCTCTTATACCAAAATTGAAAGAGTTAAGTGGAGTAGAAATTACGTATGACGAGAATACTAAAACCTTTAACGTTGACTCCTCACAAAACCCTTATGAGGCAATGAAAGTAATATCTGTAATTAGGGCGATAGGCTTAGGATTTTCTGTAGATGAATCGTTAAAATTACTTTCTGACGATTACATGCTTGAAGTCATAGATTTAAAGCAATCCGTTGGAAGTAATCCAGAAACTTTGAGGAGAATAAAAGGGAGAATCATAGGTGAGAACGGTAAGGCAAAGAAAATAATCCAAGAGTATACTGGAGTTTCAATATCGATAACAGATCATTTTGTAGCTATCATTGGAATTTATGATCAAGTGCAAATCGCAAGAAAAGCTATAGAATTGCTAATTGAAGGTAAAGAACATTCTACAGTTTACAAATACTTAGATAAAGCTGAGGCTGAACTAGTTCACCTTTCAAAGAATAGGTCTTATAATCTCAAGTGATGTTAAATCTTTTATTTCAGGGAAGTAGTGAATTATCACTTTATTGTATGACTCTACAATTTTCCTATTCTTATCATTTGCTAAGAATTCCTTTAATTTATCATTTTCGTTATTAAATAACATTCTAAAGAATTCAAAGAGCACTCTCTTAGGCTCACTTAAAATTTCTTCTGTAAGGTAAAGTCTGGGAGAAGGTAACATGACTAAGGTTAAATGAATTCCATGTAATTGGGCAATCATTGCAATTTTATATGCGCTATATTCCTTAGTTGGAGACTTCTTGCTAGCTTTTACTTCAATATAATATTTTTCTCCATCTTTTTCTGCTTCAATATCATGTGTAGGAAGATTTACAGATTTAATATTTGTAAAATTATAATTTTCCAAAACTTTCCTTGCCCTATACTCCATTGCAAAACCAAATATTATGCCCTTAGCTCTTTCAAGGGCAAAATTGATTTCTTCATCCGTAAATCCGTACTCGTTTATTAACTCTTCTAAACTATTCACATGCATTTTATAACGTTAAGAATTAAAAACATTTCCAGATTTTACTCTTGAAATACCCTCTTCCCTTATTTTTTGCAATTCATCATACGTAGCGTTTCTAGAGTTGAATCCAAATTTCTCAAATAAATCTTTTTCAAAATCATACTCTGTATATATTCCATGCCTATGAAACTTTTCGTTAGCCTCATCTAAACTTCTTGATCCTGCAACAATTTTATAAATTCCAGATATTTGGGCTAATTTCTTAGGATCTAAGAAAAACATTACGGATGACACTGGAGTAACGTAAACTTTTCTAGTTCCATTCCTTATTTTAACTTCACCGTATAAGCCATGAAATGCTTCAAAAGGTATTCTAGAAGCTTCAGTGTTTACTATCTTTAACGCCTCGCCCATTAAATTTGCAACATCATTGTCTATTCCTTTAGAATCCAGTAATCCACCAATTTTTGCAACTTCAGAAATTCTTCTTAATACGTATTCGTAGTCAAGCTCGCCATCGCTCCCAGCGCCAATAATTCCCAGAATGGATTTTACTTTCAATGAAACTAATGATGCTAAAGAAATTGAGTCTATTAATGGGCTTCCCAATCCTTTTTCACCTCCATTAGCTAAAACGTCTCCTCCGGCATCGACTCCTATAACTAAGTCAAATTTCTCTTTATCTATAAGGTCGTTTAAGGCCTCTGACATTCCTATGTCTCCACCTTTATTACATATTGCAAAACCATAATCATTGACTACTTTTAAGACTCTCATCAATTGGGGTACTACCTTTAGACCTCCCCTTATTGCATAAGAGTTAGAGCATACTTTGTAAACATAATCATTTATTTCTTCAAAATTAACCAGATCTTCCTTACAGATTGGTCCAGGTAATGGATCTTCTACGTATCTCTCCCAAACTACTGCCCCTAATTTGACTTCATAACCTAACCTTTTGTAATACACGTAAGGCAAAAGAGCTGATAAAATATCTCCGCCACCGCCTATTCCAAAAACGAAAGCCTTCATATTACTTAAAATACTTTTTGGCACTTTATACTTTTTACAACTATATGCTAAGCTAAAATAATAAGCTCTAGACTTTGCATGTATTATTTGAGTCCTTACTTTAAACTTAAAGGTCATAATTTTACGATTGAGTGGTTGAATTGAGCATTGAATCGAATTATAGTAATAATGTTAGCCCAGCAGAGGAAATTAAAGTAGGTCACGCTTTGGCTCATATAGTTGCTGCTGCATCAATAGTTGAAGAAATAGAAGGAGAATTACCAGAAGTAAATGATACTGTAAGAAAATACGCAGATGCTTGGATAATGGAAATGGCACCCATAGATTATTATCCTGGCTTAGCTGAAATGTTAGGTTGTAGGATAAAAAAGAAACTAACGCAAATATTTGACGAAATAACAGAAGAAGAATTAGCCACAACTCTTGATGATGTGATAGAGTTAAAAAGAGCATTAGATAATGGAGAAATAGTTTATAATTATGCTGACATAGAGGTCAGAATAGAAAGGCTTTTGAGAGCACTTGGCGTAGAAATTAACGATTTTGCTTCAGTTTTAGATACGCCAGACTTTTATTTAAAGCTAAGAAGATTATTAGCAATACTCGTAGTTGCAATAGGAATATCCTCAGTGAGGACAAAATGGATAGCGGAATCTCAATAACTGCTGAAAAGCTAATAGAGTTAACAGTCAAAAAAGCATCTTTGATAAGTGTAAAAGAAGATGAAATTGTAAGAGCAGTAGGTTATTCTTCAAAAGACATGGCAGAGAGAGTAATTGATAAAGTATCATTTTGGCTATCCTATGAGCAAAATCATTTACTTTATTGTAAATTATGTAATAAAGGTCCTTTTACTAAAAGAGGTTTATTTCTTCATCTAACAAGAGTTCATAGAATGGAAATAAAGGCGATGCTAGAAGACGAATTAAAAAGAGAGATAAAAGCCCTCATTTAAATTTTACTTAAAGCTTGATCTAAATCTTCTATCAGATCTTCAACATCTTCTATTCCCACAGACAATCTTAGTAAAGAATCGTTAATTCCTATTATCTTCCTCTCCTCTAAAGTCAGGGTTCTATGACTCATTGTAGGTGGATGAGAAATTAAGGAGTTAACGCCACCTAAGCTCTGTGCAGGAATTATTACCTTAGTTGATCTCATTACCTTAAGAGCCTCATCCTTACCTCCTCTAACTTCAAAGCTTACTACTCCGCCAAAGCCTTTAAGAACTTTTCTAGCTATTTCGTAATCTGGATGAGACTTTAATCCTGGATAATATACCTTAGTAACTTTTGGATGATCTTCTAGAAATTCAGCTATCTGTTCAGCATTCCTATTTATAACGTCCATTCTAACCTTTAGAGTTTTCATTCCCCTTATTACTAGATAAGCAGGGAAAGGTTCTAAAGAAGTTCCCAGGGTTCTCCTCATTAAGTCGATGTTCTTCATGAGTTCTTCTTTACCTGCAGCAAGTCCTGCTATAACGTCATTATGCCCTGCAATAAATTTGGATGCACTATGTATAACTATATCTGCTCCAAGCTCTATTGGCTTTTGATTTATTGGAGTAGCAAAAGTCGAATCTACAACTAGAATACTATTATTTTCTTTAGCAATTTTTGACAATTCTGGTAAGTTGATAACTCGAAGTAAAGGATTAGTTATACTTTCTACAAATATCACGTCAAAATGAGATCTTTTTGCGGCCTCTAGTAAGTTTTCATTTCCAGGTTTACTAATAGTTACTTTAACTCCCCAGTTTGCCAAGAAATCTTTACAAAAACGTAAACTTCTACCAAACATGTCCATGGTTACTAATAACGACTTTCCTGGAGTAAGCAAAGTAAGAAGAGTTGTAGTAATAGCTCCCATTCCAGAAGAGAACGCAATACCCATTTCTGCTCCTTCAAGTTCAGCTATCTTCTTGCCTAGCTCTAGGGTTGTAGGATTTGCTTCTCTTGAATACCTAAATTTCTCTCCTTCTGGGAACATAAAAGCTACTGTTTGATAAATTGGTGTAGTAATTGCTTTAGTTGAATCTTCAATATCTTCTTTTACAGCCTTAGTTGAGTCTTTCACTTTTTACACCTCCAGCTATTTGAGCCGAAATGAAATTGCATGTAAGTCCAAATGCTTTGCAAACTTCAAGGCTCTCAACCTTTATTTTATCAAGGTTAGTGTTATCGTCATAGAGCACCAAGACTGTTGGTCCTGCACCGCTAACACAACTACCTATAGCGCCATTCTTCAATGCAATTTCTTTAATTTTCTTATAGTGAGGATAGAGAGGCTCCCTCGCAACTTCAACTATTTCATCGTTTAACCCTTGTTTTATCAATTCTTTATCTCCTTTAATAAAGCCTAAAATTAGCGACGATAGATATCTGGAATTTTTAACATAAAGTGAAAGGTCTATCTTACTAGGTAACATTTCTCTAGCTTTTTTTGTTTTGCCTTCCCTCTCACCTTGGGGGGAAATTAATAGGATCTTAAAATCTAGATTAACAGGGATTTTTTCTACTTTTACAGGAGAAACCGAGGTTACAGCAATTATTCCACCGTATACACTAGCTGCTACATTATCAGGGTGAGGAGAGCCAGAAGAAGCCTGCTCTCCGAACATCGAATATTTTACCATCTCTTCTTGGGTCAACTTAAGCTCAAAAAGCTCGTTAACTGCTGCTATTGCAGCAACAGAAGAGGCACCACTACTGCCTAAACCCAAGCCAAAAGGAATTCCCTTATTTATCTCGATTTCTACCCCTTCATCTATTCCCTTTTCTTGAAGAAGAATTTTTGTAGCCAATCCTGCAGAATTTTTTTCAGGATCTAAAGGAATCTTGGGATTATTACTCTTGATTATTATTTTTCCCTTCTCCTCAATAGTTCTCGCAATTACTATGTCCTTGAAAGCGTTATGAGCCATGGATAAAATATCAAATCCAGGGCCCAAATTAGCGGAACTTGAGTAAGCCTCTGCTTTTGCTGACATAGCTAAAAATATGTACATTACATTTAAGGTTTTTCAGATTTGTGTATTCTTAAAAAATTCCATTTAGGAATTTGAAAGCCTCCTTATTTCTTACGATTACGAATAACTTTTCCTTGCCTAATTCCTTTCCTTCTTTAAGATATCCTTCTGGTGCAAACACTTTTGCCTTACCTAGAAAGTTCAACACAGTCGAAGGAGACTTCAATTTTACTGATGGATTTCTATTAAATTTGCTTAATCCTAGCCAATCAAAATATCCAACTTCATCTCCCTCTCCTTGTTCTAGAATTCTTCTTTCTATTAAATAGTCATAATTATTCGGAGTACAGAATAATGAACTAATAACTACTATATCTCCTATGCCCTTCTCTAAAGCCTTGCAAGAAACTTGCGAGCCTAAATAAATTTTTCTTACGTTCAAGTTATCAAATCTTTTATCTTCTTCTCCTATTAATGTAATCCTCCTGTCCTTTCTCTTTATTATGACTTCAACTTTATCCCCTTCTTTTAACTCTGTGCCTGGATCAAGCCCAATAAAACCGTCGGCCAAAGAAAAGCTACCTACCATATAGCTATCAAAAGGAATAGGTATTGCAAATCCTTGTACTAAGTATACTGGAATATATGTGAATCTCTTTTTATCTGCCTTAACTGGAAGTAATAATTGCGCATATTCAGTTTCTTCAGTGTTATTTTCTTCTCCCTTCATTAGCGATAAGTAGTTTCTAATTACTCTATCGTAAATCATGATCGTAGATACAATATTACCAGGAAGTCCAAAGACCGGCTTTCCGTTAAATTTCCCTAATAATGTAGGTTTCCCTGGCTTAAACTTTAGTCCATGAACTATTATTTCTCCTTTCTCTCTAATTATTTGGTGAACAAGGTCTTTTTCTCCCGCGCTTGTACCACCAGTTATGATTATCACATCTGCAATCTCACTAGCCTCTTCAAGGGCTTCTTCAATTTTATCTTTATCATCTACTACGACTTTATGACCTACTACATTGTATCCATCATTTTTAAGTCTTGAAATAAGGAAATGAAGATTGCTTTCGTATATTTTTCCCGGCTGTAACTCTTTACCAGGCTCTATTAACTCATCACCAGTTGAGATTACGTAAATCGAAGGTGTCTCATAAACTTTTATCTTGTTTATTCCAGCAGAAGCTAGGAACGCAATTTTTTCAGGAGTAATTTTTTCTCCTTTATAAAGTATCTGCGTGCCTCTTGGCACATCGCTACCTATCCATGCTATATCTGTTCCAAAGTTTAGCTTTTTAGGGATCTCAACGTATTCTCCTTCAATTTTAGTTTCCTCAATTTTTATAACAGCGTCTGCACCTTTTGGGATCATAGCTCCAGTATCAACTTCAACTGCTTCATTATCGGAAATTTCAATTTCTTTATATTTTCCAATATTTATTTTCCCTATTATCTTGAATTTTCCTGGAGTGAAAGAAGATTTTACGGCGAACCCATCAACTGTTGATCTAGAAAACGGAGGTAAGTCTATAGGAGAATAAACGTCCTCAGCAGATATTTTATTAAGAGCATCTGTTATTTCAATCTCCTTTATCCTCCTTTCTGGAGGAACTTTAGATACAAATAAGGAAATTGCTTCTTGTGCTGATAAAAGAGAATCTTCAGGTAAAATAGCTCTCATAAAAAATATAATGCAAAAATAACTTATAACGTTATGAGAGAAGCTTGCTGTAACTGTTCTAATACGGCAGTTACGGGATCTTTTAATTGATCAAACTCTATGTTTGCTTCTTTACTAATCTCATCGACTATTTGAGTTACGGTCTTACTTCCGTCGCACATAGCCCATATATAGTAAGCTATTGGAGCCACTTCGAATATTTTGTCGTCAGAAACTTTTATTATGTAATTATCTCCGTCTTCTGCCTTATCTATAAATTCTCCTACTTTTTGAGGTTTTTTATCCTTAATTTCGTCGAAATTCATTCTTCTTCCTCTCCGCCTCTTTGTGGTGGTCTTCTTCCTCCTCTAAAATTCCTTCTTCCTCCTCTAAAGTTTCTCCTTGGTGGAGAATTATCAGTTGGCGTATTCTCTGGGATTTGATCTGCCTCCGGTACTTCTTCTTGACTCTCAGAAATCTTTGATCTACTTCCCGCATTTAACTGAACTTGACCTTTAAAAACAGTTGTCCAACCATTTTCGACTTTTATTACTTGTCCTTCTTTTATGTTATCTCCTTGATTTCCCCAAAGAGTTAGTTTTATTCTCCCTGTTTCGTCTCCAATCATTACTTCTCTAATTGTACGTTGACCATTTCTTGTTTGCACGACTTTTTGTTCTCCAACTTGGAGAACTCTTCCGGTTACGTTTACGTTTTCCATTCCACCTTTTAGATTACCTATTTTTTCTTCCATGTGTCCCGACTCACGAGATTTGTTAATATATCCTTATTATAGGAATATTTAAATCTTGTGTAGACCTTATTTTAGTTGAATACTAATGTTCTTTTCAAAAAATTTGATCTAAATGAGAAAATTTTACTTTTAAATTCTTTTGCCCCTTTATTGATAGTTTATTTTAAATATAACAGTTAAAGGAGTCTCTTAATGTAATAATTTGAGGGCATTTTCTTAACCTTTCTTTATAAGCTATGAAATACAATTCATGTATATGGGAATGCAAGTGGATAATAAAGTGCTTGAACTTCCCAAGAAATTTTTGGAAGCCTTATGGAGCCCTTTTGTGGGCAGAGAAGAGGAAGCTAAAGTTATCACCCTAGCGTTACTCTCCAAAGAACACGTCGTGTTAATTGGAGAACCTGGAACAGCAAAATCTGCATTAGCTAGAAGAGCTGCAGAATTATTAAATGCAAAGTTCTTCATGTATCTGCTAACAAAATATACAGAACCAGCAGAATTATTTGGAGCTTTAGATATAAATGCATTAAAACAAGGAGTGTACAAAAGAATAACTAAAGATAGATTACCAGAAAGCGAAATTGCTTTTCTAGATGAGATATTTAATGCAAATAGTGCAATACTAAACGCGTTATTATCGTTACTAAACGAAAGAGTAATTTATGACGGTTATAACGTAATTAAAGTTCCTTTAAGGACTTTAATAAGTGCAAGCAATAGAGTTCCCGATGAGCCAGAATTAGAGGCTCTTTATGATAGGTTGCTATTAAGGCATTACGCTAAACCAGTAGGAGAAGAAATGTGGAAAAATCTAATAGAGTCAGCTTGGGAATTGGAGTTTACAACAAAATGGAAGGTCGAATCACCATTAATGACCATAGAAGATCTTGATAAGATATATTCCTATCTAACAGAAGTCGACTTAAGTCCGGTAAAGAGTAAATTACTTAAACTTTACGCAATGCTGGAGGAAAAAGGAATTCATTTAAGCGACAGAAGAAAAGGAAAAGTCCTAAAAATTATTTCAGCTCATGCCTTGCTAAACGGTAGACTAAAAGCTACAGAAGAGGACTTAATAGTCTTAAAGTATATAGCACCAAAAGAAATAGATGACTTTGAGAAAGTCTCTGCTTTACTCTCTGAAGAACTAAAGACTCCAATAAAGTACATGAGGGAATTGAACGAAATTTACAATAATATAAAAGAAGCAGGAAAATATGTTGATGCTGCAAGCGAGTCTGATCCAAGATTAATAGACTTAATAAGGTCATTAAAGGCAACCAGAGATAGAGTAATAGCTCTAGGTAAAGAAAGCGGCGACGAGAAAGTAGAAGAGTTTTCTAAAGAAGTAAGTGCAGAAATTGATAAATTATTGGAAAAAGTTGGTAGAAAGTTGGGGATTTACACATGACTGGATTTCTAATAGGAATAGATTATGATGATCCCATAGTTAAATATAGGGGAGACAGAATTCTTTATACATTAAAGAAAATATCGGGAAAAGACTCTAATATAGATCCAGACTTTCTAGTCGATACGTATTACGTACATTATTTGCCTTTGCCAATTTTAAAGTCAAAATCAGAGATTTCTCAAGGAGACGCAATAAAATATGCCTTACTTGATATGACGTTATCTTCAGATCTTGTATTAAAGAACAGGAATTACTCTATAGCAAATTCAGCAGTAAGCATGGCATTGTCAGTAAGTTATATCCAGAATTTAATAGAGGAATTGGAAAGGATAAGAAGAACTTCTCAGTCAGCAGAAGAAAGAGAAGCAGCAGAACAAATACTTAACGGTTTAATGAAAGGCTCACAAGGAAAAGAAGGCGGAGAACAAAAAGAACAACAAGGTCAAACAACCGATGCTACTAAGAAGCTTTTAAAGCAAGTTCATGAGAAAGCTCTTTCTAAGGCAGCAGAGGATGCTAATGCAGTTAGGAGCATGCAAAGGATAGTAGGAGGTAACGGAGCAGGAACCGGAAGTGTGCTTAACTTTGAAGGTGATGTGCATGAAGTATTAAGATTAGCTAGGAACACCGAAATAAAGAAAATCCTTGAATTCTTAAGCGGAATACCCAAATTAGGAAGCTTGACTAAAAAGAGGACTACCAGATATTCAAAAGGAGAATTATATGGTTATGAGGAAGGTTCCGATTTAGAAAGAATAGTGCCGTCAGAGTTAGCCATGCCAGAAGACCTATTTTACGTTAGGCTAGCTGAAAGTCAATTATTGCTTTACCAAAAACAAATTAAGGAAAGCTTAGGTCCAATTTACTTATTGCTTGACAAATCGGGTAGCATGGATGGGGAAAAGATATTGTGGGCAAAGGCTGTAGCGTTAGCCTTGTATAGTAGGGCAAGGAGAGAAAATAGGGACTTCTATTTAAGATTCTTCGATAATATTCCTTATCCTCTAATAAAGGTTATAAAGAATGCTAAAAGTAAGGACGTAATAAAGATGATTGAATATATAGGAAAAATAAGGGGTGGAGGAGGTACTGATATAAGTAGATCAGTAATTTCTGCCTGTGAAGATATTAAGGAAGGTCATGTTAAAGGTGTCAGTGAAGTAATAATCTTAACTGATGGAGAAGATAAGATCGCCGAGACTACGGTAAGGAGATCTTTAAAGGATGCTAATGCTACATTAATAAGTGTGATGATTAGAGGAGACAATGCCGATTTAAGAAGAATATCTGACACTTACCTAGTAGTATACAAATTAGATCAAAATGATTTACTTAAAGTAGTTGAAGCCTAAATCACTTTTTGAGATTCTCGTTCTTAATTTTTTCCAGGTAGTTTCTTATATATTCTAAATCCGAGTACATATCTTCTGGAGTTGTCTTTATCCACATTAGGCCTCCAGCAGCGTCTTCAATGGATCCTTTTATTTTGAGATCTTTTACTCTATCCTTCCAGTTAAATGGAATCTTTGATATAATATGAACGTAAAGATCGCCATCCAACCTTAAGTGAACCTTTCCCCACATTATATCTCCGATCTTATACTCAACTTCTTTCCCGAATGGTGGTCTTCCGGGTCTCTCAGAAACGTCGTACCAATTACCTACTGTGGCTCCAAGTTTCTTTAGTGCTTCAACTATTTTATTCTCTTCACTCATTGTATTATCCCCTTCTTTCTTAATACTTCCTGTGCTAATTTGCTTATTCCTAATTCCTCAGCAGAAAATCCAAACGCAAGCCCTAATAGTTGTGTTATATAGATTGCCGGTAAAGTCCAAGATAAGTTGAATTCGTTTTTAACCTTTAGTTGTGTAACATCTAGTTGTAAGTGACATAAGCTACAAGGATGAACTAATATATCTGCATTCTGAGATTTTGCTGAGTTTAACACATTATATGCCAGCTTTAATCCAACTTTAGGATTACTGCCCATTAATGGGAATCCGCAACACGCCGTAGCCATTGGGAACTTTACCGGAGTAGCTCCAGTAGCTTCTATTAAATCTTCCATACTGTGAGGATTAAAAGATGGTTCGAAGCCCATTATTTGCTCTGGTCTTAGCATTTGACAGCCATAATACGCTCCAACTCTTAATCCAGTTAATGGTTTCTTTACTGCCTTCTTTATTTTTTCTAATCCTACGTCCCTTACTAAAACCCAAACTATATGCTCCGCAGTTGCTTTTCCTGAGTAATTTATATTTGCTTCCTTCAATTTTTTATCTACTTCTTTTCTTAAATCCTTATTTTCATTGTACTTATATGCAGCAAGTCTATGGCTTTGTAAGCAAACACTGCAAGGAGTAACCATTTTATCCATGCCCATTCTTTCTACAGTGGAAAGATTCCTTAAATTGAGTGCAACGTGAGCTTTTTCGTTATACTCGTCTAAGAATCCGCCACCGCAGCAGTTCCAATCCTCTACTTCTACAAGTTCTAGACCTAAAACATCGGCAACTTTTTTTGTTGCTATATCAACGTCTTTAGATAATCCGTGAGTTGCACATCCAGGGTAATATGCTACCTTCATCTTACTCACCCAATTATTTTCCTAATTTGTTCCATGTTTTTCACCTTCTTTTGCGTAACTAATGCGTATTTTAACTTCCCATTCTGCATCGCATAAATCATATCTGTTATCGCTGTTAATAATCCGTAAGTTGAAATATACACTTTTGCTTCTTCAATTTTTCCAGTTTCTTCTATACTTTTGGCTATCGAATCAGCGTGCTTTTCGCCAGTTAAAGCTACTGGCGTTTTTTCGCTTAAGAACTTAGTGTACGCTCTTGTTTTCTTTATAGTAGTAACAGGCTCGATATCTCTTGGACAAACGTTGAAACATTGATAACAATAAGTACATCTCCAAGCACTATCAATTAAGATCTTTAATCTCTCATCAAATATTGTATCTCTAGGATCTGCTAGGAATCTATAACCTTTGGCGTGAGCGGCTGGGCCTAAAAATTCTGGATCGTTCTTTACAGATGGACAGGCTGACACACATAATCCGCACCATATACATTGTTCAAATTTCCATAGTTCTCTCTGATCTTCTGGTTTTAATCTATGTTCGGCTTTGCCTTCTAATACTTCCTTTGAAGGATAGAGCCTTGGCTTAACTTTAAACATTCTATTGTAAAAGTCGGTCCAATCTACTATCAAGTCCTTTATTACTGGGAAGAAATCCATTGGTTCTATTGCAATCTCGTTTTTACCATATTTCTTTACCATATCTAAGGCTAAGGTTTTGCAAGCTAACCTAGGTTCGCCGTTGATTTTCATTCCACAACTTCCGCAAACAGCCATGTGGCATGATGCTCTATATGCTAAAGTAGGGTCTTGTTCCGTCTTTATTCTCCTTAATACTTCAGTCATTTGCGTAAATCTATCTACCTTTAGTTTGTATTCCTGCCACCAACTTCCCTTTTCCTTTGAAAATCTTTTTATTTTTACGACAATTTCCTTCTCTTCTTCGCTCATTTTAATACACCCTGGGCTCAGGTTTCCATCTAGTAATCCTAACGGGCTTGTAAGTAATTTCTACAGTTTCTCCTTTTAGATAAGCTATGGTGTGCTTTAACCAGTTTGTATCATCTCTTTCAGGATAGTCAGTCCTATAATGAGCACCTCTAGACTCTTTCCTCTCAAGTGCAGTTCTTGCTATTACTATTGCTAAATCTAGCATATTCCTAAGTTCTAAAGCATTGAAGAATTCAGTATTATAGGTGGTGCTTTTATCCAGAACATACATAGATGAAGTCATCTTCCTCAATTCAATAATTTGAGATAAAGCATCCTTCATTCCATCTTCGTCTCTAAATATACCTACCTTTTCCCACATAACGTTCCTGAGCTTATTGAGAATTTCACCAAAGTGAACCCCACTCTCGCTCTTTACAAATTTGTAAGCATCATCTACAACTTTCTCAGCTTCTTTATCTAGGCTGTTACTATCTTCCTCTTTATGTTCAGATAAGAATTTAGCTACTGCTCTGCCTGTTTCTCTCCCAAAAACTAGTGTTTCAAGTAAAGAGTTAGAACCTAATCTATTTGCACCGTGAACTGAAACGCAGGCAGCTTCGCCTGCAGCAAATAATCCTACTAAATCCGGATTTTGGCCGGTAATATCAACGTCTATTCCGCCCATATAATAGTGTTGTGCAGGCCTTACCGGAATAGGTTCTTGCGTTGCATCAACTCCTGCAAAGTTCTTTGCAGCCTCATAAGCTAAGGCTAATCTTTCTTTAATGTAATCTTCTCCTAAATGCCTTAAATCTAAGCCTACGTAACCGCCAGGAAAACCTCTACCTTCTCTGATCTCAGTTATTATTGCCCTAGAAGTTATATCTCTAGGGGCTAAGTCCAATTTTCTTGGTGCATATCTTGCCATGAACCTTTCTCCTTTGTTATTAATTAGTATTGCTCCTTCTCCTCTAGCCGCTTCGCTAATTAGTATATCCGATGGATAAAGAGCAGTGGGATGGAATTGAACGAATTCTGGATCTTTTAATGCCGCTCCTGCCCTTAAAGCCATTGCATATCCGTCGCCGGTGTTTATATATGCATTAGTAGAGTGAGCGTAAAGCATTCCCATACCTCCAGTGGCCATGACTATTGCTCTAGCTTTAAAGAATACTGGCGTCATAGATTTCATTTCCATTGCTACTACTCCTACAACTCTCTTGTCGTCTCTAATGAGGTCTAAAGCAAACCACTCGTTGTAAAAGTCTATATCTAAACCAGAAACCCTCTGGAATAAGGTATGAAGTAACGCCATTCCAGTTTTATCTCCTACGAATCTGGTCCTTGGATAAGTTTGACCTCCAAAATATCTTACGGCGACTCTGCCATCAGGTTGTCTATTAAATAAAGTGCCCCAGCTTTCCATTATTCTTACTATTTCTCCAGATTTTTGAGATAGTAATTCTGCTGCATCTTGGTCAACTAAAAAATCTCCTCCTTTTATAGTGTCATAAGTCATATAATCTGGATTATCGTTAGGGTCAGAATTTCCCTCAATATATGCAGCTATTCCTCCTTCTGCTGATGATGAGTGAGACCTTGTAGGAAAGACTTTCGATATTACTGCAACTTTATATCCAGAAACGGCAATCTCATGAGCGGCCATTAAACCAGCCAGTCCGCCGCCTATGACTATTGCGTCATAAGAAAGTTTTTCCATGTCTCTAAATTTTTTAAAAGGATTAAAAAGCGTTTAATCTTAAATTAACAATGACAGGTTTTCTACAACAATTTTTGGTTTTATATTACTTTTCTCTACGTCTTCCTTTCTTGATATTCCGGTTAAAACTAATACAGTATCTGCCCCTATATCGTTACCCATCTTTATGTCAGTCTCCAGCTGATCTCCAATAACTAAAACTTTTGACAGATCCTTTATTCCAGTTAATTCCATTGCAACTTGTATTATCCACTTATTTGGCTTTCCTGCGATAAAATCAGGTTCTCTTTTGAGGGCATAAATTATGGAAGAAGCAAGAGCTCCTGCTCCAAGTTTCAATCCGTCCTTTGAGGGCCATAATCTATCCATATTAGTTACTATGAACATTGATCCTCTAGCTACGCATCTCATTCCCGTTGATAACTTATCGTAAGTAGCTAGCCTATCTAAACCCAAAACCACTGCGTCAGGATTATTTTCCTCAACTTCTTCAGTCGATAGAACTCTAAAGTTAAAGTTCTTCATTTCTTCAACAAGGCCTTCTTCTCCTATTACGTAAACGCTTTTAACTTTTGTATTTCTCTTCATATAAATTGCAGCAGAAAGGCCACTAGTTATTATATCGTTAGGAGTTATCTCTAATCCTAAGTAGTTTAATTGCCTAGATAAAAGTACTCTGCTGAAGCCCGAATTGTTCGTAACAAGAATTATCTTTTTACCTTCTTCTTTTAATTTTCTAATAGCAAAAATATTTTCCCAAATTGGTTCTCCTTCTCTAACTATAACGCCATCAACGTCGGAGATTATTAAATCATAGTCCAGCACTTTTTAACTCCTCCAATTTTTTCTTTATTTTTTCATTAATATCTTCACCCTCGAATACAAAACCGAAAAGGCCGAAAGGTCTATAAAGAGATTCCTCGCAGTCCCATTTTCCCGGATAAGCGGGCATTATTTTAAAATAATTATTAAAAACGAATAATAAGTACGTTTTACCTTCTTTATCTTCAATTACATAAAGATCGCAATCAGACAACGTATTGTGCACTAGTTTATTTACTCCTAACTTTTCTTTGTCAATCAATTTATTATCCCCTCGCCAATCTATTAATCGTGGATTCTGAAAAACTTACTAGGAAATATTATTCTAAGCTAATATCTTTGCCTAGTGCCAGAATCCTATTATTTATAGATGTTATTGAAGGTGCAATAATAGCCTTTAGAGGTTTAGAAATAGGAATTTTATTCTTTTACTCTTTCCTAATATATTCGGTTTCTCTTTTAGCTATTCTAGGCAAAAGGATTAGGACAGCGCTTACGTTAATTTCAATATTTTCTGCAGCATATTTGATTTTATCACTATTTCCTATCCCTTATGTCTTCATTTTTGGTACTTTTATTCCTCTAGTAAATTATTCTCTTTTAGTTGATTATAATGAAAAAATCTCAGTTACGTTAGCTTCGATAGCCTCTTTAATACCATCAATAATATTGGCAGACCTGACCATACTTGGGATAGTTTACGTTATTGCAGTGGGAATTTCGTCCTATGTCTATGTTGCCTTGATAAATAGAAAAGGGAATAAAATAGTTGGTATATCTTCTCTAAAGATAGTTAGGCCTTTTTTAAGAGCATTAAACTATAATAAGAACGCTGAACTCGAAGAGTTTTTAGATAAAATATCTATACCAAGTGTGCTTAATATTCTTACTGTAAAAATAAATGAGACCTATTTAGTACTTCCTCAAATCCACTTTGGCATGTATGGAGAAATAGGTAGTTCAAAGTTTCCCTATCATGTTGAGGAAGTTATTCCTAATTCTTTTGTCTTCCATGGTCCAGGTAGTCACGAGATAGATCTTACTTCAAGTAAGGAATCAAAAAGAATAGCACAAGAGATACTTAATACCCGTTTTGAAAAGGCAAACTTTACCGGAATTACTCAGGAAATGCTAGGAGATTTCAAGATAACTACTTTGAATTTTGACAAATTCACGCTATCATTTGTTGAAAGGCCATTGAAAGGTATAGACGATTTGCCAGGAGCATTATGGAGGGATATGATTTCTACTAATAATTTTCTAGTCGATTGTCATAACGAAACCTTAATAGACGAAATAGGGAGGAAAGAATATGTTACCCTTAAGAATTTTATTTACAGTAAGGAAAGATATTTGGGTAATAGGAAACTTAAAATAGGTTATGCAGAAGGCGAAGTAAACTGCGAAGGTCTTTGCAAGAATAAGGTAAGAGTCTTATCTTTTTATTCTCCTGAGGAGGATAAGAAAGTCTCAATAATTTACTTATACGCAAATAACGCTTGCCATGGGCTAAGAGAAAAAATAGAGCAAAATTTATCTGATTTGACTAACGCAATCTTGGTTACTCCAGATGATCATTCTTGTACTGCGATGAGCTTTGGTAACCTTTATCAACCAGCTACATTATGTGAACAACTAATTATTAGATCCAGAGAGCTTGTGAAAGAAAGTTTAGAAAAAATGGAAGATGTAAATAACATAGAATATGGAATAATAAAAGTTAAGACAAGGGTAATAGGTAAAGTAGTTTCATCTATGGTAGATGGATTGGAAAAAGTCGGAGGCTTTGCAATGAAAACTTTCTGGATACCTATAATCATTCCTTATGTAATATTAGTTGTTTTCCTATTTATTCATGAGATTTTCAAAATCTAGTAACAGTTTATTAACTTCGCTCTTCCATTGTTCCAAATTATTAGGATCACTTGGGTATTCTCTATATAAATCTTTAGCTTTCTTCATGTATTCTGCTACAACCTTTAATTTCATTAAAAGTGATGGTCTACCTAGTCCAGCTATTATCCTCATTGCTTTTTCTGCCACTGATAATTGCAAATCTCCTTTTGCACTAGCTTCAAGCAAGTCCTCTTCCTTGATTACCTTTTTCCTCATACCGTAATTTATATCGTCATCTGAAAGCTTTTGCAGGAATCTTCTAAATAATTCCAAACTTGCTTGTTTTGCACCATATCTTTCAATATAGCATAAATTGGCAGACCATAATGTTTTTGCAGAGAAATCTCCTACTTCGAAGGCATTAAGTATAGCTTTTGCTGCACAGTATCCAGAAATCATTGCAGAACCTTTTCCTCCTCCGTGTACAGGATTTGCTGTAAATGCTGAATCTCCTACAACTAAAATTCCGTTCCAAGCTAAAGTACTTATAGGCCTCCTAGTAGGAACTAAAGCTCCACCTTTGACTATTAATCTATTTCTATCAACATCACTACCAAATTCGTTTAAGTATTTGTCATAAAATGTGTAAATACTGGGATAGCCCATTCCTCCTTGAATTCCTAGACCTATGTTAACTTTGTTCTTTCCTTTAGGGAAATACCACCAGTACCCTCCTGGAGAAGCTTTTTGATTAACGAAAATCTTGAGATATTGTGGCTCATCTATATCGTCCTTTGTGTAGGCTACTTCTCTATAAGCTATGTCTGCATCCTTATCGTCTAAATTTTCAGTAACCGGTAAACCTTGCGGTAGCTTGCTCCTAAAACTCATTGAATATCCAGTAGCTTCTACCACAACTTTAGCCTTAACCTCAATTTGCTGATTATGTCTCCTATCAAAAAGGATGGCTCCCTTTACGAATCCGTCTTCGAATATTGGCTTCATTGCTGTGGTCATGTCTAAAACTTCTACTCCTCTATTTGACGCCTCCTTTAATAGTCTCTGAGTATATGCTGGAGCATTTATTTCAAATCCTTCTCCTTTTACTGTCCATTCAGTTTTCATGTCTGGGCTGTAAAGTTTTATTCCCTCTATTTTTTGTTCTAATTGTTCTCCTTCTGGATATGGCATTCCTAGGTTATCAAAGTGCTCCTTACTTACTGCATCTCCGCAAGGTTTATCTCCAATTCTATTCCAAGGCTTGCTGTCTATTAAAAGAACTTTCAATCCATGATTTGCTAAGTGCCATGCGGTTGTAGCTCCTGCGAATCCACCGCCTATAATTAATACGTCATAATTATTTTTCAAAAAGATCCCAAGGTTTACTATCTTTAAAGGGATAAAAAATTACTTACAATAATCTCTTAGCATGTTAGCCTTCATTGACGTTGGGAGAATATCCAAAATTTTTCTCATATTATATTTATTTTCATCACTGCAGTAAGTTATGAACCCCTTATAATTATATTGTTGAATCTTCTTTATCATTTTATCGACCTCGTTAGGTTTCCAAGTAAAGATTTCTAAACCTAAGTCAAGGTTATCTAATATTGTCTCTCTAGCGTTAGCAAAAAAGTTCCAATACTCTGAATTAGAAATTACGTTAGCTACAATCTTTTTTCCACCAAGAAGTCTCACATCTTTAAACATTTTTCTAAAAGTTTCAGTTAATTCCTCATCTTTTACATAGATTAGGGCAATTATTGGTCTATAGTCTGGTTGCATGAAATTAAGCTCTCCTTGAAGTTAATATTAATGACTGAAAAGCAGGCAGTTATACTGAATATTATCTTATTTACCTTATATCTTCTCCTAGGAAGATATATAATATGATAGTAGAGGTTATTTACAATAATATTACCGCAGAAATGTTGGAAATAATAAGAAAGATAAGGAGAAAAGCTCTAGCCTCTGAAATAATATTTTATAAAGGAAAAAAGAACGTTATCATAGCTGACAATATGAAAATTTGGGAAGAGAGTGACAAAAGTAAAGATCCATTGGAAGAAATCTACGACGCAAAAATTATAGAACTTGTTAAACAAATGGGTAAGTTACCTTCAGTTTATTGAGATAATGATCTTAGGTAATGATTGGAATCAGTTATTACAAGGTATCCTCTAGCTTCAGGAGGGAATTCCCTAGTTATTCCACCAACGTAAATAACTCTAGCAAGCTTATCCATCTCTAACCTTTTATATTGTCCAACTATTATCCAATCCCAAGGTCCTGCCCCAACGCTTCTCCTAAGTTGGTCTATATCACCTTGATGTCCATGTAAAATGTAATATTTAACTGAAGAAACGTCTGCAATATACATAGTTGTTCCAATTATTTCTTCCCTATATCTAGGCTCTGCCATTATGCATTTAATTGCGTGAGGATCCATATCACCTTGAACATATATAATTTGAGCCCAAGGTGCAATACTTCTTATTACATAAAGTACATCTATAACTCTAGGGCATTCGTAATCCCAATAACATTGTGTGGTATCTCCATCTAAGACTATCGTTTCTGGCTCTTCTTTCTTTATGATAGAAGACAAAGTGCTCTCTATATGTGGTTCTGGGAACCTTATATTACTCATGACTAGGATTTTCATCATATTTCACCTTCGAATACGAATGATTTTCTTTCACCGTTACCGTATTTGATCCCCCTTGCCATACCAACTGTATTGTAGTAAGCTGTTGCATTTCCATTATTATCTATACCAATCATTCCTATATTACCCTTTCCAAAAATGTTAGTAACCTTATTTATCACGCTTCTTACGGCGTCACAAATTGATAATCCCATTGAAACTAGAATATCAACCTCTTTAGCAGGCAAGATCTTTAGGATTATTTCGCCTATTCCAGTTGATGAAACTGCCACTCTAGATGTAGCATAATATCCTGCTCCAGGTATAGGCGAATCTCCGACTCTTCCCGGTAATTTATTTGCGATGCCTCCAGTACTTGTACCAGCTACTAAGTTTCCATCAATATCTAGTGCAACAGCGCCTACGGTGTCTTCAACGCTTAAAGGAGTCGAAGGAAAGATTTCTTCAGCCTCTTTCCCTACTAGTAATACATGTCTTCCATCTTTCATTACTTGTAACGCAAGTCTTATCGGATTTTTAACTTTCACTGCAGCTACTGCGCCAACGCTCAATTTATTTCCATACATCAATCCAGCGTCCATTTCAATTTCTCCTTTAGAATTTTTTACGCTACCTCTCCCAGCATCAAAAACTCCTGAGTCTTCCATGTAGGAAATTGCCTCTACTACTGCCTCTAAGGAACTGCCTCTTTTAAATTCCTCAAATCCCCTGTCTAAGGCGTTATTAATCTCCTTTACTGCCTTTTCTGAGTCTCTTTCCTTCCAGTTTCCAGCACCACCATGGATTAGAAGTATGGGCTTTTGATATTTCACAAGGAAATATTGGCATTAGATATTTTTATCTTTACAACTCTATACTTCTGGAGTAAAATGAGAGAACCAAGTACGTTACTAGTTTCGATAATATTAATCCTATTGCCAGTAATACCCGGTTTCCTCTTTAATTTTTATGCTTTCGTTGGTGCATCTATTGTAGGTTTAGCAATTGTAATGTATTATTTTACATCTAACTTGCCCTGGAAGGGAGTAAAACAAGCAATAGTTGCAGTTTATTTCACTGGCGTATTTTCATTAGGTTTAGCATTAGGAGTATTTTTTGCCTTGCCTATAAAGCCTAGAGAATTTGCATTAGTAGCGTTAGTGGAGTCAATTCCATTCTTTATCAGCTTCGCATATTTATTGAAATTTATTCTAGCTAAGGCAATTAGTAAAGACTTATTAAAAGTAGGTAACGGCTACTTCGCTATGCTGTTAGTTATAATAATAGGTGGTCTTATAGGAAGATTTTTGCATAACTTTTACGAGCTTATAATACTTTATTCAGGTTTTATTGCATTAGGCATTATAGCTTACTTGTATTTTAAAGAATAGGTGATATGATGGAATTGGCAATAGTCGGAGGAGGGCCTGCAGGACTTTCGTTGGCTTACTTTCTAAGAGGAAGTAAGATAAATACCACAGTTTATGAAGGTCTTTCAGACGTTGGTCTAAAACCTTGTGCATGGGGGGTTATGAAGGGAATTGAGGATTATCTTCCGATTCCTAAAGAAGCTATTATAAATGAAATAAAAGGATTTAGAATTTACCTTGACGGTAAACTTTTGTATGATATAAAAGGTAGGGAAATTTTAGGTTATATTGTTAATAAACCCAAATTTTTGAGGATTCTTGGAGAAAAAGTGGATCTAAGATTAAATTCTAAAGTAGTCGAAAAGGATGGAAAAATCCTAGTAAATGATAAGGAAATTGAAGCTGATAAAGTAATTTACGCTAATGGTCATTACTCTTTTAAAGGAGATTATGCGATTCCTGCAATACAATATATTACGGATTATAAAATAGATCCAGAAATAGTAGAAATGTACTTCTTTTCAGACCTTTTAGGCTATGGCTGGGTTTTTCCTGAAGAAGATGGCTCAAAAATAGGCATTGGCGGTTACGCTGATGTAAATTTTCTTAAAGAAAGGTTAAAGAGTCTAGTTAAGGGCAAAATAAAAGCTTTCCAAGGGGCAAAGGTAGCAGATTATGGAGTAATAGAAGATAGGTTATCAAACGGTAATTATATAGGCGAAGCTCTAGGCACCGTCTATGCTGTAACCGGTGAAGGAATTAGGCCTTCAATAATATCAGCAAAGATAATGGCAGATTCTTTGCTAAATAATAAAGACTTTTCAAAGGAATTTAAGAAGAGCAAGCTTTATTGGAGTTTACAAATCCACGCTAAGGTTATAAGAGATTCTAAAAAGAAAGGAACTCAAAGTATTAAAGGATTAGAGAGAGTATTACTCAAGACTCCGCCAGAGCTTGTTCTTAAGTTTGCTTTAGGAGACTTTACAAAGATTGATTTATTAAAAATATTTGGAAGAATGATAATATGAGCGAACATTATTATTTAGACGACGTGGATAGGAAAATAATTTCAATACTTCAACAAGATTCTAGAATATCTTTCTCAAGATTAGCAAAAATGCTAAATCTAAGCGAGTCCACAATACATATGAGAATAAAAAGACTTAGAGAAGCTGGAGTAATAAGGGGATTTTGCGTAGACGTAGATTTAGATAAAGTAGGGATGAACGTACTTGCTTTTGTCTTACTAAAGGCTGATCCAAAAAAGTACGAAGATATTCTTAGAAAACTTGCAGAAATTAAGGAAGTCTTCGAGATATACGATGTGACTGGGGAATATTACGCTTTACTTAAGGTAAGAGTCTCAGACAAGGAGGAATTAGCAAAAGTTCTGGATAAGATAGGCAATATGGAAGGAGTTACTTCAACTTATACAATGTTTGTGCTCAGAGTAATAAAAGAGAAGAAAAATGCATTTGAATGATCAAGGCGAGAGCTCCTCCTCACTATTCAGCCGGTTTGCTTATTTCCTCATTTCTTAATTTTCTGTATTAAGTACTCAACAATATATTTTGCTGGATTTATGTGAGTTGCTGAACTAAATCCTTTCCACAACGGGGCAGCATTAACTTCGAGAATCTTTAATCCGCCTTCTAAATCTTCTACAATATCAATTCCGGCATAATCTAAACCGAGAACTTTTGTAGCCTTTAGGCTAAGTTCCTCTATTTCGCTGGAAGGTTTAAATACCTGAACTACAGCACCTTGTGCAACATTAGTTTTCCAACTACCTTGAGAAATCCTGTATATACTTCCTAGGAGTCTATCTCCAACTACAAAAGCTCTTATATCTCTATCAGGCTTTTTAACGTACTTTTGAACGTAAACTGGTTGATTAACTGAAAGTATGGCCTTAGCTATCCTAAAGGCTATATCTGGGTCACTGGCTCTAACAGAACCCAATCCAAGACTTCCTATTACTGGTTTAATAACAACTTCTCCCCATTTTTCTACTAACCTCATTACTTCAAAAGGATCTTCTACCATTGCAGTAGGCGGTACTGGAACTCCTGCCCTATTCAATTTCATTAAACTCTCGAACTTATCCCTAGCTAAAAGTACTGACTGAGGATTATTAATGAAAACTACTCCGCTCTTTTCCATCTCGATTAGAATATCTATCCTCTTTGCCAACTGTTCTGTAGTGAGCAGAAATCCTAAATTCCTTATTATTCCTCCATCAAGGGAAATCTTTTTTCCAGCATATGTGAATTCTATTTCCTCGTCTATTATTCCATTAAGTTTTGACGGTCTAATATAATAAGCAGTATGACCTCTATCTCTTATTTCTACTAAAAGCTCTTTAGAAGGCTCAGTTACCTTCTGTGATTCGTGAATTACACCGAACTTTATAAGCTTTCACCAAGTGAAAACCCAATTTAAAACAATTTATTTTTTATTCCTGATTCCGCCAATAAACCCATTGTTAGAAAATCTGGTAATGCTATTATTAACTCGTTATATTCATTAAAGAATGGTATTGAGGATATGATTCTTAAATACTCACTTTTTAATTCTGCATATTTATTTGAAACAAAAGGATCAACCTTACCGTTAGTTAATTCAAATAGTTGTTTAGCACTTCCAACGAGTTTTTCGGGTTCCAATTTTACACAGTCAACGTAATCATCTATAAGTTGATAAATAATACCCAGAACTCTTCCTGCCTCCAAAAGTTTATCCACTAATTCTTTTTTCCCAGAAGAGAAGGAAGCCAGCATAGCTGGAAGTTTAAATAGACTAGCAGTTTTTAATTCTATTGTCTTAAAATATTCTCTTTTATCTCCATACATGTCTTTCAATGCTCCTATTGCAGTATCCTTCCAAAGTTCTATGCTTATATTCAATGCTTCCTTTCCATATGAAGAAATAATTTTTAAAGCTGTAGGAATAAGAAAATTAGATACAAATATTACTCTCCTATTTGTATAAACTGCCCAAGCAGAGGCCATTCCTCGCCTAGTCAAGTCATAATCAACAATGTCGTCCAAAGCTAAAGACGCAGAATGAAGTATTTCTGTAGCCAAAGCTCCCTGGTATGCGTTTTTCTCCTCCCCACCTAAAGCGTCGTTAAAGAGGAACACAAGAGTTCCTCTAAACCTTTTTCCATCTTTCATGATGTATTTGCTCATTTCCATAATTTCCCAATCCTTAACGTCATCAACAAACTTTGTAACTAAGGAGTCAATGATAACTTTGCTCCTCTCCCAGAACTCTATTAAATCCACAGTTCTCAGCCTTCCATCATATAATATGTCATTAGACTTAAATAAATAGGTGCTAAGAGAGGTTCAACATCAAGCAATATTTCCTTAACTTTCTTTCCTTTTTTCCTTAACTCAAAGGAAATTCTTCTCATAGGAATAGAATCAACACCAGTATAAATAATATTAGCATCATTCGAGAAATTCATACTATAATAATCTTTAACATCTTTATTTAGATTTTTCTCTACAAAATATCGTGAAGGTAGAAGAATAGGAGACAGAACAATTTGAGGTAATGAAAGGTCAATCTCCTTACTTTTTTCAGCTAAAAAATCATCAATGTCAGAAAAGTCCAATTCCTTAAGAATCCTATTTGATCTTACTCCCTTAATCGAGGATACTTCACTATAAAGCATAGAAAGGGACAAATTAACCTCACACATTTCTCCTTTAAATCTTATTACCTCAATTTTCCCCTTAGGTTTAATCTCATTACATGAAAACAAATAACCTTCAAGGTTTAACGCCCACGCATTATCAAGAATTTCTCTACTCTCGTTCTGGTCATTAATAAAGAAAACCACTTTCCCAGGTTCCGCGTAAGCGTCTTCTACTAGTGCAAGTTCATGAATAGGTACAGTTTTTACTATTCTTCCTTCAAGATTTATTATACTCCTTTCTAACGTATATGCAGGAAGTTCCATTCCCTTACCGTAAGCTATTACTGAAAAATCCTTAGGAATATTTACACTATTTATACTAATGCGGTTTTTAACGAGTTGCAACAGGAACACTCTCTTTCATCTGGTTTATCTGGAATTCTCTTAATTACTTCGTATAAAAGCTTCCTAGATTTCTCAGTATTTTCATTCAATACTCTAGTTACTTCCTCGGCAGTCACAGGAACCTCAGCGAAAACGTCATAATCGGTTATTGTTGCGATAGTTGCATAGCACATTTGCATTTCACAAGCTAAGTTTACTTCAGGAACTAAAGTCATCCCTATTATATCGGCCTTAAACACTTCCTTCCATACCCTACTTTCTGCCCTTGTAGAAAACCTAGGTCCTTCAATGCATATGTAAGTCCCGCTCTCGTGTGTCGTAATTCCTAGGTCCTTAGCTGCTGAGATTATTATCCTCCTTAAATGATTACAGAACGGATCGGCCATTGATACGTGTGCAACTACTGGGCCGTCGAAGAAAGTGTATTCCCTCTTTTTAGTCATATCTATAAATTGATCTGGTACAACAAAATCTCCAGGTTTATAATCCATCCTTAAGCTTCCTACTGCAGAAACTGAAATTACCCATTTAACTCCTAACTCGTGTAAAGCCCATATATTTGCCCTATAATTAATTTTATGAGGAGGAATTCTATGCCTCCTTCCGTGCCTAGGTAAGAATGCAACTTTTTTACCCTCTACAGTACCAATAGTTATTAAATCGCTGGTATCTCCATAAGGAGTATAGACTTTTATTTCTTTAGATTCAGAAAAAATTTTTGGATCATATAATCCAGACCCGCCTATTATCGCGATCGGTACCTTTTCGTATTCGAGCATAAAGAATTTTCACATAACCACCTTATAAATCAAAACCAAAAATTTGATTAAGTATTAAGCAAAGAAGGTATGGGAATGAATATTGCCAAAAATTCCCGTGAAAGTAGTTAAATGGGAAGAAGTAGTTGACCTATCTTTTAGGCTCGCAGATATTTTAAAAAAGGAAAATTTTAATCCTGATGTAATAATTGCAATAGCAAGGGGAGGATTAGTCCCCGCAAGGCTAGTTGCAGACGCAATGGGAGTTTACGACGTTCTCTCTCTTAAAGTAGAACATTGGATAGTAACTGCCTCTCATACTCCTGAGGCAAAAATAAAATATCCTTATAAAGTGGATCTTCAAGGGAAGAAAGTCTTAATCATTGATGACATAACCGACACTGGAGATAGTCTTATTTTAGCTGAAAAGCACGTTAAAGAAAACTTTAACGCAGGAGAAATAAAGACTGCCACACTTCAATACATTAAAGGCTCGAAATATGTACCAAACTTTTACGCTGATATAATAACGGATTGGACGTGGTTCATGTATCCTTGGAACTATTGGGAGGATGAAATTAACCTATTAAAGAAAGTAATGGATGAAATGAAAACAACTGATATTGAAAAATTAAAAGAAGGTTTCAAGGAGAGTTATAATATAGACCCTCCAATACCGCTAGAAAAAATTATGGAAGAAATGAAAAGAAGAAAAATAATTTAAAATGAAAATATGTGGCTCGTCTTTCTTTTTAAATAAGTTCTGGAAAATCACTCAATCCTAAATCTAAGCTTACCTATACTTCCTCCAAAAGTCTTCTTAATCCATTCTGCCTCTGGCACTTCGTCGTTTATTACGTAAACCTTTGTGCCGAATTTTTCAGCTTCTTTAGTCAAAGAATCCTCCTCGTTATCCTCGTGAACTATAAGTGCTTCTAACGCTCCCATGTCCATAGCCTTCTTTATTTCCTCCTTACCGTAAACAACCAGACCGTCGTCCTTTGCTAAATGATACTTTATCTCGTCCAGTAAATTCTCAACTTCAACGTACTTCTGGTTTTTCAGTAAATCCTTAGCTTTCATAACCATTTCCCTTAGTCCAGCTTCTCCTTGATCGCCTACGTCAATAAGCGGTTCAAGTACTAGTTTCTTTAGCCTATATTCCATGTAATCCCCTTCGTAAAAGTCGTTTTTAGCGTAACCTGGACCTCCTAATAGTATACCTTTCAATTTCTTCTCCTCCAGGTAAGGTAAGAAGTAACTGTTAACCTTTTCTCCAACCTCCTTGAGAAAGTCATGGTAAAGCTCTTCTATTATTCTATCAATTCTCCTCTGAGACTGTCCTCCCATCATGTGCTTACCCGGCACATAACCTTCAATTTCCTCCAGTTCTTCTATCCTTGTTCCTCTTAGTATTCCTATAGTTGCAGTATCTCTCTCGACTATGATCAATCCGTAAACTTCGTTCTCCTCTACCATGTCCTCAAGGAATTCTAAGTGGAAGAACTTGTCAGTCCTATAGAAATAGACCGTGACCTTTTCTGGTGGAGAGAACATGTAGCATTTAAACTCCTCAGTTTCGAAATTTTCTCCGCAAAATAGGACAAGGCCATTATCTGGTACTTTAGGAATAGAGGTAAGTCTATCTATTGCTGCACTTATTGCAGATTCTACAGCGTCTCTAGTTCTCTTTAACTTAATGTTTTGTGAAATTGATGCCTCTTGTCGCAGATTATTTAGCACGTCGGCTATAGGTCTACCTGGCGGAATATATAATGAAAGTAGGACTGTAGCTGGAGCAGACCATTTCTTTAACTCTTTTAATAAAACTTTCAATTCCTGTTTACTTAGAACGTACTTGTCAAAGACTCATCCCTGATCGAATATCTAATTGTGTTCTTTCCTTAAAAAGTTATATAGCATGGCCAATCGAAAACGTTTTTAGTTTTTTACAAGATATTTTAGATTGCGGGGATGCCCGAGCTAGGACCAAGGGGGCGGACTGAGGCTCCGCTGGCGTAGGCCCTCGCGGGTTCAAATCCCGCTCCCCGCATTGGGGGTTAGGGGGATACCCCTAAAACCCCGCTTTCAATGTAAGATTTAATTATTTTATCTAAGGGGTCGACGTAAAGGTACCTTAACTTAGGTTTCGAATGATCAATATAGTAGACGTAATACCTTCCCTTACTCTCACGTATAGAGAATTTGTCCGTACGTATAATTTCAGTCATAATTCGATTTTCTGCATGAAAGCTTAAAAATTTCGCACATTATACGGAAATTTCGAATTAAAGAGAACAGTTTGCAACGACATTATAATATACTATGGAGTCCTAGTTAACTACGAAATTTATTAAAGATATATTTTTCTCAATTGCTAAAGAGTTTTTATTTTAGAAAGTGGAAACACATTTATGGCAATCTTAAAGGTATCAGAGGACGTGAAAGAAGAGCTACTTAAGTTAGCTAATGAGTTGCAAGACAAGCGAGGAGGAAAAAGAGATGTTACAATAAATTCCGTAATAGAATTTCTAATTGAGTTTTATAGAGAGAAAAGTAAGGAAAATTCTTAAGGGACAGAAAGCGTTAAAAACCAAGAAAATAAGTTCTAATTTTAAATGATGATAGAAGATGTAATATACAATAAGTGTAAAAAAGACTGGAACTGTGCGTCCAGTATAATCTCTTCCCTACCTTTTGAAGAAGATACTAAGAAGAGGATTATGGAGAGTTATGTGGAAAAATTCGTAGGTAAGAGAATCTTCCTTGCGCAACTTGTAACAAGTATGATTTATCAGTGTGGAGAGTTAAACTCCATAAAAGACGAGATAAATTGTTATTTGACAACTTACTACTCTGGAAAAGTTAAAATTCCTTTAAAGGAGAACTCGTTAATCCTTCTTCATTCTATATTTAGAAATATTATAAAGGATAATCATGAGGAAGATTTGCTAGATATGTGCAAACAAGGCAATGAACTCGTCTGTAATTTCGTAGAAGAAATTAGTTTAATTTAAGCCTTTCGTAAAGGTAAGGTAAAGATGTGCAATATCTACTTGAGTTTCCGAAGTGTCCTCCTTTAAACTCCTCATAATAATGTTGTATTCCTAATTTCTGCAATTTCTTGTGGAGAGACCTCATGCCTATGAATAAGCTATATTCATCGCACTTTCCTACGTCTAGGTATATTGCTTTTAATTTCCTCAGAGAACCAACGTAATTCTCTACGTTCTTCACTGGATCAAATGAAAGCCATTTTTTCCAGACTTCATCAATTATTTCTCCGGTTTCATCAAATGGTAAATCGAAACCAGTTTCGCTGTTTAAATTCGGCGAATAGAAGGCAGAGCTCCCGAAAACGTTTAAGATCTTCATATCGTCTTCGCTCGGAGTCTTTGCCATTAATTCTTTAAGTAGATCCTTAGGTTTCTTTCCTTCTAATGCTTTAATTGTATAAACAAAATCATTAGCATAAAGATAATAGAAGCAACTGTCTCCGAAGTGGTCTGCAAATCCTTTGATTACGTCCGGATGCCTTACTGCTAGAGTATAAGCTCCAAATCCTCCAGAAGATTTTCCGAATAAGGCGACGTTTCCTACCTTATACCTTTCCTTTAATTCTGGTATTAGCTCCTTTATGATGAAATTTTCGTAATTACCTACTGCGGGTGAGTTAATATATTGGTTTAGATAATATTTTGTCCTAAAGTTTGGATTAACAACTACAGCCTTCATTTTCTTCAGTAGGTGAGTCATTATTTGGTGGAACCTATTGTTAACATTAGGAGACCAGTTTATTCCAGCAAGTTCAATGAATAATGGAAGCCCTTCTTCAATCTCGTCTGGAGTGTAAACTAAGACTTCTCTCACGTAGGGATCTTTCAGATAATTATCCTTAAGTTCCTGGCTTTCTATCTTTATTATCTCGTATTTCATAACGACAACTCTTTTAAGCAATTAATAAAGTAAACTTCAAATAAAAGGATAAAACTCTTTTAATAAAAGATATGAAAGAATAGCATTCAAAGGTATTGCGATTATATCTATTAATGGAAGTAACGAAAGCAAAGCTAGAACGTAAAGTATTAAGAAAGAAGTAAAATCACTTTTTATTCCTACTTTTATTTCCTTCAAGAGTTTTGGGAATGAAATTCCTCTAAAAATTAAGGGAGTTAATAATGCATCAAAGGCTAAAGCTAAACCGTCTAGGAAGAATGAGAGGAAGCCTATATATGTTGAAAGATATGAAAAAAGGAGGAAGAAGAAGCCTAAAATTATTCCTAGCGCTGTGGATTGCGGAAAGTACTCCCTTATTTTATCTATTTGGTCAATAAACCTTGGCGAATATAGATACCCTGCAAGTGAAGCTACAAGGCTGTATGATAGCGTTAACCCGACTATGAAATTTGAGAGAAGCGAAAAAGGGATCGTATCAACAAATAGGGATATTACATAACCCACAATTGTTATTACTATTACTGCCAAGATTAACTGGAGCCTAGTTATGAATTCCTTGTAAGCATCTTCTATTTTCATATTACTACTCCACCTTGATATTTTCCATTATAAGATTTTTCAGTTGGTTTATCAAGTTTAAGGAAAATTATATGCGCAGTCCTAGTTCCTTTTGCTATTCTGTTATGGTAAAAAGAGGACAAGGCTAAAGTTATCTTTCCTTTATAACCAGCGTCTATCACTGTAGGAGGTAAAATATATCCGTTTCTGGCTAAAGTACTCCTTAAAGTAATCAATGCAGCTAAATCGTTTGGCATGTTTAATTCTTCGCAAGTTTCAAAAAGGTAAGTCTTCCCTGGATAAAAAATCGCGAAGTCTTTGAATTCAATTTCCTTTATTTCGCTCTTCTTATTTGGCAATTCGGCATTACCTTCTACTTCGTAGTATTTTTCTCCACAAATCCTTAAATCATAGCCATTTTCTCTTACGCTTTCCTCCGAATAGTTTCGTATAACCCCTTTAGCAATTATTTCCTTAATTGACTGATGACTTAGGATCACAAATAAAACCTCTGTAAGAAAGATTAATAACGTGTTAGACATAGAAAAGGCCTATAAGCTTTACAGTGATTATAAGAAGACAGGAAATAAGGAACTTCTAAGTAAAATTGAAGAGCTAATTAGAGGGGATTCGTCTATTCAAGGGTTAAATTTGCTAGCTTTGGTTTACATCGAGAAAGGTAAATATGACGATGCTATTAACGCGCTGGATATTGCATTAAAAAAAGTTAAAGACGACGAAGATAAGGCAACTTTACTTTTTAATAAGGCGTTAGCGCTTTTCAGGAAAGGTGATTTAGATTCTTCATACGAAATTCTCAAATTTATTCCTCCTAGGACTTCAGTTTACGCTCATTCTAGGAGGTTTTTGGCTCAAGTGTGCATAAAGAAGGGCGATTTAAGACATTTAGAAGAAGCTAGACAAATTTTAGAAAGCTTCGATATGCCAAACGAGGATTTGGCAGTAACTTATATATTACTTTCAAGGCTTAAGGATAAATCTCTTTATAAGAAGGCTGTAGAAATAGCAAAAAGCATTAAGAACGAGAAGTTGTTAGCAGAGGCTTTACTTTCTTCGGATGACGAAAAGGAGCTAGAAGAAGCTTTGGAAATATTTAGGAAGTTAAATGACGTAAACGGTGAAGCTAAAGTTCTCTATAAGCTTTCTCTTAAAAAGCCAGAATTACTTTATGAAGCAATTCAAAGGTTAGAGGAGAGCGGAGAAAGTAGAGAAAGGCAAACTTTACTTTATGAATTATATAAAAGGACAGGAATTCTTAATTTTCTAAAAGAAGCAATAAAAATTGCGGAAAAGTATAATGACTACCTATTTTTAGCAAGGTCTTATGTTGAACTTTCTAAGAAGGAGAATGAGTTAGAAAATCTCAGAAAAGCGGTATTATTTTATGAAAAATACATAGAAAGTTTATAAATTTCGTTAATTTTAGACTTATGTAGGATACGATTAAATAGAGTTAGTAGTAATTTATCGTATGGCAAGTAACTTTGAAAAAATGAGTATAGAAGAAACATTAACACAGTTAAACACATCTTTGAAAGGCTTAACAGAAAAAGAAGCCGAGGAGAGAATTAAAAAATATGGCTACAATGAAGTTAAGGAAAAGAAAGAAAGTCCTATCATAAAGTTCCTCAAAAAATTCTGGGCACCAGTTCCTTGGATGCTTGAAATTACCATTGTTATTACTTATATCTTAGGAAAATATCTAGATATGTATATAATTCTCTTTCTACTTGTATTTAATTCTATAGTGAGTTTTATCCAGGAAAGAAGGGCTGAAAACGCAGTTGAATTACTTAAGCAAAAGCTTAACGTAAAAGCCAGAGTTTTAAGAGACGATCAATGGAAAGTTATTCCTGCAAGGCTTTTAGTTCCAGGAGATGTGGTTCATATAAGGTTAGGGGATATAGTTCCTGCAGATATTAAATTATTTGAAGGAGAAGTATTAGTTGACCAATCCGCTCTAACTGGAGAGTCAGTTCCGGTAGAGAAAGGAAAAGGTAATGTAGTTTATTCTGGATCAATTATTAGGCGAGGAGAAGCATCTGGAATTGTAATTGCAACAGGAGCAAAAACCTATTTTGGTAAGACTACAGAGCTTGTTCAGACCGCGAAGGCGGAATCTCACCTAGAGAAATTAATAATGAATATAGTAAAATACTTGATAATTGTAGATGTTGCTCTAGTTATTGCTTTATTCGTATTTTCATTGGCTGTTGGAGTAAAATTGTCTGATGTACTCCCATTTTCTTTGATAGTATTAATTGCTTCAGTTCCTGTAGCTTTACCTGCAACTTTTACCATAGCCATGGCTTTAGGTAGTCAAGAACTAGCGAGAAAAGGAATCCTAGTAACAAGGCTTACAGCCTCTGAAGATGCTGCCTCAATGGACGTACTAAACCTAGACAAAACTGGGACTATAACTGAAAATAGAATGAGGGTAGGAGATCCAATACCCGCAGAAGGATTTACCAAGGAAGAAGTTGTTAAATACGCCTATATGGCCTCTGACGAGGCGAGTCAAGATCCTATAGATACTGCAGTCATTGCTTGCTTAAGGGAAAATAATATTGCACCGGGTAATTATGAGAGGCTTGAGTTCAAACCTTTTGATCCTTCTACTAAAAGAACTGAGGCAATAGTTAAGACTGAAAATAATGTATTCAGAGTTGTTAAGGGAGCTCCTCAAGTAATTGCGGAATTGGCAGAGGTTCCGGACTTGAAGAGCTATTATTCTACTCTTGAGGAACTTTCAAAGAGAGGATATAGGACAATATCTGTAGCTATAGGAGATAAAGAAGGCAAACTTAAGCTTGTCGGAATTTTACCGCTTTACGATAGGCCTAGGAAAGATAGCAGGGAATTCATAGAAGAGATTAAGAGGCTAAACGTTAAGCCTAAGATGGTTACCGGAGATAATGAATTAATTGCAAGAGAAATTGCGAGGCAAGTAGGTATAGGCGACGTTATTTGTAATATTAATGAAATAAAGAAACTCGAAGGAAAGGAAAGAATTAAAAAAGTTGAGGAATGCGACGTATTTGCGGAGGTCTTTCCCGAGGATAAGTATTTTATTGTAAAAACGTTACAGGAAGGAGGACATTACGTTGGGATGACTGGAGATGGAGTAAATGATGCGCCTGCTTTAAAACAAGCTGAAGTAGGAATAGCAGTTGCAAACGCTACCGATGTGGCAAAAGCTTCCGCAAGTATGGTTCTAACTCATGAAGGATTAATTGATATAGTTGAGGCAATAAAGACTGGTAGAAGAATTTACCAAAGGATGCTTACTTACACTATAAATAAAATAATTAAAACTTTACAAGTTGTATTATTTCTAACGCTTTCCTTCTTTATTGTTAGATTCTTCGTTACCACTCCTTTTGATGTAATATTGCTGTTGTTTGCCAACGACTTCGTTACTATGTCTATAGCCACTGATAATGTAAGATATTCACAAAAACCTGAAAGGCTTGATGCAGGGAAAATAGTTAAGGCTTCGTTAATTCTAGCTTTCCTAGTTGTAGCAGAGTCGTTCTTCTCCTTATGGTTGGCGTTATATCTACGCATGTCAATAAACGAGATACACACTTTCATATTTGATATGTTAGTGTTTACCGGTCAATTTACAGTATATATGGTTAGAGAAAGAAGAAGTATGTGGTCTTCTAGACCAAGTAATTTCTTACTGATAAGTAGTATTTTTGACATAATCTTTATTTCAACGATTTCAGTATTAGGAATTCTAGTTTATCCTATTCCTCTTCAGTATGTTTTGCTGATATTAGGAGTTTCCTTCGGATTTACTGTAATTTTTGACCACATAAAGAACATATCCTTCAAGACGGTAGGAATTTAAGGTAGAGCCTATAGACGATTTTTATCAAAAATTTTAAAAAAAGAAGATGGTAAGTTCAGCTCAATGAAAATAGGTATATTACTATTTTCAACCATCCTTCTTTCTTCCGGTATAATAATTTCTGCAGTTTCAACTATTACAAAGCAATGTGAATTAGTAAACTACGGTTATGGTAGCGTTGCTAATCCTCCACAATATTGGCGTGAAGAATTGTGGAGTGTATTAAATAAAGGAATGCCTTCTGCGTATGTTATATTAAACGGAACGAGAATTGTTAACTTAAGTAACGTATCTTCCGTGCAACTTAATTCTTCTTATTTTTACGTTTATGTGATCAAGGGATATGTTCAACCTTATGCATACTTATCTCCAATAGGTCTTCTCCTAATCTTTTTAGGGACGGCAACAGGTTTTAGGGGAATGATACTTTTAATACAAGAAAGAGCTCTAGGGGAATTATCTAAGGGCTACGCCGTAGGTGGATCAATTTATAAATATGTAATTAAGAGGCTAGCAAGCTTCGTAATTTCTATGATGATAGTCTCTTCTGTTGTAATAATTCTAGAAGCTATACATGGTGTTTGTATAACAAAGTCTATATCCGAGTTGATAACGTTTAGTATGGGCTATAGTAGGCACTATGGAATTTCTGTAACTTCTCTGCTTTTAACTTCCTTAGCTTTCACAAGTTTGTTGACTGGAATAGCCTTTGCTTTAACTGTGTATTTAAGTCCTTTTTTAGTTATGAAAGCTATTCTAGGTTCTTCAGTAATTAATTCTCTACTTAGGAGATGGAAATATATCGGTAACGCTTTAGCTTCTTGGGTTATAGCAATAGGATTAATTTACTTATTTCATGTATATTTGAACGTTTTACCAATAGGTTCACCTAAGGGTCATCTAATATATTACCTTATTTTACCTTTAGTTTCACTGTTCTTTCCATTCATAGGAATTTTTGCGAATAGGATACTGCTAAGTGTAAGCAAGGTTCCGCAAGAGTTTATTGCCAAAGGCTTGAGCAGGGACGTTTTAGTATTTAGGCATATCCTAGGTAATTTAACAGTAGTAACTCTTTCAAGTATTTCAGCAGCATTCGTAGAAATGTTAATAGCAGAATTTTTAGTTGAAGCAATCTTTGCATGGCCAGGTTTAGGTTATTTAATAAGAATAGGAGTTGATTATGATGATTTTAAAATAGTAGAAGGAGTTTTAATGATTTATTCTAGCATTGTTATTTTCTCCAATTTTATTGCTGATGTAATTTACGGAATAATTGATCCTAGGGTGACTAGATGATAAAGGCTTACGTCATTTTACTATCTTTCATAGTAGGTTTATCATTATTCTTTACCTTTTACGAGTTACCTCAAGGAAAACCTTTACATTGTCCTTGCCTCTCATATCCTTTAGGAACGTACATTAATGGAGATAACATGGTAAATATGAATGCTGAGGCAATAATTAATACATTAATTTTCGGCGTTGTAGCAGGAATAGTTGAAACTTTTATTGCGGTAGTCTATGGATCCGTCTCTGGTCTAATGGGTGGTAAAATCAGAATTATCATGGTAAGAATTTCTGATTCAATAAATACGGTACCCAGAATTTTATTGCTCTTGTCTATAGCCTTAATTTATGGTATTCCTACTGGGACTTCGTTAAAGGCTAATTTCTTTATTACTGCAGTAATAGTTGGTCTAACCGGCTGGGCTAATTACTCTAGGCAAGTTAGTGAATACTTATTTACTTCTTCATCTTCTACCTTAAGTAGAATTGTACCTAAAACTCCTTTCTCTTTACTTTTCTTTTCAAATAAGGAAGAGATATATAATCTCTCAAAGAAATTTATTATTCCTGCAATGATAGACGGCATTTCAACATATACTGCAATGGGCGTAATAGCAGGAGTTGGAGATCCTAGATTCCCAACTTTAACTACACTATTAACAGTAGCATCGAGGTATTTGCCTTATTGGTGGCTTTATTTGCCGCCTGCATTGTTTAGGGCAATAGTTATTGTTCTACTTTATTTAATTTCAGATAATTTGAAGTGATTTTCATGCTAGAATACGTTAACATTTATGGAGATATATTGAACGATTTTTCCATGAAGGTAGAAAGTAACCTAGGAATATTGGGTCAGAGGGATAGCGGTAAAGAGGAAATAATATTTTATACTTTATTATTAAAAAAGCCTAAAAAAGGTAAAATATTACTTAATGGAAATGAAATAAAAGAGAACAACGTTAATGACATAAGATGGAAGGAAATTTCCGCGGTTTTCTATAATCCTTACTCAATGTTTAATCCGATTTATAATATTGCATCTCATTTTGCTGAAATAGTAGTATCTCATGATATAGGAGATTATAATTTTGCGGTAGATATTGCTAAAGAATTTATAAAAATTCTGGGTCTAGATTCTTCTATTTTAGAAAAATTTTCTTATCAGCTAACCCCTTTAGAGGCTAAGAAAGTGTCGTTAGCACTTGCAACATTTCTAGAACCTAAGTACGTTTTAATAGACGATATAGAATTTGGCATAAACGATAATGGGAGAGCCGTAGTAATTAACTCTATAATAGACTTAGAAAGCATTGTGTCATCAAAATTTATAGTTTTAGACAACGATCCTGCGGTAATTTCAAGAGTTTCGGATGAGTTTGTAGTGCTTTATAAAGGTAAAATAATTGAAAGAGGAAGCAATGTAACCGAAGTATATCATCCTTATACCTTAGATTTGCTAAGAGGGGAAATTTCAACTAACTATCTAGGCAGAGGTTGCCCATATAGTGATAATTGTAGATATTCTTCATTAAAATGTAAGGAGAAAGAACCAGAAGAAATAAAGGTAGGCAACAATTACGTAAAATGCTTACTTTATTCGTGGTTAAAATGATAGTTATAAACAATTTATATACCGATCAGTTGAAGGGCATTAGTTTGGTAGTTGATGGAGTAACTTGCGTCTTAGGTGATTGGGGTGAAGATAAGAAATCCTTAATTTCTTCATTACTTGGAAAGTCAAAATACGTCGGGGAAATAAAATTTTATAGAGATAAGGAAATTGATAAAAAGCAAGCTAAAAATTTTATCAGAGTTATACCCAGAGAATTGGAAAAACCTAAAATAGATTCTATAACTTTCATTAAGGTTTTGTTAAAAAATTATGGAGAAAATATAAACCCAGAAAGTATATTAAACATTCTAGATATAAAGAATGATAAAATTTCAAATTTATCAGAATATGAAGTATTTAACCTCTACTTATCTTCACTACTTATAGGTAAAGCTTACTTTATCATTGCAGAGGATTTTCTTGAATTAATGGAAGAACAATTAAAGTATAAAGCTTTAAAAAATTTGATAAAAGTTGCTAATATGATAAATGCAGACTTGATATTGTTTTCTAGCTCGACTAAAAATCTTGATCCTTGTAAAAGAATTTACGTCATTTATGGAGGTAAACTTATAGAAGAAAGCTATGGTAAAGAACTTCTTCACCCCTATTCTTTAGCCTTACTGAATTCTAAAATAACCATAGGAAATAAAGGAGAAAAGATTCCAGTAAGAGAAATAAGCAGCCCTTCAGATCACGGATGTCCATTCCACGATTACTGCGATTTAATGCAAAAAGAGAAATGGCTTTCAATAAAGTGTAGATTACAAGATCCACCAATGTTCATTGTTAAAGGTAATAGGGTATCCTGCTGGTACTATGAAAAAGGCGTTTAAACTATTTTTAACAACCTTAAACTATGTATAAAGTTATAGTTCAGGTAAAGGACGAGGAAAGAGTTCCTCAAGCGATAAGATCCGTAATAAATTTATATAATGATCTGAAAGGAGATGCGGAAATAGAGGTAGTTTTTCATCAGTCCGCAATTAAGGCTTTAGTTAAAGGAAATCCCAATGAAGATTATGTAAAGAAGCTATTATCCTCTGGGATTAACGTTGTGGGTTGCATGAACAGTATTAATGCTCTAAATCTTAATGTCGACTCTCTGATTAAAGGCATTTCAATAGTTCAAGCAGGAGTTGGTGAGATTGTAAGAAAACAAGCTGAAGGCTGGATATACCTAAGCCTTTAATTTTTTCTCTCTCAATATACGTAGTGAAGTGAACGAGCTACAGAGAATATTCGAGGAGAAATACGAAGAAGGAAAGAATTTCCTTATCTCTGCACCTACTGGATCCGGAAAAACTTACTTAGCAAAGGAAATTCTATTGAAGGCAAAAGGAATTTCAGTTTACGTTTCACCTTTAAAGGCTTTATCGAGGGAAGTTTACGAGGATATAAGGGATAAGAGAGATACGAAATACGTAGATTCGGACGTTTATGAAGACGACCTTAGGAGCTTTAAGAGCAAAACGCTACTTTCAACTTATGAAAAGTTTGATAGTTCAATAAGGCATAAATACGGTTGGTTAAGGAAAGTCGAAGTAGTAATCATAGACGAAATACACAACGTAGAAAGCGACAGAGGATTAGCAATAGAAAACATAGTATTATGGGCTAAGAAAAACGGCGTTCAGATTATAGGCTTAAGTGCTACTTTACCCAGTGTTAAGAATTACGCCAATTGGCTAAAGGCGGAGGTAATAGAATATAATAAAAGGGCCGTTCCTCTTCACGAGTGTATAGCATATCCTTACGTAATTAGGTGTTATGATAACGATTTTACAATACCTTTAGAGCCTTTAAACGGAATAAGGAGCGAGAAGTTAGAAATCCTTATCCCAACATTGAGGTACATTATAAAACAAGGTAAAAACGCATTAGTTTTCGTAAGAAGTAGGAAATCGGCAGAAAGCCTTGCTGAGACTTTAAGAAAATTCGGCTTTAACGCTTCTCATTATCATAGTGGAGTTCCTTTAGAGGAAAGAAGACAAATTGTCGAAATGTTAAAGAAAGGAGAAATTAACGTAGTAGTTTCAACCACTGCATTAGGCCAAGGTGTTAATTTACCAGTTTACGCTACAATTTTCTACGATACTGTATTGCCAGAATCGGACGAAAAAGGTAACCTAAAGGGTTGGAGAGACCTTAACTTAATGGAATTCAAGCAGATGGCAGGAAGGGCTGGAAGGCCAGGCTTTGACAAGGAAGGAATGAGTATAATTATTTCAACATCTATGAGAAAAGCTGAGGAGTTTAGAAGGAAGTATTTTTCCTCTTCATATGAAGAGGAAAAGAGTACTTACTCGCTCGACGATTTATCCTTAGGTGTAATATCGTGGAGAGAAGGTTATAGTAAAGAAGATCTCCACTCAATTTTAAAGTGCAGTTTAAAGTTTAATAAAATAACTGAGGAAGAATTCTTGAAGTCTTTAAACACATTAAAAGAAGTTAATTTAATTGAAGAGGATGGAGGAGGAATATTTTTAACCCCCTTGGGTAAAGCAGTTTCCTTAAGTTATATTGATATCTCACTTTTAAAGGGGTTTCAAATAATTTCATCTGATCTTTTAACTACAGTGGTTTCCTCAAATGCCGTTGCACAAGAACTAAGAGGCTGTAAATGCGGGAGAGAATTATTAAAGAGGTGGAGTAATGGTGAGGACTTCTCTTCTCTATGTAAGAATTTATCGGCTAAAGATATAAATGAAGTAATAAGCAATGCTAGATGGATTTCCTTTGCTCTATATAGAGTGCTAAAAGCTTTGGGCAAAAACGATGAGGCTAAAGAAGCATTGAAGTTATATTATCAAATAAAGTACGGGGTTCCTTTTGAAGGAGTAAGGTTAGCAAAATTAGGCTTAGATAGAGGTACTGTTATGAAGCTGTTAGTGGATAAGAAAATAAAAGACGAGAAGGAGCTTTGTATAAAAATATTCACTCCACCCTTGAAGATACTAATAAAGGAAAGAGGTTATGATCCTGCAGGAGTATGTAGGGAAGTGTACAGTAAAGATCTAGACGTGTATGAAATGGCTAGAGTAGTTACTAAATATTATGGAAAAGAGTTTGAAGGAAAGAAGATAGATAAAGAAATCCTAGAAAAACTAATTTCTCTAGGTATAGTGGAGAAAAGGGTTAGGAAAGAAAAAGATGGAAATGAAAAGATAGTATATTTTATTCAACCCTTTTCATAAATTCATCCTCGTTCACTATTACTCTCTCGTGAATTCCTTCGGCTATCTTTTTATCCTTATAAAATGCCTCGACTTTGAAAGTTACTCTTTTACCTTCTTCTTTTACTATTGTAGATCTAACTAATATTTCCGCACCTATAGGTGCCGGGGCAAGATGCTTTACATCAACGTGATACCCAACGCTCGTTAATCCTTTGCTTAGTTTTTCTTGAAGTAAAGTGAAGGAAACGTCTTCCATAAAGGCTATTAAGCAAGGCGTAGATAACACATCAACTGCACCGCTTGATACCTTTACTGCAGAATGCTCTGTTTTTACTGTGAACTTTTTCTCTAAAAATTCCATAAGGAAAATATTAAGGAAAAGCTTATAAGAATTTGCGTTTATCTCATCTTGGAGGGAATACAGTTGGAAGAATCTTAGAGGGAATAGACTTAGGTTATACTTATCCAAACGGTTATAAAGTCTTTGATCATGTTAACATTGAAACTTATGATAATGAATTAATAGCAATTATAGGACCTTCCGGTATAGGAAAATCAACCTTATTGAGGATCCTTGGAGGGTTTGTTAAGCCTGATCATGGCGAAGTTAGATTATTAGGAAAGAAAATAACTCAACCTACTCCAAAGATAGCTTTAATCCACCAATCAATTGTAACATTTCCTTGGTTTACCGCGTTAGAGAACGTTAAACTAGGGTTAAAGTATAAGAAATTGCCTAAGGAAAAAGAAGATGAAATAGCGAGAAAGATGTTAGAGCTTGTAGGTTTATCAGGCTTTGAGGATTTCTACCCTAAGCAAATGAGTGGAGGAATGAGACAAAGGGTCGCAATAGCAAGGGCTTTGGCTGCAGATCCTGTTGTTTTATTAATGGATGAGCCCTTTGCTCACTTGGACGAATTAACTGCAGAAGGTCTTAGGAGAGAGATATACTCTATATTATTCAATGAGGATACTTCTTTGAGGTCAGCAGTTCTAGTTTCACACAACTTAAATGAGGTAGTAGAATTAGCCGACAGAGTTTACGTATTGAATGGGAGGCCAGCTAGTGTTGTTGGAGAAGTTAAGATAGAATTAGATAGACCAAGAAAGCCTAAAGATGACAGATTTCAAGCATATCTAGATCAACTTTATTCTCTCCTAACCCCAGTTGAGAAGAACGTAGAACAAAAGGATAGGGGTAAAGAAAATGTTTGATATTTGGCTAGCTATATATGATACTCTCCTAACCTTAGGTAGAGTATTTATAGATATAGCTTTTGCAATAGTAACAGGCTGGCTTTTAGGTTATATTTCTTTAAAAAGTAAAACATTTGAAAACATATATATCTCTTTATCAGAAATTTTCGAGTCTGTACCAGTAATTTCCTTCTTCCCCGTAGTCTTAATTTTCTTCGTTTTTAGTATAGGTGGTAGTTTAGGAATAGAACTAGCGGTGCTGTTTTTAGTTTTTACAGCAGTTGTTTGGAATATTTGGATGGGGATATATCAAGCCTTTAAGACGGTCCCGTCAGAAATGGAGGAGGTAATAAGAAATTATAGATTCGGTTTCGTAGGGAAAATGCTTCGACTTTATATTCCTTTCTCTATGCCTAGAATTGCCGCAAATTTAATTCCTAGCTTTGCTGATGCGTTATTTTACATTACGGTAAGTGAAGTTTTCAGCATAGGTGTCAAGAGTTATGAGGTTCCCGGTATTGGTACTTTAATAGCTCAATATACTGCAGAAGGTGACTATACTGATGCTATCTATGCATTAATAGTTCTAGGAATTTTTACTACTACAATAACACTTTTATTAAGAGAATTTGCAGAATATTCTGTTAAAAAATACGGACTTGATACTGAAGCGACATTAAAATCCTTTAAGAGAGGAAGATTTAGGATAAGGTACTCTGCTAGATTAAGTAATTCTAAAGGAGTTTTTGCTAAGCTAGGAAAATATTTGACTAAACCACCTTACTTTACAAGGCAAAATAGACTTATGGAAGAGGAAGAGGAAGCTAAAAATAGGAAAATTCCAATTAACATGATTTCAGCTGGAATAGGAATATTACTTCTAATAATAATTCTCTATGGTGCATATTCGGTAATAATTTCTGTTAAACCATCAACATGGAGTTATTTAATTTCAACTCTACCTCAAGATTTAATAGACTTAGGAGCCGATTACCTAAGAATTGCGGTGATTGCTTTAATGTCTTTTATCTTTGCAGTATTTGTAGGGTATTACATTGCTAGGCATACTAATGCAGATAGAGTAATTGTGCCTATAATACAAACTTTCTCTGCTTTCCCTGCTCCAGCTTACTTTCCTCTACTTTACGGATTTACATATACCTACGTAAGTTCAATATTCGGCCCATTTACTAACGAGTTTTACGTTCTACTTTTAGGTTTCATCTCCACTTTTTACTATGTATTTTACAGTTTCTGGATAGGAGTTAAGAATTTACCATCAGAATATTGGGAATTAATGGATAACCTTAAGTTAGGATTCTGGACTAAAATGAGGAAAATAATATTGCCTGCAACATTTCCTTATATAATAGCCGGAATGAGTAGTACAATAAATAGTGCTTGGGGAGGATTGGCAATAGGTGAATATTGGCCAGATATCTACCAATCTCAAACTCTTGAAGTAAGAACTGGATTAATGAAGGCGTTAGCTGTAGCCGATAATCAAGGAAATCTTGCACTAGTTGGATGGCTTTCGTTAATATTTGCTATTGTAGTAGTAATATACTCAGTACTGTTCACGAGAAAAATGATGGATTTGGCTAGAAAGAAATATGTAGCAGAAGAAGGAATATATGCTGCATAGATGATGTGGAATCCGGGAACAGATTGGTGAAGATACGCGCGAACTCTGAATTTTTTATCTTTTTATTTTTTCTTATATTTCTTAATAAAATCAACTTTATACTCCTTATTTATTATTATATTTTATATTAAACATCCGTTTATTTTTCTAAAATAAAAACCTTTTAAACCCGTATAAACATTATTATATGGTTAAAATGCCTCCTTTTGGAAAAGTCCTCGTTGCGAATAGAGGAGAGATTGCAGTCAGAGTAATGAAGGCAATAAAAGAAATGGGGATGAAAGCGGTTGCAGTTTACTCCGAAGCCGACAAGTACGCTTTACATGTTAAATACGCAGATGAAGCTTATTACATAGGTAAAGCCCCAGCTCTTGATAGTTATTTAAATATCGATCATATTATCGATGCCGCAGAGAAAGCTCACGCAGATGCAGTACATCCTGGTTACGGTTTTCTTTCAGAGAACGCAGACTTTGCTGCGGCAGTGGAAAAAGCAGGAATGACTTTCATAGGTCCCTCCTCAGATGTTATGAATAAGATAAAGGACAAACTTGACGGAAAAAGAGTTGCAAAAATGGCTGGAGTACCTATAGCTCCTGGCTCCGATGGTCCGGTTAGTTCGTTAGATGAGGCACTAAAGATTGCAGAAAAAATTGGTTATCCAATAATGGTAAAGGCTGCAAGCGGCGGTGCAGGAGTTGGAATAACTAGAGTAGATAGTCCCGACCAACTAGTTGAAGTGTGGGAAAGAAACAAAAGATTGGCTTATCAAGCTTTTGGAAAAGCGGATCTTTATATAGAAAAATATGCTGTAAACCCAAGACATATAGAATTTCAGTTAATAGGCGATAAATATGGTGATTATGTAGTAGCTTGGGAAAGAGAATGCACAATCCAAAGAAGAAACCAGAAATTAATAGAAGAGGCACCTTCTCCTGCATTAAAAATGGAAGAAAGGGAAAAAATGTTTGAACCAATAATAAAGTTCGGTCAAATAATTCACTACTTTACAATGGGCACGTTTGAAACAGCGTTTTCTGACGTTACTAGGGAGTTCTATTTCTTAGAGTTAAACAAGAGATTACAAGTAGAGCATCCTACCACTGAGTTAATTTTTAGAATAGATTTAGTTAAGCTTCAAATACTCCTTGCTGCAGGAGAACATTTACCTTTTACACAAGAAGAACTTAATAAGAGAGTAAGAGGCGCAGCAATAGAATATAGAATAAATGCAGAAGATCCTTTGAATAATTTCACGGGCAGTTCTGGTTATATTACTTATTATAAGGAACCTACTGGTCCAGGAGTCAGAGTAGATAGCGGAGTTGAAGCAGGAAGCTGGGTTCCGCCCTTTTACGATTCCCTTATATCTAAATTAATAGTATACGGCGAAAATAGGGCTTACGCTATTCAGGCTGGAATAAGAGCTTTGAATGATTATAAGATAGGTGGCGTAAAGACGACTATTGAGCTTTACAAATGGATCATGAGGGATCCTGACTTTCAAGAAGGAAGATTCTCTACATCATATATTGCACAAAAAACTGAACAATTTACAAAGTATTTGAGACAACAAGAGGAGTTGAGGGCTGCGTTAGCATTAGAAATCCAGAGCAGGGGACTAAATAGACAAGGAGCAACTCCAGTTACAACTTCGCAAAGGCAACCTAAATCTGCATGGAAGACTTACGGTTTGGTTTCTCAAGCCTCTTCGAGGGTGATGTGGTAATGAAATTATACAGAGTCTATTCCGAGACTGGAGATACTTACTTGATGGCAGTTGATAGCAAAGGCAACGTTGATAAGATAAAAACTGAAGCTAACGAGTTTGAGATAGAGTATTTAGGAAAAGGTACTAGAGATAACGAGTACTTGTTTAAGGTCAATGGCGAAATTCATCACGTATTTGTAGATAATGGATATGTCTTTGTTGACAACGCTAGTGTATTTAAGTTAGAGAGAGCTACAGAATTGCCAACTAAGGAAGGTGAATCAGTTGAGGAAATGATTAAAGGAAGAGAAGGAGAGGTTATTTCACCATTACAAGGAAGGGTTGTTAGTATAAGAGTTAAAGAAGGTGATGCAGTGAACAAAGGTCAGCCCTTGTTGTCTATTGAGGCAATGAAATCTGAAACTATAATTTCTGCTCCTGTTGCAGGAGTTGTAGAGAAAATCCTAGTTAAGCAAGGTCAAGGAGTAAAGAAGGGAGATACACTTGTTATCATTAAGTGAAGGTTTTTTTCTTCAATTATACATGTAAGGTGATATATGTATGTCTCAAGAAGAAAAAACTATGGGTAAATTAATACAAGAATTAAAAAATATGAAAGAAAAGGCATATCAAGGTGGAGGAGAAGATAAGATAAAAGCCCAACATAGCAAAGGTAAGTTAACTGCTAGAGAAAGGTTAGCTCTACTTTTCGATGAAGGAACTTTTAACGAAATAATGACTTTTGCTACTACTAGAGCTACAGAATTTGGATTAGATAAAATGAAAATGTACGGTGACGGTGTAGTAGCAGGCTGGGGCAAGGTAGATGGCAGGACTGTTTTTGCATACTCCCAAGACTTTACTGAGTTAGGCGGAACTTTAGGAGAAATGCATGCAAATAAAATAGCCAAAGTTTACGAGTTAGCACTAAAGGTTGGAGCACCAGTTATAGGAATAAATGACTCTGGAGGAGCGAGAATTCAAGAAGGTGCAGTAGCGCTGGAAGGCTATGGCCAAGTCTTCAAGATGAACGTGATGGCTTCTGGAGTAATTCCGCAAATTACTATAATGGCAGGACCCGCAGCAGGAGGAGCAGTATATTCTCCAGCTTTGACTGATTTCATTATTATGATTAAAGGCGACGCTTATTACATGTTCGTCACCGGTCCAGAGATAACTAAAGTAGTATTAGGAGAAGAGGTTAGCTTCCAAGACCTAGGAGGAGCAGTTATTCATGCTACCAAGTCTGGAGTAGTTCATTTCCTGGCGGAGAATGAACAGGATGCAATTAACATTGCCAAGAGGTTACTTTCCTATTTACCTTCAAATAACATGGAAGAACCACCGTTTATGGACACTGGAGATCCTGCCGATAGAGATGTTAAAGACGTTGAGCAAATAGTTCCTACTGATTCTGCAAAGCCGTTTGATATGAAGGAAATCATATATAGGATAGTAGATAACGGAGAATTCCTAGAAGTTCATAAACATTGGGCACAGAATATTGTAGTAGGATTTGCAAGAATTGCAGGAAACGTTGTAGGAATAGTTGCAAATAACTCTCAGTACTTAGGAGCAGCTATAGATATTGACGCTGCAGACAAAGCTGCAAGATTCATAAGGTTCTGTGATGCATTTAACATTCCTTTAATAAGCCTTGTGGATACTCCAGGATATATTCCGGGCACTGATCAGGAATATAAGGGAATAATTAGGCACGGCGCAAAAATGCTTTATGCGTTTGCAGAGGCGACAGTACCTAAGATAACAGTTATAATAAGGAAATCCTACGGAGGGGCACATATTGCAATGAGTATAAAGAGTTTAGGAGCAGATCTAGTTTATGCTTGGCCTACAGCTGAAATTGCTGTAACTGGTCCAGAAGGTGCTGTAAGGATATTATACAAGAAGGAAATACAAGCATCAAGCAATCCAGATGAATTCATAAAGCAGAAGATTGCAGAATATAGGAAATTATTTGCTAATCCTTACTGGGCGGCAGAGAAGGGATTGATAGACGACGTTATAGAACCTAAGGATACTAGGAGAGTAATAGTTTCGGCATTAGAGATGTTAAGAAATAAGAGGGAATATAGATATCCAAAGAAGCATGGTAATATACCGCTCTAAGCTCTTTTTCTATATACTATTCTATTTTTCTCCTCTACAATAATTTCTTGATTTAGAGATAAAAGTAAGAGTTTAAATTTCTTTAAAAGATCTTCATCTCCAGTAACTTCAATTTCTTTTCCGTCTTCTGCGTTAAGCATTTCCAGCAATAAGTCTTGCAGCTTCTTTTGCAATTTTCTCACCAATTTTCTGACCCAATAACGATTTGACTTTATCTACGTTCATTACCACGTCCTCTGGTTTCTTTATTCCATGGTTATAAAGAATCCTTGCCCTCTTCCTTCCAACGCCTTGAATCTTAACTAGGTCAAGCAATTCTTCCTTGACTCCATCCTTTACCCTCAGATTAAGCGTATAAAGGACATCATAATGCTCCTTAAGGTCAAGAACTTTTGCTACATTATAACCGCTGTAAGTTAGCCAATCCATTGTGTCAATTATACTTCTAAGGTCACCCGAACCTATCCCGTATCTACTCAAAATTACGTCTTCATCTACTTCTTCTATCCAATCGTTAATTATCATTGCTACTTTAAGAGCAGAGACGTAATTGTAAAATTCGTCTTCATCTTCTGGTTCTTCTATAAATAAAGGGCAGGGAGCTTCGTCAACAAGTTCTTCAAGCTCACTTCTTGTTACCGAAACTGTAGGTCCGTCTGGAGTGTAAGCAACTAAATGCAAATAAGCAATGTTACAACTTTTATCGCTCTTTGTCAAATAGTCTTTAAAAACCTTGGCCGTGAAAGGATTGATATAAAGATCCGCAACTCTTTTGCCGAATTTTGTTAATACTAGTTCATCATCGCCTGCGATAAATTCATTATCTCTTAACCAAGTTATACCTCTCTTTACATATTTTTCTGCAACGTCTTTATCAAGCAAGGTATCCATTGCGTAATCTTCTAAATCGTCCTCAGAAATTTTCTTCTCTGAAGAAATTATTCCTAATAAGAAGGAATAAAATGCAGATTCGTTGCCAAGTCTTGACTCTATAGGTTCTGGAGGGGATAAAATATATTTTTTAAATACTTTTTCTGCCTCTTTTTTATTCCTTACTACAATTACTGCTTCTCCTTCCTTGTCAAAGCCTGGCCTTCCGGCTCTTCCTGCCATTTGTTTATATTCCATTATTGAAATTTCCTCTTGATATCCTAGTATTTTCCTATTGTATCTATGAAAGTCCCCAATTATTACTGCCCTTGCAGGTAAATTAACTCCTGCAGCTAAAGTTGGCGTTGCAACTATAACCTTAATTTTCCTTTCTCTAAAAGCTCTTTCTATTATTTCTCTAAGCCCTTTAGAAAGTCCAGCGTGATGAAAAGCAACTCCTCTAACTACTAGTTCATAAAGTTCTTCTTTTTCGTCACTTCCGGCATCTTCTACGTTCTTTATTTCTTCACCGACCTTAAGTAATTCCTTATCTGGTAAGGATAATAACCCCATTGATGAGGAAATCTTTTTTGCAGTACTTTCTGCCATTTTTCTAGAATTTCTAAATACTAAAACTTGCCCTCCGTGCTCTAATACGTAAAGCGTATAAGCAATTATTGGGTCGTTTCCTTTAATTTCTATTGTCTCGTTAGGAAAAATTACTTGATAACTCTTTTTACCTTCAACAATAACTCCTTCTCTCAAAGGTACTGGTCTCCAGTTTGTTGTTACCGGTATTGCATTTAGCCAGTTAGCTATCTTTTCGTAGTTACTTATTGTAGCACTTAACGCTAACAAATTTTTCCTTTTTGCCCTTATTGCAACGCTTTCAACTACTGGTCCTCTTTCTTCATCATTTAAATAGTGAAATTCATCTAGGACAAAGTAATCTACTTCGCTTAACCAAGATGGGTTATGTCTCCATAATGAATCGATTTTCTCGTATGTTGATACTATTATATCGTAATTTTTTAACCAAGCATCGTCACTGTCGTAGTCCCCCGACGTCATCCCTACTTTAAATCCTAACTCTTCCCAATCTTTTAGCTCGTTATATTTTTCTGCAGTTAATGCTTTAAGTGGCGTAATGTAAACCGCCTTTCCTCCGTCGGAAAGCAAGTGAGATATTATTCCTAGCTCCGCTATCAAAGTTTTTCCTGATCCAGTAGGCGAAGTAACCAATAGCCTTTTTCCTTCTAGTAACCCGCTATTAACCGCATCTGTCTGCACTGGATTTAGCTTTTCTATTCCTTTCTTCTTTAGAATCTTTATTATCCTCTCATCTAAGTTAAGCTTGTCTATAGGTGTGAATTCCATGAATCTTATGTAATTTGCATTTTAAGGTTTAAAAGAATTAGGACTAGAGAAGATGAATAAGAAAGCTTTATCAATTACCCTACTAATTAATTTTGGTAATGCCGATGGAACAAGTTAAAAAAGTTGGCGATGGTGTGTACGAAGTAGAAATGAATGAAACGTTAACAATATCGTTTAAATTGGAGGAAGAACTTTTAAAACAAGTAGATGAGGCAGTAAAAAGTTTAGGTTACGCAAATAGGAGTGAACTAATAAGGGACGCAATACTAGAATATATTTCTTATTTGGAAGGTAAAAAGAATGGAAATTCTTGAATATAGCATATTTCTTTTAGGATTAATTTCTTCTTTTATTGTGGGCGGTAATAATTCTGCAACCTCATTAGGAATATTAATTTCCACTAACGCGTTAAAGAGAAAGTACTCCTACTTATTAAGTGCACTGACAATATTTGTTGGAGTCTCCTTAGGAAGTTATTCCATGCAAAGTAGCATCTATGGTACAATATATTCTAGGAATTTAGACATGTTAGAATCAGCAGTATTCTCTGTGCTTTTTGCCTCAGTTATTGCCTTTTACTATTTAAATAAACTTGGTATTCCTTCATCTTTAAGCCAAATGCTTTATCCTTCAATGGCTGTTCTAGTTTTAATTTCTAGGGGAAACCTTGGATTTAATTGGGTAAAGTTTTGGTTTACTGTAACTTCTTGGGGTTTTTCACCACTTTTGGCTATTGTATCTTCCATAACTCTTTATTTGGCAATTAGAAGGTTAGCATCAAAAAGAAATGATCTATTTTCTCAAATGAAGATTTACAAATTTCTTATAGTCTTTTCCTCCATCTTTACTACATTTGTAACTGGAGCAAATGCTATAGGAATAATTGTCTCTGCAGGATTATTATCTGCGCCTTTCTATTTAGTTGCTCCTGCATATGGGATAGCTTCAGCCCTAGGAATATACTTAAGTTCTAAAAAAGCCTCAATAGTTGTAGGCTTTAGAGTTACTAGGCTTGGATATATAAGCGCAACCTCTGCTCTTGTAGGGAGCGACATTATATCTGAAATATTCACATTGCTTGGTGTCCCTATTTCTATAACCCAAACCACAATGGGTGGTATCATAGGCTTAAGCTTTAGGAGCTTTGGCTATGACGTAAAGAAGCAACTTTCCCAAGTAGCTAAAGGCTGGGGAATTTCTCCATTGGTAGCAATAATTTCTTCACTTGCAGCATTTGGAGTAATAAAAAGTGTCCTAGGATTTTAGAGTTGCGTATAAAGTTTCGACGCTCAACGTTGAGTCTTCCATTCCGTCCAAAATATCGTCAAGGAATGTTATTACATCTTTTAACTGTAGTATACTAATAATATCCGATTCTTTCTCATTCTCATATAGCCTTTGTATCATTAAATCTTTTATTTCATCTCCATTTCTTTCAATGAGCTGAATTTCCTTACCTATTCTTATTGCCTCTTTTATATCTTTTTTAAGTAATGAAATCATTAAAACAAGTTTTTCTGCCCCATCTTGTATTAATGATAAATACGAGACGAAATTAGATTGCAAAATACTGCAAAGTTTTTCATCTGGTTTTCTCGAAGTTATAGCTCTTCCTGCATCCTTTATTGATTTCATTATTTCATACAGTGATTGAGTTAATGTAAGCATTGATTCCTTAAAATCAGGTAAGAATGCCTCTCCGTAAAGCATTGAAATTATATCTTCTCTTATCATGGCTATTCTTTCATATATTCCTTTAATTTTTACCATTTTTGCTGTTGCATCTGGATAATTTGTATTAAAGATATCTAGGTAGAGAGAGTTAAGGAGAGAAGTAGAGTCTTTTATATTTTCTGCTATTTCTAGAAGTTTTGAGAAGAGTAATTCCTCTTTATTTATACTGAATTTAAGCATCTCATAAAATCTGTTAAAATAAGTTAAAAAGGCTATTCTCTGTTCTCAATATTAATGTATTTTCTGCCTATTTCTCCTTTATAGATTGCCTTTGGTCTAATTAATTTATTATCCTTCAAGTACTCCATTACATGAGCTGTCCAGCCAACTATTCTAGATGAAGCAAAAACTGTAGGGAAAAGATCAGGATCGAAACCCAGGAAGTAAAACACTAATCCTGCATAGAAATCGACATTAGGATAAATATTCTTCTTTCCAAGTATTTTACAACCTATTTCGTCTACTTTTTCTGCAATCTCAAATAGTTCCATTTTTCCCTTTTCTTTTGCTAAGTTTCTTGCATATTCCTTTAATATCTTAGCCCTAGGGTCATAGGCCTTATATATTCTGTGCCCGAAACCCATAATTCTTTGCCCGGACTCTAATTTTTTGAGAATATATTCCTCGACTTTGTCCTTACTCCCTATTTCCATGAATTGCTTTAAGGCTTCTGCATTAGCACCTCCATGTAAAGGCCCTTTTAATGCAGATATTCCAGCAGTTATTGCTGAATAAAGGTCAGACAAAGTAGATGCAACTACTAAACAAGCAAAAGTCGATGCATTCATTTCGTGATCCATATGTAAGATCATTGCCACATCCATAGTCCTAGAATCAATAGGGTTTGGCTTTTCTCCCCGCATCATATAAAGAAAGTTTTCTGCATGAGATAGTGAAGGATCGGGATGTACTATGTCTAATCCTTTTCTAACTCTATCAAAATATGAAATAATTGTAGGAATTTTTGCAGTTAATTTTACAGCTTTCTTCCAAAGTTCTTCGTTACTTCTATCCTCGATTCCTAACATACTTACTGCAGTTCTTAACACGTCCATCGGATTTGCATCTTTTCTCACATTTTTTATAAATTCAGTAATATACTCAGGGATTTCTCTTTCTTCAGCTAAAGCTTCCTTTATCTCTTGAAGTTCCTTTTTATTTGGCAATTTCCCGAACCATATTAAGTAAGCAGTTTCTTCGAAGTTTGAGAATTCTGCTAAATCATAAATTGAATATCCTCTGTAATATAGTCTGCCTAGAACTCCATCAATATAAGTTATTTCAGTTTCTTTTATAGCAATATCTTCAAGACCCTTCCTTAATTCCAATGCTCAAACCCCTTAGTTTATTCAATGAGAATTTCTTTTCATTACTCTCTAATTTAGCTTTCTGTATTATATCCTCAAGCGTGATAATTACCTCTTCAGCTACCCTTCTATTTACTGGATAAGGAATACCATCTTTTCCGCCAATTGCATAAGCATACTTGAAAGGGTCATAAGGCATATTCACTGGATCATTGTAAGAAGGGGGCTCTCTATAAATTAAGTCAGAGATTAAATATAATGCCTTAGCCGTAGAAGGTCCTAAACCTTCAAGTAATGCCTCTTCTAGGTTTTCAGGATTTGATTCGTATAATTTTTCTAAAATAGGTTTTATTTTCCTTTCATCCAAAGGCCTCATGTAGATAATCTTAGCTTCTTTTGATATTCCAACAAATGAGGCTCCACTAATCCAGCTCTCTATTGTGGCTTGACCTTTTAAAATTGCTTTAGCTTGTTGCAATTCATTTATAATTTTTCTAGGATCTTGCCTAAGTAAATCTAAAACTAGCTTTCTAGTGTTTTCTTTCTGTTTTTCTATTATATTTACTGCAATTCCTTTCTTTCCTGCTATTGCCTCGTGAGGATCTACAGTAAAATTTTCAGTGTTTTTCCAGTGATATCTTCTTGCAAACTTAGTTTCTTCATTCATTCCCTGTTGTATTATCCCCCAATATCCTTTCTCTGTTACTAGCATAGAGTGATGATAAAGCTGGTGTCCGTCTTGAACTAATGTTGTATCAACTTTTGCAACTAGTCTGCTTATGTTAGCTAATTTATCAGCATCAATATCAAAATTCAATGAATGAAGTTCTTCCGGCACTTTTAAAGCGTTTTTACCTTTTCCACCTAGAACTGCAAGTCCGTCATCCTTGGGATTAACAACTTCCTTTAATATTCCTAAAGTAACTGTTGTCGATCCCGAAGAGTCCCAATCCATGCCTATTACATTATTAAAAGCTTGAAACCAAAGTGGGTTTGAAAGTCTCTCTACTACCTTTTCTGGCCCCCACTCTATTAGCATGATATCTAAGATTGCCCTAGAAAGCTTTCTCATTATGGGAATTAACCATGAAGGTACGTGTCCAGTATGTAAAGGTAAGTCTGCTATGCCTTCTATTTCCATATATTATTAAAATTGTTAAAGCCAATTATTTAAACATGCTCATAGCTGCCACTTCAGACATTCATTCTCCTAGATATCTTAATGACTTCTTTATAGCCTTAAGATATCTTCCACAGCATGTCGACCTAGTGTTATTGGCAGGAGATCTTGCAGATAAAGGAAAATTCATGCATTTTGATCCTGTTTATAATGCATTGAGAAAGTTTCAAATAGTTGCGGTTTTTGGTAATGAGGATTTCAGAGAGGAAAGGGAAAAATATAAGGAAAAATTTCCTGATGTAATATGGTTAGACGACGAGAAGAAGCAACTTGGTGACGTAACGATTATAGGTAGTGAAGGAGTAATAAAGAAGCCTACAGTTTGGCAAAAAATGAAAGGAATAGACGAGAAGTTCTATACAGAGAGAAAGAAGAAAATTGAAGAAATGCTTTGCTCCTCTTCTGGCTTCAAGATTTTGCTTACTCATTACGCACCAACTTATAAGACTGTTTACGGAGAAAGACCTTCAGCGTATCCAGGACTAGGAGATGAATTAATAGAAGAACTTCAGTGCAAGCCTAATTTAGCAATTCATGGTCATGCCCACTACGCTAAGGTAACTTTTGCTAAGTTAGATGATACTAAAGTATATAATGTAGCATTACCAGCGAATAAAAAATTTGTAATTATAGAAATATAAGATGAAAAGTAAAGAATTAATCAAAAAAGTTTATACTTTTTGATTTGCAGGTAATTCATCATACTTCTTGAACACTAAGTACCATGCTTTTGCGTTTGGCATTTTCATTCTTAATTCTGCTTCGTCTAAGGTTGTAGGTGCTCCTAATACTACGTCTTGACCTGGCTCCCAGTTTGCTGGTGTTGCAACCTTTGCCTTATATGCTACTATTATTGCTTTAGTTATCCTTAACATTTCATCAATCTTTCTACCTGCTTCTATTGGATACTGTGCCATGAACCTTATTGTGCCTTGTGGATCTACAATGAAAACTCCTCTGACTGTTACTCCAGAATTCTCATCAACTAGGTCTAACATTCTTGATAATTTCTTATCTGGGTCAGCTATAACTGGGAAGTTTATTTTAACTCCATATCTTTGCTCAATATCATTTAACCAAGCTATGTGAGAATATATACTATCAACGCTTAGTCCCATCAATTGTACTCCTAGTTTCTCAAATTCTGGTTGTGCTTGTGCAAATGCTACAAACTCAGTGGTGCATACTGGTGTAAAGTCTGCTGGATGTGCATATAAGAATAACCACTTTCCTTTGCCAAATATGTCCTTATAGAAGTCTATCGGTCCTTTTGTAGTTAATACTTGAGTATCTGGGAACTTTTGATAAACCTTTACCATTTTAGATTCACTATAAAATAGTAGTTATAACTATTTTAAAACACTTCTTTTTCAGTTTTGAGTATAAAGATTTTTTAACTTCAGTGTTGAGTAATATCCTTTTGCTGGTATTCTTTAAATCCAACATCGTTTATTACCTTAGTAACAACATTACAAACCCACTTATTTGCTGGAGAAATTATTCCAATTCTCCTTAAGATTCTATAGATTAATGGAATCTTTAAAGAAGCTCCTGCAGCTAATGGATGCCCTCCTCCGCCTAATTTTGCTGCAAATAACCTTACATTTATTGTAGAACTTCTGAAAGAGATAGCCTTACCATTTGCAGATACAAATACTTTTGCCCCAGTCCTTGTCATTAAATATTGAGCAGCGTAACTTATGTCTGGAGGGCCTTTCCATCTTATTGCAACTACAACTTTTACACCGTTAATTTCTATTACGCGGTAGTACTTAGGAAGTTTTTGATACCCTTTCAATTCTTGGTCTACTTGGTCTTCTAAAATTTTCTGAAATTCTTCGTTCCAAAGAATTCCATTGTAAAATGTTTCTATTAATTTCTTCTTCCAACCATAATCTTTGTTGCTTTCAACGATTCTCCTTAATTTTTCGCCCATTGGATCGTTATGTAACCAAATATCTACTGAACAATCAGCCGAGGCAAGTTTTGACGAGAATTCGTCGTCTGGATTCATTACTTTATGTACAACTCCTGCACCGCAAGTCGAAGTGTCGTGATGAACTTCAACTCCTATTTCAGAAAGCTTCGATTTCCATTCTTCTTTCCAAACATGGTGATCAAACCATTGAATCTTTACACCTTGATCTATTAATTTTTTACAACTCTCAACTATTTTATCAAAAGTACTTTCATTTAAACCGAGGTCGGCTATCATTACATTATATACTCCTCTTGGCTCTAGTTTGCTCAATAAGTTATGAACTTTTGTGGGCTCAGTAAACCAAACGTTTTTTGGTAGAGATTTTACTGCCCTTGCATAAACTGCCACTGATGCTGTACCATCGAAGTCGTTATGAACTATTGCATAGTAATCCATTTGCTTAAAATTACTTTTATTTAGTATTAAACTTTATTCCGGCAGAAGTTGTTATTTTTCCTTTATAGAGAAAATCTACTTGCCTAAGAGTTGCGTAATAGTCAAAATCTGTTATAGCAGAAATTCCGTCCTTTGGCATTATAACATTATACCACCTTAGTGCGGCGCTACCTGCAGTGTGTAAAACACAAATATTTGCCACAGTCCCAGTTATTATTAAGTTCTTTATGCCTTTTACCCTTAGAATATAATCTAAGGGAGTCTCAAAGAACGCGTCATACCTGTATTTTTTAATGATGAAATCGTCTTTTTCTGGCTTTAATTCATCTATTATTTCTGCGCCCCAAGTTCCGGCTAATGCATGTTCTCCCCATATTTTAAATTCCGGATCATCCTTCATGTGCCAATCTTGAGTATAGACAACTAGAGCAGAGGAATCCCTAGCTTTCTTGATTAGATCCTTTATAGGTTTTATTGTACTCTCAGCTGTAGGAACTGGAAGCTTTCCATCTTTTCTAACAAAATCGTTTTGCATATCAACTATAATTAATGCAGTATCGTGAGGGTTAAGTTCAATTTCTTTTTCTTCTGGAATTTTAGGTACTTCTACCATATTTTATAATCCGAACTCATGTTTTTATCCTTTTTTGCCTGCTTTGAAAGTTTATCGGCAATTTTAAGTATCTCGGGATAGCCTCTTTTAGACATTTCTATGACATCTTGTAGGTCAGTTCTATTCCCTGGGCTGTAAAAATACTTCCCAGCTTTTACTCCTACCTTCTCTCCGTTAATAACCACGTAGAAGATTCCGTTTTCCTCTACTATATCACCGGCAAGCTTTGACTTTGCAATGCCCATAGTAGGAATATCCAGTAAAACTCCAATGACTGTAGCTATACCGCTCTTTCTAGGATGAGCTAATCCGTGACCATCAACTAATAGTAAGTCACACTGATATCCTTCTATAGCCTTAATCATTATTGGAGCTTCTCTCATGAATAAAAAACCTGGGATGTAAGGGAAAGTTACTTTTCCTTTTGTTATCTTGTATTCGATTTTATCACCTTCTTGCTTAACTGCAACAGCATAACCTTCCTCCTTGTCGTAAGCAACATCAACTGCACATAACGTCTTTACATTTTCTAAACCCAAATGTGTTAATTTCACGTTTTTAGCTATTAGCCTCTGGAAGAGTATAAGGAAGTTAAGTAGATAATCTTCTTTTTCCCACATTATTCTTACCTTCTAAGGAAAGTAAAAACTCAAATTGTCGCATGGTTTGCACAGCTCCCTCCCTATATTTCCTTACTTCCTCTACAGCCTCATTAGCATTTAAACCTTCAGTTACCATTAAATATCCTGCAAGAACAGTGCCGGTTCTTCCAATTCCCCCTACGCAATGAACTAAGTTTCCTCTCCCTTCCAACCATTCCATAATTTCCTCAAATTGACTTAAAGTTGGAGGATAACCGTCGGGTATAGGCATGTGAATAAACTTCAGTCCGTTCTCTTCAAGTACTGAAAAGTAGTAATCTACACTTCCCCAAGCTTCCTCTATTTCCCATTCTTCCGGTAAGACTACGACTTTCTTTACTCCGCTAGCTTTCCATTTCTTTATTTCGTCTACGGTATAAGGTAAGCAAGATCCGCCTATGATGCCTTTCCTCACCCAATACATTTATACCACTCAGAAGATCCGCTGTTCTTCATCTAAAAATACAATTGATTTTCTAATATAAAACGCTCGCGGTCTTCTAGAGTTTTATTTTCAAAAATCAAATTTAACTTATGGCAAGATTATCAACAGGAATACCAGATTTTGATAAATTAATAGAAGGAGGAATACCTCAAGGCTTCTTTGTAGCAGCAACAGGAGAGCCCGGCACTGGCAAAACTATCTTTTCATTGAGTTTTATCCATGAGGGATTGAAAGAAGGAGATATAGGCATATATGTAACTACCGAGGAAAGTAGGGATTCCATTCTAAGACAAGCAAAGCAGTTTAATTGGGATTTAGAAAGTTACCTAGATAAGAAATTAATAATTATTGACGCTTTAATGAAAGAAAAAGAAGACGAGTGGTCTTTGGAAGAAGTTACACCAGAAGAAATGGTGAAAAAAGTTATTGCAGCTAAGCAAAAGTTAGGTTATGGTAGGGCAAGGCTAGTAATAGACTCAGTTTCTGCATTCTTCTTAGATAAACCTGCCATGGCTAGGAAGATAAGTTACTATTTAAAGAGAGTGCTCTACAAGTGGAAATTTACAATAATAGCAACTTCACAGTATGCAATAACTACTTCACAAGCCTTTGGTTTCGGAGTTGAACATGTAGCTGACGGAATAATAAGGTTTAGGAGAGTAGTTAAAGACGGTATGCTTCACCGTTATGTTTTAATTGAGAAAATGAGGCAAACTAATCACGATAAGTACGTTTGGGAAATAGATATAGTCCCTGGAAAAGGAATAGTTTTGCTAGGAAAAGTTCAAGAAAGAAAAGAAGACTATGCATTACCGAAGAAGGTTATGGATAAGATAAAGGAAGCAAATAAGGACGAGTTTCAAAGCTAAGGTCTTATTACCTCTACTAAATCTTTTACCCTATCATAATCCTTGTCATTGCTCACTATTGTAACATTCATTTTTCTAGCAGTTGCGACATTTATTGCATCTCCTACATTAATTTCTCTCTCGAATATTATGTCAATAGCTTTCAAAATATCATCCTTATTAACATCAATGATAGAATTTTTCATTTCATTCTTTATTAGTTTTATAAAATTTAGATAGCCTTCGACTCTATCTTTGTATCCTTTCTTCATCATTTCCATGTATTTATTTCTTATAACTACTATAAATTCATATAAAGTTTAGAAAATTGAATACCAGAATGTCAATAAGATATATTTCTTTTTCTTCTCCTCTCTACTGCCCAATCTTGTTTACAGTCTCCTTTTCGATTATATCCTCAATTTCTTCAGGAGAAAGTTCTTCTATTAGCTTTAAAAATTCATCACTAAATGCTTTAGAGGCATTTTTAGAGACCTCTTCTGCAACTTCTTTATTGCCAGTTACAAAATATCCAGAACCTAAATTTACAAGATAAATATCTTTTCCTTTAAAACTAGATATAAGAATCCTACCTTTATTGTCAGCTCTCTTTACGAGAATTTCGCCTATCATAAATATTCCTAAGCGCATTTTCCAAATAAGCCTTCCCACCTAGACTACTACACTAGAATTTTTATTGTTCTTTCTAACATTTTATTCCATGGTAAAGTTAGTAGCAACATTAGGAACTTCTCCAGGTGGAGTTTTTGAAACCTACATGAATTTAAAGTCAGGAAATTACGGCGGTGAGCCAGTAGACATTAAGGAAGTTTACATAATAAGAACTTCTGATAAGGCTGTTGAATTAGCTTGGAAATTAGTTAAGGCAATATTCGTTTGTTGCGGCGGTAAAGAAGTTGAAATTTCTGATATTCCTCTTCCTATAAATGATATTGCGACAAAAGAGGATTATGAGATTTTCAGAAAAGGATTGCAAGGTAAAATATCGAAAGGTGACTATGTTGATTTTACTGGAGGAAGGAAAGCCATGAGCGTTGCTGCTGCAATAAATGCAATAAGAAATTCCGCTTACGTCGTTACAACTATAATTCCTCAGAACGAGTATAATAGAATACAGAATTTAATAAAGCAATTGAAAGAAGAGGAAATAGAGGAAGCAGGAAAAGGCAATTGTGTAAATAGGGAAAAATTCTGTGAATTAATATCTAAAGATGCTAGAACTATACTATTAACATAAAACGATAGAGGGATTAACTAAAATGTTAACCGAAAAAATGTGGAACGCTATACGGGACATCTATAACGCTATCCTTTCTCATCCTTTTATTAAAGGACTAGTTAACGGCACATTGGAGGAAGAGAAATTCAAGTATTATATTCTTCAAGATTACCTTTATTTAAGGGAATTTTCTAAGGCTTTAGCGATTATTTCAGCAAAGGCTGAAAAGCAAGACGAAGCAATGCTTTTCTCTTCTCACCTACAGAGCATAATGAGAGTTGAGAACGAGTTACATAACTTCTTCATGAGCACTTGGAACATAAGCGAAGAGGAAAAAGCTAAACTAATTCCTTCTCCGACTAATCTGCTTTATACTTCATTTCTTTTATCAACAGTACTTTATAAACCGTACTTTGAAGCAGTAAGCGCTGTTTTGCCTTGTTATTGGATTTACATGGAAGTAGGAAAGGAATTATTAAAGAAGGGTTCTCCAAATTATCTTTACGATAGGTGGATCAAAACTTACGGAGGAGAGGAATACGAAAAAGGAGTTAGGGCAGTATTGGAAATTGTGAATTCTTTCAAATTAACTCCAGAAGAAGAGGCAACTGCAATAAGAACTTTCAGGATAGCATCTATCATGGAATACATGTTTTGGGACTCTGCATATAAGCTAGAAAAGTTTCCATTTAATTTTTAAACTTTCTTTTTTAAATTAAATAATGGTAACCGTTTTAACTCCTCCTGGACCAGTTGCTTATCCGATAATTGCCTCAACTATGAAGAGGAGAGATGTTAAAGTAGTTTTTGAAGGAAATGCCGAAGTAAAACTTAACGCAATACCTCTCCTTAACGAGGTAAATTATGTTCTAGTTTCTAGGATGCTAGTAATAACTCCAGGATTAGGCAAGAAAATTGCTGTCTGGAAAAAGGGAAGTGCAAATCACATTCTGTTAGATCTAGTTCTTAAGCTTTATAATCACGAGGCTGAAGTCGTTTTTACAGACGATCCTGCAGAAGTGTACAAGCTTTACAAAGAAGGGAAAGCAGACTCTGCTGTAGTGACAACTGCAGTAACTAGGGATGGACTTTACTTTGAAGATTTACTTTCAGCTAAAGGCTTTTATTTACCGGGGATTTGCGGTGCAGAAGGTTTAAATGAAGACTTTGAAACCGCTTACCTAGAGGGAATAGATCTGTTTAAGGAAGATCCTGAAGGAACATCAGAGTATGTAGCAGATAACTTACCTATATATAGGCCTTCAACATTCATTGAAAGTATATTCAAAAACTCCGAATATAGCCTCAGAAAATTGGATAAACCCTATGTATTTAGAAAAGCTTAATTATGGGAAATTTTAAAATAACGCGTGAAAGTAGGACTAGTTTATTACGGTGGCCAATATAATCATCTCATACTGAAGAACTTAAAATATTTAGGAGTAGAAGTAGAAGTAGTTAATATTAACGCTGATGTGGAATATGCTAAGAAATTTGATTGTATGATATTTAGTGGCGGTCCTTATTCTGTAGATCAGGAAATAAATAAGATGGGTAATTCTCCTTTATTTGTTAAAGAACTTAGTGTACCGAAATTAGGCATTTGCTTAGGACATCAACTTTTAGCCTATGTTTTGGGGGGTAAAGTTGGTAAAGCTAATAATCCTGAATTTGGACTTGCTAGGATAACTATTGACGATCACGACACTATTCTACAAGGTTTAAAGAAGGAATTTAATGCGTGGGAGAGTCATAACGATGAAGTTAAAGAAGTTCCTCCTGGCTTTTTTGCTATTGCACATAGTGAGAATACTAAAGTTGAGGCAATGGTTAACAAGGATTCTTCGATCTTTGGAGTTCAATTCCACCCTGAGGTAAAGCATACAGAAGATGGAATAGAGATATTTAAGAACTTCTTAACCGTATGTAAAAAGTAAATGATAGAGCAAATCTTCATTTCAAAGCTAATGCAGTTCTTGGAGGAAGACTATTATCCGGAAGATCTAACTAGCAGGATAGTTGAAGGATATAAAATAAGATCTTATGTAAGATCTAAGGATGAAGGAGTTCTTGCAGGTAATAAGTTCATAATTCCTTTCCTTAATTATTTAGGTTTCAACATCAAATCGTCAATGACTGACGGTGTTGAAGTTAAAAAAGGAGATAATTTATTAGTGTTTGAAGGAGAGGCAGACAAGTCTTTATCTGTAGAAAGACTTGTACTTAACCTTTTAGGCAAGTTATCAGGAATAGCAACTGCAACTTATACAATGGTAAAACTTGCTAGGGAAGTTAACCCTACTGTAAGGATTGCAGGCACTAGGAAAACTACTCCTGGGTTAAGGGTTTTTGAGAAGTATGCTATAGAGGTTGGAGGAGGAGATCCTCATAGATTTAATTTATCAGATGCTGTATTAATTAAAGACAATCACCTTGCAATTATAGGTAATATTGAGAAGGCAGTAAAAATGGCAAGACAAATAGCTAGTTTTACTAAAAAGATAGAAATTGAAGTATCAAGCTATGAAGATGCAATAAAGGCATATAGAGCAGGGGTTGATGCAATATTGTTGGATAATATGAGCGTGAATGAAATTGAGGAAGTGGTTTCTGAGCTTAAAGGAAAAGTACTCCTAGAGGCCTCTGGCAGGATAACTCCAGAAAATGTTAAAAGTTATGCTAAAACTGGAGTTGATATAATTTCGAGCGGTTATATTACTCATTCATCTAGATCTTTGGACTTTTCAATGGATGTTGAGGTAACTTCTCCACAATAACTTTTTATAAAAATGACAATATGTACTAATAGGATTTCAATTTTAATTATTCTATATCATTTATAAGGACTTTAAGAATTAGTATTATCTAGATAATGGATATAAAATATCCTTAATAGGAGGAATAAATGTTTTTACTATTTTATTGCTATTAACAACTATCAGAAATTACTAAATAAGATATATTTATTTTATTTTTATAGATTTTTTAAGAAACCAACTATATGGAGGGACGGACTTTTCCTCGGGATAGATTACTTTAACGTCGAAAAGGTAGGAAATTTTCTCTCCTAGTTTTTTCTCAACTTCATCATAAAATTTCAATAAATATTGAAGCTTATCTTTTTTACTAGGAATTATTACAAGGACATCTATATCGCTATATCCAGTGATTTTTCCTTCAACTACCGATCCGAAAACGTAAACCTCAGAATATTCGTCCAGTGAGAGGTTAGAAATTAGTTTTCTCCAATTTCTAAGCAATTCTATAGGTTGTTCCATAATTTTTCTATTAATGATAAGATTTTCTCAGCAATTAATAAAGCTATTTCTGCCTCGTCTTTAGAAACTGAAGGAATTCCGTACTGTGATTTTCCTCTTATGTTTTCCAGAATTATCAAATCTTTCCCATTCTCCCTCATAAAAATCATATGTTGTCTATTTTCAATTTATCATGAATTATGCTTAATAGTTTCCTTATTTCGTGAGTTCTAGGAACTTCTATTCCTAGTTTAATGAGTAATGCCTTTATTGCAAGTTTTGCTGAAACTTCACTAGTTAATGACGAAGCATTATATGACGAATTTGAAAATAATAATCTTGAAGCATTAAGATATTCCTTTGCTTTATTTAAGTACTCTAATGCAACATCGAATGACATTGTAGTACCCTTAAGGTATATATTCAACTACTGCAGTAAATGTCTCTCCGTTACTGAATGTTATTGTTATATTATAGAGATTTCCAGCAACCATTTTTAAGGGATCAATTTGAACTCTACTTTTTACCACGTTTTTCCCCACTTTTACTGGAATTTCCATATTAATCGTCTTATCTTCAAATTTTATGCTAAGTATTTTATCTTCTCTAGGAGAATAAAAGGAAAACTCAAAATCTCCATTACTTGTCATCTTACCTATTCCTATTTGATAAGGAACGGGAGATGGCTTAATTTCTTCCATTTCTTTCTTTTTTTCCTCCTCTTTCTCAGCTTCTTCTGGAGATTTATAGTATGCATAACACAGAGAAAATCCTATAAATGAAACAAAGGGAACCGACGCTATCCAACCTGCATTTTCTAATTTCTTATTTTTTTCTAATCTGCCAATATCTCTATAAGCTATTCCTAAGAAAAAATTTCCCAGAAAGATTAAGAACGGAATTGGTATAAATTCAAAAAGAATTATACCAGCTACATACATTAGGTAACCTATATTAAAATTTGTATTTCTTAGTCCTCTAGTCAAAAAACCTATTGGAAGCAAAGTTACTAACGATGCTCCTATTGTTCCTGGAAAAATCATTTCAACGAAAAAATTGTCCTTAAGAACATAAATAAAATAAAAAACTAAAGCATAAGAAATATAAAATACTCCAGTAGATATTGCAAGTAAAATTGCAACTATCTTTAGTCGACTTTCTGGTGATTTCTCCATTTATGAAACTATTTACTCTTAAGTAAAAAACGTTTAGTGTGATTTAATAATGCCGGTCTAACCAATACTACTAAAATGATATATCCAGATTATTCAAAGAATAACCTATATAATGTAGCATGCAGTATAGAGGATGCATTAGTTGGCGACAAGGCTTGTTGTTCTAATATTACCTTATCAGATAAGATATTCCTTGTGTTAGTTGATGGAATGGGATATAATATTTTGAAATCAGCTGTAGAAGGAATAAAATTTGATAAAATTTACACTGTATTTCCATCAACTACGGCAACAGCTTTAACTACACTCATGACTGTTACAAAGCCTGGAGAGCACAAAATTTTAGGTTACACCACTTATGTAGATAAGGTAGGAGTAATAAACGCTTTAAAGTACACTATGCCAGAAACTTCAGAAGTTGATTTACTTAAAAAGGCTTTAGGAAAATCAATGGAAGAAGTTTTTAACGTGAAAAGCATAGGCAAAAAAGCCAGGGAAAAAGGTAAGAAGAGTGTCTCAATCTTACCTAAATGCATTGCCGGTAGTGAATTTACCAAAATGCTCTATACTAATGTCGAGGAATATAGAACTCTGTGGGACGGAATATATAAGGCTAAAATTTTCGGAGAAAAAGGAGTAAATTTCATTACACTTTATATTCCTGACGTAGATTTAACAGCTCACAGATATGGACCTTATGCTGAACCAACTTTGCGTGCAGTAAAAGATATTATTTCAATGATACTAAGGGATATCCCTAAAGGATATGACACAATAATAACTGCAGATCACGGATTTATACAAACAGAAGACGCAATAATGCTCGATGAAGATAAGGACTTCGTTTCATCTTTAGATTCACCGCCTTTTGGAGATGCTAGAGCAATATTTATGAGGAGTAGAAAGGATTTAAAATGCTTAGAAGAGAAATTCTCTAACTTTAAAGTATTTACAATAGATGAAGTTATAGAGCAAGGATTGTTAGCAGAAAAAGGAGAAAAAATCGATATTCATGCAGATTATTTAGGTATTCCTACTGATAGGAAAGTTTACGTCTATAGATTTAAAAACGGCTATGCTGGACATAAAGGCCATCACGGTGCAATGTTAGAAGAAGAGATGGAAATACCATTAATTAGATATTCTTGAACGGCCTTAACGCCTTCTCCAAAGTTTATTGGCTCTCCTAATTTGCTAAGTACTCTTTCAATTACTGCTATTGCTGATATTACGTCGTTAATGTTAACCCATCCCATATGCCCTATTCTAAAATATTTTCCTGCCAAATCTGGGTGAACACCGGGGGCGAATTCAATTCCTTCTGTTAAGGACATTGAAAGTACGTCATTAGGATTAACTTTTTTCAGCATAACTCCGGTCACAGTATTGCTGTAAGCTTCTGGAGTTTTTGCCACTATTTCTAAACCTAAAGCTTCTATCCCTTTTCTTATTGCAGAAGAAACAATTTCATGCCTTCTTATTCTATTTTCAATACCTTCTGTTTCTATTAATTCGAATGCCCTCTTTATCATCAAGACTAGATGAACGGGTAGTGTTGAGAAATTGGAAGCCTTACCTTTTTCCATTGATTGCATTACTCCTAGCCAGTTCTTTAAGTTAAGATAATAACCCGCAATATTATCCTCACCTAACCTTTTTGTAGCGTTCTCTGAAAGTACAAGTAAGCCTGCTCCAGGAGGAGTGCCTATTGCTTTCTGACTAGCTGTTAGAAATACGTCAACTTTCCAGTCTTCTGCTCTAACTTCTTCTCCTCCTACGCTTGCAACTCCATCAACTACTATAAGATCTACGTAATCCCTTATCCTTTTAGCAACTTCGGCAATAGGCTCTCTAACTCCAGTACTAGTCTCTACGTGAGTCATTGTGACCATGGTGTAATGATCTTTCTTAACTTCTTCTTCAATCTCCTCCGGTTTAACGTAATACCCAGCTTTAGCTTTCAATGCCTTTACGTTAACCGGATATCTAGAAAAAATGTCTATCCAACGATTACCGAAAACTCCGTTAGATACTACTAAGACTTTATCCCCTTTTCTGAGTAAGGAGGTTACGCTTTCCATGGCAGAAGTTCCGCCACCTGGAATTATGAATGGCTGGTAACTTTCGCTTACTCCCATTAATTTCCTTAAGAACTTTAAGGAAAACGACATTGCATCAACGAATTCCTTAGATGTAAATCCTACATCTCCTTTAATTCCTCCTAAAAGTACGTCATAGTCTATCGTTTCAGGACCTACATGCATTAAAATTTTTCTTGTCATAAGAGAATGATATCTAAAGAAGATTATAAATTAATAAGAGAAGATAAGGAGAAAAATCAATCAGCTATTTAGCTTTCTTCATCTTTTCCGAGTGAGCTGAGCTCTTCATCAGAAGCTTACTACAGCATAGCCTTCGTCAATTCTTTTTGCAGTCTCTACTCCGCCCATTACTTCCCTTATTCCGTCGAATATTAAATCCTTGTTTAAACCTAAGTTTTTCAACGAAATACCGCAATAACTTACGTCAATTCCTGCATTAATCATGTCTTCTATTATCTTCTTCATTTGTGGTGCGTTTGCAGCTTCTCTTAATAGTGTTTCTACTCCTCTTCCAAGGAACATAAAGGCAACTGTAGCTCCTGCATTCTTTCTTGCTCCTAGTGCAAAATTCATTGCCATCATTGCTCTATTAATATCGTCTTTTCCTGCAGTTGAAATAACGAAGATCTTTGCCATAAGATAACACATTTTTAGAGTAAAAAAAGTTTAACTTATAAAAATTTTTAAAACTCGTGATGGTGTTCATCATGTGTTGGTTTATCAGTTTCTTGTAGTTCTCCTCTCTTTAGCTTCTCTAATGCTTCTTCTACAGTTAATCCTTCTGCTAGGAAGATCTTTGCTTTACCTTTAAGTAGTCTAACTCCCGGAGAACCTATTTCTGCAACTATTACTGCGTTAACTCCTTTATCCAGTGCTGACTTTAACATGTGGGCTCCCCTTGCAGCAGTAGCCTTTAATGCAGGATTCTCATATTTTTCAACAAGTTTTACTTCGTCTCCATCAATCTCGTATATCAGCACTTCTTCTCCTTCACCGGGACCGTCAACTTTCCCTTTAGTTACCGGAATTGCTATTCTCATTAATTATCGATTCCGATATCGGATATAAAAAGTTATTGTATTTCCAATAATATTGGAGCATGATCAGAACCCATTACCTTCTCAAGTATGTCTGCTTTAATTACTCTATCCTTGAGAGATTCAGAAACTACGCAGTAATCTATCCTCCAACCTATGTTCTTTTCTCTAGCATGGAATCTATAGGACCACCAGCTATAATGGCCACCTTCCTTTACGAACATTCTATATGTATCAACAAAACCTAAAGATAAGAAATGAGAAAACCATTCCCTCTCTTGAGGAGTAAATCCAGCGTGATTTACGTTATCTTTAGGTCTTGCAATATCTATTTCTTGGTGAGCTACGTTAAAATCTCCGCATATAATACAAGGTTTTTTGAGAGATGTCACGAATTTTTCAAAGTCTCTGTTGAAAGACAGTTTAAAATCCAATCTCTTTAATCCTTCTCCAGCATTAGGGAAATAGGTGTTAATTACATAATACTCAGGATATTCTAGGATTATAACTCTTCCCTCACTATCATATTCCTCTTTCCCTAGTCCGTAAGAGACTGAAATTGGGTGAATTCTGGTCATAGTCATTGTTCCACTATATCCCTTTCTTTTAGCTGGAAAAACGTAAATTTCGTATCCTAGTGATTGGAGGTCTAAAGGTATTACATCAGTTTTTATTTCCTGGAACATTAAAATGTCTGCATTAAAACTTTTTATTATATCTATGAATCCTTTGCTCATAATAGCCTTTAGTCCGTTAACGTTCCAAGATATTAGCCTCATGCTGAAAGTCTTCTATTCTTAATATTAAATACCTTTTACCTTCTTTCTTTTAATTTAATGATTTATATAGAATACAAACGCAATGTTTAAAAAGTTATGGTAATTCATTATTCCTATGAAAAGTGCATTAGTCTTTCTGTTAGTCTTTATAATATTTTTAAGTAGTGTAACAGGAAGTATTGAAATAGTTTATTCACAAACTGCTAAGGACTGTTATATTGCTCCAAACATTACTGGTACGCCATTAGGTAAGCTTCCTTCAAATACTCCTATCTATATAAATATATTTATACCACCAAAGAATATGAATGAATTATTACTTTTAATACAGGAAGAGTATCACGACCAGATACATTTAAGTAGACAACAGATAATAAATGAATTTGGAGACCAACAGAGAATTAATGAAATTTCATCCTATTTGAAATCTAACGGATTTAACGTGGTATTTACTACTCCGTTCTCCTTAATGGCAGAAGCACCGGCATGTAAGGTTAACGCGTTATTTGGAACTCAGCTTTACTTATATAAAAATGGACAAGAAATATTTTATAAGCCATATAATAATCCTAATATTCCTTCTGTCCTTCAAAATGTCATAATAGGTGGTTTAACTAATTATACTACAGTAAAAACTCAGTATTTAATCCTAGGAAAATTAGTCGACGGAGTCTTAAAGCCTACTAACTCATCTAGACAAGTTCCATTAGGCTTGAATTTTGCCTATACTATGTATTCTCCACAAGATCTTGAAGGAGCTTATAACGTTACTGGTCCAGAAGGTAGGAATGTTACTGTGGCAATTATTGATGCTTGGGGAGACCCACTAATCTGTCAAGATATTCAAGAATTTGATCAAGAATTTCACTTACCTCCTGCCAATTTAACCATAGTTCCTATAGGTCCATATGAGCCACTATTTGGATTATTTACTGGTTGGTACGGTGAAGTGGCATTAGATGTAGAAGCAGTTCACGCAATGGCTCCATACGCTCATATAGAGCTTGTTTTATCTCATGGATGTCTCTTCTGCGATATTCTTCAAGCTATAATATACGTAGTTTCTGCAGATAATGCACAAGTAGTAGACATGAGCTTTGGAGCTCCAGAGAACGAATTTACAGCTAGCGGAATGTATGCGTACTATAGAGGAGTTCCTCTAGTCAATTATCCCTTAGTAAATTATTACTTTGAACTAGGTAGTGCAGAAGGGATAACCTTTATAGGAGCCTCTGGCGATCAAGGTGCCTATGAAGGAACTTACACAACTTTTGGAGGAGTAGTATTTCCGTCTTCATCACCTTTTGTATTATCAGTTGGGGGTACTTCATTATATCCGCAAATAACTTCTGGTTACATTGCCACAATGAATTCCACAGCAGTTTATGGTTACGAAAATGCTTGGAGTGTGTTACCGCAGTATTTAGGTTTAGGTACTTCAACTGTAGCTTCAGGCGGAGGTTATAGTACCTTCTTCCCAGCTCCTTACTGGCAGGCTTCTATTACTAAATCAGATACCAGGGCAACTCCAGATGTATCTGCTGACGCTAATCCTTATACTGGGTTTATAACCGTAGTACTGGGTACTAAAGAGGTAATTGGAGGTACTAGTTTATCTACCCAGCTATGGGGTGGTGTAATAGCAGATATTGATTCCTACATAGGCCATCCATTAGGGCTAGTTGCTCCAATTCTTTATTCTATATATGAGAATTCTACGCTTTACCAAGAGGCCTTCCACGAGGTTACTCAAGGATTTAATGGTAAGTATTTAGCTCATGCAGGCTATAACTTAGTTACTGGATTAGGTACGCCTAATGTAGGTGTTCTAGAAAAAGTAATAAAGGAATACCTAAGTTTTCATCCAGAATTGGAAATTTCATTAAGTACCTGCGAATCTGGTTTTACTATGCCTTGGTATTGTTATTGTACTACTTTCCGTATAGTGGCTGAGATAAGTTATCCGAACGGCACAATAGTAACTAATGGCTCCTTTAATGCTTATATTTACACTCTTAAAGGATTCTTGGCTAGTGTACCTTTAAAGTATAATGGAACTTATTGGGTAGGTAATTTTACAATAAGCAAAGGAGACCCTACGAACTGTTGGACTATAGTAGTTAACGGAACTGCAGGAGGATTATCCGGAATATCTCAAGTTGACGTCGACGTAGGTTACTCTTTTAATATAATATCTCCTCCAGAGACCGTAATACCCGTTAACGCCCCCGTTAGCTTTTGTGTATGTATTTATAATCCACAAGGTCAACCGGTTACTAATACTACTGTTACTATGACAATGATGTACCACGGCAAGGTAGTTTCGGTTACTCCTTTAGTCTATACTGGTCATTACGGTGATTATAGTGGAACTCTTATATTGTTATATCCTCAGCCCCAAGGCACATATATTATTGAAGCCAATAGCACTTACGGTTATGCGTATGAATGGGAGTATTTTGGCCTAGTTGTTTACGGTGCTGTAATTCCTCCAATAAACGATGGAATGACTTCTGCCTATCCTGGTGAAAATATTACAGTATTAGGTTATATTTTCAATCCTTGTTTACAAGGTGTATTTACTGCAAAAGCTTATGCAGAATTAGTTTCGCTTAATGGGCAAGTAATAGAGAAAGTTCCTATGACTTTAGCGCCAGATACAACAATTTTAGGAGTTTATAATCTATTCGGTTTCCACATAGCGAATATTACGATTCCTAGCAATGTTACTCCCGGTTATTATAAAGTAATAGTAACTTCTTGCTTGCCTGCAGTATTTGGTCCAAGCTATGGTAACTTCACAACTTTCATTTACATTAGTAATTCCGGACTATCTTATCAAGTAAGGAGTGTTTCAGAAGTTTATGAGGGTCAATACATTAAGGTATTTGCTAATATAACTTATTCTAACGGTACCGAAGTTAAGTACGGGGAATTTACTGCCGGATTTATTCCAACAGAATTAAACTTCGAACAGTTACTAGTGGAATTTTATGCAGGAGTTCCGATGCAATATAATTCTACTCTTGGAGAATGGGAGACAATCTATCAAATTCCTTCTATACTAAGTGAGCAATGTACAATTTATGAAGGTGCACCTACTCAAAGTTTATCTGGATTCTGGGATGTGGTAATTGAAGGTACGTCGAGTACTGGAGATAATGTGATTACTAATTACTCATATTTTAATGTACTACCTTATACTTACATAGGCAGTAAGATAATTACTCCGCAAAACGCTACTAAAGTTCCTCTAATAGTATTTAACGGCACTAACTATATTTTACAAGGAATATACAGCCCGAGTATAACGATAGAATGCTTACATGGTTTAATTATTGAATGCTCTGAAGTTGGTTCCGTGTATGCTGTGAATTCTACGTTAGTAGTTGAGAAATCGCAACTAACACTAATTCACGCTATATCCTCATCTTTATGCTTAATTCAAGACATAATAGGTCATGTAACTAACGCATCACCGTTGAATTTAGTAAAGTCAAATGCAACGTTAATTTCCACTATTATTGAAGATTCTAAATACGCATTTAATATTACATGCAGTAAAGTAAACCTTGAGGGAGTATATTATAAGAACGTGATAGAAGTGACAAACTTACCTACTCCAACTATAGTTAGTTACTCACCAGTAAATGTAACTACTCCGTCAACAACTATACAATTCAATATATCTGGTAAGAACTTGAAAGTTATAGGAGCTTACATTGATGATAAATCTGTAAGCTTCAGTTCATCTTCCACATATAACAGTATACTGGTTACTATTCCGTTTAATGCCAGCGTAGAACCCTCTGGAGCTTATTATGTCACAATAGAAGTGTGTGACGGTCTAAAGTATAATTTATCCGCAATAATATTTAACTCATATCACGAAGTAGAAGAGGCTAAAGTATCAACGTCATTGTTCAGTAATATTTCCTCAATTTCAACATCTTTATCTCATGAAATCTCCTCAGTGTCCGCTTCCTCTACAGATGGAGAAATATTAGGATCGATAGGTATAGTCCTTGGTTTAATTGCTATACTTTTATTCGTATTTAGAGGAAGGGGTGAGAAAAAATGAATAAGAAGAAAATAATTCCAATAATGTCTTCCCTCTTATTTTTTGTCCTTCTATTTTCATTAGTAGTTCCAAGCACGGCAGAGACTAGTAGTACTACTATTATTTATAAGCCATTATTTCCGTTAAATATGACAATATCTAAGTCCGCAATACCATTTACACAAGATCCAGAATTTTACTCATTTGAGGCATATCATATAATTCCTCCAAATGTAACTCCTATAGTAGTGACTATAGCTAAAAACCTAATATTTAACGACACTGGACTTAAACCTTATTATGAAAGGGTTTACATACCCCCAGGAAATTACAGCCTGGAAATACTTAATGTTACAATAAGGGAGTTTAATGGGACACAATATGATAGGTGTGCTTATGTTTACGCTAATGGTATACCAATATTCTGGGGTTCAACTCAGGAAATTAATAACTCCACAGCGGAGGCTGATGTAACTTTATTCGAGAATCTGTTACAAGGTAACGTAACTTTTGAACTAGTAATCCAGAATTATTACGATGCTAAGATAGGAATTACTGGATTATATGAAATGAACGTTACACTCTACTTATATCCTGGTCAGAAACCTCAAGGCTTACCTAACGGATTCATACCAATATTTGTTAATTCCACATGCGAACATATTTGCTATAATTATTCTTACGTTATACTCTATCCAGGAATGCCTGCAAGAACCCAAGAAATTCAAATACCTAACGGAACTTACAGAATGATGGCACTAATTTATGAAAAAGGAGGAGGGAATGACGAATTCTGGTATGCTTGTGAACCCGCAACTAGGCCAATTCTAGTATACTATGATAACTTGCTTGCTGGAGTAGTTAATCCGTATGAGACAATATATACTGGTGGAATAGATTTATTCTATTGGAAGCCGTTAACCTCTATAAATACTTTGTCCTTCCATTCGCCGTACATAATAGATTTGACACCATTCTTAGCTCTTGGTAACAAGGCAAATATTACGGTATGTGTTTATAATTTAATTACAGCTTATGAAATAACCCAGTCTATGGCTCACGATTGGGACATTGCAGGCGTAATCTTATTATGGGTAAATGAAAGCAATCCAATGATTTGCGGAAAATTGAACGTTGCAAAGCACGAGTTTATTGACTCAGGCCCAATGTTCTTCCCAGTATTCTTTGGAGAATGTTACCTAGAAGATGGGCATTACTATTTAGACTATTCTGCTGAATTGAAATTTGAACATGGAATGGAGAATTCTCAAGTAATTCAAAAAGGATTTTACTGTGCAAGACAAAAACTTACAGAAGTCTATGAATATGCTTTCTTAGATGAGAATTTCATGGAGAAAGCTGTAGAAAGCGGTATGTATAATGCTACGCTCTGCTATGACGTAAATTATCCTATTACTCTTAACTTTGACACCGTAGCCGTTCCTATAACTAATCCTCACGTAATTCCATTCAATCTAACTTACGAGCAAAACGGTACGATATCATTAGGGTTAGATTATTATATGAAATGGACATTTGGAGATTACTGCCACGAGGTTAATACTACAGAAAGCCTATACAGTGTAGGAGGGTTTGGAGGAATTATAGAAATAATAAATAGTTATGGAGGGGCAGTTCTAGTTAAGCTATCTTCAAACTATGCTATGACAGTAAAGAACTTGACTTCAACTTGGCTTGTTAACGGTAAAGGATTCAAAGAGACTTTCTCAGCAGAAGGGTTGCAAAATAGTACCGTAAACTTTAACGGTTATTATGCATACGTGAAGGAGTCCTTCAGCAGTATAGGTTCTTCAGATCCACCGGCTCAATATGACATAGCTAACGAAATAATTCAAATAATTAATAATAAGATACTTGAGTTAGAAATTTAAAGCCAATTTCTCTTTTTTTAATTTATTATTCTCTTTATTCTTCTTCATCCATTAAATCTGAGAAATCTTCTTCCTCTTCAGACTTTTTGCTTCCTTTCTTTTCCTCATAATTCTTTTTGCTTTTCTCTTCCATTTCTATGTACTCCTTTGAAGCCTCGTTTAATGCATAACCAAGCCTATGATAAAGTAAAGAAGCCTCAGCAGTAGTTAACTGAAAGCCTACTCTATTATTTCCATCGTCAATTACTAGTAAAAATTTTGCTTCTTGTGCAAATCCCTTATCGTTAATTGATGCCGAATCAACCAGTAACTCCAGGGTTTTTGGTTTACCGTCTTTTGTGAACCTAGGAATCCTTAAAATTCTTTTCATGAATTGAGATTGTGTGATAAAGTATAAAGGTTATGTGGTCTTCTTTTACTGCGATAGGGACGTAAATATAATTGTAAATAGAAAGAAGGAATTTGAATTAAAGAAAGGTTACTATGCATACGTTGGGTCGTGTGGTCTTCACTGCGATAAGAGGATATCAAGGCATTTATCCGGAGAAGAGAAAATGAAGAAACATTGGCACGTAGATTATATTTCGTCAATTTGTATTCCTCTAGGAGTCATTGTATTGCCACTTTCGGAAAAAGAGATAGTCAAAAGATTATCCTCATTACCTGGCATAAAAGGATTTGGAAATACTGATGACAAAACTTCACCAACTCACCTTTTCTCTTCGTCGGTAGAGGAGGTTATGAAAAGAATATTTTTATCTTAATTGTTCACTTTTCTTCTTATGTTAGGAAAAATAGATAGGAAAACGTTTGAGGAAGTGATTTATCCTCACCTTGGAGAAATTCACGACGAAGTAATTATCCCGCCTATGAACGGAGTTGACACTGGTGCTATAGAAATAGATGAGAAGAGGGTAATGGTTGTTAAAACTGATCCCGTGTTTATTGTGCCTCAATTTGGATTTAAAAAAGCAGCGTGGTTTGCAGTTCACATATTAGCAAGTGACGTAATGACTTCAGGAATTCCGCCAAGATATGCAATGATAGATCTTAACTTGCCTCCATCAATGACAGATGAACAATTCAAGGAAATGTGGATAGGCATGCACGAGGCTATGAAAGAAATAGGAGTAATGGTTACGGCTGGTCACACGGGAAGATATGAAGGAGTTAATTATCCAATGTTAGGTGGTTTCTCAATGATAGGTATAGGGGAGAAAGAAAAACTGGGCTCTCCTAAAAAAGTGAAGGAAGGTGATGTTGTAATAGTAACTAAAGGGCCTGCAATAGAAGCTACTGCCCTTCTAGTTAATTTGTATCCTCAGTATTTTAAGGATAGGTTGCCATCAGACATCTTCAAGGAAGCCTATGATATGTATTGGAAAATGAGCTGTTGGAAAGACGGTTTAATTGCTAGCAAAATAGGAATTCATTTAATGCACGATGCAACTGAGGGAGGATTATGGAACGCACTAGTTGAAGTTTCAGAAGTAACGAAGAAGAGAATAAAGATTTTTGAGGACAAGTTATTTATAAATAGGGCTGTAAAGGAAGTAACGTCTTTAGTTAATATAGATCCTTGGATATCCATAAGCGAAGGTACGATGATAATAGTAACTGACAAAGCCGAAGTTAAGGATGCCCTTCTAAAGGAAGGAATTGAGGCAGAAATAATTGGGAAAATGGAGGAAGGAGAAGAAGGAGTTTACTTAGGTAATAAAAGGATAGAAAAACCTACTGAAGACCCGTTCTGGAGGGCATTCTTCGATTTGCAGAAAAAGGCCTCTTAAGATTGTTGGCAAGCATTTATTTAGAAAGTGAATTTATTCGATATATTTAGAAATAGTGGAATAAGAAATATTAAGTATTGCTGGCAAATATAAGTAAGAAATATGAGATTTTCTTAGAGTATTGTAATTTTACCAATAGAGAGATTAGCACAAAGTTTATATGTTATTGTGAGAATATATCAAGATATGAAGAAGTATGTTATTTTATCATTAGCAGTGATAGTTGTTGGTATTATATTTGCATCGGAATTATTTCCAATAGCTAATATAATATATACTTCACTATTTCCTGGACATGATATTACATTAATTATTGCAGGTAAGCGCGGGCTAATACGTGGTTTCAAAATTTGCGCATACATGTTTTACCCTACTCCGCAAGGTACTAAGTTTATCAAAGTATTCAATTCCAGTAGTTGCACAATATCAATTCCTCTAAAGAATTTATTAACCCCAGCTAAGGCATGGTACTCATTATACTCCTACCACATAATGCCATCACTATTAGGCGCAGTAATACACGTTAAACAATGTGGGAATAAAGTGAAGATTATAACTCAACCGTTCGCAATAACAATTAACGTATCAAACGTAATAAATTGTAAAGGCTTTACTTACACGATAATGTTCAACAACCCAATTGTAAAAACTATAGAAGTAAAGCCGGAATGCACAACTACAGTAACTTATACTCAAAAATGCTTAATAACTCCAGAAGGTTGCGGAGCTATTGTAGTAACTCCCCACATTCTAGGTTGGTATCCCAACAGTTCATCGTGCAAACCAATAGCAATAGCAACGTTTGTAGGGCCATCGGAAATAAGATGCTACGTTGCTCATATGTGTGCTATAATTGCTAGTGAATCCTCTAGTAATGATTATGTTGGATTTTATATTTCCCAACCTAACTTGAAGTATAACCCTATTAGAGTTACAGTCCCAGGGCCGTCAATAACATTAGATGATGTAAACTTTCAAGTAAAAAGCTCTGCTAATTATTGTATACATAAGGCTGACTATTGTAATGCTTTTCAAATTTATATAAAGGGTCAAGTTGCTTGGGTTAATTGGACTGTTTGCTACGAAAATCCTCGTGATTACTTTCATCCATTCCAAATTATATGCTATTATTATCAAGTAATGTTGACTAGGATAGTTGCTTGTAAGAACGGCTGTGCTGTTGCTCCTAAACTTTACGTTTATGCTACGCACATTAATATTTGTTGCTCTAGAAGCGGCGGTGGTGGAGGAGGGCCTTGTCGCCCTAAACTTGAGTCTAACCTTGCTTCTAATTTGAGTACATACTTCCCAGCACCAGTAAACTTTACTAATCTAGTTAAACTAGCATGCCTAAGTTACTGTAAAGGTTATAGTAATAATAGTCTCGATCTTGGTCATATTTATTATTCATTCGGCATAGGAATTAATGTTGGTGCTTTAATTGCAATTGCTTCAGCTTATGATCCTGATTTAGCTCCTTTGGTTGCTCCATTAAGTACCGTAAATATTGCAGTTGGGTGGGAATCTAGCACTTCCGAAGTATCTCTTATCACATGGAATATACTTAACCAATATCCTGGTGCTAATCTGGCATTCTATTATTCCAACCTTACTGCAGAATACTGTATCAACGGAGGTCTTTATCAATTGCCTACCGGTGTATTTATTGCAAACTATACATACTAATCATTTTAAGTGACTGATTTTTTACTATAAATAATGTATGCACAATTTTTGTTAGATAATTATATTCTCTGGTTTTGTGGTGAAATTTAATGCTAAAACTTATGTAAATGCTCATCTAGAAAGTTATGAGACGATGTTGTTGCTAATAATACTAAAGCTCTCGGATGCAATATTCAATAATCAACGAAGGGACGAGAAACTTTCTAGAGCGAATTCTCTGATTTGTAGAAAAAAGGTTTCTTAAACACGATAGATAATATACATAATGCTAAAGCCAAAAACGTGGCAGAAGTCTATTTAGAAGAAGCCTAAGATTATTTGTCGAGGGAAGATTTTGTTCAAGCTTGTGAGAAGTATTATAAGGCAGCAGAGGATTTTATATTTATCTAAGGCGAATATACGAAGATGGGATTCTAGGGCGCTATTTAGGGAATCAAAGAAATTTCCGTGCGTTAGGGATTTACGGAGATCCGCTTGGAAATTACACGTTGACTGCTTTCACAATTATCTAATGGATAAAATGAAATAATGATCTTAATCTCAGACGTTAGAAAAATCCGTGACCTTATCAGATAACTTTTTTACCTTTTTGGATAAGCTATCCAAATGGATCTTTACGATGCAATTAAAGGTAGGAGAGATATAAGGAGTTATTTTAAGTCTGATCCAATCCTTGATGAAGTTCTAGCAAAGATCTTATTAGCTGCGCATTTAGCTCCATCAGTAGGTTATTCTCAGCCATGGAATTTCATCATAATTAGAGATGAGAATATAAAAAGGAAAGTTAAGGAAGAAGTTGAAAGGCAGAGGCTAAGATATAGAGAGTTACTTGACGAAGACAGGAGAAAATTATTCGATACTATTAAAATAGAAGGAATTATGGAGGCTCCAATAAATATCGCAGTGACGTGCGACCCTTCTAGATTTGGTCCTCATGTACTGGGAAGAATTACAATGCCAGAAACCTGCAATTATAGTACAGTCTTAGCAATAGAAAATCTTTGGTTAGCAGCAAGGGCAGAAAATTTAGGAATGGGATGGGTTAGCTTTCTGGATAAAAATAAAATAAAGGAAATCCTTGGCATTCCTTCAAATGTAGAATTTATAGCGTATCTAACGTTAGGCTATGTTACAAAATTTCCTGAAAGGCCGGAATTAGAAGAAAAAGGTTGGAATTATAGATTGCCTTTGTCAGAGGTAGTATTTGAGGATAGATGGGGCAATAAACCTAACGAAAAACTCTTGGAGAAATTGAATTCCGCTAAGATTTAGAATTTTCCAGACTTTAAATATTCCATTATTCCTCCAGACTTCAGTATCTCTAGCGCCATTCCGCTTATTCCTTTTCCTTGATATTTTCTTCCATTAACTTCAATTTCTCCAGTTTCAACGTTAATTCTTACTATTTCTCCTTCGTCTATTAACTTTGTTGCATCCTTTAGTGTGATTACTGGCAATCCATTATTTATTGCGTTCCTATAGAATATTCTTGCAAAGCTCTCTGCAATTATTGCCCTAACTCCTGCAGCTTTTAATGCTATTGCTGCTTGTTCCCTAGATGAGCCCATTCCGAAAACTTTTCCTGCTACAATTACTACTCCTGAGGAGGCTTTCTTGTAAAATTCTGGGTCTAGAGGCTCCATTGCATGTTGTGCTAAGTATTGCGGGTCAGTATACTTTAAGTATCTCGCAGGTATTATAACGTCAGTGTCTATTTTATCCCCAAACTTCATAACTTTTCCTTCTATTATCATGCTATCACCCTCGGATCAGTTATTTTCCCTTCTAATGCAGAAGCTGCTGCAACTGCAGGATTAGCTAAGTAGACTTTAGAGTCGTTACTTCCCATTCTACCTCTAAAATTCCTATTACTGGTTGAAACTATAGTTTCTCCTGGCCCTGCTACTCCGAAGTGGCCACCTAAGCAAGGGCCGCAAGTTCCGTAAGTTACAATACAGCCTGCATTGACTAATGTTTCTATGTAACCTAAGTCCATTGCTCTCTTGAACATTTCGTAAGATGCAGGAATTGCTATGCACCTAGTCTTTACTTTTTTATCCTTAAGTATTTTAGCTGCAATCTCTATGTCACTTAATCTACCGTTTGTGCAAGAGCCTATGAAAACTTGATCCACTTCTTTACCTTCAACTTCGTTAACACTTTTTACGTTGTCTACGCTATAAGGTGCGGCAACTAATGGTTCTAATTTGCCTAATTCTATCGTGTATTCGTCAGTATATTTTGCTCCGGGATCAGGTGTAACTAACGCGGGTTCGTACCCCCTCATTGTCTTTATATAATTTTTAGTCTCTTCATCTGGAATAAACATTAATGCGTCTGCGTTCATTTCTATTCCCATGTTAGATACTGTTGCTCTATAATCCATTGGGAATGCAGAGGGGTTTTCTACGTAAACTTCTATCGACATTCCGTTAAAGTAATCAGCCTTGAATTCTTGTAGTAACTTCAGTGCTACGTCCTTCCCGGTAATCCATTTTCCAGGTGAACCTTTTAATTCTACTTTAAAGGGAGTAGGAACGACTAGCCACGTTTTCCCAGTAATTACTGCTGCCGCAATGTCTGAGGCTCCCATTCCTTGAGCAAAGGCTCCTACGGCACCAGAAGTTGTAGTGTGGCTATCTGCAGCTACTATTACTTGACCGGGCAAGGCATATTTTTCCAGCAAAACTTCGTGCATTATTCCGAAATTAATATCGTGAAAGTTAGGCAATCCCATCTTTTTCACGAATTTCCTTATCATTACTTGTATTTCTGCACTCCTTATGTCAGGAGGCGGAGCTAAATGGTCAAATGCTATTACTATTTTGCTTTTATCAAATACTTTCTCAATTCCCGCCTTTTCCATTACTTCTATTACGTGATAGCCTGTTAAGTCGTGGAATGCTACTATGTCAGTTTTTGCTTCTATTACGTCTCCCGGAGAAACTTCTTTTCCAGAAGCTCTACTGAGAATTTTCTCTGTAAGAGTCTGAGGCATGGTTTCCAATTAAGTGAAGGGGAAAATAAATCTTAATTATTAAACAGTTCGACTTTCGGACAATTTTACGTTATTAAGTACTAAAACTCCCTTTCCCTTCTGATAGGATATAAAAACATATCCGCACTCTGGACAGACTTTTGATATTACATCTCCGTCTTTTATAACCTTCTCTTCTACAACCTTTTTACATACTGGGCACATTTTTCTAGCCATGATTTAAGGCTTCACCTTTTTTGTTAAAAGAGTTTTTACTAAATATTACCGAGAAAAATTGAGGAATTTTTATAAAAAATCTTCTAACGAAAGCGTATATTTAATGAGTACTATATTAAAGTATGGATCAAATAGATAAGAAAATCTTGTTCTACCTATTAAAGGACTATAGAACGTCACAAAGGTCAATAGCAAAAATGATAGGAATATCTTCTCCAGCAGTAAATTATAGGGTAGATAAGTTAATCCAAGATAAGGTAATTAAGAAGGTGTCACTATACGTTAATCCGAACTTTTATGGAAAATATCACGCATACGTTGCTTTTAAGAATATTAAGGACTGGGAAGGAGAGTGCGTATTTAAGGTAAATTGCCTAGAAGAAACGAATGTTTACGAAATTGAAGGTAGCAGTTTAGACGATTTAAAGAAGAAAATCGATATCATGAGCGAGAGTCTGGGTTACCCAAGGATGGTATACATTCCTAAACAACAGCCTTATAATCCTTCCAATTTCGACCTTAAGCTTGTTTCAATAATGAAGGAAGAACCCACTTTAGACACAATGTATTTGGCAGATAAAATGAAGGTATCGACTAAGACAATTAGGAGGCATATAAGGTACCTTTATTCTAGAAACTTCATTAGGCTAATTCCAGAAATTGACCTAACTAAGGCAGGTTTAATTATGTATGCAGTATTTACCCATAACGTGGAGATAGGTAGAAAATTCTTTGCTAGGCAAATGTTCAGAGAAATAAGTGATGATACTGCTGGAATATTCGTTAACGTCGGAGATTCTTTAGAGGAAGTAAAAGAGGAGTTCTTTAAGTTTAGAGAATTTGATAAGGACGCCGATTTAATGATTGCAATAGATTACTCTGTAAGTTAAGCAAATAATCCTCTAATGATATAGAGTTTTCTTCATTAACCTCCTCTTCCTTCGCTAGTTCAACTTCCTTTACTCTCCATCCAATTCCTCCTTTAAATTTTACAGCGATCAATGCTCTACCTTCCATTGGGAACATTTTCAGAAAGTCTAAAATTTTTCTAATTTGATTTTCTTCAACTTTCACTTTCTTTTGCCAAGTACTTTTAACTTCTATAGAAAGTAAAATATTACCCTTGGTAGCAAATACATCTGGCAAAGGATTAGGAGAAGAGTTGGACGTCGGAATTCTTACCGCATTAAAACCGTAATGCATAAGAAGCTTAACTAATTCCCTTTCCGCGTTTCTACCTATTGTTTTATTCACGTGAAGAGAATTGTTCAGAATGTATTAAAAGCTCTTGTCCAGGTCAATTATGCTGTCACACATGCCTATTATATCCTCGTCGTGAGTAGCTATAATTATTCCTCTCTTTTCCTCTTTTAATAGCTTAATCATTTCGTAAAATGAAAGCAAAGAATTTCCGTCCATTCCTACACTTGGCTCATCTAACGCAATCACCTTCCTACCAGAGGCATAAGCTGAGGCAATTAAGACTCTCATTTTTTCTCCGTAACTTAAAGTGTAGGGGCTCCTCTCTTCTTTATCTTTTAGATTAAAGAGCGATAATACATCCTCTCTTCCTTTAACTTCTTCCCTTACTGTAGTGCAAAAGAATTGTAAGTCAGGATTTTGAAAAATTACGTAAACTTTTCCCACTAATTGCTTTAATGTAGTTGTCTTACCTACTCCGTTCCTTCCAATTAAACAAAGTACTTCACTTTCCCTAACTTTTATCCTGGCCTTAGTAGTCTGTACGTCGAGGATTTCTTTTCCTAGCTTACTTTCAATTTTAGAAAGTTTAAATCCCCTTAATCCATGAGATTTTAAAAAATTTTCATCGTAAAGTTTTTCCTTATCGATTTCCTCTATTTTATCTTCCAGCAAGTAAACTCTATCTAGCATATCTCTTATTTCCTTAACTCTATGTTCTGCTATTAAAGTACCCTTAGGAATTATTTCCTTTACTTCGACAGTTGAGTGTTTATCTAAATTTGCAAAAGGCTCGTCGAGTAAAACGTATTCCGGCATTGAAGCTAAGGTCGTTGAAATTACAAATCTCCTTTTATAACCGTCAGAGAGCTCTAGGAATTTCTTATCGTAATACTCTCCCATGATATTCTTAACGATTTCCTCGTTTACTCTGTGATATCTAGACAAAAGTTCCACTTCTTCCTTTGCTGTTTCTGCTAAAATCTGAGAATAAGGCTCTTGCAGTACAAGAGAAACTTTACTGTAATCTTTTTCTTTACAAAAGTCTTTACCATCAAGTATAACTTGATTTTGAGAATCGCAAAGAACGGACTTTAGCAATGTTGTCTTCCCGCTTCCGTTTTTTCCCAGTAGGCCAACAATTTCTTGTTTATCTACTTCTACACTACCTTTGCTGGTAATAATAGTGAGCACGAGTATTCTTTGGCTACAAAATATTTATTAATAATGGTAATAACTCATGTAATTCCTATAAAGGGAACACGAGTGATAATGTGAATATAACCACTCCTATAGTAAGAAGTATTACGTCAGAAGTTCTAGGTTTAAAATTCCTTTTTCCAGAATAATTTCCAAAAAGCTTTACAGTATAAGCGACGTAAAGGTTTTCGGCAACTTTAATCATTTCCACTAGCAGAGGCCTTGAGATTTTTATAGGGTTGAAGCCTATCCCTCTTGCCTTTGCGTAAAATGAAACCTCTGAGGAGAGTTGAAAGAAATATGGATAATAAGCTAAAGCAATGATTATTGGCACCCCTTTCTCTCCTAATGCATCAAGAGCGGTTGACTTATCAACTAATTCTGAAATTACAAAATAAAGGTTTATGTAAGTTATGGCCCTTACGGTAAATACGTAAAGGTAAGCTTTATCAAAGTATGATAGGGCGAAATAGGAAAATACTGCTATCAGAATTTCTGCTGTGAAAATTCCCTTCCTTCTGAATAGCATTGCAATAGTAATAGCCATTGCATAAATGCCTAGAGATACATAGGTGGATAGAAATATTAGCACAGAAAAAATTACTGAATATAAAAAAGAGGTTTTCAATGTAATACCCCGGATTTTATTAGGAAATTACCCAAGTAGTAAGATACTACACCCATTATTGCTGACTCTACAAAATATATTCCGGTAAATGCCAGCATTAGATCTAAAGCGAATTGTGAGGCAGTTGAAGGTACAAATAGTACCCCAAATACTACACTGAAGACTCCTACTAAGCCACCGGCTAATGTGGTATTTATCATGACAGCCTTGAATGATCTATATCCCACAATTCTTGACACACCTTCTACTACGAGCCCTGCTACTACGAAGGTTGGAACTAGGAATATTAAACCAGATAAAGCATAAAGTAGTGCACTTATTACTAAGATGAGGAGAGGTCCGTTCTTTGCGTTTATTGCCTGGATTCCTATTGCTACTATTATTAACGGAATGGTAAGCGTTACCACTGGGTCAGTGAATATGCTAAGAGCATAAGCAGCTGTTCCTAAAGCTAATCCTGCAGCTACTGCGTAAGAAGCTACAGAAAATACTATTGCATAAATTAACTTTCTCTTATCATCTTTAGATAGTGGCATATGTAAAAATTTATTGATAAGTTTAAGAAATTTTCCCTATTTTTCTTGAGCATGGAAAATCATAATATATCCTACATATGCTAAGTAAATGAAAACTAAAAAGATTATTGCAAAATTTATTATTTTTATTATTAGCGGAGAAATATCGTATCCTCCTAGTTTTATTTTTAACCCTAAGAAGAAAATTGAAAAAGACACATATATTACTAAGGCAGAAAGTAAAATTAATCCTATTCCCATTAGTTTATACTTTATCAAGGATATCCCTCACTGCAAGTCTTATAGCTTGAGCTGAAGAATATTTTGGCAACCATCCAAAAGATTTTATTTTCGATATGTCAAGTAGCACAAACCTAACATCACCTTTCCAACCCCTACCTTCTCCTGCATCAATATAAACGTGCTTTGGGGATAATCCCATTTCCTCCTCAACTATTCTAGCTATTTCGTCCACCGTTACCCAATCGTCATTTCCTATATTAAATGAGTCGTATAAACCTTTAAAGTACTTAACTATTACATCAACTGCTGAAAGTAAATCAGTTATGTAAAGGTAGCTTTTCCTCTGTTTCCCATTGCCTAGGATTTCCAGAACTTCCTTATTTTTCCTTAACTTTTTTATGAAATCTATGACTACTCCATGAGAAACTCTACCTCCAGTAATATTTGCTAGCCTTAAAGATACACCTCTTATTCCATAATTTCTAGCATAAAAATTCAATATTTCTTCTCCTAGAACTTTAAATAAGCCGTAGTTTGAAATAGGTTTAATTTCATCAAGTTCAGTAGTAGGTATTTTTCCCTCACCGTAAACAGTTGAAGATGAAAAGAATATCACCATTTTAGCATCATATTTTCTAGCCATTTCCATTGCATTTAACGTTACTTTAACGTCGCGTTCAAAATGATCATAAATGTTTTCCATTGATGTCTTAACGTCTGGATTTGCAGCTAAATGATAAATTATTGCTTCTTTAGGGATTTCGGGATAAGCTATCCTTAAGTCCAATTTTATATTCTGAGCCTTCTCGTTGACGTAACTTCCAAAAGAATAATCGTCTATGCTTATTACGTCTTCTCCGTTCTCTATTAGATGGTCAACTAGGTGCCCTCCTATATACCCTGCTCCTCCTGTAACTACGGATGTCATAACAGAAATATGTGTATAAATTAAAGAGATTGACTATTTTATGATATAAATAACCATCTACATAAATATAATCTTGTTAATGAAAAAATTTTATAGTGAAACTATTTCGTTTCAACCATTTTATCCTACTGTGGAAAGCTTGTTTTTAATAGTGGAATGTAGAAGTTTAGCTCATGAGATTAATTCCAATAGGAATAATAGTGCTATTAATTGTTCCAATACTTTTTATGTCAATTGTTAATTCATCTGTATCAAATAATAATACCTATTACACTTTAGAGTATAGCAAGTACTCCAGTTATTTACATATTGGGAAAATGGGTATTTTATCTGCAGAAATATATAAAGTTAGCAACTCTACATATTATGGGAATTTAAGCTGTAATGACAAAAATACCTACGTTAATCGTTATACTACAATTTATACTTTAGTGACTGGAAGTACTGAAACAATAAATGGGAAGATATGTATTAATTCCTCTGCAAGTGGGAACCTGTATGTTAGAACTACCATACCTCAATTAGCTAGAATAATAGTCATTTCTGCTGATATGGAGGAAATAGTGTGGGCAGGATTTAATGAGAGTTATGTTCACACTTATTCCTATATAAATGGATCTGGCGAAGTAGTCTTACAATTCATTAATGGTACTTCAATGTCTAACATCTCAGTAGGAATTAAACAAAACTCCTCAATAATTCAATATATAAATCTCACATTAACTAAGGTTAGCGTTTCAAGTGAATCTGAATATAGCTCGTCTTTTATGTTACACGTTCAAATGCCAAGAAAATACTCGCCATTAAGTGAATGCTTCCTCGTTAATGGCTCTAGTTTTTCATCTAGTGCTGAAGGCTATACTGTTACTACCGCATACTTCTATGGTAAATTAATGCCAGCTATAGAATGGAAAGGATTAGGAATAGGAAACTTAAATTTAGGATTACGTGCTCCAATGAGCGGTAGGGTTAACTTCACTACTTTAGAATTTTACGGAATTAACGGAACTACAGTTGGATATGTTCATTCAGCTTATATAAATGCAGAATATCATGGAATTTTTGAAGATTCCTCCTTTATAGCAGGAGAACTACTCATAGTTCATATAATTAATGCACCTGCATTAGCAAAGCCTTCACTAATTTCGGTAATTTATCATCAAGGAGTACCAGTAATTCTAGGTATATGTACAAATAACACTGTAGAAACCACAGCTAATGTTGTTATACAACACCAAGTTTATGTAAACCACGCTAAAGGTTTACTTTTAATGCTATCCTTAAACTCCTCAGCGTTTTATGTAAGCGTTATACATTCTACTATAGTCAATGTAACTATTGTAAAGCCTACTGCGGTAGTGGTAAGTAATGTTACTATACAAGGAAAAAGTTACTTAGCACAGATTGTAAATATTTCCGCTAGCGGTTACGTTACTTTTAACGTTAGTAAAGTAAGTAATGAGAACTTCGTAGTATTTGAACAGGAGAGCAATGGTTCTTTAGTAGAGTTGAATTCTTGTGACTATTTCGTAGTAAATGGTACTATCGTAGTGTTCACTGATCCTGCAAGTACTTACTTAATAGTTTATGGATATACCCCAACATCGTCAACAAGTAGCTCTCCCTCTCCATCAGCAATAACCTCACCATCACCCTCGTTTAGCAATACTGAAATTTTAGGAATAGCTATAGTAATCATTATACTAATTATAGCCGTAATTATGGTAATTGCAAGAAAGAAATAAGGAATTTCTTTCCTTTTTTATTATTCAAAAGAGATTTTTTGTTCTATATGGTATTTTAGAATTTTCCTTTATTACCTTCCTTTATGAGTATATATTTATGAAAGCAATAGTAGTTAAACCTCACCAGCCTGGAATGGAAGTAAAAGATGTAAATATTGAAGAAAAAGTAGGCAAAGGTCAAGTGCTAGTTAAAACTCTTTATACTGGAGTCTGCGGAACTGATAGAGGTATTGTAGGAAATAAATTATCATTCACAAGACCTCAAGAAGGTTGGAGCGAATTAATTCTAGGTCATGAGGCGTTTGGACAGGTTAAGGAAGTAGGAGAAGGAGTGAAAGAGCTGAGGAAAGGAGATTATGTAGTTCCAGTTGTTAGAAGAGGTTGCGGAGTTTGCCTAAATTGTAAAATAGGTAAACAAGACTTTTGCGAAACTGGAAATTTTGTTGAGGCAGGAATAAGAGGTAAAAACGGGTTTATGAGAGAAGAATTCGTCGATGACGAAATTTATCTAGTAAAAGTTCCTGAAGCAATAAAAGATATAGCAGTCTTAACGGAGCCATTATCAAACGTAGTTAAAGCGATAGAGGAAGTAATGCATATACAACAAAGGATGGTATGGAATTGTGAAGACGGTGCCTACGATTGCAGGAATGCTTATGTAGTTGGTACAGGTCCGATAGGGACTTTCTTCTCTTTACTTTTAAGAACATACGGCTTTAATGTTTACATGTTAAATAGAAGAGATCCTTCGCCCGCAGAAGAATACGTTTCTACCAGAATTGAGGCAGAATTCGTTAATACTACTAAGGGAGTTGATCATCTTCCTAAGGCAGACATTATTGTCGATACGAGCGGTTTTCCTTCAGCTTTCGTTCCTTTAATGCATAAAATGAACAAGAATTCTATCTTAGTTTTATTTGGTACTCAAACTGGGGATAAAGTGCAAATTGATGCCGATCTTGTAACTTTCATGGTTGAGAATAATATAGCTGTTGTAGGTAGCGTTAATGCAAATAAGTGGCACTTCAAATCTGCGGTGAATTATCTTACCATGTGGAAGGAAAAATACGGAGATTTACTTAATAGGATGATAACTACTGTGGTTACTCCAGAAAATGCAAAGGAAATTTTGGAAAATAAACCTAAAGGTGAGATAAAGTCAGTCATAAAATGGTAATGTTTTTTAAGAAAGTATAAGTATATTTATACGATATAATATGGTTGAAACACAAGAGATTAGCGAACAAAAACTTGAGGAAAAAGCAGATTATAACATGAGGTATTATTCTTATTTGTTTAAGCTTAGTAAAGAGAATCCCGCAAAATTCTGGGGCGATTTAGCTCAAGGATTAATAACTTGGTTTGAGCCCTGGAAGGAGACAATGAAGCAGGAAGATCCTTTAACTAGGTGGTTTATAGGAGGTAAGCTTAATGCCTCTTATAATGCCGTAGATAGGCACTTAAATTCACCTAGGAAATTTAAGGCCGCAATAATATGGGAAAGTGAAAGAGGAGAGAGGAGAATAGTAACTTACCAAGACCTCTTTTATGAAGTAAATAGATGGGCTAACGCACTTAGAGAACTAGGAGTAAAGAAAGGAGACAGAGTAACAATTTACATGCCATTAACTCCTGAAGGAATATTTGCGAAGCTAGCTTGTGCAAGGCTTGGTGCAATACATAGCGTAGTTTTTGCAGGCTTCGGTTCTCAAGCTCTTGCTGATAGAATTGATGATGCAAAGGCAAAGGTAGTAATAACTGCAGATGCATATTATAGAACTGGAAAACTAGTAGAATTAAAGAAGATAGTTGACGAGGCATTAGATAGGTTAGGAGATAAATCTCCAGTATCTAAGGTTTTAGTCTATAGAAGAACTGGAGTAGAAATTCCATTTAAGGAAGGAAGAGACGTGTACTTTGATGAGGTGGGCAAATATAAGTATATAGAGCCAGAGCCCATGGACTCTAACGATCCCCTCTTTATCTTATATACCTCAGGAACTACTGGAAAGCCTAAAGGAATAGTTCATTCCACTGGAGGGTATTTAGTAGGAACTGCAACAATGCTTTTATGGAGTTACGGTCTAAGTCAGGAGAACGATGTATTATTTAATACCTCAGATATAGGTTGGATTGTAGGCCATTCTTACATAACTTATGCTCCGTTAGTTATGGGAAGGACAGTAGTAATATACGAAAGTGCACCTTACTATCCATATCCTGATAAGTGGGCAGAGATTATAGAAAGATATAAAGCAACAACATTTGGGACTTCCGCCTCAGCATTGAGAGCTTTCATGAAGTATGGAGACGACTACGTTAAAGCTCACGACCTCTCTTCTTTAAGAGTGATAGTAACTAATGGTGAAGTGTTGAATTACTCTCCATGGAAGTGGGGATTAGAAGTTGTTGGAGGAGGCAAAGTCTTTATGTCTCATCAGTGGTGGCAGACGGAAACTGGAGCACCAAACTTAGGTTATTTGCCGGGTTTAGTTTACATGCCGATGAAATCTGGTCCAGCCTCTGGTTATCCATTGCCCGGTAACTTTATAGAAGTTTTAGACGACCAAGGAAATCCTACTAAGCCTAGGGAAAGAGGTTATCTAGTAATGAAACCTCCGTTCCCACCATATATGATGATGGGTATGTGGAATGATCCAGGAAACGAGAGGCTTAAGAAAACTTACTTCTCCAAATTCCCTGGAATTTATTACCCAGGAGATTATGCAATGATTGACGAAGACGGCTATGTTTGGGTATTAGGAAGAGCTGATGAGACAATAAAGGTTGCAGCGCATAGAATAGGTTCAGGAGAAGTAGAATCTGCAATAACTTCTCATCCAGCAGTAGCAGAGGCAGCAGTTGTAGGTCTTCCAGACCCAGTAAAAGGAGAAGAAGTTCATGCGTTCATAGTCTTAAAGGAAGGATATACTCCTTCGGACGAGTTGGCTAAAAATATTCAAAATCACGTTAGGGAAGTAATGGGACCTATAGTTACTCCTAAGATTCACTTCGTTGATAAACTACCTAAGACTAGGTCAGGTAAAGTAATGAGAAGAGTAATCAAGGCCGTAATGATGGGATCTTCAATAGGAGATATTTCAACTATGGAAGATGAGGCATCAATGGAAGAAATAAAGAAGGCTGCAGAGGAATTTAAGAAAGAAGTTTCAAAGCAATGACGAGATTTTTCTTCTTTCTTTCTATTTCTTCTTTCATTTTATAAAAGGTTGATAATGTTAAATTAGCTTAAAAATTGCTTATTTTAAGTCCGTCAATTTCGCAGTTAATCTATAATTTTGGTAAAACATGAATAAAAGTAACTCTCCGTTGTATTAACACTGAATATATCTATGTGCAAAATACAGATAAGTTTTTAAGAAAGTTCATTTTGAAAGTTTAATATGTCTAGCAGTAAAGGAGAAGTTGGCGGAGCGAAAGATTATGGAAAAACTTCAGACAAGCTCTTAAGAAGGAGTTTAAATAAATGGGAATTACTATTTTTATCAGTAGGAGGAGTAATAGGTTCAGGTTGGTTATTTGGAGCGTTATATACTGCAGCTTATGCAGGTGGTGCAGGAATACTCTCATGGATAATTGCGGGAATTCTAGTAATGTTTGTTGGATTAGCATACGGTGAATTAGGTGCCGCAATACCAAAATCTGGAGGAATTGTAAGATATCCTCACTATACTCACGGCGGAGTTGCAGGATATATAATAACATGGGCATACTTCTTATCTGCTGCATCTGTCCCTGCAATAGAAGCGACAGCAACAATTACTTATTTATCAGCACTTGTTCCGGGCTTAATATATCCGAATGGAGTATTAACTCCTCTAGGAATTTTGTCTGCATATATAATCCTAATATTGTTCTTCCTCCTTCAGTACGCAGGAGTCGGAATACTAGGTAAAGTTACTCATGGAGTGGGCTGGTGGAAAGTAATTGTTCCGGCACTTACGGTTATATTTTTAATAGCATTTTATTTCCATCCTGCTAACTTTACAATGGGCGGAGGCTTTTTCCCTAGTGCGCCAATGAACGCCTCAGGATTTTCTGGCTTTGCACCAGTACTTTATGCAATACCTACTACTGGGGTTATATTTTCATACCTAGGATTTAGGCAAGCAGTAGAATATGGAGGTGAAGGAAAGAATCCTCAGAAAGACATTCCGTTTGCTGTAATTGGAGCTCTAGTAATAGGACTAATACTTTATACCTTACTTCAAGTAGCATTTACGGGAGCAATAGATTGGTCTTCTGTAACTGTTCAAGTAGGTAATGCAACAGAACCAGTGACTCCAGGGAATTGGACTGCATTAGCGCATTCTAACTTAGTTAGTGGTCCCTACTATACAATAATGACTACTGCAAAGGTTTTTGGTCCTATAGCATCACTATTTGCAATTTGGAGTTATATTCTATTAATTGATGCAGTACTCTCTCCAAGCGGGACTGGTTGGATTTATCTAGGAACTTCTGGAAGGACAGTTTACGGCTTCGCTACTAATGGGTATTTACCTGGACTCTTCTTAAAGATTGGCAGAACGAAGGTTCCAGTTATAGCTTTAATTACTGCAACAATAATTGCAGCTATATTCATGTTACCATTCCCATCTTGGGAATCCTTAGTAGGCTTCATCTCTTCTGCAACAGTCTTTACTTATATAATGGGTGGAATTGGACTAGAGACGTTAAGAAAAACCGCTCCAGACTTAAAGAGGAACTTTAAATTACCTGCGGCGAAAGTAATTGCTCCAATAGCTACATTAGCTTCTGGGCTAATAGTATATTGGTCAGGGTTTTCAACACTATTCTACGTAGTGACCGCAATATTCTTAGGTTTTCCTATATTCTTCGGATATTATGCTGTAAGGTTAGGAGTTCCTAAGAAGATAGCTTATCCATTAGGAGTTGTAGACTTGGTAGTAATTTTACTTACTGCTTATGACTTCTATACTGCGACTTCTGGACTTTCTGCAGGTAATACCACTGCTTTAATACTTTATACTATCATAATGGTAGGAGTTTCACTAGCAAACATTGCGGTCCTATGGAGCTTTAGTAACGAAGATGTCAAGGAAGAGATAAAAGCTAGCTATTGGATATTCGCATTTATATTTGCAATATTCTTATTATCTTATTTCGGAGCACTAGGATTAAATCCAATAATACCCTTCCCGACTGATGTTATAATAGCTGCTATAGTAGTTTTAATATTCCATTATATAGCAGTAAAATCTGGATTTAGAACGGATGCTATAGAGGAAATAATTGAAGAAACTAGGGAACCATAAGACTTTTTTCCTCTAAAATTAAAGATTTTTTAGCCGCGGGCTAGAGTGCCTATTAAGGCTTCTGTGAAAGCCCTTTGTTCCCTACGGCTTTTGACCTCGCTTCTTCTAATCCCTTATAATTAATCTCTAAATGTCTTCTTAGAATTTCTCCTTGAGTCCCTCCAAGGTCTATATCTACACGTTGGTTACTCTTTATTTGCTCTAAATGCTCTAAGAGGTGAGATGAGGAAGTGAAACCTCCATGAGATAAGCCAACTACTCTAGGTTTTAGGGAAATTTGGAACTCTAAGCTAGAAATATACTTCTCTAAATCTAAGGGCGGAGGAGTAGTGGGGAAAGGAATTCCGTTATATCTACCTCCTGCAGAATCTCCAGTATAAAGCACATCTCCAATCATTACTGAAATATGGTGCTTAGCGTGGCCGGGAGTGTAAAATATCCTCATCGTATTTTTCCCTATCTTTATCTCTTCTCCTCCTTTCACTTCTAGGATATCTCCATTAATTGGTTTAACTTCCCCGTAAATGTCCACTAGCTCTCCTAGGATTTGCCTTGCTGTCTTATTTATCTTATCTGGATTCTCAAGGTATTTCTTGTAACCTTCATAAACTAGTATTTTAGGCTTATAGGTCGAAACTATATCTGGAATTAAACCTATATGATCAATGTGAAGATGCGTGATTACTAGGTAATCAAGTTTATCGAGAAAACTAACGTCCATTATGCTATTTGCTACTCCTCCGTCTATCATTACTACCTTCTCATCACATATAACGAAGGAATATACCAATTCTGGAAATTCTATAGGCCCAGAGGGTACTGCGTGAATTCCTTTGCACGGCAAAGAATTTCTCCTCATTAGTTATCCTATTTTCTTGATTTTAACGTTACCTTTCTCGTCTTGATGAACGTAAAACTTTACGTTCTTCTTTTTCTATAAGAAGGTATAATTTTACAAAAGATTGAAAGCCTCCAGAAGGGGCGGGGATGTTGATAATTTAAATATCTCTTTTTCTTAGCATCTCTTAGTGACACTAACGACGCTCCTTGCTGAATGGGACTGTGGGAGGAGCAACCGGTATCTCCCTTTAAGGGACTAGAGCTTAGCGATGAAAGTTCCCTCTCTGGCTATCCCGACTGCTAAATGAGACCCGAATCGATGGTGGGAACCCTCGCCCTTTAGGGCGGGGAGGAAGTCAGATGGTTAAGTATTATTAGCTTTTAACAAGGTTAATTAGAAATCTATAAATGAATATACGTAGGAAATTTTAATCTCGATTTCAAAAGTAATGTATGTCATTAGATCCTCTATTTAGACCAAAATCAATAGCGGTAGTAGGAGCTTCAAGGAATAGAGAAAAGATAGGCAATATAATTTTGAGAAACCTAATCGCTACCTACAGAGGGAAAATTTATCCCGTAAATAATAAGGCAGAAGAAATAGAGGGAATGAAATCTTATAAAACATTGAAGGAAATTCCTGGAGACGTAGATTTAGCTATTATTTCAGTACCAAGGCAGTTTGCTGTAGAGGTAATGGAGGACGCCGTTGAGAAAGGAGTAAAAGCTTCAATTGTTATAACTTCTGGCTTCAGGGAAGTAGGAGATGAAGGAGCTAAGCTTGAGGAGGAATTAATATCTACAGCCAAAAAGGGAGGAATAAGAGTTTTAGGACCAAATACAATGGGTCTAATTTCTCCGGACTTTAATGGTACCTTTGCTTATGCCAATGTTCCAAGGGGAGAAATAGCTTTAGTAGTTCAAAGCGGTGGAATAGGAGCTTACATGTTAGATTGGGCTCAAAGAACAAGAACCGGGATAAGCTTTTTAGTTAGCATGGGCAATCAGGCAGACGTAAAAGAATACGAAGTAATTGACTACTTATCCAGAGATCCAGAAACTAGAGCGATATTTGTTTACCTTGAGGGCGTTGCAGACGGTGAGAAATTTCTCGACGTTATTCCTGACGCGGCCTCAAGAAAGCCTGTAGTTTTTATAAAAGGAGGGGCTACAGCAAAAGGTGCTGAGGCAGTTAAGACTCACACTGGTAGTTTAGCGGGCTCATATGAAGTCTTTAAGGCTGCAATAAGGACTGTCGGAGGAATATTTGTAGAGGACTTAAGCGACTTCCTTAATCTAACAAGGTTTGTAACTTCTTCTGAACCAATAAAAGGAGATATTCTAGTAGTGACGAACAGTGGAGGTCACGGAGTATTGACTTCTGATGCGATTTCAAGGAACGGGTTAAATATGGTTGATATACCGGATAGAATAAAGGACGAACTTAGGAAAATACTACCTGTAACCAGTTTGCCGAAGAATCCTTTGGATTTATCTGGTGATGCAGGAAGAGATAGATATGCAGAGGCAATGAAAATTGTGCAAGACCTCGATTGTACAAAGCTTGTAATTGTTCAATCTTTACCGGTAGTGAGCTGTAGTGAAGTTGCTAAGGTTTTGTTGAATTATAAGGGTAAAGGGGTAGTCGGAGTAATGATGGGTGTTGATGAGGATTCTGCATTAAGAATACTAGAGTCTGCATCAATTCCGGCTTTTAATTTCCCAGAGGCAGCAGTTAGGGCAATAAGGTACTTAACGTCAAAGCCGAATCCTAGAAAGAAAATAAGGGTTGCACAGCCAATTTCCTCTGCAGTAGAACTTACTAAAGGCAAAGAGTATCTAGCGGACTATGAGGCACTGAAGTTAATGGAAATATATGGAATAAAAACTCCTAAATGGGGTATTGCACAGTCGGAAGAAGAGGCGCAAAGAGTTGCCGACAGTATTGGTTATCCTGTTGTAATGAAGATTTCCGCAGATAAGCCCTTGCATAAGACTGAAATGAAAGGCGTTGCAATGAACGTTGAGAAGGACATGGTAAAGAGCGTATATAAACAACTTTCACAAATAACTAAGAGAGTAATGATTCAAGAGCAATTAACCGGACTAGAGGTGTTTGTAGGAGGTTTAAAGGATCCAGTGTTTGGCCACACGGTTCTCGTAGGCAGTGGAGGAATCTACGTCGAAGTTTTAAAGAACGTTAGTTACGGAATTTCTCCGGTCTATGAGGACGAGGCTTTAGAAATGCTTAAAGAAAGTAAGGTTCATGATATGTTAACTGCAAGGAAAAGAGGATATGATGAAGGTTCGTTAATAAGGACAATAGTTACTGTATCTAGAATGATAGTAGACCTCAATATCAAGGAAATGGATATTAATCCGTTAATTGTTAACGAGAATGGAGCGTTCGCAGTTGATGTAAGAATTTTATTTTAATAGTCTCTTTTTATATTGATGTACTCATTAAATTTTACGAGAGAGTGGGATTCTGCCCTTTTCGAGTTTACGAAGCTCTTGAGGGAAAGGTTAGGGAATAACCTTGTTATGATCATTGGTTTAGATGAGAACGAGAAAGTTTACGATAGTAATGTTCTTGTTGTTGTTAGGAGTAAGACTGATGACGTTATTATGAGCATTGCTGACGTGGCTTTAGATGTTAATTCTAAGTATAACTGTTCAATAAACTTCCACGTAATCCAGAATGGATAAAGTTGACATACTATTAAAGGAAGCAGAAATAGATGTAAAAAACGGTTGTTATAATAAAGCAGTTTCAGCTTCATATTTTGCAGTGAGGATGGAAATTGAGAAATTAGCTAAAAAGCTTAGAACAACTATTCCTAAGAGAGATGATAAATTAATCAACATTCTAAAGCATTTAGGCAAGGACGAATTAGCAAAGGAATCCTTATATTTATATGAGAGAAGAAAGGACGCAGATTATGGTTATGAAAGCTTAAAAGAAGATCTCGCAATAAAATGCTTAGAACTTTCGAAATATTTAGTTCAAGAAATTAGGAAATTAACTCAATCTTTATGAACTTTCTTAAGCTCTCTTTCATACACATTAAACAGATCGTCCAAAGTTACTACTCCTATTAGTTTACCTTTTTCTACAACTGCAACCCATCTGGATTTCGTTCTTGTTATTATTTCCCACGCATTTTCAATATTGGAATTAGGAGTAACATAAGGAATTCCTCTCACTGTATATTCAATGACTTTCCCTTGTTTATTAACTATGTCCCTATAAAACACTGCTCCTACAAAATTTCCTTCATTATCTACAACTGGGAGGGATAAATAGCCTTCTTCTTCCATTAACTTTTTCGCATTAGTTACGTTTTCGTTCTCATTTATCCTTAGCTCAGTAAATGGCACTTCACTAACTTTTATGTTCTCCATTATTGGAACCTCGTACTCGCTCCTATGAGCTGGAGAATCTCTCCTGGTAGGGTATTGGGCAGGATATAAAGTATACTTCCCGGAAATTACGTAAGCTAACGCAACAGCTATCATTTCTCCGGGCAATAATTGGAGAGATGAAGTCATTTCAGTTATTATTACCATTACAGACAGTGGAGCCTTTGCGGGAGCGCCGAACATTGTAAGCATTCCTATTACTACAAATGGAGCTATTACTGGGACAACGTTGGGAAACAGATCGTGTACTATTAAACCGTAAGATGCACCTATGAATGCACCTATTTCAAAAGCTGGAGCTTCTATTCCTCCTGAACCGCCGCTACCAATAGTAAGTGATGAGGCAAGCATTTTAACTAAACCTACCAAAAGGAGGAAAATACAAGGTAAAGAAGAGAAGGGTATAACTCCAAATTCAAGCAAGTTATCCCATCCATATCCCGTACCCATTACTTCTGGGAAGATCAAGATTAGTAAGCCTACTAGAACTCCACCTATTGCGGGCTTTATTTCATTCCTTATTTTCATTTTCTTAAATACCAACGTAATCGTAGAATAAATTTTTACAAATAATATTGAAAATAACCCTATTATGACTCCTAATAAAGCGTAAAATGGCAAACGAAGGGGTGAAAATTGGAAAGGATAAAGTCCAAATATAGGTTGAAAGCCCACATATGAACCGTAAATTGAATAAGCAATTGCTGAGGAAATCATTGAAGGCAAGATAACGTCCGGCTCTAAATCTCGTCTGTAGAGTATCTCAGCAGATAATAATGCTCCTCCTATAGGCGCTTTGAATATTGCTCCAACTCCAGAGCCTATCCCTACAGCTACTGCTCTTCTCATATCCTCGGGAGTTAAGTCAAAAAGTTGGGCAATAGTTGAGGCCAAAGATCCACCTATTAGTCCCATGGGGCCTAAATCTCCTGCGCTACCTCCAGAGCCTAAAATAATTGTGGACGTAAAAAGCTCTACAAAGGCCACTCTTTTTCTCATTTTACCTTGTAATTCATGATAAACAGTTATTGCGAAATCAACTCCGCCACCTGCAGTCTCTGGAGAGATTCTGTATATGATAATGCCAGCTATCAGGCCTCCGAGTCCAACTATTGCGGGAATTAGAAAGTTAGGATGAAAAGGAGGTATTCTTAAATTTCCCCCTTCTCCTAGAGGCTTAGGGTAACTTATGTGTAAAATAATGTGAATAAAGAGTAATTGAAAAAAATCTAGGAGAATTGTAAAGGCTATAGAGAATAACCCTACGACAATACCTATTAAAGTTCCTAAGATTATCCATTTCTCAAAATAAGGTAATTTGCCGACGCTAAATTTAACCATACGTTAAATCATTAATTTAAGTCTAAAAAGTTCGCGCAAGGTATGTTTTAATTCCCTCATTCATGTAATTGTAGTACTATTGCTATTAATCATATATTTAACATATAATCCTAATACATCTTAAAATCGAAACATCTTAGTGTACTAGAATGACTTCTAATTTTTATATTCGGTATGCCTATCTATTATTATTAGGAATATGTCGATTACAATAACTATTAAAGTTGATAGAAGCATTGCAGAACTCATAGAAAAAATGATCAAACTAGGCATAGCAAAGTCCAAAAATGAGGCGGTGAATTTACTTATTGAATATGGAAAAGCTGAGATAGGAAAAAAGATTAGAGAAGAGGAAAAGATAGAGGAACTAGTTAACAAATGGCTTAAAGAAGGTTTTCCGTATAAGCACTTAGACACCTCAGATCTAAGGGAAGAAAGATATGGATAATTTATTTTATGTAGATATTAACATTATTATCCTATTATAAATATCAAAAATTTATAGTATAAAACGTTCTCTTACATTTTAGTCTGTGAGTGTAGGCCTAAATTCTTAATATGTTCTAATACTCTTGGAATGTTTATCCGCATAGGACAAACTTCCTTACAGTTGCCTGAATGAACACAATACATTGCAGGCTTTGCATCGCCCTTGACTATATAAGACCACATTGCACCCATTGGTCCACTATAAGGCGGATCTCCCCAAATATTTCCAATTGCTCTATATATTGGACAGTGAAAATGACATCTTCCACATCTAATGCAAAGTAAAGCTTCTCTCAACACACTATCTTTATTGGCTTTCACTCTCCCGTTATCTACCAATATTAGGTGAAATTCTTTAGGACCGTGAGCCGGTCTTACTCTATTATGTTCTATATCTGCTGTAGAACTGGGCCCAGAAGTTAAATTAACGTATGTTGGCGGATAAAGTCCGGCATAAGCTGACTGAACTAAAGGTTCTATCATTGCATCAGCCAAAGTTGGTAGAATTTTCTCGACTCCTGCTATAGCTATATGAATCTGAGGAGCAACAGTTGTGAACCTTATGTTCCCCTCATTTTCAACTAACAGCACTGACCCAGTATCTGCAGCTATTGCATTAGCTCCAGTTATTCCTACGTCTGCCTTAACAAATTTGTCTCTCAAGAATTTCCTCACTACTGCAACCATGTCCTCAACTTTAGAATTTTCATCAACTCCTCCAAGTTTCTCCTTTAAGAGCTTACCTACACTTTCCTTGGTCATGTGAATTGCCGGGGCTATTATATGGGAAGGCGGTTCATTAGCTTGTTGTATTAAGAATTCTCCTAAGTCAGTTTCCCAAACCTCGTTTCCTAAACTTTCCAGGTATTTCCTTATTCCTAATTCATAAGCAACCATTGATTTGCCCATTACAACAATCTTACCTTTTCCTACAATTTTCCCGACAATTTCTTGAGCCTCTTTCTCATCGTGAACGTAATAGGCATTTCCGCCATTATTCTTAACTGACTGTAAAGTCTCTTCCACGTATTTCTCCAGATTATTTAAAACCTCAAGCTTAGCTTCTCTAAGTCTCTTAGCCAATTCCTCAACGTAAGGATGCTCGCTTAAAACCTTGTACACCTTGGGGACAGCGTTATTTATAGCCCTATTTACTGCAATATCCCAGCTCAAAATATCACCTCAGCAATGTCCATTATTTCTCCCTTAAAATGAGGCAATAAAGTAACGTAACATATTGGGCAGACTACTAGAAGTCTTTTACTTAGTTTCTCCAAATCCTTAGCCCTATTTTCAGCTATTTTCTCACTGACTTTCAGATCAACGGGTCCTAAAGGACCCCCGCAACAGGAGGAAGTATCCTTACCTGTTATCATTTCGTCTTCCACTAGTTTAATCCCAGATTTTTCTATTAACCCTCTGTATTTTTCCCTTAAGCCTAGGAACCTAGAATAAAGACAGGAATCGTGAATTGTGAATTCTCCCTCAACTTTTTTAGTATAATTTACTAGCTCTAGATAATTTACGATTTCTAAGTCGTGTTTAACGAATTCTTGATACCTAGTTAGAGCGTTGTGAGTGTGAGGGTCAACGGTTATTATCTTTTTGGCTCCTTTCTCTTTAAAGAGAGAAACAACCTTCTTTGCGTATTCTCTAAACTCCTCTAGAAAGCCCATTTCAAGTAAGATTGCCCCGCTGTAAGGTTCTTCCTCATAAAGGTATCCCGGTTTTATTCCCGATTTTTCCAAAGCTTTCACGATATTATTTAGTATTTTATAAGCCCTATCCAGCTGAGACTTTGAAGGCTTAACTAACCTTGCTAGTGGCATTAGTCCTTTAAATGAGGAAATTGAGGGAAGAAGTTTAAGGAACATTCCTACTGCAGGTTCTATTTGGTACATGCATGAGGTGTAAATAATTGTATCTCCTCCTCTAGGTAAATCTTTAGCCCACCCACTGCAAACTTTTTTGTCCACTGGGAAAGGCATGTAATATCTATTTAGGTTATCCACCAGAATTTTCCCTATCTCAGAAAGGTTATTCACATGATAAATTGTGGAAACTCATTAATAACTTAGTATCAAAACAAAGAATGTGATATTGGCAGTAGATGGTGGTGCAACTAAGACAGTAGCTTTACTTTTTGATAAGAAAAACTTTAAAATTAAAGGAATAGGATTAGCAGGATCTTCAAATTTTGCAATAATAGGAGTGAATAAAGCAGAGGAAAATTTAAGGAGAGCAATAAACGAAGCAGAAGGAGATAAGGCGGATAAAGCGGTTTTTTGTTTAGCAGGAATAGGAGATTCTGCAGAAGATACTAAAAGAGGAGAAGAAATGGTAAGAAGGATCTTCCCTAATGCTCAGGTTTATAATGATGGCGTAGGAGCTTATAGGGCTACTAACTTGTTCGAGGATGGAGGAGTTTTTGCTCCAGGTACAGGGAGTGTAGCCTTCTATCAAAAGAACGGTGAGCTTCACAGAGTAGGAGGTTGGAGTTGGATTTTTGGTGATGAAGGTTCTGCCTCTTGGATAGCTAAGACTGCTATAACATATGCAACAAGGGTAGTTGACGGAATTGAGGAAAAGAGTGAACTTCCTAAGGCCGTGGAAGAGTATTTTAAATTACCCTTTAGAGAGGCAGTAATAAAACTTTCAAAGGAGCAGGATAAGAGGCTTATTGCCAGTTTTGCGGTAATAGTTGATGAACTTGCTCAGAAAGGAGATCCTTTAGCTTTAAGAGTAATGAATGAGGCAAGCGAATATATTGCAAAGATGATTAATAGGCTAAAGAAAGAAGGCGGAAGAGTTTCAGTAATAGGTGGTGTAATGAACTCCAAAATTATTAGAGAGAAAATTTCTTCTTTAGGCGTAAGTATTTTTTATAGTTATCAAGCAGTTATTGGGGGACTGATATTGGCTGGAGTAAAGATGAGATTTGAGGAGAGAGATATCTTAGCTAAAGAGCTTACGCAGATGGTTTATAATTTACCAGAAGAAGAATTAAAAAACTATTTATTTATAAATATCAGATCAAAATATAGTGAAACTTAAATTATGCTACGTCTATTTATCCCCAAATGAGAGTTAACGAAAAAATTGTCAATACTATTAGACTTTCATTTATAGCGTCTTCACTACTCGTGAGCTTCATAATTTTTTATTCAATGATTAATGATATTTCTCTATTTTTGTCTAATTCAATTATATTTATTGTTACTGAAAGCTTAATAACATATGCTTTAGCGATGTCGATAAAACCCTGCCTTAAGTCGATAGGAATAGCAATGGTTATATCGAGTTTATTAATACCGTTATTTTTGCCTCAGACATTTAGTTCTATGCTATCTACTATTTCAATTTCTACACTTCTATATATAACTTTCATAGTTTTAACTTCCTTGCTGTTATTGTTTGCATTATTCTTTGGAGGAACTAAATTACAAATAATATATTTAGTTATTACAGCATTCATACTATTGCCTATTTTACAATATTCTTTCCTTAATATAAGATGCTTCTCATGTATTTTCAAATATTTGCCTTACTCAGTATTATTTTATAATCATATGTTTCTGTTCTATACAGTTACAGGAATACTAGGATTTGTATTATCAGCTAGCAAAAAATCAGAACGATTAGTATTTAACGCAGTAAATAATGTTGCGTTACCTTATTTTCTTTCAGCGTTATTACCATTGGTATTTTTACCTTTAATATTAAATAATGTTTCGATACTGAAGGAAATATTATATTATATTATAAATCATTTTGTAACATATTTGATTCTAGTAATGATAATACTTGCTGTATTTGGAAGTATTATTTTCAGAGGACAAAGAGATATGGAGCTTGCAATAGTAGTATCCTTGGTATCATTAGGCCTAGCCTGGTTCTCCTTTATTTATTCGCCTTATTACACGTTAGTTTTCTTAATTCTTGGTGCTTCAGTAATTCCGATTAGTTTATCTAATCCGCAGCTCATAGAGAATAAATTATTTAGCGCAATAAATTCAAATTTATACAATAAAGCGGAAAAGTATTTGGACGCATTACTAAAGTTAAATTATACGTATACTAAGATCTTCTGTGATGCTGCAAGTAAATTTGAATGCAATTCGATATCCTGGATTTACTCAAAATTTGCGGGAAAAATAATCTACAATAACTGTAATCATCTTTCAAATGTAGTGAATTGTATAATATCCAAGAATGTTATTCCATCAGATGCTAGTGTTTTACTTGATGTATTAGTGTTGAAAGATAAGGATTCTGCAGAGAAATTTGCAAGTTATTTGCTCACAAAAGACTTGCCACAACCTATTAAGGAAAAAGCAAAATCAACTCTAGCCTCAATTATAGGTATTACATCAAATACTGTGAATCCTAAACAACTCCCTCCCTTAGAATCTTGGGATCCTAATATTTGGATAGGCAGCAATTTATATGGTTATAAAATTACTAAAGTTTTAGGGAGTGGAGGAAGTTCGTATGTATTAGTTGGAGAAAGAAATAATCAAAAATACGCATTAAAAGTAGCTAAAATTTCCAAATCAAATGTTAATGATATACTTAATGTATTTGGAAATATATCAAAAGAATCATCTAACTTACAAAGTATTTCTGAGAAGTCACCTAATATTGTTAGGATATTTGGATTTTTTGCAGATTTAAATAGTATAATGGATGTAGTAGGAGGGAAGTCGGAAGTGTATTATTCCATGCCTCCTGCAATAGTTATGGAACTAATGGAAGGAGGTACAGTAGAAGACTTACTAAAAAATCAAGCAGTAGTACTCTCAAGCTACTGGAAGAAAGTTGTAGGTTTAATTTCGCTTAGTATTGCTAATGCATTAAAAGTGATTCACCAAGAAGGATACGTTCACCTTGATGTAAAGCCTTCTAATATATTCTTTAATAAATATCCAGGGAAAACTGCTGAGGAAATTTACGAGAACATAAGAAATGGAGTAATTTCAGTTAAATTAGGAGATTTAGGTTCTGCAAGAAAGATAGGAGAGAGAGTGTTAGAGTATACTCCACAATACTGTTCAATAGATCAAGTAGAGGCTATGTTCACTAATAAAGGCGCTGACGTAAGAATGGACGTATACGCTTTAGGAGCAACAATTTATAAAATGCTTACTCAAACACAATTTAATCCACCCAAAGTGTCGGAACTCATGGACAAGGCTGTTCAATCCTATGTGAATAATCAACCTTATGCTATTTATTTAGAAGAAGCCAGGAAAGAATTAGAGGCATTTCACCAAAGGTTTTCTTTACCTGCAGAGTACGCGGAATTTAATCCATTAATAAAAACAATGACATCCCCAAATATCTTAAAAAGACCTAATATAAATTATGTTATTATGGAATTAAATAAGTTAATATAACAAGTCAATAATCATTTTCCTATCATTGTTTATTTTTGTCAATATTCTCTTTTTCTTTTAATTCTTTAACAACTTTAATGTCCTCAAATGCTTCTTTCTCCATTCCGCTCTTCATGTAAGCTTTAGCTCTTCTTACGTACGCCTCAACATATTCTGGATTAATATCTATTGACTTAGAATAATAGGCAATTGCTTCTTCATATTTTCCTTTCTTTTCCTTAAGCAAACCTTTACTGAAGTACGCCTCGGCATAATATGGGTTCAAATTTATTGCAGTATTTATATCATTTTCAGCTTCTTTATCTTCATTTAATGAAATTTTCACTAGCGCTCTATAATAATATAGTTCAGAATCTAATGGATAAAGCTCAATTCCTCTAGTTAAATCCCTAAGTGCGTCATAATAATTTCCTAAATAATATTCAGCTATTCCTTTTATTTTATAATAGAGAGGATTAGAAGAAAGTTCATCATTTATATCGTTTAACTCTTCAATAACTTTCCTATAATCTTCTTTCCTCAAATATATGGTAGCCCTGATTATCCTAGCTTGAGTAGAATTAACGTCTTTTAACTCATCTAATGCCTCAGAGTACATTCCCCTTGATAATAGTATTCTTGCTTTCTCTTCCTTATTTCCTGCCTTCTCAAAGTATTCCAGCGCTTCATCGTCTTTGCCCATTTCAAGGAGGATTTTTGCCATCAACTCGTAAGCTTCTTTTGTAGGATTTTTATTGACTAATTCTTCCAATTTTCTTAAAGCTAAATTCAAGTTGCCGCTATTATATTGTTTGATAATATCGTCTATCTGTGACATTAATTATTATTGGATAGGAAGAAATTAAAAATCTTCGACTATGAAATTATGCCATATTTCTTTAAGAGATCATTATATGATAAGGAAGATCCTGATGCAAATGCTAATAATTTAGCATAAAGTCCTAAATGAGTTAAGTAAGAATTTTTAATGTTTTCTAGGAACATTGTATCTATAATCTTGAATGAGTTCAAAACTTTCCTAAAGTCTTCCCTTATTTTCTCATTCTTTAGCTGATTATAAATGGCCGAATAGTATTGAGTAAGTGAAGATAGAAATTTTATTATTCCTTTTTCTTTCATTTTAACTGAAAAATAAAGGGGAACAAACGATATTGAAGATATTGCTTGAATATCGTTTTCAATAATAGGCTTCTCTTCTCTAAATAAGGAAAGATAAGCCAAAGCCCTAAGTTTATCTGCCCCTTTAGAGTAAATTTTAGGAAAATTGCTTACAACTACAAATCCTGGTTTTCCTTCTATCTGTACTCCGTTACAATGGACGTGAATTATACAGGCTTTCTCGTAAAAGTTTGATAGATAGATGAATATTGAAAAGAAATTCAGAATTTCTCCTCTAGTTTTTTCATCCTCTATATCAATTTTTACGTCTTCAAAGTCCAACATTAATTAAATAATGCAAATCACTTTTATTAGTATCAAATGAGAACAAGCGGTCACGTTGATTTAACTCTAGCAGCTTTCTTCTGGGGCACAATCGGGATTGCTGTTAACTACTTTTACTTACTCGGTGGGAGTCCATTTACAATGGTCATAATGAGGAGTATATTCTCCACGATCGTTTCTCTGTTTATTGTAAAGAAAATAGTTGTGAATAAATATGCCATCGGCATGGGTTTTGTTTCCTCACTCTTCTATTTAACGTATATTTATACAATTCCTATAGACGGGCCTTCACTCTCTGCAGTATTACTTTACACCGCTCCTCTCTGGGTTTCGATATTTTCCTATTTTTTAGTGAAAGAAAAGGCTACTTTAGGAAAAATTGTCTCGTCGTTAATGATTTTGGTAGGTTTATATATCATGTACTTAGGAGTTCCTACTTTCCAGCAGTTCCTTCTAGGCTTAGCTTCGGGCTTAACTTACGCAGGTTTAATATCTTTTTCTCGACTCCTACAAAGAAAAGGCATGAGTGATTGGGAAATAATATTTTCACAGTCTCTCTGGTCTATACCTTTCTCTTTACCTTTTGTTAGAGTACTAAATTTACCTTCAGTTTATGCTGGAATATACTTGGCAATTTTTGCCTCTGTAATCCCTTACTTCTTCTTTTACAGAGGAATGAAGAAGACTGACTCAATAACCGCATCAATAATAACCGCATTAGAGCCTATATTTACAATAATACTTTCAATGATTATTTTTAGAGAATTCCTTAACATTTATGAGACAATAGGAACAATAATCATTTTATTGGCAATTTTCCTTAGCGTCAAGATGCATTAGGCAACTTCCACTTCATTCTAATAGCGAGAAGTCTTAGAGCGAACGTCAAAAGTAAAACTAAAGTGGTAAGAAACCCTGTCTGCACGCCTAACTCTGCTAAACCGTAATATATTGTAGAGCCTATAATTGATGCTGAGGCATAAAACTCCTTAGTTAGAACTAAAGGAATTTCGTTAGCTAATATATCCCTAAGCACTCCTCCACCTACAGCGGTTATAGTTCCTACCATTATAACCAGCAGAGGGTCTGGTCTTAAGCTAAACGCTAATGAGGCTCCAGAGGCGGTGAAGGCTCCTAGACCTAGAGCATCTGCGTATATTAAAGGCTTACTTACGTGAGTAAATTTCTTGTAGAACGCAAAAGTAACTATGCTAGCAATAAAAGACGCTGTGGGATAAGGTATATAAATTAAGTTTGTGGGCGGAGTAATTCCCAATAACAGGTCAGCAAGAATTCCTCCGGCTAATGACGTTGAAAAACCCAGGGTTATAACGCCAAGTAAATCCATTTTCTTTTCAATAGCCTTCATAGAACCGGATATTGAAAAGGCAATAATTCCAATATAGTTAGTTATTAAAAGTATTAAACTCATCAACCTAAGCTAGAAAACGTGGTAAAAATACTTTTCTATAATCAAGAACTCTTATTTCTCTCTATCTCTTCTAACAATTTCTTAACGTTCTCTAACTCCTTCTCATGCTCTTCGTTCCAAATCTCCTTAAAGTAATTCTTAGAATTATCTAAGATGAAGTGAGTAAGGCTTAGGATATCCATTACAGCGTCTTTCTTAGAGGAATATGGAGTTAATCCTTCATAAATACCGTTATAGGCATAACTGTGCAAGAGAAGAGCCGTATTTGTAATGAATGAGATTTTATCATAACCTATTTTCTCCAGATCGTTGGAGATTAATTTAAGCTTGGTAGTAGGTGCTGAGAATCCAGATTTTTTATACCATTCTTTCTCCTTTTCATTTTTACCTAATTTATCTAGATTTAATGAGACTAATGCACTAATAATGGCTTTCCAAGCCATGAAGACCTTTTGCGCGGAATTTCTAGTATATCCTTCCTTAAGCATTTCAAGGGCAATTCTTAATTCCACCATACTTTCCAGTAACCTTACTTTAGAGTAGGCTTTCCTATCTTTCACGTTAGGAACGTTCACTATTTCCATGTGTTAAATATAGGTAGTCAGCATTAAAATATAAGGATCTCCAACCCTTGAATTATTCTCTATTGCTATCTACAAAATTAATAGCTTTTAGCCTGATTTATATGAACTTCATTAAGCATTTCTCACTATTGTTTATATATCTGAATATTAGCTGTGAAAATTTTTCATAAGTACTTGTTCAATTAAGTTTATCTAGTAATCTTGCAATTGCGATCAACTTATATGTTTCTTTTTACTCTCTTCTTTTAAAATATGTGAGATATTGACATGAATACAGAAAAAGAGAAGAGGATTTGGGAGATAATTGAAAAATACCCGTTAATCCTTTATCTCATTGACTTCAATTATTTGAGAGAAATTACCTTTAAAAGTACTAAAATTTATAACTTGTTAAAAGAAATGGAGAATTATATTTATCCTACAAGAGAAGATGATTATGTTAGGTGTTATTTTTACCTCTTTTTACCAGTTAAAGTTAAGGACAAATTAAAGTTCGTCCCTACGGGATTTTGCTACCTTAAGGAGTTTGATGAATATGAATTCTTCGTTCATACTAAAGGTGGAATAAAAATTGGAAAAGGAGACGAAGAACTGCCAGCATGTTATAATTCATTAATAATGAGAGTTTATGAATTCATGAAACTTCAGCATCAAGATCCCATCTTTATATCCGCCGATGACATATACAAGCATTACTTAGTAGGAGAAGTTAAACTGAAATATGTTACAAAACCTAAAATGAGTAATGAAGAAGCTAAACAAATCATTAAACAATACAAGGACAATTTGAAAAACAAACTTCCGTCAGATGATATAACCTTAAGAGATTATCTTGAGGTTGTTAAAATAGTTTATGAGGCTAACGGGCTCAATGTCGATAAGGATCTCAAGGAATTATATAAGTCTTATGCAGACGGCAGAGATTGTGGAATGATTGATTTGCCATTAGACGATAAGGAGGCATTTAAAATTTGGAGGAATAGCAAAGCACACTGTGGAGGCCATCCTTTTGAGATTATTAGAGGAGGACTTATAACTTATGGTGTTTACCTATATCCCCCTAGAGAAGGTAGATATACTATTATAGCTAATGATTTTATTGAAGAGTATATAAATGCTGTAAAGGAATTCTTAAGGAGGAAAATTCCCTTTAGAGCGCCAGATTTAATAGACGTTCTGAAATACTTAACTGGAGAATTGATAGTTAAGGTTAACGATTATTCTGATTTCCCTAAACATTTGTTCATTTTATATTCCGAAGTTGAAAATAAAAGGAAGATAAAATGGGAGGAAATAAAAGAGGTAAACTATAGAAGAAGAGTAAAATGAAAAGAGTAATCTAAAAATTATCTTTAAGTAATACCATAATAAATAGCTATTATTTAAGTTGAAGGCAATTATTGGCATAGAATATGTAGATATAATAAACATAACGATAAAATTTGTTAACTGTTAGCATATTCTCGAATCAGCAGTTCTAACTGCAAAAAGTTTTTTACTAGAAAGGCTAAGAAGATGATGTGAAAACTGTAGGACTTATAGCATTTATTGCAGTTCTAGCAATTGAACTAATTTTTATGAACGCCTTGAACTCATTAAATCAAGGGATCTCACAACTTTCCAACATCAATATTTTCAGTCAACCAAAGATGTCTTTCTTTGCAGAAGGTAATAAATTAGAAGTATGCATAAATAATCCTGAAAATTTCCCTGTCGTAGTTTGCAGTATAAATGGAAAAGAAATAAGTTTACCTAGTTCAGCAGTTATTCCGGCACAGACAGCTGAGAATATTACGTTACAAGTCAATAATTATCATGAATTCTACAGTAATATCAAAAATGATGATTGTACGGTCTTTATTAAATTACATTTCCTTAATGTTACTGTTTGCACAAGTGAGACAATATGATAAAATATCCCTTATCTACATTGGCTTTAATACTAAACGTAGTTGTGGCACTCTTACCTTACTGTTGGTGGACATATTCTGTAGGAGGAATTGTTAAGATTGATGATTCCTTATTTCTTTTAAATATTTACTTTGAAGGCCAGTATTTGTATATTTCCAATTTTATTAATATGATACTTTTTGCGTTCAGATTTTATGTTATAGCTGTTTCCCTGTATTTCCTATATCTTATTCTTAGAAGAGGAGAGAAAAGAAATTACTTACTAATAGCATGGGCTTCACTATTCTACATTCTAGATCCGGTGATAATTTACATAATATTTAATTACATACTTTCACACTTTATTCAAGGCGTTACTTATCCATTTTTCATTATAGGACAGGAAAGCGTAGAATTTACAGACTCAGGATATCAAATAACAATGCTTATACAAAGTTATCCGACATTTACGTACTGGTTTTCATTAGCTGTAGGAATAATCAACTTGATTTCTAGATTTCTCAAGAAATACTAAATTGATTTCATGATCAATTTGTATAATTATTCTTACTCATAAGTAACAAGGAAGAACCTATAGATAGCAATACGAAAGCTAATATGCCATAAAATATGCTTATATTTATAAATAAACCTATTATTAAAGGAGTTATTATAAACACAGCATAATGAAAAAGCAGGTTTATCGAATTAGCTAAGTTCTTATCTTTCTCGTCTTTAAATTCTCTCGCTATAACTAAACTGGACAAAGTCAATAATAATCCATGCGGAAATCCTAGAAATATTATGCCAAAAAGTAGAAAGAAAGGATTATTGACAATTAACAAAATAGAACCTAAAATTGTCGTCACAGCGCTGAAAATCCTCATTTTACTTTCTTCTAACTCAAGCCTATAAATAAGATACCTAGATAATGACGCTACTGAAAGGAATACGAAGAAATACAAGAAACCAAGCGAAATACTCACGTGATAATAATAATGAGCTAACAAAGCTAGATAAACGTTAATGAATGCTATTGGTATATCGTAAGGTAAACTGATCATATTTGCGATCCAAAGCCTTTTATTAAATATTATGCGAAAAGAAATCATGGACTTTTTTGCTTTATTCCTAAAATTTAAGTAGTAAAAATATGCATTGTAAAGATTTAAGGCAGAAATAACCATCAAGAGAAGAGCAATGTCTCCAAGCGAGATCGCCTCTAAAAGTGCACTAATTACTGCACCTATACTTAAACCGAACGTGTACATTTTAAGCAATCTCGCGTTTGAATGGTAATCGTCAGCAATGCTTGAGGCAATAGTAGTCATTGAAGGAATAATTACTCCAAACGATATGCCTGCAAGGATTAAAGAAAAGAAGAAAATGCTCACATTATGCATGTTAAGTAAAATTAACGAAATTGACAAGAGAATAAAAGATAGGAGTAGAATTTCTCTTGAGTAAATAAGATTTATCGACAACATTGATATTATAATAGAAACTAATACAATTGCCTCTATTATTCCTAGACTTCCCAACGGAAAATGATAATCAATCTTAGCAATTACTGGCGATAATGTGAGTATAATATTATTGGCGATCCTAGATATTAAAGCAGTTAAGGCTATTCGCTTCATAACCCTTTGCTTTACCACTTTAGATATTAAATAATTGAGGCATGTTCACAAGTTAGCATCATTACGAGTGCATTCCTAAAAGCTTCTTTTATTTCGCATTTCCTTGTTAACTTAAACTTAGTATATAATCCCCAAGTGTCTTTTGGTGAGGAATTAAATTTTCTCAAAATCTCGTCCATAATATCACTATGAGGAATTCCTTGTCTAATTTTCTAAACAATTTCTGAAGGTAATCTCAAACCGCTGGAATATGCTGAAAATTCTTTTTCCCTAAAAATTATTACACACCAGGTTTCTTCGTATACACTGCCAAACCTCTCTACTAGTCCACTTTCTAAACCTACATATATCCCGTCATTGTCAAGAAATTTCTTCCTCAAATTTTCCGCTCTATTTCTTGCGCCTTTTATAATATCCTCATTCCATGGAGTTATAGGGACTCCTGAAGGAGAATTAAATGCTAAAATTTCGTAATCAGTTACGTAGTTCTTAAGCACTTCCTCAACTGCGGAAATCTTTAGTTTGCTAGTAGTTCCTAAGTAAAATTTCATAAAATTGTATTAAAGGAGAAATTAAAAAGCTTCCATTTAAGCAAAATCCTTTCCCAACTTCTCCTTAATTATTAGCCTTGCTGAATTATAACCCGGTATGCCAGAGACCTGGCCTCCAGGGTAAGTTCCAGCTCCTCCTAAGTATAAGTCCTTTATAGGAGTTTTATACCCCCAACCTTTCTCCGGCCTACCGTCAAATAAATACGGTTCCCTCATTGGTAAATGGTTTAAATTACCTGAAGGTAAATTATAAATCTCTTCCGCAATTCTTGCGTTTAATTTATCTACGTAAACTATTTCGCCTTTGAACTTTTCAATCACTTCTTCATAGTTACCCATGAATTCCATTACTATTCCTCCTCTGTCGTCAACTGTTGAAGGAATTACGACTTCGCCTCCTTCAAAGTCTATTATTGAATTAACGAAAGTCTTTATCCTCTCATCTACCTTAGGAAATTCCTTAAAGATCACATTATATTTTACCCATTTATTTTTACCTAGAGTAAATTTATGATTATATTCAGCTAATTTCATCGTTTCAGCAGGACTTGCTGTAGATAAAATAACGTCTGCCTTGTAAACCTTATCTCCAACCTTAACTCCTACTGCTTTATCATGTTCAACAAGAATTTTATTCACCTTTTCGCTCACGAAATTAACTCCTAGCTTGTTAGCCTTCTCAAAGATCTTCTCAGCAACTGTTCCCATACCGCCTTTTACGAAAGACCAATCATCGTAAAAGTAAGCTACTAAATATGCGGGAGAATCTTCCATTCCAGGATAAATGAAGAAATTATGTAGATCTCTCGAAAGGTACTTTGATAGGAACTCTTTTGAAGGTCTCATAACGTCTTCTATTCCGGCATTTTTCGCTTCTTCTATAACCTCTTTTTCTGAAGGAGGAGTAGTTACAAAGGTAAACTTTTCCTCCAGAAGTTTCTTAAATTTGAATATCTTCTCTTCAAATTCCGGAAACTTATCTTCCCCCGCGTTTATCAATTCCTTTATTCTCTTTTCCCTATCCCTCCAGAACGGAATTATCCTATCTTCTAACCATATTGTTTGTATTGGGTCTTGTTCAATTACTGGAATTTCAAATTCATCTATGAATTTTTTGGGCATTAAACCCAGGACGTAAGACGCTCTACTTACTTTGACTCCTTTTATTGACGTAGTATCTGTCATTCCTCCGAATTTATTATCAAAAATTAATACATCAAAGCCTGCCTTTCTTAAATAGTAAGATGCAATAAGTCCGTTATGTCCTGCACCTATTATTATTGCTCTCATGCAGTATATGATTGATTTTAGGAAAAAGAAGCTTTCATAATAAGAAGGAGGGAAGAAAAAGAAGAAAATATAATAAACTAAATTGTGTTGACTTTATTTCTTTTCAAATGCCCTTATTAATGCTGACTTTAAGCTCTGTAAAGACACTTCTATCTTATCTAATCTTGGTGCTTCTAACGTTGAAGCTATGAATGATACTGCATTATCTAAGCTTACTCCTTCAAAGTTCTGAGTCTTTCCTTTTAATAGTGTTAATACTAGGTTTCCTAACCATAATAGGGTTGAGATATCAGCAATCATTGCTCCTAAGCTTGCTATTATTTCTGGAGTAACGTAGGCGGGAACTAAGGGGTAAATTTCAGCCTTTCTTACTAGTCCTGCTAGTCCTAATGCGTCAAATCCTACTATCACCATAGTTGTTCCTATCATGTAACCTACTAGATGAATCCAGCCCAGCTTAGTTGAATACCACATTCTACCGGTGAGTAGAGGTATCATATAATAGAGAGTGGCAAATCCTGCTGGAACAATTGACCAGAATATCATTGCGTGGAAGTGCCCAACTACCCACATGCTATCGTGGATTATTGCGTCAAAGCTTATATCACCGTTTGCAATCCCTGTTACTCCAGCAGCTATTGCTCCAGCAAAGCTAATTGATATCCATGCCGTAATCAAGTTCATCTTTACTTGTGCTCCTTTAACTGTTGCCCATAAGTTGAAGAACGTCATCATTGACGGTACAACTACTCCGAATGTTAAAATCTCCTCTAGGAACTTTAGATATACTGGTAAGTCTACCATGTATAAGTGGTGTATTGGCACGTTGTTAGAGAATACTAAGTATAGGAGTGCTGCAATTCTTCCCATTCTGTCACTATATACAGGTCTTCCTGCTAAGAGTGGTATTAAGTAATACATTGCGCCAACTGCCGGCATCCAGCTTATGTAAACGATTGAGTGCCATAATATTCCGAAGGCGATCTGGTTAGATATTACGTTTAGCCCTACAAGCCCATAGTAGTTTAATATGTCCCATGTATTAGCTGCAACTTCTCCGCTCCATCCTATTGCTATCATTAATGATGTCATTAACACGAAGACTCCAAATATTGGTAGTTTTTCTTTGTACGTCTTAGTTGCAAGGTAGTAATGGTAAATTATCCATATAACGTATATGTAAACACCTATATCCATTAATTCCCAGCCGAAGAACCATAGCGGAGATACTATGTCTTGTGAATATGCAGGTAATCCATAGGGTGATAAATAATACCAGCTTTCTGCTGGGAAGTAATTATCGTTGAATGTCGGATACGCGACTATTGGTCCTTCAAGTAACATGAATGCTATGTTAAATAATATGAATCCAATGTTAAGGAACCACTTTGCTCTTGGTTGGAAGTGTAATATCTTATAAGATAGAAATACGAAGATCGCAATTTCTAACTGTACTGCAAAGCCGAATAAGTCTCTCATTGCGTGTAATCCTATTCCTGCATAATACTCTTGTGAAGTTAGAACAAGAGTCTGAGAGACTCCCCAACTTAGTTCTTGAATTCTCACCATTAACGCATCAATAATTCCTAGAATTCCCCAGATTAAGCTCAGTACTATCATAGCCATCGTTATTCTGCTTACCCAGTCTTTATCTAGCTGGAGTACTGCATTAACTAAGTTAATTAAACCTTTTGAAACCGAACTCATACGTGTTAATGAACATTTAGGGAATATATTTTTTATATCGTCCGAAATATATACGTTTTCTAACTTTTTTATAAATCTTTTTAGAGAGCTATCTAAACTAAGTTTACATTGTTACCATTGTCTGTAATGAATAAATAAAAACTAGAATAAATGTATTTTTAATGAGAAAAGATATAATAAACTAGAATACAGAGTGACTAAAGCAAGTAATTATTTCCTATTTCTTATTTCAACTAGAACTACTCCTGCTCCTATTATGAACAATAGGACAGAGAAAAGGAATTCATAGAATTTACTATTGCATAAGGCTTCTACAGTGTACTTAACTATGCTTATACTTTGATTATCGTTATTTAAAAATACTAGCAAGCTGTTTTGACCATTACTTTTAACCAAAGCAATGTATTTCCCGTTTGCCCCATAAGTATTTATAACAGATCCATTAATAATTCTTAGGCTAACGTTTCCTCCACATATTTTGTAATAAATGAAGGTTATTGGCGAGTTAATTCTCATCGTGTATCCATCATTTGGGTTCAATTTTACTTCCTTATAATGGTCTTGTGAACAAAATACTAATGCCGAAATAGATATCAGCATCAGCAAGATTCCTATTATTATTCTATTCACAGACATCATTACATTCTATCATTATAAAAGTTTTCTATCTTAATTCAAACCCTGGCGTAATACCTTTCACTTTAATCTTTTGCAAAGCCTTCCACATTGCTGCAACGTTTTCTGTTATAATAGGCATTCCCAAATCTTCGTGCAAGTATTGTGATGCCTCAAAAGTTGATAATGCTGTGCAAGCAATGTAAGCAGCATCTGCCTTAAGTACGTCTTCCAAATTCCTTTTAACTAATCTGTAGATTGTAAATACCGGAGTATTTGAAATATCAACACCCTTAATCTTACCTAGACCGTCAAAGCCAGTTACATCAAATCCTTGCGATTTTATCCATGATACTTCCTCCAAAGTCCTCTCCTTTATATAAGGAGTACCCACCCAAACCTTCTTAACTCCTAACTTTCTTAGTACTTCGACCACAGCCTCTTCGGGTATTACCACATCCTTAATTATTTCCTTAATAATGTTTCCGTGCTTATGAGTCCCGTAAGTTCTACCGTAAATTATTACGTCGGAAACTTCGTGGAGTAAGTAGTAAGTTTCCTTAATTTCCTGTCTAAAAGCCTCAACGTCAGTAGGCTCACAACCCTTTGTAGGCTTCATTCTGGTAACGTGTATTGTAACTCCTTCTGGAGCCATTTTCCACAAGTCGTATTCCATTGCAGCGTTATTTGCTGGAATAATTACTCCTATTCTACCTCTTCCTCCAGGCATGGATAAGATTATAATGCCAATTTAGATAAAACTATTTGTGTTAAAGAAAAAAATTATCAGAGCAATTGACGATTTCTTCCAGTATAAGAAATCTGGAGATGATGAAATACTTGACGAAGTTTTAGATAAAATTGAATATAAGGATAAGTATGTGATAATAGATGGAGAAGAGAAGATAAAAGTTGATAAAAAGAAGGATGTGGTAGGAGTATTTTTAGCAAATATTCCTTATATAATCCTGGGCCCGGGAGAAATACATGACGATTTACCGGAAAAGGTTAGAAAAATACAATCCGGGGCAATCAAACTCTTAGAAATAGGGGGATTTAACGAAATAGCTACTTTAGAAATTTACTTAGTTATGGAAATGTCTTTGAGGGCCTTATATAGTGAATGGTTAAAGAAGGCCGAATATATAAAATATGGTAAAACTAAGGTTAAGGTAAAGAACCTGGATTATCGTAAGCTTAAATTACTCCTAAAAAGGAAGGGCTGGAGTAAATATAAGGTAAAAGTTAACGGCGAGGTGTTTCCCTATTCTCAAGGTTCCCTTTTAGCCTGGGCTGAAAGGTTTATGGATGATAAGACTAGCTTAGTTTTTAGGTTAGCGATTAACGTAAGGAATTTATTAGCTCACGGAGAATTTGAATGGAACCTTTATCCCACAATGAGGTCTTTGGAGTCTGCCTCACAAGCCTCCTGGTTATTGTTCGAAAAATTAAGGAGATCAGGCTAATAGAAAAGCGTTAAACTTACTCTGGTATTTTTCTTCTCATGGATTTAGAAAAGGAAATAGCTTACTGGAGATGCCATAATAAGCCGGTAATTTTCATAGCGAAGACGTTGAATATAAGCTGTGACGAAGTAAGGAGAATAATTAACTCGTGGAAAGAAGAAACTAGGGATTTTATATTCTCCCTTAAGGAACAAGACCTAGGATTCTTTAATCCCGATATTACTGGGTTATTAAAGTCCTCTGATCTAAGCGTTGAGTATGCAAGAAAAATACTCTCAAACAAGTTCGTATAGTGTTAAACAGAGAAAGAAAACACGACAGATACATGGATTGTATAAGATATCACGTAAAGATATTACTGCAAGGAAAATAGGTAGGCCATTTCTGATGTTTTTATAACCACTTTTATTTTCCACCGCTAGCAGTTACTTCTCAGCCTCTTTAGCTAATTTTTCCGTTTCAGATTCCTTCCAAGGTTCAACCTTCTTTGTAAACTTAACGTTTGATTTCATCCCTGCCAATCTTTTAGCAACTTCCTCTGCATAGCTTAAATTGTATAGCCTGCTGAACATTATACGTTGAGCTGCTGGACTCCCAGCACCGTGAACTGATTCTATCAGGAAAGCGACTCCTAAAGCTACGTTTTCCAGTAGTCTAACCATCCTTATCCTATCTTCTGCAGTGTATCCCTCAACTCCTTGTAAGTACTTTGCCAATAATTCCTTAATCTTAGGATTCTTCAAATCCCATTCACTTGGAGCAGTTCCTAATATTCCTCCGGCAATATCAATTGCTAATTGAGCTATCTGTGAAGGGAATCTAGTAACTAAATGCTTTGTGACGTTAGCCTGCATTGGGTTAACCCACCAACAGCCTGGACAAACCTCAATCCCGTTTAAGCTTGCTGCAATTCCAGCAGCATACATCGTTTCTGTGAGGAATATTTCCTCATTAATCTTGTCTTGAACGTGGGGAGCTTTTTCGATCCCTATTTGCTTAGCTAAATTGTAAGTAGCACCAATTATTACGTCTCCTAATCCCGCTTTACATCCTCCGTATCCTTGTCTGTGATAAGCTGAGAATATTTCAACTAATTGGCTTGTGTATTGCCAATCCCTCATTAGGAAGACTCTTTCCATGGGTACGAACACGTTATCGAATATAATTAATCCTTCGTGGTTGTAAAAGTAAGGTAATGCATCTATTTCTCCGCCTTCAAGCCTTCTTGCGTCGTTTAATTGCCTTCCAACAATTATTTTTATTCCTTCAGTATCGGTAGGAATTGAGAAAGCAACTGCATAATCTTGGTCTTCTGGACCCATTGCCCTTGTAGGTAAAACTACAATTTCTTCACTAGCAGCAACTCCGGTAATGTTCGCTTTTGCTCCTGAAACGTAAATACCGTCTTTAGTAACTTCAGTAATCCTTACGTAAGCGTTCTTATTGGGCTGTTCGTGAGGTTTTAGAGTCCTTACTCCTTTTGCGTCAGTCATTGCTCCTGCTAAAGCTAAATCCTTCTTTTGCACGGTCTTTAAGTATTCTATAAATCTCTCCTTCGGTTCAGTTTTTCCGTGTTGTGCCATTAATTCCGTTATTATATAAAGAGTGTTTAGCGCGTCGTATCCTACGCATCTTTGGAAGCATGCTCCAACCTTGTGGCTTATTTTTCTCAGAAGTTTTACTTTTGCCGCTAGATCTTCTGGTGATCTATGAATGTGATTAAACCTATTAACTTCCTCGTTAATGAAAGGGCTCCAAACTCTAGCTAAATCCTTTGTGTCCTCGTCCCATGCTGAATCAAATGTTGCCTTAAAAGCTAAAACTGCGGGCTTTAGGAAGGGATTAGTAGTTACGTCTTTAACTTCCTTGCCCATTACGTAGATTTCTACCTTATTTCTTACCTTAATTGAATCTAAATATTCCTGTCCAGTTCTAATTCCCATGAGCTATATTGGGATTTAAAGTTTTTAAATTTTAGTATAAGCTTTTCTTAAATGAAAAAAACTTATGTTTATCATCTTTAGAAAACCTTTTTTACCAGTATAGAGAAGCATATCTTTAATGGCAAAGAAAATAACTAAAAAAATAGAAGATGCAACTAAGGACGTAGCGAAAGAAGCAGAAAAAGCTGGAGAGAAAGTAAAGGAAGAAGCTGAAAGAGTAATTCCAAAGAAAGGTAAGAAAAAGCAAGAATAAATAGCTAATATCAGAGAGTTTTTATTATTTTGTTATTTTTATTATTTATTTTTATTTAATAATACTACTACTCGTGACGGTGGAGAGTAAATTTTTCTTCATTATTGCCAGCTTTCACAGAATAGTTAAAAGGGCGAGAATGATTTTAATTACTCATAAGATGTGTAACAAGGGAAAAACTCGGTAGTAATAAATTTGAACTAACTCCTTCAACTTTCCTATCTTACTCTTAAGGAACTTTTCTAGATCTTCTGCGTGTGATTGCTTCTTTCTCATTTACCTTCTTCTAGCCCCTTTAGTAGTTCATCAATCTTTTCTGAAACTTCTTTAACCTCATACTTTGCGAAATATGACTCTATTACCTTCTTAGTCTCCTTCACTACGGTAATTAAATCCTCGAGTACCTCCTCCTTCTTACTATATTTACTAAAGCCGGGCTCAAAACCATTATATTGATATTCATGAAGGTCTAAAGCAATCCTCACAAGGTTTACAATGTCAATTCCTATCTACCTTAACATTTGCGCTAAACCATACATGCCGTGCGTTGGAACTACGTGCCCCTTCTTTTTAATCCACTTCCTCTCTTGGTCGTCCTTAGCTAAGTTAATCAATTTATCTTCATTAATTACTATTAGTGCACTCAAAAGTGCTTTTACTGCACCAAAAGCTTTTCCTGCAGAGTTTCTAGTATACCCTTCCTTCCATAAAGTAAGGGATAGAAGTAAGTCAGATAAGCTTTCAATTATTCTGGCTTCAACGTAGTCTTCTCCAACCCTATAAAGATCCTTCTCCATAGTTATACCTTTTTATCAAAGTTAAAAAACGATTAGTTATTAATAATAAACTATGGCCTAAATATTGCTTATCAATTTTTTACTAACTAAAAAGTCGATAAAATCGTCTATTTAAGGATGCAAATTAGTTTATTCTCCTAGGCTGTTTCTTTGTAGTCTGAAATCTACTTATATCAAATAACACTATCCTTATCTGCTACGAGTATGGACATAATGTAATCATTACCTCTTATTCTTAATATTTACTTACATAAATTCCTGCATAAAATGTAACCTCTATATATTCTACATAGTTACAAATTTAACATAGACTGTTGCACGAAGCTGACTCCTTTCCGCCTCACAGAGGCGAGGGTTCCTCTGTGAGTGGTTCATCGTTCCCACCATCGATCCAGGATTACATCTCTCATTTAGCAGTCGGGGTAGTCAGAAAGCCCCAGAGAGATCATTGCTGAGCTCTAGTCCCTTAAGAGATACTGGTTGCTCCTCCCACAGTCCTATTCAGTAAGGAGCGTCTTAGCGTCACTAAAAGATTTAAACACGGGGCTATCCATCTGGCGAGGCTTCCTCTTAACCCCACTTTTTGTAAAAATTCTCTAAAAGTAGAGCGTAGGTGTGGCGGGCCCGCCGGGATTCGAACCCGGGACCTACGGGTTAAAAGCCCGCCGCTCTACCTAGCTGAGCTACGGGCCCAGCTAAAAAATTCTGTTCATACATTGCTTAAAAAGTTTCCGTAATTACTTAAAGACTAAAGCCTTATCCCATATTTTCTTTCAACTTCTCCTGTAGTATATATTTCCTTTAAGGCATTCAAGAATTCTAGCGTTCTTTGAGACGCCCTAGCATAAAGAGGTTCTAAAACGTAAACATGATCTTGCTTTACTGCATTTAAGTCGCTATAACCAGGTAAAGTAGTAATCTTCTCAATTTCCATTAAGGATCTATTGACGGAGAAACTGCAGGGTGATATTATAAGGTAATCTGGGTTGAACTCTCTTATTACTTCCCAATCGAATATTCCTCCATGTCCTCCTGGTCTAGCTAAGGGCTTTGAACCCATTAAATTAACCATGTCAGAAACCCATTTACCTATGAGGTGTATTGGTTTTATCCATTCTATTACCACAGTTTTAGTGCCCTTTGCAATTCCCTTGGTCTCTTCTATGCTTTTCTCAAATTGTTCTTTAAGTTCCTCAGCTTTTCTTTCTCTTCCTAGAATTTTAGCTATCTTCATTGTTTCCTTAGGTATATCCATGAATGTAGAAGGATTGAAAACTTCCATTCTCGAAATTCTGTATTTTTTAGGCATCGTTACTATTTTTTCTCTATCTAAAGAGGATATAGATGGTAAAGCGCAAACTTCGCAAATTCCTTGGCCTACTATTAAGTCTGGTTCTAGCTCGTAAATCTTGTTCCAAAGTGCTTCGTGCAAAGGTTTTCTTTCCTTAATGTGCTGTCTAACTATTTCGTCGATTACTTCTGATGGTAATGAGTTATCTACGTTAACAAGTTTTCTAGTCACCTTTACTTTCTGTTTAACTTCTACTGGATAATCAGCGTCTTCTGGTACTCCTACAATTCTTGATGTTCCGTCTAGAAATGCCACTATTTCCGTAGTTGCAGGATCAAGCGTTACAATTCTTTTCATATGAATAGAGTATCCATACATATTAAAAAATCACATTGGTGGAAGCGATTTCATTATTAACGCATAAACTAGTATAAATATTGCGTCTAGAATTCCAATTATTCCAGTTAATATTGCTATACTTCCAGCAGTAATCAAAGTAACATAAACGGCAAATAGTATTGAGTTTGGAGTAGGTAATGGAATTGATATTTGTGAGCTTCCAGTAATTATTAATCCTATTGTGAATATTAGTATAGCAGAACTGTAGCCTAAAGCTAGTGTCATTGACGTATAGTTTCCTCTATAGAAAAAGGGAATTAAGTTAAATGCTAGTATTATAGTTGCAGCTATTCCCCAAAAGGATGATTAGAAGTCGTAATTAGAATTAAATGTAAATGCATAAATTAAAATTATTCCTAGAATTTGAATTACCGAATTTAATAATTGTCCAGAGTCCATGAGCATTGTGAGTATTATTAATATAATGCCTATAAGCATCATCACGCCTGGAGTTGTACTTGAATAAAATCTAACTCCGTAAAATGACGCATTAAAGCCTATTTCTCTTGCTGTAATTATATATGTTATTGCCAATAATAAAAAGGCAAATAACTCTAATAATATAGTTATTTTACTAATGTTTATTCCTTTAGAGTAAAGTGAAAAAATAGGAGCAATCAAATAAAATATAGCAGAGATTATTAGTAGAGGTATAGTTGTTATTCCAAGTATATTATATTTATATGTGTAGATTCCGAATAAAATTGTTGCCAATCCTTCTAACATAATAGATGATATTAATAAAAATCTGCCATATTTGGTTAATGTTGGTATATATCTAGATACCTTAGTTGCAGTATCGATTAACGGTTGAATTTGTGGCTGAATTGTCTGTTTTAAGTTTTGCTGTATTGTGGAAAAATCAAATCCGCACTTAGGACAGAACCTTGCATCATCTGGGACCTGGGTTCCGCACCTAGGACAGTATTTAACCATAACATAGACTTTATATTATTTATATTTATAAATTTTATGAGATAATAAACAATTAAATACTGTTATAATATTAAAATGGGAATCACTTGGATTTATGTCTAATTACATTAGTGATAGCAAGTACTATTATAGCTATTATACCGGCTATACCAAGATATTCAAATAATGGATTTATCAGTATTTCTGCTTTAAGCTTAAGGGGTCCATTAATGGTTATTATTTCTCCGTTAGTTACTTTTATGGATCCTACCCATTTTACTATGAAGAACGGTGTAGTAGCTATTTTAATGAGAACTTTAGCACCTTGATTATACCAATAATATATACCATTAATATTAATCAAATATTGTTTAATGTATTCAGGGTGAATAACTAACGGTGAGTGAACTATAACGAATTGTGTTGAATTTAACACATATCTCTCATAACTTGAAATATAAATATACTGAGGCAAAATTATTACACAACCATCCTTTATCCATGTTTCTTCTGTTCCGTTTGGTAGTATAAGCTTAACAAGGTAATATACATCGTATTTGGGGCATAAAACACGACAGTTCAAGATTTCTATTATATTATTTTGTTCGCTTAATATATATCTAGTATCATTAATTTGGATTATTTTTGGCAATATTAAATCGGAATGGGAATCTATCCATTCTTCTTCTGTTCCGTTTGGTAGTATAAGCTTAACAAGGTACTGCAATTTATAATTAGGTTCTATTATTATGGGTTTATTTATTATAACCGAGTTATACGTAGAATTTAAATAGTATCTACTTGTAGAGTTTACATATATTGTTTTTGGTATTTGTATTATTGTACCATTATTTATCCATTCTTCTTCTGTTCCGTTTGGTAGTATAAGCTTAACAAGGTATTGTAATTCATAGTATGGAGTAATATTTAATGGCCCTACAACCTTGATTTCATTTGGTGATAATATGTAATACCTAGTTTCATCATTTACATATATTGTTTTTGGTATTTGTATTATTGTACCATTATTTATCCATTCCTGTTGTGTTTTATTATTTGGCAGATTAATTATGACAAGGTATTGTAATTCATAGTATGGAGTAATATTTAATGGCCCTCTTACTACGATTGTTGGGCTTTGATTCAAGTTATATCTAATAAATTTACATACCTGAATTATTTTCGGTAAACATATTTTTGAACAGCTTAGGAACCATGAACAGAATGTTCCATTTGGATATAATATCCTTATAAAATAATATGTATTGTAAAACGCTGTAACGTTGATTGAAATAAAGTAACATCTAGGATAAATTATATATCCATCATTTATTTGTTGTCTAATTCCATTTATGCATAAACATATTTTATAAAGGCATTGCTTTTCGTTCTTACATATATAGATTGTTTGCGGTAAACTAATGTTAAATGGTTTTTCAATATAAATTGGCTTACCGTTATAATCTATAAAAGTGAAGGGAACGCTAACTCGTGGCATATCAATTACACTGTTAGGGCATTGGACATTAGTTGAAACAAGAATCTTAGAGCTAGCTGCTTTAAAATTCAAATTGCAGGCGCTTTCTAGACTGTTTACGCAATAGGAGAAAAATGATGGTACTGGTTTCCATCCTTGATTACAATAAAGTAACGCTAGTGTAGAATTTAAATTATTAAACTTGACTGTAGAAAGTTGCTCATATGATCCGAAAACTAAACCTGCAGAAAACGCGTTTAAGCTCTTAGTAAAGTCAGGCTTTATTACAATACATGCGGAATTAACGTTAGGGCAACTTATGAATACTTTATCGTAGTAAGTAAATATGGGTGGAAGTATTTCTTGTCCATTTTGAATGCTAGAAAAACCGAACGTGACATATACTCCTTTTCCTTGAACTGTAGTTACGTTGATTATTAAGTATCCAGCAAGAGGTAAGCTATATTTAATATCATAAAGGCATGGTGGAGAATAACAATAATATGTTCTATTACAATAACTGTTTATAATACCTTTTCCTTCTACGTGATAGATGTTTGCTCTATACGAACTGAAATTCCATATATTATCTTCTAAGTAAAACCAGTGGAAGCAGTTCTCAAATTTAATAATATTTTGCAGGAAGTATTCATAATCATTGCCACCATTAATTAAAAGAACGGCATTTAATTGTAAACTTGCCAAGCATCCTTTAGGCTCAAAACAAGAAATATTAAAATAACCCAATATTGAGCTAGTTCTTATGCAATAATTCTGTAATTCTCCTGAATAATCATAAATCCCATAAGAAACAATACCTTTAGGAGAAGCTAATCTATTAGACATTATAAAGGAACAAAAAGACCTAGGTGCAACGTTTACATTGATGTTGCTATCCTTACCTAAGAAATGGTTTATTACTACAACGTAATTGCCTTTATTTAATGGAATAACGTATGTGCCTTTAGTTATTTCAGTTGAAAAAATGGCATTTTCAGAATGACCTAAACTCCATAAACAATATGTTTGAGGAGTGAAAACATATAAACAATAAATGCCAGGACAATTATCTTGAACAATAATTTCTTGAGAACAATTATTTAAGGATACATACTTTTCAAAAATAGGATAAGCTACAGCGTAAGTTTTTATTACAGGTGGAGGTTCCCCTGGTATTCGCTGAACCACATGAAAATTGCAGATGCCCAAGGGTGTAATAACTGTAAGAATAATAAGTGCCAAAAAGAGGATCTCTCTTGACATATAGAGATTTATATAAAAATGATATTTAAGTCTTGTATCTAAAAATGTAATAAACTATGTTAAATATAAAGTAGAAAGTAAAATTGAGAAATTTATATTGTATATTCATGAATAAAGAGTAAAAACATTTATATTATTGACTTAAATTATTCCTGTGAGAAAGGAGAAATTTATTATAATAGGTTTCATAATAATGTCTTTTAATTCATTATACCAATACTCGTGGAATGCTTTAGAGCCTTTATTGAGGGAAGGATTTAACGTCAGTATAGTTGAAATTTCTCTTGGATTCTCCTTATTTACAATATTCTCTTCCGGCTTTCAACCATTAGGAGGAAATTTTGCAGATAAAATTGGGCCTAGAAAAGTTGCGTTACTTTCATCAATACTCTCTGCTTTAGGATTCTTAGGAACTTCTTTCTCTCCAAGCGTTTACATTTTTTTCATATTCTGGTCTTTAGGTAGCATAGGTGAAGGAATACTTTATGGGATAGCTTCAAATCTTGCAGTTAAATGGTTCAAAAAGAGAATGGCCTTTGCTACTGGTTTAGTCTCTTTAGGTATTGGATTAGGTTCGGCTTTAGCTGACCCCTTTATACTAATGTCAGGAAATTTTAGATTAGTAACTCTTATTATAGGATTAACAGAATTGATAATTCTCCCAATACTTTCCTTGCTTATTGAATATCCTACATTAGAGAGCGGAAAATCACCTAAAGAGGCAGTATTAAGTAGAACTTTCTGGCTTATTTATTTATCCTTTGTTACTGCAACTGTTCCTTTACTCGTTATTTCGTCTTCCTTATCAATAATTGGTAAAGCCTTGCCTTTTCAAGAGCTGTCGATATTGATTTCAATTTTTCCGATATTAAGCGGTTCTGGAAGGCCAATATTTGGCCATATTGCTGATAAATTAGGAGTAATAAAAACTACTGTAATAGTAGATACAATCATAATACTGGGAGGAGCTTCTCTCTTGTTCAGTCAAATTATTCCTGCAGTTGTAATAATAGGCTTAGCTGGAGGTGCTGTAACAACTTTGTATTTTAATGTATCTGGAATAGTTTTTGGGACTAGATATTCTACTGTAAATAATGGAATATTGTATACTGGGAAAGCTGTAGCAGGCTTTCTAGGTAGCGTAATATTTAACTATCTATTTCTAATAAGTCCATTCTTAGCTTATTTATTTGTAATCATTTCTTCAACAATAGGCGCAGTGACTTTATATGGAATATTTCATCATGCTCAGCCCGCTGAAGGTTCGTCACAAATCAGACGGGGCCTCTAAAAACAAGAAGTGCATTAAAAATAATTAAAATTTTATTGGAGGAAGAGAGAAGAGGAAGCTTGCCTCTTAACTTCTTCAACTATTTCTCTAGGCATTGAAAATTTTTCTATTATTTCCTCCTCAGTATTTTTCTTCTCCTTGAAAACTTTTATTAGAAGTTGTGAGATAAATTCATGAATAGTGTTTTCTGATATATTGTATTTTTTACTTAATTCTTTTATTTTATCCGAATTTGCTATATCATCTACAAGACAAGAGTAATCTTTTTTATCATCTACTGCAAGCTTTTTACTCGTTATTTTCCATTCCATGATACAATTTTACTTTAGAGGTTAATAAAAGAGAGAGCGTATATTTAATATCTTTTAAGAATAATAAAATTCATGTTTAGAACGCTCTACGTTGGTTTTAAGTTGCTTCCACGAGTCCTTATGCTTAGACATTATAGGAGATTAACTTTAGAAAATAAAAAAGTGGACGAAAAGGAAGTTGAAAAAGAAGCAGAAAAAATGTTAAATACTTTAGTTTCTCTTGGTCCTGCATTCATTAAACTTGGACAGATATTGTCAGTTCATTCTGACTTACTTCCAGAGGCCTACTTGAAGGTCTTATCTAGACTACAAGATAACGTACCTCCTTCACCTTGGGAGGAAGTTTATGAAGAGATTAAGGAAGATCTAGGAGACGAACTTCTAAAGAGGCTAAATATTAATCCAAATCCAATAGCTTCAGCAAGTATTGCTCAAGTTTACTTGGCAGAACTTGATGGTAAAAAAGTCGTACTGAAGGTTAATAGACCTAATATAAGGAAGGAAGTTGAGCAAGACATAAAGGTGATGAAAACTTTAGTCCCTTTCCTTAAGTACATCTTTGATGAATCTTTCTATGAGAGTGCTAAGGCAATAATTGATGACTTTTCGTCCAGAATTTTTGATGAAATGGACTTTACCAAGGAGGAATTCTACATGAGGAAAATAAAAGAGGAATTAAACTTTCCTGACGTTAAAATTCCACAACCTATTTACGCAACAAAGAGAGTTTTAATAATGGAGTACGTTAAATCGTATAAGGTAACTTCTGAAGAGGCAAAGAAAATCATACCGCCAGAGACTTTATCATATAAGGTATTTAGGACGTTTATGGTAATGTTACTTGAAAAGGAATATTTTCATGCCGACCCTCATCCAGGAAATATAGGAGTTGATGATGAAGGCAATTTAGTACTTTATGATTTCGGAATGGTAGGTAAAATGGATAAAGATACTAGAAATAAATTAGTTAGAGCTTACGTGGCTTTAACTAGGCTGGACGGAATAGAACTAGTCAAAGTTTTAGACGAACTTGGTGCAATTCAGCCAGAGGCAGATAGAGAGCTATTAGCTAAGGGTATAGAACTTTTCCTTAAAACGTTTCAAGGAGTTACGCCAGAAACGTTAGAAGTTGAAGATTTTATAAGTGCTGCAAACGAGGTGTTTTACAGATTTCCACTCAGATTACCCCAAAAGCTTGTACTTTATATTAGGACTACTTCAACACTAGGTGGTACGTGCATTACTATTTACCCTGAGTTTAATTTCTTTTCAAATCTAGTTAAGTTAATAGAAGAAGAAGATCTAGTAATACCAGCCTTAATTGACCAAGTTAAAGATACGTTATCTTCCTTTGTTAGGAAGTTTAGGACATCGTTGCTTGAGAGACCGGTGATAGAGAGGAAGAACAATACTGGAGGTGAATATTATTTAAGTTTAGGAATTGCGATACTGTCTATATTATCCTACATTTTTACAAAGGATGTCACTTTAGCCTTACTATTGATAATATTATCACTAATAATAAAAAGATAGAAAAATAATAATAAAATAAAAAGATTTATTCTATCTTTATAGTAGTAGTTCCTTCTACCGGAATTGATATATGAAGAACTCCGTTCTCATATTTTGCGGTAACTTGCGAGTCTTTTTTTACCGCAACTGGTAATCTAATAACCCTAGATAGCCTTTTTGGTCTTTGAGTTAAGTATTTTACGCCACCTTCTGGAAGTTCTCTTTCTGCTTCAATTACTATTTCATTAGATGAGGTTAACCTTAAGTGAATTTTATCCTTTTGAAAGCCAGGTAAATCAACGTCAATATTTAGATATCCTCCTTCTTCGTAGATGTCAACAGGAGGTAGAACGTTCTCATAAAAGCTTCTACTTAACTCCTCTATCTTTTTAGATATTTCTTTTTTAACGTAACTTGTTAGACTCACTTCTTTCCACCTCTTCTAAGGAAGAATGCCAAGATTTTATAAATTAAATACCATCTAAGTAGTCTCATATAATTAAAAATTCCATTCATAGTTAAAAACGTTTTCTTAAATACAAAAAGACGCTCGAAACAATCATAATTATACCTAGTATTTCAGAGAGCTCCTGAAATTTTAGTATTTTCATACATTTAATATATAGTCTAACATAAATAGGATATGTTGCATTATTTGTTGTCACTATATTTGTATAATTTACTGTTTTCTGTATAATAATGGTTACATTCTTCTCTATTATTGTTTCGTTTATACTTCGGTAGGAAATTTTTGGGTAAGTTTCGTTGTAAACTTCAAATACCCATTTCCCCTGAGTTAACATGATAGTACAAGGCGGTCTAATTATTTTAGTAAAATTGCCATGAATTATCTTAACGTAAACAGTTACGTTAGTTGAATTCTCGTATATTGATGCAATAACTTTTGCTGTTGAAGGAATTGATATGCAATACGGTTTAGTTACTACTAACGTATTAGATATCGGTGATGTTATAGAAAGCAGTGACAAAGAAATTAAAGTAATTCCAATAGATAATAATATTCCCCTTATCATATTTCTAGCCTCTTAAATTTATTTAATGAGAAGAAAAAGGTAAGTATAGCAATTATGAGCTCTATTGTGATTCCTTCATATATGCAAGGCAAAGTTTTTCTGTTTACAGCCTCGTATAGGAGGAGGACATAAGGATTTAGTGATGAAGTTATTCCTAACACGTGGTAGCCTTGAATTAGCTCATAATAATTTAACATTCCTCCAAATATGAAGAATAAGCCTATTATAAAGCTGGAAAGCAATGTAGCAATGCCTGCACTTTTGAACGTTAAAGCTATACTCAGTATTATGTTTTCGGTAAAGAAATATCCTATAGTATAAATTAATATTAGAAATTGAGGGACAGGGATTCCAGACATTAATATATATGCTTCAGTTGTAGTTAACCATATTATATAAGGAGTTATTACATCTGAAAAATACATCATGAGGAAAAGATTAGTTCTCTTTATAGGTAAGGTTAAAAATGAAATTATTGAACCCCTATAAATATGATCTCCAGTTACGAATATTATGTTGCGTAAAGCTAAGGCAAAGGCTATGGTTTCTGAGACGCTGATTAAAGGAATAAAAGCCAAGATTATGCCATAAATTGTAAAATTTCCTCTTTCATAGAATGCATTAATAAATACATTAGAGGAGAACATTAATGGAATTATGAACTCTAAAGTAGGCTCCCTAAATCTTTCTTTAAAAATTACGCTAAATATTTGATAATTTCTTGAACGCATCATCTAATGACGACCTTCTTAAGCTTATTATTTCAACTCCTGCGTCATCTAATCTATCAACTATATCTCTAACTTTTCCTTTAACCTTTATATAAGAGCCTTCAATTTTTCCTCCTATTATCTTTATTGCCTTTTCAGGATCGTTGACTACCAGCAGTATCTCTTCTTCCTCAGCTTCCTTTAGAGCTTTCTCTATTTTACCTTGGAAAGTGACCTTACCTTCGTTTATGAACACTACGTCAGTAATTATTTTCTCCAATTCTGACAAGATGTGGGATGAAATAAAGAACGTAACTCCTTGATTATTTAGCTTCTTGACTTCTTCATAGAATTCTATCCTAGCAGGTGGATCTAGATTTGCAGTAGGTTCATCAGCAATGATTAACTCAGGGTTTTTTATAAGCGAAGCAACTAGTTGGACTCTTTGTGCTAGCCCGGAAGATAGTTGCGAAAGCTTTTTCTTAAGATGATCCTTAAGTTTGAATTCGTCAACAAAGTCAGTAATATTAGCACCGTAAATCCTACCTATGTCTTTTAAATATTCTTCCACGGTATTTTCTTGAGGGTAAACTAAATTAGTAAAGATTACTGACATCTTCTCATGAACTTTAGGATTATCCCAAGGATCTTCTCCTAAGACCTCAACTCTTCCTCCAGATTTTCTTATTAATCCTGCAATGATCTTTATTGTAGTAGTTTTTCCGGCACCGTTTGGGCCTATAAATCCTGTTATAGAACCCTTCTTTACTTCAAAGGAAACCCCTTTAAGAACTTCTCTTCCATCAAAAGTTTTCATCAAATTTTCTATAAATATCACACTATTTAATAGCGTGAGAAGGATTATTAATTTATTCAAAGCAAGTAAAAGGGATCTCAACATTTTTAAGCTTATTTAACAAAAGTATTTTAATGACTGTTAACAGTAGAAGTATTCTTAAAGATGAAAGAGAAAGGGTTACCAATATAGCCTTCTTTCTTAAGAGATTTATGACTGGAAAGGAAAAATTCTCGTCATTAGATGACTTAGTCAGGTTCATAGATTCTTTAGCTAAAAAATTTGAATTCTTGTCAACCGTTAAAAATTGGGAAAAGTGGAAATTAGAATTACTTCTTAAAAAAGTCAACTTTGTAGCAAGGTCTATAAGAAAAGAGAAGAAACTAAAGGTAAGCTTAGAGAGGAAATTCAAGGGAATAAAAATTCAGAAAGTTGAGGAATATGATGCAGACAGATTTACTGTATTTTATATGCATGAGGGAAAAAGCAAAGCAGTTTCAGGTAGTGCGAGGGAGATAAAACAGAAACTTTTGAAAGAGATAAAGAAATAACAGTTTTCCCTTTATTAGCCTCATTTTATTACTTTAAACATGTGGATGAATTACCGAAATCTTGGATAAATAAAGAGGCATATAAGAAGGTAAGGCTTGAAGAAGCTAAATACGAGGCAGAGCTAGCAAAGAAATTCCTCGAGCAAGGGTTAACTAGAAATGCTGCAGGTAAGATATTTCAAGCCGTAAAAGCTTTAGTAGCTGCTAAAGCTGTTGATAATAAGGAATACAAGGGTAAAGTGAAATTAAGAAACGGGAAAAAAGTAGAAAAGGCAGAATGGAATAGTAACAGTTATGCCTACTACCTATTTGAAGAGAGTTGCACAGTTACTAGATGAGGAACTGGATGCGATGGTAGATAAAGCTTTGCATATTCAGGCTTTTCAATATAACGGCCCAGATAAGGAAATGTTAGTAAGCATCTATCCAGATGTAATAACAGCTTCTAGAGATATTTTATATTTAATAAAGAAAATTAATGAAATTATAGATAAAAGTTGAGAATTATTGAACAGTTTTTGTTTCAGCGTTGATTGACCTTTCTTCCACATCTTTTCTGAATAATTTTAAGTATATTATCCCGCTTATTGCTTGAAGTAATCCTCCTATTTCTAAAGGTAATGGAAGATCTATTTCCATTAAATATCCTCCAATACTTGAACTCATTTGTGAAAACCTTGTAGCTAGTCCTTGAAGACTTGACGCTGTTCCGTAATCTTCTGGAGAAATTCCTTTTATATTTACTGCAGTCCTATTAGGTGCACCAAAGCCTGCATTTAATCCTCTAAGGATGTACATTAGTCCTGCAAGAAATAGGTAAGGAGATAACGCCATAGCAATTAAGAATACTCCGTTCATTATTCTAGTAAGTGACGCAAGCCTAAGGATGTTTCCTTTTATCCTGGTAGCTAAAAATGAACCTAGTGACGTAAATACATAATTCAATGTAAAAATCTCTCCTATTTCAGAATCTGTAGCATGATAGAATAATGAAAACCATAGAGAAAGTAAAGGAATGCTCATTCCTATACCTACTGCTCCAATAGAATTCGATAATATGACTTTAGAAACGTATTTTAGACTACTCTTTTTCATTATTTTTTCTTTCTTTATTCTTCTCTTTTCCCTATTTTCCTTAACAAATAAAAGAGAAGTGAAGGATAAAATTAGAAATAAAGAAGATATAAAGAATAGAAATTTGTAATTTCCTATTTTACCAAAAGGTAAATAATCCATGAAAGTTAACATTAAACTTCCTCCTATTGACGATAAAGATGCTACAGAAGAGAGAAGGCCTATCTTTTTAACTCTCTCAAAATCCTCCTTCCAGTTAGTAGCAATTAACGCAGTTAAACCTGGAGAGAAAAGTCCCCTCATTCCCGTAGCGCTTCCAGTTATTCCAGATAATATAAGCGAGGTAGAAAGTAGTGCGAAAGACGATGTAGGAGTTATTACTAGTAAAAGAACTCCTAGAGCGGATATTCCTTCAGCTATCATTAGAGATTTCTTATAACCTTTCCTATCTCCTAAAAACCCTAGCGAAAGCGAAAGAATTGCAGTAAATCCTACAACTGCTGAAAACACTAAACCTATGAGTAAAGGAGAATATCCTAAAGCCTTTAAGTACAGAGGAGAAGAGATAGTAACGAAAATTAACCCTATACTTCTAAATATTCTAGAAATAAGTAAATATTTGAAACCAAAGTCTTCTGACATAATAAAACATGATTTGTTCGGAATCTAACTTTTTAAGCTTATTCTAGATACTTTATAAAAAAGTTTTTAAGCTAGCCTAATGGTCTCGATTTATGAATAAGACCTTTCAAGGAGTATATGTAGATCCGTACCAGTTAGGAATGCAATTAGAAACTTGGTTGGCAGGAAAAGGATATAAAACTCAAATTTTACAAACAGGCAGCTATGTAGTCGTTCAAGCTAAAAAGGAAGGAATATTGAGGACTATTTTTGGTGCAGATAGGGCTTTTACGGTAAGGCTTTATGGAGGCCAAGGATTTTTACAAGTTGACGTTGGAATGTCAAATTGGTTAAAGGCAGGAGAAGTTGCAGAGGATATTGTAGCAGCAATGGTTTTTATGCCATTGGCTGCAGTAGAAGGCGTTGAGGAGATTTATAACGTAAAAATAGAGCATGACATAATGAAGGAGATAGAAAGGTTAGTTAATCAATCCTCGTTACAGCCTACATTTAATCAACCAATGTTTCAACCAATGATGCAGCAACCCGCTATGCTTCCAATGCAAGAGAAAATTTGTAATGCGTGCGGATATAGAAATCCTCCTAATGCTAGGTTCTGTATGAATTGTGGAAATCCACTCTAACGCGAAATCTTCTTCATCCTAATTCCATCCTTTGATGTGAATTTTATAGGATTAAGGTTATTCTCTTTTTTGAATCCAAGAGTTGTGTAAATTAGTACTTTACCTCTTCCCGAGGGTGGAATTTCAGAAGCTACAATATCAAAATTTTGTGCATCTATACTTTTCACACTTTCATTTAGTTTGAAAAAAGTAGGTTTTCCATCTTTTAATTTTATAGTAAATCCGTAGTCGTAACTATAAATGTTAAGGTTGCCGTATACGAAATATCCTTTGCCCAGATTAGAAATATCTTTTAGAAGATTTAGGTCGTCTACTGAATAATCAAACTGAGTATGAGGAATTTGGACTTGCGAAGTAGTTATTTCATGGCCTTTAAACCAGCTAAAGGAATGCTTTGAAATTTCTGCAGAAAATTCTCCCGCTATTTTCCTTAGCTCTTCTATGCCACTTTCTTTTCCATCTATATAGAATTTCTTTAATGCGATTCCATCTATTAGCGTTGTACCGTAATCTTTAGTAAAATGGAAAATTTTTCCTTTGTATTTCTTTACAGTTTCTATATCCTCTTTTTTTAGCATTCTTTCTATGATTACGGAAAACCTGTCAAAGAAATATTCCTTATATCCTTTTTTACTTTTAACCATTAACAAATTTCCAAGACTCGATATCTTAAATCCTCTATCATAGCTGTTAAACGTGATTTCAACTTTTAACGCATTAATTTTCTTAGCAATTTCATAATATTTTTCCTTAGCTATTATGCTTTTATTTCCCATTATTTCATAAATTTTGTCCTTTATCTTAAACTTTCTCTTTCTTCCATTAATTCTTCCTTCTTCATCAAATTCAGATAATACTATATCATCCGCGGAAAAGAAGTCTATTGAATTAAATAAGTTTGGGTATCTTCTTAAGATGAGAAGGACCTTGTCCAGTTCTTCATTACTTATTCTACTTAATTTAGTGAAGGGACTTTTATTCACAGTTTCTATAATTTCGTCTATTCTTTCTTTCATTGTATAAGGAATATAAAGCCTAGAAATTCTAGACGAGTCAAAGGTATAACTAAGTCTATCGTCCGTTCTCCTTATTATCCTTACTTTAGGTTCTTCCTTACCTCCTATTTCCTTTTCTACTAAGTAAGTGACCATCTAGATAATATTGGACGTAAAATAAATAAACAATCTTCAACAAGGTTATTTATTCCCATCTACTAGATTTATTTAATGTATAAGATTTCTAATGTTACTGGAGATGGTAACATAATAAATTTAACGTTGCCTACTTCACTTAGAGGGCATAACGAACCTCTATCGGTAGAAGTTAATCTGGAACTATTTAATCCTCTGAAAGATGAAAGAAAATACATACTACTGGTTAGAGATATAACTTCGAACGTAATTCATCTTGCAATAGTTTTTAGCCAAAAGGATAAGAAGGTAATTTCTATATCTTCCTCAGATTTCATCTTAGGTAAACTATATAGAAGGAGAGAAGTTGAATTTATAATACCTTGGGTGGAAGAGCTAATTGCCCAAGAAGGTAGAAGCTTTGATTTCTCTATAGATATATATTCAGCACCTAAGGAAATGGAATTATCTAAACTCTCTGAGATAGTTAGGAAAGCTATTGTAAACTCGGAAGATTTACAGAATTTGAGATTTACTTTATGTAGAAAGATCAATTTTACCCTTTCTTGGGGTAAGATAGGTAAAAGAAAACTTCTTTCCTACCCCTTACCATCAATTTTTAACGATTTCAGTAAGGTGGAAATAACTTCCTTTGCTAACGTCGCAGGAGAAGTTGAGATGTATGAGTGCGAAAGGAATAAAGCGATTTTCACATGTAGAAAGATCAAAAATAGGATTAATTCCCTTAATGTGCCCAAAGAAATTTCCTCATTAAAGTTAGAAGAAGGAAAACTTTACGCTTTCTTCTCCTTAAATACCCCTAAGATAGTTGAGACTAAGGGCTACGATTACTTTACGTCCATTTCTTTTCCAATATACTTTTACAATGTACCCATCTTAATTATAGGCTTAAATGGGCTTAATAAAAGCGAGAAAGAAGGCGCATTCGCCAACGTAATCTATCCAATGCCAAAAAAGCAACGCTTGATGTTACCTAAATTTTTAAGAAATAATTCTTGGGTTTCTCCATTGCCTAAGTACATTGGAGAAGAAAGAGGAGATGAAGAAATAAGTGATTTAACGCCGACATTCAATAGGAAAAGGATCCTGGAAAGAATAGTGAATAAATTCTATTCTTCTACAATTACTCCGGTTAACGGAATTAAGGAAATGGAATTAAACGAAGGAAGGGCATTTTCAGGAGATTTTAATTTCAAGATTATTCCTGCTAACGATAAAATCTTAAGAAGAGAGTTTAGAAAATTTATCAAGGGATTAGGCAAAATACTTTACTTGTCGGCCTCTTCTGGCAGATTTTCAGAGAATCCTAGAAAACCTTCTTTTACGTTAAAGTACTCTGTAATCGAAAAACTTTCAAAGAAGTATAATTTTGAGTTAAATAACGGTATAATGAGCGGAAATATTCCTCACATGCTAGTTCCGCTTTTAATAAAGCTTTACGCTGGAGCAGAAGTTAAGGATGAGTTTCATGACACCTTTAAAGGTTATGCCGGGAAAATAAAGGAGAGAGTGGATTTAATTTTACAGGAGATTTCTTCATTATCCTCTCTACATTCTACAAATTTAGAAACTATAATAAAGTATTATTCTGAAAGCGACGAATTATATGAGGAAATTAAGAGAGTTTTAGAATCCTCAAATAGTATGACGCAAGCATATTATAATCTTCTAGCTTCCTTGCTCTTCTTGACATCAAGAATAAAAGACGATAGAAAAAGAAAGAACGTAGAAAGTGACGAAATAACTAATTTAATGGGCTCAAATCATGTACTGAGGTTATCTAACGTTGAGGCTTATCTAATTAATTCATTTTCGCCTTATAGCAGAGTTTATATTCCAGTATTGAATTCAAGTTTCGTCAGAGTTAGAATAAATACTATGAATAGTAAATTTGCTTTTTTAAACGACTCGGCAGTTGAAAAACTATTTTCGGTCGTGACATATAATTTAAAATTACTATTAACTCCAAAAGGTGAAAACTCTGAGGTAATAATAGATCATCCAGAGCATACAACCTTCAGGATAAAGGTTAAAAAGCCCATTATCTTATCAATAGAGCCTAAACCTATAGTTCAAGTAATTAATACTGATGCAATATTCTTTGATTTTGACGTTTCAAAAGTGTTCTTCGTAAGCCAATATTTATGGGAAAGACGCATAAGCAGGGATTTTGAAGTACTTTAACAAAATCTTTTTTAACGTTGATTCTACAATATAATTATGCAAACGCAATTAGAAAAGGAAGAGGTAGAAGTAAAGTTAGCTTCAAAATTATTTAATAGATTCACTGCCGAAAGGCAACCAACTCTATATAAGGAAATTTTAATGGATTAAGGAAATCTTTTTACTGAAAAAATATTAAGTTTTATCCATACTAATTTTTATGATACTAATACTTGCAGAGAACGAAATTCCTGAGGCTGACTATGTAACATACTTTTCTAAAGATGATATATCATTCATCTTTCTCCATTATAAGGGGGGATTCTATAGATACATAGGATTGTATAAGAAAAATAAAGGAGTTGTAAGTAGAGTAAGGAATATTCCATTCTATTTACCATTTAAGTACGTGAAGAAACTTCACGATAATTACTTACTTCTCTATTTAAAAGACGATAAAGAAAAACAAGTTATTATTCCTGCAGTAAAGGTAGAGGCTTATGAATATTTGTATTCACAGCTGGCATATACGATAGAATATATGATGGATAAACTAAAAATGGAGGTTTCTCCAGAACAAGGTAAGGAAATAATTGATATTCTCAAGAGGGGTAATTCCATAGGCGAAGAAGGAACAATTTACTCTCTCAAAGTCTACAGACTACCAGAGACCGTACAAACCAGTAAAGAGGTTTTTACAGATTATCCTTTATATCCTCCTCTTGAAGTTTTCAAAGAAGGTTTTGAAGATAATAATTTATTTTAATATAAAAATGAGTAAGTATGAACGCTGATGAAGTAAATATTCTTACAAAGAGAGCCTTAAGGGCTGACGTTGAAAGTTTGAGAAAAATTGTGAATTTTCTTAGTCAATACAACGTACCTATAGCTAAGTTTGCTATTTATTCAATAATTTACCAATTTGCTATGAACAACGTAATAGATCTGGGAAAGGAATGTGAGACTTGTGGCGGAAAATGTTGTAAAGCAGGTTATCCAGTTCCAGTTTATGATTACGATTTTAAGGAAATGAAGAAGAATATAAAGGACTTGCGTTTGGAAAAGAAAAACGGTTTCTATTTGTTACCAAGACCCTGTCAGTTTCAGAAGGACTGGGTTTGTACTATAAATTCTTTTAAACCTTACGCATGTTTATCTTATCCCTTTGCTACAGAAGACGAGCAGGAAGACTTGTTAAAAAGCTATGACGGTAACGGTGTTCCTGACTTTAGAGTTCCAGAATTTTGTATTGCTGGAAAAAAAGTAAAAGAATTTATGAATAAGATTGTAGATGAACTGAGAAAGGAAAAAGGTAGAGAACCGACACCAACAGAACTCCTAGAAAAGATTATAAGCCTTTATGAGAGAAAGGGATAATGAGCTTTCTGAGAGATAACGCTAGACAATTTCTTGAGCAAGCCAAGTTCTCGATGGAGAGAGGTTTTTATAATCTAGTCTTGTTTAATGTTGAACAGAGTATTCAACTGAATCTAAAATTTCTCCTCTATTCTCTTACTGGAGATTTTCCTAAAACTCACAAGATTTCAGAACTTTTTAAATATGTAATAAATATTCTGGATAACTCTTGTAATTTAAGTAATTTTTATGAGGAGAATAAGGATTTCATTTCTATTATAGAATTCTCATATATTTCTAGCAGATATTTACCACAAACCTTTTCTAAGGATGACGCTGAAAAATCTTTAAGAATAGGAGAGGAATTTAGTAAAATGATAGAAAATTGTCTAAAGACTATGCAGAAATCCTAAAAATGATGTATGAAGAAAGGAAAGAAATCCTACATAATATTGAGAAATATTTGAAGGAGATTAAAGAAGCTGTTATAGAAAAGGATCCTGACGCTAAGGTTATCTTATTTGGTAGTTTTATTAGGGGAAATTTTAGGCCCGATAGTGATATTGATATTCTTATAATTTCTGAAAAATATGGTGATAATCCTCATAAATACGCTGAACTTGTAAATTATATTAGAGATAAAATACAACATTATTCTCTATTTGAGTTTCACGTAGTTACTAGGAGAACTTACGAGAATTGGTATAAGAAATTCATAGATGTATATAAGGAAATTTAGTACACGAACGATCTAATATAAAATAAAGTTTAAAAAGAAATATGTTTAATTAGAAATATTACTCTTAAAATTTCTAAAAACAAATAATCTATTATGATGGTTAAGAGCATTTGTCCTTTTTGCGGAGTAGGTTGTGGTATAGATCTAGAAGTTGAAGAAGGTAAGATAGTAAGGGTTTTGCCTGATAAAACTCATGTAGTTAGTAAAGGTCATTTATGCGGTAAAGGCAGTATTGCTTTTAAATCTCTTTATGCAGAAGATAGAGTTTTATATCCTTTAAAGAAAGAAGGTGAGAAATTCGTAAGAATTTCATGGAAAGAAGCAATCGATGAGATTTATTTCAAATTAAACAAGATAATTAAAGAATACGGTCCTTTCTCTGTAGGCTTTTACGGAGGTTGCCAGAACACTTTGGAAGAAGTTTACTCTTTCATGAAACTTGCAAGGGCGTTGGGAACTAATAACGTAGATTCTTGTGCTAGAGTATGTCATGATCCTTCAGCAATAGCATTAAAGGAAATGTTAGGAGTAGGAGCCTCCTCGACTTCCGTTGTTCAAATTCCTAAAGCTAAAGCTTTGGTAATAGCAGGAGAATCAACAACGGAAAGCCATCCGGTAATATCTCAATATATTGTGGAGCTTAAAAGAAAAGGAGGTAAACTAATAGTTATAGATCCTAGATTAACAGGAATTGCTAAAATTGCAGATCTTTATTTACAAATTTCTCCTTCTACTGATATATACTTATTTAACGCTGTTGCAAATTATTTAATTTCTAATGGATTAATTGATGAGAATTTTATTGAGCAAAGGACGGAAGGCTTTGAAGACTATAAGAGAGTTGTAAGCAAGTATTCCATTGATGATGCAGAGAAAATAACTGGAATTCCTAAAGAAAAAATAATTGAATTCGCCAAGTTAATTTCACAAAAGCCTGTTATTTTCTCTTGGGGCTTAGGATTAACTCAGTCTTCAGGAGTTAACGGAGTGAGAGCTTTAGTTAATTTAGCGTTGCTAACTGGAAACATTGGAATAGAAGGAGGAGGTGTAATAGTATATCGTGGCCAGGCTAACGTTCAAGGTTCTGGAGATTTAATAAAGCCTAACGTCTTCCCTAATGGTAAAATGGATGAGTTGCATGCTTTACAATTAAAGGAAGTTTGGGGATTTAAACCGCCTATTCAGCCGGGTAAAACGGTTACTGAAGCTCTGTATGGCTCTAATTTAAAGGCGGTATTTTTAATGAACTTTAATCCTGCTAAGAGTTTTCCTAATAGAAAAGTAGTTGAAAAGTTCTTATCATCTCTAGACTTGTTGGTCGTTATCGACTCCTTTATGACTGAAACTGCCAAGTTTGCTCATTATATATTGCCTGCAGCAATGTGGGCTGAAAAGGAAGGCTCTGTGACAAGTTTGGACAGGTTAGTAAAGTGGAGATTCAAGGCTATTGATCCTCCAGGGGAAGCTAAACCTGAGCTAGAAATAATAGCAGATATAGCAAGGAAATTCGGTTTCAATTTCTCGTCAGATCCTAAGGAAGTATTTAATGAGCTAAAAGAGGTATCATCATACTCTAATCTCAACTTTGGAGAAATAACTGATTATTCATTGCCATCAAGATATCCGCAAAACGATGAAGTACTTTATAAAGAAAAATTCCTAACCGAAGATGGCAAAGCTCACTTCCACCCAGTTGAGCAACCAAAGCTTTCTAAAGGTATGATTCTAATCACTGGAAGGGAGGTTACTCACTATAATACTGACGAACTAATAGTTAGGTCTGGATTTCCAGAAATTCCGTTAGAGATTTTTATTAATCCAGAAGATGCTACTAGACTGGGAATAAAGGAGGGAGATGAAGTGGAAATATCTTCAGAATGCGGTTCTGCAAAGGCTAGAGTTAAGCTATCAAATGAAATAATGAAAGGAACAGTATTTGCTTATATGCATAATGCTGAAATAAATTATGTTGTATGTAGCGAGATGGACGAAGAAGCTAAGACCCCCAAATTTAAGTACACTGTAGTTAGTATTAGAAAATAAGATGAACCTTTTCCTTCATTAACAGATTTATTGTAATAAAGTTAGTTTTTGTTTAAGTACGTTGCTTGTAGGAGTCCATAAAGCATCTGTAGCCAAAATATTTATTAATAATAGATAATAACATATACAAATGGTAAAATACTGTCCAAAGTGCGGATATCCGAATTCTGACGATGCAAACTTTTGTGTCAGATGCGGGTATCAGTTTTCGGCTGTAGGAGACCAGCAGTCTCAGCAACCTAATTCCCAACCACCTTATATTCCTGCAAATAGCAACTCTTCAGAGTCGCCTAAGAAAAAGATACCATTAAAGGCTATTATTGGTGGTATATTAGCTATAATAATTATTTTAGTAGTATTCTTAGTCGTATTGCCATTAATATCTCCTCATGGGGTTTCTGCATTAGCATCTACTGCACAGAGCGAGTTCGGCGGTAAATGGGTTACTGCTAAATGTAAATCTGGTACCGCAAGCTACATGGGCAATGGAGAATATAAAGTGGAATACCTAAATGGAACAGTAGTTTATGAGAGCTATAATAGTCTTCAATTTACTAATCTTTTATCTCCACCATTTAGCGGTTCATCGGCTTATCAAATAATCTATAATGCCTATCCGTCCAAGGTAGTTTTTAGTATAATTAATGGTACAGCCAATGGCGAGAAAACTTATATCATTCTTATTGGAGCTTACTGGAATTATACTCCTAGTCCTGCCTCCGAGACTTATAGCGTAATAAACTCGATCTTATCTAATTCTAGTTATTCTGCTTCGATTTCAGCAGCTGAAGCTCAAGCTAAATCTCAAGGAATATGCTTTGTACTATCATCATTTAATGGATTAGATTATTATTACACGTCAACGGCTAATACTACGTTATTAAGCCAACTCCCAATATCATCTTCGCCCTTACAATCTTTAGGCGTAACTTCTATATCTGCTTTAGGCGCATTTGAAGGAGTATCAAATAATGAAGAAATTGCAGTATTAGCTGTAAACTTAGCTCCTACAAATTCTCAGATGCAATCAATTGTGAGCCAGTTTCAGAGTTGTTTATAAAGTTAATAATTTTTATTTAAAAATTATAATTCATAATAATAGTATATTTCAACTATAGTACATTTATCGTGCGTGCATTATTCTTGTTAATGAAAATCCTTAGTGAGCTCTTATTTATGTTCGTGTGACAATTCCTTATATGGAGAGAGCCTGGAGAGGATTCGCTATTATCTATGCAAGTAAAAATAATATAGCGGAGAGATTATGTGAAGAAATGAAGAAAAGGGAAATTCCATGCTCTCTTTTCTCTTATAAGGAGGCGAACTTTGAAAATATTTGGAAGTGTTATGACGGAATAATCTTTACTATGGCGTTAAGCGGCGCAGTTAGAACAGTATGCAAGTACGCTCAAAGTAAAGATAAAGATCCTGCAGTTATTGCAATAGACGATGAAGGAAAGTTTGTGATCCCAATATTGGGGGCACATTGGGGAGCTAACGAATATGCAGAGGAAATTGCAAGATTATTGGGTTCTACACCAGTAATTACTACTGCAAGCGAATTATCTAACATAACAAGTGTTGAGGAATTTGCTAGGTTAATAAATTGTAAAATACTTAATGTTGAAAACGTAGTGAAAGTAACTTCCGCACTTTTAAGAGGTGAAGAAGTTTGCGTAAAAGGTTTGAAAGCATTACCTAAAGTTAAAGGTAAATATAAAATTGGAGATGATTGCAATTACTTTGTCATAATAGGAGAAAACCAGGGAAATAATGATAATGCAGTATATTTAAAACCTCTCAAACTTTCTATAGGAATAGGCAGTAAGATTGAAACAGATGAGAGAACAATAGAAGAGGCCATTCTTTTTGCCTTAAATAAAATAAACGCAGATATATCGCAAGTAGAAGTGATTTCTTCCGTTAGAGAAAAAGTTAGGAAAGTTGCTGAAAAGTTAGGAGTAAAATTTAGATTACTCTCATTAGACGAAGTTAATTCATTCGAGGACGAATGCCTTTCTCCCCAAAGCGAAAAATTAAAAGAGCTAGGAATAAGAAACGTTGCCGAGGCCTGCGCTCTAATTTCCGCAGGTAAGAACGCAAAACTGATTTTGAGGAAAATTCCTTATAAAGGAGAAGTAACAGTTTCTATTGCATCAATAGGTGATTAAATGGCACTCTATGTTATAGGCGTAGGTCCAGGAGATCCAGAGTTAATAACGCTAAAGGGCATTGAGAAAATAAAGAGTGCTGAAGTAATAACTGGTTGGGGAAGCGTAATAGAAAGGTTCTCTGCGTACGTCAAAGGCAAAAAAGTAATTCCATTAAATTATAAGGAAGAGGCAAAATTACTTAACGAAGTTATGAATTTAGCTAAGGATAAGGAAGTCGCATTTTTAAATCATGGAGATCCAGCAGTTTCTGACTATCAACTTTTGGATAAATTGAAAAAGTTAGCTAAAGAATATGGAGTTAGTCTTGAAATAATTCCTGGGATCTCATCAATAATTAGGGCTTTACAAATAGTTGAAAGAGACTTAACGCAGGTTATAGTAGTAACATTACACGTAAGGGGAGAAATCGATTATTCAAAGCTTAGGGACTTGATAAAAACAGGAAGGGACTTACTAATTATTCCAGAACCTTATCCCGATGGCGTCAAGAGAATAGCTCTTCAATTTGAGAAAGAAGACCCAACTTTAACAATTATGGAAAAATTAACATATCCTGACGAGAAGATCTGGAAATTTAAGTGTAGTGAAATAATAAAAGGAGATATTAAATTTGGGGACTTAACTATAGTTTATGTTCCTTCAGTTTATTAACTTCTAGGGGTAGAAGTGTTATTTGATCCAGCGCCTAAAATTAGAAGAGAAGACTTCTTTGATAGGAAAAGGAAATTGAAAGAGTAAAATCCTTATTATCTCCAATAACCTTAGTACTGGGTTTAAGGAGAACTGGAAAATCTTCTTTAATAAAGATTTCATTAGAGGAATTAGGCTATCCCTACATTTACGTTGATTTAAGAAAGTTTGAAGAGAAAATTTACGTCAACTATAAAGATTTTATTCTAGAGTTATAAAATGAGATTAATAGACTAACTAGAAAATTTCCAGAACTTATCAATTTTCTAAAGAGAATCCAGGGAGTAAAAATAATGGGTAACGAGATTTATTTTGGTTGGGGGAAGGAAAATAGGGTGAGCTTTTCTTCCCTCTTAGATTCCTTAAACGATTGGGCTGAAGATAAGGTAATTCTAGTTCTTGACGAGGCTCAAGAGCTTCATAAAATGAGAGGGTTTAATATATTACCTTCTTTAGCTTATGCCTTTGATAATTTGAGGAAAGTTAAAATAATACTCAGCGGTTCAGAAATAGGCTTATTACTAAAATTTCTAAAATTGGAAGATGCGGGATCTCCATTATTTGGCAGGGCATTTTCAAGGGTTGAACTAAAACCTTTTACTAAAGAAGAGGCAGTAGAATTCCTCAGAAGAGGATTTGAAGAATTGAAAGTAGATTTCAGCGATTATGAGAAAGTCTATAACGAACTTGGAGGAATTCCTGGCTGGTTAACTTATTTTGGTTTTAGATATTATGAAATAAGAGAATTCGATAAAGCAATGAACGAAACTTTAAATTATGCTAAGAGGTTTATTATAAGCGAATTTGAGCATTTTCTATTAGATAAAATGATAGCTAAAGAAAGATATTATACCATAATGAAGTCTACAGCTAATTGCAATAATTGGAGTGGAATAAAGAATGAATTAGAAGCAAAAGAAGGAATAAAAATTTCAGACTCGGAGCTTAGTAATTATTTAAATCACCTGCTCGATTCTTCATGGTTAACTAAAGTTGACGATCGATACTGTCCTTCAGAGCCGTTAATAGGTAGAGCGTTCAAAGAATAATCTTTATAAAAGACATATTTATATTCTGGATAAGCTATCCATTAATATGGATACAGCAATTATAATCATAACTCACGGCTCAAGGAGGAATACGTTTGTTGAAGATATGGAAGGAGTAGCAAAATACGTTGAAGATAAGCTACAAATTCCAGTTTATTTATCTCATAATGAATTTACTGAGCCAAATTGGAGGAATTTAGTTTCATCTTTGTTGGAAAAAGGAATTAATAAGTTCATATTCGCTCTAGCTTTTTTAGGTAGAGGGAATCACGTCGCTAAAGACATAATGGGTTCCTTTGGAGTTAACGAATTTTACAAATGGGAAGAAGCCCAGTATGAAGGTAGGAAAGTTAAAGTTTATTTCACAAGACCTTTGGCAGATTCTCCGTTAGTTAAGTTATCATTGTTTTACAGAATTTCCTCAGCAGTAAGAAAAGACAACTCCTTCAATTTTTTGGAAGATCCTGAGGAAATAGAAGAGAATTCAATGGAATTATCAAGGCAGAAAGTAAGGGAAATAACTGGAAAAGACGGAGAAGAGTTGGAAATAATAAGTAGAGCAGTTTATGCGAGCGGAAATTTGGAGATTGCAAGACATATTTACATAAGCAAAGACGCAATAGAAATGGGAGTTTCAGCGTTAAAGTCCGGTGTAGGAATATTAACTGACGTTAAGATGGTTAAGGCAGGATTGAGGTGGAACGCTGAAAATTATTTAGACGATGCAGTAGAGCTTGCTAAAAAATTAAAGATAACTAGAACTGCTGCAGGAATAAGGATAGGACTTTCAAAAGAACCTAAGATAGTAGTTATAGGTAATTCTCCAACCGCATTAGTTGAGGCAATAAAGATGCACGAGGAAGAAGGAGTTGAAATTCCTTTAATAGTAGCAACTCCCCCAGGATTTACTAACGCCGTTGAGGCAAAGGAGAAGTTAATCTCTACTGATATTCCTTGTATAGTACTTAGGGGCAATTACGGAGGAAGTAATATTGCAGTCTCAATAATGAATGAAATAATTCGTTATGCACGTGGTAAAAATGGGTAAAATTTACGTTGTAGGTATAGGTCCGGGAGGAAAGGAAGCAAGGACGTTAGAAATGCTTGAGGCTATAAAGGAAAGCGACGTTATTGTTGCTTATACTACTTACGCTAAGTTAATTCAAGACTTGACTGACGGCAAGGAAGTAATAACTGCAAAAATGAAGGAAGAAGTATTTAGGGCAAAAGTTGCAATAGAAAAGGCTTTACAAGGTCACACTGTTGCTGTAATATCTAGCGGAGATCCGCAAGTTTACGGTATGGCAGGCTTAATTTACGACATGGCTTGTAAAAATAATGTTAATGTAGAGATTCAAATAATTCCAGGAATAACCGCAGCAAATGCTGTTGCTGCTAAATTAGGCTCACCACTATCAATGGACTTTGCAGTAATTAGTCTAAGCGACTTACTAATTCCTTCTGAGGAAATCCTTAATAGAGTGAGGAAAGCCGCAGAAGGAGACTTCGTTATAGTCTTGTACAATCCTATAAATAAGCCTTTATTACTTGAGGCGATGAGAATTATAAAGGAAGTTAAAGGAATTGACGTTCCAGTAGGTATAGTAAAATCAGCTTATAGGGAAGACGAGGAAATTATGATAGCAACCTTATCTACTTGGGAGAAGTTTTTGAATAAAATAAACATGATTACAACAATTATTGTAGGAAATTCAAAGTCTTATATTTGTAACAATAAAATAATTACACCAAGAGGATACGAGAGGAGGTACGATCTACACGTCATTGATTCAAACTCTTAAACGGTTTGGAATAACCACTGGTGCTGTTGCAGCGGCAGCATCAAAGGCTTCGGTAATTTACCTTGTAAGAGGAGAAAAACCGGATAAGGTAGTAGTTCCTACTCCTATAGGAATAAGGATCGAGATTCCGGTTGAAAAGTATTTTGATGAAGAAGGTAAAAGGTGCGCTGAAGTGAAGAAATTTTCCGGAGATAATCCAGATATTCTAGACAGTTTAGAAATAATTTCTTGTAGTGAATTTTCTTCCTCTGGAATACAAATTATAGGAGGAAAAGGAATAGGAGTAGTAACTAGACCGGGATTAAAGTTGGAAATCGGTGAAAAGTCAATAAGTCATATAGCTAAACAAATGATAATTGACGCTGTAAGCGAAGTTACGACGGAAGGAATAAAAATTACGATTATAGTACCTAAGGGCGAGGAGTTAGCTAAAAACACAATGAATCCCGACGTTGGAATTGAGGGCGGAATATCTATATTAGGCACCACCGGAATTGAATACCCAGTAAGTGACGAGGATTATTTGGAGCATATAAAAGCTGAAATGTGCGTAATAAAAGCTTCTGGAAATAATAAGATAGTTCTAGCTCCGGGAAATACAAGCTTTGAATATGCGAGGAAGATCTACGGCGACATTGTTGTAAAAATAGGCGATAGAGTTGGAGATAGTATAAAATTAGCGAAAGACGAGGGTTTTTCTCACGTGGTAATAGTTAGCCTTCCCGGAAAAATTACTAAAGTTTCGGCGGGTCTTTTAAATACCCATAGCAAATTCGGTGATGCTAGAATAGAAAGCATAGTCTATTCGGCGTTAATAGCAGGAGTACCTTTAGAAAAACTAAAGAGGATAGCAGAATCCTTGACCATATCAGAAGCCTTAGAATTTTTGACTCCAGAGGAGAGAAGAAGAGTAATGCAGATTGTTGCTAAAAGAGTCCTTTCACGCTTATCCAAATTTGGAGTTAAGCTCGGTGTTATAATACTCTCAGATAATGGTGAAGTCTTAGCTAAAGAAGGTGATTTATAATGTTAGGAATTCCGGATGAAATGTTTATAAGAGATGAAAAAATTCCTATGACTAAGGAGGAAATTAGAGTATTAGCTTTATCTAAGGCTAAGCTTTTCCACGGTGCAAAATTTGTAGATATCGGTAGCGGAACCGGGAGTGTTACAGTTGAGGCAGGGTTATTCGTTGGAAGCAAAGGTAAGGTTTACGCCATAGAGAAGGATCCTAATGCTGTAGAATTAATTAGGAAAAATGTAGAAAAATTTGATTTACGTAATGTGACTATTATACAAGGAGAATCTCCTGATGCATTAAAAGAAATAAGGGAAGAAGTAGATGCAATATTTGTAGGTGGGTCTGAAAGACTTGAGGAAAGCTTAATGGCTTCTAATGAAATTCTGAAGAAGAAAGGGAGAATAGTCCTTGATGCAATACTTTTAGAGACCGCAGTGAAAGCTATGGAGGTACTTAATTCAATGAATTATAATCCTCAAATAATCGAGGTAATTGTTGCCAAAGGAATGAAAACGTCGAAGGGATATGCAATGTTGTCTAGAAATCCTATTTTCATTATTTACGGTGAGAAGCCTTGATTTATGTTATAGGTTTAGGTCCAGGAGATCCTGAATTGATTACCGTGAAAGCTCAAAGAATATTATCAGAGGCTGAAGTAATATTTGTTCCTTATTCTACTGGTACTAATAGGAGCCTAGCATTAGGAATAGTTGAGAAATTTACTAAAGGCGAAATAGTTATTTTAGGTTTTCCAATGAAGAAAGATGTTAAAGACGAAGAGTTGAAAGAAATAGCAAAAATCATTTGCGAAAAATCAAATGGAAGGAAAGTCTCGGCTTTCGTAACTTTAGGTGATCCAACCCTTTACAGTACGTTTTTCAGAGTATTTAACTTCCTTAACTGCCAAGACGTCGAGATAATTCCAGGAGTGAGCTCTATTACTGCTTGTCCATCAAAAGTTAAAATTCCTCTTGCATTAAAAAACGAGGCTATAGCAATAATTCCTGCAGATAGACTGGACTTAATTAAGCTAGTGAATGGAAAATTCGAGACAATATTGGTAATGAAAGCAAATGAAAACCTTGCGGAAATTAAGGAATTACTATTTCCTTATTATAATATACTTTACGCTAGGAGGTGTTACATGGAAGGAGAGAATATTCATGAATTAAAAGGTGACGAAGACAAAGATTATTTCTCAACCTTAATATGTAAGGTGAAGGAAAATGAAAGGTAAGGTAGCTTTTATAGGTTCTGGTCCAGGTGACCCTGAGTTAATTACTGTAAAGGCAAAGAAGTATATAGAGGAAGCAGACGTAATACTTTACGCAGGATCTTTAGTAAATCCTGAAATATTAAATTGGGCTAAGAGGGACGCTGAGATAATAAATACTGCAGAACTAACGCATGAGGAAATTGTTAATATAATGGTAAAGAAAGCTAAAGAAGGCAAATTAGTTGCAAGGTTAAAATCTGGAGACTTTTCAATTTACGGAGCTTTAAATGAGGAGTTACAAGCAATAAAGAAAGAGGGAATCGACTATGAATTAATTCCAGGAATAACTGCTGCAATTGCTGCAGCAAGTTCTTTAGGTATAGAACTTACTCTCCCGAGAGTTTCTCAGACTTTAATTATTACCAGAGCCTCAGCCTCAGTTCCCATGGAAGGTTCGATAAAGGATTATGCTCCATTCTTAAATAAAGGAGCCTCAATGGTTATTTATACGGGAGTTCATATAATTGATAAGGTTGTTGAAGAACTTAAAGAAGGAGGGCTTTCTGAGGATTCTCCTATAGCAGTAGTTTATAAGGCTACTTGGAAAGGAGAGGAAAAGATAATAAAAGGCACATTAAAGGATATTGCGGAGAAGGTTAAAAAGGAGAAAATTACTAGGGACGCAGTAATAGTAGTAGGAAAGATATTAACTCCGGAGAAGTATGAATTCAAATCAAGTGCATATGATGAAAATCATTATACCGGCTTTAGGGTAGCTAATCAGGATAAACTAAAGTATTTTGAGGCTAGGTATTCCGTAGATAAAATATTTGCAGAGGAGTACTTGAAGGAATTAATTAACGCCCTAAAAGAAGGTAGAGGAAATGAAAAAGAACTAATAAGTAAAATGGAGAAAGTTCTATCTGAAGGTAAGATCAATCCTAAACTAAGGTTAGAAGCTGAGGAAATAATAGCGGAAAAGAAAAGAGGATTAACTTAATCGTAAGAAAGAATTACCTTAGGTCATTATTGTTTGCTTTCTCCGCCTTGTGACTGTCCCTTTGATTTCTTTCCTTTCTTTGCCATCTATGGTCTGAATAAATGTTATGAAGAAAGAAGTTTATAAATATTATTAACATTGATTTTATTAAATACTAATGAGAAGAGTCAAGGAGAAGTGGAATATTCTTTTCATTATAACCTTGTTAATCTCTTTACATTAATGTAATCTATCATTCGCTTTTTATAAATACTATTCAACCTTCTCTTAATTAGAAACGATAAAAATTTAGATTTATTTTACGTCTATCCGTAACGTCTATTTATAGAGATTGAAATGAATTCTACCTAGAAAGAACTCTTTAGTTTACTACGAAAATTGCCTTTCCGTCTATCTCGTACTTCCTTATCCTCACTCCATAAACTTTGCTTAATACTTCTTCAGTTACATCAGAGGGTTTACCTTGATATACAACTTCTCCGTTCTTTACTATGATAACCTTATTGGAAATATTAATGACGTCTAGCTCGTGAGAAGTTATTAAGAATTCCTTCATTTTGCTAACTTCCTTCATTATGTTCATTATCCTAGTTTTGTTTGCAAGATCAAGATTAGATAAAGGTTCGTCCATTATTACTAGGTCTCCTTCAGTTAAAGCCTTGCAGATTAAAACTAGTCTCTTTTCTCCGCTACTTAAAGAATAAAATTCTCTATCTAGAAAATCCTCAACTCCTAATATCTTAGCATTTTCAATGTAATCATCAATTTTTCTTCTCTTTTCTCCAGAAAGTAACACGTCTCTGACTCTCATCTGTGCAGGGAAGAACTCAGACGGTACATAAGATATTCTCTTATTAATTTGAATTTCCCCTTCGGTAGGCTTTATCATTCCAATTAAAGTTCTCAATAAAGTAGTCTTTCCAGAGCCGTTAGGGCCAAGTATAACGTTTATTCCTCCCTCAGTTGAAAAGGATATTCCGTGTAGGATCTCCTTGTCTCCTAACCTTACTTTAATATCCTTCACTAACACGACTCTTCACCAAGACGTAAATGATGATGGGAGATGCCAAAACTGATGTTATCGCAGTTACTGGGATTACGAATCCTAGGGCACCACTAGCTATTATATTACTTAACATCATAATTGAGGAACCTAAAATTGCAGAAAAAGGAATCAGAGTTGATGAATTTCCACCAATAGTTCTCCTAACTATGTGAGGTACAATGATTCCTATGAAACCTATTATTCCAACTTGAGACACTATTAAACCTACTATTACACTTAGGAATATTATCCACAACATTCTATATCTGTTAGGATTTACCTTCTTTGCAAAGGAAAGCTCATCACTTATGTGTACTAAATCCAGTTTCCTGCTTTCAATTATAGAAAAGATAATCAATAAGAAAACCAGAGTGCCTAAAGCCTCATCAAATTCATAGCCGACAATTTGTATTTCTCCTAATAGCCAGAATAGTGGAGGAGGAACTTGCGGATATTTGTATTCTATTGCCTCCAATAACATTGTAAGCATTGATGAGAACAAATAAGAAACTACTACTCCTCCAATTATTATTCCATACACTCCGGTTTTCTTTCCTATAGCCAAAGTAATCACGGTGGCCAAAAGAGAGAAAAAGAAAGCAATCAAAGGAGAAATATAAATCAACCAACCAAAGGGAAGATTAAAAGCTAAGAGAAAGTAAGCTAAAACTGCACCAAATGCCCCGCCGGAAGCTGTTCCGCTTACGTATGGATCCATTAATGGATTTCTAAGCAGGAGTTGCATTATTGCTCCTGCAATAGACAAGGAAGCTCCTATTAGTGCTGAGGCAATTACAGTAGGTAACCTTATTCTAAAGAGAATAGTGTAATAAAATCCGTGAGGAGAAATAATCTCGTTTAATGGAATATAAATTTGCCCGTAAATTAATGATAGAATGAACGATATGGGAAATGAAAAAATTATTAGTATTATAAAAAAGAGAGTGAAGTAGCTCTTTCTCATTTAAAACACCGGCAATTCTGGTTTAATGCAGTTATATATCCAAGACCACATAATTTGGTGAGGAGCGGTGCCGTTAATTATATCGTGGAACAGAAGTACTGCGTAAACAGCTAGAGGCCCGGGTTCGTCTATCAAGTAGGAAGATTGACAACAAAGGAAGTATATGTTTCCATCTTTATATGCTGTTACGTTCTGAATTCCTGGAATGTGAGATAATAAATACTTAGTATATGAAATATTGTATACAACGTTAACCACTAGAATATCTGGATTTGCTTCAATAAGCTTTCCAGGACATAGTTCTTCGTAATTTACGCATTCTCCAAAGGCGTTAATTCCTCCTCCTAATTGTATTAATGAATTTATGAAAACGTTTCCTCCAGCAGTCCAGAAATAATAATTAGGACAAATCCAGTCAATGTAGGCTACAGTTTTATTTCCAGAGGATGAGAATTCTTGTAACTTAGAGTTCATCCAGTTTACGAGCTCTTTTGAAGCGTTAGTCTCATTAAAGTATTTACCTAAGGAACATATGCAACTTTCAATTTGATAGAAGTTAGACGCGTAATCTGCGTTTGTCAAGTATGTTTTTAAGCCCGCCTTTTGCATAGAGTTTATGCACTCATAAAGTAATCCTTTTTCTCCTACAACTACTGTAGGATTAAGCTCAACGAGCCCGGAAATGTTTACTGGATAAATTTGTGGAAATACAGTAACATTACTAGGTAAACAGGACGTTTTATTCACTAGTTTTAACAATGTATAAGAATAATAATCAACTCCTACTATATCTTTCCCTAAACCTAGTGCTATCAAATCTTGAGTATCACTGGGCGTTAAAGACACAATCCTAACTTGTTTTTCGGTTAATGAAGGTTGTTCAACTGTTGATGGTTTTTTTATCAATTCATAGACTGCAACTCCACCAATTATTACAAGGATTACGATTGCTAGGCCTACAATTTTTAGATTCATGAGTTACTTGTATAGCCTATCCATATTATAAAGTTAACTAAAATAAAACTTTGTTTAGCACAATCAACTTTCACTAGATATCTTTATTTCACGAATGAGATATCATTTTAATTATATATTTACAGACTAGAAAATAATATTATTTAAGCTAGAGTGATAAGAGTTCTTATACTATGGTAGTAGGTTGTCATTATACTTTAATTTGGTTTATTAAGAAATATTCCTCAGATGGGATCATTCGATAATGCAACTTTATTATGCAAAAGGGCTTTAAATTACTTGAGAACTGCAAAGGATTCATTCGATAAAGGTATTTATGATGTTTCAGCAACTAACTGTCAAATTTCTGCAGAACTTCTTATAAAATCAACTTATTTGCTTTTAGGAGTTAATTTTCCTCAAACTCATAGTATTAGAAAATTGCTTTCTGGATTAGCAATGGCTGCAGGTAATTATTCTGAGGAAATACAGAGATTCATAAAAGAGAAAAGGAAAGAGCTAAATCTAGTAGAATTAAGTAGATTTGAAGGACAGTATTCTCTAGTAGACGTTGACGCTGAATATGCGTCGGATTGCTTGAACTTTGTTGAAGATTATATTTTGCCTCTCATAAGAAATATATGGGGCAATAAGTGGTGTGGGGATTAGATTACATTCATTATTTGGAGGAAAACTGGAAGAAGATAGCAGAAAGAGTGAAGAAAGCTGCTGAAAGCTTAGGTAAGGTTGATAAGGTTATAGTGTTCGGTTCCGTAATTAAAGGTAAAGTTACTGGCAGTAGTGATTTAGATATAGCTGTATTTTATGATGAAAAACTAACAGATAAGGAAAAAATTAGGAGAGCTTTGGAGATTCTCAATATTGTTAATGAGGAAATCGCTGACATTAATATTCAAGTTCTTAACAAGGATGAGGAAGAATTTTTCCTAAATTTTGTAGGTAAATATGTCGAAGTCTAACCTAATGTATTATTTACTTAAATTCATAGAAGATAATACTTTTATTAAAGCATAAAATCCTTAAAAATTGTACTTCACTATTTCTTGTATGAGTCAACTGATAAAACTTCCCAAAGATCTTAAGGAAAAAATGACCAGGTACAATGTTAATTGGAATTCAATTATTAGGGAATTCGTTTACGAAAAAATAGAAGAGTTAGAAAGGCAGGAACATGCAAGGAAAGCAATTGAAATCCTCAAGTCACTAAATTTCTCTTATGAAGGAGCCAAAGAGGTGGTGAAAAATAGGAATAGTAGTTGATGGAACTCTCCTCTCTGCTGTTATATTAAAAGAAAGTAACTGGGAGAAACTGGCAGAATTAATTCCTAATTCATCAACCCTGGACGTAGCAGTTATGGAAACGTTAAACGCAATAAGTAACGCCAAGAAAAAGAAAGTAATAGATGAGGAAGTAGCAAATAAGCTCTTTGAAGCATTAAATGAGTTTGCAAACGCAATGAAAGTTTATGAGAGTAAATATTACCTTGAGAAAGCCTTTAAACTTGCTATAAAATACGGAATAAATACATACTCCGCTCTTTACTTAGCTTTAGCTGAGGATTTAAACCTAAGTCTTGCAACTTTAGATGCAAAGCAAGCTAAAGTAGCTAGTAAAATGGGAATAGAAGTAATTAACATCAAGTAGTTAGCAACCTCATCATATCCTTTATAAACTTCTCAACTTCCTCTAACGATATTTTAACGCCTTCTTCTGTCATAAAGCCTTCATAGAAGTTAGAATTGAGCCTTATGCAAACTGACCATCCTGAGAGTAATTCTTTACTACGTTCTGCAGATATTATCTTACTCATTATTTCCTCTAATTGTCTATGCCTATAATGTTCCAGTCCTCTTTTTTCAGCGTAAGCCTTGACGATAGAGGCACAAGCTCCCCATGCTTTTTCTGAAGCTTGAATAAAATCTTTCTTTTCAAGGTATTTTTTAGCATCTTCTAGTAGTTCAGTTGATTTCTCTTTATACAGATTTACTTTAACTTCAGGATCAAGATCTCTGGTTAGTTTATCTGAAAGTAATACTTCCTCGTCAATTCCTTTCTGTAGTGCCTCTTTTTTAAGGATATCTTCTATTTGTTTTGGTAATTGCACAATATTATCTCCTGATTGAAAAATATATTGCTTATTGTCAATCTCATATAGTTGAGAATTTTACCGGGCTTAGTTTATTTTCTTCTGATGAGGAAACTAACGGTAGAGGAATATTTTAACTCATACTTACCAAAGCCAAACGAGGAGGAGACTTATCTCTTTTATTTAATTTCTAGGTGTAGGGAAGCTAAAGAACAAGGGTTAAAGATAGATAAAGTGCTTTATAGGATATGGAATGTCGAACCTTTAAAAGCCGTCAAAATATTGTCAGCAATAAGGGACAACGTCGAGTTTGAGGTTAGGGGAATAAAAGTGAAGAAGGAATGGATAAAAATAATGCATGTCCTTAATCCGGTTAATATTTCTAAAGCGTCAAAGGAGGCAGTAATAAGGTATATGCAGGAATGTGAAAGAAAGCCTGACATTTCCATGATATTATTTTCTGAGCTTCCTAGGCATATCGATTTTAAGATTTTCATGATAGACGTTGATTCTAAAGACCCCAAAGTGCTAGAGCAGATGAAGGGATTAAAGCCTAGGCTTGTTATAACTACTCGTAGGGGTTTTCATATCCACTTTTGGAAGGAGGATTTAGAAGATCCTCAGTTGCTTTTTAAACTTAAGGATGTAGAGGTAAAGACCAGGGATTCGATAGAATACGTTCCGATAAGTCAAGGAAGTTTTACTCCTGAGGCCTTTGAAATAAATGATGTGGAAGAAATAATCAATTTGATATGACTAAAAATAGAGAAGGAAAGGGGAAAAATGATGTCGATACTATAATGTTGGATTTATTAACTCAATCTTATATAACGTCAAGATATTTACCTTATTCCTTTTCTAAAGAAACTGCTGAAAAAGCTTTAAGCTTTACAGAGAAAATAATGGAAGAATTGAATTGTCTTTCATAGAATTATTAATAAATAACGCTCAGAATAGAGAAAAATTTCTTAGAAATATGGACTTCTATCTAAGTAAGATAAAGGAAGTGGTAAGAAAGGAAGATCCCAATGGTAGGGTAATACTATTTGGGAGCTATGTTAGGGGTAATTTTAGGCCTGACAGCGATATTGATATCTTAGTGATTATTAATGTAAAAGGAGAAGAAGACAGATTGAGGATTTATCATGAGATAAATGAAGTAGTTGGTAGACCTAATCCTTTTGAGATACATGTAATTAATGGTGAAGAATATGAGGACTGGTATTCTCATTTTATCGATGTATATAAAGAGGTGTGAGAAAAATTACTTGAATGAAATAAAATTATGACTCTCTATTATTAATATACGCATGTGTTGAAAATACTCAAGTATTGTGTATATGCATTCAGTTGGTCCAAATAATGATGATATGAAAAGCTCAAATAGACGAAACGAATACTCAACAACTAATTAAAATACTTAACGTATTCTTACTAAAAATGTTAGCTTATTTTCTAATAGTTCACAAAAATTATCTTTTTGAAATTTACAGTATGTATAAGCTGAAGCTATATAATCTGCAATTTCTAGTCCTGCCTTATCATTAAATTTTATTGTATAAAATATCCTCTTTCTTATCCAGCGTATAACTTCTTCGTTTATTTTACATTTCTTTTTATTTATCCAATCATTTATTCCCTTTATTGTAATTACGACTCTAGAATTCTCCTCTACGGGTAAGTTATTTATTACTTCCGCTATATAGTATCTGGCATATTCGCTACATGAAGAAGGATATTCGGTTAATATTATACCGAAATTTATTGAAGATTTTAGGATAGTATTCATGAAGTTTTTCCTTATTTCATCGTCGTCGTTTTTGAAGTGAAAATGATATTTTTCTTTCCTAATCTTCTTAAGGGCCTCATTTTTTATTTTGCAAGGCTCGGTTTTATTTTTAGTCCAGACAACCGATAAAGCGAAAATATTGGGTCTATAAGATTCATCTACAAATACGAAGTATGAGTTCATGAAAATGAATAGTTATTGTAATTAAAATGCTCTTTCATTCTCCTCGGTTTACCCCGAGGGGTCGAGAGCATACCTATTTTCATTCTCCTCGGTTTACCCCGAGGGGTCAAATAGGATTTTCATCGAGATAGATCTCTCGTATTTTATATATTTCTCTACCTATTTAATGTTTTCCTTAACTCTTCAATTACGAGAACGATTGAGCAACTTAATGGACTATTAACTCTCTTCTACTCATCTTATGGAAGAGTGAATCGATTAAGTGATGTCCCATGAGAGACTTGGAAAATTGAATCAATAGTTTTTTAAATACTTATTAATATTCTTTTTAAGTGGACAAGCTAAGGTTAGAAATTATTCTAGGTTCTTTACTATTTATATCATCTTTCTTTCCTCATTATTGTTTATATTTGCTTACAATAATTTCTCTAGGAATTCTTATAAGATTAAAATATTTCCCACCTTTTGTTTCCTCAATTTTGCTACTTTTTTTCTCCATTTCATGCTCTAATAACTTTGCTCGCATTTCCTCTTCTCTATATAGATAGAAAATTCTCGCTCTCCTTTTCCTTGGCTACTTTATTTTCCCTTTTAACCCAAAATTATCTTATATTATTTCTAGCAGGGGCATTGGAAAAAAGAGGGTTAATAATTTCTGGCATAATGTTCTTGATATTAAGCGCATTAACAATGCATGAAGAATATGGGAACATTGCATATTTCCTCTTGATAGCTGGAGTAATTTCGGCAATAATTGAAGGTAAGATTTCCTTGAGGACTTCTGCAGTAATTTACTTATCTGCATTAGCTTTTTACTTTAAATTACCGTTCCTTATACCTGCAATAGTTTCTTTCTCCCCTTTAGTATCATTACTATTTTCTCCTTTTTATCCGTATTTTGCAATCATATCAATAAAATATGCAGAAAACTTCAAAAAACTGAAATTCTTAAATTTTGTACCTCCAGATTTATCCTTTATTAATCCTTTTCTTTCATTTTCTTCATTATACGACGTTATCAGAAAGAGAGAAATTTTTCTTTACATTCTTTTACCTTTATTTTCCTCTATATATTTTGTTATAGAAGGTGAATATACTCAAGAAGAAATAATCTCTATTTCAATAATTTTTCTTTACATTCTGAATATATTACGTGACTACTATAAGATGATAATTTCATTTATTGACAAATATTCCCAGTTCATTATCTCCCTTGCATTGGATTTCATTGCATACAAATTCTTTTTATTCAATTCAGAAATATTTCTAGCTATCGTTTTCTCATCAATTATAATATCCTTACCTAAATTGAAGATAAGCGCATATCCGTTTTTCGCTTCAGCGATGTCGTTAGTTAATCCTTTCGTTGGTCTTTCTGCAGTACAAAGGCTTTCTTCATTATTTGTATTTATACCTCTCTTCTTTTATATTGAGATGCATTATTCTGTGTACTCTGTAATCTTTTATATTATCGGAGCTTCCCTAGGAATTGTTTTTAGTATAAGAGATTATAACATGGAGAGAAACAAGGTATTCGTTATATTTGCGTTATTATTAACTCTAGACGACGTTGTGCTGAGGAATTATATTTATATTGCCTTCAGTCTAGTATCTGCAGTTTTAATATTCTTATTTAGACGTAACTTAAATATTTCAGAAATTTTAGCTTTATATTTTGCATCATTTCCTCTGTCCTTTATTTCTGGGTTTTTCGTTCTTCTTAAAGGTAAGCTTAATCTCTGCATAATTTTAGTAACTGAAGCTGTAATCTCTTTACTAGTTCTTAAGATAGTTTCGATTACGTCCCCAATTTTAAGCCAGATTTTATGACATGCTTAATGAAGATGTAAAGGAAATTCTAGGAATAATAAATTCTTATCCGCTTGTAATGTATAAAATAGACGCGAACTATATTAATCCCCCTACTTATGAGAGCGACGAGCTTTATAATTTAGCGAAGGAATTAGAAGATTTAGCTTATCCTACTAGGGAAAGCGATTATGCTAAGATTTATTATAACTTCTTCTGTCCTGTAAAATTGAAAAATTCTATAATAAGATTTATACCTGTAGGTTTAGCATATCTTAAAAAATACGATATTTATGAAATATTCATAAACACTAGAGGTAAAATAGAGATAAAGAAAGGTAATGAAGAAGCTGACACGTTTGTTAGGAATTTACTATTAAGACTTATATCTTTCTCTAAGTTCCAAATTAATAGGGGATTAATAATAACAGTTGATTATATAGATAAGCATTATTTAGAAGGTAAAGTTAAGCTGAAGTATGTAAAAGACCCTATAATAACTATTGAAGAAGCTAAGGAAATATTAAGAAAATATAAGGATAATTTAAGTAGGAAAATTGAAGGAGATATAAGTCTAGGAGATTACCTCAGGACAGTTAAAGTAATTTATGAGGCCCTAGGTCTTGACGTTAATGGCGAATTGAAAGAATTATATAGGCGTTATGCTGATGGAAGGGATTGTGGAATGATGGAATTACCTTTAGATGACGCCATAGCGTTTAAGAAATGGCTAAGCGATGAATCCTATTGCGGTGGCCATCCTTTTGAAGTTGTTAGAGGTGGTTTAATTACTTACGGCATTCATTTATATCCTCCAGAAGACGGTAGGTATGTTTTATCTCCAGGAGACTATTATGAAGAGTTTTACAAAGTGGTTAAGGAATTTTTAAGGAGGAAAATTCCTTTTAAGTCTCCTGAGTTACTAAACGTATTAAAAGTATTAACTGGCTTAGCGGAAGTTAAGGTTAATGAAATAAATGATTTTCCAAAGACGATTGTTCTTTATGAAGATGTAAGAAATAAGAGAAAGATAAAATGGGAAGAAATAGAGGAAGTTAAGTATAGAAGGGAGAAATTTAAGAAACTTAATTCCAATCTGTATTAATATTACCTATATATTGTTGTTATAGAACAAGTTACTATATTAGTATGATTGGTTACATTTCTTCAATCATGGTTGCCTAAAAACTACAATAAGTATATCTTTTTTAAATTTTAAAAATAGGATGAAAATACAAATTTTATTTTTCAACAATTTTCCTTATATTTTTATCAAATGGAGGGTATATTATGCCTTTTTCAGTTATTATTGCAGTGACGTACTTTGGCGGAGTTACATCAAATACTGGATTATAAACCTTAACTCCTTCAGGAGCAATAGGAATCCCTCTAATTGTCCTAACCTCGTCAGGATCCCTTTCCTCTATTTTAACGTCCTCGACTCTACTCTTTAAGTCGAAAGTAGAAATTGGAGCTAAAGCGTAGAACGGGATTCCAAGCTCATGAGCAATTACTGCCTCTTTAAATGTGCCTATTTTATTAAAAACGTGACCATCAGATAATATCCTATCTGCCCCTACCATAACGCTATTTACCATTCCTTTATACATAACGAGTCCTACAGCAGTGTCGGCAATTAATGTTACTGGAATACCGTCAGTCATTAATTCATAGACTGTAAGCCTGCTTCCTTGTAGCCAGGGTCTTGTTTCTGGTGCAATTACTGAAACCTTAATTCCAAGCATATGTGCAACCTTAACTGGCGCTAAAGCAGTTCCTAATCCAGTTCCAGTAGCTAAGCCTCCGGCATTACATTGCGTAAGTATCGTATCTCCATCGTTTATTTTTTCTAAGCCATATATTCCCATCTGTAATTCTGCCTCTAGTTCATCGTCGAAGATCTTTTTAGCGTCTCTTTTTAGAAGTAGTATTAACTCATTAACGCTTTTCGCTTCACCTTGCTCTACGTATTTCTTTGCGTTGTTTAGCATGTTTGAAGTAGCCCACGTTAAATTGACTGCTGTAGGCCTTGCTTGATCCAGAACTTTTTTAGCTTTGGTTAATTTTTCTATCGCCTCTTCTAGTGTTTCAGGAGTATCTGAAGTTAATGCGGTCACCATTCCATACGCTGCAGTAATTCCTATTGCAGGAGCTCCTCTAACTTTCATAAGTTTTATTGCAGAAGAAATTCCTTCTGGATCTTTTAATTCTACATAAGTAGTTTCAAAAGGTAAGGCAGATTGGTCTAGGAGGGTTAAAGTGTTCTTATCATCATTCCATATAATTGGCTTTAGTTTAGGGTTAAAGTTCTCTTTTAGTTCCTTTAATGAGACTTTCATGAATATACTATTTAACGTGAGATTAAATTTTTAGCGTAGATAAACGTAATTTTTATAATCTTTCAATGTAAAATAAATTATATGTCTCAGCAACAAGAAATTTTTGTTACGACAGCTGATGAAATTCCTGGATATATGGTTATACAAATATTAGGGATAGTTGTAGGAGTTTCTCTCCTTTATAAAAAAATTAATTTAAATAGAGAAGAAGAAGCTAAGAAGTTCTTAGAATTATCTGAGAAGGCTAGAATGACCGCTATGAACGAAATGATACAAAGGAGATTAATTCTAATGCTATAATTTCAATTAGATTCGATTCCCATAGAATTAACGATGAGTATGATGAAATAATAGCTTATGGTACTGCAGTTAAGGTTATTAAAAATATACATTAAACTTTCGGGTTCCACTTTCCTTTATAAATAGATAGAAATAGCAATGATAGGTAGAATTCTTGTACCATCAGTATCCATAATACTAATAGGCTTAGGAGTAATTTACTTTACTCTTTCCAGTTTATATTCCTCGATATGTTATGCTAAAATAATTCAATTTAATGAGTTTACATATAGATATGTTAAGTATAATGCCACAGAATTCTTATTTAACGGCTCGGTATTTCTCTGCTACTCTATAAATGCTAATAAATTAGTATATGTTGAAGGAATTTTAAATTGTAGTTTTAAAGAAATTGTTAAAATATGTAAGTTAGTTTATGGCTGTTTAAGATGTTTCAAGAGAATTCCAGAAATAGCTAGTGTAACATATTTAAAAATATTGATAGGCAATTATTCTGAATTCAAGTATGCAAAACCTAGAATAGAAAATGCAACAATAAAACTTAAGGGAGAGATACTAAACTGTAATTCAATTTTGAAATATATTGTAACAAATTGTGGAAATGTCCCAATATATCTACTAAAACTATATGTTCATATAGTTTGTAAAAAATGTGTAAAAGAAGGAAATAAAACCGTGACAAAGTACGTATGCAAAAACTATAGTATAAATGTATATAATTGGTTAAATCCAGGTAAAATTTATAAATATTGTACGTTAATATGTAAGCTAGCCTGTGCATCAATTACCTTATGTTATAAGGCTCTATGTAATACCATGTACTGTACTGTTAACACATAATAATGCGTTTAAGAAAAAGAAAGTGATGATACTTACAGCAGACGAAGCAACTTTTTATTCTCTTCCTCCCTTACCAGAAAGAATTCTGCCAATTGTAAGGAAGAATAGGTATCCTCCTTACGGTTTGAGGAAAATAGAGGCTATGACAAATTCTATAATATTACCGCCGTCAAAAATTAGAAAACCCGACATTCTAGGGATTTATGTTAACGATCCGTTAGCATTAACTCAGCCTTCCTTAGCAATAAAAGAGGCTTTCGGCGAAAATCCAAGGTTCTATTATTCTTTCCAAAAATTTTCTGCAAAAATAAGAGAACTTAAATCAAGGTTTAAATTTAAAGTAATTGTTGGAGGTCCAGGAGCATGGGAATTAGTAGAAAAGAAGGAGGAAGATTGGATTGATACCATAGTAATTGGTGAGGCAGAAAACGTCATTCATAAGGCTATAACTGAAGAGGGCATAATTAAAGGAACTCCTGCTGAAAAATTTTACCCAATTAAAGCTCCATCAGCTATGGCTGAAGTTGAAGTTATGAGAGGAAATAGGAAAATTCCTAGGGAAGTAATACTGAGCGAGATGAAAATTCAGTCCATCCAAGGTAAAGTAAATTTGATTTCTCCTGACCTTTTCTCCTACGGTGATGAGGAGGAAATAATTTCCTTATTGAAAATGTCGTCTGAATTCGGTAAGGTATTCTTTAATCAAATAAGCTTGAAAGGAATTAGTAAGATAGACTTAAGGCGAGTAAGTAGAATATTAAATCTTAATGAGAAGAATTATAGAACTCCAGTACTTAGCAAAGAGCCTGGAGTCTGTAACGTTGAAGTAGAAGGAGACGAGATTAAGGAACTAAATAATAATTTTATTTATCCAATGATTTTTGTTCCCTCAGATTCTATTTCCACGCTTGAAGGCTACAAAGCTTTAGTTATACCTTTACCCAATGAGGGAGATAACTATTATGAGGCGTTATATAAATCCTGGAATATAAGTAGGAAAATTATTAAAAATAGAATAATGATTTCGTTAATAGATAAGATTATTTTAAAGAATAAAGAAACAAAAGGTGAATTTTTGAAAAAATTAAACGTAAAAAGTCCTATTTTCCTCGTACAGTTATTCAGCTTATTGCTCAAGAGTTAATGAAGTTTTGTAATATTCTTAAAAATCATATCATAATATGATAAGCTTTAAATTATGGTTTATGAAAAGGATTTTATGATAAGAGTAGAAAACCTAGTTAAGTTTTATGGACATTTTCAAGCTTTAAAGGGGGAAAGTTTTACAGTTAACGACGGCGAAATAGTAGGCTTTGTTGGTTTAAACGGCGCAGGCAAAACTACAACCATTAAGATTGCGACTGGCGTTCTTTACCCTACTTCGGGCGACGTAATTATAGACGGATATAGCATAACTAAGGATAAGAAAAAGGCCTCGGAAAATGTAGGTTGGGTTCCAGAACTTCCAAATTTTGAGCAAGACGTAAAAGCTTTAGATTATTTTGTTTATATTGCAGGATATTATAAAATTCCTACAAACGAAGCCAGAAGTATGGGAAAAAGATTGTTTGAGGAAGTAGGCCTTTCAGGAAGAGAAAATGACAAGTTAAAGAACTATTCTCAAGGAATGAAGAAGAGGTTTGCTCTAGCAGTTTCTTTAATTTCTAACCCAAAGAATTTCCTATTTGATGAGGTACTTAACGGATTAGACCCCGAAGGCATACAGTTTTTTAGAAATTTAGCGTTAAGGCTAAAGAAAGAAGGAAAGGCCGTACTATTTTCTTCCCACATACTTTCAGAAGTAGAATCTTTGGCAGATAGAGTAGTGTTTTTACATAAAGGTAAAATAGTTAAGGAGGAGAAGATGGAAGATTTAAGAAAATTAGTTTCCACGAACGCCTTGAGAATAATTCTCAATTCTCCGTCAGAGGAAGCACTAAAGGCTTGTAAGGATTTTGGAGAGCCTACATTAAATAACGGAGTAATAATAATACAGAACTTTAAGGGAGATCTAGAGGACGTTGTAAGAGCGTTAAAACCTTACGGTATACTTGATATTGGTTATGTAAGGCAGGATCTTGAAAGCTTGTTCTTCCAAATAATTAGTAGTGGTGATCAATGAACCCTATCATTTATGATTTTAAAAGGTCTTTCCTTAGATTATCCGTCGTTATTTTCTTAGTGGTGTTTGCAGTAGTAGGAATAGGAATAGGTTACTTAGTCTATCACACGTCTGTTGGAAATTTACCTCCGTCTTCATATTATAATATGAACTTTGTTGGTATAGTTTTCAAATATCCTAATGGTACAGTAGTAGTTCACGGTTATGTATTCGACAATCAAGGTAACCCGTTAGTAACTACGATAGAAATGTTAAGCTATTCTGGTAAAGTTATATCTACAGTACAAAGTAATTCTTCAGGATTTTTCACTATCCAAGGTAATAATGCAAGTTGCATAATAGTCAAATATTCAACATATCAAGAGAAGGCAATAACAAGTGTTGCAGGCAGTGAATCCTTATTGCAACAACCCGTAATGATGTCTGTTCAGATCATATGTAATGTTTCGGAATTCTATAATTATAAGGAATATAATGGAGAAGCGCTAGCTATAGTTACTGGAGTTAAGAACTGTGTAGGAAAATTGATTCTTGTCACTATCTCTAATAAAGGCGAACTTAACTTAACCTTTTATAACGAGGGTCTAAAGATTATAGGATCATGTATCATTAATTATTCCGATTATATAACTATTACTTCAATAAAAATTAAGCCTGGCACTCAGTTTATTTCAATGGGAGATAAGAACATAAGGGGATTAGCGTTGACGTCTGAATACTCTCCTATACCGCATATAGAATACTCAATTAACCAAGGTGTTATTTCATCCTCTTCCTTATTCCAATCATTCTTCCCAATAATAATGATATACCTAGCTTACGTACTTTATTCCAAGCTTATAGATAGCGGAGCAGTAGAGTTTATAATATCGAGGCCGTTAACTAGGGCTAGCTTTTACCTAACCAGACTTACCAGCGGGTTATTAACTGGAGTAGTTACTAGTATTATATTTAGCCTTATAGTAGGCGGTGTTTTTTCAGTTTTAGTACATTATTTCCCAAGCTTTGTAGTTACTATGCTGATAATAGAATTAGTTTCAATCTTAAGTTTCTATTACATACTTTCCTTCATGCTAAGCAATTTCATTAAATCTGCCACAGCGACCCTTGGTATCTCAATAGCACTATTCTTCATCATTAGAATAGTTGAAGGACTATTGCCAATATTTTTGCCAACTAACGTAGTAAACATTATAGGTTATTACGTAAATCCCACGTCCATCTGCTCAGTTGCAATGTACTTATCAACTCACTTAACATTAGCAGGAGCGCCGTTTAATTTAGGAATATCTATAGCTGCACAGTTAGCCTGGCTAATAGGTCTATCATTGTTAGGATACTTAAAGTTCAGAAGGATGGATCTCTAACCTTTAAGGAAGTTGACTTTTCATTTAGCCCTTATTATTCATTTTTGTCTCTTTTTATTAAAGGATAATAAAGCAAAGCTGAAAAGAATCCTAATAAGGATATTAAAAACCACAGGATGAGAGGAGACGAGTAAAGGTAATAATTCATTAGAAAACCTGCATAAGAAGAACCCAGTACTCTGCCCAAGGCCGTTACCATTCCGTAAATTCCTATCTCTCTTCCTCTCACTTCATCTCTTGATAATGAAGAAGCAATGGCTTGCGAAAGAGGAGAAACTATCATTTCTGCTAAAGTAATAAAGACTATATCAATTACTGCAAGAATAAAATTAGTCACGAAAGCAACAGATAAGTAGGAGAAAGCATATATTATCATGCCTAGAATTATCATCTTTGTAGTGAGTCTTCTTCCTATAAATTCCTGGAAGATGACTATTAATAATCCATTAACCATGAAAAGTAAGCTAACTTGAAACGTTGACAATCCTACGATTAGGTTATAGTAGGTAAGTAAGGAAAATCCTAGTTGCCCCATTATCATGAAGGTTAAGAAAGTAGGTATTAGGAAAAGGATAAACTCTTTTGATAGGTTTAGAGAAATGCCTATTTTTCCTTTAAAATCAGGTAAAGAAAAGAGCAACGGTATAGGTAAAAGAGAAATTATTGAAGAAACCAAGAGTAACTCCCTAAATCCTGAAATTGTAAACAGAATCCCTCCAATAACCGGTCCTATTGCCCAACCCGCGTTTATTCCAACTCTTATTCTACTGAAAGAGATTACTAAACCTTTAAACTCCTTATTTAAATCCCCAACCATAGAAGTATTAGAAACGTTATATATCGAATTAAAGAACGTTTGGAGTAGGATAAAGAAGACAATAGCTAAAGGAAGATTAAGTAAAAACGCTAAGAGTAGAGAGATTGAAGCCGAGAGAGAGGAGATAACCATTGATTTAACTCTTCCTAGAAAGTCAGTCATGTATCCTCCTATAATATAAGCGAGGACACTTATTACTCCTTGTATAATATAAAAAAGGGAGACGAAATCGAGAGAGAAGTGGTAAACTTCGTAAAGTGCAAAACCTATAAAAGGCCATATTATTGAACCGCTTAAAGCTCTAGACCCACCTATTAACGCAAGCTTATTGATTTCCTTCAACAACATATTCGCTTCTCTTCTCGTTAAAAAGATTTACTAAGAATAGCCGGAGTCTCCATAGGATGAAACGTTTATATTTCTAGGTTGTAAAATTCTTTGAACTTGACTTCAAGTAATGTGAATAATATACTTACTATACCCACTACCACGTAAGAAATTCCTACGCCGTTGCCAACAGTTTTCGATGAACCGTAAAGTTTATATTATTTCATCATAAATTCTTATACAATGCTAAGACCTAAGGAAGTATGCCAACGCTTAGGAATATCCTATGCAACGCTTAGAGAATACGTAAAGAAGGGTTACATCAAACCAGTAATACTACAGAGCGGGAAGTGGAGGTTTAGGGAAGAAGACGTAGAAAAACTGATGGGAATCGTTAGAAAGAGGAAAGTGATACTTTATGCTAGGGTATCATCAAACGCACAAAAAGACGACTTGGTGAACCAAGTAAAATACCTAGAGGAGAACGTCAAAGAATACGACCAAGTAATAACAGACGTAGGTTCTGGGTTAAACATGAAGAGAAAAGGATTCCTCAAGTTGTTAAGAATGATACTAAACAACGAGGTGTCAAAGGTCGTTGTGGCTTACCCAGACAGACTAGTTAGGTTTGGTTTCGAGATAATAGAGGAAGTGTGCAAAGCACATAATTGCGAACTCGTGGTATTAAACAATGAGGACAAAACACCGGAACAAGAGCTAATAGAGGATCTGGTCTCAATCCTAGTCTCCTTTAGCGGGAAACTCTACGGAATGAGGAGTCAAAAATACGAAAAGGTGAAAAAGTGTGTCGAAGAACTTAAGAATTAAATCACTCCAACCAGAAGAGGAGTACATTTACCTAACTTACTCCTTGGAGAATGATAAGAAGGAAGAAAGCAAGATATTATTAGAGAACTACAGAGTCCTATTGCAGAGAGCTTTAGACTGGCTGTGGGATAGAACTAAGATGGAGAGAAAAGAAGCGAAGAAGAGTAAGAAAGTACTCACGAAGGTCAAAGTCAAGTTACCTAAAAAGAAGGAAGTGTACAAGGTGTTAAGAGACGAGTTAGAGAAGATCAACAAGTTAGCTTCCCACTACGTTGATAAGGCAATTAATGACGCTTACTCAATACTGGAAAGTTGGAGGAGGAGAGTCGAGAAGGGACAAGCGTCACTGAGTAAACCAACACTGAGGAAGGTTTACGTTAGGGTAAAATCAACTCTTAGAAAGGTTGATGGCGAGAGCGTAAGGATTACAGTAAGACCTTATGAATACGTCACATTCTCTTGGTCTCACACTTGGTTTTCACGAAGGGTTAAGGGGCTAGAACTAGGTGAGCCCGTGATAAAGGAGGATAAGGTGTACCTGCCATTTCGTTACAGATTACCTTGGTTTACTCCCCTTGACTTTCTCTCTATTGATAGTAACCTCTATACTCTAGACGCATACGACGGTGATAAGTTTATCACGTTTTCCTTGAAGGAGTTGTACAGTATGAAGTACGGTATGGAGTTGAAGAGGAGTAAAATACAGTCTTTTGCTTCAAAGCACGGTAGGAAGGGGAAGGAGTTGATGAGAAAATATTCCCACCGTGAGAGGAACCGTGTACTGGATTATGTTCACAAGTTCGTGAATAAGTTGTTGGAAATGTACCCTATGACGACATTTGCTGTTGAAAAACTGAATAAGCAAGAGATGTTTGAAGATGCTAACGACTCCCTTTCTAAAAAGATTTCTAAGACTGTGTGGAGGTCAATTCACCGCATCTTAAAGTATAAGGCTCCTCTTTACGGTTCCTTTGTTAATGAGGTTAACCCGCACCTCACTTCAAAGTCCTGCCCCAGATGTGGATGGGTTTCCCGAAATGTTGGCAGGACTTTTCATTGTGAGAGGTGTGGGTTCACTCTAGATAGGCAATTGAACGCGTCACTAAATATTTACCTCAAAATGTGCGGGTTTCCCCACATCCGTGATATTCCGCGGGTGTGGGTTGGGGTTATCCCGCTAAAGGGGCGGAGGGGTAACGGGTTTACCCGTGACTCTGGTGAAGCCCAAGGGCTAAGGGTTGATATTAAATATTATGAAATCCTATGAAGCCCAAACCCCTAAGGTTAGTATCATTATTCCACCTAAAGGTCCCGAAAAAGTAACTAAACCGTTTGATATAACTCCTATGAATCCATAAGTTCTTCCCATGTATTCCTTATCTATATTCCTTAGCAGTGCCGAAGAAGTTAGGACTGAATTAATTCCAGAAGATAGAAATATAACAAATGTAGGTACGACTGCCAAGAATATATTGTGAATTAAAATATAAGATACTAAGGAGGCAGAAATGAGTGAGCGAAAGATTACATTATAATACCCTAATTTGCCTTTTTTAATTCTTACAGCAAGCATAGAACCTAATATTATACCTATTTCCGCAGACGCACTTAGTAAGCTAAAGTAAAGTGGCCCCTTATGCAGGAAGCTCTCAACGTAGTAAAGTATTAATATTCCTTGCATATTAAAGAATAGATTTTCAATTGTAAGAACTGTGAACTGAGTTAGTACTTTATTTTTCCTTATATAATTAAACCCTTCAATGAACCCTTGCTTTAACGAAGTTTTCGATTGATTACTGCTGGGCATTTTTATAGGTAATAATAAAAGTATTATAGCTCCTAGAATTATTAACGGTGGAAAAAGCGAGTATTTCAAATCTATTGTAAGAAGCACTCCCCCAAGTGTGACAGCTATTAGCCTTAAAGACCTAGTAATAACTCTGTTTATAGAAGAGGCTTTTTTATATTCACTTTCGTGAACGTTTTCCTTAATCCAGATAGATAAAATGGTTTCTGAACCGTCTATAATTATACCGCCTATTATCATTGAAAGGTAGAATGCCAAAATAATTGCCAAGAAATTGTTGCTCAGTAACTCTAATTGAGATATAAGTAATATAATAAAAAATATGAATACTAATGAGAATAAAATTCCCTTTTTATTTCTTGTCATGTCAATGAATGTTCCAGTAAAGTAACTAAAGAAATAAGGTACTGACATGAGTGTAAATAGAATTCCAGTAATTAAGCTAGATTCAGAAATTTTTGATATTATCCATATTTCCAAGTAAGCAAACAAAGTTATTGTAAAGTCAAGCAGTTTAATAGTAGATATGGTAAATATTGCACTTCTCCAGTTAGTTGTCATTTATTTGTACCTCACATTCCCTGTATTATATTCATCAATCTCCTTCTAAATTAAATATCTTCATTAGCCTCTTTACAAACTCACCTTTTAACGCAAAGAGAAAGTTAACATTATAATCCAATTCATTCAATAAAATCTCTTACATTATGTATTATTGAATTAAATTTACGTCATTATATACTCGTGTACAATAACCAAATAAGGATTAAATCTAAATATAAAGGAAATAATCATAAAAAAGTTATATAGATTTAGTAAGAAAAAGTTATAAACATAAGTACGCATCTTCTATCATGAATAATTTCCTTCTCCTTTTTGGAATAGCATTCTCAATGCTTGCTTTAATGATTTACGTAATTTATGAGGTAGAGAAATGGAGGAGTGAAAGGAGAGTACTTACAGCTTTATACATTGAAGGAATGATGCTAACAATGAACATTGGTGCTTACCTTTATGTTGCTTATCATTGTCTATTCTATTTCCTAGTGACAAATGGAGCTTATGCTTTCCTTGGTTTATACTCAATCCTTTCAATTAAAAATATAGAAAGAAAAAGAGGAGTTATTTACGCAATCTTTTCCCTATTTATGGTTACTTCAGAGTTCTTCATGGGTTCACTATTTGTAGTCCTGCAAACAAGAAAGCCTGCTACAATAGATTCTTCTGTGGAAAACGTTTGGTTTGTAAGCGTAATGCTTGCAGAAATGTCCTTTACTTTCTATTTATCCTACAGAAAATTAGATAAAATTACTAGAAACTACCTTCTTTCGTCACTTTTACTAATGCCGTGGTTTCCTGCACTCTTCCCCAACTTTGTTATACCTTTCTGGGCTTCAGCAATAATAATGATAGGAGCAACGATAATGATATATGAAACGCTTTATAATCAAAGGCTAAGGGCGAACCAAGAGACCTTTACAACGATGGAGCTAATGGCAATGTATATGTTAATGATGCTAGGAGAGTTCTTGTACTTCATTTATTCAACTCTTGTAGTATTCGAAGTTTCAATGATGATTGCCATGACTTGGTTTATCTTTAGGTCTCTAGCAGGACCAAATTCGATAAAAGGAAACTATTTAAGGAACTCTAAGTTAGCTTTTGGAATAATATTCCTAACCTTCGTAATGGAATTCTTTATGGGAGGAACTCTGGATTTCGTTGAAGGAGTATTTTCTCCCGGAATAAGCAGTTTCATTTCAAGTTTATCGTTACCTTGGTTGCCGTTAAATTCCGTACAAGGTGCAATTTGGGATTTCATAGATATAGTTGGAAGCGTGTTGGGCAGTGTATGGTTCCTTATAATGATGGGAATAGAAATGGGATTCTTAGCTTTTAAGAAAATGATGGAAATGCACGTCAGGGAGGTTAGGGTAAGAATGATGTTAATGATAATAGCTTATGCTATTTACACAATTTACATACCTACTTTCTCTCCTATATCCTCTATTTCGCAATACATTCCTTATCTATGGTCAATGGGAATAGGAACTCTTGCCCCTATAAGTAATTCCGTCCTCGTAGGACTAATAGGTACTTACGTGGTGTATGCAATACTCTCTTTCTTGTTTGGTAGTAGGAATTTATGTGCAGTCACTTGTACTGCACCTTTAATGTATCAAGGTAACTTTTATGACTCATTAAAAGTATATAATAGAACTTCAAGGCTTGGAAAGAAGACCTTAACTTCTAAGCTTTCACCCTGGTATAAGGCAATAGCCTTGGGAGTTTCGATTTTCGTACTAGCTTCTGCAATTGTATCTTACCTAAACAGCGAAGGAATCCTGCATTTTACGGTATATGGTGTTGATATTACCTTACTTATATACTTCATTTGGTTCGACATAATGTGGTATATTCTCTTCATATCTATTCCTTTCCTAGGAACTTTCGCTTGTGTAACTACCGGCTATTGTTACTGGGGAGTATTTAATCAAGCAGTAAGCAGAATAGGATTATTTAGGCTAAAAGTGAAAGACTCCCAACAATGCTTAAATTGCAAAACCGTGGACTGTGCAACTGCTTGCCCAGTAGGGCTTACTGACATGAGAGCTTCCTTCATAAAGAATGGAGAGTTCAGATCAATGAAATGCATAGGCATAGGAGAGTGTGTGAACGCTTGCCCTTATGACAATATAATGTTCTACGACGTTAGGCATTGGCTAAAGGAAAAATTTAGGAAAGTGAGTAGTTGAACATGGAAGATCTTTTCTTACTTTCAATAATTGCGGGAGTAATGATAACAGCTATTGTATTTTTACTTCACGAGGCTGAAAGAGTAAAGAGCAAGTTAGGCTTTTCTTTAGTTGTTTTCGGCTTCGTAATGATGATTACAATGTTCTTAGGCGCAAGCTTTTACTTATTATCTCCTAGTAACCTATCTCTTGCTGAGGCAATATTAATAAATAATTTTACAATGATTGCCTACATTCTTTTGGTATTTCCTTTCATTAAGAAGTTTAAGGTAAAATTTGAGACGAGCTCTATAAGTTCATTAAGCGTATCTCTCCTTGCAGTTGCAAACGAGATTTTGATGAGCTTAACTTTTAATATTGCTTGTGGGGTGAGCAATTTATTTTACTTTACTTTCAATAGTGGTTGGTTCTTTTACCCTATGATGGCCGAAATGCTTTCAATTTATCTAATCCACTACATCAAGGGTGAGTTTAGGAAAGACTTATTTCCTTTAATCGGCATAACCTCTTTCCCGCCTACGCTTATAGATAATGCCAAGTGGTTTTATTCATCCTTAGCTATTTCCTTGGCTTTAAGCGGATTAGGAGTAATAAATAGTAAAGGCTTTATAAGAGGGATATATGTGGCATTAATTTTATCTTTATTACTATTATTCAAGGTTTACATAATCTACGACGTTGTAATTACTGTATCAATGATAACTTATTACTTCTCACTACTCAGTCAATAAATTCTACCTCTTCTATGCTTTTCTTTGCAAGCTCTTCTTCTCTCCTAAATAATGCTTTGGTTTTAAGGAATTTAGCAGTAGCTATACTAAAACAGTCAGCTAATGAAATTGAATATGCGCATTTGCATTCTGCAGCATATTTTAAAATTCTAGGTTTAACACCTATTATTTCATAATATCCGGATTTTATTATACTCTTGATAATCTCTTCTGCTTTTTCTTTTCCTATTTTTCTACAAAGTACATAATATACTTCTGTAAGATTAACAGTGTTGATATAAGGTATAATCTCTTCATTCAATATCTTTTCATAATAATCTCGAAATTCTCCTTCAAGAAACGATAAGATAACTCCGGAATCAAGAACTATTTTCGTCTTCTTTACGTCCATTTAAGAGTTCCTCGTATAAATTCACTCCTTTAGCTATTCCAAATAATTTTTCAGCAGTTTTCCTATCCTTAGACCTCTTCTCAATTAAATAGTTTATAACGTCGTCATAGGATACTCTCTTGCCGGTCTTTTTCTCAAGCATTCCGGCAATTTCCGTGAGCTTCTTCTTAGTTTCTGGCTTTATTTTTATGCTTTCCATATTTTCTACTTTTTCCACCGGATATTTAAGCATTAGGTAGAGGTTTTTAGAAACTGCTTCTATACGAGAGATTAACAATAAAAGGGTCTAGCTAAATAGATACGCGTGAGAAAAGAAGAATTCTTGCTTATACTTTCATCCTCATTGTCAGGATTGATAATGGGTAGCAATTCTATAATTATTTCACTTTATCTACTCTCTTTAGGTTTATCTGCATTAGAAATTGGAGAATTACTTTCCTTGGGAGTTTTGGTAGGTTCTTTCGTTTCCCTCATTTTATCATTTCTTGGCGATCTCTATGGGAGGAAGAAATTTGCTATAATTTCTAGGTTAATAAGTACGGTATCCTTCTTCTTTCTCTTCCTAGGTATTCCAATTGCTTACATATTCTCATTAACCTGGGGTGCAGGCGGACTTCTATTTTCTTTATTAGCAGAAAAATCCAGTAATTTGGACAAGGCACTGGGTTTAAGGCAAAGCCTTACTATCTTATTTTCAGTTGTGGGAAGTTTGTTACCAATATTTCTGGAATATAGGGGAATTCTCTTCTTAGATGTTCTAATTAACTTAGTAGCGCTATCACTTCTTCTTCCTATAACAGAAAAGTTCAAAGGCAGTAAAAAGTTAAAGATAGGTAGCATTAAAGTCGTATCAAAGTTCTCAACAGAGGCAATAATAGGTTTAGGAGCAGGATTGGTAATTCCGTTAATGTCTCTTTGGTTTTATTTAAAGTTCGGAGTAACGGGGCCAGAAATGAGCCCGGTTTTCGCATTATCAGAGTTAACTTTAGCTTTTAGTAGTTACGGCTCTGTTTTATTAGCTGAAAGGCTTGGTAGAGTTAAAACCATAGTTTATACTCATTCCATGGCAATTGTTCTCCTCTTTCTACTGCCCTTGTCTCCAGATTTTTTAATAGCTTCATTAATATTCGTGGTTAGAAATGTATTAATGAATATGACCTCTCCAGTATTTGAAAGTTTCCTCTTAAGGTTAATTCCTGAGGAAGAAAGGGGAAGAGCTAATGGAATAGTGAACTTTATGGAATCCATACCAAGGGCTATAGGACCAAGCATAGGAGGTTACTTCTTTAATGAGGGAAATTTAATTTTACCGTTCTTCATTACTGGTTTCCTTTACTCCTTCGCCACAATCCTTTTCTTCATTTGGTTCAAGAGAGAGGAACATCTTTAAACCTTGTTTCACATATTTACATAATGCTAGAATCAATACTGCCAAACTCAATACTAATTGACGCAGGCAATAGGAAGGAGTTTACAGACCCTAACTTTGTAGTTTCCCTATTCTTACTGCCTTTTATGTATGAGAAAAAGCCGGAAGAGAAGGAATATCTAGAAGTTATTGAAAGCATAAAGTTTGAGTCTTGCGACGAAATTAACGAGATAAGGAATAAGGATTTTCCAATTTATGCTACTTATTTCCAACAGAAGGTTTTAAACGATTATATCTCTGGAAAGGAATACGCTCGAAACGCTATAAGCTTTCTACTCAACAAGTTTAAAGACGAGAAAGAAGCAGAAAAAATAAAGGAAGAATATGAGGACTTCATTCTAGATAAGTTGTCCTTAAAGGAGTTCTTTAAACCTTCGAGCGATGAAGAGCCAAAATATATATTCCCTTATGTTTGGAGGTTTTATACTCCAAATTTTGATGAGACTGTAAAGAAAGTGACCTCTGGGAAGGAAATAGTAAGCGATTACATGGGGTTAACTACATACGTGATTTTAGTTTCTAAAGAGCTTTTCCCTTTCTTTAGGCCATACGTCTTCCTATCTAATTCTCCACCTAGAATAGGCTTAAAGATGGGTGAGGTACTTATAGACCCCGAAGAGATTACAGTAACTCAGCTGAATGAAGATAGGCTTTATTTTTCAAGGAAATTCCTAGAGAAAGAATTAGGAAAATTGGAGTCGAAGGAATTATCTTCATTTATAGAATCAAAAAGTGAAACTAGCAGAAGAATATTACTCTCCTCCCTCAGATACGCTAATTGGGCTTTAAAGAAGAGCGGAATTTCCTTAGAAGACGCGGTTCACTTATTTGTTAAATTAAAGGAATTAATAATTGACGTTGAGAGGGATTTTCAGAAGGCAATAGATAATGGTGTGGACTTTAAAGAAATTAAGGAGGAAGTTAAGAAGTACGGTTGGTTAAACTTAGAAGTTTCTCCTGCTGTAAATCCTTTAGCTTTAAAAAAATCAATAAGAATTATATCAATTATGAAGGAGATTGGTGACATGTATTTTATTCCTTATTCTATAGTAATGAGTGCTATAGTATCTACTTACGTTAGTGGGAAGGACTATAAATTACTCCTTTATGGATTAAAGACAAACAAATTCATTTAAAAATGGAGTACTATGAATCATTTAAAGAAAGCGTCTAGGCCGCTCTTCCTATTTACAACTTTTTCTATGAACGCGTCACGAATTGGTAAGTACACTTTCTGATAAAATTCTCTCTGATTTTGCAAAACCTCTTTAGGAAACGAAGAAACGTATTTTACAGTTGCTTCCCAAGCCTTATCGTAAGGGATTACGGCGTTAATCTTCTCCTTAATTTCTCTATTATAATCTTCTGGAGTTTGCTCCTTATCACCTATTACGAAAAGCCCGTTTTCTGGATTCTGGTAAACTTGTTCTCCTGCAACTGTTACTAATATTCTATCCTTCCTAAATTCTGCTGGCAACTTTTGTCCAGTAACTTTAGGAGTGTAACCCTTACCGTAATACTTAGCCCACGCGTAAAATATTGCCCTATTTAATCCAAAAGACTGTGCCTTAGCCAAATCTCCGTAAAGTACGTAATACCTTGCAGCCTGGACTATTCCCATTACTTGAAACCTACCTATCTTACCTTGCGGAGTAGTTCTTCTTTCTGGCCTTATTCCCTCGTGAGTTGGCTTATATTCAAGGATAGCTTTAGAAAGAAGCTCTTCTGTCTCGTCTTCTACGTACCTTGAGAAGACTCCTTCTTCATGCTTAAAGCTGTCAGGCTTAGCCCAGTCTAAATTGAATTCGTGCAATTTATCTGGAGAAAAACAAACTGCTACATAATCCAATTCCTTATGGAATGAGAGAGGAGCAGTGAATATTCTCTTTGCGTCAATTAGCTCGTCTATTTTAAGTACTCCTCCTGATTCATCTGAAAGCTTCTTTATTTCATCCTTAACTTTCCTTAATATGTATTGAACTATTGCATGGGCTGCAGTTAAAGGATCGTAATCTTTCGGTATAGCGTTTTCGTTTATCCTTACGTGAATTCCCTCACCACTCCATAGTAAATAAACAGACATTGAAACTCCTTCCTTATCTAGGGCAGAAATAATTACATCCGCAGCCTTTATTGCGTATTCCCATTTATCTATCTTAGTGTCAATGTCAAAGAAAGGAGTATAAGCAACTATTTTGTCTCCACTCACGTTTTCTTTATTCACTTTCTCATATTTTCCTGTAGTAGCGTAAATAGTCCTTGCGTCAAACCTCTTCACTAGAGAAGGAACCTCTTCCGGAGATGATAGGGATAGAGGCTCTTCACCGTTATACCTTATCATCGTTTTACCGTAAAGTGCAATCCACCTATTCTTTGAAAATTCAAAGATCTCCTTTTTTACTATCTCCTTGTTATAATGAACAAGAAGCGGCGACGGCATCATTTCTTTATCCATAGTTAATACTAGCGTAATAAAATTAAAAAGGGCTCTTAGCTTCTTTTATGCAGGTAATTTATCAATATAATTAACACTAAGGTAAAAATTACTATACCCAAATCCCAGATAAACCCCTAATCTCTTGTTGGCATTGTTTTAGTATACTAAAACAGATCTCCCTAAGAGTGTTTTAGTATAGTAAAACATTTTTACATAGCGACTAGTTATTACTAGTGAACATTGAAGAATTAAAGAGGATTTTAGGAGACCAGATGGAGTACTTAAAATTATTAGAAAGAGAGAAAATTGTAGAGAGGGAATTACCCTTTGACGTTACTCCTTATATTTCAAAACCTAACGTATTCTCCATATTAGGAGTAAGGAGGTCTGGTAAATCGACATTAGGTTACCTCTTAGTGAAAGGTAAAAAATTTGCATACGTTGACTTCAGTGACGATAGATTAGTCAATTTTAATGACTTTGATATGCTTACCAGAGCCTTTTATGAAATGTATGGAGATTTTAATTACGTTTTAATAGACGAACCTCAGTACGTAAAAGGTTGGGAGCTTTTCGTTAACAGACTTAGAAAGGATAAAGTAGTAATAATAACTGGGAGCAGTTCTGGATTACTTTCAGGAGAGCTTTCTACTGCTCTTACTGGCAGGCACGTGGATCTGATTCTCTTCCCCTTTTCATTTAAGGAATACTTAACGTATAAAGGAGTATCACTAGACCTTTACTCAACCAGGTCAGTTTCGTTAATAAAATCAAACCTGGAGGAATACTTAAGGGAAGGTGGATTTCCGGAAGCCATATCGTTAGGAAAGAGGATTATCCCATCGATTTATAACGACGTTTTAATAAAGGACGTGGTTGGCAGATACAAGCTAAGGGATGTGATTAAATTTAAGGAGTTCGCAAATTCTATAGTTAAATATTATTCCTCAGAAATTTCAATAAGGAAAATATCTTACAGTTTAGGAGTTAGTACTGCTACCGTGGAAGAATGGCTTAGCTATCTTCAAGAATCATACTTAGTTTATCCAATAAGGAGGTACAGTAGGAGTCCTAAGCAGATTAATGGCCAGAGGAAGATTTACGTCGTTGACCCTGGAATAGTGAATTACTTAGCGCCATTCTCATACGGCGGTTTAATGGAAAATGTAGTGGCAATTCACTTATTGAGGAAAAATCAACTAGAAGGAGTTTATTATTTAAGGGGAGAAGATTACGAAGTCGACTTCTTCGACGAGAAGGAGGGAGAGTTAATTCAAGTATCTTTCGTTTCGTCTAAGGATGAAATAAACAGGAACGAGATTAAATCGTTAGTTAAGGGAAGTGAATCGCTAGGATTAAATAAACTAAAGCTAATAAGTTGGGACTTAGAGGACGAAATTAACGTAGATGGAAGGAAGATTAAAGTAATACCACTGTGGAGATTTCTTATATCGCATTGAACAATGCAAAGGATTTTTGAAAAATGCCGACAGTATGTACAGAATCTGGTTTTATTATTGCCATTTATTCAAAAATAAAGGATTGTTAACTAAAAGTTAACATAAGAGAATTTGTTTATTTGCATGTATACATCTCGCATCTAAATTATTTCTTCAATTCTTCAACTTCATTTAAGATTTCCTTACCTTTTTCTTCAACTTTTATAATTAATTTGGCCAAATTTGTTATGAAGTCAATAATCCATTTCTTTGCATCGTCTTTAGATGTAATTGGAGAATATTCTCCTGCTTTATCGTAACCAATGTGAAGTGAAAGCGCTTCTTTATCCTTATTCTAAAAGTGATGAGTACAAAATAAACATATTTGAAGGCGCAGTAAACCCAATCTTGTAGAAGAACTTCCTTTCTTTTTCGTCTAAAAGTGAGGAGAAAGTGGAATTATTAATACTTACTAAACCACTCAAGAAAACCTTAAACGCCATTGAAGCTTTACTTGCTGAATTCCTTAACTTACCCTGTTTTAATAACTCTAAGGAAATTAAAGCCTCATCTATGCTCTCATCCATCCTTAATTTTCCGTACTTTCTTACATCTTCCCAAACTACTTTTTCACTCATCCTATTTTATACAATTATGTCGTTTTTAAATAAAAGCTCACGTCTTTACGTCGATTAGGTTATTATGATGCCCTAGAAAGAAACTCGTGAACTTTGCCTTTTTCATTTATATTTAAAAATCATTACGACTATGTATATTTTATGATGTCACCATTGTGCGGTTCGCCCATAGGTTTAGGAGGAAGATATGCTACTTTTCCGTTCCAAAGTTTCGGTTTAGGAGGAATAATTCAGCGACTGCTGGACTTCTTCGGAGGTATGGGATTCCAAACCTATCCATTTATGGGGCAAAACCTAGGTGTTCTGCAAGTAATACATCCCTCGATACTCTCGTCGTATCCTAACATTGCTTACACAGTGAGGCTTTGTCAATCCCCTGGCTTTCTAGGAGTAGAAACCGGGCATGCAGGTTTACTTTCCTTGCCCGGAATGGTTGACGATTATACTCTCCACAATTCCTTACTTTCAGCGTTAGGAACTACAGGAGGATTAATGCCATATGCAGGAATGATACCGGAAGATTCATTATTTTCCCTCATAGGCTCGATGCTATGAAGCTAAAGGAAGTTATAAAGAAGAGCCTTTCTCCCTTTGATTCGTACTATGCATTACTTAACTTGAGTAGTTCAAAAATTCTAGTAGAGAAAGAAGGCGAAGAGATTATAGGATTTGTAGAATTGAAAATTTATGAAGATGTAGGAATAATATTTTACCTAGGGCTGAATCCTTTTTCGCATTAACATAAATCTTTTTATATTCATTTATTATCGACTAAATTTTGTGGAAAGACTACTGAGACCTAAGGAGGCTTGCCAACTTCTCGGTATTTCATACTCAACACTCCTACGGTGGATTAGAGAAGGGAAAATAAGGGCAGTAACAACTGAAGGTGGAAAGTACAGAATACCTTATAGTGAAATTAAGAAGTACTTAGAGAGGAGGGAAGAAACAAGAGCAGTAATTTACGCAAGAGTTTCCTCAGCAGACCAAAAAATGGACTTAGAGAGGCAAATAAACTACCTAACAAATTACGCAACAGCAAAGGGATATAAAGTGATTGAGGTTTTGAAAGACGTTGCCAGCGGGTTAAACACGCAAAGGAAAGGACTACTGAAGCTATTCAAACTTGTTGAAGGGAGGAGCATTGATGTTGTATTAATAACCTACAAGGATAGGTTAACGCGTTTTGGCTTCGAGTACATTGAAGAGTTCTTTTCAACCATGGGAGTTAAGATTGAAGTAGTTTTCGGTGAAGAACCCAAAGATACGCAAGAGTTAGTTGAGGACTTAATCTCCATCATTACCTCATTCGCTGGGAAAATTTACGGAATGAGGAGTCACAAGAAGACAGTCCTAGTTCAAGGTGTAAAAAAAGTGATAGGTGAGCTAAATGGAGAGGACAGTGAAGTTAAGAGTTAGGGTCGACTACGCCACATACTCAGCACTTAAGGAAGTTGAGAAAGAGTATAGAGAAGTTCTAGATGATGCAATAAATTATGGACTCGTAAATAAGGCTACCTCCTTCACCCGGATTAAGGCTGGAATTTACAGAGAAGAGAGGGAGAAGCACAAGGACTTACCATCACATTACATTTATACAGCTTGTGAGGACGCTAGCGAAAGGTTAGATAGCTTTGAGAAGTTAAAGAAAAAAGGTAGGAGTTATACTGATAAACCGTCAGTGAGGAAGGTTACTGTGCACTTAGATGACCATTTATGGAAGTTCAGCCTTGATAAAATCTCGATAGCCGTAAAGAGGGGTAGGGTTTTCATTTCACCAACCTTCCCTAAGATCTTCTGGAGATATTATAACAAGGGCTGGTTGATTGCTAGCGAGGCTAGGTTTAAATTGTTGAAGCGAAATGTTGTGGAGTTCTACGTCATTTTTAAGAAGGATGAACCTAAACCTTATGAACCTAAAGCGTTTATTCCCGTTGACCTTAACGAGAATTCAGTCTCCCTACTTATAAACAGTAAACCCGTGTTGCTTGAAACAAACACTAAGAGGATTACTCTGGGGTATGAGTATAGGAGGAAGTCAATAACCACTGGTAAGTCAACTAAGGATAGAGAAGTGAGGAGAAAGTTAAAGAGGTTGAGGGAGGGGGATAAGAAAGTAGACATTAGGAGGAAATTAGCTAAGCTTATCGTTGAAGAGGCTTTTGAAAGCAGAAGTGCCATAGTTTTGGAGGACTTGCCAAGAAGAACTCCAGAACACATGGTTAAGGATGTGAAAGATTCTCAGCTTAGGTTGAGAATTTACCGTTCAGCGTTTTCATCTATGAAGAACTTCATCATTGAGAAGGCTAGGGAGTTTGGTGTCCCGGTGGTCTTAGTTAATCCCTCATATACTTCCACTGTTTGTCCAGTTCATGGTTGTAAGATTGCTTACCAACCCGATGGGGGCAATGCCCCAAGGGTTGGTGTTTGTGAGAAGGGGGAGGAGAAATGGCATAGGGATGTGGTTGCACTGTACAACTTAACGAAGAGGGCTGGAGATGTGAGCCCCGTGCCGTTGGGCTCGAAGGAGTCCCATGATCCATACGTGATTAAAATGAGCGTATGGTTGAGGGCTAAGTCCCTACACTCGATCATGAATAAACATAAAATGATTGAAATGAAAGTGTAGGGACAAACGGTACTCCCTTGTCATAGAGGTAAAGGTCACGGTAAGGCACTTGTAAGGAAAGCTGAGGATTACTTTATAAAGAAGGGCTTAAGTCTCTCGTTAGCCTCAACAAGAGATTGGAATAAAGTTGCAGTTTCCTTATTCACTTCATTAAATTATAAGGTTTTCAAAGAAGACGAAGTCAGTTTTTCAGTTATAGAATTGCTTAACGCATACGACGATAATCTGATTTTGTGTAAAGAATTGAAAAAAGAAAAATCTTGTGAGAGTTTTCTATCTTCATAATCCTATTCTAAAATTCTGAATATCGATAGAAGGACCTTGAGGCTGTGCAGGTCCTCCATTACCTCCTGTCATTAAGTTAAGTTTTGCGATTAACTGCTCCAACGATACGTTGTGCAACCATACTCTTCCCGGGCCGGTTAGTTTAATGAAGAAAGCTCCTTCCTTCTCTATGTGGCCGAATAGCATTGTCTTTATTCCCCCTGCTCTAGTAAGGGAATACTGCATGGAGTCGTCAAATGCCAATAAATGTCCTTCTTCAACTTCAATTTCCTCCCCTTGTTGTAGAACGAAACTGCTCACTCCGCCTAGTGCGTGAACGAAAACTGAACCTTGCCCAGAAAAGTGAGCCATTAGTAGACCTTCACCGCCTAACCAGCCTACAGATATTTTATCTAAAGTTGCCGAATATTGAACCCCTTGTTCGGCAAATAGGAAAGAATTGTGTTCAACCCTTATTCCGTTGCCATTTAGATCAATTTTTACTATTCTTCCAGGTAAAAATGAGGAGAATTCGACTACTCCAGGGCCGTAAACTTGCATTATGAAAAATCTACTGCCAGTTAGTTCTCTTTCAAAGGATTTTATTATCCCTCCTTGTGCAGCATAGTTTATCTTTACTGAAGGAGATTTAGCAACTAGGTGACCTCCGTCTCCGTAAATCATTTCCCCTTCATTTAAGTACACTCTTACGTGCTGCATGTCGTAACCTAGGATTCTATACAAGGGCATTTATATCACCAGAAGTGGTGATGATGCTTATGGAGTTCTGCTCCGCAATACATGCACCTTTTTGCGTCTGGTGGATTTAGCTGACCGCAGTTCGGGCAAACTATACCTTGTTGAATTGGCTGTTGTATTGATTGTTGCATCATAGGTTGTTGAGGAACCGGTTGATTAAGTATAGGACCTTGGAAAGGCTGTGAGTTCATTATTAGTTGCAATACTTGATCATATATTGAAACATCTGCACCACATACTTCACAATAATTTAAATCTGGCCTTAAAGTTGCTCCACACATTGGACATGTTTGTGGCATAATAAATTTTATGCAAACTACTTTATATTCTTTCACAATTTAATTTGTATTCATCATTCAATTGATGTCTACATAATATTTAATAATTTTTAATTCTTTGGTTGAATTCGAACTTAGCATTCTCACAAACTCTGTGGGTTAGGTTGATCTTAAACATCGTAAGACCTTAGTCTATTATCATTTTATTGAGTATATTCTAAATAATCAAATAAATTAATATTTTACTAAATTATACAAAGATTTATATATACGTTTTTATCATATATATCATGATTAGATATGGAAGTGCAAAAGTTTAAAGTTAGATTACCTTCAGGGAAGGAAGTAGGTCTATTAGATGCCCTACTCTTCTGCTATGATATTTCGGACACTGACTTTAAGGTATTGAAAGAGTTAATAAAGAACGGGCCAAAAAATGAGGATGAGCTAGCGGCGGAGCTAAAGCTAAGTAAGGCTTCGGTTAATAGGTCATTGAATAAATTGCTTTCCATAGGTTTTGTTCAGAGAATGAAAGATCAAAGCTCTAAAGGAGGAAGACCGAGATTTATTTACTCTGCAATAAGTTCCGATGAGATAATAAATAAGCTCTCAAGGGATTTCGAATACTGTGCAAAAATATTTATAAGCATTACACCCGCGGAATTAAAATGAGCTGAGCAAATCTTTAATATAGCCTTCCTTATTTAATTTCTCTTTAAAGAAATCCAAGTTTCTTATGTAATTCTAATTCTTTTTCTTACAAAGTTGAAATATCGTAAGGATTTAACTTGAATATTGCTCATAAGGTTTCATCATGAAATAAGACTTAAGATTGCGTATGAGCCCTTAAGAAGGTGCTCGTTGCGGAATTGAAAGTAATAATAAGTTACGTGTGAACATTAGATCGTTCTGTCTTCTATCAGTAAGCTCTACTAGAATTTCTTCTAGTTTTCTCATCCATAGTTATTCAGAACTCAAATCCTTGATCAATAATTTTCTTAGAACTTCTCTAACGTCCTTAGTCACTTTCTTACCTATTTCGCTTGAAGGCCCTGCAAAATACTCATTTCCTCCAATAGTACCTACTGCTATTGCATCACTTGCAGTTCCAGTAAATGGAAAATTAAGGTCCCTTAAAGCACCACTTTTTGCCTCAGTTAACGATCTAACTAAATCAACTAAGCCGTTCAAATTAAGCGGGTAATTTACGAAGGCAGAAATATTTATTGTGCAACCTGCATTTTCTCCACTCTCTCCTACTCCGGCCGAAATAAATAACTCTCCCCACGATGTTTGTTTAAATTCGTAATTTTTAGCTGCAGTTATGAATATTATAGTATTGCCTTCTCGTAACTTCTCAACATCTTCAAAGGCATTTTTACAATAGTTCTTGTCCACGAATAATACCTTTATTTTATTAATGAAGTTAATTCCCTCTGGATAAAGGGCAGAGGTAAGTGTTAAGTAAGTCCTTCTTAAATGAAAAACCTTTATCATTAATTTCTTGTATCCACCTAAGTATTTAAGGTGGTTTAACGTCTATTGCGGCAACTGGACAAACGTTTACGCAGGCCATACAGAATATGCAAGCTTGTTCATTAATTGGCATTGCTTTCTTTTCTGATGTAGGATGCCCGGGAGTCTCATACCATTGGAATACGTTTACTGGACAAGCTGTTATACAAGAGCCGTCTGCAATGCATAAGTCGAAGTCTACTCCAACTATTGTGCCCCATATTCCGAGTTTTTTGGGCGGTTCGTATGGATCGTAAACTTTTATTCCTTGAATTTCTGTAACTACTTTTCTTGTAGTTCTATAATTAGGATCTATTCCCATTAGGGTTCCCCTAAATACTTCTCAATTGGACTTAAAAGATTTATGTAGATACTACTGTGTACTTATGCTTCATCTAATATCTTTACTCCTTGTGCTGTACTCATTATCCAGCAATAAAGAGTATATCCAAGTTCTGCTATTCCGTTATAGTCGTTGAATTCCATTCCTACTTGAATTCCATCTAGGTAATAGGAACTTTCGTTTACTGTTGGGAATATCTTATCTATCCATTGAAATTCATCCTCTATAAAGAATGTTAAGGGAATACTAACCTTTCCTTCTAAGCTTTTGTTTGATAAATAGTATACTCCTATCCAACCGTCAGAAGAACCTGTATGAGGTAAAATGTACACAGTAAATGTACACGTAATTTCGCTCCCGTTTACGTAAATAGGTACTTGTACTTCTCCCTCTTTTATAAAATAGGAAGAGAGAGTCTCATTGTGGTATAACCAAATCATTAGTTCAATGTCTGGATAAGCTAAATATGTAATATTGGGATTTTGACTTAACCAAATATCGTAAGAGAAATCGTCAATGTTGCCTTCTTTTACCCATAATGAGAAGTTGAGGGTAGAAGTAATATTAGGTAAACAATATACCTTTCTAGGTAATACTAAAGAAGGATTTTCTATAGTAGTTCCTGCAAAGGGAAACCATCCTTCATAACCATACATTAATCCAGGATAACCATCAACCGGAATGCATGGAGATATTTTCTCGAAATTCGAAAAATTCACGTTAACATATAAAACTCCGTTCCTAAAGGTGAGATTGGCATTACCGTCCGCATATTTCAAATTCCACAGGAAAGGTGAAACGAAAAGCGAGCAATTATAAGAATATATTTCTGCTATTACATATTCGCTATCGCTCTTATAACTTCCAATTATTGAAAAATATTCTTCTTAATGAGGAGTAGTCGTAATTACTTCATTATTACTGCTCTTTTCTGAACTCTTAACAGGCATTATATTATTATTATTTAAAAAGTGTAATGAAATAAAAGTCATACTTACTACAATTATTGTAATTAAGGCAACACTTGTTATTACATAATTTTTCTTCATCTTTTTCCTCCTGGTAATACTATTATTATTATGAAAAGTACAATTAAAGCTATTACTACAATGGGAATTCCGTATATGCTGTATGTTAGATACTTAATAAAAATGTCTTGACTATTATTATTAGATAGAGTTATAAATATAGTATGGTTGTACGTAGATATTTTATTTGAGATATTACTATATATTATTTCTACTGTAATATTTATTGATTGATAAGAAGGTTGTACTTCGAATACCTCCGCATAGCAATGACTAAGTCTCAGTAAGCTAAAGACATGCTTGATGGAGAGATACCGGTGATACATTTTGAGTAGAGAAAACGTAATTTACTGTAGCCTGGGTTCAAACGCTTTTGGCTAACGTAGAAGTAAATAATATTGTTGGGGCTTATATAAATTCTATAGTATCTCTTAATATTCCTGCAATCTGTTAGGGATTATGAGATGTATGGAATTAAAATAGATCATTATCTTGAATTTGAAGACCATACGGAGCTGATTAGTGTAATATCTAGGACAGACAATCTCTTGAAGTATAGGCCTATATTTAGTACTGATAGTAAAAAGAATAAAATACTAAATGTTTTACTGATAGCTATAAATATTGAGCTAGAAAAACCAGTTAATATATTAAGATTAGCAATACTCTTAAGGCCTGCAACGTCGCTAAAAACTGATAACTTTAAAGGTAACCGAAAATTTGGATATACAAGAAATAGAAATGAAATAAAATCAATAAAATGCTATAAATAAGTCCAGCGTTAGTAAAAACTTTTTATAATTCATATGGAAATTGTAATTTAATGGAATGCATTTCTCTAAGAAATGTTGTTAAGAGATTTGGCTCTATTACTGCTCTAAATAATTTGTCATTCTCGATTCAGTGCGGTGGAAGAGTTGCTTTACTAGGACCTAATGGTGCAGGGAAATCTACTACAATGAAGATTCTTGCAGGACTTTTGAAACCCGATTACGGAGAGGTTGAAATAATGGGTATGAAGCCTGGGACTAAGGAGGTTAAGAAAATTCTAGGTTACCTACCGGAAGATCCCATGCCTTATAGGATTTTAACTGTTAGGGAAAACCTTGAGTACATTGCGTCATTAAGAGGAGTACCAAAGGAAAGAGTAGATGAAATGTTAGACTTTCTGGACTTAAGGCAGTACGAGAAAATTCAGGCTGGAAAGCTTTCAAGAGGAAATCAACAAAAACTATCCTTAGCTTTAGTACTTATTCATAATCCAGAAATAGTATTATTAGATGAACCGTTGAACTATCTAGATATTCCTACTCAGGAGAAAGTTATAGGAATATTAAAGGAAATGAAATCTACTTTTCTAATTTCTACTCATATTATGTCAATAGCAACAAGGCTCACAGACTACGTAATTATGATATCTAAAGGTACTGTAATATGGCAGGGGAGTATTAGTGAACTTAGAGCCTTGGGAAGGGAAGACGAGCCGATAGAGAGCGTAGTAGCTAGGATGATGGGAAATGTTTAACCTAATTAAATTTGTAATATTCTCTCGTATTCCAAAAAGGAGTATATTATTTTACTTAGGTTTTGCTATAATATTTGGTTACATAGGTTATATTAGTTATTATGAAGCTCCTCATTACGTGAATGTGGAGTTCAAGTATTTATCCGTTTTTTACTTAACCATGATGATTGCCGTCTCACCGTTCAATACGAGGTTTGGGTTAGCTACTAAATCTGATAGCGACTTCCTTGCTTTATTACCTTTCGATGACGATAAAATAATTGCATCGTTGATAATAGGCAGTTTTGTGGTTAATGTTATCTTTCTATCTATTTTCATGTACTGGTTTATTGAAGCATTAGGCATCGCAGGGGTAATTATTATTCCGGCTTTTGCACTAATCTCTTCTTCATTGCCTGCAGTGCTTTATAATTTAGATAACAAAAGGAAAATTTTGATAGACATCGTGGTAATAATTTGGTTTATTTCAGCAATATTTAATTTCCCATTAAGTCCTCTCTCAATGTTTTATGGTTATTTGGAAGGCTATATTATCTCTTATACTCTAGCTTTTGCATTATTTTTCACCGCACTAAAGAAATTTAACTTTTCCTCTTATTCTAATTTTACTATATCTTCAGAAAAAGGGGAAGTTAAGGAGGAAATATCTTTTAAATCTTCTAATCCTTTCATCTTAACCTTAATTAGAAATTTGAGAATCCTGGAAATAGGAGGAAGAGTTAACTGGATGGGAGTAAGTACGTTTGTTTCTAGGAGAGTAGAATTATGGAAAGTTATGCTTGGCTCCTCAATTTTTGCGGTAGTTCTATACTTTGTTTTATCTAGCACTGAAAACTTAGGTTTCACCTTTTTTTATGTTTTATTTGGAGGTTGGTTTGTTATGATAATGATTTCGAGTGCGGCGTTTATAACGGAACCTATATGGCTAGACTTAAACGTTATGACTCCAGAAGAGTTCGCTAGGTATTACTTAACTAGTAAAGCTTTGTCTATTGCAATTATTTTATCGCCTTTTGCAGTACTGTCACTGGTTCTTGGTTATATAGGAGAAGCATTAGGATTTGTTGTCTTCATTCCTTTAAGTTCAATCTTCATTATGTCTTTATATGCTAGATACTATCAACAAAGATATAATATGCCAATGAACGTTTCTCCAATAAGGCTTTTGGTTTCCTTACTAACTTCAATTCCTCTAATTCCTCTAATAATTTTATCCTTCTTGCCTGCATATTTGATTTTATGTTTGCCAATAATGCTCTCCTTTATTATATTTTACCTTACGATATCTTTACCGTTTATATTTTCTAAGTCCTACTGGGAATCTACAATAGAAAAAATTGTTACTTCAGTTACCTAGCTATTTCGAAATGAGCAGAGTCCTTCTTTATAAATAAAATAGACGGTTTAGGAACTAAGATCTTCCTTTTAATTCCTCCAATGTTAATCTCTAATTCTTGCGGGTAAGTTAATAGAACTGTAACATTTTTATCCTTCATTTCATCTAGTATAATTCCTTTCCCTTTTATTTCACCCCATATGTTAAATTCCCCCTCTTTGCTCAGTAGAAAATTTAGGAAGTCATCTTTTCTCTCAATTACCTTTTTTGCCCTAATTTTAGCTAACAGAGAATTAACATTAATTGGTTCTCTTATTTCCTCCTCTACATGTTCTTCATCTTCAGAAATTCTCTCGTCAGAATAAAGTTTTATTGATTTGCCATAATCTAACTCCACATTATATTTTCTTGCTATCTTAATTAATTCACTCTCTATTTCCTTATATATATCTTCAACAGGTGTTGGATTTTCAACTTGTATGTCAAGAAAATTCTTTACCTCTTGGTAAGCTTTACTTAGCTTTTTTATGTTCTCAAGATCATCGTCTTTTAATTTGTCAAGAAATTCTTCGTACGGGTTAGAAAAATAAAGGTCACCTTCGAGCATTGCGTAGTCTTTTCCTTCATATTGAATAATTTCTTGGTTGATTATATAATTCTTAATTTCATCGTAGTCATTAAATACTTTTAAAATTCTAATAATCCTGTCAAGCACTCCTATTTTAACTTCTTCCTTCCATGGAAATTGCTCTTTGTAATAATAATCAAATCCGAGGCAATGTTTTATATCCTGGCTAAACTTTATGCAATCCTTATTTATAGGCAATACGAAAACCTTTCCTTCTTCTTCTCCTATTACAAAATCCTTGTTTGGGTCAGAAGTTTCAATGTAAGTAAAATCGCCGACCTTAAAAGATGAAACCTTAAGTGCCATGGCTAACCTATATCTTACATTATGAATCTCGTCTAGGAAATCCATGATATCACCTTTGCATTTCGTAAGATTAAAATATTTCCTAGGTATTACCACTCATGATGGAAAAGTACAAATTCTTTGACCTTCCAGAGTTTTCTACTGTAAAGGATATTCTAGAGAATGAAAGGACTAACTATGTTATTACTCTCTTCGGATTATGCAAAATTCTATACGCTGGTAGAGCTTCCTCTATAGCTACTTACAGTTCTAGACTAATAACCTTTAAGCCTGACGGAAGTGTTTTAGTTCATAGTAACAGAAAACTCAAACCCGTTAATTGGCAACCTTCAAGTTCAGAAGTTAAGGTGGAAATAGGTGACGAACTTAAGATTTATGTGGAAAGGAAGAGACCTAAGGAAGTCTTGGAAATTTTAATGCCTATCGTGTATTATCTATCTTTATCGAAAGTGGACGAAGGTGAATTTCACTTATTTGGTAGTGAGAGCGAAATGGTGGAAGAAGTGGTTAAAAATCCTGAATTAATTTCTAGAGATTTCATACCTTTGGAAAGGGAGTATCAAACTCCCTTCGGTAAAATAGACTTGCTTGGAGTGACTTCTACAGGATATTTAGTCTTGGAGTTTAAGAGAGCTCAAGCAGGACTAGAAGCGGTTTCTCAGCTAAAGAGATACGTTGATTACTTAAGCTGGAAAGGAGAGAAGGTTAGAGGAGGAATAGTTGCTCCGTCAATATCGAAGAGTGCATTAAAATTGCTTAAAAAGTACGAGTTAGAGTACTTTCAACTAAGTCCAAAACTACTTTCTACGATAAGATTAAAATAGGTAATCATTAATAGTTCAATAAAATGCACATTATAAAACTGGTAATTGTTATCCTCATTCTTTTAAGTATTGTTAATTATGTGAGTGCATATTTACAATGTAGTAATACTTATATCCTTAATATCACTTCTCCTTCTGCATTTATTTTCAATATAAATGGAGAGAATGTTAATATTTCCATTTTAAGAATAAGCAATAATTCCTGCCAAAAATTAATTTATATGAATTATACAAAAAATAATTTAACTTCTGGGCTCTTACTAATTCAAGGTAAATATGAAGTAGTAGTAAAAAGCACTAATCAATTCAATTTTCATTATTACATTATAAAATTAAAATGCATTCAAAAAGCTTTATGCCCTTCATTTTTATTTAGTACAAATGAATCCGTTCTAATTCCTATACCTGACTTAGAAACTCCAGAAGCTCTTAAGGCTTTTATTATATCTAATGTATCATTGACTTTTGAAATCATTCAGTGCAATAAAATTATTAAAGAATATGAAAATACAACAATAGTTTTCTCAAATTATTCTTACGTATATTTTAAAAATCCTAAGAATATTTTTATAAAAATATGCATATATAAAGACTCGTTATTTTATCTATCATATAAAGTAATTCCTTGCTTTATTAACCCTTATCTTAAACTTTCATCATTATCTTCAGAAGGCATAGCTAGTTATGGCATCCTTAATGAGACAAAAGCGACTAAACCTTATTTAATAAAAACTACTTCTATTTTAGGTAAATTTAACATTAGTTGTATTTTAGCTTATAATTATTCACAAAATTTAGTACCTCCATGTTCTGCTTCTTTACAACTTAATGTAGTACTGAAAACTTGTAGCCAAGTCTATTGGCTTCAGAATGTTTTAGAATTTCTTACATTAAAACATGAATTTAAATTAGCAGATGAAATTTTAAATATTACATGTATTGATTCTACTCTTTCAAATTACAGTATTACCTCTCTCAATGGTTACGTTACAATGGTTAACCAAAGTGGTAAAATTGAATACTATTACGGAAATTATTACTGTCAACCAGAGCTCAAATACTGCCTACCATTATGCGGATATCTGGTAACAAACGTTAGTTTAGAAAAATGCGGAATATTAGTCAGTTTTGCTGCTATTCTTATCAAGAATGGTAGTTTTACGTGCTATAAGGAAATTGTATATGATAACGTTTTAATTCATGGTAAATTTAAATTCGCTTACATATTGGTTTGCGGAAAGCATTATACTCCAATTGGAAGTTACTACGATGCAGAACTAGTTTTCGGAGGAGGAGGAAACGGCGAAATTACCAAATTCTGCAAGTTAAATGCAACATTATGGCTATTTTATCTTAAGAAAAATACTTATGTAACTTTCCCTAACTACTTTACTTTCGGAGAAGATACTGCGGAAAAAGCTGTAAATATTACAGTTAATTTCTGTAAATATTATGCAAAGTTAACTACTGGAAAAGAGAATTTCAGATGCTATAAGGCATCTTCTTATTCCATAGATCCTTTTCATTATCATAATATCTCATCATTACATAATTCATCAACAAAATCTATAACTGTAATTACAATTAGTAGTACTCATGCCAGTAACCCTAATTATTATACTTATGAAATTTTAATCCCTATATCTCTGATTTTATCATTTATATTATATTATTTACTTTTTAGAAAAAGATAGAAGGGCTAGATAGCTATCATTCCTTTTTCTATAACGCATTTCCCGTAACCTTTTAGGATATTATTAGCTAACTTTTCTATATCTTTATCCGAAAGCCTTGTTTCTTTAACCTTTTCCTCCTCTTCGAAGCATAAGTAACCAGATAATTGGGAATAACATAATACCTTATTAAATCCACCATAATACAGTCTAACCAATCTTAAGCCATTCTTCTCAATGTATCCAGAATCTGTAACTATTTTTGTTATTTGTTGAAAATGCTTCTTCAGAACGTCTTGAGGTTTTTCAGTCAATAATATAACTGCGGATGACAATTTGAACGGAGTAGCCCAAGGAGGTAACTGAACGCTAACAGAAGAAGGTAATAGAGGTTTTTGTAAAGCTGCAGAGAGGAAATGTATTCCGTTTAAAGTCTTCTCAATTATTTTAACCTCGTGACAATTAACTGAGAAGTCGTAAACTAAGCCTTCACCGCTTAAAGCAATTATTGGCTCTTTATCTTCTCTAATGATATTTCTTATTGCTAAGTAAGCAAAGGATTTAACATCTGCTAAGTCTATTTCCTTTGACGGTAAATATAGGTTTTTACCGGTAATTCTATAGTGTGGTGTCTCTAAGGATAGCTTACTAATTCCGTCAGCAAAAATTTCAACATTAGTTTCACTATTAGGTATATTCTCTTTTATTAATATTACTTCTCCATCATAAGTTATTTGAGAATTAAGGAGCTTTAAGGTTATCATAATAGGTTTAATAAAAAGGAAGTTAAATCGTTAGCTTAAAATTATAGTGGTAAAATTTAGTAATATGGAAGAACTACTCGATATAGAGCATTCAAAAGAGGAAAGAGAAGATTTTGCAGGCTATAAAATTTCTCCTACAATGATTTTCTTTCCAAAAAACGAAAGTGAGGTAGTTAGGATAGTTAAATATGCTTATACTCATAATATTCCTATAGTGCCCTGGGGTTCGGGTAGTAGTTTAACTGGAGCTACAGCATGTAAAGATTGTATTCTTGTAGATTTATCAAAAATGGATAAAATTCTTGAAATAAATGATGTGGATTGGTACGTAAGAGTTCAACCTGGAGTTAAACTCATTGATCTTTATGAAGCAGTAGAAAGCAAAGGATTCTTTTTCCCTCCAGATCCCGCAAGTTTCTTCTTATGTACAGTTGGAGGAGCGATTTCTGAAGGTTCTGGTGGAATGAGAGGAGTAAAATATGGTCCTTTTAGGGAGTGGGTTCTTTCGCTGAGAGTAGTATTGCCTACCGGAGAAGTTGTGAAAGCAGGAGAACCGTTAAGGAAGAATAGGGCAGGATATGATTTAACTCACTTGTTTGTAGGTAGCGAAGGTACACTTGGGATAATAACTGAAGCTTGGCTCAGAATAATCCCAAAACCTAGGAAGAAGATTTACACTGTGAAAGTCTTATTGCCAGATTTTAGTACCGTTGCGGAGAATATTATAGGCATAAGGAAAGCTAGAATTTTACCGGAGTTTTCAGAATATATAGACGCAGACGTAATAAGGGCATTAAACAGGAACTTAAATGCCGGCCTTGAAGAGCCTGAAGGAGGAATGCTTCTAATCTCAATAGAAGAAGACCAATTGCAAGACTTATTAAAGGTGCTTAAAGGTAAAGTAGAAGTTTTAGAAGGAGATGAGGCTGAAAGACTTTATTCCTTAAGATCTCAAGCGGCAATTGCAGTTAAGGCAGAAACTAGGACTTTTTACGCTGAGGACATAGTAGTCCCCATCTCTAAATTGCCAGAAGCTATAGCAAAGTTAAATGAAATTGCGAGGAAGCATAACACTAAGTTCTACATTATCTCGCACATAGGTGACGGTAACTTACACCCTAACATTGTTGTAGACGATGAAAAAGAGAAGGAAGAAATATTTAATGAAATAGCTAAAGTTGCAATAGACTTAGGAGGCTCAGTAACTGGAGAGCATGGAGTAGGAATACAAAAAGCTAAAATGATGTCAGAACAGATAAAAAGCCATAACGGTGAGAGAGTTCTAGACTTAATGATGGAAATTAAGAAAATGCTAGATCCAAAGGATATAATGAATCCTGACAAGTATGTAGAATTGGCGTATAAATTTAAGTAATTTGGTAACAAACTTTTTATTTTTTGATTATATACTTAACTTTATGGATAGAGTTTCGATCATTACATTTGTGGTAGTTCTTGGAACAATGATGGCCGCAATTGATTCTACTATTGTGATTCTTGCATTACCAGTAATGTTGCAATGCCTTCATACTGATTTACTAACTCTCATTTGGGTAATTTTAGTCTACTTATTAACCGCCGCAGTTCTAACTACTCAGTTAGGTAGGCTAGGAGACAGAATGGGAAGAGGAAAGATATACAATTTAGGATTTCTTATATTCACTATAGGTTCAGCCTTTTGCGGTGTTTCGCCTAATGCAAACTTTCTCATTTCCTCTAGAGTTGTTCAAGCTATAGGTGCGTCAATGTTACAAGCTAATAGCGGTGCAATAATTGCCGATAATTATCCTCCAAATAGGAGAGGAAAAGCTTATGGTTATACTTCAATAGGTTGGAACGTTGGCGCAATTTTAGGAATAATTCTAGGAGGAATTTTAACTACCTTTGTAGGTTGGAGATATATATTTTATATAAACGTTCCTATAGGAATTATAGCTATCATCTTAGGCTTAAGGGTAATTAAAGATTCAAGAATAGTAAATGCAAAGTTCGATATTTTAGGAGTTCTTATCTTAGCCTTCTCTCTTATTTTAATAACTTATGGTGCGTCAGAAATTGCTGGGGTTGGTATTACTACTTTTAATTTATTCTTGATAATTGCTGGAATTTTATCATTATTTCCATTTTACTTAGTAGAGAAAAGACAACCTTTTCCGGTAATTGACTTTAAAGTGTTTAGAAATAGAGTACTTACTGCTTCGCTTTTAGCGTCTTTTTTGCAAAGTGCAGGTTACTTAGCCACAGCGTTTATTCTAATTATGTACTTACAAGGAATTAGAGGATTAACTCCTTTCAATGCATCATTATTGCTTGTTCCTGGATACGTTTTAGCTAGCATGGTAGGCCCTATTACCGGTAGGCTTTCAGACAAAATAGGTGCAAGAATTCCTGCAACGATAGGAATTGGATTAATGATTATCGCATCTTTTATCTACTCTAACCTTACTTTAACTACTCCTTACTATGTAATAGTAGTTACGTCAATAATTGGAGGTCTCGGTTCATCATTTTTCTACCCGGCTAATAATAGCGCTATAATGTCAAATGCTCCTAGAAGCATTTACGGAGGAATTTCTGGAATAATGAGAACGTTAGCAAACATAGGGATACTAATAAGTTACGTCATTGCCATTTCCATTGCATCAATTTCAATACCTAGGTATGTCGCATTTGAAGTGTTTTTAGGAACTTATTCTCTAGGAGGACTGAGCAGTAAATTCTTAATCGGAATACATTCAGCTTTTTATGCTTCAATAGCAATTCTTTCAATTGCTCTAGTGCTTTCTGCAATTAGAGGAAAGGAAGAGAGGAGTTATTTAAGTTAAAAATATTCATTTTGTTAAAAATATTCAATAAATCGGGTTAGATTTAATAACAACATATGAATACTGTACTTGATGAGTAAGGAAAAGGAAGAGTCTCATTATCAAGAGCCTAAGCGTGTAATAGGATTAAAGGACCTGGTTTTCCTAAGCGTTGGCGGGCAATCTCCTTTCTTAAGCATATTAACGTACGGTGTTGCAGCTTTCCTTTACGGAAGTTATTTCGCTCCTATTGCAATAGTTATAGGAACTATCCTAGTTCTACTCAACGGAATGGTAATTTACAAGCTGTCAACTAGGTACACAAAATCTGGAGGATATTATACATATGCTTATTACTCCTTAACGAAAAGATTAGGGTTTGAAACAGGTTGGATATACTTAGTTTATTCAGTATTATACGGTTCAGCTTACGTATTAGGCGCCACATTTGTTTTACATCACGTACTTCATATAAACCCTTGGATAATAGCGTTAACAATTTTTGGAGTTTCATCAATTTTTGCCTTGACCGGAATAAAACCTTCAGCAAAATACGCTATTGTAGCTAGCGTAATAGAAATAGGAATAATGGCCACATTAGCCGTCTTATTCCTAAAATCTACTTCCTTTACTTTCTATAATCCCTTTAATTATCACATATCGTTTGGAATGTTAGCTTTGGCTATACTATTCGGTGCGGGTATTCCGACTGGTTATGGTTCAATTACTCCTTTATCCGGAGAAGTTAAGGACCCTAAAAGGACTGTTCCTTTAGCAATAGTTATTGTAATTCTCTTAGGCGGATTATTGGCAGCATTTGACGTTTATGCAATAGGAGATCATTTACTTTACTATCATATTAGCCCAACTTCTACCGATCTTCTCTCTTTAATTGAAAGTAGGTTCGGCATAATTACTTTTGCTTTCGTAATCTTTGCAGCAGCAAATGATGGAATATTAGCAACATTGTCATTTATGCTTGCTACTTCTAGAACAGCTTATGCAATGTCAACTCATGGTTTCCTTCCAAGCATATTCTCTAAGTTTGAAAGCGAAAGAGGACCAATATTTGCATCATTATTAACAATAGTACTTTACTTAATTACGATAGTTAGTTCACTATATCTAGCCGGGCTAAGACCTTATTTAGCATTTGAAGAAGTAGCAGAAATAGCTGTTCTTTCCAATTTATTAGTACATATTGCAGCTGACTCTTCACTTTTCAAGATCTCATTAAAGAGATTTAATAAGAGGTTAGTCGAAATTTCCTTAGCTTTAGCCGCAATAGGTATAACTGCTTGGAACATGATTGAGACTATAAGCTCCACTACTCCCGTCTTAGTGTACATATTTATGACGTTCATAATAATGGGCTTCTTGGCCGCAGAAGTTATAGAGATGGAAAGGGAAGAACAACAGCAAGAAGATTAACAGCGTTTACGAGAAATTATTAATAACAAGGTTAATGTAAGTTTAGAATTCCTCTTCTAACATATTAATAAATTTTTGAAATAGAACATTCTCTTGATGAGATGGGAGATTATTTTAAGAGGAAGAGGAGGAATGGGTGTTGTAACTGCTGGAGAAACCTTAGTTAAAGCTGCAGTAAAAGAAGGAAAATACGGTCAATCAATTCCATTTTTCGGAGGAGAAAGAAGAGGAGCACCGGTAGTTTCTTACGTAAGACTTTCAGATGAACCAATTTATATTCACAGAGAAATTTATAATTCAGACCTTGTAGCAGTTTTCGATACTTCATTATTTAACATAATGAATCCTCTAGAAGGGCTTAAAGAAGACGGAATTCTTTTGCTTAACACTAAGACACCTAAGAAGCTATGGAAAAATACGTTTTACGTGGATGCGGTGGAGATAGCAGATAAATTAAACTTATCCATTGCCGGGTGGAAATTAGTAAACATGCCAATGGTAGGGGCAATAGCTAAAGTTACTGGAATGATAAAAATTGACTCTGTTGTTGAAGCAATAGAAGAGGAGTTTTCAGGAAAGCTGGGAAAATTAAACGCTGAAGCCGCAAAATTAGGTTATGAGATGGTGAGTAAATATGATTAACTATCCAGTACCTTTAGGAAGGCCTAAAATTGGTTCATCAGGATTAACCGGCCATTGGAGGTTAATGAGGCCGGAAATTGATTACTCAAAGTGCACTAAGTGCAGACTTTGCGTTATTTATTGTCCAGAGAATACTATAGACCTTCTAGAAGGATTTGACGTAAGGATAGATTACGATTATTGTAAAGGTTGTGGAGTTTGTGCTCAAATTTGTCCTCAGAAAGCAATACAAATGATTCCGGAGGTGAAATGAAATGATAACCGTTCAAAAGAACGTAACCGCAATGGTAGGCAATCACGCAGTAGCTTACGCTGTTAAACAAGCTAAACCTCAAGTATTGGCTGTATTCCCAATAACTCCTCAAACTACTATGTTAGAGAAATTGGCAGAATATATAGATAACGGAGAGCTGAAGGCTGAATTAATAAAAGTTGAAGGGGAACATTCAGCTTTAGCAGCAGTTTATGGAGCAGCAGTTGCGGGAGCTAGAGTATTTACAGCAACCTCATCCCAAGGCTTACTTTACATGACAGAAATGATTTACTGGGTAGGAGGAGAAAGAGTACCTATTGTAAATGCAGTAGCAACTAGAGCATTAGCAGAACCTTGGTCCATTTGGGATGATCACGAGGACTTCTTTAGTAAAAGAGACGCCTCTTGGATAATGATGATGGCGGAAAACGTTCAAGATGCTTACGATATGACTTTACAGGCCTTTAGGATAAGTGAAGATAAGAGAGTAATTTTACCCGTCATGATGGGTTTTGATGGTTTCATTTTAACTCATACAATGGAGAGACTGGAAATCCTGGACGACGAGACTGTAGAAAAATTCCTTCCACCTAGGGAGTTCAACCTTATTGACTTTAACGATCCTGTAAATGTGGGTCCTATTGCTGCTCCAGACGATTACATGAAAATAAAGTATGAGGCAATGAAGGCTATGGAAGGAAGTAAGGAGGTTATTGAGGAAATAAGCAAGGAATACGAGAGAATCTCTGGAAGAAAACAGTATGGGCTAATAGAGTGTTATGAGTGTGAAGACGCAGATTACGTATTTGTTACAGCAGGAGCGTGGACCGGAGATGCTAGAGAGGCAGTAAGAAGGCTAAGGAACGAAGGGAAGAAAGTTGGTTTGCTTAAGTTAAGAGTAATAAGGCCTTTCCCGAAGGAGAGAATAAAGGAGGCATTAAAAGGAGTTCAAGGAGTTGTAGTGTTTGACAGGGAATACTCATATGGTTATGGAGGAATTTTGGCTAACGAAATTAAGTCAGCAATTTATAACACTGGAATAGAAGTTATGAGCGTAATTGCAGGCATAGGAGGTAAGGACGTTAGACCTCTTCACTTCCAAAAGGTTATGGAAGATGCTCTTAATGGTAAAAAATTTGAGGAGAGGTGGTTAAATGACTGAAGTGCCCTCTTATATTAAAGAAAAGAAAGTAATTAGACAACAGTACTTCCTAAGAGGAAACGCTGCCTGTCCGGGCTGTCCTATACCTAAAGAGTTAGATTTACTTCTAGAAGTTATGGGCAAGAAGACAGTTCTAGTAGTTCCTGCATCTTGCAGTACTGTAATAATGGGAGATATTCATGGATCTCCTTCAACTGTTCCGGTAGTACATAGTGCTTTTGCCTCGGCCGCAGCAATTGCTTCAGGATTAAGCAGGCAATTAAAAATGAGGGGAGAAGATGCTAAGGTAGTAGTTTGGGCAGGAGACGGAGCTACTGGTGATATAGGATTTGCTACTGTTAGTGGTGCAGCTGAGAGAAATGAGGACATACTTTACGTATGTTACGATAACGAAGCTTTCATGAATACTGGAATTCAAAGGTCCTCTTTAACTCCTTACGGAGCATGGACTACAACTACTCCTGCAGGTAAGAGGGAATTTAAGAAACCTCTGCCTTTCATTATGATGGAACATAAAATACCTTACGTGGCTACTGCGTCTATCGCTTATCCGTTCGATTATCAGGCTAAAGTTAGGAAAGCAAAGGATATTCAAGGATTTAGATATATTCACTTATTATCCCCCTGCCCTCCAGGTTGGAGATTTGATAGTAGTCTAACTATTGAAGTAGCAAAGCTTGCTGTTGAGACCGGAATTTGGCCTTTATTTGAGGTAATTAACGGAGAGTTCCAGCTAACGGGGATAAGTAAAGTTCTGCTAGACAAGAGTAAGAGAAAACCTATAACGGAATACCTTAAACTTCAAGGCAGGTTCAGTAAGATGAGCGAGAAAGATATAAAGATAATGCAGGATGCTGTTGATGCAATGTGGGATTATATTGCTGAATTAGTGAAAAGATAGATTTGCTCAAACTCTTTTTCTTAATCCTTACGCTTAGTGCTTATTAACTTATGACAATAATTTTTAATATGTTGTGGAAAGTAAAGCTAAGTAATATAGGGGGTTTGGGCTTCATAGGATTTCATAATATTTAATATCAACCCTTAGCCCTTGGGCTTCACCAGAGTCACGGGTAAACCCGTTACCCCTCCGCCCCTTTAGCGGGATAACCCCAACCCACACCCGCGGAATATAACGGATGTGGGGAAACCCGCACATTTTGAGGTAAATATTTAGTGACGCGTTCAGTTGTCTATCTAGAGTGAACCCACACCTCTCACAATGAAAAGTCCTGCCAACATTTCGGGAAACCCATCCACATCTGGGGCAGGACTTTGAAGTGAGGTATGGGTTTACCTCCTTAACAAAGGAACCGTAAAGCGGTGCCTTATACTTTAGCACACGGTGTATAGTCCTCCACACAGTCCGTGAAATCTTTTTAGAAAGGGAGTCGTTAGCATCTTCAAACATCTCTTGCTTATTCAACTTCTCAACAGCAAATGTCGTCATAGGGTACATCTCCAGCAAACTGTTAACGAACTTGTGAATATAATCCAACACGCGGTTCCTCTCACGGTGGGAATATTTTCTCAACAATTCTTTCCCCTTCCTACCGTGCTTTGAAGCGAAAGACTGTATTCTACCCCTCTTCAACTCCATACCGTATTTTAAACTGTACAACTCCTTCAAGGAAAACGCGATAAACTTCTCTCCATCGTATGCGTCTAGAGTGTAGAGGTTACTATCAATTGCTAGGAAATCTAAGGGAGTAAACCAAGGTAATCTGTAACGGAACGGTAAATACACCTTATCCTCCTTTATCACGGGCTCACCTAGTTCTAGCCCCTTAACCCTTCGTGAAAACCAAGTGTGAGACCAAGAGAAGGTAATATACTCGTAAGGTCTTACTGTAATCCTAACCTCTTCGCCATCAACCTTCCTAAGAGTTGATTTTACCCTAACGTAAACCTTCTTCAATCTAGGTTTCATCAGTGATGCTTGTCCCTTTTCAGCCCTCCTCTTCCAACTTTCCAGTATTGAGTAGGCGTCATTAATTGCCTTATCAACGTAGTGTGAAGCTAACTTGTTGATCTTCTCTAATTCATCCCTTAGCGTATTGTATACTTGCTTTTTCTTAGGCAAGGTTATTTTAACCTTAGTGAGTACTTTCTTACCCTTCTTCGCTTCTTTTCTCTCTACCTTCACCCTCTCCCATAACCAGTCTAATGCTTTCTGCAGTAGATTTTTGTAGTTCTCCAGTAGTATTTTCGTCTCCTCCTTCTTATCATTCTCCAAGGAGTAAGTTAGGTAAATGTACTCCTCCTCTGGTTGGAGTGATTTAATTCTTAAGTTCTTCGACACACTTTTCCACCTTCTTTTGACTCCCCATTCCTTGCAATTTTCCGCTAAAGGAGACTAGGATTGAGGTTAGGTCTTCGATTAACTCTTGTTCTGGTGTTTTGTCCTCATTGTTTAATACCACGAGTTCGCAATTATGTGCTTTGCACACTTCCTCTATTATCTCGAAACCAAACCTTGTCAGTGTTTCTGGGTAAGCTATGACTACTTTCGACACTTCGTTGTTTAGTATCATTCTTAATAATTTGAGGAATCCTTTCCTCTTCATGTTTAATCCAGAACCCACGTCAGTTATTACTTGGTCGTAATCTTTAACGTTCTCCTCTAGGTATTTTACTTGGTTTATTAAGTCATCTTTCTGTGCGTTTGATGACACTCTCGCGTAAAGGATCACTTTCCTCTTTCTAACGATTCCCATCAGTTTTTCTACGTCCTCTTCTCTGAACCTCCACTTTCCACTCTGTAATATTACTGGTTTGATGTAACCCTTCTTTACGTATTCTCTAAGCGTTGCATAGGATATTCCTAAGCGTTGGCATACTTCCTTAGGTCTTAGCATTGTATAAGAATTTATGATGAAATAATATAAACTTTACGGTTTATTGGAAACTGTTGGCAACGGCTAAAATGATTGCAAGAGCAGTAAACTCTAAAAAATACATATTTATTACAACTCATAGCGATTATCTTCTATCATCCATTAGTAACCTTATAGCTCTTTCATCTCACTTAGACAAGGCTAAAGACTTAGGATTTAAAGACAACGAAATACTTAGTAAGGACAAAGTTGTGGCATATTTAATTAAAAGTGAAGGAAATCATTCAAAAGTAGATCCAATCGAAATAACGGATGAAGGAATAATGGAATCTGAATTTACTAAAGTTGCTGAAGAACTTTTGGATGAAAGAGGAAATATTCTTGGCTAGGGATAAATGCGATTTGAAAACAAAAATGAGAGAATGCGAACTCATAGATCTAGACAAGATTTACGGTTTGCAAGAAACGAAACACGCTGACCTTTTATTAAATTGTGGAGAGTTAGTAATTATTATTGAGGAGACAAGCACTATGAGGTCTGCCGATGTTACTCAAATAATTTCTACAATAGACAATTTAATGAAGGATAAGGAAAAATACGGCATTAGAACAGATCCTAAGAAGTACATAGGAATAGTACACTCTAATAGTAGAGTTGATTCTATAGGAATAAAATTTCTACATAGTAAAACTAAAGGAAAAATGATTTTAAACATAGCTAATTGCTGTGATGACTTGCCAAAGAAGATTAGGAAATATTTTAGTAAGTGAAAATTTTGTAGTGAATCTGAAAGTTAAGTTTTCTAGTAATTGCTATTTTGGCCTGCAGTGTGAGTCATTTTACGTAAAAATGACCCATATTATGAGTCAAATTTATGAATTTTTGACCCATATCTCTTATAATGGATAGGGAGAAAATTCTCAAAGCATTAATTGACTGGAATTTCTGGTATAAGGAGCAATTTACAGGCTATCCTAGAAATTACTCAAAACAAGTGTTAGACATAATGAAATCGGGGTTTGTAGCAGATGTTGTAGGAGTTAAGAGGAGCGGGAAGTCTACAATATTTAATCAAGTAATCTCTCATCTAATAAAAGAGGAGAAAATTAGCCCTTTTCTTACACTTTTAATTAACTTTGAAGATTCTAGGTTTGCTGAAATTGATAATGCTGATAAACTATTTTCTCTTTTACAAATATATAGAGAAGAGACTGGAATAAATGGAAAGCCCTATATTTTTCTTGATGAGGTTCAGAAAGTTAAAGGTTGGGAGGGATTCGTCAGATCTTTAATAGACAGAAAAGAGGCTTACGTAGCAGTTTCTGGATCTACCTCAATTATTAATAAAGGAAAAGTTAGGGAAGTATTAGCTGGAAGGCACATTTCAGTTGAAGTATTACCTTTATCTTTTTCTGAATATTTAAAGTTTAAAGGTGTACAAATTGGGAGAGAAATCGATCTTTTAGCCAGAGAGGAGGAAATTAAAAGGTTATTTTTAGAATTTCTAAAATTTGGAGGCTTTCCAGCAGTAGTTAACAGCGAGATTAAGGATAAAATTTTACTCAATTTATACGACGATATAATAACTAAGGACGTGATAACTCAGTGCAAAATAAGGCAAGAGGTAAAATTAAGGGAATTATCCCTCTTTTATATTTCGAATGTGGGAAACAGAATTTCCTTTAGGAAGATTTCTAGGTCTTTAAATATTCCATTAAATACTGTGGAAAGGTTCACTTCTTGCCTTTTAGATTCTATGTTAATTTATTTTGTACCTCCTCTATCTCCATCCTTGAAGGAGATGGTGAAAGGAGAAAAGAAGGTCTATTCTGTAGACCAAGGTTTATCAAATGTTGTAGGCTATAAATTGAACGAGAGCCTCGGTTCTCTCCTTGAAAATGCTGTATATCTAGAGCTAAGGAGGAGATATGGAGGAGATTCAATTTTTTACTATCACGGTAAGAATGAAGTTGATTTCATAATAAAGATAAATAATGAGGTTCGTTACGCTTATCAAGTAACTTTTACGCTTAACGATGAAAGGGAAATTAAAGGATTAAAGGAGTTAGAAAAGAAAGCAGGGAAGAAAAGAATAGAAAAGTTCATTATAACCTTTGACGACGAGGAAAAAGTGATTGATGAAATAAGAGTAATAAAAGCATGGAAATGGATGTGGTTTGGTCCTCATTGAATTTACTCAATCCTTAGCCCTTGGGCTTCAACTGAGTACTTCCGATCTCTCCCTTTACAGATGTGAGGAAACCCGCACATCTTTAATCATTATAACTCGTCGTGATATATTCATCTGATGTGACTAATTGTTTCAACAAAGTGTATCTTCACGATTTACTGAAACTGTCGACAATGGCTTCGTTATCTTCTTATTAACTTTGACTCAAAAGTAATATTATGCAAATAGAAATTCCTGATACAATTTATAACTTTATAGTAGAAAGTTTAGGAAAAGACGTCTCTGATACATTGGTCGAGGCGTTCTTATCATCTTTAGCTAGAGAAGATCGAATAAAAATTTATATAAAACTAAGTAGGGAATACGAAATAAAGGCTAGCGACGGAGAAACTTGTTGGAAAGCCTTATCTTACATATTTAGGGCAATAGCTGAACTTGAAGAAATGGATATTTCCTCTTATCAAGATTACTATAATTTAGCAGAATATTTGTCCTTTAAGGAAAATAATACGGAAATTGTAAAGTATTTTCTAAATGCAGAAAAACTTCACGCAGAATTTCATCCAAGACCTCAAGATAAAGATTCCTTTAGAGTAAGAATGGAGTACTGCAAAAAATTGATAGAAGTTGCAAAGGAATACTTACGAAAAAAGTCTTCCCGAGGAAATTTAAGTACTTACAACTGCGCTTGCTGACGAAGTTTTAGTGCTAAATGAATTCAGTATTTCTTTTAGTTTTTCCTCTAGAATTTCGGAATCTCCTTGTAATATTCTAATCGCTTCCATTGTAGTTAACTCTACCTTTGTTACAGTGCTGTCTACATTGAGCTTTTGAGAATTAGTTATTATAAACCTCTTTTCAACCGGATATTCCTTCTTCTCATGTTCAACTTTTTCTAACATCGAAAGTAATTTCACTTCGTCGTCATCAGTCCTATCATCATTCAATAATTTCACTAAACCTACGTAAGCGTTGCCGTCTTTAATAAAGAATATTCCTAAGGTTATATACTTACCTTTTACTTCAACTCTTTTTCCTCTGGGATGAACGTAAGTTACCTGGAATTCCTTGGTTAACGATGATAATAAATCCCTTATCATTTTCTCTAATTGCTTTGACTCTTCTTCAGGATTTTTAAGGCTGTGAGATTCCTTCAACTTCTCTTTTACACAGTTTACGACGTCTTGGGAGTCAGAGCATTCTTTTTCAAATTTTTCTACTTCAGATTTCATAAACTGAAGTATAGAGCTTACGGTGTTAAGTTCTCTTCCGTTCCATAAAGATAAAACTATTGGAAAGAGATCGTCAGATATTTCGTGACAATACGCATCAACTATTTCCTTAATGTCCTCTGAAGTTAAGGCATTATCGAGGGATATTCTACTTTCGTCCAGTCTTCTCCTTATAGCTAAATCCGTAATTTTACTATAAACTTCAGTAGGCACTGCCATTAATATTGGGACTCCCAAACCTGAGTTTATTAGTCTATGAATTTTCGGAATATGATTTTCCCTTACTTCGTCTATAAGTAAAGATAGATGTTCAATCTCTTTTAAGTCGCTTATTGCCTTTATCATTCCGTCAAAGTCCTTTTGGTAATCAAAACAGTATAACCTAAGGAGAGGGTCATTATATTTACCGCATACCTTATTTAGCCAATCCTCAAATTTTATTCCAAGTAATCTCTTCCAAAAGGAATAGCCGTATTTTTTCTTATCAAGCCTAGGTAAGACCTTCTGCCTAATTTCGTTCTTGTCTATTTTACTCCAGAATTCATCCTCTATTTCATTTTTACTTGCCAGATCCATATATAGCGCGTCTTTTACGATTTCCTGGACTTTTTTCAATATTGTAGTTTTACCCATCCCTGGTTGGCCTATAATTGAGGCAATATCGTTGTTTCTTATTGAGTTTAGAGCTTTATCCAAGTATTGTTTATACGTAGGCCCTACCAGGATTACATTATTTGAATTCCAAGTTGTTACAGTTACTTTTGGAATATTACATATCATTTTTCATCACCTCTTCCTCTTTATTATAATACCATAAACTGAGCCTTTTTTGACGAATCCTTCTTCCCCTCCTGCAATTAACTCATAATTTTCCTCAATGTGCCTCTTTAACTTAGAATAAAACTCCTCTTTAGTTAATCCCATTTCTATTCTAATGTCCTTCAAGTGTGCATAGCCCAGGTTATCCTTGACTTCGTTGTAAATTTCGTCAAAGTAATTTTCGCTTAATTTCTTCTTTTCTAATACTGCCTCCTGCAGTTTCTTAATTTCGTCTTTAATCTCTGTAATTTCCTTTAACAATAAATCAAATTTATTATCATCATTGTTTGATGAAGTTAATTCAAAGGATTTACCGCTCCCACTTTCAATTTTCCTGATTTTTCCTTCTTTTTCCAATTTTTCAAGTACTAAAGACAATTCTTCTCCATCGGCTTTTAATTTCCTCTTAATTTTAGAAAATGCAACTGGTCTACCATCATAAAGTTCCTTAAGGGCAGAAATAACTAGTTCTTCACTTAACATGAATTAACTCTTATTATGATTATTTTAAACCACTAGTTCTAAGTATTACTTCATATAATATTCGTCCAAACTTCTCCTTACGTTCCAACCTTCTTCGGATAACTCTTGAAGTCCTTTTTCTATTAAATCCTTATAATTCCTCAAGTTGTCTTGTACAGCGAAGTCGAAATTATTTACAAATATTTCTCCACCTTCAACGTTCTCTGAAATTTCTGATGGATCTTTCTTGAATATTCCTCCAAAGAACCCTTTTTTACCTCCTTTATATATCTGAGGAGGTAATACAACTTTTCTTGAGTCAATTTGAGCTACCAAAAGAGGAACTATTATCTCAGCTTTATCTTCTACTAAAATCGATATAAATCTAGGTAATTTCTGCAGTTTATCCAGGATTGCTTTTTCAGAACTTTCTACATTATTTAACTTGGATATTATTGTTTGTTGCAATTCATCCAGTTTTTTAATTTCTTCGTTTATTTTGTTTATATCCTTTTGTTTCATCGAATTTAATTCATTTAACTCACCTCTAAGTCTTCTAATTTCAACCTTGTGTTTTTCCTTTATTTCGTTAAGTTTCTCAGAAATCTCATTAAGATATTTTTCCTTTATACTATTTACAGAAGAGGTACTATCTATGAAACCAGCTTCCTTATCTAGTTCAGCCTTCGCTATTAAGACTTCAATATCTGGAAGCTTAGAGTAAAGCTGAGAAGAGTACTGCTTAATTTCTTCTTCAACCTTAGTCTTCTCGTCATTCACTATCTTCTTTAATTCCTCATTCTTTGCCATAATTTTTGCATCATATTCGCTCTCTATTTGCCTCCGTTTTTCAACTCTCTTTCCTTTTATTATTGCTATTATTTCCGAAATTTTTTCTTTAGTCTTTTCTATTAGATCTATTTCCGAGATCATTTTATTTGCCGCTCCTTGTATATCCGAAATTAAGAACTGAACGTCTATATCTTTCAATTTCCTGTCTAAAATTTGTAGAGGTAATTGTGAGCTTCCTAACTTTAATAGATTTTTAAAGTCCTGATTCATCACAAAGTCAAAATGAATAGTTGAAGAGCCTCTAACTTCATCCCATCTAATTGAATTCATTAGTTCTAGTACTTGCGATTCATCAGAAGTTTTTTCTATCATTGAAATTATTTTATTATAATCTTGTAATATAAAGGAGTTAATCGAAGTAGAAAATTTACCGGTCTCATCAAAAATATAATATCCACCACCCTCAGATTTTACCGCAAGCAAAGGCCACCCTATTAGTGAAGCAAATGAAATTTTATTATTTTTACCAGCAACTTTTGCAATTGATATTACTAATTGCTTATAAGTTGGTAACGGATTAAGATTCTCGTCCACTACCAGGCTTAAGTTAATACTTTTCATATGAGAATTTATGCTCAAATAAATTAATACTTTGCCGTTTCTTGAATGAATTATATACATTTATTTAAATAAATTTCATATATAGATTTTAAAATATAAAACCTATCTTAAATTAAGTATCTTACAAAAGATTTAAAGCCTCGCCCTTCCAGGGCAAAGAGGAAGTCAGTTATAACAATGTTCTCTTCTATATATATCTAATTTATTCTGAAATAAGCCATTCAATATAAAGTAATAAAAACTACTACATTATAAAATAAACAGTGTTAAATCTACCACAGCTTAACTTTTTTTAATTATTGCTTATTATACCTATTATGGTCGATAGAGTAGGTAAAAATTACGTCCTAAAAGAACATGAAATTCATTATCCAGAGAATTATGATTTCAGGATTTTACATTATATCTACTACCTAGAAATTTATCCTGAGGAAAGCAGAATAAAGGGAAAAGCCGTAGTAAAATTTCTAGGAAAAGATTTAATTTTACATGCTAGGCATTTTCAAATTAATAAGATCAAACTAGACGGAAAGGAAGCAAATTATTCTTACGATGGCGAGAAAATAAGCATACAAGGGGAAGGAAAAGAGGCCGAAATAGAATATGAAGCAAAACCCGTCTTAGGGCTTATTTTCAAGAAATTAAAGGACTATATAGAAGTAGCAACTACTGGGGAAGTAGATCAAGCTAGAAATTGGATTCCTATCCTAGACGATCCCAGAGTGAAAACTACTACCGAATTTTATATCAAAGTAAGAAAACCATACATTGCATTATCCAATGGTAGATTAATAGATAAAAAAGAGGACGGAGACTTCATTACTTTTCACTGGCTAATGAACAAACCCCACTCTCCTTACCTTAATAGTATAGCTGTAGGAATGTTCTCTAAAGAGGAGGACGAGTGGGAAGGAGTAAAATTAGAAAATTACTTACCCAAGGGATATGAAGAATTCTTTTGGAATTTATCCTCAGTAAAGAAGGCTATAGAATTCTTCTCATCTTATACTGGAGTAAAATATCCTTACTGCAGATACGCACAAGTAGTACTTTTTTCTATGAACGGTGGAATGGAGTATATTACCTCAACTCACCTAACTTGGAGAGTAATCCACGATAAGATTGCGGAGAAGAATTATTCCTCAGAAAATCTAATTGCTCATGAACTAGCTCACCAATGGTTCGGAGACTTAATAACAACAAAGGATTGGCCAAACATTTGGCTCAACGAAGGTTTTGCAAGTTATTTTGAGGCACTTTACGTGGAGCATGAGAAAGGAAGGGAAGAATTCCTTTATAACCTCTATAATAAGTGGAAAGGTTATGAGGAAGAGAAGGAAAAATATACCAGACCAATTGTCTGTCGTTATTATAAGTGGGGAGACGAACTTTTCGACAGACACACTTACAACAAGGGGGCATTATTCCTTCATAAATTAAGGAATTTTCTAGGAGATGAGACATTTAGGAAGGGGATTAAAGAATACCTAGAGAGATTTAAATACCGTTCAGTTGATACCGAGGATTTTAAGAAAGTAATGGAAGAAGTTTCCGGGAAAGATTTGACTTTCCTATTTGACCAATTTATATACTCCGCTTTTAATCCTTCAGTGGAAGTAACTTCAATTGACGGAGGAGTTAGGATAAAGAATGAGGTTGAAGTAGACGTAAAGATAGGTAAGGAGATAAGAAAAGTCAAGCCTGGAGAAAGTCTATTATCAGGAGAATACGTTTGTGTAGACCCTAATTTTTCCTCTTTAGCAGAGGTTGAGGATAAGCAAGGAGAAGAAGCTTTAATAAAAGAAAGTAAGGACGAAGAATTAATTTGTAGAATTAGGGCAGTTACTTCGCTCTCAAGGTTTTCTGATTTTAAATCAATTCAAGCATTAAAGGAAAGGTTAGAAAACGACTTTTGGGGAGTATCTTACGAGTCTGCAATCTCCTTAGGTAAAATAAAGAACGACGACGCATTAAACGCATTAATGTTGAATCACGAAAATCCTAAGGTAATGGTAGGTATTGCAAAGGCATTAGGAGAATTCAAATTTAATCAAAAGGCCAAGGACTTTCTCTTAGAGATAATGGAGAAAGCTGAAAGTTATCACGTAAGGGCAGAGGCAATTGTTAGCCTAGGTAAGATAGGATTTACAGACGTTAAGGAGAAAATTATAAGTCATTTTGAAGACGAAAGTTATGCTGATATAGTACCTTCTGCAGTGATAGAGGCTTTAAGCTATTTTGGGGACGACGAATCCTTTAGGTTTGTGATAGACCACGGGCTTAAGAACGAAAAAGAAACTATTAGGGCAGCAGTCGCAAGGAATTTATGGAGATTTGGAGACAAAAGTAGGGAATACTTATACTACTTGGTTAAGGATCCTTCACCTATTGTAAGAGGTGCAACAATTAAATCTCTTGAGGAATTAAAAATGAAGGATTTACTCAGGACGATCGTGGATAACGAAGACGAGGAGTTAAGGAATAGGTCAAACGCTTTAAGAGTGTTGTATAAGTTAGGACAGTAACGTTATCTCATTTTCTTCTTCTCTTCATATAATTTTTTAACATATTCTAGTACTTCTTGTGCCATTCTTAATGCCTCGTTTGCGTCATATTCAGAATACAAAAGTTCTGGCGGAGTTCCGGTTTCCTCATCTCCATACACTGATAACTCTCTTTCTTTTCTTAATGACCTCGAGTAAGAAGCAAAAAGGTCAATCTTATGACCGAACCAATCTGGAAACTTACTAGAGTTAGTTTTTAATGTTGGACCTACATCGTGAAATTTAGGCACTTCTACTCCCACTAGTTTAAGGCTAGCTTTTAACAATAGTTCAACTGCTTCCTGACAGAACCTAACTACAATATGATAGTTCTTTTTATTTAGCTCTGTTTTTGCTAATTCGATTCTCTCTTCTGCCTGTCTTATGTAAGATAATGCAATATCGTCAAAGTTCAATTACATCACCAAATTTATAATCCTTTTTCAAAATCCAGTACCACATTTTACCTTGCCTTACCCTTTCTGCGCCAAGTTCCTTTAATTTCTCCTTTAATTTTTCTAGGGTATTTAGGAAAAAGTTGTCCTTATCATATAATATAATTCCGTCATATACTAAATCTAGGTAGAGGGGAGAAAATCTTACTGCCTCCTCAGGAGTTTTGAGTACAGGGGATAGTGTAATGTAATATCCTTCCTTCCAATATTCCTCCAGATTAAGTTTATCCTCTACTTTAGTTTCAAATAACCTTATCCTTTTTAGCATACTATCCTTAGGTAAATCCTTTATTACGACGATTAAATCCACGTCGCTATCTTTCCTATTATCTCCCCTTGCTACGCTACCGTATAAGACTACTGAAATCAAAGAGTCCTTAAATTCCTCCTTCATGATCGAGACCATCTTGTTCAAGAGAGAAGCGTAAGGTTCTGAAACCACATGTATATAATGGAAAGAGAAAATATAAAAACGTCACTTAATGATTACGTACTCTCCCGCAAACTTAAGGAAGTCTTCTTCGCTTTCCTCGTTTTAAATCTATTATTTCCGAGATCTCTTCCGGCACCATTGAATGTATGTCAAGCAGGATCTTACTTACCTCGTCTTTTTTAAGGTTTTTAACAACTAAAGCTAAGTCAAGATCACTTGCTCCAGTGACTTTACAAAGTTGGGGGTTAAGGGGGCGGAAAGCCTCGCCTTTTAAGGCGGGGATGGATAGCCCCCTTATAAAAAGTTTAAATACTTCTTTGTCAAAAGTCTCATTAGTGACGCTAACGACGCTCCTCCCCAGCTCGATTGAGGGCTTAATGGGACTGAGGGAGGAGCAACCAGTATCTCTCTCATCAAAGGGACTAGAGCTCAGCAATGAAAGTTCCCTCTCTTCAAGTGGGGGGCTCTCTGGCTACCCCTACTGCCCACCAAATGAGAGATGTAATCCCGAATCGATGGTGGGAACGATGAACCGCTCACAGAGGAACCCTCGCCTCTGTGAGGCGGGGAGGAGTCAGCTTTTATTACTGAGCCAAAAACTATGACCTCTTTTGCATCAACTACCTTTTTAGCGCTATTAAGAACTTCTTCTGCAATTTTCCTCCAGTTTCTCTCCAGATATTCTATCCTTTCTAGTCCGAACACCACTTATTGCCCCAAATTTTTCTCATTAATTCTAGTATTTCCTTTGCAGTATTTAAACAAACTTCTGCGTCCTCCTTAGTTAATCCCACAGATAAGTACTGTCCTCTAGTTCTAGCGTTTTCCAAAAGAATTAATTCTCCTCTCCTTCTTTTTGTGAAATCTTGGATTTCATAGCTAGAGAAGATAGGAGAGAAAGTAATTTCCTTAATTCGTGAGTTTCAGGAAAGCCTAGGAAAGAAATTGTTGCTTTTATTGAAAGTTCTGCAGATATTTGAGATAAAACGCCGTCATAAAGACCTTCGCTCAGCGAATCTTCTGCGGCCTTTAAATACTCCAACGACCTCCTACAGAAAGGCAATTCGTGCATTCTTATTGCCTACCTTCCCACTTTTTCTTCCATATAGTAAACATCGCTATTATTTCAGCAAAGAACATTAGTGGAAAAGCTGCTAAACCCATGATAAATCCCTTGATGTTTTTCCTAAAGTGAGCAAAAACTATTAGGAGCATTATACTACTGACAAGGGAGGACAGTTCAGCAAATACGTTATGTAACATAAATATTTCAAAATAGAATGGGTCAACGTGCCTATATATAAATGAAGGATCAACATAAAACGAGTGCATAAAATTTTCTATTCTCCTTACCACGATAAAGTAGAATGCGTGTATTGGATCTTCTATGATTCTGTCTAGCAATTTCGGATGAGATAGTATATGTCTAAGCGTAATTTCAATGAAAGTTAAGTTGGAAATAATAATAAGGATAGGCAAAGTATTCCAGTATACTAGACTAAAACTGTAAAAAGTACCTTTTTTGAAGATGGAGCCGTCAAAAAATTCCTTAATCATAAAGAAATTGTTAGCCCTATACCACCTTATTAATTGCTTAAAGAAAGCTGAGATACTGTCAGGAGCCTTAGTTTTTACTATTACGTCATCAACTATTTCAGCTTTAAAACCCAGTTTATACACGTAGTTAGTTAGTTGCCTATCGTCTCCAAGAATTGTGGAAAAGCGAAATAATCTCACTTCGTCATATTCCTTAGATAAGATAAAAGGTTTAATTATCTCGGTTTTTGCTAATATGCATTGCCCATTAAGTGTCAAAACGCTTCCAAAAATTGATAAGGCTTTATAACTTAACCTCCTCAAAAAGTGGACAACTTCGGAGGAATAGTAAGCTAACCTACTCTTTCCTCTAACTAATCTAATTTCTGGAGAGACTGCAACAACTTTACCTTGAAGTCTGGAAATTAGTCTTTTAATTCCTCCTTGAGGTAAAATCGTATCGCTGTCCAAGAGTAGCACGTACGGAGTATTCACAAGTTTAATTCCTTCTTTTATTGCCTTCCTTTTACCTCCCTTCTTTATACTTATAAATATTCCGCCTTCACTCTCAACTATAGATTTGTAAGGTTCAGTGACTCCATCTCCTACAACTATGAATGAGATTTTCTCCCTTTTCACGGATTGTATAACCTTTCTAAATAGTTTAACATCCTCCTTGTAGACTGGAATAACTGCTGTAACATTCTCGGAAACTTCCAGAGGGAGAGAACTTTTACTTTTTTTTATCAAAGAAAACAAGAGTGTAGAAGTAATGTAAATAAAGGTAAATGCTGAAACGAGTGTAGAAGTAATTAAATAAATTTCGATATCGAATCTCATCTAGTAAATCTTACACATTCAATATATAAAGGTTACTTTAATTTCCGCATTTGATATTACACGATTTTATTTAAAAAGCATTAATCTCCAATCCATCCATGTATATATCCGAAATATTGGTAGAACGGATCTATATTTAGAGGCAGTGCAATAATAACCCATATTGCAAAGCCCAATAACAAAAGTAGAGACATTCTAGCCAATTCCTTGTTTTCCTTTCTCGTCATATAATACATCAAAACGGAACCTACTGGACCTATTAAGTAAAGTAAACCTAACCACCTATATTCATCTCTCCTAAAGAATATCATATAGAAAGTACCTATTATGTAACCGACTCCTCCAGCTATACCACCTATTAACCATCCTAAATCTTTTTTATTCATATACTGTCATCTAATTTTAAGAATTTAAGTTCTGTGAAGATTGGATGGTAAAAAATGTTATTTTTATTAACTAATGCCATAAAGGAATAGAGACATGCCAAAAATCTGGGATAAATAGAGAGCTAGAACAAATCCGCTGGCAGAAAGCATTCCTCCAAAGCCAAGTATAACTATTGCTAAAATAGTAGAGATCATCTTTGCTTTATTACCCTTAAACAGTAAAGCTCTAGCGGCCAAGAATAATATTAGTCCAGATGCAGGAATTGTCACCATCGATGAAGCACCTGCAGGTAATGCAGGGAAATTTGTTGGTGCATAATTTACTACGATGGTAAACGGTTTATACACTATGGTAATTATTAGTACTGCTGTGGCAAAGGCAGAGTAGTAATAATATATTTTCTTCCACTTTTCCGGAACTTGTTGCACAGATCCCAGCGATAAAACTAACACAAGCTCTGCAACAATAAACATGTAAATCGCGGCCAAGGGGTAGTTACAGTATCCTATGGCAAATATTTCCTGCTCTAGGGCTGCAATAAAATAAAAAACAAATCCTAAAAACCAGAAAAACCACATTAGGCTTTTGCTTCTCTCATATCTTCTCCAAGATAAGTAACTTAAAATGATGCTAAGCACTAAACTAATTGAAGAGAAAATTAAAGCTTCTTCTTGATTCATAATTTAACATTATACATAGAATTTATAAAATCTTCTAAAAAATCGTTATTTTAATTATAATCTATATTAATCAATATATTAAGGGTAAAATTATTATATAATAAAAGAAAAAAGATAAATGACTTTTACGCGTTTATTTCTTGGAATATTCTGTGGTAAGGTCTTCCTTCTATTATCTGCTTTCCGTAATCGGTAGTGTTCTTAAATTCCCTGCTTAGCATGAACTTTCTAAATGAATCTAAGTCCTTCCACTCACTGTATATTAAGTATTCCCTCGGATTATCTACGTTCTTGTAAAGTTTACAAAGTTGGGGGTTAAGGGGGCGGAAAGCCTCGCCTTTTAAGGCGGGGATGGATAGCCCCCTTATAAAAAGTTTAAATACTTCTTTGTCAAAAGTCTCATTAGTGACGCTAACGACGCTCCTCCCCAGCTCGATTGAGGGCTTAATGGGACTGAGGGAGGAGCAACCAGTATCTCTCTCATCAAAGGGACTAGAGCTCAGCAATGAAAGTTCCCTCTCTTCAAGTGGTGGGCTCTCTGGCTACCCCTACTGCCCACCAAATGAGAGATGTAATCCCGAATCGATGGTGGGAACGATGAACCGCTCACAGAGGAACCCTCGCCTCTGTGAGGCGGGGAGGAGTCAGCGTCTATAAAACCTACGTTAGCTGACTTTAACGTTTCGACTACTTTCTTAAATATTTCCTCGAATTCCTTCTCGTGACCTTCCTTCACCCTGTAATAAAGACCGACGTTAATCATTTAACAGTCGCCTTTTTAGCCTCAACTCTCTCAGTAGCAACTTTATACAACACCTTGTAAGATACAGCAGTAATTCCTCCTAAGACTAGTAATCCTGCCATTCCTAGTACTATCGCTCCAGCAGTTAACGTCGCAGCATTTGTTAGTAAAAGTGACGCAGGAACTCCTGGTAGAGGTCCTACAGTTCCTGCAGGTACTATGTCCTCAAGTATTCTACCTTGGGTAAAAACTCCGAACATCATAGCCCCTATGAAAGTTAATAGGAATATCCAAGCCTGCCTGAATGGAACATTCCTAGTTGTTGCTATGTAAAGATAAGCGTAAAGGATAATAATGTATATCCAGAAGCCAGCGTTATTTACTGCGCTATTGAATACCACTGGTAACCACTCGTAAGTGCTCACAAGGAACAATATGTTTGCTAGCGTTAATCCTAAAGCTCCCACTAGCAGTCTTTCCTTAATTCCGTAAAATACTACAGTGAAATACACGACGTACATTACTACTCCTATGAAGAATACCCAGTTGAAGGCATTGAATATCATCTGAGTGTAGTTAGGAGTTATGTCCAGTGTCAGCAAGTTATGTACACAGAAACCGTATCCACTGAAAACTGAAGTAAATAGTGTATTTCCAAGGAACGCTACTATTAGTGCGAAAGGTAGTGCAAGAACTAGGAAGGTTCTCTCCATAGAATGCTTACCTAAAGTTGATGAGCCTTCTGCAACTCCTATACTAAAGTGGTGGAAAGCTAGCATTATTATTAATACCATTAATGGTGCGTAAAGCACTGCACCAGTTACGAACATTACTGGAGCGAATATTGTATCTAAAGATACTACTAGGTAAACTAAGGAAGTCGCTATTATTGCCCATAGTGAGCCTAGAACTATTAGCATTTTCTCCCTATAGTTCTCATACCTGCACACTGGAATCATTACTACTGATCCTGCTTCAATCATAAAAGCTGTTACAAACCATGCTAAAGGTATAAAGAAGAACAGGACGAACTCATTCATTTCGACTCACCTCCACGAAAAAATCACTTCCTTTTGATATTTAAGGAGCTACTCCCTCCTACATTGGTTGCCATTATAAGCCTTGCAGAGCTAACATCTGCAGAGACTTCCTTACCAGTAAATAACTTCTTTAACATGTATATAGTTCCTGCAACTGCTAAAGCTAGGACTATCATTATTGATATTCCTATAGGTAAAACTTCTGGACTGTTGTTAAATCCGTCAGCTGTTAACATTACTGCTTGTATCTCGTAAAGTCCTGATGCAGTCTGTACCATTGGTCCCCATATTACGAAAGGCTGTCTTCCTGTCTCTGCTGCAACCCAACCAGCTTCCCAAGCCACTAGCTGTAGCCATCCTAAGAAGAACATTGCGTAGAGTGGAATCTTCTTTTCAGCAGGATTATCTAATCCGAAGGCCTTAAATAATGCGTTCTTTGGCTGCTTCCAGAAGGAGTAAGCCAATATCCACACAGCTAAGGCTCCTATTATTCCTAGAGTAGCGTGCAAGTCGTATGCGGTGTGGGAAATATACCAGATTGGATCCCAATCTGCTTGAACGAAACTTGAATATCCTAGCACTGTTGCGTGGGGATTAGGAGGCCATGTTGATAGTAAACTAAGCATGTTAGGTATAGTTATTGGTCCTACTTGCATTGGAGCACCTGTTGCTGTTTGCATTACTCCTTCTAATGTAGCCAACTTTAATGGTTGATATAGATATAATATCTTACCCGCATTATCTCCAGCCCAAGCCAGGAATATTGCATCTAAAGCTCCTAGATAAGTTGCTAATTTTAATCCTCTATTATAATATTCCTTCTCATCAGTAGTCATGTCCTTCTTGGTTAACTTCCTGAAAGCGAAGTATCCAGCTATAGATCCGAATCCAACGAACCATGCTCCAGCTAATCCCATTGGTACTTCTGCAAGTGCAATAATAGGTAACGATGCACCTAGTGGGTCTACGCCAGTTAATTGTCCGGTCTGTAAGTAAGCTTGTATATTAAATCCTGTTGGAGTGTTCATCCAAGAGTTTACTAAGATAATGAGCACTGCAGAAGCAGAAGAACCTAAGCCTATTAATCCTCCAACTATTATATGAGCAGTTCTGCTCATTCTGTCCCAGCCATACAGATATAATGCTAAGAATATTACTTCAGAGAAGAATGCCAAGACCTCTATATCGAAGGGCAGTATGTCAATCTGATTAACTAAGTACATCCATTTATACCACACTGTAATGAATTCTACTGCTATTGCTGCACCTCCTGCAGAACCTACTGCAAACAGAACTGCCATTACTACAGACCATCTTTTTGCTATTGCCAAATAGTAAGGATCATTTTTCTTGTATGCCAAGTATTCGGCAGATATTATAAAGAATGGGAGAGTTATTGCCCAGTAAGTAAATAATACGTGCACTGCCATTGTATATCCTGCGAGTACTCTATCAAATATTTCCAAACTCACTTCAATCCACCATGATAAATTATAACTGAGAAATATTTAAATATTTCCATTTTTAACACACTTTATCAGAGAAATTCTGGTTTATAATGGTAATTATATTAATTTAAGAATTAAATCCTAGAATATGATCATGAGTCTAATATGAGAAATTCGAGAACTCAATTTCTATCGAAGTCTCGCTTTGAAGGGCTAAAATGTATTTAACATGGTTAATTGTAAATATCGAAACAAAATTATAATGAGCTTTAAATAATTGTTAAAAATAATGAGAAGCGTGGAAAAGAAAGTTAAGTTTCCTGATGGCAGGGAAGTTGACGTATTTACAATTTTTAAATTCGTTTATGGTTTAAGCGACTCAGAGCTAGAGATACTTAAATTGCTAATAAGTACTAAGGGAAAGCTTTCTGCAGAAGACATTGCATCTTCTCTAAATATATCAAGGAATACGGTAACTAAGCCTATAAACCTGTTGTTATCAAAGGGCTTAGTACTAAGGGATAAAGAAAAGGGAAAGGCTAATGGTAGACCTAGGCTAATTTATTTTGCGACTCCAGACATTTACTCTAAAATGCTTACCGATTTACAGAGCATAGTAAACGACTCATTAAAAGAAATATCTAAAATTAGGAAAAATACTTAATTTTCTTGATTTTACTATTAAAGTCCCTTTTAAACTCTGTTAAAGAAAGATATGAAAGTTATTTATAATGACAATTTATAAATTTTAGAATCGAAATGTACTCATGGAGTTTAAAATTCAATTCCCAGACGGAAGACAAGTGGATTTCCATAAGCTTGTAGAATTCCTTTACGGCATAACTGACAGCGAAATGAACATCTTACATCTTCTTCTGTCTACAGATGAAAAACTCTCCGTGGAAGACATCTCAGAAAGATTAAAAATAGCTAAAACATCGATAAGTAAGCCAGTAAACATTTTACTATCTAAGGGCTTGATCATGAGGGATAAAACTGAAGGAGAAGGAAAGAGAAGGCCTAAGTATCTTTATTACACTGACAAGAATGCGGTTTATAATAAGATAGTTAATGATCTAGAGGCTATTGCTAAAATCTTTTGTGAAAAGTATAAATCTCATGTAGAGTCAGTCACGGTTAAATAAACTTTTTAAATTCTTTAAACAAGAGCATTTCATGCAAAAGATAAGATCTTTCTTCGTATCTTCTGCAGGATTTTTTCTAGATGGTTATGATTTATCAGTAATATCTTTTGCACTGTACTTTATAGCTCAAGAAATGAAGCTATCGTCATCACAAGAAGGGTTAGTTTCGTCAGCCTCATTAATGGGGATGACTATTGGCGCGTTATTATTCGGTTTCCTAGCTGATAAAGTAGGCAGGAAAAAGTTAATGGGCATAGACCTAATATTCTTCACGACCTTCGGAATAACTTCAGCTCTTTCACAGAACTTTACACAACTCTTCATATCTAGACTGTTGCTTGGAATGGGCATTGGGGGAGATTATCCGATTTCATCCACAATAATGAGTGAATTTTCTCCAGCAGTAAATAGAGGGAAATATCTTGTTGCATCAATATCTCTTTATTGGGTAGGAACTTTAGTAGCCTCGATAGTCAACTTAACTTTCTTAAGTTTCTACGAATTTTGGAGATATACTTTCCTATTCGGTGCCTTAATTTCATTGCCAATTATTTTACTTAGGATAAAGCTTGACGAATCTCCTAGGTGGTTAGCTTCAAAAGGTCTATTAGTTACCGAGAAATTTAACCCCCAAGTTGAGAACAAAGGAGTAAATGGAATTAAGGAACTCTTCGAAAATCCTTTATTACCTTACGTTCTAGCGGTTTCAATAGTGTGGTTCTTGTTTGATGTAGCATCTTACGGTATAGGGTTATATTATCCTCTAGTGCTAAGAGAGTTTGCTTTCCCTTCAAACGTTGAGGTTCTTTATAGCACAATGGCAATAGCTGGAGGAGCTTTATTAGGTTATTTAATTGCCGTGTCTGCAATTGATTCACTAGGTAGGAGGAAGGTCTTACTTACGGGATTAGGAGGAATGGCTTTCCTACTAATAATAGGTGGAATTACTAAAATTGAAGGATTTTTACTCGTTCCATATTTTATGACTTTTGTAGCATTAGAGCAATGGGCTGGAGCAGTAACTCTATTTTATCCCACGGAGATCTTTCCAACGTCTGTGAGGTCTACTGCTCAAGGATTTGCAACTTCAGTTAGCAGAATAGGAGCAATACTTGGAGTATACTTCTTCCCATCAATGGTTCGCTCTGTTGGCTTTTCATCATCCTTGATAATATTTGGAATTACATCTACTCTTGCGTTAGCAATTTCGTTCTTAACTTATAAGGAGACTAGGAAGAAAGAATTGGAGGAAACCAGTTTAGGGAAAATAATAATCATTAATAACAACAAAAAGTAAAATCTCTTTTCTTTATAAAAAATAAGCTAAAACATTAAGAGAGTATTAGTTCACATTTGAGATAAAGCAGCAACTATTGGTTGAGAGAGGAAGCCTACTGCTTGGCTAATTACAGCGGAAGTTGCATAGAATGCTCCAAATAACATTGCAGCTATTGCAATATTTCCGTTCTTTAATTCAGTGTTTATATAGAATGTTTCCATTTTTCCAGACATCTTGTGTGCAAAGAATCTGTAAATTTCCCTTTGTGCTAAAGTTATTGAGAATATTGCTAGAGGCAATCCTATAAATAACTGTATTAAGCCGCCAACTAGATCAGCAATTGCGCACTTTCCTCCCAAAAAGGCTCTATTAAAAATGAAAAATGAAGAAAGAAGTAAAAGTAAATCAATTAAAAATAAGGGATATTGACAATCTTTTATTTTATCTCGGTCAATTATTTACGATTTTAAAAACGTTAACTTAAGCATTGCTAAAGCAATGAGATAAATTTGTGCACAAATAAAGCTGATAGTAACTGAATTAATACTAAAGAATAAGTGAAAGAAATATAGACAAATTCAAAAAATAAAATAACTTAATTATCAATGGGCGGTAAAATTACTTTCTTCTTCTACTCATTATTATTGCTACTATTCCTATTATTATTGCTATTACTGCTAGACCTAGAGTTATGTAAATTAGCGTAGACAAACTAGTCTTTACAGATGTTAAGCTATTGTCTAAATTATTTATCGAACTCGATAAGCTGGTTTCGTTAGCCTTTACATTGGCATATAGATTTTCTAATTGATTCTCAAAATTGACTGTTACAGAAGATTTAGCATATAATCCGTCAGCCTGAATTGCCTCAACTTCAATAGCGTAGCTACCATCTGGATATTTAGTAGTATTCAGAGCATAACTAAAAGTTCCATTACCGCTAAACTCGGTAATTTCTTGTCCATTTAATAATACTAATACTTTACTTATATCCTGTCCTATTATATTAAACGAGATAGTATATACGCCAGTTAAGTTTTGGTTAGCTGTTGGAGAGATTATCTTTATTTCTGGTAATGCTGGGGATATATTGCTTATCTTAGAGTTCTCTATAGTTATCATTGAGTTTACTAGAGTAATTCCATCAACTGAAGAATCGACTAAGGTTATATTAGAATCATCTAGGTGCAGGTTACTACCAGAAGAGGATATTAGGGTTATGCTTGAATTTAAGAACTTTACATTAGTTAAATTACTACCAACTATGGTCACGTGACCTATTATTGTATCGTTTATTAGTACATCATTAGTTAAAGTTCCATTAGTAATTATTGTATCGTTTATTAGTGCAGAATTGTAAGTCTGGAAGCCGTCAACCGTCTTTCCTTCAATTGCAGTATAAGGTAAGACGTAAGTTATTCCTGCAAGAGTCGGTGAAGGAGAAGTAGAGTAACCGTTATACGTCTCACCGGTAATTAATATTCTGAAAGGTGCACCGTAATAGTTTAATCCTGCTAAGTAAGTTAGATTTCCAGGATATAACGTTGAGGGAAGTGTTACATTTCCTACCCATAGTCCTAGTTTAGCGTTATACCACAACGGTAACTCCACCATTATGCTTATCTGCGAGTATTCGAAGCATAAGGACTGAGGATATACTGTGGCAGAGTACATTCCATACTTTACTTCAGTACCATTTGGATAAGTAATGTTGGCGTAGACTGTTAGAGTCTGTCCCTCGAAGGAATAAGACTGTACTTTAACGTTAACAGTAGAAGGTTCTTGAACGTATATTTGACCATAGAAGCTTCCGTTAATGTATTGTCCCAGACTTAGGGAGAAGTAACTGGAGTGAAGTAATATTGTGTATAACCCTGGAGTAACGTCGCTGGGTACGTGTAATTCTCCAAAATAGATACCTTGGCAGTTCAAGAATATCTTTGCTGTGCTAACTACTTTACCTTCTGGGTTAACTAGTTCTGCAGTAACGTTTGAACCGTGTAACACTGCACAGTACTCCGGAATTCCTAAAGATGAAGAAGTAACTGTAGCTAGTATCGACGGTGGTTGTATTATACCTTGTATTATGATATTTTCCCCTGGGTAAACGCTTCCCGGCTCTTCAATCACCGGAGGTAATATAAATAGACCGAAAGGATATTCTCCTTGTAATGACACACCGTTAGTAAAAGCTACGTAACCGAAGGCGTTACCTACCATCATTAAATAATCTCCGGGAGTAAGTGACGGATATTTTCCTACCCAGGCTACAATGTTAGGCTTTATTTCAGTCTCCATAAGCGTTGTATTACCTACTAGAGTATAGGAGTTATTCAGTATACAGTACTTATATATTGAGATTAACAGAGTCGAGCAATTATACAACTGGCCTAATGCGTCAGTTACGTTTGCGACTATGAAGCATTCACAAGCTAATACTGGTACAAAAGTTTCCGGCAATAAGAACTGCACGAAGTAACCTGAGAAGACTTCGTCAACACCGTATCCTTTTACACCGTTAGATGAACCATACGCAGTTACCTCTAGTATTCCGTTAGCGTTTGAAGGTAAAGTTGTTGTTCCAATCCATAAGTTCGCACTAGGATTATAGGCTAAGGGCACGGTTGAAATGTTTCCTAAGATGTTACTTATTACTGCCGTGAAACTACCGGAGGTTACTTCAGTGCCGTTATAAGTTATGTTTGCCACAATTTCCACAGTTTGTCCGGGGAAGAACTGAGGTGGAACTAATCCAGTAGAGTTAAAAACCGCTACCTCAATTGATAACTCCTTCCCCTTCTTCATTGTCATGTTATAATAGTATGCAAATTCTCCAAGATTTAAAGTACCAAAGCCCGTGACCAAGTTATATCCATAAGTGGCAGTCCAAGGAATATTATAGCCAAAAGTTATAGGATTAAACACCTTTGAGTAAATCGTAGAATTTTCACCAAACATGTATATTACTGGATTCAAGTTACCTAGTTTTGTATGAGCATAATTCATTACTAGTGCTAATAATCCAGCAGTTAACGGAGAAGCTTCGCTAGTACCTCCAGTTATTCCGGTTACGTTACCTGGGAAGATAATGTATACTCCGGGATAGACGTTTGCGTTGGCTGAAATTGCTGGAGTAGTTTTACCTGCAGGATAAGTCGAAGGAGTTGGTATTCCCCATTCATAATAAGGCTTAGGCTCAATTACGCTAACTCCTCCGGTAGATCCTCCGAAGTTCACGTCGTCTGGTACGAAACCGTAATTGGACCAAGCTGTTTGTGTAGAGTTTCCGGGGAACTGTATATATGTAGTTGTTCCTCCTACTGATGTTACAAAAGGTGAAGATGACGGGTAAATTACACTACCTATAGGTCCGTTACTGTATCCTGAACCTCCTCCGTCTCCGCTTGCGGCTAAGAAAGTTATCCCCTCAGCAGATCCTAGAGCGTAATAAACGTCTGTTTCGTAAACGCACGTGTAAAACTCCTGTGCGTTAAACAGCGAGAATATTGACTCTGATATACCGAAGCTTTGAGACAAATCATCAACAATATCTTGATTTACTATGCAAGCAATTACTGCAGATAACGGTAAAGCTCCGTTGGCAATATATAATGTGATATTTGCCTTTGGAGCCATTGAATGAGCTACTTCAACGTCTAGGCTGATTTCTCCAGCCCATCCAGTAATTATTCCTTTGCTCGGGTCATATGGTCCAATGGGTATTACAGTAAAGTTTGTAGGAGGCAACCCTGTAACTTTATCGAAGTAAGCTAACTGCTGGAAAATGTATGGGTCTCCACAAAAGTCCAGAATTCCGATGTTATATCCTTGACCGTAGTCGTTCATTGCATAAAGTGCTGTTGCATTGTAAACCTTCTGCAATGCAGTAGGCCAATATGCTTCAATCGGTACAGTAATATTAGCTTGATCTGCTATCCTTGAGGCTAGAGACTGAATGTCTTTCTGAGTAATTAAGAACTGAGGATGAGCAAACAAGTCTGCGGTAAGGTTCTGTGAAACGATCGCAACTCCGGGAATCGTAGGAGTACCGTAAGATTCATAAAAAGTAAGGGTACCGTTTGTGTAAACTGCAAAATTCAAGCCTAAGTATTGGTGAATTTGTGAGACTGTACCTTCTGCAACAATTACCGAGTCCAGTGTAGTTAAAATTATCTTGAATCCGTCGGCCTTTAATTGATTTAATACTTCCTCATATTTCTCTGTAGGAAGGAATTGCTGAATCTGTGTCTTAGTTAGAAAATGATGATAAAGAGGTGATGAAGGATTAGATGTTTCTTCTGCATAATAGAATATCTTACAAGTGCACTTTAGTGGTATGTAGACTGTGAATAAGACTTCTTTATTCGGTTGTAGATTCCCTGCAAACTTAAATCCTGGAGGGGCAGTTGGTTGTGAATGCGTTATCGGTAGAAATTGAATTGTTGCAAAAATTAGGAGGGATAAAATTATTATAGATTTACTACGCATACAGTGTTTTTGGTACAAGATTATTTAAACGTTATGGTGAATTATTCATGGTGAGAAGAAATATATATAGAATTAATAAGACGATAGAAACAAAAATTATGTACCTTTTCTAGGTAATTCTGGAATAATTGGCTTACCATAAAATTTAACTCCTGAGGAAGTAAACTCTACCTTGATTAATTTACAGTCAGCAGGACAAGGCGTTTTAGAGTTAGGAGGCTTTATTAGTTCTCCAGTTATAAGGCTAAAGACTGCATGATGAAAAGGACATTCTATTTTATCGTCATTAATTTTATAACCTTCAGAGAGGATAGGTCTATTTTTGTGAGGGCAAACTGCAAGGAAAGAATACTCTTTTCCTTCTTTTTCGTATATCATTATAGGGTATTTTCCTTCATAAAGAATTGTCTTAATCACAAAATAATTAAGGATGTAAGTATTTAAATGTGCATTGTCTTCTCTTAGCCCAGTACGTAAACTAGAATTATTATCATTATGTATGCGATAATTACTGATGCAAGCACTGGAATAGTAGGAAACTTTCTCCTCTGTACGATGGTTTGAGGAACAGATTGCTTTAAAGGATATCCGCACCTTAAGCAATGAGTTGCATTTATTGGGTTTTCGAAACCGCACCTAGGGCAAACAATGACTTGAGGTTGTTGAAAAACGTAACCGCACCTTTGACACCTCGTTGCGTCTCCAGGATTAATATAACCGCAAACCGGACAAACTTTAACTAGAGGCTTCTCAGGAGGAGTTATAGGTGTAGAAGGTATAATGTGCGGTACGCTTTCAAAACCTAAATAATAACCGCATTTCTCACAGACGTATGCATTGTCCGGATTTAAATGACCACATCTTGGACAAGCTTTCATAGGTTTTTATTCACTTCTACTTATAAAACATTTATCGTAAGATTTAAAGCTATATACTTGATGGAGAAACTATTCCTTATGTATAAACTGGTAAATGATGAGTGGAGCAAGGCAGTTTCAGAATTATTCCAGATATTGTACACTTCTCTTAAGGACAAATTTGTCATGCTTATAGCCTTAGACGAGAACTCTTTCGTTTACGATAGTAATGTTTTGGTTGTTGTTGATAAGGTCGATGATGAGGTTAGGGATAGGGTTGCCGAGGCAGTAATTGAGGTTAATTCTCACCACAATTGTACAATAAGCTATTACCTAACTTCGAAGGACGATGTAAGCACTATAAGAGTTTTCTCTTCTGTAAAAGAGGAGAAGAAAGAAGATTGCGAAGACGCTTTTAAAGAATTTAAGGAAAAGGTAAAAAGCCTTGCACGTTACGTTATAAAGGCCGAGCTTTACGATAGTAATGTTTTGGTTGTTGTTGATAAGGTTGATGATGAGGTTAGGGATAGGGTTGCCGAGGCAGTAATTGAGGTTAATTCTCACCACGATTGCACAATAAGCTACTACTTGCTATCAAGTGAAGAATATGAGAAAATTCAAGGTACTATTAAAGGAAGCAAATGACGACCTTGAGAGAGGGAACTTGAATAAGGCAGTTTCGGCACTGTATTTCGCAGTTAGGAAAAGGTTGGAAGAAATTCTTCTCATTTTAAGGTACGAAGTACCTAGAAGAGATGATAAGTTAGCTAATGTATTAAAATATTTAGGTTATTCCGAGGAGAGCAGGATATTTATCGAACTTTATGAACTGAGGAAAAAGGCAGATTATTCCGAAGAAGTAATTAGTCCAGAAGAGGCAAAAAAGGCTTTTGAATACGCTACTAGAATACTTAAAACCCTGGAAAAGTTAGAAGAGAGAGTGAAATGAACAGTTACTTATTTGCAATCAACGGCTCTTCTATACATACTCTCTTACTGTCAATAGATGAAGAAAAGAGCGGTGACGCAACTTACTTCGTGTATTCTGGATTTCTAATAGAGAATGAAGAAGTTTCGTTACCTTTAGAAAATTACTATAATCTGCCGGCTTTCTCAACTGCTTATTACATTGCATCAAGGAAAAAGAAAGCTTACACTCTCCTAGAAAGGCATTATTATGAAGGAGCAGTCCCCCTTTATTTAATATTCAGAACTAACGACGAAAAGAAGGCTATGGAAAAAGCATTGAAGACTTTCAAGGATACTTTACTGATGATGGGCTTAGGGTTAATATTTAAGATTCCTTCATCTTACCTTGAGTTACTTTCAGCTAACTATGTGAAGTTGTTGAAGAAGTGGTTCTAAGAAAGGAAACCTAACAATGGAGCACCAGCTCAAAGTTACTAAAGAAATTGTTCTAAGATCTTGCGTAACTTTTTAACGTTCTCTGCATAAAATTTAACTTTATTTTCGTCCAGCCTTGTTTCATGAAAACCCTCCACGTGAAGAATCCAAGCGCTCTTCCATATATCCTTAATTTCAGGGTAAAATGTAGAAAGCTGTAGAGACGCATCAAACAGAAACTCAGATTTCCACCTATCTTCCTTTTTAACCTTAGATAAAACGTTAATATTCTCTCTATAGGATAGGAATTTTATTGCTTCTTCTGCTGCTTTGTAGAGTTTCTCTGATGCTTGTGCTGTGTCACCTTTCTTTAACAGCTCATCAGCCTCTTCCAAGAACTTTAATATATTCTCTATCTGCAATTTTAACCAACTCTTCAACGTCGTTCCTAAGGTCTTTCACTACTTCCTTACTTAGATTTACTGTAATGAGAGAAATTGCTGACGCCCAATAAATTGGTATTTTATCGTCCTTTAGTTTCTCTGAAATTAAAAACACTGCTTCAGTAAGAGATTTAGTATTAACAATTTCCAGGTTTAATTTTAGAATGAAGGACAAGAGTCTTATTGCTTCTTCTGCTGCTTTGTAGAGTTTCTCTGATGCTTGTGCTGTGTCACCTTTCTTTAACAGCTCATCAGCCTCTTCCAAGTAAATATCTGCAGAAGTTTTTAAGCTTAGCATCTCATTATATACTCCTTATTTCTAAATAATAAATGTGGTGAAAAGTGAAAGAAGCTTTTCTAATATTGGGAAAGGATCTGCTAAGGGTCACATGTAGTTATAGCGAATGCGAGTGGTTTATTCTGGATCAAAACTGTTCTTTAGAAATAGTAAACATTAAGCAGAAAGGGAAAATTAGAATTACCGGAAACGCTGAAAATTTACAAGTTATGAAAGTCCTCTTATCCTTTCTTCTCTCCGGTAAGGATCCAAATGATGCTATTTGCATTCAAAAAAGTGGAAGGACTGAATGTATAAAAGGCGACGAAGGAATAGGAATAATGGAAGGTAAATGGAGTGGTAGAATTTTCTTTAATGAAGAAGAATTAGAAAATTTTCTAAAAAATTTGAAAGAATAAGTATTATGGCATTTTTGTCAGCTCATTATTTTTTCTCACGTCTTTATTATTAATTCTCCTGCATTAACGTCCGCATTAATTTTTAATTTCTTTTCACCCTGCCTTATTGGAGGTAATTCTACGTGGCTTATATTACTCCTAACGTCATTTATTATTCCTACGTTCTCCGGCAAATCTAGTGTAAGTCTAATAGTGGAAGCGTTATTGTCTATATCCAGTATCCCTCCTGTTGGGAAATTAATTCTTCCCTTTATTGAACTTGCATCTGCATCAATTTCAGCTTTTTCACAGCTGGTTATGTTTATATTGGCATCAGAACCATCTGCATCTATTTCAACTTCCTTTACGTTAAGACTAACGTTAACGGCAGAGACGTTAATTTTCACGTCAAGTCTTTCTAGGTTAGGTAAACTTAATACTGCGTCACAGCCGTCAATTTCTAAGCTCATTTTTTCACCAAGGTTTATTTCTACGTCGTCTAATGAATGACACTCAACTTTCAAGTGAGGTTCACCCTGTACTATCGTTAAGTCACTTCCATCAACTTCTATTTCACAACTCTTCGGAGTTTGTATTGGGGAATCGAATACTGTAAATTTCTTATTATGTGTGGTATATATGTTGAATGGGAACTTAAGTGACTCTTGAATTGCCCTAGCAAAAGATTGCCCAATTAATCCTACATTAGATAATTTTGAAGAAATAGCTATAGAGCACTTAGGTGAGCAATCTATTACTCCTACGCTGTTAATCTCATCTATGACATCTTTCAGATCCTCAGGGTTTACAGAGTCGTCTATCTTTAATATTCCTACCCTAACTATCCTCAGCCTACTTTTGTTGTCCTTTAATGATTTCACAAGTTCTGGAGTTATTTCGTAAAATCCTAAATCCCTTACCTCTACCACGCTTGAGGAGAGGGCTCTTATAGCGGTGAGTTTTCTATTATGCCCTCTTCTTTTCTCCCCTCTACTTCCGTTATTATTTTATAAGCCTTTTTACCTTCCTCAGTGAGTATGTACTCGTCATTTACTTTGGTAATCAGATTACCCAGTTTTCTTATGTGGAAAGCTAAAGATGGGCTATCTAACCCTAATTCGTTCATTAGGTCTGAAAACCTGCCTTACCTTTTTCTCCTAAGATTTTAATTATCTTTCTCCTCGTTTCGTTTGCTATTGCTTCAAATATGTCCATACATGCTATTATGCGAATTTCACAATAACTAATATAACGGTTAACTCCCCGTTTATAATATTAAATATAAGTGAACATTGTCATCACTATATTTTTTACGGTTATAATATATGTAAATTCATTACAGTACTTATAGAAGTGCCTAAAGGAGTAAGTTACCTTGGCGATCTAAATATAACTATATATGTACATAAGATATGTCCCAGTTGTTCGTCAAATGCGGAAAGTAAGCAGGCTTATGAATATCATAATAGAGCCTTACTACAGCCTAATGAATATCCCTTAGTACTCCTGAAGGACGAGATTAGTAGATTATTAAGAGAATAATTTTTTTATTTATATTTAGTAAAAATTATTATAATTTTTTTAAAGTATTTAATCATATTCTTGAGCATCTTCTCTTAATATCACGGATAGAAAGTCTTTCAAAAGTAATATGATTACTATATACTATATTATTTTAACTTTCTATTACAGCGAATGAAAAAGACATGATTAAGGCCAACGTTGTTAATTCACCTTTGAAACCAACGTTACAAAACTTTTTGGCTATTTCTCGTAGGTTATGCAGGAATAAGAAGAAGGAGATATTATTAGTTGGTTTAATCAAGAAATTCTAGCAGAAGTTCATAGTGAAAATTAAGAAGTGCTTGTTTTACCCGGCTAAAAGTAGTTTATTATGAAACACGTATAGGCTAATAATCTGCGTTAAAAATGTTTAAATTAACGTTGATTCTATTAAACAAGAGATTCTTGTCAATAAAATAAAATCCTTTTAGATATTTGCTGAGTTACACTTTCCAAGTATTTTACATTTTAAATAGTAACAATGTTACCTATTTATTAAGCAATAACCTTCTGTTAAGGCTATGTCAAAGGAATAATGTTAAAAGTAATAATTGGTAAAGATAATACTATGCATATCCCGCATATCGTAGGCGTGATAATAGGTTTTCTAATAGCTTGGATAATAATTTCAATCCCTGTATGGCTGGCATCGAAGCTTTTCAGTAGTGAGTCGTCCTTCCCTAGAGCTATGGCCGCATCACTGCTCTCTATTATAGTATTTGCAATTATTGTTGCAATATTCGCTTTTATAGCCTCGGTTATTAATAATCCTTTTGTATTGCCAATAGGTTTTATAATAGGCTTAATAGGCATTTTAGGAGTTTATAAGGCAATCTTTGACGTGGGATGGTTAGGAGCACTAGGAATTGCGATACTTGCTTTCATAATATCCATTGTAATTGACATTATATTGGCAGCAGTGGGATTAGGAGCGTTCACACTAATACACTTATTGCACATTAAGATTTAATTTATAAGATAAACAGTTTTAATAACTATTAAGATTCTAAGGCAAAAAGAAGTATATATCTATTTTCAATCAATCTAAAATTCAGATATTTTTATAGTACTATTTAGTCTTAACTCCTTTATACAACTGTTAATTATTTTTAATTCTAAATATCTCGTTTTTATAATTTGTATTTTTATATAGTATTAGTGATTTATTGATGATCTCCTCGGCTGATGACTGCAGTATAGAAGTGTTTCCCTCTACAAAGGTTGACTTGGAGAAGATACGCCATGAGTAAACCTAATTGATATTATCTTAGTGCTTTATCGTTCTCTTATTTAAGCATATTTTTAAATAAAAATTTTTAAACTCTTTTACCATATCAAAATTGGTTATAGTAAAGGTTTGCCCAAGGTGTGGGTATCAATTTCCTCAACAATCTATGAATCTCTCATTTAACGGATTTTCTTTAGATGAGAAACGCATGATACCAGTAATATTAACTAATAAGGAATTAATTATTAAGGACACTTCAATACCCCTATCATCAATAATTAACGTTAATTTAGTAGAGATATCAAAAAGGAGCACTTGGAGAATAGTGGCAGGAATCTTCATGTTTATTATAGCATCTATGGACATTATTCTTGCAACTAGCAGTTGATGCAATAGCGGTTGTACAATAGATTTAAATATTGTCTTTCTAACTAACACCTTTTACCGTAATATGTATTCGGTTCTTGGAAATAAACTAAGATGGACTCAGAATTATTTCTCTCACTAAATGTGAAATCTACTCCCTTTAGGGTTATTGGTTTACTTTCTAATTCAGTAGCTATTGGTTGAGGGTTAACTATTTTATAACCTTTTACCTCTAAGTTTATTCCAGTATATTACGTCGTTACACTTACCACAGTATCTATGTACTTCTTACTTAGAAAATCTTTAGTATTTTCCTCATTTGCGAACTATTTAGTGTGAAAATAAACCTCTATTTCATAAAATTTATAAGCCCTCAATTCTTCATTTAGTTTCTTATTTAATATAAAAACCTTCTTTCTCACATTATCTTCCGTTATCCACTATTTTACTAAATCCATAATTATCCTATTATGCTCACATTTTCCTTCCAGTTCTTCCTTCTCATAATACGCAATAAAAACACAGTTTGAGAGTACTAACCCAGCTTTAAAAATTGATTTTGTCTTTGTGGTTTTCTCTGATGTTAGTTCTTATAGCCGAGTTAGTACTCTTTTATTTTATATTTACGCTTTTAATCTAGTATTCAATTTATAAAAATAGACTATATTTTCCATAAGTTCATAGTAGAGTTTAGATATATATTAGTTATAATAACGGAAAATCTCTGCAGTTAATAAAGTCATTTAGCTTTGAATACTATCCTTAGATAGAAAATAGTGTTGATGGCTAAAACATTCTATAGTTGTGTTTAAGATGACGATATGCAATCTAAATGAAGGATGTTTTGAAAACCTTATGTTTACAAGGTTTAATACGTTACTCACATAAGAAATAATATACTACATAAAATATTCCGAAAAATATATAAACCACTAAATGAGCAGAGATGTGTGGATTAAAATGTTACCGTTAGTTATATATTCTATATCTGCGGCCATAAGTAATTTAGAGACAGATTTTATCAACGCAATTCCATCAATAATATTATTTATAATAACGGTTATTATAGGATACGTAATAGCAGTGGTAGTCTCTGACGTAGTAGCTAGAGTGTTATATAATTTATCTGCAAGTTATCCAGAATTAAGAATTGGAACTGGGCTAATTGCAGGAACAGTAAAAGCGCTTATAATTTTAATAGCGTTAGCAATAGCTTTCTCCTTATTGAACTTAGGTCCCGCAAGTGTGTATATAGGCTTTATTGTTAGATATTTACCTTACCTGGCAGGTGCAATATTACTATTAACCCTTGGTATATCGCTGGTTAATTTGTTCACAGACTTTGCGAATAGACAAATTGGTCAGACAGATCCTTTTGCAAATGTTATAATCCAAGTGTTAAGACTCGGCCTATACGCTGTTATTATTACTGTTGCCACAGAGTTAGCAATATTCTTCTGGATTCCTTCAATAAACTCCTACCTATTCTACGGCATTATCATAGGTTCAATTATACTCTTATTTAGCTTCACCATAACCGGTAAAGCAATTGACGAAATATCTAAGGCACATCCTGAAACTGCTAGCGTATTAGGTTATGCAAGGTTAGTATTATATGCGGTCTTTATCTTAATAGCAATAGGAATTATTGTTCAACCGTTTAGTAACGTGACTGCAATAATTCAGACATTTGCATGGGGATTAGCAATAGCCTTTGCTATAATAATAATACCACTTGTCTACGCACTAGCTAAGAAAATAATCCAATAATAAGGTTTAAGTTATTTTCTTTTTATTCAAATAATTAATGTATATTTTCTAGAATATGGAGATTAATCTTGTGTAATCTTTATTGCCTATTTGAGTCTTCTTTTAATTAATTAAAACTATCTTTATATTACAATAAAATTATTTATCTAAAAATAATATTTAAAAAAAATAACTTGGAGTATTCATTATGAAATTCATTACTTGATTATAAATTGTAATAGCTTCATTAGTAACCTGAGGTTTTACAGCTTGAATATTCTTATTCATTTCGTGTCTTTAATGCATATTTATTCCCATGCCTATTAGTCCTCCAGGGTTAAAACCTGACTCGGAAATTGAGACTCAAGCAGTATGTTTTAGAGATAATTTATCTGAACGGAGCTTTAATTCGTATTCAATAAACGTTCCTGTGGTCTTTCCATTAACGTTTTCTTGCCTTGAACCTTAATTCCGCCTCCAAACATTTCCTTCTTATTAACTGAATAACCGCAGCTCTGTAATATTTGGCTCACAAAATTTACTGTTTGATCGTATTTATTTCTACTAAAATTTGGTATTTCTTCTTTTTTCTCTATAAATGCTACTGTTTCTCCTTCTTTTTCGAAAGATATTATATTAAATTTTTAGAGCATATTTATAAACTTTGTGCTCTAGATATTGGAAGGTTTTCTATTTTATACTTTGATTTTGTAACATGTAAATAATTATAGATAATATACTTAAGAAATAAAGTAATAGAATTAATGTTTAATTAAGAATTCTCAATTTTATGTCTTGTTTCTATCTATTAATAAGAATCTATATTATTAGAAATACATAACATAATACGTTATAAAATTCTTCATATATAAAGTTGACTTATATTTTATAATTATAAATAAGACCGTAATATATATTTGTAATAGACTAAACCTTCCTATTAATATTCGCTGGCTCAACGTAAAACTTGTTCTCCCATAGTATTCTGAAAATTGTTCCAAATTACGTAAATTTTTTAATAATTATACAATAATTTACTAGAACAAGGGTGCAGAAAAGTTAGGACTAAATATAGGCTAATGTTTCCAATGTACCTCTCCAAGTACTGGTGGTATATTTTGAGAAACTAAATAATTTGGTGAAACATTACATTGCAAATGAATTAGTGGTTAAGTATAATAGAATTGGTAGGAGCAAGTCGTTTTCTGAGCTGGTTGAAATTTTAGGTCTTAAGCTAATAGAAGTAAAATAAATTATGAATCTTCAGTTGAGTTAAAAGTTAGTTATGCATCACTATTGAGGAAAACTGAAGAATCCCACAAAGCAGCTGTAAGCGATTTAGTTTCTCATTATTCAGCAGGAGCTTAGTTATATTCCTTGAGTAATAACGACTATTTAAAGCAGGAGTCTAAGCTGTAGAGAGTTAACAGTTCAAAGCCACATACAAATTGAATGAAACTGTATTATAATGATTAACAGAAAAACTTACTCTTCATACTGTATATATGCTGTTATAATTTACTTCAAAATACTGTAAGATCCATATTCTACAAATCTAATCGCGTGAAGTATAAGATATACATCACATGTAAATTTTACTTTATACTTCTTCAATATAACCTTCTAAATTGATAGAAAATAGGGTTAGATTCGAAATTGAGACGAATTTCGAGGAGAGATGGCTAATTATTTCTACTTGATCAGCAGTAACAGTAAATTAAGTTTAAATTTATAGTCTACAGAGGCAATTACGTAAGCTTTACATAATGACGCTGTTCGAGAACTTTGACTAATATAATAATTTAAATAAATTGAATTTTATTATATGAAAGCGTTTAGAGTGCGTTTCATTATACATATTATCTTACCTATAGTTTAATTTTTTTGTAAATATATAATAAATTTTAATAAAAAATCTGTCAATTGCTACAAAAAAGCTTATATATTAATTCCTAATACGTTCAATTATGGAACAAAGTTCGTTAATTGAAGGAGTGTCAAAACTAAGAAGCGGTTCCTTGCTAGAAATAGTAACGTCAATATTAATAATCATAACAGTGACGTCTATTCTTTCAGTAATCGCCATAGGTGCAGCAGGAGTATTTGTTATGCTAGTAATATTTCTTATAGCAATATTAACTGATATCTTAGGAATACTTAGGATAAGAAAGGGATTTTCAATATTAAACACTGCAGGTCTAGGAACGGGAATAGGCTCTATCGGTGCATTATTAATATTGCTAGGGCCTTTATTAGAATTCATAGCAGTAATCCTTTTAATACCTGCAGCATTATCTGGAAATATATTATATTCTATGGGGTCTTTTACTGGATTAAATATAGTCGGTGAAGTGATAGGTTTTATAGGCTTAATATTGCTTATAATAGGCTTCTATAAGGTAGGTAATTATTTCAATAATGGTACAGTAAAGATAGGCTCTATTTTACTAATATTAGGAATAATAGGCTTCATAATATTATACTTAGGGTTAGGAAGCGTATTAAATTCATTAAAGTCGGGTACTCTCCCTGGAAGTACTACTGGAGCTACTGTAATCCCTTCACAAGCAAGTGTTTATCAACAAGGTCAGGGAACTATTAGTGGTGGCACTGCGTATATTACATTATACGCTACTGCTCCAGTAGGAATTTCTTATGCCTCAATACAAGGTACCAATTATTATGCAACGCAATCTTCAATATCTCCTCAACAGCTATCTCAGGGAATTAACCGAGTTGTGATAAACTTCGGTAATATTTCATTAACTCCAGGGATGCAGTATACTATAAGAATAGGATTATCTAACGGAACTGCAGTTGATGCAACTGTAGTCGCGCAATAAAAGATTTTATTCTTTTTTCAAAATTTAAAATTATTAGTTTATTTTAGCTAATATTTTATACCGTAATAGGCGTTAGGCTTTTGAAAGATAACTGAAAGAGAGACTTTTTTGTCAAAAGGGATTGTGTTCCATTAAGTTCTATTGGCTTATCTTTTACAGTTATGGCTAAGACTGGGGATTAAGTAATTTATATTCAGTTTATAAACTATTTCATCACTTCTAGTACTTACCAGAGTTTCTATATCTTCTTTGGATAAAAGGTCTCTAGTATTTTCTTTATTGGAAAATCATTTCGAATAAATATGGAAATACATCTCTATATCATAAAATCTGTAAGCCTCTAATTTCTCGTTAAGCTTTCTGTTTAGAACTAAAATCTTCTTAAGATTCCATCTTCAGTTATGTATTTTTCAGTAATCCAGCTAGTAATGATAATTTTCTTATCTCCTTACTTTTATTATATAATAATATTCAACTAAATTAGCATCAGGGAAAATGTAGATAATGATATTGGCGTTAATTCCTTAATCTCTCTTGTAAAGAATTTTTCCTTATAGTGTCTAGCGTAATTTTCCGAAATTCCGTAAATTTCGTTAGTCAAGAGAGTAAGTTATCTTCCTAATATTATTTTTCATTGTGTAATCCCTATAATTCTTCTAATAACCCTTCCTAGCTGAGTTGTTTATTAAGAATTTTCTCAAAATTTGCATAGGAAAATTCAATCTACAAAGCGCAATTGGCAAAAAGTTTATGATTTAAATAGATGGAAAAGAATTTAATGGATAACGATTTATCAAACTGACGTGCTATGTAGTATTTTAATTGAAATCTTGATTATAATTTCTTCATCTATTGTCGAAACTCCAAATCTTTTGTGCGTATTATTCTTAATTACTTCTAAATATCGTCGTGATATATGTATCAATGACCTCCCTACCGTTTATGTGATTATGAGAGGAGCTTGATAGGTAGGGTAGTCACGTTTCCAATTAAGCCATTGGCAGGATTAGACGCACTAGAGTTAGCAACATACCATTATCTTAGCCAGTAATTTATTCCGATGTAAGTGCTAGGGCCTTGGAATGGTATAAACAAAGTGACCTTATTACCTTCTTTTTTAAGTATCCCATCTTTAAGTTCGCTTTTTTCTCCACCTATATACCTAATTATAGGCTTTATATTATACATCTCATAACCTTCTATTTCAACCGAAATTTCAACGTTAAGGTGAACTGTTTTCGAGTCTGTAAAAATGTTAGTTTCAATATCGTTTTTGGAAAAGAAATCTTCAGCTAGCTTCTTGTTAGTTAAGAAATTCGAGTATACGTGATAGTACTGTTCTGTTAAATAAGATTTATATGCTTCTAATTTTTCATATAATTTTTTATTCACTTTAAATACCTTTTTCCTATGTAAGTTATTCTCCATTATCTCTCCTTCAGTAATCCAAGTGTCCAATTTTACTTCTCTCTTCTCTTGTTTATCTATTAATTTATAATAATAATCAATTAAAACAGAATCTGGAAAGAAAGGTGAAAGGTAACTCGCATCTAATATATCAGTATGCGAAGTTCTGAAGTATTCCGCTTTATAATACCTTATATAGTGCCCAGATATACCGTACTTTTCCATTGCTTTAACCTTATAGATTATCAAATCAAAATCATCAATGTTATAGCCTTTAGACTTAAGTATCCTTTTTATATCATCATACATTTTTAATCACTTCTATACCATAAACATTTGGTCTAGCGTTTATCCAAGTAAATGAATTTTTCACAGGATACTTAGTTTCCCTTCTATAAGCCTCATAATGTATTGAATAAGGATCAGAAATTATAGGATAGAACTCTCCTTTATCATAATATATAGTAAGGTTTAATGTATGCAAAAGTAAACTAAAAGCTAAATAGCCCTTAAATTTCCAAAGTTTAAATCCTTATTCTAAAACTAGGATTTTCTTTTTCATAATCATTAATCTCTTCCTTAACTTTTACTGCTTGACCATCTAAGAAAACTTCTCCAATAGCTTCTTTACTCCCGTAACCGTATTTTCCTATAAAGGTACAAGAATTTTCATCAACTATTACTTCGAGCTTACGTAACCACGGTTTAGATATTACGTAATATCTTCCCATTTTCTTAGCAACACCAAGGGTAATTAGGAGTTTGTATAAATCTCGTCTATAATTTTTCACATTTATATATTTAAGATAAAAATTTATAAGTTCTGATGAGAATATATCTAACTAAATAGCGATTTATTTAATTTTTATTGCTCAAATTATATAAAGATTAATGAATATAGAATACAAGAAATTCTTAAACACAAAACGATCACAAATCCTTTATTGCATTGCATATCGATAAAGTAATGAATTGCAGATTACAATTGTTATATTCCTAAAGTTTCTAATTTTAACCAGAAAATCCATTATCAGATGTATATCCTCAAAACTTCTTCCGGATAATTAATTTCCTTACTCTCTCTTCAAGTCTTGTTACCGCACTATCTTCCAGAATTATCATAGTTTATACGCATTATGTTATAGTTCGTTTACGCTAACATGTTACTCCTTAAGAAGACTGAATATAAACAGATCCTTTCTTTAAATCTTCTTTTAAAGTAAAATTTATTGTATACTTAAACTCTCCTAGTCCATTTGAAGATATGTATGAATAATTTTCAATACTATGAACCAAGTATTTGGAATTTAAGTTATAGCCCAACTGTCTTAGTCCTTCAACCTCTTACATATTATTAAGTTTATAATTAAGAATTCACCTCGAATAAAAAAGTTAACCAATAAAAATTAATTAATGTTCGTGCCGTCTATTCTACTTAAATCTATTCAGAAATTTGTATGAATAAATGTAAATCCTTTATATAAATTAAAATATAAAGCAATATTTAACTATTTCTACAATTTACGGGAAAATACTACATAATATCTCATTTAACACTCGAAAGAATTAAAACTTATTATAAGTTTCCCATATATTTCTGATCAATTTTAATGTACAATATATACTAAAAATTTTTATCTAACCCATAGTATAAGATTATAAATATTTTATTTTATGCATACGGATATATTACTAGATTTATCTAGAACTATTATTATAGTTTTAAATTTTATTACTTTTAATATTGAATTTCTTATTATTTCAATTTCGTGAAATATTGCTTCTGGGATGCTTATAATTATTTCCTTATCTTCCACATTTTTAGGTAAAACGAAATTAAAGAATTTCTCATAATTTGATATTATTGACCTAGGTATCTCCTTATAATAAAGGCATTCCTCGTTTATTATCTTCTTTCTTTCCATATGCGTACATACTTTATTATATTATAAATATGTTGTAATGAATAGATTAATCGATATAAATACATTTAAATAGAAGAATTAACTGCAATATTCTGATGTAATACCTTTTTATTCTTGATCGTCAAAGTAATACTCATGAAGGTAATAGAGTCATTATACGACAGATCAATGAGTGAGCACGGATTATTTGCTAAAGACGTTCTAGACGAGATTATCCCTAAACTTAAGGCTAACGCTCACTATTTTAGGAGTAAAGGAAGCATATTCTCTTTGGCACCATCGAATAAATATATTTGGACAATGAGAATAAACCTAAAACCGTTTTATGTTATACTGTGCAAGTATAGATATACTTACTGGACTCTTCCAGATTTAGAGCTTAAAATGATTGATTGCTATAGATTAAAAGGTGAAGTTGAGAACTACTTCAAGGAGAAGTTTTACCTGGTAATTGAAGAGTAAAGAATTGAAGGCTAGGCGAACATTAAGAGAATTAACTCTTACTCCTTTTATATATTATTTGTAAAATCTTTCCTTATAATCTCTTAGTATCTTAAAAGAAAGAGAATCCATCTCCTCTTCTCCCACAAAAGGAAGTATAATTTCGTCCTCTTTTAAATACACGATGTACTTTATTTTTTCATTAAGGAATTTTACGTTTTCTATTAACTCCTTATTATTACAATGATAAAAATTGTTCAGAAGATCTTCAATGCATTTTACATATCTTTTAAGGAAATTAATGCAATCAACTTCTATTTCATCTCCGTTCAATATTGATTTATTTTTTATTTTAATGCAGGTTATCTTATCATTAAGGGAAAACGATGAATATTCCGAAGACAATTGAATGTCTAGAAAACCTGCTGAAGTTGCAAAGCCTTTCTCGAAAATTTTTCCTTCTCTAGTTATTCCTACAAGAATTGGTTCCATATGATATGTTTTCGTTCAAGGTTAAATAGGGTTGCTAGATGAGTATTAAATAGAGGCTTATAATGTTTATAATAAATCACATTAAAAAGGAATTTATCTTTAGATTGTCGTTAAGGATCTTCAAGTTTAATTCTCTTTATTCCCAAACTATCGTAAATATGATCAAGGTAATTATTTTTCCGCATGAAAAAAAGAAGCGTGAAAGGCATCGAATACCTTTTTTAACTAGCAGCCCTCTCATCAAAGATTCTTGTTATTTCCATAATCAATATAGTAATTTGGTCAAGAGAGAATTTCTTTGATATTAGTAATATTTCAATAAAAGTTGCTATATACGTCGATACATCATTTTTGTATTTCTGTAAGAGCAATGAAGCTTTTCTCTTTAGCTAATCTTCATCTTTTATTATAGTAAGGAATCTGTGTAATCCAATTTCCTTTTTAGCCTCCTCTAAGGCCTTCTTTTTCAATTCCTCGATACTTAAGTAACTTTTTCCCTCTAGAACCTCAATAGGATCTTTAACTCTAGGAACTAATATAATTCCTTCTGCAATACAGAAATGTAAAACTCATCTACATTAATTCCTAATTTCTTTGGGTAAATAAAGCCCACCTTTTTATCTAATTTAACTAACACCACCTGGTGGGAAAAAATAAAGATTTTTCCACTTTTGAAGCAAATAATTACTACTGTTTATAATAAAATGACGTCATTTGCATTAGTCTTCTGTTGACGATGACGACAGCATCTCCTTAATTTCCAGATAGAAGAAACCTAGGACTATCCAGCCCAAGAAGATATTTATCATTATTGGAGAGAATCCCGTAAATGAGTATATAAGCACCGCAATGCTAACTAAAGTTGCTAATATTCCTATACTTAATTCCCACCAGTGTTTTTTAGCTCTCTTTGCGGTAATCCTTACTAAGGATAAATCTGCTGAAGAATGTATGAATAAGTTAAATATACCCGCCAAACCTCCTAGTATGACGAAAACTCCATATAATCCCATAAAGTTCGTAAGTGCTACCACTGCAGAAGTGAATATTCCTGCTATCAAGATTTCAGCGTATAAGGGCTTTCCTTTTATGTCCTTAGCCAGAATTGAAGGAAATACCTTATCCTCTGACATAGCCTTTAAAGTTCTCGAATTTGCGAGAATATAGCTCATTCCACCCAGTGTTCCATCATTTAATGCTATAAAACCTAGGATTACTGCACCAACTATCCCGAAGTCGCTTAATAAATACTGAACTAAGTTCCCTGTAAAGTCTAATGCTCCTAAGGAGTAAAAGAAAAACGTTGCTAAAAGGCCTCCGTAAAATACTACTGCAACTGCAACTTTTCCTATACTCTTTGAAGATGCGTCGTAACCTAACGGTGCTATCGAACCGTAGCCTGTAGGAATTCCTAGACCAAAAACTACTGCCTCAAAAAGTGAGGGAGATAAATTGACAGTAAAAGGATTATAAAAGTGCCATCCTGAATCTCTCAAGAAGAATATTGCCAGGCTAACGAGAGCTATCATTTCTGCAGTTGACATAATCATTGCGTACTTTGCTGATGCCCTAACTCCTGCAATCACTAATCCTGAAGCTAGCCCACTAACTATTAATGCCAATAACCATTGATTAAGCAATATACTAGGTGTAAAAGGTAACATTCTAAGTATAGAGTATAATACGTAAGCTCCGCCTGCTAGCAAGGTACCCCCGTAAGATAATGCATAGGCTAAATAAACCCAACCGGTGCTTGTGCCAAGTCGTTCAGTTAATGCGTAATATGCGTAAGTATAGTAACCTCCTCCCCTCTTAAACCTACTACTTAGCCTATTTATTACTATTCCGTTTAATGCAACGACCGCAGTAGCAATCAACATTGCAAAAGCTCCCTGAGTTCCAACTAACGATATCATTACTGTACCGAAGGTTAGTAGAGAAATAAAAGGAGCTTGACCTCCAAAGGATAGGAAAAATAAGTCTGAAGTTGAAAGTTTGCTCTTGGCTCTGCTTTTGTTAATCTCTACTGGCTTTTGGTCGTTCATTATACAATAATCACGGAGGAAAATTATAAGACTTACTTGTATTGTAATTTTGATAAAATAATATCACGGATATAAAAGAAAGGATAATTAAATTGCTCTTACTTTTATAATAATAGATCTAGAAGAGAGTAAGAATTATTAAGGTTCTTTCTAAATTTTATTTAATGCTAATTCAAACTTCCTCTGATGTATTATTATCAATTGCCGACGATCTTCTTTCTAAGGGTGACGTTGTTCAAGCTTCGGAAAAGTATTATAAGGCTGCTGAAGAAGCAATAAAACTCCTAACAGTAAACTTAGGATTAAAGGATATTCTTAATATTGCTAAGGAAAGTGGCTGGGACTTAGCGACTTTACATAAAGCTGTTGTAGAAATATGTAAAAAATTGAATAATGAGGATATATTTGAGTATTGGGAATCTGCAATAGTATTACTTACCGTAGAGAATTTAAGTTTAGATGTAGTTAAAGATGAGGCAGAAAACGTGAGGAAACTTGTTAAAATCAGCGACGAAATTGCAAATAGAGAACTGGATAAAAGAAGCTGATGATCTTCTTTCTAAGGGTGACGTTGTTCAAGCTTCGGAAAAGTATTATAAGGCTGCTGAAGAAGCAATAAAGTTTTTATCAATAAGGAAAAATCTTAGCATATTAAGAACCGTGGAGAATCAAAAAAGATGGACTTCTTCTATACTATTTGAGGCCGCAAAGAACTTAGGAGGAGAAGTATACAAGATCTGGCATTCTGCTTGGTATTTGCACGTTTTTGGATTTCATGAAATGGTACTAGATAAAAGTGATGTGGAAAAGATTTCTATGAAAGTGAAGAAAATATGGTCTCTTATATAGGTAAAACTAGACTATCTAACTATAGTAGAAAAATTCTATAAGATTGTGCGTAAATGTAATAGTAAAATGATGAACCGTGTTTCAGCTGAGGTGTGAAGAAAATCGCTGTGCTGATAATGGTGTTATTAATTTAAAGTTAGTCGTAAATAATCATTCATGAGCGAGCTAATAGAAAAGGGAAAGCAAAGCTTTACTGCAGGAGATGACGCAATAAATAAGGGATATTATTGGTTAGCTTGCTTTCTTTTTCATCAATCCGTTGAGTTAGCAATTAAAGGCCTCCTAGAGATAACTAGGAATGAACATCCTTATACTCACAACCTCGTAGAGCTATTAAAATATTTTAATCCTCCAGACGATATTTTAACTTGTGCAATGAACTTGAACCCTCATTATATTTCCTCTAGGTATTCCTTAATGTCCTTTTACTCCAGAAATGACGCTTTAAATTGTAAGAAGAACGCTGAGGTGATTTTGAAATGGTTGAAGATCTTCTGAAGAGAATAAACGAGGAATACGAAAGGAAGTTCAGCGATTTCCTTAAGAAATTAATAAGTTCTTACCCTGATTCAACCATAGTATTATTTGGTAGTAGAGCTAGGGGAAAGAATAGGCCTAACAGTGATTTTGATATAATAGTATTTGTGAGCTGTGAAAACCCTTTGCATAAGAGTATTGAAATTTACCAAACTACTAGACCCTACTTCCCAGTAGATATTATAGTGATGAAACCAGAGGAAGTTAACGATAACAATTTGAAGTTGACTCACATGTTTTATTATGGTTATAAGATCTTATACGACGGCCTGAATTTAAAGGAGAAAATTGAAAGAATGATGAAGGAGAACGTTAATAAGTTGAAGGATATAATAATTTACGACGATCCTAAGTATAAGAGTTAAAAGAATGTGAGATGTTAGAACTTCAAATTAAAAAGATCTAAATTCCTATTATGGAAATAAACCAATCAGGATTTCATTTTTTCTAATTTCCAGTCTGCTTCTCAAGTATTAGTTCGGCAATCTTACAGAATAAAAGTCTTGGAAAAGTTTTGAATGTGAGGAGTTTATAACTATTGAATGGTAGAATATCTTATATATCGATAGAGCTAGTAGATAAGGTATAGGAGAACTAAGGTTTTGAGTTCAGGGAAAGTATAAAACGAAATTAATGAAAGAAATCTTGGAATAATACCTAGTTAGACATAAAATTTCTAAGAAAGCTTGTTTAATTTAATATTTATCTGATTATCTCATCAACAAAAATTACATTTAGTTCTGCTTTAAAAGGCTCAATTTCTTTTTCCCTTCTAAATAAGGTTGATAAATCTAGCACTTTAGCTGTTGCAATACTGCTCGCATCAGCTAACGATATAGGATATTTACACTTTATCTTATAAACTTCTCCTTTTACCCTGGAAAACGGGAATATTGTAAAATAACCCGAAGATTTAAGCATATTTTCAACCTCTTCTGCATTCTTTTCTCCGTTTTTCCTACAAATTACGTATTTTATTTCCTCAACGTTTAACTCATTTATTACTACTTCGTCCAGCTTATCTTCTATGTACTTTTCCAATTTTTTACCTTTATTGCTTCCGGACAATATGTCCCAGACTCAAACACCATACTTCTCTTTTTCACGCTCAATTTCCTTTCTCCTCTCTTCTTCAAGCTCTTCCGCAGAAAGGTTAGGTAAGATTCCTACTAAACTCCTTAAAATCTCTGGGTTCTTCTTTCTATAAAGAGAAAGTAAGAACTCTATTACGTCGTTAAAGTCTACTTTTTCTCCTCTCTCTATCTGTAATTCACCCATGATTTTGATTAATTCCCTTTTTACTTCTTTTGATACTCTAATTGTTTCTGACATCACTTTGTTACTTTGTTACAAAGTATATAAGACTTAATCTAGAATTATCTGCTGTAAGTTTCAAATTTGGAATAATTGCTTATAAAGAGAATATTAAAATAATTAATCCACAATATTTAATAGAGGCCTTTGGGGAAATAAGGAATACCTTATTAGAAGTATTATACTAATGAAGTGAGGAAATACTAACTTATATTAATACGGACATAGGAAGAAAATTAATGATAAACCACTAAAACTACGGTGAGAGGAAAATTGATAGAACTGAGAAAAGTTTTGGTGTTTAGATCTTTATTTATGATAGCAGACATATCCACGGGTTATTTTCTATTATGGAGATTAATGGGAATAATAGGGCTTACTCTAACTTTCACTTTCTTTATGATATCTGAATTTATATCTCCTCATATAGGTTTACTGGTTTCTCCTTTTGTAGATAAATATAAAAAAGATAAATTTCAATTATTGAGAGTTTCTTATATTATAGATATGATGTTATTTATTATTTTATATCCATTATTTCTTTATCTCTATGTCGTAAAAGATCTCTTCCTTATAGTATTTACTGTTGGTATGATAGCCAGTACTTTCATTAAATCCGTAGAATATAAAATATTAGGTGTAACAGTTAGATATTTAATAAAAGACTATAGGAACGAAGTTTATTCAATAAGAAAATACGGCTTATTAACGAGAGCTATTGGAACAATTTTAGGAACTTCTTTATTGTCGCTAAATATAACGGAAAATCTCACTGTAATTTTAATTTTGTATCTAATAGGCCTAAGATTATTATCTAATATTAACATAGATGGAGAAATAAAAACGAGAGCTCAGAAGGTTCATTTATACTTATTTTAAGAAAATCATTACATAAAGTAATTAAAAACGACGTGCTAAGAAAGATAATAGTTAGTAATATAGCTTATTCTTTGCCCAACGCATTATTTAGTCTATTTTTTGTATATCTAATTTATTATTCCTTTCATTTGCCTCCGATTTTAATAGGTTTATTAACAGTAACCTCCATTTCTGGAAGATTAATAGGAAATAAATTAGCTAGAATAACTAATATTACTAGGAAAAGCAATTGGATATTATACCTAATATACATTATACCAGACTTTCTAATCGGAGTTTTCTTATTCTTAACAAATGTTCAGTATCTTCCTTTGATATATCTAGTGTTTTTTATAAATGGAATTTTAGGCAGTGTTGTAGGATATTATTATTCTCTAGCAAAATACAAATTAATTCCTAAAGATGTGTATGCGACGTCCAGCTCCGTAATTTCAGTCATATCTTCAATATTTGACTATATTTTTACAGTGGTTAGCTCAATAATTATCTCCTTAATCTCTTATCAAGGGGCTATATTAATGTCCTTGATTCTCTTCATAGGTCTAGATACTTACTTTGTACCGTTCTTTGTAAACGTAATAAAATCTATAGAAACTGATAGTGAGAAATAGTTTATGACTAAATTACAAATGTATTTCTTTATTAACGTGAATATCACCTTACTATGTAGTGTGACCTCTATTCTCCATGTTTCTTCCTATACTATTTTATAGCATCTCGTGGAAAGTTTATGTATGTATTATCAAAATTTACTAATTCCTTATTTCTTCTCGTAGAGTTTCATAAGGTTTAAAATAATTAATGAGAATAAGAATATATGCAGAGCGCTACTGTAGTAGAATACCCTATTTCGACATATTTACCTAGAGACGTTATTTATTTTGACGGAACTTCTGCTGTGTTGCCAAAGGAATACGTATTGAAAGAAGGAAATTTGAGGCTCTTTGTGCCTAGAAATAAAATTGAGGAAGTAGTTAATGCTCTAAGGAATTCTGGATTTAAAGACGTTAACTTAAAATCTAACAAAGGAGAGAAATTCTATCTATCAATGAAGATTTACAACGTTTGGGAACTTCACGTTAGAATATATGATGACGGATTTATTGATGGTCATTTTGAACTCAGTAGAGATTATCTAGAATACCAACAGTATCAAACTATTCCTTCAATTTACGAAGTATTCGATTTCTACAGAATTGCTTATGATAAATTGCACATTTATGATGCGATAGCCAAAAAGTGGATAAAAGAAGTTAGAACGCAATATTTGGTCACTTTAAATCCTCCAAAATCCTTAACTCAATGGGAGCCTATAGCAGTAATTGGGGGGGTATTAAGCGCTATTGGAATTATTGCATACGCTCTCTCAAGATTAGATAAAGGAGAATATATAAATGGCGATAATTGAAGGAATAATAACTCAAAATGGAGAAATTCTAATTGATGGTTATATTTGTAAAAACGGAATAAAGTTTAACACGACTTTTAAGTTAGATACCGGGGTTTGGGCTTCATAGGATTTCATAATATTTAATATCAATCCTCAGCCCTTGGGCTTCACCAGAGTCACGGGTAAACCCGTTACCCCTCCGCCCCTTTAGCGGGATAACCCCAACCCACACCCGCGGAATATAACGGATGTGGGGAAACCCGCACATTTTGAGGTAAATATTTAGTGACGCGTTCAGTTGTCTATCTAGAGTGAACCCACACCTCTCACAATGAAAAGTCCTGCCAACATTTCGGGAAACCCATCCACATCTGGGGCAGGACTTTGAAGTGAGGTGTGGGTTTACCTCCTTAACAAAGGAACCGTAAAGCGGTGCCTTATACTTTAGCACACGGTGTATAGTCCTCCACACAGTCCGTGAAATCTTTTTAGAAAGGGAGTCGTTAGCATCTTCAAACATCTCTTGCTTATTCAACTTCTCAACAGCAAACAACGTGAGAGGATACATCTCCAGCAACTTATTCACGAACTTGTGAACATAATCCAGTACACGGTTCTTCTCACGGTGGGAATATTTTCTCATCAACTCCTTCCCCTTCCTACCGTGCTTTGAAGCAAAAAGACTGTATTTTACCCCTCTTCAACTCCATACCGTATTTTAGACTGTAAAGCTCCTTGATAGAAAATGTGACGAACTTCTCTCCATCGTAAGCGTCTAGAGTATAGAGGTTACTATCAATAGAAAGAAAGTCAAGAGGAGTAAACCAAGGTAACTTGTAACGAAATGGCAGATACACTTTATCCTCCTTAATTATTGGTTCACCTAGTTCAAGCCCTTTAACCCGCTTAGAAAACCAAGTGTGATCCCAAGAGAAGGTAATATACTCGTAAGGTCTTACAGTAATCCTTACTTTCTCGCCATCAACCTTCCTAAGAGTTGATTTTACCCTAACGTAAACCTTCCTCAGTGTTGGTTTACTCAATGACGCTTGTCCCTTCTCGACTCTCCTCCTCCAACTTTCCAGTATTGAGTAAGCGTCATTAATTGCCTTATCAACGTAGTGTGAGGCTAAGTTGTTGATCTTCTCTAACTCGTCTCTTAACGCCTTGTACACTTCCTTCTTTTTAGGTAACTTGACTTTGACCTTCGTAAATACTTTCTTACCCTTCTTCACTTCCTTCCTTTCTATCCTAGTCCTCTCCCATAACCAGTCTAATGCTTTCTGTAGTAGATTTTTGTAGTTCTCTAGTAATATTTTCGTCTCCTCCTTCTTATCATTCTCCAAGGAGTATGTTAAGTAAATGTACTCCTCTTCTGGTTGGAGTGATTTAATTCTTAAGTTCTTCGACACACTTCTTCACCTTTTCGTATTTTTGACTCCTTATTCCGTAGAGTTTCCCACTAAATGATACCAGTACAGAGACCAAATCCTCTATCAGCTCTTGTTCTGGTGTTTTGTCCTCATTGTTTAATACCACGAGTTCGCAATTATGTGCTTTGCACACTTCCTCTATTATCTCGAAACCAAACCTAACTAGTCTGTCTGGGTAAGCCACAACGACCTTTGACACCTCGTTGTTTAGTATCATTCTTAATAATTTGAGGAATCCTTTTCTCTTCATGTTTAACCCAGAACCTACGTCTGTTATTACTTGGTCGTAATCTTTAACGTTCTCCTCTAGGTATTTTACTTGGTTTATTAAGTCATCTTTCTGTGCGTTTGATGACACTCTCGCGTAAAGGATCACTTTCCTCTTTCTAACGATTCCCATCAGTTTTTCTACGTCCTCTTCTCTGAACCTCCACTTTCCACTCTGTAATATTACTGGTTTGATGTAACCCTTCTTTACGTATTCTCTAAGCGTTGCATAGGATATTCCTAAGCGTTGGCATACTTCCTTAGGTCTTAGCATTGTATAAGAATTTATGATGAAATAATATAAACTTTACGGTTCATCGAAAACTGTTGGCAACGGCTAGAAAGAATAAAGAGAAAGATATAAAGAGGACAAAAGAAGGGGAGAGAAAATCATTAAAGATAATCAGCTTTTATCTTCCTTCTTCTCGGCTTCTGCCAATTCATCCAATGCTAGGATTAAATTTGCTTGGGCAAAAGCTTGAGGATAGTTTCCAGTAAATTCCTTCCTGTCTGGATCTATATGCTCTCCAACTAAGTATATTCCTTGAGTAGCATCAAGTATTCCTTTAATTATATTCTTAGCCTCTTGAATTCTACCTAGTCTAATGTAAACCCTAGCCAACCATAAGGATGCAAGGACAAAGGGGTATTTAGTCTCACCTAGGAAGTCCCTCTTATACCTCTTCAGTTGTCCCTTGTACAAGAGCTGATTTTCTATTTCCCTCAACGTATTTAAGAAAGTCTTGTCTTGCACGTCAATGAAACCGTAAATTGGTAAAGTAAGCAGCGCGGCGTCAACTTCATTACTCCCTACTTTCTTTACGAATATTCCGTTGTTAACTCCGTTTTGTAAAATCCACTCCTTTATCTCATGCCTAGTTTCCTTCCACGGGTTTTCCTTGCCTATTGCGTTCATTAATTTTCCTGCCCTATCTAAAGCAACCCACATCATTACCTTAGAGTGAATATAATGCCCTTGTACTCCTCTCTCTTCCCATATTCCTACGTCTTCTAATTTCCAATTTTCAGAAACCCAATCTGCAATGTATTCTATTACGTCCACATGGCTTCTTATGTAATTTTCGTCTCCAGTAGCTTCATAATACTTGTAAAAAGCATCTAAGAAGAAACCTTCTAAATCAAGCTGTAATTGTCCAGCAGCCGCATTCCCTATTCTTACTGGCTTGGAGTTTTCGTAACCTGAAAGCCAAGGAATTTCTTCCTCTTTTGGAGGGACTGAGCCATCAATCGAGTAGAGAGGATAGATGAAGGGCTTGGAAGTAAATGAGACCATTCTTGAGAAGAATTCTATTATTCTCCTAGCTTCTGCAGAAAAGCCTGCAGAGATTAAAGCCTCTGCTACTATTGACGAATCCCTAACCCAAGCAAATCTGTAATCCCAATTTCTCGAACCTCCTTCTACCTCTGGAAGAGATGTAGTTGGGGCAGCAACAATTGCGCCCGTAGGGTTGTAAAGTAGTCCTAAAAGTATTCCAACGGAAGTTTGGTAAGCGTCAAGTAATTGGTCTCCAGTGTATCCTTCAATTTCTATTTCTGCAATTTTTCCTTTACTCCTTCCCCTCTTCATTGTATTCCTCCAATAGGCTATTGTTCTTTCAAATCCTCTAGCAACGTCGAATTTAAGTTGTCTTTTGCCGTATATTCCAAACCTATCGTCTTTAAAGTAACCCATGTAAATGTAACCCTCACCGTAAACTGTCCAAGAGTTTTCAGAAATCTGGTCAAGTTTATCGAAAAGGAGATGGACTTCCAGAAACTCGGAACTTTCAGGATTTGAGAACTTGAAGACGTTATCTGAAAGCCTTTCTATTGTTGCTGGACTTTTACCGTAATTAAAGACAGGGAAAATTGAAATTTTTAACGGATTTTTTGCCGCAATTTTTCTTACTAATCCATGTTCTCCGTGGAGTAATAAATCCGTTATTTCGCTTCCGTCTTTTAGTGTAGTGAGTAGAACGTTTGGAACTAAGTATTCCTGATTTGCTACTTCTCCTGAGATAAAGAAATGACCTCCTCTTTGAGGGTCTAATATTGAGGAAAAAACTGAGGGGGAATCATACCTTGGAAATGCAAGCCAAACAATGTCAGTTCCTTTTATTAAAGCTCCTGTAAATTCGTTGTTGATGCAGGGGAGAGGTTTCACAAAATTAGAAAAGTTTAGTAGATAATAAAGCATATGCTAAGCATATACAATGTAGTATTACATTCGTGAGTAATACTCTGTCAAAAATTATTCCGGGAGCTATATATGTTGTTCTAAATGCTGAAGATGAAAATTGTGAAACTTTGAATCAGTTAAATATGAGAATAAATCTGTTATACCCAGAATAGGCAGAATATATGTAATATCATTGAGTATCTGTATATAAATCAATTTATTCTGATTTTTAAGAGTTACATAGAATTTTTAATATAATCACCTGAATTAATGTATTATACTTGTTAAATTCCTGTCTTTTCCATTTTGTATGCAATTCTTGTGATATATGGCCTAATAAAGCTCCTAAAACTTTCATTAATCTTAGATTAGGAGGAAAATATCACTGGTTATAGTTTAAGAGTATAGTGATATGCTAACTCTTTTATAACTGGATATATAAGATTCATAAGAAGATTATACAATAAAATCCACTTAAATGTTGTAAATTTCACAAATCCTTGCAGTATTGGTTATAATAGGATTATCCTTTAACATTCACACGCTTAACTTAGGATCTTTTTTGTATAGAACGATTGATATACTGGTACACTGAAAAAATGAGCCAATAATAAAACTTATTATTTAATTAAAATCTGTTATTCTCTTATGCAAAAACTTTTTTATTTTAATATATAGAATAAGCCTATGAGCTTTCAAACAGACGTAATTGCGTTACAGAAACTAAAAGACGCTTCTCTGTGGTTTATAATCATAGGAGTATTAGCCCTCATAGGGGAAGTTGCTAGCGTTGCGGCTGTAGTCATGGCTATAGTAGACTTAGTTCTTTTATTCATGATGGCCATACCAAAGCTTAGGGACGCATTTCAAACTTTCGCTTCTACTGGGAAAGATGTATCGAGAGGCTTTACAGGGATTAACTTAATTTTACCAGGAATAATTATTGAATTAATAGGAGGAATACTAGCTATAGCGGGAATATTCTCTGCCAGTTTAGGTTTAGCAGCTGCTGGGGGTGTAATAGTATTATTGGCTGCAATAGTTCTCTTTATAGCTTATTTACTCATAGGTTTAGTTATTTACAATCTTGGTAGCTTTTATAATAACGATATGCTAAAAATTGGAGGAATTTTAATTATTATTCCTTTTATTTCATTTGTGGGCTGGATATTATCTTATGTTAGTGTTGACGATATTATAAGGAAACTGAGCGGAGGAACCATGATGCCCCAACCTTATACAGCTCCTTCGATGTATCAACCGCAAGTTTATCAAGTAGGACAAGGAATAATAAGACTGGACGGTACTGTTACGCTTACCCTATATTCCTCAATTGCTGTAAATATAGTAAGTGCCTCTATAGATAATACTCTTTACACCACAACGGACGTAAATCCTAATATGTTAAATCCTGGTAACAATTCTATAACAATGAGATTTCTAGGAGTAACTGGATTGGTTCCAGGGAATAATTATTATCTTACAATTTACTTGTCAAACGGGACGAGCATTAAGGCAGTTGTAACTTGTACTCCTACTTAGCTAGAAAGCGATTAAGAAAGAAAAAGGAATTTTTATTCCTCGCTCTCTTCAACTTCTTCAATTTCTTCTGTAACCTTTTCCTTTTCAGCCTTCTCTTCTTCCTCCATGGCTTTCTTCATCTCATCAACTTCCTCTTTCGGTAATGGTTCAACTGTTGCGGAGAAGTTAGTGATCTTTAAGTACTTATCCCACTCTACAACAATTCCGTTATCCGTTATTTCCATAGGATGCCTAACCATGGAAATCTTTGTATCTCTCATCTTCCATACAATTATTGACCTATACATTTTGCCCTCAACCTCATCAAGGTCCATTCTAATAATTCCGTCTACTGCATGCTCAACTCCTGGCCCTCCAAAGCCTCTTTCTCCTACGGAAACTTGACTAACGAAAAACGCAGTACAGCCGAGTCCTGAAATTATCCTCTTTAAAGTCATTACAATTCCCCTAGCCATTGCTGGTTTTGTTAAATAAAGCGTACTTACAGAGTCTATTGCAACTCTAGTAGCCTTTAGGTCTTTTATAGCCTGCCTCAATACGTCTCCCAATTCCTTAACGTCATCAACGTTCTTTACTACGTATTTCTCCTTTTGTGCAGTTGATCCATAACCTCCAGTAAAAGCATCAACTATTGCGAATTTGCCTTCCTTCTCAAACTTTGTCACATCCCAGCCGAAGTGATGAAAACTCCTTAATACAGAAACTGGGTGCTCTTCTAAAGCTACATATATTCCTGCCTCTCCTCTAATCAATCCGTTATAAATGAACTGTTGTGCTGAAATTGACTTACCTGTCCCTGGACCTCCAGAAACAAGGACAATGTTCCTTTCAGGAATACCCCCATATAGTATTTCATCCAAACCTGGAATGTAAGTCCTAACTCTTCTTACGTTCATGAGGTTAAATATTCTTTAAAATATAAAAAGTCAACTAACTTCTTTATTGCTTGCTTTATCTGAGTTACTTCTAGTAGTAGTAGTAATAGATATATTACTACTTTGTACTCCTAAAAAATAAAAAATCAAGGATACCACTGAAACTATTGCAGATGCTTCATAAAAGTTAATTAAATTTAGAGCACCGTCGCTACCTATATAAGTCATTATAGTTAGGAAGGCAATATCTCCTATATACCACAAGGATTTAACAAAGTCTTCCTTCACTTTGTAGATTGCACCAAAAATTAAACTTCCTGCAGTAAGTAAAATTACCGCGTAAGGAACTAAAGGCCAGCCTGACCAGAATACTATTAAAGATGATGAAATAAAAGCTAAAGGTGAGATCACGGGAGTCAATTTATTCTTTATGACTCCTCTTCTCCATAGAGAACCCAGTACTACGGGATTCACTGAAAAACCTATGTAACCTGCAACAACGCTGTCGGTAATTAAGCCGTAAATTGTTGGCAAAGGTGAGGAAATGTAAGTTACCACTGAACCTACAATTGCGAAAACTATTAAGCTCCAGTAAGGTATTGAGTACCTTTCGTGCAATTCCTTCATAGATGAAGGCACGTATCCAGACCTACCCATTGCAAACAAAACTCTCGTCCCTGCACCCAAGTAAATGTATCCAGTAATAAACGGTCCTATAATACCTATTATTATGGTTAGTAAAAGTAAAGGTGAGGAATGTAGACTTGAGGCAATGTCAATGAAAGGATTGCCGGGAAGTGATGATAATGAGGACCAACAACCTTGTTTTATGCCTAATTTGCTCCAATTCAAGGACGCAACAAAGGCAATTGAGAAAATTACGTAAATTAAGGATTGACCTAAGATAGTTATTAGTATTGCACTACCAAGCTTTTCAGTCTTAGCTTCCTCCGCATAATCTGGTATAACTCTAATTCCTCCGAAGGCAAACATGGCTAAAGGTATTGCTGAAAATACTCCTGCAAAACCGAAGGGAAGAAAACCCCCGTAAGCAGTAAAATTACTAGGAATGAAAGATAATGCGATTACACCTAAGGCTACAGCTAGGTAAAGAATTAGCTTTACTCCTCCGCCTATGAGGGTAGATTTTCCGAAGAATTTAACTCCGAAATAATTGAAAGGAACGAAAAGCAATAAAATTGCGACACCTATTAAAACGCCTTCAGTAGTAGGAACACCTGAAGAACTTATCAACGAGGGATAAAAATAGTCCAATCCCTCAACTACCGCAAGGGCCTCAATAGGTGGTATAAATAAATACCAAATGAGATCTGCCATTGCGTTTATTAAATTAGTAACTTTACCATGTGAGTATATTGCATATCTAGATGGACCTCCTGCTTCTGGATAAACTCTCGATAGTTCTACGTAAGTTAAGCCTACGAAAGTGTAAAATATCGAACCTAGTACCCAGGCTAAAATAACTCCAGGGCCAGCTAAAGCAGACATTCCTGCAGAGCTGAAAAGGACTCCAGTCCCAACTGCACCAGAAATTCCTAAAATTACGAGTTCCATGAAACCGAGTTCTTTACGTAGAGGCATAAAGAGTAAAAATTGTAAGAGATATTTAAGCTTTCATCTTAACAAATTTCCTAGTTCCTATGTTATAAATGTAAGAGAAGTTTTAAACCCTATAACTGTGAGACTATCTGTTATCGATAAAATCTTCTCAAACTGATTAAAATCTTTCAAACCGTGAGATAATACCTCCCACCAAAAATGTGAAAAATAATCAGCCACTTGTAAAAGGAAATACAAGGGGGTCGAAGATTTGGAAGACGTAACTTTTATACTCTTTTTAACAATTTTAGATAATATATGATCAAATATTGGATTATCGTATATTGCATAAGAGCACTTATCTATTAATTTAGATAAGAAGGAATAGTTAATGATTTTACTATCCAGGATTATTATAACTCTTTTTTATTAAAGAATCTAAGAGCACTTCCCTCACTTTTTTATCGTCGTGATAAGCATGGAAAACATAATTGGGTTTATTAAGGATTCTCCTAGCCTCTAATATTGCTTTTCTCTATCGAGGAACTTTCATCAGAATATGCGTAACCTATAACATAAGGTAAACTTATGTCGTGATCTCCTGAGGTATACCTAGAAAACGCATAAAACATTATATCACTTGGAGTATATATTCTATTGATGACGATGAAGCGGAACCTCCTGTGTATGCAGGGGGGATGATGTAGAGGAATTGTATACTAAGTATTTTCCCCAGTTTTACATCAGCTTTATTTATCAATTATTTATAGTCTTTTTATGCTTAATATTGTAAAGAAAGCTCAATTTTTATATATTCCCCTCTCATCTCTCTAATAGATGCAAAGCATTAAGATCTTTGCCTACAGTTGGATCATAACTTTTCTACAGCTACTTTTCCGCTCAGCGTGGGGTGTTATATCAGTGCCTGTGGCAATGCAGTTTCATTTAACCTCTGTGCAAATTGGACTCGTTTTAACGTCGTTTTACGTAGGTTATGTAATTTCCTCAACTCCCTGGGGTTTATTTATTGATCTTCACGGAGTAAAATACGCAATACTTATTTCTTCGTTAGTATCTTCAATACTGATTCTATTAATATTTCTCTTTCCATCTTATGATATAATTTTATTGTCTTATTTATTGTCTGGTTTTATAGTTTCAGCCTTATTTCCTTCTTCAGTTAAAATTGTTTCAGTTAAACTCTCTCCTCTCTATTTTTACTTAGGAATGCTAGAAAGCTCCGCACCTTTTGCCGTGCTTTTACTTGGTTTAATTTCAGGATTACTTTACAATTACTGGAGAATATTCTACCTTTTACTTTCCATAAGTTTACTCTCTGTTTTCTTCATAACCCTATCCATGAAAGATGATTATGTGAGCGGAAAAAGAAGAGAAACTAAAGTATTATTCACGAGGTCGATTCTCCTTTCAATCCTAGTAAGATCTGGAGAAATGTGGGTTTCTTGGGGCACTACTGCTTGGTTATTCCCATTCTTGGTTTTATACTTTCACTTCTGTAACTCATCTTTAATTTTCCTAATCTTTTCTTTAGGCTTAGTTTCCTCTACTGTAGTTTCGAGTAAACTGCCGGGCTTAATAGGTGAAAAGAAAGTAGTCCAAATTTCGCTCTTACTTTACGTATTATTCCTCTTTCTCTTATTCTTATCCAGGATAGGATGGCTATCCTTCTTTTTAGGCATTTTCTCTTTTTCCTTTAGGTCTCCTACTGACACTTTGATAGTGAAATTTGCAGGAAAAGAGAATTCAAGCAGTTCAATAGGTCTTGCTAACACTATTTCTCAAATAGGCTCATTGCTCGCTCCAATAAGCATAGGCTTTGCAGTTAATTTGTCTCCTTTTCTAGGAATTTTAACCCTATCTGCAGGCGCTCTTCTATCCTTGGCTGTCTCTTTCTTAATTTAGCGTCAGAACGCAGGCCTCTCTTCACCGTTCATTGGGGCTGTAGCCTTCTTCATCCAAGTTTTTAAATTACTTGTAGGTTTAAAAAGGTTGAGCTAGCGAAATTATTCAATAGGAATGTATAACTAACTCAATGCAAGATTTGGAATTTATTTAGCTCTTCTATTTCGACTACAAAGTAACTGGGGGCTCTTACGGTTATCTTGCTCTTCCATTCCCTGGAAGGGGGTTAGGCTTTCAATCTTTTAAAGGTAGTCTAAAGAGTATGGAAAGATATTTTAATTAATTATTTTATTAAATTATGATGGAAGAGAAGGAAGTTGTATTAAAGGCTTTAGAAAAAGTAGATAAGTGGTATGTACAACTGGCTGGAATTAAAGGTGACGAGCTACTCATAGTCTCGCAAAAGGAAGTTCCTAAAGAGATAGAAGTAGAAGGTAGAAAGCTTACAGTAAAGCATTATTCTCCTGAAGAATACCTTAATGTTATTACAAAGGATGAGAACGAGTTCCGCTCTTACCACGTTTATTACTTTGTTAAAATGTATATGAGGAAGGTCCTAGACTTGCTCGCTTATCTTGAGGTAAATAGGATTAGAATTGACGAGAAGGATTTGTTATGAGAAAATAGCCTAGGTTAAAGTTGTTAAAATTCAATTCTAGCTAATATTTATATACTATGTAACAAAGTTACCCATATGAAGTTAGGCTCAGAATGGTTCCCCGTGGTTATAGGAACCTTCGCATTATCTTTAGTAAGTTGGATGAATTCTATACTCTTTAAGTTACCTATACTTTTCGATGTAGGAAAAGTAATATACTTTCTAGCTCTAGTAATTTTTATTATAATATTTTCTGGCTGGATATCTAGGATAACTACGAATTGGAGAGAGGACATGGAGAACTTGAATAGGATAAGCTTTACTGCCTTCCTAGGAGTAATATTATTCATTGCAGGCTTCTTTTTCATGACTTATGTTGAAATAAATTATGAAATAGCCTATGCACTCTTAGTCCTTTACTTCTTGGGTTACGCCATTGTGTTTTTAGTTAACGTATACTTAGGATATAAATTATTTACCAAGGACGTTAGACAGAACGAGATATCTTACGCACTATTAGTTCCAGCAATAGCACTTTCTGCTAACGTTATATTAAGTGCTCCACTATTACCTCCTTCTTTCCCGTTCATATCGACTTACTTTGTTAAAATCGTGTATTTTATCATGTTATTCTCAGTTGGGATAACCTTCTTCCAAGTGATATTTATAGGTAGTATAGCCTTCCTATCTCACATAATATACAAGGGAAGTTCGGCTACTGTAATGATTCCCGTGGGGGCAGCAAGCGTATTAGCTATTAACGTGTTAGTATTTCCGTCTTATAATTACCTTCACCTCTTTTATTTCCCTCCGGAGTTTGCCTTAACACTCGCAATAATGCTCTGGGGCTTTGAAATATGGAATTCGCTAGTTGCACTCATAATTGCAGTGAAGCACATAAAAGATAAACCTTCGCTAACTAGCTGGGCCTACGTATTTCCTTTAGCAATATCTTCCTTTTCTGACTTTATGCTTTACCAAGAAACGTCGCTTCCGGTGTTTGAAGCTACAGAAGTCGCCTTCTCATTGGCAATCATCTTGCTTTATGCTTACTCTTTAAGGAATACTATCTTTGTTTTAAAGAATAAGGTCTAAAGCCTTACGGAAATCTTGAAAGTGAAAGTTGCAGTTTCTCCTTCCTTCAGAGTTATTAGCCCTATGCCGTTATGAAATGCATCGGGAGCACCGCTCATAGGCTCTACGGCTACTGCAGAAGGTTGTCCGGTGTATATTTGAACAAAGTCCATATTTTCCTTTTCTATCGTTACTTTTGAATAATCAGAAATTAAAGTTACGTTTCCTTTAAGTAGAAAACAATCGTCGTACTCTCCTTGAGTTATTGTAAAATCTTCCATTTCTCCAGTAGGTATTTTATCCTTCATTATGAGCCTTTTAGCCTTGTCAGGAAAGATCCTCCAATTGCCCTTAACTATGAAGTACGGATGAGCTCCTACGACTAGGGGGGCTTCTTCGCCCTCGTTTTTCACACTGATCGCGGTGGTCAATGAAGAGGAGTCGAGAGAGTACTTCACCTTGATAAAGAGAGGTGACGGATAACCGGGATCCTTCAAGTAAAGGGAAAGAGTTACTTCGTCACTTTTTAAGCTTTCAACGTCCCATATTTTATCCCTAACTAAGCCGTGTATTGCGTTTCCTTCAGAATTCTTAGGGAGTTCGTACTTTTTACCTCTCCAATAATATTCTCCTCCTTTTATTCGGTTAGCAAAAGGGATTAGTAAAGCCATTCCTCCTCTAGTTTGTCTCTCCCTACCTTCTAGCAACACGTCTTTTGATTTAACCTTAAAGGAATATAAATAAGCACCCTTATCTAGGATTTCAGCTTCCGTATCTCCTTTTTGAATGTGCATATGACACCATATATTCATGGATAAAAAATTTTTAACATCACGGGAGTGTTAACGCCATTTATTGAATCCTTAATTCAGTTTGAATTTTAGAAAATAATGAATGGAAAAGAGAATAAGTGATTTAGATTTTAAAATTTTCTCATCGATTTTACGCTCAAGTTTTATCAAATTTAAAAAATGTAATACGAAAATTTTTACCGAACTGCGTAGTCGTTCTGAAGATATTCTATAATGTTTAATATGATAGTTAATGAGTGATACTTTACTTATTATTATTTTTATCAATGTTTAATATAAATTCTTATATATATGAAATATATCATATATATTAGAGAAACATGCCGGAAGAAAAGTTGGAAAAATAAATTAAAGAGAGCAATAGCTGCTGGACAATATAAATTAACCGGAGAACTGGTAGCGTATAAAGGAGAAATACCAAAGGAAGTTGCAGAAATGGTTGCTGAGATGTGCGCAACTAGATGGCAAAGATGCAGGCGGATGGCTTCTCTGCTTTTTCAAAGATGAATTGGAAGCCATTAATAGGTTGGGCAGTCGCTGCAGGAGAATATGCTGTCTGTGTAGTTGGAGAATATGGAGTATTTGTGAAATTAAATGAGGCTGATTTTAATGAAATATTCAAAACTTTAAGAGAAGTTGCAGGAATTTGAGGTAGTGAAGACCTTAAGTCAATTTTTTTTCTTTTAGTTATCATTTCGTCTTTTATTCTAAATTCTTTAGGAACTTTTGGAAAGAGCGCATCGTAGTTAAGTTTTAATCCAATAGCGGTTATAGGAGGAAGTAAAATATAAGCTAGGAAGAGTGCAGTATCTCCTATTGGTAAAAAAGCAAAGAGTTTGCTGCAGGAATTACAGTAGCTAAGAGTATTGGTATAGATATGCAACAGCTCCCTCCACCTATTACTCCTAAGAGAGGAGCTAACAGAATTACTTTAGCCTTAGTTAACCTAGAGGAAATTTCAAGAACTCTCATAATGTTCGCAGTAACTAAAGTAGCAATAATTAAGCCCATTACCATCGCGTAAAGTGAAAGTTCGAAGTAATAGTTGGGAGGGAAGCCTCCCACTATTGAAGGGTTAAATACTAAATTCATTACAGCAGTGTACAATATATAGCGGAGTGAAAGAGAACGTTATGAAGGGGTTTTGTACTGTAAATAAAATTCCATAAAGTCCAGTCAATAACCTTTCTAAAGCTATACTGTAAACAAAGTAATGGACGGACAAGTAAGAGAAAAAGAGTATCAAGACAGTTCTACCTTTATTCAGATAGTGTAGAGGTTTCCTAAGTACGGTCTTTATCAAAAGAATGAGGAGAAAAGACCAGAATATTAAATTTCCAAATGTAGAATATAGGAAATAATCCGGTGAACTCGGAGAAATATAAATGATGAAAAATCCCGCTAACATTAAGATAAGGTATCTAAGAAGAGAGGAAGAAAAAAGGAGGTGTCTTTCATTATTCCCTCATGATGGTAAGTGGAAGCTTACTGGTGCGAAGGTTAGCCTTGCCTTAGTCTCCTCAGATAGTGTACCTATTTTCTGTATATTAACCCAGCTCCACTCCATCATTTGGTTATCTGTCACTGGGTCAACCGTGGGTGTAGTTATTTGGCAGTCGCTATGGCAGCTTCCTTTGTAATGTTTGCAATTCCTATTTTAGGAACGTTATTACCTATAAAGACTTCCGCATTCTGGGTTTCAACAGAGTCCACTTCACTACCTTCCACATCTTTACCGGGTATTATGGCGAAGCACGATAAATAAATTAAAGTTTTATGTTTTAGATATTTATAAGAGAAAACTTTTTTAAGTTTTAATCGAATATTTTTTTATGATTAGATACTCTAAAGGATTCGAAAAAAGGATTTAATCCTTCCCATTGCTCTTTTAGTGATGTTCCTTTACACAAGGATTAGAATTTACGAACCCCGTTTTTTATATGTTGGACCATTACGCCATTTACGGTGCTGGAGTCTTACTAGGTTATAAGTTACTTAGGACTAACTTTTACCTCTTTTTACTAGGGGCAATTCCAGCAGGCTTTTGGCATATCCCATTATTCTTTGCATTGGGTGCGTCATTCGTACAATATAGGACAATAGAGGAGTTAACTCTATTCCTAGGAGGTTTGATAGCTGGAGGATATATTCCTCAAATGAAACTTTCTGGCAAAGGTAGGAGCTTTAGCAGTTTATATGCTAGCGGACAGCATATTAAGTATCTTCTTCATTCTAGAGTATAAGCAATATACCCACGAATGTTACTCTTTCCTTACTTAAGCTCCTTCACAATTGCCTTTTGTAGGAATTTCAATGTTTACACTAATGAACGTAATCCTAGTCTACGCGATAATCAAAATACTCAGGAATGCATCAATAAGTCAGTCGGGCAAGTTATCTTCATTCCTCGTCATTGACCCTCTCATCATCCTAGTCAATTAAAGAAATGAAGTTTTTAATTTTTGCTAACTATGTTAAAAGTACGAAATTAAAACTAACGATTGGGATGTATACTTATTAAAAATTTATAACCAAACTTTCTTTAATAATTATCATGTACGTTGGACAGAGAGTAAGGAGAAAAGAAGACTTAAAATTAATAACAGGAACTGGAAGATACGTAGACGACATAAATCTTAACGGTATGCTTTATTTGGCAATTCTAAGGAGTAACGTTGCTCATGCAAGGTTAAAGAAAATAAACGTTGAAGATGCTCTAAAATTGCCTGGAGTAGAGGATGTAATAACTGGGCTAAAAATAAGCGTTGAGAATAGGCCAAATAATTTCCCAATGGCTATAAACGAAATCTTTTATGAAGGACAACCAATAGCCGCAGTCTTGGCTGAAGATAGATACACTGCTTATGACGCATTAGAATACATAACATACGATTATGAAGAACTGCCTGCAGTTGTTGACCCTGAAGAAGCAGTAAAGGACGAAGTTAAGGCTGTAGAAGGAAGAAGTAATATTGCATATTCAAAAGTTCACAAAGGAGGAAACGCTGAGAAAGCGTATGAGAGCAGTGATGTAAAAATTGAAGAGAAATTCGTCATATCAAGAGTTTATCCTGCACCTATGGAACCTAGAGGATTAGTAGTTGATTTCCAACAAGATAGAATAACTGTTTATGCATCAACTCAATCACCTCATTATATGAGGTCTTACCTACTTTCTGCTTTTCCAGAATACGATTTTAGGGTTATACAAGCAGACGTAGGTGGAGCTTTCGGTTCTAAATTATTCCCCTATCCCGAGGATTACATAACTGTTTATGCATCAATCAAATCTAGGAGGCCTGTAAAATTCGTTAATACTAGGACAGAGGAACTTCATTCAACTTACCATTCTAGAGGTCAAATACATCACGTAAAATTAGGAGCAAACAAGGACGGCAAAATTAACGCAGTGATAGACGATATCATTATAGACTTAGGAGCAGCGTGGCACGGATTTTATTTGGCAGATATTTCCGGAACACTAATTACAGGGCCTTATGACATTAAGAATGCTACTTCAACTATTAAAGGAGTTTTAACAAACAAGGTTCCACTAGACCAGTATAGAGGAGCAGGAAGGCCAGAAGCCGCCTTCGTATACGAGAGACTGATGGATATCCTTGCTGACGAGTTAGGAATTGACCCAATAGAATTAAGGAAAAAGAACGCGATAAGGGAAACACCATATGTAAATCCTTTTGGCTTAAAATATGATAGTGGTAATTATCTAGATCTACTTAATAAGGCTGAAGGATTTTATAGGGAAATGGAAAAGACTGCTGAAGAATTGAGAAAGCAAGGCAGGAGAGTTGGAGTAGGGTTATCTTTCTACATTGAGCAAAACAATTTCGGTCCTTGGGAGAGTGCATCAGTAAGATTATTATCCAACGGCAAAGTTGAAGTAGTTATTGGTGCAGCACCTCACGGTCAAGGTACTGGAACTGGAATTGCTCAAATTGTTGCAGATGAACTTCAAATTAATATAGACGACGTTAACGTGGTTTGGGGAGACACGGACAAGATATCTAACGCCTTTGGAACTTACGGCAGTAGGAGTTTAACGTTAGCAGGAAATGCAGCACTTCTAGCAGCAAGGAGGTTAAAGGAGAATATTATAAAGCTAGCAGCATCATTCCTGCAAAGCGATCCTGAGGAATTGCAATATAAGGACGGGAAAGTAATTAATCCAAAGAGCGGTAAAATGATGAGTTTAGCTGAAATTGCAAGAATGGCTACTTCAAACCTCGGCGGTACTTGGAATTATAAAGCTGAACCGACTTTAGAGGCAACTGCGTCCTTTGGACTTGATAATTACACCTTCCCATATGGCAGTCACATAGCAATGGCAGAAGTTGACGAGACTGGGAAAGTGAGAATATTGAACTACGTAGCAATAGATGATATAGGCGTTGTAGTTAATCCCATGTTAGCTGAGGGTCAAGTTGACGGCGGAATAATTCAAGGCTTTGGAGAAGTTACAATGGAGGAAATTATATATGATGAGAGGGGCAATCTCTTAACGTCGTCTTTTGCTGAGTATGGAATTCCTTCGGCTGTGGAGGCTTTCAATATGAAATGGCTTTACATGGAAGAAGGTAAATCTAATGCTCCGTTGCCTGCAAAAGGAATTGGCGAAGGAGCAACAATTGGTGCATTGCCCGCAATAACTAGGGCTATAGAAAAGGCAGTAGGCAAGAGGATAACTAAAATTCCAGTAAGAATGGAGGAATTAATTTAAGCTCACTTTTTACCTCTTCTTTTTTATCTATTATATGAGCATAATATAACTCGTAAAATCTCTCCTAAAAATGTTAGGCAATAACTTAAGTATTTAACTTATCTTCGTTATTATTAAGGGAAGATTTTACGTACAGCTACTACGTGACCGCAACTGTAAAGTACAGTATTAACGAATGGTTGAATTAAACTTTTTCCTTTGTTACAAATTGGGCATAAGTCCCACTTGAAACTTACTTCATTATAAAGTAATGTTATTAAAGTATTGTCAACTACCTCGTATTCATTGTTTTTCTTATTTATGAAGCCTATTTCAGTTAGTTTATTTAGAATTATTTCTGCAGAATTTACACTAATTTTTAGAAATTCAGCCAACTTTGAAGGAATTATCTTACCACCTTCCCTTACAATAATTTTTGATGCCTCCAAATATCTACCGTCGTCCTTAATTTTCTTTAAGTGAGTTATCTCTTCCTCAACTTCTTTACCTAATTGTATGTAAGCGTCTCTGGAAGCATCTTCTATTGCCTTTTCTGGGTTCTCCTTATTGTAGTAGTTTACCAAAAATTTACCATAATATGTTAACAGCCCCGGAATACCCATACCTATAGTTACTCCGGAAGTTACAGCCAGTTCATCGTTAATATTATGTTCTCTAAAGCCGTCTTCAAGCATTTTCTTTGAAGCTTCCACGCTTATAGGCATTAAGTATATTTTATCTATCCTCCTGCCGTGCATTGGTTTATCATACTCAGTAGAGAATAACTTTTCTGTTGACGAAATAACTGAGCCCGTTATGAACACTTTCAAATTGTGGTAAACGTCGTAAATTTCCTTGAGTATTTCAATGAACGTCTGCTGTTCTTCATATTTCCAGTCCAATATTTTCTGGAATTCGTCAATAACTACTAAGCCTAACTTTACTTTTTCATCATATAAGCAAGAAGACAAGGATTCCAGGATTCTAGATATAGAAGATGCGTAAGGATCTTGATATCCTTTTTGTTCACCAATGCCTATGACAGAAGGTATGCTTAAGTTATATCCTTTAAAAGTCTCGTACTTCTCCTTAAAACAATTTATAACGTTCTTAACTTTTTTCTCAACCTTAGTATTTTGTATTAATCTCCAAGTGTGATTAGATAATATCCTATTATAAAGCTTAGAATTAAAATCCTCCAAGGACTTTACAGCATCCATTTCTATATAAAGAGGAAAATAAGCGTCATTAATGTTATATTCTTCCTTATACTTATTGTGAGTAAATATTTTCAGGAGAGAGAGCAACAAGCTAGTTTTTCCAGTTCTCCTCATTCCTCCTATTAAAGCTATGTGAAAATCCTCAGTATTAACTAAGGAAATTAACCTTTTGATCTCATCTTCCCTTCCGTAAAGGTATTCTGGAAATGGCCTTGCATCTGTTGTAAATATGTCCATAAAATCTTCCCTAAAAATATTAGGTAATAACTTAAGTATTTAACTTATCTCCTTCTTTCCTAAGGGGAGATTTTAGAGCTTGAATATGCAATTTGTTCCATCAATTTTACATAGCAAGTGCAGAAACTTCTCGTAAAAATCTTTTAATCAATACGGACGTAAATACTCTATAAATACTTTTTAATTCTCTATTCTTGAAACTGGTTTCCTTAATTAGTATTTTTAACTTAAAACAATAATAACTTTTTTAATCTTTAATATTCTCTTCCTTCATTTTAATACTTTTAGTTTTACTCCGAACAATTAAAAAAGTGTAAAATAGTCAACGTAAAGTAATGAGTTTTTATCAATTATATAAGCAATTCTTATATACAATTTATAAATAGAGACGTTCATGTCTAGGCAAAATGAAACTTCGCAAGGGGTAAAATTAAAAAGAGAACTACGTTTGATAGACTTATATTTTGCAGGTTTGACTGCAGTAATAGGTTCAGGGTGGATATTTGGAAGCCTTGTAACTGCATCAGTGGCAGGACCTGCAGCAATACTCAGTTGGCTATTCGGAGGAATCTTTATCCTAATAATTGCTTTAGTTTGGGCTGAAGTAGGCACATCAATACCGGTAGCTGGAGGAGCAGTTAGGTATGCAAAATACTCTCACGGAGGCTTAGCAGCATCAATAATTAGTTGGAGTGTAATATTAACTTATATTGCAGTCCCTGCTGCTGAGGCAGTTGCAGTAGTTGAAGTTTTGCAGGGAGTCTTAAGTTTATACGGAATAACTTCGGTAACTTTATGCTCTTCAGGCTTCCCAACAGCTGAAGGGCTTGGAGTAGCGTTAGCATTGTCTGCCCTCTTCTTTTTCATTAATTACATTGGAATATCCGCACTGAGAGCAAGCAACTTTGCAATAACTTCTTGGAAATTGATCATTCCTTCTCTCACTGTTATCGCTATACTTATAGTAGGAGTTCCAAGATTTGCTTCAAACTTCACTACTCCATCATTCGCACCTTACGGATTCTTACCAGTTTTCTCCGCAATTCCTGCAACTGGAGTAGCTTTCGCATATTTAGGTTTTAGGCAACCAATAGAAATGGCCGCAGAAGCTAAAATGCCGGGAAGAGACATTTGGAGGGCTATATTAGCAGTAGTGGGAACTTCGATAGTGCTTTACACAATGTTACAAGTAGTGTTCATAGGAGGTTTTGCATGGAATTCTTCAGCTTTCGGAACTACTGGAGTCTCTCCGGGAGATTGGTCGGCATTAACTACGTCACCAATTTATTCCTTCCCATTCTTCTATGAAGTTTCAGGCCTAGGTTTAGGAGTTTTAGCAATCTTGTTGGCAATTGATGGTGTAGTTAGTCCAAGCGGTACTTTAAGCCAATATATGGCCTCAACTGCAAGAGTTTTATACGGAACTTCTAAAGAAGGTTTTCTCTCTGATAAGTTCTTCGAAGTTCACGGTAAATACAGAGTTCCAGTTTGGGGTTTAATTGCAACTATGATAGTAACAATAGTGCTGTTAGTAATGGCTTTTGCCGGCACTTTGGTTTCTTCCGTTGGAGGTGCTTGGACTGCATTAGTTTCAATAATAACTACTACTGGAGTGTTCTCCTATATTATAGGTTCAGTATTCCTTCCAGTTAGTAGGAAATACGCACCAGACTTACCTAGGCCTTTCAAATTACCAGCGTATCAAGCTTTCTCCCTTGCGGCTTTCGTAATCTCTGCATTATTAGTTTACTGGGGTGCAGGAGCTTTAATAGCACCGCCTTCTGATCCATACGGAGGTTACATTTTAATAGCTGTAATGCTAGCAGGAGCACTAACGTACTTGACATACAAAGATAAAAAGCCATGCGACCTTAAAGCAGGACTTTGGGTAGTTGCTTTCCTAATTTTCACTGGAGTATTAATGGCTCTTGGCTGTTACGGCTTTGGTATAATTCCTAGCTCACCATTGCCCTTAGCCTGGATATTTGATATAGCAGCAGCAGTAGTATTTTACTGCTGGGCAATTAACTCTGCAGTACCAGAATGCCACGTAAAGGTTAATATTGACAAAGGAATAGAAGCAAGTAAAAACGAGAGCGAATAAAGGGGAAAGATTTTTTATTTATTTATTTTTCCTTAAACTTTTTTATGTTTTCATCCATTCAAGCATTTTCTTAAAATGAAGTCACTATTAGTGTTAATTCCCTATAGATCTCTACTTTTTTGATAGCATAACCGACTTTCTTCATTCTTGAGAATCTAATACGGCAAATGTTAATCAATGTTGATATTCATTCTGATTCGTACATGCAGATTACGAATTGTCTCAGAAAATCTTCCCTACCAAAAATTATATCGGTCTAACTTTCTCTGGAAAGGAGTCAAATAATAATATTGAAGCATTTATATTCAGCTTAAGGTTATCTAATTGTGGGAATATAAAGTAGAATGAATACTGGTGAAAGGTAATATAGTCATTTACAAAAAGTGGGGGTTAAGGGGCGGAAAGCCTCGCCAGATGGATAGCTCCCTTATAAAAAAGTTTAATCTTTCTTTTTTCAAAGATCTTTTAGTGACGCTATCGACGCTCCTTGCTGAATGGGACTGAGGGGGAGCAACCAGTATCTCTTAAGGGACTAGAGCTCAGCAATGATCTCTCTGGGGCTCTCTGGCTACCCCGACTGCTAAATGAGACCAGAATCGATGGTGGGAACTATGAACCGCTCACAGAGGAACCCTCGCCTCTGTGAGGCGGGGAGGAGTCAGGATTATATATGATGCTTTGTTTGCATTTAAAATATCAGTACGTCTGATTAGATTTATTCGTGTTAACACATTTAGTTTTACATAAAATGTTAAAACTTCACTGGCTTTACTTCCTGAATTTTTAGGTAAAAGAACGAAGCAATAGCCCTTAAGGACGCTACTATTAACATCATTATTTTTATAGCTAATACTATTCCTAAAAATTCCAATTCTTCAACTCCAATAGCCCCTATGCTTGAGCCTATTAAATCTCCAAGTCCGCTAACAGCGTTATATAAACCAATCCCCTTCCTAACGTCCTTAGAATTATCGTAAATGTAAGATAAGTAAGCCGTTGAATTAACTGAAGAAGTAAAACCGGCAACTACGTTAGCTAAGTAAATCTCATAGACAGAAGTAGACAAAGCATAAGCTAAAGGAAAAACTGATAAGGCCAACCTGCCTAAGAACATCATCAGCTTTCTATTTTTATCAACAAGCTCTCCTATCTTCCTCTGCAACAAAAGGGTAGAAAAATTGGCAATAAGATTAATTATTGCAATATTCTCAAAGTTCATGTTAAACAAGTAAACTTGCGCAAGGGGAAATAGAGGCCAAGCCATTGACCAAACTACGTCAAATAAGAAAGTTATAATCAAGAACTTACTTAATTCCTTATTTAAAGAAAGACCCTTTAAAGGCTCCTTTGAATAGTCAACGTCGAACTTAAGTGAAATTAATGAACTTAGAAGGAAAAGCGAACCACTAAAGAAGAAGAAATACCTCACCTCGCTGAAGTCCTTGTTTACTACAAAACCAGTGAGAAGGGTAGCTATCATTCCGCCAATGACGGAGTAAAAAGAGTACTGAGCTAGGATTTTTCCTCTAGAAGTATTGCTTACCCTTTCCATAATTAAATACCAGCCGTAAGCTGAAATGCCCAGGGAAGCCTCCAAGAGGACGTAAACTACTACGAAAAGTACTCCGAAGGGAATAAAAGATAAGGAAATCCAAAGTAGTCCTGCAAGGAGAGTGCCGTAAAAGGTTATTATTTTCCCTCTGAGATTGAAGAAGCCCATTACGAACTGTATAAACGAAGGTAACGCGGAGCCTGCAGAAGAAACTATTGCTAAGTTCTCTCCAGAAATCCCCGAAGCTGCAGAAACGAAAGAGATGAAAGGTTGAGAAAGGTTTAATGCAAAATTCCTTATCATAATATAAGTCCTTAAAGGTTTCATCACATAATGCGAGACCATAAGAATTTAAGTTTATCTTATACTCGTAAATTATACTGCTATATAATTTTCATTTGCCACGCTCATTTTAGGGGAACTTCCAAAACGGATTTAACTTATCTTACAGTTTTAATTTTTCCACCCAATCCTTGAACTTGTCGGAAAACCTTTTCTGCCGTCATCAACAGTTTCCGATAAATCGTAAAATTTATACTATTTGATATTATTCAACATTCTTATATCTCTTCATTAAAATTTTTGCAGTTAACATGTGAAGAGAGCCCTAAACCAGAGGAGATATGTGAGGGGTTCGATGAGCATAGGGGAATGAGGACAATAGGTTGAATCATTCAATGAAAGTCCGACCCCCTCTTAGGCCATGTAATTAAATACGCATTATTTCTTTACGTTATATTTAAATTCCCTCTCAATAATTTTCTCTTCGGAGAGCTTTTGGTTCAAAAGTTCTTCCTGATCTAAAATAATTCCCTTAATTTCCTCTGTTTCCACAACGGAAGTTTATAAGGTTGTCAAATGAAAATTGACAGCTCAACTATTAGCTGTCAAACGCAAATTTACACTAAAAATTGAATTTTCCTACCTTTTGTAAATAAACTTCAGTTTACTTTCCAGTTTATCACACAAATCTACCTTATCATGAAGGCATTTCCTATAAGATGATGCAATATAATCTGCAACCTCTATTCCTTCTCTTTCACTTGCACGTAAATTTAGTTTTACTGCGTTCCCGTTAGGTATCCCTATCTTTACCGCCTCAGCTAGAGGATTACAATCCTTACTTACCCAGTTTTTCAGCCCCTTAATATAAATAGTAATTATAGAATTATTAATAGGTAACACTCTCACGACTTCCACTATGTAATATTCCGCATATTCCTCGCAAGACTTAGGTTGATTGTTAAATATTATTACTCCTGCATTAACAGAGCTATTTAAGATCTCCTCCATGAACATATCCTTTATCTTTTGCGGATCATCTTTAAAATGAAAATTGTATTTCGATTTTCCAATTTTATTTAAGGCATTCAATTTCAGCCTTCTAACTTCGCTTATCTTTTTGACCCATACTATAGCTAATACGAAAAACCTCATATCGTAAGATTCGTCAACAAAAACGTGATACTCATTCATTAAATAATAACACTTGGAAAAAATTTAAAAGCCTTTCATCCCCCTCGGGCCAACCCCGACGGGTCAAGGCTTTACCTACTTTCATCCCCCTCGGGCCAACCCCGACGGGTCAAGTAGGCTTTTCATCGGGAAACCCTCAATTAATTATTATCCTAAGGATAAAAAAGGTTATTGGATTGTGGATATTTTCTTCACGAATTTGCACTTCTGCAAAAGCATTATCTTATTTATAGTTGGCGGTATTACTAACTCGTCAACTCCTATTATTGAGTCCACGTAGTTTAATGCCTCTTGGTCAATGTTAAGCGTAAGCTTCTTTATATTCCTAAATGAGATTGGCTTACCTACTTGCAATATCTCCTCTTTCGTAACGCTTAACTCCTCTACGTCAGAAATAACTACAACGTCCTTCTTTGCGTCTTCAAATCCCTGCACAAAGGATTTTCCTGTTTCTTTAACTCCTTGTACAACTTGTGTTACAGCATTAGTAGCTTTACTTGTTAATCCTAGAAAAGAGGATAGAGCTTGATTAACAATCTCTCCTACTGTTCTCCCGGTTTCTCTTGCAGTCATTACTGCCCTTTCATAAAGGCTTTTATCCACTCCTCTTATAGTTACAGTTTTCTTGTTTTTCTCATCTTCATTGTTTGACATGTTTAACAATATGTAAAACAAAGTTATAAGTTTTACTCAATAAGACAAGGAGTAGAAGAGTTATAATAAGACTAAATAATAAAAATTATTAAGGAATATTATACATTTACTATCTTATATATTAATTGGACTTAAAATACTTACAAAACTTAAGTTGAACTACAAGGTGCAATAAAAATTATAAGTTACCATAACTTGTCACTATAGCAAGGTCTGAAATGGTATTTAAGCAAAAGGTTATTGAATGCGGAGAATAAGAAATTGGGACAATACTTAGTTTTGCAATACACCACTGTCCATGAGTATAATAAAGTATTTCAGTTATATTAATTTTACAAATGGAAGTCTCTCCTACACCTATTGGCACTTTCCCTGAACCTTTCGAAGGACAGAAAGTTAAAATAATTTTATAACAGTTGTTAGTAGCATCATCACATAGCTCTAGTCCCTTAAGAGATGCTCCTCCTCAGTCCTATTCAGCAAGGAGCGTCAATAAAAGAGACTAAGAAAAAGAGATAATTAAGTATTCGTCATCCCCCTGGAAGAGGCTTTCAAAATTTTGTAAAAGTCGATTAAGAAGTAAAGGCAGTTTGATTAGGATAAACTATAGCAAATACTGTATCATTATAAGCCTCTATTTGCAGACTTAAAGGATATTTCCAAACTTGAGTTGGTAATGTCAAATTATAAATTAAAGGCAAAGGTAATTTTTTACCATTATATGAGATGCAGGAGGTAATATTATACCATATACCGTTATTTTCATAGTAAACACCAGATAAATAATAACTTGAGCAACCTCTGTAGATTACAAGCTCAGGCTTTGATGGAGATGCGTTAAAGTAGATTATTATACCATTTCCATTTATTTTATCCTCTATTACTGTACAATAATTATAAGTTTTGACAGAAGGTACATCATAATTATTTAGAAGAAAGAAGAGAGGGATTATAACAATTACTATTAGTATTATTGCAATAATAAAGCCTATATATTCAGATTGGGCCTTCATAGATGACACCAGTACTCAGTTATACCATAACATACTTTAATGGTAGTTGGACTACAGATGTAAATATACCGAGGTATATAAGGCTCCTCGTTATAATAATATATATGCGGTCCAGTAGAATTAATAATACATATCTCAACTGCCCCAGTTGAACATCCGCCGTAAAATATTCCAGTTGGTATCATACAATATTTACCACCCTTTATCCAATAACAGTTACCATAACAATACGAAGTGCCATTAAGTATAAGATAGACGTTTTGATTGCAGTTGTATTTGTATAAATAAATCTTATAGCAGTTATAATTATTGTAATAACATACATATAATGTGGTACATTTACAATTAGGAGGAGCGAATAATATTACGGAATACTGCTTGTATTCTTTATTATTATATGTTATATGATTATAACAATAATGATATCTAACGCCTTGAGAACAATCTTGAGTATCAGTAAAACATGTAGTGACAACAGTAACGTTAAAATATCCGGCATAAATACAAATTTCGCCATTATTCACTATTTTATACTTTTGACCGTCTATACCAATACAAACCGGACAACTAACTCCAGTAATTACCTTTAGATGAATCTTACACAATATTGTAGTATAATTAGCAATTAATATTAAAGGACAGCCTACTAGAGTAACCTCTATTCCTTGAGTGGAAGTAGAATTTACGCTTCCTTTTCCTAAGATTATCCAATTATGAAATACTCCTGTAATAATTTGTCCTTTAGAATTCTGATAATATACATACTTAGGTACTTTAGCTTCAAAAGTCCCAGTCTGATTCGGAAAAGCAACTGGAGTAGTAAAGTTCTCAAATTTTCCATAAATATTTGTAGTAACATTTGTGGAAACGGAGATAGCTCCAGAAGATTCGTATATTTGAGTTAATATTTCCACCCCTGCTTTCTTACTAACGGAGGAATAAGGTCCTATTATGCATCCTGAGTTGAGGAAGAATATGTTTCCAACGCTAGTAATTATAATAATAGGTCTTCCAGATGCGCATGGAGGAATCTGAATAGCCTCATCCTTACTAAGTATTATAGGATATTTTAATGAAGTAATGTTATACCAAATTCCATTACTACCTAAGTATAATATATCAACTATCGTTACATTGGAAGGTGGTACAAACGTTCCGTTAGAATATTCTACATAAATGTAACTCCCATTATAGTAAAATGATGGATGTCCAGATCTAACTTGATTAACTTGAAGATTTCTTAAGTAAGCATAATTTTGAATTACTGGTTTCTCTTCCGTATTGGCTTGTTGAATGTTACTAAGTAAAATAAAGAACGGAACTGCAAGTGAAATGAGTATAATTAATATGAACATAACAGATATTGCATTTGATAAACCTTTATTTACAACTTTTTTATTATACATCATTTTCCCACCTCCTAACATCTTGCTCCATAACACCACTCCTCAAATATTATTAATTTAATTGGAGAGCACACTATAATACAGCTAGGACAATAGGTACAGGATACACTAGAAGACGTATAACTTGCGTGGTGATTATAGCTCTGTAGTGCTTTATAACATCTACACACACCACAAACTAGAAGCTTAAATTTACCTTGTATACAATAAATGTAAAACGTTTCTCTATGTAACTTTGTTCCCGCTTTAAAATAAAGCTTTTCAGGGACAAAATTCTTTGTAGGACCCAATACTATATTATGTCCGGTAGTTGAAACGTTAACGCAGTATAATTGGGCTGCTATATCTCCACAAACCGGAGTACTATTGCTTATAAGTTTAACATTACTTGGGAAGTAGAAATCATTTTTAGTGCATACTAGATAGTAAGTGTAGGATTTATTAAAGCAGCCGTATACTATTCCACTACCATTAACGAATATTTCGTACTTGCATATAACTTTTATGCTCGGAGTACTACTTTCTAGTCCTTTCAATTTATAACAATTTATTTGTCCACCTTTCATCTCGGTAATGTATCCTCCAGTATAACAGAAAGTAACATTGTAATACGCAGGAAATTCAACTATATGATAACCGTAAGTCAAATTCAACGTTATTCCAGAACAACCAATTATGTACTCTTTATCATCTATTATCACGGGAATAGAGTGGTTGCATGGAGTTATAAGGGCATTATTACAAGATATACCTACGTAACCTAGAGGGATTCCTTTTGGTTTTATTGTCACTTGATATGTTTGAGTATATGCCTTATATATTATAGTTAAAACTGTGGGCCCAGTTATTGTTACTTGTGTAGTAGGTTCATCGGGCGTAGAAATAGAACCTTGGCCTACAATGGTCCAGTTTTGAAATACTGCTGTAAGGCCGTAAGAACTTATGAAAATAATGGATGAGTTATCGTCAGATATTGTATAAGTTCCTGGATTCAAGTAGAATATTTTTGGAGTTAGAGTGCAGCATACTCCTTGTAATGTGACCTTTATAACTAGGTGGAATTCCCTTAAAAGCATCCTCAGATATTGAGGCAGAAATTACTTTAGATAAGGAAATTAAGTACTCTTGATTAGCAACTTGTGGAGAATAAACAGAAGTATAAGCAAAGTAAATTCCAAATACTGACAAAGATGCTACAATAGTAGCAATTAACAAGATAGAGCCGGTAACAGAATTCTGCATAAGAATTTTAGTCAAAATTTATATATAAGTTTTTCCAACCATATTCCATAGATATGGCTGATTCGGTTATTGATAATTTTATATTACTTATAGCAGTTGTTGTTATAGGCTTAGTTATCTTAGGTTTTACTTTCTCTTATTTTGCACCCCGCGAGGCATTCAGCATTGCTGAACAGTCCGCAAGCTCATTATCCTCGTCCTCTACTATTTCCACAGGGCCCCTATTGATTTCTGGCTCTGAGGGAAGTGTAGTTATTGAACTTTATAATCCTTCTTATAATGGTAATTATTCCATATTCGTATTTCCTATAAGCTCAACTTATGAGCAGGATGTAGGAATTATTACTCCTTCATCTACTTCCTCTTTCACAGTATATATGCCGAACGGAGAGTTGGCTAAGCAAATTAATATAGACTCTCAAATTTATTGTGTGAATGGAAAAATTCTCTATGATTCGCCAATTACCGCTTATTCTGTTCCATCTAACACTCCAGTTACTATACAGGTTGGAGGAATAAGTTCTTCATCTTGTATCGTTGTAATTTGGATTCTTTATTGTTCCAGCGGATATTGGTTCAGAATAGACTATACTTTTACGGGGGTGCCTAGCACATGAAAGGCATATCAACTGTAGTATTCCTCATTATGCTCTTAATAATTATAATGAGTGTATTAGTACCAGCTTTTATAATATTTAATTCCCAGCCAGTTTATTTCGATCAAGGTAGTGTGCAAAAAATACTTTATAATCAACTACAATGTTACCAAAAGCAACAAGTATATAGGGGAGAACCTAACATTTATTATAACGCTTCACCTAGCGATCCTAGCTTAGATTTCTTATTTACTACAACATCTAGTCGATTTAATATTACTCAAATTTATTACTTTAATGGTAACACATGGTGCCCATTACTTAATAATTCAATTGTAATCGCAGGTGATACTAATATACCATTACCATTACCTAGTAAAGTATCTTCTTCCCCCATATTAATTTTGACCGGAGAGGCAAACTTCTTCTTCTTAAATCCCAATACTTCAATTAACACTGTAACAATATCTGGTCCAGCAGGAAAAATACCAGTTTACGTTACCGCCTTTGCACTAAATGGAACAAAGACCATACCACTTAGTCTAAATGTTTTAATGTAAGCTATTTAATTTGGATAAAATCCATAACTCCTAAGATTACTTTAGTACCTTTTGTTACATACCCGCAGAAAAACATTTGCCTTTATATACCTAATTCTCAACAAAACGCAGTAATACTTTCGTCTGGCAAAAATTGTTATTCACAAATTAAGAGCTTTATTATAAATTGTGATATATACTTACCACAGCAGTGTAAACTTTTAGGCAAAGCTTCAGTATATGCTTTCAACATTACTTCTAACGAAACTTATGAACTTTTAGCAAAAGTAAAACCTGGTCAGATCGTAGTAATTTGGATACTTTATTATTATCAAGGGAAGTGGTATAGGTTAGACTTCACATATGTAAACCCTTCTGGAGAAGGCTTAGGAGTTTACATATTAACTTCCAGCGGTAGTTATATTGGCTGTAGTAAATCCACTAACGTTAAAGCTCCTCATGTCGTAATAAGTCAAACTGATTTTCAAATGGGATTATGGTTTAAGGAAATTTTTACTTCCACACAAAAGTCAATTCTTCTAAACGATACATTAGTGCCTACTGGTACTACAGGAAAAGAGTTTTCAATAATATTTTATGAGTGTAGTAGTAAACTCTGTGTATGCATAGTCTGTAATAAAGGTACATACACACGCGAATTAATTGGTGAAATAAAAGAGGGATGTTGCTATTTCCTAGATTTTGTAAGTGGTGCACAATCAGCTAATTCTATGCAATTATGTATTACGCTATATAATACTAAAGGAATTATAGCTAGTGATACAATACTAGTACCTAGTGAAGAAAACGGATACACATTAATTGCAAAATTCGGTTGCAAAAATTTAGTAAACGGTATAAGTCAATCATTCTTTGAAGTTTTGAAAAGTAAATCATCAAGTTTAACCGGATTTGACGAAATAGAGAAGACTGTATATAATAACGGTTTTCTCTACAATGATACATCGTGTATATGTAAGGTAATTAAGAATTGCGATAGTTTATATGCAGTAGGTTACTGGTACTTTGTATGCAGTTCATCGTTTACTCCTCCATATATAAACGGAATTTTATGGTACTATAGTAATGGTAGTCTTTGCGAGACGTGCTTCCCTGAAGAAGGTCAAAACACATACATTTTAAGTTAGAAATTATTTTAATATAAATTTATGATATATTATTGAAATAAGAAGGGCAAAATAATTAATAAAAGATAATTGTATGAAATAATAATAACAAGAGTAAGATACTTAAGTATATCCCAAGTTTACAAAGAGGGGGCGGAAAGCCTCGCCAGATGGATAGCCCTGTGTTTAAATCTTTTAGTGATGCTAACGACGCTCCTTACTGAATAGGACTGAGGGGGGAGCAACCAGTATCTCTTAAGGGACTAGAGCTTGGCTATGATCTCTCTGGGACTCTCTGACTACCCTGACTTCTAAATGAGACCCGAATCGATGGTGAGAGCAATGAGGAGTCGGATTTACCCCTATATTCAGAATAAAACGAAAATAAGGGTTATTCTTCAATTTTTTCTATTAAATCCTCAAGCTGTAGTTGATAAGCTTTCATTTTTAGCTCACCGTTATAAAGGAGGAGTAAGGAAAGCGCGTCACTTCCTGTCTTTAAATCGTTTCCTGCAAGGCAAGTAACTCTCCTTATGTCCTTATTGATCACTATTACAAGGCACTCCAAGTTTTTCCCAGAGATTTTTATCATCCCCGCCTCTAACTTTGGCACAATTTCCTTGAATTTCGCAATAACCTCGTTTGCCTCCCCTTCTTCGCTCGCAATCTCTATTTTATTAACCTCAATCTCCTCCGAAGGTTTAAAGTAGAACTTGAAGAAAGGAATAAAGTGACCTTCAACTATGTGAAATGCTAGGTCGAACTCGCTCCTTCCGAATATCCTAGCCAACATCGAGGTCTTATACTTTGCATTAACCGAAATTGATAATCTTGTCTTATTATCGTCAATAGGCGTGAGGAAGAAAGAGACTTCCCACTCAAACTTTCCGTCAAATGTCCCTCCTTTATATTTTACCTCCCCCGGAAAAATTTCCGGCCCTACCATGTAACCTAGAGAAACGTTATAGTTTTCAGGTGTGCCGAAAACGTAAGCCACTTGAAAGTCGTCTTCAGGGGAGTTTAAGAATTCCGGGGTTACGTAATCTCCTTTTTGTTTATCCTTAACTCTCAGAATTCCTACGTGCCCAACTATTCCAGAGATGAAGAAAGGATTTGTTAATACTCCTAGTAATGATGACCTGCCTGCGTTTATGACTATTTCGTTTCTATACATGGACTACATTACAAGCGGTGACATTTAAAGTTATGTTAGAAACTTTTTAATAGAAAAATTTAAGTTTGTAATCAAGGCCACTATACCGTAAGAAATACGGCTTGCTTTTTATCGTATTATGTTATATTTCATTTAAATATAGACCATCAAAGGTTTTTATGGTGATGAAAGTCCGTCCCCTCTGAATTCGTGAAGAACTCGCGAAGGACTGACTTAAATAATGATTTCATGTATCGCCTTAAGGTTTTAAGTGCTAGGCTATAGCATTGCTAGTTTTCTTTACTATAATTTCATTTGATCGCGGGAAAAGCTAAGTTTATTTATGTATGGTATGAAACTAACCTATGAGAAGGCTTGATCTTGAAGATGTAATAAAAGGAAAAGGAAATTACGTAGACGATATTCCGTTCTCAGGTTATTACGGAGTATTCGTAAGGAGTCAATATCCTCACGCTATCTTAAGGAAAGTTGATGTGGAAGGCGCAAGGAGGAAAGGTGCATTAGTATTAACTGCCGAGGATCTATTATCATTACCTAACCTTAAAGGGAAGGAAGAGCAAGAAGGAAGCTCATCGATTTCGTCCCTATTAGCTTTTAAAAAGGTAAGATACGTGGGTGAACCCATAGCTTTGGTAATAGCAAAAGACCCTTATGAGGCAACAGACCTAGCTGAGGAAGTTTCCGTAGATTACGAACCATTACCTCCTGTGAGTAATGTAGATGAAGCGCTTAAAAACGACGTTCTAGTATTTGATGAAGTAGGAACTAATGAGGTTTATAAGAAAACTTTTGAGTACGGAGAAATGCCTAAAGACGACGAAGAACTAGAAGTCTCTCTATATTGGAGTAGGTCTTCTGGAAATCCTATAGAAACCTTCGGAGTAATTTCAATTCCTCAAGGTGATGAAGTTACAATAATATCAAACGTTCAAGCACCTCAATTTCAGAGTAATGAAATCTCCAAGTACTTTAAGGTAAAAGTAGTCCCGACAAGGCACGGAGGAAGTTTTGGCTCCAAGTTCTCCGTAACTAGATATGCTATAGTCCTAGGACTTGCCTCCCTTAAATTCAACATCCCTATTAAGTGGATAGAAACTAGAAGTGAGCACTTAATGGCCTCTAACAGCTCCGGTCCGGAAAGGAAGTTCAGAATAAAGGCTTACTTTAAGAGAGATGGGACAGTCACCGGCCTTGACTTTAAGATCTGGGAAGATATAGGAGCTTCACTCTATAATGGGCAAGCTTTTAAACCTACAGGAATTCTAGCAGGGCCATATAAAGTGAAGAACATAAGGTACGACGTTAGTTTGGTTGCTACTAATAAGAACCCTCCGGGAGCGTTTAGAGGAGCAGGAACTCCTCCTCATACTTGGGCTTTAGAAAGGGTAATGGATTTCATTGCAGATGAGCTTAAAATGGAAAGACACGAGGTGAGGAGGAAGAATTTAATAGATTCCTTCCCTTATGACGCTCCTTATGCTCATTACGATTCCGGTAATCCTAGAAATTTACTTGATCTTGCGCTATCTAGAAAGGACTTGTGGAGTTTGAGGGAAAAAGGTTACGGAGTAGGTTTAGCTTGTTCTACTGATCCGAGCACACCCTCTGGACAGGAGGGAGTAAAACTATCAATAAAGAAGGGTAAAGTAATACTCGGTATAGGCTATGGACCTGAAGGTCAAGGTAATGAACACGTTGGAAAGTTGTTAGTCTCTAGGCTTTTAGGAATTCCTCCAGAGGCTGTTGAGGTAGAGCTACTCAGCAGTAACGAATCTCCTTCGAGCTTCGGTCCTGGAGGAAGCAGGATGGCCGTATTTTTAGCTGGGGCAATCAAAGGTGCAGTCGAAGAGTTGGTTAGTAAGCTGAAGAGAAAATATAATGCAGAATATAAGGACGGCTTTCTGATAAGAGGCGAGGAGAAAATTCCTATAACTTCCTTACAGGAAGAAGTTTCTTACGTCTATTCTCAACAAGGGAAGACAAGGTTTATTGCCTATCCTTTCGCTTGTGACGTTGCTGTAGTTAAGGTTGATGAGGAGACGGGGTTAATTAAGCCAGTGAAGTTGGTAGTTTACCTAGATCCAGGCACACCTCTAGACGAGGAAGTAGTTAAGGAGCAAGTAATTGGAGGTTCCGCAATTGGTGTTTCTGTCGCTCTTTACGAAAGTTACGTTTACGAGAACGGACAGTTGTTGACTTTAAGCCTCTCTGACTATGGATTGCCTACTGCTGACCAAATGCCGGAGTTCGAGGTAAATCTAGTTCCTACTCCGTCTCCTTATACTCCTTTCGGTGAAAAAGGGATAGGAGAGATCCCTGTAGGAGTTGCTGCAGCAGCAGTTACAAGCGCAGTTGAGGACGCAATAAAGAGGAAAATAACTAAAGTTCCGATAAGAGAGGAGTATCGTGAACGATATTTATTCAAAATAAATTATTTTTCTCACTAAATTATTTCTATGTTTACTCCTAAATCCCTAATATCTTGGAAATCTTTATCTTTTGTTAATAATACTTCGTTATTTGCCTTAACAATTGAGGCTATCAATATGTCTGAATCGCTCTTAATTTTACCTAGGCTCCTTAAGGTTTTATATATGTTTGAAGCAATCTTCACTGCATCTAATGTTAAGGGATAAATTATAATTTGATTCAAAAAATTCTTCTAATAGGTTATTGACGTATTTACCTCTCATAATTTCATAAACGTTTATCACAGTAGTTGAAATGTTGTTAAAATTATTTCTTATAAAATTAAGCAAATTCTTATCCCCTTTCATTATTGAAATTATTATATTGGAATCAAGTACTACCATATTCCCTCACTTTGAAACTCTTCCTAAATTCTTCTACATCTTTCTCCAGTTCTTTAGCCTCTTCTTCGCTAAGTATTCCAAATATCAAATCTAAAGCTTCTACTCTCCCCTTTCTACTATTATTATAATATTCAATTAATTCATTTATAACTTGACTGAATGATTTACTACCTTTAAGTTTAGATAACTTCTCATAAACGTCGTCAGAAATAGTTATAACTTTTGGCATATGTATGCATATATGCATATATTATATATAAAAGTATTTCTGAGCTTCCAACAATTTAGAGCCAAGAGAATTCCGCTAAATATTCCTAGATTTTTATGGATTCTCTCATTTTTTCTCTGACATTTTATTCACAAGCATTGAATATTGTTTCATTACTTCTTTACCTTTTTCAGTTATTTCTATGAAAGTTCTAGGACCTACGGCTGTAAACTTTTTGATCATCCTTATGTATCCACCTTCCTCCAGCACTTGTAGGTGAGTGTAAAGAGAGCTTTTTGTAATATTAAGGATTTTTAATAATTGGGAGAAATTTATTGATTCTAAACCATATAAAGCCAGGAGAATTCCTAACCTAACTGAGTTGTTTAATGCCGGATCGCTAAGTATGTCCATTAACTTCTTTAAATCATCACTCACCTTCAATTACCTCCATGAAAGATGCATAAGCAGCATAAATCCAGGATAAAGTGAATGGAATCCACATTATCTCTAGGAGCTGTATTTTTAACGTAACGCAAATACCTATGCTTATAATTTCTGCCATGAAAGTTATCATGGCTAACAAGTCATAATAGTGGAAATCATAGAATGACTTTTTGAAGTCGTAATAAGCAAAAAAGGAATAAACAATTCCAAAAATTGCAGAGCCTGCTAACGTTAAGTAAGGATAGTTAAAATCTGAGCCAACGATTACCATTGCCGCTGGGATCGACCATAATGCGAAGTATGCAATTACGTAATATTTGCCTTTTCCACGTCTTTTAATCCCATTAACTCTTTCGACTGTTTTTGAAAAATCTGAAAAAATTTTAAAATTGTAATATAAATATCCAGAAAGGGCTATCGGGTAATTCAGGAAGGGATATCTAGTGTTAATAAGGAATAATGCAAAGAGAACTAATGGAAAAGTAGACCAAAGTAGGTAATATTTAGCAATTGTTAACCTAAATTCTCCCTTAATTATTTTTTCTGCAATCTCTTTAGATTCCTTTATTAAGTCTTTTTCCATCCTCATTCCTCCACTAAATTATACAGCCTCTCTAAATTGCCTATTGCGTTCATCTTATATCCTTTATCTCCTCTAACCAACAACACTTTCCTCCCGTTAATTTCTAAGGTAAGCAAAGCTGAAGGATCTTCTCCCATAACTACTGAGGAAGATAATAAGTCGCTAACAGTTATTGGCCCAAATACTTTTCCTTCAAGTATAATGAAAGCCTTATAATCGCTGAACTGCTTTGCAATATCAACTTCGTGAGTTACTATTATTCCCTCCTTACCGTATTCTTTTAACCAATTTACTACAATTTTCCTCTTTGCAACATCTACGTTCTCGAATGGTTTATCAATTAGAATTACCTTAGGATCTGTAGCCAAGGCAATGAGAGTCCTAACTATAACTCCCTGCCCTGCCGAAAGTTGGTAAATCTTCTTGTTAGTTTTTATTCCTAACTTCTCAAGCTCTACTTTTACGTTAATCTTTAATCCTTTTAACTCATCGTAAATCTCTATTACGTCGTCTATTGGCAGCCCTATAGAAAAAGCTTGAGGTAAATTAGTTGCAACTGCGTTATAGTTCTTGACGTTCCTAACTTCCATTCCATCAATCCTTATGCTTCCCTTGTACGGAATTATTCCTGCAATGGCACTAAGTAACGTTGATTTGCCGGAACCATTAGGGCCTAGAAGTAGCACTTTTTCGCCATCTACCTTCATGTTTACTCCTTTTATTACTTCCTTATCGTAATATACGTGAACGTCGCTAAGTTCTATCATGCTATCCTCGCCTCCTCAAGACTTCTGTAATATAACCTCCTGAAGATTAACATTGACGCGAGCGAAAGGATTATAGACCAACCTGTCAGTGAGATTATTGCGTATTCCACGTTAAGGGTAGGCCCTTTAAAGTCGTTAAAGTTCAGCGGAATGCTCTTTGTAAAGAAACTCTTCATTCCTAAAACTTGTATTGAAAGGAATGGGCTGTAATAAACTAAGTTACCCAGGTTTATGTTCATATAAGAAAAACCGAAGAGGTAAGCCAAGACTATGGGAATGAATGAGATGGCATTGCTCAGCCTCCTTGAAGTAACTATTGTAAGCTCCTCTAAAAGTAAGGATAAAGGTAAATAAAATACTCCGGAAAGTATTGCATCGAGGAAAAATAAGCCCCAGTTCTTGGGAGCTATCGTTTCTTCAAAATGATAGGAAAAGAGCGAAACTACTCCCAATCCCATTATTATACTTACAACTGTAGTTGTTACTAGCATTGTGAAGTAAAGGGAAAATAGATAATATTTAGGAGTTAATTTTGAAAACCTTGTGAAATATGATAAACCACCGGATTGATAATATATCATCATTGCTATGGAAGTTGCAAATGATGAAGTTGCTAACAACGCTATTATGCCGTACCAACTTGCGGTGTAGTAAACTGCTAATGAGTTAGAAATACTCGCTGACTCGATGAAAGCCCCCATTACTATCCAGAAATTGCAGCCATTTCGTAGAAAACGATTGGTATGCCCGCGACAAAATTGATTAATGCGTTGAAAATCAGTAAACCTACTGCATAAAGGATGAAGGCAAACGGCATGTTAGTTACTGAAGTAGAGTGAATGATTGCAGTAAAAGCTTGCGGGTTAACGATTGTCGTAAAGTAGGGTATTTGAGGATATCCGACGGACGACAGATCGACTTGAATCATTGTATTGATTATGGTAAACGTTATTATGAAGGCTAGAGAAAATTTACCCAGTGACGATAGCATAATTATAATATACGACGTAAAGCTAAAAAATATAAATTCAAAGATAGTGGATGCTCTCTAGCCTTCTAATTGTCTCTCTCCTCCTTAATGGGAACTCTGTTGCTATTGCAGCTAAAATACCGTAAATTATACCTATGGCACCGAAAAGCTCTTGAAAAAGCAACGTCCACAAGTAAATCCCATAGCTCACCTCACCGAGGAACACAGTTGCTTTGTTAATGATGACCGGTGGTTTGATTATCATGAGAGCAAAAAAGGGCAGAATTAAGTTATAGAGGGCAAACTTTGTGTAGAACTCATACACGAACTCAGTTTTTACGTATAACGCTACAAAAACGTACTGTAGGAGTATTAATCCTATTATAATATAATGTATATTGCTATTGGGTCTGTAGTTCTTCTTTTGCAAGAGATAAGCTATTATTCCCCATCCATACGCACCTAACCAGTAAGGTGGCATGAAATAAAGTAGATGAAATTCGTCATAGGGAAGAAAGACAATGAAGAGACTGTAGAAAAGTGAAACCAGGGTAAACGTTACACCAATCCTAAATTTTGTCTTATCGTCAACCATGTGAATAAAAGGGATAACTAGGTACATCCACTCTTCTAGCTGAAGTGACCAGAAAAGGTACTGAAAAGAGAATGGAGTAAAAGCAAATGAAACGAACGCGAAATGAAGTATCAAATCATAATACGTAACGTCGAGATGCAGCACGTATTTATCTGCAAAGAAAACTGACACAACTGCCATGAAGTAAAGTGGCCATATTCGTTTAATTCTCCTTTTGAAATATCGTTTGATTGAGGGGTTATCATCAAGCCTGTTCAGTAACAAGTAAATCGACAACTCGAAGAAGAGGGGAACTCCTAACCAGCCAGGGCGGAAGAAGACGAGAGGAATTATTTGTAACGTCCATAAGTGGTAGAGAGCGACAGAAAACGCTGCGAAGAAACGTAATTGTGAAAGTCTAGGATCATACTTCATTTTTTCTGACCCCCTCCCCGCCCTAAAAGGGCGAGGGTTCCCTTAGGGCGGATCATGGGTTGTGGTTTACCACCTTCATTCTCATCATCTCATAGCTGGTGGCTTTTAGCCACCCCGCTCCATTCGTCCAGCGGTAGACCACGGGCTGGGTCTTCAGCCCATTACCCCTATCCCTCACTGGGAGTTGCCCTCCACTCCCAGATCCTAGAGACTCGGGGATATGTAGGATATTTATCGCACCATTCAAATCCGCATTCATAACCTTCCCCACGCGGGGACACTTAAACAAACCACGTTTAATACGCTTATGGGCTTCCCCACATAGGGAACAAGTTTTAGAGGTGTAAGACTCATCTACTTTCGTTACCTTAATCCCTAATTCCTCTCCTATCTCCTCAAAACGTTTAATAACATAACTATAGTTCCAGAAGAACATGAAAGCTATTCCCCAACCTAAGGTATAAGGGTCTGTTAATAACCTTTTTGTGAAGATTAAAGGCAACTTCATGTGTTTCTATATTTGTTGTCTGTCTTTTATACTGGGAAAAAGTTCGTGGTTTTGAACTACTGAATATCATATACTATTCTTTTAATTTTATTTTTTATCAAGAGAAAGAGGGAATCCTCAGATTTTTCTATATATCTCCAATAAACTGAAGCGAAATAATCCGCAACTTGCAGACAAGCTTCGCTCATTACTCTACAAGGTTTGTTAAAAAACTTTGATACCTCACATTTCAATTTATTTTCCAATTCCCTTCTTTTTCTCTCGTTATTTAGAAAATCGTCAATTATTATTTCTAGGATTTTTTCGTCGTCAGGGAAAATGTTCCTTAAAAGGTTGGAAAGCAAAATTCCCTCATCTGTTTTAATTCCTGCCTTTTCCAACACCTGACTTTCTCCCCGCCCTAAAGGGCGAGGGTTCCCCTCATCGATTCGTTCTTACATCCCTCATTTGAGGGGCAGTCGAGAGGCTCAGAGAACCCCTCCCATTAAGATTAACTACAGCAATAACATCACGATCATTCTCATAACCACATGAGCACTTAAACCAACGATGGGAAACCTCAACCATCCTTTGACCGCATTTTGGGCATGAGATTGAAGAATAACTGGGATTAACAAACTCAACAATCATTCCGTGTTTCTTAGCCTGCCAAACAATCCAATATTGAATACGACGATACTGCATAAGATACAACTTATCGTGAAACTCCTTAGGTAGCTTTTCCACATTCTTGATGAGGTTCTTAAGGTTCTCTAACTTAATGACGTTAGAACCCATCATTCTTGTTACTTCAACAACCCACCTCCCCACTTTTCTAGCAAAATCCTCCATAACCCTCTTAGCCTTTATGTGGAAAGAACGGACTCTATACAAGATCCTCTTATTCTCCATCCACCTCCTTGGGTATTTCCTTTGTAGGTTTTCAGCTAAAGACTTCCAGTGATGAGCCTCTTCGAGACGAGTTGGAATCCTAACGTAGTTTTTGTCGTCCTTCCCTACGACTACTTCAGCCATATTAACGTCTACGGCAATACTTTCCCTTGCCTCAACCTTCTCTCCTTCTTTCTCAAAAACGACCTTGAGGAAAGCCTTACCGTCTCTGATCACTAACCTAGCCTCCCTCATCCTCCAGCTTAAGTACTCCTTCAAGTTCCTAGGATATCCCAAGATTGGTAGTTCTCCAACACTTGTTATCCTAACAATCATTCTCTCGAAATCCACGTCATAGCTAGCCTTTGGTGTTAACCAAACAGTGAGTTTATACACTCTTGGGAAACGTCCCCTTCTCGGATTATTATACCATCCCTTGTATATTGAAAGGGCATCACGATAACAGTCCTCAGCAACCTTTGACGGTAGATTGTATTCCCCTCTTAACTTCTCATACAACTCCTCGTGGACTTTCGAAAGCACTCCCTTCTCTTCCGGGTTTTTCACATTTTCCTTCAGCCAGAATAGGGTGAAACGGAGTGCTTTAACGTAGTTATTAACAAGGGCTAGGAGGGAATCAGAGACTGCGATCTTCATCGAAACAGTTGATCTGATCGCTTTATTTCCCCTCCTAGCCATCAAAAGAAAATTTTGACAAAGAAGTATTTAAATATAAGGGGGTTATCCATCCCCGCCTGCGAGGCTTTACGCCTCCTTAACCCCCTTCTCTGTAAATTGTTGCTTTCAATTCCATTTTTGATATATAACTGATAAAGGTTCTTCTTACTTCTTGACTTTCGCAGCCTTTAAAGCTTCCTCAAGGTATTTTTTGCAATCTGAGTAAACTGTAACTCCTGCTAAAACAAAGTATTTACTGCCCTTACCTAAATCTCCAGCGTCGTCTATGTCTATCATAAATAGAACAACTGATGATAATAAAAATAATAAAACTTGGGGATCATTGTCGCCTGGTATCCACCAGACAACTCCCCCCACATCTTCAATAAAATATTACCACGAGAGGTATTAAAGTTATAACGTCACTTCGTTTACAAAAAGGAAAATTAATTCACAAAAGATTTGCCCCTTCCAGGGAGGACTACCCCAGTTTCCTAAGCTTTAGCTATTGCTTCCCAATCTTCCTTACTTAATTTCCACCCCATTGCTCCGGCGTTCTCTTCTAAATGCTTTATATTACTTGCCTTGACTATGGGAATCATAACATCAATGGATATGTACCAATTTAAAGCAACTTGAATTGGCGTTTTATTGTACTTTTTAGCAATTTCGTCTAGTACCTTAATTTGTGATATCCTTCCTTTTTCTAAGGGAGTATAGGAAAAATACGCAATCCCGTTCTTTTTTGCATACTCCAGAGTATCTTCATCACTCCTATCCAGCAAGCTGTAATGGTTTTCAATTGCAGTTACCTCGTTCTTCTTAAGGCATTCGTTGACCTTTTGTATACCTTCTGGTTTAAAATTGCTCAAACCAATGAACTTTACGATTCCGTCTTCCACAAGTTTTTCAAATGCGCTCATAGTTTCGCATATTGGTACTGAGGAAGAAGGCCAGTGAAGTAAGTAAAGGTCTATGAAAGTGCCGAGCCTTGAACTACTTGCCTTTGCTGACTTTATTACGTCCTCATACTTTGCGTGGTTTGGCCAAACTTTAGTTATAATAAAAATGTCGTCCCTTTTGAAGTCCTTTATTGCTTTGCCCACTAATTCTTCTGCATGACCTCCGCCGTACATTTCTGCAGTGTCAATAGTTGTAATTCCTAGCTCTATAGCTTTCTTTATTGCGTTCACATCCCTTTCGTCGTTTTCGTAACTTGGAGTCCAGAAACCTCCACCCATTTTCCAAGTTCCTAAGGCTAGATCAGAGATTGTAAAGTACTTAAACTTCTTCATGGTATTATATTGCATTCTGCGTATTAAAAAATGCAACCTTTTCCCATTCTTCCATTCCACCTTTAATGACGAAGAATATAGGGTTTACCTCTATTATTTTAACTTGGAGTAACTCTGCATATATTTTAGGGTTTCTGATTTTCAACTTCTCAAGCAAGTGGTGGAATTCATAATTTATTTGACCCTCTGTTACCGGCATCCTCAAGGTTAGGTCGTATTTAACTATTTTCTCCTTATTAAAGGAGTACCCTCTCCTCACTCCTTCTAGGTAAACGTAATAAAGATAAGTTCCAAGATAAAGAATAGGATCGCTCGTTCTCTTAAACCTTATTAGCTGAGGATGGTTTTTATATCCCCTTGTTTCTCCTAAGAGAACTTTCTGAGCAAGTAAGCCTTCTCTCCATAAGCCTAAAAGTCCTCGAGTATCAAGGTATTTTGGATGAATTGACCAAAGTCTCATGAGCTTTTCTTATGCCAGATAATTAAAAATTAATGTTAAAATTTATTGAAAATTATGGACTCTAGAGGAAGAACCTTAAGCTGTAAAGAAACTTTTCTGCGTTTATCATAGTAGCAACTATAGAAGTTCTATCGAATTTAAGTTATTAATTTACTATGCAAATATAGGCTGAAAATTTTTAATCAGTCCCTACACCGTTCTTCACAGTTCAGAAATGAATTTATCATCACTCGTTTACGAATTTAAGGAAACTCTTCACGAGGAAATTGTGGAAAGTAGATTAAATAGATTTCTGGTACAAACAAAGAGTGGAAAGCTTTGCCACTTGCATGATCCGGGAAGACTAGAAGAACTGATTTACCCTGGAAATAGAATTCTTATAAGACAAACTGAAAAAGGTAGAGGAAGGAAAACTTCCTGCCAAGTGACTGCGGCCTGGGACGGAAGATGGGTTATAACTGACTCCAGTATTCACAACGTTATTGCTAAAAAGTTTCTTCCAGAGAATTCGAGGTCGGAAGTAAAGCTTGGAGACAGTAGAATAGATTTCTTTTTTGAGAATACTTACGTTGAAGTGAAAGGTTGTACGCTCGTTAAGAACGGAGTAGCACTTTTCCCTGATGCGCCAACCGAGAGAGGTAGGAGACATTTGGAAGAGCTGATGAAGGCAATTGAAAGTGGAATGAAGGCAAAGCTTCTAGTCTTGGTAATGAGAGATGATGCGGAGTGTTTTTCTCCGAATGCTGAAACTGATAAAAAGTTTGCTGAAACTTTCTATCTAGCGCTAGCCAAGGGCTTAGAAGTTGAAATTAAGGAGTTTAAACTTGAAGGAAATAAGGTATATTACGTTAGGGATATTCCGCTATGTGGTAAAGGTTAAAAGAAGAGATAAAAGAAAATGAAATATGATAAAAGTAGGTACTTGCGGTTTTACTAATAAGCACTTCAAATATTTTGACGTATTAGAAGTTCAACAAACTTTCTACGACGTGGTCAGTGAAATAACGCTAAGCAGATGGAGGAAGATGGCGGAGGAAAATCGTGTAGAGCTAACGTTAAAGGCACTGCAAGTAATAACTCACGAATATAACGCGACTACTTATAAGAGGATGAAGAAATTCCAAGGAAATAAGGAGAACTTTGGGTCCTTTAAGGAAACAAAGGAAGTTGAGGAGGCAACTGAAGTAACGCTAAAGGAAGCTAGGGAATTGAACGCTAGGATCATAGTTTTTCAATCTCCTGCATCTTTTAAGCCTTCGGAGGAAAACGTGAAAAGGCTAATAGACTATTTCTCAACTTTAGAGAAGGGCTTTATTTATGCTTGGGAACCTAGAGGCTCTTGGTACGATAATGAGAGCCTTTTGAAGGAAGTTTTAGAAAGAACTGGGGTAGTTCACGTAGTTGATCCATTTAGGCATAACTCCTTAACTCAAATGAAGTATTATAGGCTACACGGAATAGGAAAAGGAGAAGTTAATTACTCATATAAATTTACTGATGAAGATTTACAGAAATTGAAAGACATGGTTAAAGGCGGTTCTTCTACAACGATTTACGTTCTATTTAATAATATATATTCCTTTGACGACGCATTAAGGTTTAAGAAAATGCTAGGATGAGAATTGAAGTCTTGATTTTATATCTCTTCATTGTTAAAACTTAAAAATTCCGGTTCCGGAATAATTCCGGTGGCGGAAATTCTCTTTGACACCAGACCTAAATCAAGGAGGGAAGATTTCTTTGATAGAGAGATTGAAGAACTAAAGGATATAATTTTGCAGCAGTTTTAGGGATAAGGAGGATAGGAAAAACTAGTCTTGTCAGGGTGACTCTTAATGAGCTCTCGGATTATATCTCTTTATCTATTAACTTAGGAAAGATAGGGAGTAAAAAATCGTATCCTATGGATATTTTTTCGAGGATTTTCATTGAAGGGGCAGTTGATACTATTAAAAAATACACATTTGCAGGTAAGGTTTCGAGAATTATTGCAAATAGGTTAGGAGTAGATCCAAGCGATGTCCTAGAATTAAATTGGGTAAAAATAGGAATAAAACTAAGAGAATTTAATACCCAAGATATCAACGAGGTCATTAGGGCTTTAGATTCAATTTCTAAAGATAATAAAAAATTCCTGGTGGTTTTTATTGATGAAATACAAAATATTAAGAAAGTGAAGGGCTTCGATCTAGGTTCGTTCTTACATGACATTTATGAATGGTGTGACAATACTGTTATTGTAGTTTCTGGAGTAGGCGTTACTGAGGAAATTTTAAATCAAGTTGAGGAAGAGAAACCTTTCTTCGGTAGGAAATTCTTTAGGAGAGATTCAACGAAGATACCGCAAAGGAATTTTTAACTCTAGGATTTAAAGAGGAAGGAATTGCTGTGGATGAGGCAGTGAAGCTTTTCGACGGAATTCCAGGCTGGTTGGCTTTCTTCGGTAGGAGTTACTCTTATGCAGTTAAACATTCCCACCAAGTTGATATTAAGGTAATATTGAAAGAAGCTGCAAAGGAGGTTTCAAAGGATTTTACAAGATTCCTAAAAACTTCAAACTCGCCCACTAGACACGCTGAAATAATTCTAGCCTTATCAAGATTAGGAAATAAGGGGAGTTTAAGCGAGATAAGGAATGTAATTAACTCATTATTTAAGGAGCAAATTGGGAATTCTAGGCTTAACGAATTACTGGGCACTCTTATCAACTACGGATTTGTGGTAAAGCTAGGTAGAGGAAAATACGCCTTACCTTCGGATTTACCTACTAGAGTTGGATTAAGGGGTTTGGGCTTCATTGAATTTTCATGAAATCGTATCTAATTCTCAGCCCTTGGGCTTCAACAGAGTCACGGGGAAACCCGTTACCCCTCCGCCCCTTTAGCGGGATAACCCCAACCCACACCCGCGGAATATCACGGATGTGGGGAAACCCGCACATTTTGAGGTAGATGTTGAGAGATGCGTTCAGTTGTCTATCCATGGTTAACCCACATCTCTCACAATGAAAAGTCCTGCCAACCTTTCGGGAAACCCATCCACATCTGGGGCAGGACTTTGAAGTGAGGCGTGGGTTCACCTCCTTCAAGAAGGAACCGTAAAGGAGAGCCTTATACTTTAGCACACGATGAATTGACCTCCATACAGTCTTAGAAATCTTTTTAGAAAGGGAGTCGTTAGCGTCTTTGAACATCTCTTGCTTATTCAACTTCTCAACAACAAATGTCGTCATAGGGTACATCTCCAGCAACTTATTCACAAACTTGTGAATATAATCCAGTACACGGTTTTTCTCTCTATGAGAATACTTCCTCATCAACTCCTTCCCCTTCCTACCGTGCTTTGAAGCAAAAGACTGTATTCTACCCCTCTTCAACTCCATACCGTACTTCATACTGTATAACTCCTTCATTGAGAAAGTAACGAACTTCTCACCATCGTATGCGTCTAGAGTATAGAGGTTACTATCAATAGAGAGAAAGTCAAGGGGAGTAAACCAAGGTAATCTGTAACGAAATGGCAGGTACACCTTATCCTCCTTTATCACGGGCTCACCTAGTTCTAGCCCCTTAACCCTTCGTGAAAACCAAGTGTGAGACCAAGAGAATGTGACGTATTCGTAAGGTCTTACAGTAATCCTAACCTCTTCGCCCTCAACCTTTCTGAGCGTTGATTTTACCCTAACGTAAACCTTCCTCAGTGTTGGTTTACTCAGTGACGCTTGTCCCTTCTCAGCCCTCCTCTTCCAACTTTCCAGTATTGAGTAAGCGTCATTAATTGCCTTATCAACGTAGTGGGAAGCTAACTTGTTGACCTTCTCTAACTCGTCTCTTAACGCCTTGTACACTTCCTTCTTTTTAGGTAACTTGACTTTGACCTTCATGAGTACTTTCTTACCCTTCTTCACTTCTTTTCTCTCTATCTTAGTTCTATCCCACAGCCAGTCTAATGCTTTTTGCAGTAGCGTCTTATAGTTCTCCAGTAGTATTTTCGTCTCCTCCTTCTTATCATTCTCCAAGGAGTATGTTAAGTAAATGTACTCCTCCTCTGGTTGGAGTGATTTAATTCTTAATTTCCTCGACACACTTCTTCACCTTTTCGTATTTGTGACTCCTTATTCCTTGCAATTTTCCGCTAAAGGAGACTAGGATTGAGATTAGGTCTTCGATTAACTCTTGTTCCGGTGTTTTGTCTTCCATATTAAGAACTACTATTTCACAATTATGTGCTTTGCACACTTCCTCTATTATCTCGAAGCCGAACCTTGTCAGTGTTTCTGGGTAAGCCACAACGACCTTTGACACTTCGTTGTTCAGTATCATTCTTAACAACTTGAGGAATCCTTTCCTCTTCATGTTTAACCCAGAACCCACGTCTGTTATTACTTGGTCGTAGTCCTTTACTTGTTCTTGTAAGTATTTTACTTGGTTTACCAAGTCGTCTTTTTGTGTGTTTGATGATACTCTCGCGTAAAGGATCACTTTCCTCTTTCTTACAATACCCATTAACTTCTCTACGTCGTCTTCTCTGAACCTCCACTTTCCGCTCTGTAGTATTACTGGTTTTATATAACCCTTCTTTACGTAGCTCTGTAAAGTGCGGTATGATATTCCTAAGCGTTGGCAGACTTCTTTAGGTTTTAGCATTGTAATTAGTTTTACATACAAAGTATATAAACTTCACGGTTTATTGGAAACAGTTGGCAACGGCATTCTGCTAGAATGTGGATAAAGAAAATGCAAAATTTCGCTTGAACGTAGTTGCACTAAAGATTCTTAGTACTAGTCGTGAACTCCTTCTCAGCAAGATTATAATGCTTTTCAATTTCCTCATCCCAATATTCCTTAAAGAATTCTTTTATAACCTTCATAATTTCCTTAGATAAGTAAATGATGTCGTTAATAGCCTCTTCTCTTTCATAATAATCGCTGGCTCCTTTATAAAGGCCATTATATGCATATCTATGTAATTCTAACGCAACTGAAGTTAGGGAATTTACATTATATCCAAGTTCTTCAAGCCTTTGCGAAATTCCTTTTAATCCAGTGGTAGGAGCAAGAAAGCCTGATTTATAATACCATTCCTTCTCTTTTTCATTTCTAGGCATTTTTTCAAGATTCATAACTGTCAACGCACTAATTATAGCCTTCCAAGAAAGGAACACTTTATTAGCAGAATTTCTACTAAATCCCTCTTTTAGTAATTTTAATCCTAAAGCTAACTCATCTAAACTTTCTATTATCCTTATCTTTACGTAAGCATTTCTGTGTTTCTCAATAGTAGGTATTTTAGATTCCATCAAATCATTTTTAGCAACGGAGTTAAAAAGTCCAAGGACTGAACTACGTTAAATCAGAGCGATTAAAGTAAAAAAGTGGGGGTTAAGGGCGGAAAGTCTCGCCAAATGAATAGCCCCGTGTTTAAATCTCTCTTTTCTCAAAAATCTTTTATTGGCGCTAGTGACGCTCCTTGCTTAATGGTACTGCGTGAGGAGCAACCAGTATCTCCTAAGGGACTAGAGCTTGGCGATGATCTCTCTGGGGCTCTCTGGCTACCCCTACTGCTAAACGATGGTGGGAACCCCTCACCTCTGTGAGGCGTGGAGGAGTCAGTTATATAACTGTAGTATTGAAGCTTATTTCCTCACCATTATTAAAGAAAATACTCACCATAACCTTAGATTGAGGAGACAAATTCTCGTCTCCAGTATTAATATAATAGGTATTAGTTCCAGGGTAGATCATAATCTGATTTTCAGGGTAAAATACCTCGCCATTAATTTTAACATAACTTACTGTCAGTTGTTTAGGAGAGAATAAGTTAACCTTAAGAGTTCCATTTTCGAAGACACAACCACTATAAAGGATAATTGAGGACTGTTGAGTAAATAAACTTGAAACTAAGGAGTAAGCAACATAAACTACTGCAAAAGTTGAAGCAACTATCCCTACCACTATGATAAAGGCCGTTAAAGCTGGTGAGTGCTCCACAAATATCCCTAGTTTTTTGTCTATTTATATTTTTTCAGATCATCACTCTAGATCTTAATCACGTTCTACATATTTTATATATCCTTTTATTGTATATATAGATTATATAGGTTATTTTTATTATTCGGCTAAAAAGTCTAAGCATATGAAATTCACTACTTTAAGTACTCTAGGCCTTCTGTCAATGAGTATCTTGGGAAAAGACATTTTCTTAACTCCTTTTTTAATATTCCTACTCATAATTTCTATCTTTGGAAAAAGTTTGCCTAGACAATTCGTCATATCTCCAGTGTTCTCTTTACCTTTCCATAATGAGTACAGCAATAACTCTAGAATTGGCACTCTTAAGTAGGTGGTAAAAATGAACTTCTTAATTTCAATTCTCCTAGGAATAATACAAGGAATTGCAGAATGGTTACCTATAAGTAGTAAAACCCAGGAATTAATTGCTTCCCATTATTTACTCGGCTTAGACGTAAGTATTGCTTACACCTTTGGATTATTTATGGAAATGGGATCAATTGGCTCTGCATTAATTTATTTTAGGCAGGACGTTAGGAGAGTATTTCACGATAAATTTCTTCTAAAATTTCTAGTTGTTGTTACAACCTTTACCGGAATAGTCGGAGTTCCACTTTATATAATATCAGACAAGCTGTTGCAGAACGCATATAACCCTTCAATTCCGATGATACTTTTAGGCATAGCGTTAATAGCCGACGGAATTTACATTAGGTATTCAAGAAATAGAACGAGGGAGTTCAAGAACCTCTCCACAAAGGAAATGATATTAATAGGCATAGCACAAGGCATTGCCGCACTTCCAGGAGTAAGTAGGTCTGGAATGACTGTGTCAACGATGTTAGTTTTAGGAATAAATCCAGAGGATGCATTTCACTACTCTTACTTAGCTTACATACCGGCAGCAATAGGTGCTGTAGGGACAACTCTTCTATTTACAAGGCATCACGTTAGTTACGTTATATCAATGATTGGTATTGATGGAATCGCTCTCGCTGTAATTTCAGCCTTAATTACCGGCTTAGTTGTAATAAGTTTTCTACTAAAAATTGCTAAGACTAAGAAGGTTTACTTAATTGACTTCATGTTAGGAGGAATAGCAGTCCTAGTGAGCGTGTTAGGGTTAATCTTAAGCTAAAAAAGATACGGAGAATAGCTTAAGTTTAGGAAATAATAAAGCGTTTTATGCTTTATAACTCCATTCCGATATGGTTAAAGTCGAATAATAGTGCATGATTTCTATGTTACTAGCTGAAACTTGATTTGAAGACCATAACATACCAAGGGATCCAGAGCCAGGAGTTAATTTTGCAGCATATTGACCATTTTGTGAATAAGCACAATCTATGACGTTACATGAGGTCTCTGCAGTATCTGAACCGAAATTATACGCGTTTTTCACTTCCTGAAAACTTTGTCCATTCCAGTAGTATAAATACAAATATACGCATCCAGAATTAAATGTTGCAGAAGAACCTCCTCCTGGCCCTCCTATGACGAATTCTATATCATAAAAGTTTCCTGAGCCTGTATATTGACAACCGTTAATTGTTATGCTAACGTTATTTGATCCAGGGAATAAGAAAGTCACTTTATCGTACCTAACCCAACCGTAGCCATCGTTATAGCAGAAATAAGCCACGGGTTCATCCAAGGAATTTACTCCGACCTTTATTAGCACGCAAAAGTGTAAAGGATAAGAGAAAGTTGTAGGACTTCCAGGATAACCGTTTGCACAGTAATAGTAAAAAGTCACTCCACCTGAGGAACATATAACGCCGTTACCTTGTATTCCACCAACTCCAGCCTTTGGAGATGTCATGTTCCAAACATTATCTATGAATTTTATGGTATCGTTGAACAGCATTATTAAAGCAACATCTTGTAACCAGATAGAATATTGATGACCTTGATAATTATAAGTAAGTACGACGTTAAGTTGGGCTGAAATGCAGTTAGTATAAGAACTGGTCTGGACGCATAGATTATTTATGCAAGCTTTAGCCAGCACTTGAGTTTTATGTACTATATATGCCCCATTTGGACATACACCATAATCCGCTATACCCATTGGAGCAGGCTCACTACTATACGATGAATAAACATTAACCTCCTGTGCTTTTACATTTGATAATTTGGGATTTTCCTTGGGAGGAAAAATATGAGAGGAAAAAACATGAGTAACTTTCAATGGTGAATATCCATTAATTTGTGTTAAAAATAATAAGGAAAAAATCAGAACAGCTTTTAGTAGTTTAAGGTGCATAATTACTAGTGTAATAAGAGGTTAATAAGCTTTCAAAATTATTACTTATTTCGAAAGGCATAAGATAACCAACTGAAAGAAACATGTAGCAGTTCAGACAATCTAGCCTTCTTCACTCTTCTGGAGGTTGGGTGTTCATCATCTATTAATTTACCATCTAGTAGAGTATTAAGGTTTTCTAACTCGAAATGCAAGTTATTCTCTCAAGCTCTGCCTTCATCCTTACTTTTATATCAATTTCAGAAGGCAATTGAATTGTATTAACCATTGTGTTTACCCGTGGCGTAACTCTTAAATTGATTAGAGATCCAGTTCAAGTAGAGTATTGAATAAAACACCTTTGATTCCTCATCATCCTCTACTACTTCCCTTATTTTTACTAAAAGAGGTTTATATTCGTCACATCCCAATTCCAGTCCGTACTTTTTATAAAATTCCTTCGGATTCTCTATCATTTCTTTCAAGGGATTAATCTTCCCTTCTATCACGTCCCTTAGTGGGAAAACGTCCTTACAAGTTTTATCTCCGCATTTGCCGTCTATTATGAAAGAGAACTTATCCACGACGTCAAATAAATCATCAATGCCTAGCTTGCCTACTTCCTTGCCGAGTTCGATCTCCTTCATCATATTACCTTTTATGTCATTAATTAGTGGTACGTCAGTTAACTTAATAATTTCAGAATATTCGTTCTTCATTCTTTCAATTTCTTCTAAAAGTTCACATTCACCCTTGGACGAGGAGTAAGGAATATTGCAGATTGACGAATAAACGTCCTCTACGAACTCTTCGTAATTCTTAAAACGCGGATCGCCTACCTTCAAGCTATTTAAGTCCCTCAATAGCCTAGAAATCTTTTCCTTAAATTCTCCTATTTTCTCCGGTCTAGAAAAGAGGTTGTGTATATAAGAAATGCAAGAAACTGAAGGAGAAGAACAAACCTTGTTAAGTTCATCTCTGAAGTTTTCTATTTCTCCTATTTCATCAAGCATTAAAGGAGATAAAACTTCGTGAAGCCTTATAGTAGAATCCCTTAATTGGAGGCATTCTTGTACAGACGACTCTTTCTTCATCTCATCTATTTGAGTTTTCAAAAGCTCCGTCTGCTTTCTGTAGTAATAGATTGTCCATACTAGGGCGACAGTTGATACTACAGAGCTCAAGCCAGAAGCTGTGCTTATAACTTGCTGGAGAAATGCCATAGCTTAAGTTTAAGATTCGTGAAGAATAAAGTTACTCGTTCTCAAAGTTTAATATCATGCACATAAAGTGTTATTACATGAAGATTAAGGTTACCTCTTTAGGGCCTATAAATGAGGCTAATATAGATTTGGGTGATCTCACTGTCTTCTTTGGGCCTCCAAATTCTGGTAAGAGTACTGCTCTCCTAGCTTTATATTACGCTCTCAATCCTCCGTTATTCTTACCTTTTACCACGTCACTAAAATATAGATTTATTAAAGCAGGTAACGGAGTAATGAATATTAGAGGAGAGATTAAAAAGGAAGGATATATAGAGTTTGAATATTCTCCTTCCGATGAATATCTTAAACAATATTTGCCAGAAGGAGAATTTAGCGTTGAACCTTTTAGTTTTATAGACTTCATGAAAAACTATCAAATTTATGAAGATTATGAAGATTATCTCAAATTTCAGTCCATAGTTCTTCCTTCAGAATGCGACGAAACAGTAAGTGACGTGCTAAGAAACGGAATAAAATTTACTGCTAGTATTCGCGACAATAAAGTTTCAGTAAATTACCAACTAGGCACTCAAAATCTTTCAGAACCATGCAAGGAGTATGTTCTTAAGGAAATATCAACCAACCTAATCAATAAAATAGGAGAAAGGATATTATCTAAATTTCTGGAATCATTTTATGAAAAACTAAATGAAATTGAAGGAATAAAGAGCACGTTATTTATCCCTTATTGGAGGTCATTAGCAACATATGAGACGTTAGCTGAGGGTGACCAGTTACCTGGCTTTATTAATGTAGCTTTAACTGCTATAGGATTATCTAATCTTCCCCAATTATTCGAGTATTTCACAAAATTAAGTAATAAAAAGATAAACGAGGACGTATATAAATTATTGCAACCACTGATACCAGGCAATATAGAGGTTATAGGTAACAAACTAATTTATAAAGAGAAAGGAAAATTGATCCCTTGGAAGTTCACCTCAGCGTCTATAATGGAATTATTAAGCGTTCTTTTGTCAATAAAGGAAAAAGAGGAATTAGTACTCTATGAAGAGCCAGAAACTCAATTACACGAAAAATATCAATTACTAATTTCAATGATCCTGTACGCCCTTAATAATAAGCTAGTAATAAGCACACACAGTCAAACAATAATTTATACTCTCTCCTTCCTTACTCTGCTTAAACCTAAGGCGGAGGAAGTGGCAGAACTTTTCAAATCTCTGAAATTAAGCAATTACGAAGAGTTAGCGAAGGCTGTGGAAAAGGCTAACTCAAAGAATGTTAAGTTTTATTACTTTCATGACGGTATAGTTGAGGAAAAATCTGCAGAAGAAATAAGTAACGGAATCCCTGGGATATCAGATGTGATGGAAAAAGAATTTGATTGGTTCTCAAAACTATATCACGAACGTATTAGGGAAGAAAAAAATGCCAATCCTTAAGATAAATTCTGGAGGCATAAACGATAAAGGCTGTTACTTTGAAATGGAGAAAGAAGATGTTAATATCTTCCTAGACTTTGAGATCATATTTAATGGATTAAATGGCAAAGTTAAGGAAGAAATGGTAAGGAGAGGAGGCAGTAACGAGCATTGTGACGCAATATCTATTTCTCAAAATATGATTAAAATACATGAACTTAGGTAGGATAGGCCTATTCCAATTCTATCTTGAAAATTAATTCAAAATGTTTATTCTTCTTTTCGTAGAAAATCTAAATCTCTTTCTCTTGCTTCATATTTTTGCTCATACTCTCTTAACAAAAGACATAAAGTTTCTCTATTAACGAGAGTAAATAAATTCCCCCTTAGCAAGTAGAGAGAGTTTTTAAGTTACTCTCTATTAAAGTCCATAAATCTTTACATTTCATAATTAGTTGAGGCCACGCTTAAAATTTTTCCGAATTTAATGTTGTAGCGTGCTTTTAACGAGAAGTTTTAATAGATGATTTTAAAAAGCTTGTAATAAAATTATATAATATGACAATTGATGATGTGGGAAAATTGGATAAAAATTCTACTATTTATATCAAAGATTTGCTAGAACTTCTAGAGGTTTATAATAAGTATGCTGAACAAATAAATAAATTATACGAGCCTTTCCTCAACAAAGGATTAAAAGTATTTCCTTCAACTTCTTCTGTATAAGGTGCATTTTTTGCCCACATGGTCTGAAATTTTAAACGAGATATTAAATTCATTAAAGACAGATCCTTTATCGTTAGATAAGGTTAGAAGAAAATACTTAAAAGAAGTCGCAGATTATTTAAAGAAACCGGTTATACTTTACGCTACTCGATGGATGGATAATCCAATTTTAAGTCCTATTGACGTTCAAATTACGTGGGCTGATAAGCAAGCATTTATGGAAACGGTATATGGTATAAAAGATAAAGAAATTGCTATAATTTTACATAGCCCGGGAGGTCAAATAGAAGCTGCACAATCTATAGTGGAGTACTTAAGGAAAAAATTTGATAGAATAACTGCTATAATCCCAGATGCCGCGATGTCAGCTGCTACGCTATTTGCTTTGGCATCAGATGAGATAATAATGGGTAAGCAATCAAATCTAGGTCCCATAGATCCTCAATTCGTTATCACCATGCCTTACGGACAAATTCCCATCTCAGCACAGTCAATACTAGAGGAGTTTAATAGAGCTAAAGAAGAGGTAAAACAAGATAGGGATAATTTACTAGTATGGGCACCAAAAATACAACAATACCCACCGGGTATACTTGAAGAAGCTAGAAATGCAATAGAATTAACCAAGAAACTAGGAGAGGAATGGTTAATCAAATACATGCTAAAAGGAGATAACAACGCCAAAAACAAAGCAAAAAGAATTGTTGAATATTTAAGTAACCACAAGGAACTGAAATCTCATTCGGCTCCTATAAGTAAGGATAAATTGAAAGAGTTAGGACTAAAGATCATAGAACTTGAAGCAGATCAAAAGCTACAAGATTTGGTACTCTCCGTTTACCATGCAACTAGGATAACCTTTCAACTGACCACTGTTCACAAGATAGTTGAAAATTCTAATGGAAGGGCTTTCATCAGAATACTACAACCACCTCAATCTTCGCAACAGAAATAAGGAGCAATAATCGATTATTGTTTTATGCGCAAATTCTCTCAATTAGAATTGGCTAGTCCTAACGAAAAGTTAGATTTCTAACGATGATCCTTAGGCATATGAATAATATAAAGAAATACGAATATTGCATGAGGTTTATTGATTATTTCGGTAGAGAAATAAGTAAAATAGTTGACAAACTTAACGTATCATGGTAGTAAATCCAAGTATAGTGGAGAAGGTTAACAAGGAGATAAAGAAAATAAAAATTGCGGAACATTTTAGCAGACCTGCATTCATGCGTTTTGGTAACATAAAGCCAATATTTAAAATATGCAAAAATGAAAATACTTAAGATTCGTGAAGAATAAAGTTAATGATGAAATCAAGAATAAAGGAGTACCTACAGAGTGAAGATAAGGAATTAAAGCACGAAGCTTGGAATTATGTTGAGGTTCATTATAAAGAACTTGGCAAAGATTTTATTATAGAAATGTTAAAATTTCCAGACACAGGGACTAGGTATAGGGCTTGGAATTTCGTAAAGAAATTGATAGAAGAGAAGTTTTTGACGGTTGAAGAATGCAAAGCCCTTTCCCCTTATTTTTTAGAAATGTTAAAAGACAATAACGTCGTAGTAAGAGCCTTAAGTTGGTACGTAACTTTAATTCCGTTAATAGACCTCGGAATAATAAACAAAGGAGAAAGTTGTTAAGGAATATTCTAGATATTTATGTGAAATTAAAGATCAAGAATATAAAGACGTACTTGAGGAGGTTAAAGAAGAGTTGGGAATAAAATGCAATTAATATACTTTTAGAAAACGACAACGGCTCTTTTTATTCCTCTTCTTCTCTTCTTCCTTCCTTCTCTTCAATTTTCTTTACTAGTTTCTCTGCCCTCAACATCATAACCTCTGTATTAAAGTTCCATCTTCCATTCTCGAAGTGCTCATAAGGTATAGAAGCTGTAAACATAAATTTCTCATTGAACGGATGAATGTAAACTTCTATCGTATCCTTTCCTTTTAGAGAAGATATAAAATCCAAGTAGTTTAGAAGTCTAGAAGAATTGTCGAACACGTGAGCATAATATGTTTTGTCATCCAGCTTATATGCTAGGTACATGCTAGGTATTCTAGATAGTTCTTCCAAAGTATCTTCCTCACTAAAGCTAATCTCTAACCTAAAGTCAGGTTTATACAAATAGATAGAGTACCCCTTTATTAATCCTTTCCCTATCACGTGAGCTTGAGTATGATATAACGCATCTTTGAAAGATATTCCAAGCATTGTAGATATATCCTTAAGTGATGAGATTGTCCTTTCTTGTTTTTTGCCAATAATTTTCATATCTACTTCATCAGGGAAGAAACCTTCGGTCAAATCTGGTAATTCAAAAGGTTCTCTTGGAGAATTTAGTATTCCTGTGAATTCTCTCTTCTCGAAATCAAAGATGGAGTAATCAATAGGGTAAAATTTCTCTTCCTCAACCTTATGTATGTCATAATGATAAATTATTCCCTCATCTTGTAAATAATCTAGAACTCTATCAAAATCTGTTGAATTATAATAAATTGAAAGATTTAGCACTAAAGGATTAATAACATCTCTTAAGATAAAAGAAGTTATTCCGTCAAATAGTTCATAAGTATTATATAAAGAAATATCAGCATAGTTAGAGTAAATTGTAACATAATATTTCTTTAATCCTAAGGCTTCATATCTAGGAATAGGAGCGAGCCTATAATGGAAGTTTTCTCTAAGCCACTGAATTAATTTATTAGCTTCTTTTATTCTAGAAATCGCACCAATTACCTTAGGATTTAGATCGCCAAATCTTTGCAAATAATATAAAATTTCTGAAAGCATTATCTTCTCTTTTTCGATTAACACGAAAAAACGTCGTTCATTAACTTAAAAAGATTACCGTTATAATATTAAAAAATTTTAATCTATTAAGCCTGAGTCACTTGGTCCTGCGAAGAACACGTGTGTCATTCCTAAAGCTGCTAGTGCTAATCCTAGTAGAGCTATTGCTAACCTAATTCCTAGATTTAATTTATATATTTCCATCATTTTTCTTCGAGAACTCTTTTTAATTACGCCAGGTTAAGCATTGAAAGAAAATTAAAAAATAGTAGGTCTTTTAAACCTTTTTCTGATACATGTCTGATAAAAACTTTTTCAAGTTATCGATAAATTATAGCATAATATTTTATTACTTTTCTCGTCATTTCCATATTGTATTATGAAATAGAGAAACTATATCTTCACTTCTCAGTCCCGCTAGCCTACATCATATCTCAGTTAGGGGAGCCAGATTATTATTTCTGCTAGGCTTTAAAAGATTTATTAATCTTCACAACTATTATAAGGGAAAATTTATTCAATTATTTAAATCATTTAGACTATTTCTCATTAGTCGCTAAATGTATTATAAACTAAGATAATATCTTTTTACTTTCTTCTAGCATTCTTTTAACGTCTTGTAATAAGTTTTTTACGCTATCCAAATCCAACTTAGCTTCATGAAATCCCCATACGTGAAGTGCGTAAGCTGAATTCCACCCAGTTTTAATCCAATCACCTAACCTTGAGGAAAGTTTTGCTGCGGCATTTGCTAAAGTATAAGTATGCCATCTATCTTCCTTTACTGCCTGCTGATATTCGGTTAAATTAAACTTCTCAGCAAAGGCTTTGACTATCTCCTCAGCAACCTTATAAGCTTTTTTTGAAGATTGAACTACGTCACCTTTAGTTAGGTATTCTTCGCTTTCTACCATGTACTTTTCAGCTAAAGTCAATCTAAGTTTTATTCCTTCTTGAGGGTCTTCTTTGGATAAAGCTGAAATTATTAAATCCTCAACGTTTATCCCTTTCTCCTCAGCCTTCTTTATTAACTCCTCCATCACGATATATTTTGTGTACTCACCTAAATATCATTATCCACGTAACGCACTTTTAATAGCGTTAACGAGGTAATTTAATTATGAAGGTTTATGAAATACCTTTAAGGTTCGTTAAATCCTTCCTAATAGATTACGATAAAGGTTACATTTTGGTAGATGCTGGAACTCCAGGGAGCGGTAAGAGAATAGCTGAATTCCTCAACTCTAAAGGAGTAAAGTTGGACTACGTAGTTTTCACTCATACTCACCCTGACCACATAGGTGGCGCTTATGAGCTAAGGAATTATACTAAAGCTAAGTTCGCAATAGATGCTAACGGCGTTGATTATTTAAGAGAAGGTAAAATAAGGGAACCGGTATTGCATTCCGCCTTTCTAAAGGTAGCATTTGCTCTAGGTAGGCCTTTCTTTTTTAAGAAATTTCATGGAGTTAAGGAAGACCTTATACTTAAGGAAGGGGAATTAGTTGAAGGAGTTGAAGTTTTAAGGACTCCGGGACATACTAACGATTCCATCTCTTTGTATTTACCTTCCATTAATTCAGTAATTGTTGGTGACACTCTACAAGGAACTAACAAGGGCCTTAAATATCCCTCGATATATGAGAACCTTGAAGAACTAATTAAGAGCGTTGAGAAAATAAAGTGTTTAAAGCCTTCATTTGTTTACGTTTCTCACGGAAAATCTGGAAGCACTTTCTTAGTCTGACTCCTCCCCGCCTCAGAAAGGCGAGGCTTTCCGCGCCCTTAACCCCCACTTTTTGTAATTGCTCAGATAATGCTTTATAGATTATTGTAGCTGACGTTAGATAAGCAAAGGTTCAACAGCCCAATAGGTCGCGTTAAAGATAGATTAACTTCAAATCTTCCTTATCCATGCCTTTCCTCTCGTAGAGGTGTCTCACCTTGTTATATATCTCAATAACTTCTTTCCAAAATTCTTCATCTTTTTCTATTATTTTATCTTCCTCTATTATCTGAAGGAAAAAAGGTGACCCTTCCCTTAACTTCTTAAGAAAAACTTCGGAGTTCATGGATATTGCATCAACCTATCCTGGGAACATTTTCATAACCTTAAGGTAAAGTTCGTTAGGTACTTTTCTTGGATCCTTGGGAATTTCGTCCCCTACTACTAGGACATCGTAATCACTGCTATTCGTAAAATCTCCTCTTGCTCTTGAACCGAACAACATAATAAGCTTCATTTGGAGGTTTCACCTTTAACCCAATTGCACAATTTATACATTCTTCTGCATCTTTTTGTGTGTAATACTCGTAGGGCGAACCTTCATCATAAACGTCTGGATATCTTGATGGAGTATATTGCTTATCAAGAAAAATTGCACATTGTAAAACGTCTTCTGGAGGATTTTCTAAAAGGTGAGAAATCGAATAGCCTCTCTTCTCTACGCCTCTAAATTGTAAAAGCCCTTTAACTGCCATCTAAGCACATTGCTGTGAAAGGAAGCACGCAAGTTCATAATATCCGCCACTCTCCGCATACTTGGCTTCTTCAAGATCTCTTTCGGCTTGTTTAATCCAGTCCTCAGCTCGTTTCATATTATGTATCTTATGAAAATAAATAATAATAACGATTACAGATAAGGAGAACTTAATTTTAAGATACTAATATGCATAATCTCATCTATAAATTTCCCTTTTTCTCAGATATTTATGATACGGTTATATTTTTTAAACGTAATTGCAGGACAGTATATCGCTTAATATTTTATGAAATTCGTTAGCTCTACGCCTTTAATAATAATCAACTTTATAAGAGACGCATTCTTTTCCTCGACTCTCTTTCTTTTTGACAAGAACTTAACGTTCACTATCTTTATTTAATAATCCAACTACTTAATAACCATGGATGCTGCAGAGTTTATACTTAGGGAAATTTCAAGATACACTGACAAGGTCTTCATAGTTTCTGGAACTGATTATCCTGCATTCATCAAGGCCGAGCTTAAGTTAAAAAACCCAGAATTTGTAGTAGTCCCGCACGAAATAACTGCTGCGAGCACAGCAATGGGTTATTCTTTAGGAGGTAAGTTAGGTGTATTAATGGTTCATACAGTTCCCGGGACATTAAATAGTCTAGGAATAATAGCTGACGCCTACACTTCAAGGATACCTTTGTTAGTTATTGCGGGTAAAAGTCCTTATACTGATAAAGGAAGTACTGCGAGCAGAACTTTAAGGATTCACTGGACTCAGGACGCAGATCAAGAAGAGCTTATAAAATACGTAAAATGGAAGTTTGAAATAAGGGATCCTTCTCAAGTACCTGCAGCAATATCTAGAGCAATACAAATAGCATTAAGTGAGCCTCAAGGCCCGGTCTATTTAGCAATACCTAGGGAGGTTAGCATAGCAAAAGTTGAGGAAAAAGAAGTAAAAATGGAACCTTTCTATCCCGGAGCTCCAGAAAGTTTAGTAGAAAAGGCAAAGGAAATGATATTGAAGGCTTCAAACCCCGTAATCATAACTTGGAGAGCAGGAAGAAAGGAAAGTTGGTTTAATTCTCTCAAAGAGTTTGCCGACTCAGCAAAAATCCCCGTCTTAAATTACGTAGGGGAAAGGGTTAATTACCCATCAAACGGTAAGATGGCTATAGACCATTTTAACTTAAAGGAGGCTGACTTAATAATAGAAGTTGAAACTGAAGTACCCTGGATTCCGCGTTTTACTGATGACGTTGATGCTAAAATAATAAAAGTTGACGTCGAACCCTCATACTCTTACATTCCTTATTATGAATTTCCCTGCGATTTGTGCATTCAATCCTCAGTTGACGAATTCTTTAACAGACTAAAAATAGAAAGAAGGTTAGAAAAAGACGTAGAAGAAATGATAGAAAAACAAAGAGAGGAAAAGAAGGAGAGAATAAACAAACTGAAGGACTCAAAACAAATTCATCCTGACTATTTATCGTATGAAGTAGGAAAATTGAAGTGGGCCGTATTTAACGAGTACGATTTGAATCCTAAGTATGGAGAATTTAACTCTTTTAACTCCTATTTTGGAGACCCTGCAATGGGTCATTTAGGTTGGGCTTTGGGAGCAGGAATAGGCTATAAGATGGCGACAGGGAAAGACGTAGTAATAACTGTGGGCGACGGTTCTTTCATTTTTGGAGTTCCCACAGCTTTTTATTACATGGCTAAAAAATTCCCAGTGCTAGTGGTAATTTTTGATAATAAGAGTTGGAAGGCAGTAGAGAGAGCGGTAAAGGAAGTTTATCCTGAGGAGAAATTTGACAAATACCCTGGGGCTGAGATCGACATAGACGACTTACCTAAAACAATAGAAAGCATAGGAGGATATTACGAATACGTGGAAAGGCCTAACGAAGTTGAGGATGCATTAGCGAGAGGAAAAGAGAAAGTGAAGAGCGGAATTCCTGCAATAATTCATGCAAGGATATTTTATGAATAGTGTAGTGGACTTAATTTTTTATATACGACGTTAAGCGTAGTCCTATTATGCTAGGTTAAAACTAATAAAAAATAAACTATTACACAAGGTGAGTAGTTATGTATTACTTTTTTGCCTTAGGAGATAATAGAAACTCTTGTAATTTTCTTTAGAGGCTTCAATTTAAACAGGTTAGATTTGAAACTGCTTTTATCCAAGGAAATATTCTTATATTCCCGAATATATATTCGTGAATATATGTTTGAAATAGAAAGAAGAGAATGCAAAGAGATAAAAAACTTGAAAGGGTGGAGGTTAATCTATGGTAGGAGAAAAGTAGGTAAAACCTATCTAGCAACGAGATGTTTAGAATACGATGATTATTATTTAATATCAAGGACTTTGAACATTATTCATGAAAATGATGAGATTTCACTAGATGAAGGTATAAATAAGATTATATCATTACTCAAGGGTGGAAAGAAAATAATACTAGACGAGTTTCAGAGGCTTCCAGAGAAATATATAGATTTATTAGCTACTGCGTATCCTAACGGTACATTAATACTTTTAGCGAGTTCTTTAGGAGTACTTAGTAAAGTTGTTGATAGAAATAGCCCTCTTTTAGGCTATGTAATACCTTACAAAATGGGAATAATAAAGTTCAGTGATGTACTTGCTAGCGTTAAAGATCCTTATAAAGCGCTACTGTTTAGAGACCCTTGGATAATTGAACATGCCTCAGACTGGAGTGACGTAGAGAGGAATCCTCAATCCTTCTATTATATTACAAAAGGATTAATAGGGGAAATCTTTCAGGAAGAAGATAGGAAACTGACTCAAACTTATGAGGCTATTTTATTAGAAGTTGCAGGAGGGATGTGGAATTCTTCAATGATATCTGCTAAGTTGCAGGCAGGAATGGATATTAATCCTTCAAAGGCTTCTTCTTATCTTGATACGCTATTTAAAATGGGGTTAATAAAGAAAATAAGGGTATACAAAGGAGGAAAAGGTAGTGAGTGGTATCATGATTTGGACTCACCAATAATGAGTGTGACTTTTTATGCAGAGGCTAAATATAAGGTTTCAGAAAAAGGCAATAAAATTGTAGATTTAAGTTATCCTATTTCTAAGGAATTACAATTTTCTATAGGTGAAATGCTAGCTGAGTATTATAATGCAGAATTAGCGTATGTACCTCAAGGAGATATTGATGTAGTTCTATTAAAGAAAGGAAAGCCTTTCATAGCTTACGAAGTTAAGAACAAATTTACTGAAAAGGAGGCCAGAAAAGCGATAGAAAGGATAAAGGACTTTGGAATATCTAGAGCCGGTTTAGTAGGAGTTTTGGAAGATCCACCTAATTCTGAAGATAGTATAGGACCGGAGAGATTAATCGAAATTGCTAAAGAAATAAAGAATAGAGAACGTAATAAAAATATAAGAGAAGCATAAGTCTCAATAATCAATAAATAAGAGAAAAGCGTAGTAGAAGTATGGACTTAGAAAAAGTTGTAAAGAAGTTTGATTCTTATAAGTACTTAGAGGCAAGGTATCATAAGAATGAATCCTCATCAATATTCTTAATGAACGGACGACTTTTAGGCGTAAGCGAGGAGAAAAATGAGGGTTATTCTGTTAGAGCATACGAGCAAGGAATACTATTTTTCTTCATCGACTAACGTAGAAAGCCTTGATTTAAAGAAAATTCAAGGACAAGATTGGGAGGAATTAGAGAGGCAACTTTTACTAAGAATAAAAAGATCATAGATCACGGGGTTTTTAAGACTCCTTTGTTAAATAACGAGGTTGCGGAGGCAATGAGCCTTGAATCTACTGGAAATGCCGGTTGGATACATCCTATCCCTTGGACGTTAGAAGTTGGTGAAGGTGATGTAGGCAAGGACTCACTACTTTCTGGGAACGTAATATTCTTTAATAATAATCTGGTATACTAGGTTTCAAAATTATGTCGAAGGGAATTTCTCCACCGTAGGCAGGGATGCAGTCGTCGTTTATAAGAATGGTAGCGTAGAGGGAGTTGCAGGAAGGTTGAGAATTGCAGACAGTATCCATAATATAATAAGGAATATAGAAGAAGTATCCAAGGAGAGATACCTAGTAAGGTGGTGGGATTCTAGAATCCCCGTACTTTCTCCATACGTCCTAGTAAGAGATGTAAAAATAACTAGGGCTTAATAAAAGGTAAAATAATTTATTGTAAAAAAAATTAAGAACTTTTCCTCTTTCAATCCACATTATACCATGTCAATTGCTCCATGTTCATTGTCATTCTAATGAACGGCATTGCGTAGTATAAGTAGCATAAGTTATGGTTTTCCATTCCGTAACTCATCATTATATATCCTACAACTGAAGGACCGTCATAGTATGCAGCAGCATTTTCCAGGATCTGATCTTCATGGATCATGTAATTACATATTGAAGTCTCGACTTCTTGCAATGCAGTGGAGTTTAACTGATCTAAGAAGTAGTTGCGGAAGTCTATTGCCAGCATTGCATAATAGTTTGCGAAGAAGCCGTAGTCATAAATTAAATTATGGTTATCAAATACGTCAGTTAGAAGCGTTAAGTTACCTGCCTTTGATCCTGTTACTGCATCGTAGTACTCCGCGGCATAAACATCTATTACATAAGCATTGTAAACTCCTTCATATAATCCTAACGGGATTATTGTTGGTCCTGCAGTAATTGATAAGCTCAGTGCAGCCCAAGCGTCAGCAAGTATTTTATCACTTACATTACCTTGAGCTAAATATGCTGCCTCTGCTGCAGTTTCAATTTTCCATAAATTATTTCCTGAACAATTTACTGCTTTGCAAACCTCTTCGTCCAGGTTAAATGACGGATCTTGAGAGTAAAGTAGTGCTATTGCATTAATTGCAGGATTTGGATAGAAATGGAAAGCATAATAATCACCTTCCTCTGCTAAGCCTACAGCTTTTAGCCAACAGCTTAATGCCTCTTCTTTTACTGTTTGGTTACTTACTGACGAATTTAATTCTTTGTAGAGCGAACACAGATAGTAATATCCTGCAGAAGCATTATATTGTAAATCTAAATAACCTATTGGCTGAGGTAATGGTTCTGTAGTTTCCATTTGATACATTTGAGGTATTGAACAAACTGTAAGTAAAACCTCGTGGTGCTGTAATGCAAATTCCTGAGCCATTTGGAAGTTTTCCCTTCCGCTAATGCCATCATTTTAGGAACTACTAGGTAGTAGATTCCTCCATTGTATAATTGTACTATTCTTTGGTAAACTACTCCTGTTGAATACATGTAACCCTCTAGTCCAACGTCGCCCAAGAAGTACATTGACTTATTTAATGAAGACTCTTGACCTAGCATTGAGGCTAAGAACATTACCGTAGCTGAGTCAGTTTTAACTGCCCCTCCAACGTTAATGCAGGAAGGTGCTGTAATATATAAATAGTAATCATAAGACGTTAAAGGCTGATAGGCCAACATTGATGAAACTACTGCTGCGCCTTTTGCACCTGCTAAATATCCATTGCCAGATAAATAAAATCCGCCTATGAATACTCTTCCATTACCGTAAGTTACGTAAGCGTACTGGCTAGCTATAGTGTGTGCAGGAAATACTGGGTTTATTAAGTAGTCTTCACTATTTCCTAAACTTGCAGGAGGATCTCCAATATATCCAGTGCCGTTATTTATTACTATTACCTTCATTTCCTCGTTATCGTGCCTGCAGGCTATGTATATTTGTGCCACTATGGATGCTAGAATTAGTACTCCTAGGATGTATACAAACTGATTTTTTAAATTCATAACTCAAGATAGAGAAAGACATTAAATATATTTTTACCCAAATCTAACGTAAAAATGAAACTATATTTACTTACTTTTTTAAACTTCAAGACGTGTGTATTATCATCTTGCCGGTTAAAAAGGAAGACTTTTTATTATCAAACACTTTCTTCTACTAAATGTTACCGATTAGTGAGATATTCGTAAGCTTACAAGGAGAAGGCCCTTTTTCCGGTAGGAGAGCGCTCTTTATTAGATTCTTCGGTTGTAATTTGAGGTGCTCTTGGTGCGACACAAAATACTCATATTACGGTAAGCCGAAAGTTCTAACAGATCTAGACGTTTTCGACGATTTTATAATCTTAACCGGTGGAGAGCCTACATTATATCAGGATATTCTAAGAAATTTCCTTACTAAGGCTAAGAGCAGGGGAAGCGAAATTCTTGTTGAAACTAACGGAACAGTGTTATTGAAAGATCATTTTGTGGATTACGTAGATTATTTCAGCATATCTCCTAAGCTGTCTAATGCTGGAGTAAAATACAAAGTAGAAATTGTAAAGAAAAACGTGGAAAAATTAATGGACGAAGAAAAGTTCTATTATCTAAAGTTTCCGGTAATGTGGGAAGACGACCTTGACGAAGTTAGGAAAATGGTGGAATATCTAGGAGTGGAAAAAAGCAAAGTCTGGTTACAACCAATAAATAATGAAAGAATAGATTATTGGTGGGACGTGGTTGTTAAAGAAGGTTATAATTTATCAATACAGCTTCATAAATTCGTGAGTAAGCCATAAATTTCGATATTCACTATTTTCTTCATGGAGTTAAATAGGAAATACAAGCTATTTGCGTTTTTAAACCTTGTAATCTCAATCAGCATAATTACGTTTGCGTCGATAGAAACTCACGTTACGTTTATCTTACCTCCTTTTTTAGCTACTGCAGGAACTAAGTTTCCAGACCCGGCTTGGAAGTTTCAGAGAAGTCTTGTTATATTATCCTCCTATTTGCTTTCCGCCTTTATAGGAGTTATTTTTGTGCTTATAGGTTCTAGCATCTTTATAGCCGTTTTGGCATCAATAGTAGCTTACGGTATTGAATTAATTCTAAATATAGAGCATCCTCCATCAATTTTGGCAACTTTTCTGGGAGTTTTAGAAAGAGTTTCTCCTATTTATATTTTGCATCCAGTCCTTGTAGGAGTACTCACTATTGAAGGGATAAACTACGTAATCTCGAGAATAATGAAGATGAGCAAGAAATAGGGAGGGAGTAAGTAAAACGCTATTTAACCCTAGACCTAAAGATAATTTTTGACAGAGAAAGTGAAATCTAATTACTTAAAAATTCACTAGATTTTCCATTAATTGTTATAATGGGATTAAGGAGAACAGGAAAACTTCTCTCGTAAAGTCGGTTTTAAACCACGTAGGCTCAACTTACGTTTTTCTTGACATGAGGAAGTTAGAGAATTAAGGAATACATAGTATACAGGGATTTTATTAAAATGTTGGAGAAGGAAATAAACAGGGTTATAAAGAGGAATAAAGATCTTTTATTTCACCTTCGAATAAGAGGAGTAAAAATTATGGGGATTTCACTCACTCCTCCCTGCCTCGCAGAGGCAAGGGTTCCCTCCTCATCGTTCCCACCATCATTTAGCAGTCAGGGTAGCCAGAGAGATCATTGCTTTAGTCCCTTAAAGGAAGATACTGGTTGCTCCTCCCACTGTCCCATTCAGCAAGGAGCATCGTTAGCGTCACTAAAAGATTTAAACGCGGGGCTATCCATCTGGCGAGGCTTTTCGTCCCACTTTTTGTAATTTAAGATGTTAAATTATCTAAGGTCTTAGTTCGCATAATGCTTTTTACTGTACTCACTACAGTTACTGGTGTGGGTACAGTTGTTATTCGATCTTCATCCTAAAGAGGACAGGAAAGAATTATTCGGAAGAGATAAAGAGATTGACTTTTCTATATCGCAACTATTATCAAAGAATTGGTTAATAATAGGCGGTCAAAGAGAGATAGGAAAAACTAGTTTAATGAAAGTGATAATAAACGAAATGAAGAAAAATTATGGATTTAAAGGTATTTATGTTAATCTTAGAGGAGTTAGAAATTTGAATTCATTACTTAAGGCAATTCTGTCAGAAATAAATGGTAGTAAACCTAGTTTTAAGATTTCTGTTAAGGTTAATTTCGTCATAGGTTCTGCAGGAATAGAATTAAAAAGAGGTGCTAAAGTAGTTAACAGCTTAATAGAACTTTTCAATTCAATTGAAGAAGACGTAGTAATAGGTCTTGACGAAGTTCAGGAGATTTCCCAAGCAAGTAAGCAATTCCTTGAAGTTTTGGGGAATGTTTTCGCCTCTAATCCTAAAGTAAGGTTCATATTCTCTGGTTCTTACATAGGAGTAACTAAGGCATTATCTAACCCTTCATCTTCATCTCCTCTTCACGGCAGACCGCCCGTCTTATTAAATTTAAGGCCATTTGATGAAGACACTTCTAGGAATTTCCTCAAAAAAGGGATGGAAGAACTAAATGTGCGTTTTGATAAAGAGGATGAAGTAGTCAAAAAGTTGGACGGAGTTGTAGGTTGGCTAACACTCTTTGGAAATTTTTACGCTATAAGGAAAATAGACTTTGATTCCTCAATGGCCTACACTATTGAAGAAGGTAAGAAGATAATGATTGATGAATTTAAACATTTTCTTGAGGGCAAAAATAATAAGGGAATTTACACAACAATAATGAATGTGCTAAAGGTAGTAAATACGTGGAAAGACATCAAGAGAGGAGTAGAAATAAAATTGGGTGATGTAGACGATAAGGAATTGAGTTTGGCATTGGAATCCCTTATTAATAATAATTTCATAGAAAAGAAGAAAGAAGGGGTTTACGAAATAGTGGATCCTATTCTTAGAGAGATAGATTATGATAAAATATAAAATAAAATAAATAAAAAGATGTTAAGAATAATTCAAGGAACATTACGGGCTTTCAATGTTAAGCTCTAAGAGTAATGGATAATGATCAGATCCTTCAATCTTTAACACTTCGCAGTTCTTAATTTCATTCTTTAACTCCGAGGAAACTAGGCAATAATCAATCCTCATTGCCTTCCATTTAAACCTATAACTCCTCCAGGTAAATTCATTCTTACTAGGATTAACTAGTTTGTAAGCGTCTATAAATCCTAGGTCATTAACCACGTGATTTAACCATTCCCTCTCTTGAGGAGTTAAAGCCGGTTCCCTTTCGTCCCAAAAAGATGAGTCCTTCCTATCTCTTACCGCGTTAAAATCTCCACAAATAATTACGGGCTTTCTTTCTCTCAACTTCATCATGAATTCCTCTATGGTCTTATCGAACTTTATCTTGAAATCTAACCTCTTTAGTTCGTCACCAGCTCTAGGGAAATAAGAGTTAATTAAGAATAATTTCTCGAACTCAAGGGTCAAAACTCTGCCTTCTTCGTCAAATTCTTCAACGTTTAAGCCTTTTATTACGTTTATTGGCTTATAACGCGTTAATGTCATAACACCGCTATACCCTTTTTTCTTTGCAGAGAAAGACTCTATCGTAAGTCCGGAAAACAGCAAGTCTAAAGGTAAGTCGGAAGTCCTTATTTCTTGTAACATAATAACGTCGTATTTTAAAACTTCGTCTAGGGAGCCTTTCCTGGTTATTGCCTTTAAACCGTTAACGTTCCAAGTTACTATTTTCACGCTTATAAATAAAGTCGAGAAAATTTAAAGTAATGAGTAGTTCTTAGCTAATGTTACTCAGATTATTCTCACATGAGTAAAAATTTATACAAACGTTGTAAAAGCTTTTCCTCAATCAATTCGACTATCCTTTTAGCTTCTTCCATATTCATTGGTGGACTCCTCTATTTAAAGATTCCGAACGAGAAAAGAATATCTCGGAAAGCGGAAATTAAGTGATAATCAATGAAAATTAAATACAGTCTTTGAGTTTCTTATATGAATTCTAGTGAATATTATAAGATTTAATAGCGAGCGTATTTAATTAATAAACGTGGAATGAAGAAGGGAATTGACGTAAACGAAGTATTACTTGACGCGCTTAGCCGGGAGGATCCTAACTATACTTCAGAGGAGAGGATAAAGTTAGCTGAAAATTATTTAAAAGAAAGTGAGGAATATTTAAATAAAGGCGACGCAGTTCAAGCTTCGGAAAAAGCATACAAAGTAGCAGAGGAAGTAGTAAAAGCACTAGCTGAGAAGTTTAGGACTCCAGAATATCAATCTTTCTTAAGAGAAGGTAGATGGTATACTTATCTTCTTAGCATGGCGAGCAAAACTTTATCTAAGGCTTTAGGAGATTGGGTAATTAATGGTTGGAATTCTGCATACGATCTTCACGTTTGGGGATTCCACGAGGGAAAACTTTCTTTAGATTATGTAAAAATAGGAGTAGAAAAAGTGAAGGAAATGCTTAACGAAGCTAAAAAACTTTTCAATTAAGTAGCTCATGTACTTCTGACGTTTGAGAAAACATTATTATAATCCTCTGTGACAACATTGCGATGGAAAGTAAGCTTCAGACGATATTAAGCTCTTTGGATAAGGATTTCATTATTTGGCTAAATCAGCAAATAATAAATGAGGATCCTTCCTCTACATTTGGTCTACTGACTTCCTCCCCGCCAGCGAGGGTTCCCCTCATCGATTCGCTCTTACATCTCTCATTTGAGGGGCAGTCGAGAGGCTCAGAGAACCCCTCCCATTAAGATTAACTACAGCAATAACATCACGATCATTCTCATAACCACATGAACACCTAAACCAACGATGGGAAACCTCAACCATCTTTTGCTCACACTTAGGGCATGAGACTGATGAATAACTAGGATTAACAAACTCAACAATCATTCCGTGTTTTTTAGCTTGCCAAACAATCCAATACTGCAAACGACGATACTGCATCAGATACAGTTTATCCCTAAACTCCTTCGGCAATTTATCAACATTCTTGATAAGGTTCTTAAGACTCTCCAACTTAATGACGTTAGAACCCATCATTCTAGCTACTTCAACAACCCATTTCCCCACTTTCCTAGCAAAATCCTCCATAACCATCTTAGCCTTTAGGTGGAAGGAATGAATCCTGTTTAGGATCCTCCTATTCTCCCTCCACCTCCTTGGGTACTTCCTTTGTAGGCTTTCAGCTAAAGACTTCCAGTGATGAACCTCTTCGAGACGAGTTGGAATCCTAACGTAGTGTTTGTCGTCCTTCCCTACGACTACTTCAGCCATGTTAATGTCTACGGCAATACTTCCCCTTGGTTCAACTTTCCCTTCTTCCTCATTGTCAAAAACGACCTTTAGAAAAGCCTTACCGCCCTTGATCACTAACCTAGCCTCCTTCATTTTCCAGCTTAAGTACTCCTTCAAGTTCCTAGGATAACCTAGAATTTGAAGTTCTCCAACACTTGCAATCCTAACAGTCATCCTCTCGAAATCCACATTATAACTTGCCTTTGGTGTTAACCATACAGTGGGTTTGTACACTCTTGGGAAACGCCCTCTCCTAGGATTATTATACCAACCCTTGTATATTGAAAGGGCATCACGATAACAGTCTTGAGCAACCTTTGACGGTAGATTGTATTCCCCTCTTAACCTCGTGTATAACTCCTCGTGGACTTTCCCTAACACTCCCTTCTCATTCGGGTTTGGAACATTTTCCTTTAACCAAAACAAGGTGAAACGGAGTGCCTTAACGTAGTTATTAACGAGGGCTAGGAGGGAATCAGAGACTGCGATCTTCATCGAAACAGTAGCTCTGATCGCTTTAACCCTCCTAGCCATTGATAGAAAATCGGCAAAGAAGTATTTAAATATAAGGGGCTATCCATCTGGCGAGGCTTTCCGCCCCTTTAACCCCCATTATTTGTAAACCCTGACAATATAGATGGAGCTATTTATTCCGCAATCTTTGACCTAGAGGAAAACCATGACATAAGCAGAAGTTTAGCAGTTTTAATTCATCATATTGCTTCTGGCCATCCATTTGCAGATGGCAATAAGAGAACATCTTATGCATTATTACTATCAATACTTTCGAAATTATATGAGAAAGATATTCTACTTGATTCAAAATTAGCTAAAAAACTTACTATAACGATAGCTGAAATATCTGGAGAATCAGAAGATGAGGAGAAAGATATAAGAAAATTACAGAAAATTATAGAAGAAATTATGTCTACTTATTCTCCTTATACTTAGCAACGTAAAGAACTTCTCCATCTATTTTCAATATTCCAGTTCTATCAAATTCTGCTAATGCATCAAGATACTTTTTATATGCCTTAATTACAAACTCTGCTCTCTTATATAGGTCTCTGCGTATCTCCTCAATTTCTACTTGATTAACTGTCATATATAATTGATTAGTTATGAGGAATTTATACTTTTAGGAGCTCCTTCTTAACCTTTTCGATCATTTCTTCAACGTCCGTAATATAACGTTTTACGCTATCTATACCTTCATGAAATCCCCAAACGTTAAGCTGAAGACCAACCCTTTCTACTCCATTCCGTTAATGAAGCTACAGACGATAAATAATAATTACCACTTACCTTCCTTAGTTGCTAATTGATTAGTATTGAGCTTCTCACCTAACGCCTTTTCTGCAGACTTATATGCTTTATCAGAGGCTTGAATTATATCTCCGTTTTCAAGATATTTCTTTGCTTCGTTAATGTATCTTTCAGCAATTTTTACTCTTAACTTTATTGAGATGGAAGGATCTTCACTTTTATTCCTAATAGCATTTATTATAATATCCTCAACGTTAATTCCTTCTTCCCCAGCCTTTTTAATTAACTCCTACACGAATTAAAGTATTCTCAAAACCTCTGTACTCTTTGAGAAGATCTTATCCTACCGGGTTGACTAACTCTTGTTAAACTTTTCTAACTTCAAAAATGATATATACTCATGGATCCTTCATTAATTAAATTACTTTCCAAGGAAAGTAAAATGAAACAGGAAAAGATTGAGGAAAAATTATCATCGGCGTTAAAAGTAATACAATATGTTATCTCCTTTAATTACGAGGAAAAATATACAGAAAGTGTAACCTTATCAGGGAATTATAAATTCGTTAGATTAAATCCTTTCAGCAAGCTATCCTTTAAAAAGGTCTTTCTATCAACTTCTTCGAGAGTATTGGAAAGTCAAGTTAGAATGAACGCTGAAGGGAAAGGCGAAGTTAAGATCAAGGATTTGGGAAATTTTCAGAATGAAATAGAAATAACTTTTAACGGTAAGGGAAAGGAGATGGAGGTCTATGAACTGGAATTCAAAGTAGTTTTCACTAACGAGTTACTGAAAGATATTAAGAAATACCTTGAAATTCAGGAAAAGGTTTACGGTACTAGAAGGCTGTTTTCAATTAATTTTAACGCTATACAATCCCCTATCCTTAGATACCGCCAATCTTTATTCTTTCCAAGGTTAAAAGAGGCAACGGCAATTGAGGCAAAATACCTTAACAAGAAAGGTTTCCCTGAAAAATTTAAGGTTCTGGACTTCCTAAAGGTGAACAAGGGGCTTACAGAATTTTCAATAGATTTTCCAGACTTCGGCTACATAGGAATAATTTACGAAATCGAATAATACAAGGATTTTATTCTTTAGCTTCGACCTTATATTATGGATTGTTGCTTTAACTACATAGGTTTCGTGAGGAGAGAAGATAATTCAGCCTCAAGGAAATCCATTGTTAAGATTGAGGTCAAAGAAGAGTTTGCCGAAGGACTAAAAGGGGTTGAAGAATTCTCTCACTTAATAATTATTTATCATCTTCATCTCGCTAACCCAGACAAGGGTTTAAAAAGAGTGAGAGGAGGAGTAGAGGTAGGAGTTTTTGCCACAAGGTCTCAGCATAGGCCTAATCCCATAGGAGTCTCAGTAGTTGAACTAGTTAAGAGGGAAGGCAACACCTTGTACATTAAAGGAATAAACGCCTTTGACGGAACTCCAGTCCTTGATATCAAGCCCTATGATGAATGGGATTCAATTCCTAACCCAAAAGTGCCAGAATGGCACAAGATGGAAATGAGGTCACGGGTTGCTAGCTAAGTACTTCTCTATCTCCTTTAGAAGTTTCTCTAAATCCATTTTAACAAAATCTAATGAAGGGTAACTGCTTACTTCACCGCTCTTATCTAGGCCGTTATATTGAAACTCGTGAAGCTTCATTGCAATATCCGTATAAGCCTCAATGTTATTATCTAATATTTTGTCCAATATTTGCGCCACACTGGCCATTTTACTCGTTGGCATAATGGCTACTATCCACTCAGCATAACTTACCGTCCTACCGTCCCTCATTCTCCTTTAAAATACTTAGAGATCTCCTGAATATAATCTACAGATAAAGAAGCCAATAAGGCTTTCCAGGCTTGAAAAGCTTTACCTGCAGCGTTTCTATATAACCCGTCCTCTAAGAACTTCTTAGCCAGTTCAGCTTCATATTTTGCTTCAAGTAATCTATCCTTCTTATATTTATTATCATCTATCCAAGGTTTTGTTACTTCCACAAATAATTCTTAATAACTGCTAACTTTAAATGTTGTGAAAACTGCAAATCAACTCAATACTACTCCCTTATCCATCCATCTTTAACGCGTTTTAATCCTTTAATTCTCTCTAATACTTTCCTCCTCTTTTCCTCATAGATATTCAGCTTATCGCATAATAATTTACCTTCGTAAAAAGCATCTATTATCACTGTATTAAATTCCGCTATCTCTTTATCAACCTTTTCTTTTTTATAAAAGTGAAGTTCTATTGCATCAGTAGGAGGAAATTTCGGAAAATCTTCCCCTATAACTAAAAGGTCGTAATCGCTGTATATTTTGAAATCTCCTCTTGCCCTGGAGCCGAATAATATTACAGTGTAATTTTTATTGCACAGGAAATTAACATAGTCCTTGAACTGCTCTTCCTCTTCCTTGTAAATCTGTAAAAGGTCAGAGAATAGAGAGTATTTCTTCCATGCATCTGACACATTTTTCACCTTCACTCCTTTCTAATTCAATAATTTCTTCCTCTGGATACCTAGAGCCTAAGTATATATAAGATAAATAATCTGCGCAATCCAATATTTTATCATTCAAATTAATTTTCTTAACCTTCTCCACCTCCTTTAACAATCTCTTTATTGAATGAGTGTAAATAATAGCACCCGTGGCCTCTACTAAAATTCCTTTCAATTTCAGCTCTACAGCCATTTCGGAGTGAAAGCAAGCTTCAGGGTAATAGCCCTTCTCCAGCAGAAGATATGCGACTTCCTTATCGCTCTTCTCGAACCATTTTGCCATATTTAAACATTAGAAGCATGGATAAAAACTTCTATGCTCAAATGATATGACTTGAATGAAAAGATAAACAACAAGTAGCGTTACTCTCTTATGCAACCTACAACATTATTTTACGGAGTTTTTCTCCATTCTCTCTAAATCAGACGTAATTATGCTATATAAAACGTCTAGCTTTTCATCCCACTCCTCTTTAAACCACTCCTTCTTTATATTGTCTAAAATACCTCTCGCTAGCGTAATTATATCGTGCAATACTTCTTCCTTATTTTTATATTTAGAAAAATCTGGATCAAAGCCGTTATATTGATAATCGTGAAGGAGAAAAGCTAAATTAGTTATGTTCTCAACGTCCCTATAGCCTAACTTAGCCAGGTCAATGGAAATGCCTTTTAATGCATTAGTAGGTGCAGTATAACCTCTTTTTGCATACCACTCGTCTTTAGCCGATAGTTTATCTAGGTTTTTAGTAACTAAAGCTGATAACAAAGCTTTAACTGCATTAAATATTTTCCCAGCAGAATTCCTAGTCCTCCCTGCAAGCCACATGTTTATTCCTACGTCAAGATCATCTAACGTTTCTATAATTCTAGCCCTAATGTAAGCTTTTCTATCGATCTTAAGTGAAGATAACTTCTCTTCCATAATTTAATTTACTCCGTATAACTTAAAAATAGCCATGTTTTGTGATTTTCTCTAGCTAGGAATTTCTACATTAAATCGAAGTTATTTTATCTCTATAAAATCCGCAATGATATCTTTTACAATATTCTCTTCAACTATTTTAAATAATTCTTCAACAAATTTTTTAGATAAGTAGAGTAATGTGGGCTCTCCTGAGGTTAGAAATATTGACAAGTAAAATCTCATCTTAACTTTATCACACATTGAAAGCTTTCTTAACTTCTGCTGTTGATACTCTATTACTCTATTTATTATATCGCTAGCTTCCTTATCTACATTAATACGTGCTAATAATAATGTTTCAATACAACCTTTAAAATCATTATTTTTATCACCTATAACTATTAATATGTAACATAGTTTGCCTTTACATACTTTTATATAGGGCGGAGAGCGATCTAACACATTTATATCTTTATTAAGCTCGTTATATATTCCTTCATAACCTTCTTCGTCTCCATCTATTATAAAACAAACATTTCCTTCTTTCAAGATTGGAGTAGAGGATAAATATTTCTTAAATTCTTTAATAACTTCTCCCTTTCCATATTTTACCTCTATATTATCTTCATCAAAACCGAGCTTTCCAAGAATTGCTTTTTCTGTTGAACCTTCCACAATTATTCTGTCACAATTTATTGGCATTTATACATACCCTAACCAACTAAGTGGCTTCTCAAATTCGGAAATTTCAGAAATTTCGTATGTTTTATATCCTCCTCTAGATAAGTAAAGCACTTGAACTTCCTCGTTATCGAATACTTTTCCGGCCATTTTGATAACTTCATTTACGTGAGTGGTAAAAATTACTTGAGTGTTTTTCTCATCCTTTATATCCTTCAGCACTTCCATTACAAGGTCAGGATGAAGGGAATTTTCTATTTCATCGATTAGGAGAATATTTGATGACATTAATGATAGTCTTATTAATTCCCTCTTTAATAACCCTCTACCCATTACGTATGCCGGAAGTTTACCATAATAAAGTTTAAATTGTCCGAACTCATCTTGTAATATTTCGAGATCAGATTTTATTTTTTCCTTATTTTTCCTTTTTGCGATGCTGTAAATTCTTTCAGGATTTCCAGAACTATCAAAGAATGTTGAAATATAAATGGGAGAATACTTAATTTCTACCCTTTTTACGATCTTTATGACAGGTAAAAGTAATGGTCCAGATAATGTTTCAGTCGTTAAATTTCCAGATTTTATTCTAATTTCGGCTACTTTTTCATTATTTATCTCTACATCAAGACTATAAGGGTCAACCTTCTTAAATTGCGTCGTTATATTATCAAGTGTAACTTTAGAATCAGATAATGAGGAGAATGCAGAAAGTATATCTCCCCTACTATTGAGTACATAAAGGAGAGAAGTATGTACGTCATTATCATTTATATCTGATTGGAAAAGGGCCGACATAAAAATTGATTCAAGGAAAGAAGTCTTGCCACTGCCGTTTTCTCCAACAACAATATTTACCCTCTTAAGCTTACTAGCGATCTCAAGTCCTCTAAAACCTTCAATTTTAACCTCACTTATGCTCATGAGTATATATATTTTCTAAGAGTATTTTAAGCTTCTTAGACGCAATTGTTAAACGCAACAACTTAACTTTTCCACATCCTTATAAAACGCTAAAGCAACTATCCTTAAAGACTCCGCTACTGTAGGGAATACGTGAACTGTATCTATAATATCATCTATCGTCATCCTATGGTTTATTGCCAATGCCTCGCCTATAAATTCTGCAGCGTTCTCAGTCATTACAGAGAAGGGGGTTAAGGGGTGGAAAGCCTCGCCAAATGGATAGCTCCGCGTTTAAATCTCTTTTTTTCCAAAAATCTTTTAGTGACGCTAATGACGCTCCTTGCTGAATGGGACTGTGGGGGAGCAACCAGTATCTCCTAAGGGACTAGAGCTTGGTGATGATCTCTCTGGGGGCCCTCTGACCCTCTCGACTGCGATGTAATCCCGAATCGATGGTGGGAACGATGAGGAGGGAACCCTCGCCTCTGTGAGGCGGGGAGGAGTCAGCTACTTCTATAGATGATTATCTTAGCTATCATAGTTGTCTGCAATAGTACGCGTAACTCAGAAGGATAATAGTTAATATACAAAGTCCCTCCTACGAATTGCACATTTTATTTTGTACTTTAATAGATTAATCAAAAATTCTAATTATATGTCATAAAAATATTCATGAACACCATTACGCCATTAGATATTTTAACTAGTTTAACAAGTTAAACTTAATGAAAGTGCTTATAAAAGACGTTGATGAAAAGCTTTATAGGATGTTAAAGGCTAAGGCTTCAATCGAAGGTATTTCGGTAAGCGAGGCCGTAAATGAGGCAATTAAACTTTGGTTATTAAATAAAGACCTAGATAGGATGATGGTGATAAAGAGCAAAGAATTTTGGGATGCGGTAAATGAAGGAAAGTACGCACTATTCTGTGACGGAAATTTCATAGGTGGTTTTGAAAGCGAGGAAGATATGATAAAGGAAGCTAAAAAGTACAAGAAGTGCTATGCTCTAAGTAAAAAGTGGTTAACTGGAGAAGGTGAACTCCCTGGAGTGTTTTAATATAAATGAAAAGCCTATGCTACACGTAAAAGTAACTGACCTTAAAAATTCTGTTGAGATAGATGCGCTAGTTGACACCGGATTTTCCGGTTGGTTACTTCTTAACTACGAAATTTATAAGAAACTTAACTCACTGGAACTTCCTATTACTAGAAAATATAGGGGAATTATAGGTAATGTTGAAGTTTACGTAGCCAGAGCAAATATTATCATAGGCAATTTAAATGTTGACGCGTTTATCGAATCATCTCCATATGTAGAAATGAATTTAATAGGAAGAGAAATATTGAAGCGATTGAACATTTGTTTTTATAGAATGAATAAAATATGTATAATGTAATAGCGAAGGAAATTCCTTTAATGCAGAAATTAACTTAAACCTATTCCTTATTATTATGTTTAACTAACTAAATGGCATTTGATGATAAGAACAGATTTTAACCCGGCGTTAAATCATAAAAACTAGAAAAACTTTAAGATAACCACTTTCTATCCATTCTATTTACCTGCGAACTAGTTATACTCGGTCTTTTAAGAGACAGCCAGAAAAAGACTAATCCTGAGTCAATGGACATTAATTAAGAGAAAATGCATTCTTTGGTCTTTGTATTTTCCTAGTGTTTTAAACCCTTATTTCCCCTGAGAACCAATAGTACTAAAGCCACAATAACCATTAATGCAATAAATGATATTAAGAGGAATTCTCTAGTAGGGCTATGAGGATTTTTATATAAGCGCGTAGAAATAATGGACTGTTCGCTTGACGTAAGATTATTACTTCTTGTTGCAGATGTTTGAAAATTGGTGGTTGTAGATCTTACTGAATTATTACTCGTATAAGACGATGACGAGTTATGAAATAATATTGTTTCACTTCCGTTTACGAATATTTTATGGTAACTACCGTTTTCTACGTAAAATAAGTACTCAGCTTTAGGGATGTAAAACTTCTTTTCTCCATAAATAGGAATGCAGGACTTAACTAGGTAAGTTTTATTCAAAAGGAAGGTGTAATTTCCTACAACATCTACCGGACAGACTCTTGATCCTTCGACAAAGGTTGTGCAATTAACAAAATACCTTATACTACCATTAGGATATTCGATCTCCCACAAGCTGTTATAAGGAAATACTTTCACCGTGTTATTAAAAATGATGACGCTGGGCAGTGCCAAGTAATCTATACAATATTCTCCGTGAGAGTCGTTATACGTAACTAAGACGGTATTGCAAGGTAGTAAACAAACCTTACCGCAATATGCAGCTTCTGCCGTATCCTGGGCATCGCCTAAAATAATTGCAGGGACGTACCATTTTCCTTTGTATAAATAAAGGGAAGAGATTTCCAGCTTTGTTCCTTTTTCTAGCGTTACTGTCTCTCCACAGCCACAACCAGCAATTACAGTACCTTCAAGGCCTCCAACTATTCCTCTGTAAACACCTTTCAACGTTACGCAATGCTTGAAAGTATTAGTGCAATTCGATATCAAAAATACAATCTTAACGTACCTTGTCTCGTTATAGATTAAAGTAGTCAAGTTGTAAGTATTTCCAGTTAAGTCTGGAGTCATCCTAAATATGTGGTAAATCCCGTTATAGTACAGGCTCGTCTCCCAAGAGGGATTAAAGCACTTACCTATATACCACATTACGTTTTGCACGAATATTTGACATTTGTTTAGGCATATGCAAAAGTTTTGTTGTATGCTAGGTACCTTACCGGTATAGTTTAGGTAATAGAACGTAATCTTTGCTGTTATTCCGCATAATTGGTATTGGAAAAATTCATACCCGTAATCCGTTGGGCCTATAAGTACAGCATGAAGAGGAGGATATAATAATAGTAAAAGCGGTAACAATAGTAGGACTGAGTATTTCATAAGTAATATATCCGACATGAAGTATTTATTCTTTAAAAGACAACAATCTCTTAAAAATTTTCATGTAAGACCTTTCATTCTTTTAATAACTGAGTTGGTAACTCCCTTTATTACCACTTTCTCCATAACTTCACATTTAATAATATGGATACCTAGTTATATAAGTTATCAAAATCTTTCATTTTACTTTATTATCTAATATTGAAAACTCCTTCTTTCTAAGTTATTTAATCATAACGCTAACATCTAAATGACGCATAATACAACTGTAGCACACCTACTAAAGCGATTTAATTTTGGTGTACTATTGAGAGTTTTAATAATTGAAGTACTTTTCCACATTCTTTATTAGTAAATAACCTAGAACTGAAGCTATCGCTAAACCCATAATCATGATTCCGTAGAACAAAACTCCGCTTTTTATGAATTTTATATCAAATAAATAAAGGAAAAAGAATATAAAAACTATCTCAACTATATAAACTAAACTTCTAAATCCTTCAGTAGGCATTAAAATCGCCTCAGTTTTTTACTAAATATTACAATTAAATATGGTATCGATTCAAAACTTAAAATTATCCCTTGCGGTGAGAGGACAAAAGACTCTAGGACTCCGTCAAAAATTGAAAAAAGAGATATTATGAAAATAAGTCTAAGTTCTATCCTAGGTATTTCATAAATTCCTAAAGAACTAACAATGTCGTTCTCAGCAATTCCTAAAAGCACTAAGGTCATTACTCCGGAAAGTACTAGGGAAAAAGCCATTAAACCGAAGATTACGTAAACTTCAAGCATAACTAGTCTGCCTTGTCTTCATATTGAAGGAATTATAGTAGTTTAATATTGATGAATTCAAACTGGGCTTAGATGAACTTACTGCCAATTCCAAATCCTCCTCGCTCAATTTTACGTTCTTCTCGCCAGCCATTGCTCTCCTTATTGATAAGAGGACTGCTTTATTTACTATTCCCTTAATGTCTGCAGGTGTATAATATTCTGTTAACTTAGCTAACCTATCGTAATCTATATTATCCTCATGAGGATGCTTAGATATTAAGCTGACGAATAAGGATCTCCTCTCATCCAAAGTTGGAGGTCTTACATAAATTAACTTCTCCAGTCTGCCTGGCCTTAGAAGGGCCGGATCAATTATGTCTGGCCTATTTGTTGCAGCAATTACAACTACTTTCTCCGACCTCTTACTTATTCCGTCCATTTCTGTAAGCAATTGGCTTACTATTCTTTCAGTCACTCTATTAGGATCGCTACCTCTAGCTGTGGCCAAAGAATCGATTTCATCAAAGAAGATAATACAAGGTGATGCTTGACGAGCTTTCTTGAAAATTTCTCTTATCGCCCTTTCGCTTTCGCCAACCCACATGTTAAGTATTTCCGGTCCGTTAACTGCTATGAAGTTTGCACCGCTCTCGTGGGCTACGGCTCTAGCAAGCATTGTTTTTCCCGTCCCTGGAGGACCGTAAAGCAATATACCGCTGGGTATTTCAGCTTTCATATATTCGTAAATGCTGGGTTCTTTTAGAGGCCATTCCACAACTTCTTTTAACTCGAGCTTTATGTCTTCAAGACCTATTACGTCCTCCCACGTAGTTGCAGGTATTTCAATCTTAAATTCTCTTAATGCAGAAGGCTGAACTCTCTTCATTGCCTCTAAAAAGTCCTCCATTGTAACGTTTGCAGAATCATAATTTTTACTCCTTCTAAAAGCGTTCAATGTAGCTTCCCTAACTAATGCCTCCAGATCAGCTCCAACATAACCGTGTGCCAATTCAGCTATCTTCTCTAGATCTACGTTAACTAAGTTTAACCTTCGCGTATGAATCTTTAATATCTCCAATCTACCTTCCTTGTCTGGAACTGGAATTTCTATTTCCCTATCAAATCTTCCAGGCCTTCTAAGTGCCGGATCGAGTGCGTTAGGCCTATTTGTTGCCCCTATTACTAAAATTCCTCTGGATGAAGTTATCCCGTCCATTAGCGTTAAAAGTTGTGCAACTATTCTTCTGTCAGTTTCTGATCCAGTAGTGTCCCTATTAGGAGCTATTGCGTCTATTTCGTCAATGAAAATTATTGAGGGAGAATCCTTTATTGCTTGTTCAAATATTTCCCTTAACTTTTTCTCGCTTTCACCGTAATATTTTGACGCAATTTCTGGACCGCTTATGTAAAAGAAATTCGCCATTACGGAATTGGCTATAGCTTTAGCAAGTAGAGTCTTTCCTGTTCCAGGAGGGCCGTAAAGTAGAACTCCTTTAGGAGCTCTTAAACCTAAAATCCTCATTATTTCTGGCCTTACGAGGGATATCTCAACGATTTCTTTTAATTCCTCTATTTGTTTAGATAAACCCCCTACGTCTTCCAATGTTACGTAAGGTATATCCTTTTGAGTCAACTTAACGCTGGAATATCCTATTTCTATTTTAGTATCTCCCGTCACTATTCCTACTTCTGCTTGAGGAAAGAAGGAGATTACAGTGAAGTCGCCTTCTTTAGTAAACAAAGGCATCCGCCTAGTTACAGCCTTTCCCCTAAGTTCAAGGCTTATTTTCCTCTCATCATAAGGCTTTTGGACTGCAGGTGCTAAACTTAAAGTTTGTATTTCTACATAATTGGCCTTTTTAAACCCAGCTCTTTCTCCGTTTTTAATTCCCAGCAATTTTAAGTCCTCTTCGTTCACAACTATCCCCTTCTCTTTATCCCTATTTTCTTGAACTGTAAAAGGCAAAGCCCTATCTCCGTAAATTAATATTACGTCTCCCGGAAGGAGGTTAAAGTTCTTCATTATTTCCTCGTCTACGAGAGCAACGTACCTCTGCTTCAGCTTTTTGCCGTAAACTTGAGTAATTGCAATCTCATTCATAATTTATTCTTTCCCTTACTAACTTTTAGATTTTTCTTTGAAAAATCTAATTTAGAATAAATCTTTGAGTAGAAGAAAATGAGTGGTCATTCCGTTATCTATTTTGCGTATTACTCCTTCGAGTAGTCGACAAAATAAAAAATTGTACGAAAATAAATGTTATTCCCTTACCTTTTCCTTTACCGAAGTTAAGTATAAGTAAGTCATTGCAACTAGTGGTGCAATTAGGTATAGCGTAATTGGTACAGAATCGAAGACAAGTGTTGATGCTAGTAAAGCCAATACTGAGAATGATAAAGGTTTATCAACTTTCCTTAAGCATAAGGCATAACCAAAAGTTATAAAGGCAATTACAAAGAAGAGTGGAGGCATCCAATCCCTTATTCCTAAGATTCCAAAAATGTAAGGAAAAGCGACTCCTATAGCAAAATCCCAGCCCGGGATTAAATTAAGCCAACTTGCTATACCAACGAATACGCCTATCGCAACAAAAGGAAGTATCCTTACTACCCTCACCTTTCTTACTGACCAAACTATGAATATTATTCCTGCCGATAATACGGAATATGCCATTAAATACCCAGAATAACCGCTTAGTAGTCCTATGCATGATGCTCTAAATACCTCTGTAAGCCAAGTAAAGAGTAGGAAAGAGTACGCTAGAATATCTGGGATAAAAAGTACGTAAAGTATTTTCCTTACTTTCATTAAATTGATGGAGGCTAAGATTATCAGAATTACGTACACGATAGAATAAATCGCGGGCAATTGGAAAGCCGTGTTATTCACTCCGTAAGCTATGTGGGCAAAATCTGCGAATAACGTCAAGTACAGTACGGAAGATAAGAGCACTCTGCTCAGTTTTTCCTTTATCTTCACAATAGCCCAGACTAATAGTACGGGCTGTAAGATAAGCAGGAAAGTGAAAGCTGACCCCCCAACTATATAAAACGCCGTCAAGTAAGGTTCTATCTTGCTTACAGATATTCCTGCTAACCCAAAAGGTAAAACAGAAACGAGAAATTCCCTATTAAAGAATAATTCCAAAAATGCAGAAATAAGGTAAAGATATAAAAAATATATTGGATTAAAATAATTATTTAACTTATTGATGCTCATTTCTTACACCTAGCATTTTTATGAGAGGATACTTAATCTTTGCTAAGGATCTTTCCATTTCCTTAATGACGTTAATTTTACCTCCGAATATTACTGCAAATATCATTGGTGCTAAGAAGCTATTAACTGTTATTATCATAGGAATTACTGAAGATGACTGAGGAGGCTGTATGTATAAGTTGTACCAGAAGGATATAGACTTAAAGTCTACAGATTCTCCTGCTCCACCTTGGAATACTGCAAATGCCACATGATACGTATGGCCTGGATATAACTGTACTTGATAATGAGACATTCCTTGCCCTCCTGAAACTCCGAAAGTTGTAAATGTTCTTACGAATTCTGCTATCCAGTAAGTTCCGGTAGGACATTGAACAAGTTTTAGCCCGGTAGCCACTACGGATGGATCCCATAGCTTTGATGCGTTATATAACCCGTTCATTAGGTCCCAAGCGTTGTATTGAGGATTATTCAAGTACGGGAAGCCGATGAACGGAACTCCTCCTATATAATATATTGAAGATCCATTAACGTAGGCATCTGCAATAATTCCTTGATCCTTTAGATAACCTAAATTTAACGGATCTTTATATTGAGGATAGTGCTCGTAAGGCGGTGGGGCAGTCCTTGAGAACAACGTTGGACCTGGGTAGCCTAGATCTTGTGTATTATTAGCTCTTGGGTTATTGTTCAATACCCATAGTTCATCGCATCCTGCAGATATTGCTCCAGAAGTTCCAGGCATCATGTGTGGGGTGTAAGCTATTTGATACCAATCACTTGGGACTCCTCCTAAAGACCATAGTATTGCAAATCTTTCTGGATACATATAGCTCGAATTATAGAAAAGTGACGTAAATCCCGCAGTATCCTCTGGATAGAATTCGTTATATGCCATCTGTGCCCAAGTTGTATCGTTTAATCCCATAGCCAGGAATTGACTGAAGTTAGTAATTATATGTCCGCTGTAGTTTAGGTAGAGTGACGTAATTACTACTGGCATACCGTTATTTAATGGACAACCGTCTGGTAAGGTAGCTCCTAGCACTTCTCCTACTAGCTTTCCACTTTCATTTAATACTATTATTTGTATCGGATTTGATAGTGTGTATCCAGGTGGATATTGAATTTGTTTGCATACTGGGACGTAATATACTTTTGCTGTGGACTGATTAGCGCTATAGGAAACGTTGACTACCCACCATCCTGCCTTATTTACTGCAAACGGTTGCCACAATTTTCCGCAAGGAGTTCTTTCTGGACATGCTAACCACGAGATGTATCCTACGTTCTTAGTTTTCATTAATATGAAGATATAAGGCGTTCCGTTAATGTATGTCCATGCAGCCTTAACGTATACAAATTGCGTATGACCTGAAGCTCCGCCCGGTACTGGCACCGTTGGAACTAAAGGTACGGTAGTCCAAGGTATTGTACTCCAGAACGAACAACCTCCAGGACTTCCTAAGTCTGGCATGGCATTAGGCACGTAATATGCGGTAATTGTAGTAGTAGCTTGTGAGGCAGAGTTAAGTAAATAATCTGCACCGTAGCTTGCTGCTAATATAACAAGGACTATTACTATACCTAGAGTTAGAAGTTTCACGTAACCGTTAGCCATTTTGCTTCATCCCTCCTCTTTTTAGCTCGTAATTTGCCAATAACCCACCTGCGCCAAACAAAAATATTGCGAAACCGAAGAAATTGATAAAATAGTTTGAAATCTTATTTCCAGTAACTTCGTGCATTCCATTTACACTAAATACTTCGCTAGGATAAGTTACTGTAATAGTCCCTGCTATCATCAAAATTAACCCTATAACAACTAAAATTATTGAAATATACAGAAGAGCCTTCATTCAGATCGCCCCACTAACTGCATGCGGATCCCATTGTCCTTGAGGTAAAACTCCGCCAGTAACGCTCATAGCGAGTGTAACATTGCAAGTTGCTAATATTGTACCTACAAGCCAAGAGTGCCCTAATCCTACTGCAGCTGTACCGCAATATTCTGCACAAGCAACGTGGTATAATCCTGGCTTAGGGAATACTAAGACTATATAAGAATAATAGCCCGGTACTGCCTCAGCTCCGAAGTTAAATCCTAGGCTGAAGTTACTTGGAGCATTCTGTATAAAGAATTCATGGAATACGTCAACGCTATGTATAACGAAAACAACCGGTTCGTCAACTGGAACAACTGTTAGGTTAGTACAGACCTTAGCGTGAGGATAAAAGTCCCAGTGCCATTGTTGTCCAGTAACGTATACTATAACGTAAGGTCCCTTGTAAGAACCTAGGGCGTTTGCAAACTGTGCATGAACTACTCCTTCCCCTGCATTGTTTGTAGGATTATAGCCTATATAATCGTATGAGCTGTATTGGATTTCCAAGGATAGTGCAGCTACTATAACTAGGATAAAGAACAAAGCTATAACAGTGCCTCTTTTCAATTCATTTCCCCAATTTCATCTATAAGTTAGATAGCTTAAAAAATTTGTGTTGTTTTTGATAAAAAGGAATATAAATTAACTAATGAAAAAGGCAAGAATAAAAAGTTTTGCATCTTTAAATCTTTTTAATTAAATTTAGGTATGAACTGCTCCTTTGTAATTAACAGGGTTTACGAAATACTTTTAAGCAAATTTGCCATGTTTAAACATTATATCTAGTTAAAATTCTATTATATTTAACAATTTTGTCTAATTGTGCAGTGACTGTTTGCACTTTATATATTTTAGGTTGTCGAATAAACGTTTTAAGCAATAGAGTTAATTAAATATATTTATAAAAATTCGAAATAAACGAAAATAAGAAAAACTTTTTAAGGTTTAATATGAAACTTTTAACTTGATATGAATGTAAAAATGTGGGGTCCTATATTAGCCGGAGCTGTAATAGAAGCTATAGGCATAATATTATTCGTAGTCTACGGCTACGTCTTTATGTCAAGACCAACGTCTTTTATTTTTAGCTACGGTAACCTGGACTTCGCCGCGTTTGTGTTATCAATAATTGGACTAGCCCTAATCATGTTTGGAGGATATCAGAAGAAATGAAAAAGTTATACTTGATTTTTTTGACTATAATAGTCATCATAGGAATTCTACTGTTAACTTACCCTATGATATCTGCCCTTATTTCGCCATCTCAAGGTTTGCCCAATTATAACGAAAAATACGGAAATTTTTTGATTTCAGTTTATAACTCTACTACATTGTCTATAAAAGATGAAAACATAACAGGACTTATGATAAATTTGAACAATTTACAAGAGGAGAAGTTAACTATATTATGTATAAAAAATACTTCTTACACGCTAGATGTTAGGTATTTTTACATAAAGCAATCTGTAGTACTCAGTGACGGTAAAGTTACTGCAGCCTTCGTCAAATCAGACGAGGTTTACATAGGTGATGACACAATATTTATACCAGCAAAGTTATCTCCAGGGACATATTCCATCGTTTTTAGCGACGGTAACGTAATAACTGTGAAAGTCAGTTAAGTTTTAAAATTATAAAAAATAAATATACTTATGGTTAGCATATATTTATTGAGTATATTAGCAGGAGTAATGGTTGTTGCAATAATTGGAATAATATACTTTGTAGAGAACGTCATGAGGAATTATGTTCACGTATTCTTCACATACTTTGCCCTTATAATGATGGCGTTAATGCTGTTAGGGGCAATAATATATCTTTACTCGCCAAGTGAACTAACTCTAGGAATAGCAGTAGGAATAAATATGGTTTTCATGATAGTTATCCTAGGGTATTTCTTTGCTATAGCAGACGAAATAGAAGAGAAGAAAAATCCTATCAGCAATATTCATAGGTACTTTATAGCCCTAATGCTGGTAATCAATGAGGCATTAATGGGAACAACGTTCACCTTGGCCCAATTTGGAAATAATATTTTTAGCTCTCCTCTACAAGATGTTTCGTCTTCTTTAGATAGCATATGGTTCTTTTATCCAATGATGATCGAAATGTTATCACTCTTTATAATTGCGTACGTAAATAATTATGATAATGATAAATTAATGATGTTAATACCTTTTATCGGAATAACCTCCTTTCCACCGCTATTATTTAACATAAATGCTTGGAAAATGTCCTCCATTATTATTGATATTGCTCTGGGAATCTTAGGATTTATGAAGTCGGAGAAAAATTGGAAATTAATTTACTCAGTTTTAATCCTTTCTGTACTTACATCTACGATTAGTTTGAAACCCGTCTTCTGTATTGCTATAGCATTTACAATGGTGTATTACTATTTCTTTATTTTTGAAAAATATAAGATTTACACTAAGAAGTAGATAAAGTTGAAATCTCTTCTAGACTGATGACCTAAAAATCCCTTGGAATTAAAGGTATTTATTAGTCTAGTTTCCAAAATAAGAAAAATCACGAAAAATTTATAACTAGTCCAAATAAAGATTTAAATGATGAAAAATGGCAGGAGTAAAATTTGCTAGAAGAGTTCTAGGAGCTATAATCGCTGGAATAGGTGTATCGTTATGGATAGCCGATATATTATTGACTTTCACCTTACCATATTCAGAGTACGAGAATGACGCTTTAGTGGCTATGGTCCCAATATCTGGAGCTGTACTAGTTTTAGGAGGATTATTAATGGGGTTATGGGGTTGAGGGACAAAAAGTCCTATCTATTTTTTGGCTTAGCAATGCTAATAGCTTCCTTGAATCCTCTATCCCTCAGTTTAGCCAGAGTCCTAGAAATAATAAGGGTTTCTTTCGACATGACTACAGTATGGGGAGCAGGTCTACTAGGAATATGGCTTGCGGATGAACTTTTCAGAAAGGGATATGTGAAAAGATTACTAGAATTTAATTTCACCACGAGGGGCTTAGTACTAGGGTGGGGAATTGCGGGTTCAATAGTATCTTATTGGTATTTTCCTGGACCTTTCGATTTATCTGTTATTTTAACTACTGCCAGAATATTACAACTTTCGATGTTTATAGTGGCTGGTCTAATGGGAGGTATAGGATGGTATGGAATGACTAACGTTTGGAAGAGTATAACTATCTTTGCAATATTTAGCATGATGGCAAGCATGGCGGAAATATTTTTGGAATTAGGAGCGTATTATCAAACAAACTTATACCCGGTCTATCCCACATCTCAATTCATAGATACAGCATACTTCCTATTTGCAATGGCCTTCATACCATCGACTTTTTACATGGTTAAATGGCTTAAGGATCTTAACTTATTTTAAGTCAAATCTTTTTTAGATAAGTTTTTTAACGTATTTTTTCAAAGTTTAATTAAGGAGGCGATATTATGGCTATATTCGAAAGTGAAGCAGACCTATGGATTGTTAGTTTTTTACTAATGGCTTTAATATATCCAATATGGTATATCCTGCTAATAATTAAGGCTGATAAAGACCCTCAAGTAGATCCTATGCAAATTGCAAGGCAGGAGGCAGGCGAGTAATGGAAATTATTGACGCAATTCGTTCCAAGCCATATAAATATATTTTTTTAGTTACTTCTATATTATATTTCTTTTTCTTCCAATATACAGATAGATTACTAATTTTCACTAGAATAGTTCTCCCATCCGGAGTAAACTTCGTGTTATCAACTTCGCCTCCTATTAATCCCTCATGCTTACCTTTCCCATTATGGGGGCCATTTTTCATAAGCCTTACATCCAGCTTTATGACCTGGGCAATAACTCCTCTATCTCTAGTAATATCAATTTTCTTATCCTTTTTGGTAGGCCTAAACGTGACTCTTTACATAATTTATTACAGATTATTAAAGTTGGGCGCAAGAAAAGGACTAGTGGCATCTTTAGGTTTAATAGCGACCTCTCTATCGTGTTCTTGCGAGTTATTCACTGGGCTCATAAGCTCTGCAGCAGTTTCATTACCTTTCCTTTTTTCTATCTCCTTTATGGATAGACTATCTGAAAGCCTAGTTATCCTTGCAATCTCTCTACTTACACTATCAACGTTCGTGTTGTATAACGAAGTTAACGGTAAGAATCCTTTCCCTAAATCTATAAAGTCTAGAACAAAGTTAAGCATTGCTGCCGTCATAATCTTAGTCTTAACTTTGATTCCCCCTTCTCCGGCCTTCAGTTTAGTAAGGATAATAGGTTACACTTTTGCAGGAGGACTAATTGCAAGTGCCCTACTGAAAAAGGAAAGTAATAAGGTATTCTTCCCTATAAGCGTGTCCATCCTCGTAGGCGAAATAATAGCATTTCCACTCGTTTATAATTCCATAATAGTCCTTCCTATCTCATTACTTGCTGGTATTCTAGGAGAGTTAGGTTTTAGAGCAATGAAGAAGTGGGCAAGACTGGGCATAATGCACGTAACTGCGTGGACTATGATAATGCCCGGGCCTATTTCTCTAATCCTAGGTTATCCAATACCCTTCTTTAATTTTAGCTTTTCGCAACTTTTACAAATATGGATATACACATGGATTATAGGGACTCCAATAGCGTGGTATGCAGGGATATATTACCTTCAATACTTGAGAGATTCAATGTCAGAAATAAACTTGGAAAGGATCAGAATTAACGTAAGAGAAACTCCAGGGTTAACTTGGATAATTCTAGGCACATTAACTCTCCTTACTCAAATAGCTTTCTTCATTACTCACGTTTGCGATTATGTAGATTATAATGGCTTTGATTACGACTTCCTGGTGGAAATGACCCTTATTACAACTTCCCTAATGATAGCAGGATTAGTTTCACTAAGTTATGGAATATATGAGATAATTAAATTCAAATTTAACCCGCCCAAGGTTTCAAGGAAGGATTTCAAAACTTTTACGTTAATTTACGCTATCATTAACCTAATATTAGGTGGAATAGTGCACTTTGACGTTAACGGATTTCCTTATCCACACTTTTACGTATTCATGTTCGGTATGCCGTTGGGTGCACCTTCAGTGCTTATATATTATCCACCTTTTATTGGAATAGAATTTGACCCATTGAAAATACTCCAACTTTTGGCAGTATCAATTATGGGCGGTTACATAATATCCGCAGTAAAGCTATATTACGCTTCCAGAAGACAATTTCCAAAAGGTGGGTTATCTTCCCTAGCATTAGGAGCCATAGGGATTTGTCCTCAATGTGCAATATCTGCCTATGCAACGGCTTTATTGTCGTTTAATTTAGGCTTTTCTGCACTTTACAGTTTTTCTAGCCAGTTAATTTTATCCCTTACGGCAGATTCCTTACTTTTTGCCTCTGTCTTATACATTGCATATAAATTGCCTTCTGTATGTAGAATAAATATTAAAAAATAATTTTTTAACTTATCCTTTCTACTTTTAGCGTAAAAACTTAAATATTATAATTACGTTATTTAACATAGTATGGCTTCAAGAGAGGAAATTAGGCGTAGGGAATTAGAGCAATTATCTGAATGGGCAAGAGAATATGAGGAAGTGAAAGCTAGAGAAGCTAAAAGGTCAGCATTAGTAAAGATTTTCTACACTGAAGAATACAAAATGCTAGCGTTAAAAAACATATTATTTGCAATAGCCTGGCTTTTTGTAGGTGGAGCATTTGCATTATTCTTGCGTACTCAAGCCGGCTTATGCAGTCAGGGATTGCCAGTCATAGTATGCCCACAATATTACTTCCAGGCAATGACAAATCACGTAATGGACATGATATTCGGTGCAGTCTTCTCTACAGTTTTCGCTGTTTCCTTCTACATGATCCCGGCACTTAACGGTTCTAGACTAATAAAATGGCCTAAAATAGCTAATGCCGGATTATGGATTGCTACTATAGGATTATTTATGATGAATCTAGGAGGAGTGGAAAATCAGTACTTATTCACTTTCTTGAACCCGTTGAAGGCTTCGCCAACGTGGTACATAGGCTACGCTTTAATGGTAATAGGCGAATGGATGGAGATGGCTTCAGTTTTGGGAACTTCCTTCCTAGGTAGAATACAAGGTAAACTGGTTCCTACAGCTATAGGCTTCATAGTCATGGATATGATAATGATGGCATTAGCTAACATTTCAGTATTTATAGACACAATATGGAGTCTACTCTCACCGATAGGAGGTATCGGGTTATATTTATTCGGAGTACCTAATGCCGAAATATGGAAAGGTTTGTTCTGGTTTGCAGATCATCCACTAGTGTATTTCGCTCCATATACGCTTACTGGAGCAATAATAGCAATAGTGCCGTTATATGCAAAGAGGCCCATTTATAGTGTTAGATTTGCAAGATGGTTAATTCCTGTCCTCTTCGTTTTAGGTGCAAGCGTTTACGTTCACCACTTAGTAGATGACCCATGGCCATTAATATTGAGAGACATATTTGCTCAAACTTCTACTGCATTAATAGCAATACCTTTTGCGGCTTTGTGGTTATTATTCTTCATTACCCTAGGAGATCCTAGAAAGCTAAAGTGGGATGTAGGATTAGCATTTATATATGCCGCAGCAGTATGGAACATAGTTGGAGGAATACAAGCAGAACCTACGCAACCAACACCTTCAGTAGACCCCACAGTACATAATACTATATGGTTGCCCAGTCACTTCCACATAATGTTAGCATTGTATAGCGTAGGAGGCTTGCTAGGAGTTTTATACGTTGTAGGTCCAGACTTATGGGGAAGAAAGTGGTATAGTGAGAAACTAGGTTGGTTGCACTTCTGGGGTTGGGAAGCAGGAATGGGACTATTAGTGACTTCCTTCGCTATTGGCGGATTCTACGGAGCCATTAGAAGAGAAGTAGCGTGGCCTGCTTTCTATGAAGTTTATTATCAGATGGCAATGATAGGTGGATGGCTAGCAGGATTCGCTACTATCATATTTGCTTACAACTTAATACTAACACTATTGTACGGAGAGAAAGTTAAACAAACAGATATACCGCTCTGGGCAGTGCAGACAATAGCATTAGAAAGATTAGGCATGAGAAGGGAAGGATACAAGGAAGAAGAAATGCCAATAGCCCTTCCAGCTGACGGAATGATAAGGATATTAATACCGGAAGAACGGTCATCTGAAACTTCTGTCGCCACACCTACAGGGGCTAAGGCAGTTAAATCCTCGACGGGAGGAGATAAACTAGAAGGAGGAACTATTAAGGCAAACAAGTAAAATCTTTTTTCTTAAATTTAATCAATAATCAATTTTTTCTTCTCCTCCTCGCAGGCTAGTTCAATTTTCTTCTTCTTAAATGATAAGGTCTTCAATAGATTCAAGTGTTAGAAGTAAGTTAATAAAAATTGGTGCAGTCTACAAAACCGCCCTCTTCCGTCTTACATTAACTCATCTAAATTAGGTTTATTTACTTAATTTAAGTAAAAATCCTTATCTTAGAGAAAAATTTTTAAGCGATAATTACTTAAAAAATGCGAAGTAGAAATATATAAACGATTAAAGCAATATGAGACAAAGTTTAATATATCATTTTTTATTTCTTCAATTCTCTCTGGAATTGCAACTTGGATTACCATAATCTTCATTAAGAATCCTCTATTAATAGAAGGGGAACTTCTGATATTCACAACGTTATTGGCAATATTACTAGTTAACTTAGGGATAGACCTAATTCACAAAGGACATGACAATTCTTGGATATTCGTAACTAATCCAAACCAGATAAAGATAAGTACAAGTACTAAATGCGAGCACAAACCTTCATTGCTGTCTAATAGGTTACTATCTAAATTCTTTAAAAAGAGATGGGCACATTTTATGATAATTCTACCTTCATTCATAGTCTTTTATATTGTAATGGTTTCTGGGCTAATTGGAGTTCAGAGCTTAAATAACGCTGGATTAAACCTAGTCAACTTTGCTCCCGATATAAGTTGGCTATTATGGTTTCCTTTACTTTGGTTATTAACGTGGATTGCTAACGGGAGAACTTGGTGTCAAACTTGTCCATTCAGCGGACAAGCGGAATGGCTACAAAGGTTGCACCCTTGGAAAAAGACAAGTAAGAAGCTAGGCAAAAGATTAAGGTGGCCTTTAAAGTACTCGACGATCTTATATTCTGCAATAGGATTTTCAATTCTAACATGGATAGAAGAGTTCTACAACATAGGCGGACCCGGGTTACCTATGTTAACTTCAGTAGTTTTAATATACATTGCACTACTCGAAGTGACAATAGCTTTACTTTTTCAAGAACGAACCTTCTGCAGAACAATTTGCCCATTAAGTGCCCCATTAGCGGTGACAACAATGATCTCCCCTTTAGGGACTTTCAGAGTTAAAGATCAAGAAAAATGCAAAAATTGTGCCACGAAGGACTGCATGAGGGGAAATGAAAAATTCCACGGATGCCCGTGGTTCGCGTCTCCGGGAAGCAAAGAAAACGCTGGCTTTTGCGGAATGGCTACCGATTGTTATAAAGCTTGTCCTCACGATAATATAGATGTTCCAATTAAGAGATTCCCTTGGTTGGACGATCTATTCGTAAATAGGAAGAGATTTGACGTTGCCCTCTCGGTGCTGATATTACTGGGAGTAGTTTTCTTCCAATTCTTCAACGCATTACCTCTTTACGCCTTCCTAGACCATTGGTTAAGTCAGGTTACAGGTTGGGTAAGTATTGCAAACGTGTTAGGAGAAGGTTTAAACAAATATGGTTGGTTAACAAACGGGTATCCAATGCCTTTAGATTACGCAATGCTAAATCTGGTACCTATAATCATAGTTACTTTATCCTCAAGAGGAAATAAATGGAAGTTCACGTCGATATCTTACTCATTAATTCCGTTATTTGCTGCTACAATATTATCTAGAAATATACCTAAGTTCGTAGGAGGATCTTTACTCATACTTAATGAAATATTTAGCCCTACGGGAGTACATTTGACATTAAGAGAAACGTTGTGGGGTTCAATTTTACATAAATTGGGAAGCAATCCTTGTAGCGCAACCGCTGAATGGTGGGCATTACTAATCATGGAGGCAATAAACATTTTCGGAATATACTTATCCATTAAGGCAGCAAGAAGGCTTTCAGAATACGACGGAGTTCCGCTGAATAACTATTTAATACCAATAATTACGCTGGGAGGATCTTTCGTATTAATAACCTATTGGATGTCAAGTCCAATGAATCCCGCAATGCCGTTCTATAATAAATACTTGGGCAACCTATTGTATAATCCCTTGCAGGCTCAGCCTCCGTTCTAGGTGAGAGCTTTGGAGCCTATAGTATTAATTGACGCAGACAGATGCGTGGGTTGCTTCATGTGCGAAAGAGCCTGTGCATTAGCAAAGTGCCTAGTAGTTGACAGAGAATTAAGGTTGGCAAAGTTAGTTAGACCGTGGGACTGCACTGGTTGTAAAGCCTGCGAAAGAGCATGCCCTTACTCTTGCATTATCGTATTGTCAGACGTAAACGAAGTGCCATTAAGAGCAAAGGTAACCATACAGAGAGTATGGAGATATGCTAGAAAACCTATTATTGTTAATAACCCTAGCTTAGTTGAAATAGCGAAAATTATGCACGAAAGGAAGATAGGTTCGGTACTAGCTCCAAAAAGATTAATTGCTACCGAGACAGACGTGTTAAACTCTTTTATAAATGGAAGTAATAAAGTGGAGTTTAAAGAGGCAATAACTATTAATGAAAGGTTTACATTATCTCAAGCTTTAGACTTAATGTTGGAGAAAGGAATTTCTCACCTTCCCGTAGTCGACGATAGAGAATACGTGACGGGAATAATATCTTTAAGGGATTGCCTAAGAGGATTGGCAGTAAGTAGTATAATTAAACAAAAAGGTCTAGAGATACATACATTAAAGGGAGAAAGGAAGATTTCCGATTTCCTCTTTATGGATCCCGTTGTTCTAGAGAGCAACTCCACATTACGTGAAGCAGTCACAAAGCTTTTGAAAGAAAAGAGGAAGGCCGGACTAGTAATTGGAGAAAAGCCCGGAATCTTCACACTAAAGGACGGAATAAGGATGATTTCTGAAGGTAAAAGCGATAATTCTACAATAGAAGTTAGGTATGATATTCCTATATTAGAGGAAGCAGAAAGCGTATCTAAAGCCTTAAGCATAATGGAAATGAAGGGAATTAGACATATAATTATTAGGACTTATGGAGGGGATTACAATTTGCTATCAATAAGAGAAATAGGTAAAGGAATTGCGTGGATTGTTAATAAGGTATAGAAGTTAAATTTAAAAAATAATGAATTTAACTATATTTATGATAAATGTTGGTCTTTATTATAGGGTAAAGGAGGGTCACGAGAAGGAATTTGAGGAAACATTTTCAAAGGTGGTTTCAATACTAAAAAATTCCGACATTGGTTTTATTGACGCAAAACTATACAAGAGAGTAGACGACCCAAGAGAATACTTAATTTACAGCGAATGGAAAGACCTAGAATCCTTCAAAAAATTCATACTAAGCAAAGACTACAAAGAAACAACAACATACGGAAAAACAATACTAGAAGGAAGACCATACCACAAAATTTACATAGAGTTCAACGAAAATAAATAATAACAAATATTTTTCAATTAAGGTAATTAAAACCTAAAAGTTTGCGATAAGAACTTCATTCTATTTTTCTTTTTCAATAACACAAGTTATTTACGTGTTTATACTTTAGTAACTCGATATTCGAAATTACCGGTTTAGATTATAAAACAACCCGCAGGTGATATAAATTTTTTCTTTATATTCATATAAATAATAATTTATAATGCTAGTTATGTGGAAATTATATATAATTAATTTGTGATTTACTTATGTAAACATGCTTAAACATGTCTACATAAAATTAATTTTTTAAACGATTTATACATAAGATAATACGGGTATTTAATCATGGGTAAAATGAACAAGAAGAAAATGATAAAAGCTATAGGTAAAGGTATAGCCATTGTAATAGTAATTGTAATAATAGCAATAGCAGGAATAGCTGCATACTTCACGCTGTACCACCCAACGACTACTTCGAAAGTCACAATAAATTACTATGACGATTTAGCCCCGTCTGAGGCTAAGGTCTTCGATAGTGTAATTATTCCAGAATTTGAAAAGGAGTACCCAAACATCACAGTCTGCTTACACGTTGAATGCGCTTCAGATATGGTTAAGACGATTGAATCCTTAGTTTCAGCTCATGACGTCGGGGCTACGATAATTGCAGAAGATAATATGGTAATTGGAGAATTACTTTGCATAGGAGATTTAATGAACCTAACACCGTACTTATCCCAAATAGAGCCGAAAAGCATGATACCTTCAATGGTTTACCTAATGAACTATGAGCAAAAGGTATATCATGGAATTTACTTCATACCCTTCAGAGGAAACATTCCTTTAGTATGGTACAATAAAACAGTCTTTGAAGAATACCACTTACCAATTCCGCAGAACTGGTCGCAACTAATGTATGATTCAAAGGTGATTTACCAAAAGACCGGAATACAACCAATCATGTTCCAAGGTCATGGAGGCGCAAGCACAGCAACAGAATTATACCAATGGATGGTCCAAGCTGGAGGAAATCCTTTAGTATTTAACGACAGTGGGGATATACTTGCCTTTGAATACCTAGATAACTTATCACAATACTTTAACCCCAACTACATTCACGGTTATTGGGGTAGCTACAAGGGATTAGGAAGCGATAAATACTACATTCTAGACTATCAATGGCCATACATTTATTCCGTAATGAAGAGCGAAGGATACAACGTGAGCGACATAGGCTTCTATCCCGGGCCTAAAGGGCCCGCAAACTGTTGCCACCTAGTAGGTGGTGACGTCTTAGCAATACCCAAAGGTGCTACACACATTCAAGATTTGCTACTGTTTGCCAAATTCCTACTAGGAGTACAAGTACAGAGGGATATAATAACAATACTCGGAGAGCCAGCAGTGAATGCAAAGGCTTACTGTAACTTACCTTCCAACGTGTCCGCACTATTCAAAGCAGAGGAAGATGCATTCCAGCACGCTTTCTTCAGAGAGCCCGTTCCGTGGATAAGCGAGTGGAACACAATTGCAGACAACGTATTCGTAAAAATAGTAGAAGACCACGCACCAATAAGCGAAATACCTTCAATATTGAGCCAAGCAAATGCCGAAATGTACCACTATCTAGAGACTAACTATAATTCAACGGTAGCACAAGAGTACGAAGAAGGATACTTCCACCCACTGTACGGGTGAAGGATTTTTGAAACAAAATCTAAAATATTTTCTTTTTACTCTTCCTGCATTGATTTACGTTTTAGCCTTTGCATTTTATCCTTCAGCTTATGCAGTTTATTTAAGCTTCCTTAACTCAGCTGGCCATTTTACACTTGCAAATTACGAGGAGTTATTTTACTTCAACTTTGCATGTTCAGTAGAGAACACAATAATAGTTACTTTTGGAGCGTTAATGATCCAACTTTTTCTGGGTTTAGCAATAGCTTCAGTCCTAACTAGAGAATTTAGGGGCAAGAAGTTCTTCTCTACATTGGTAATAGTTCCTATGGGAGTCGCAACTATAGTTGCTGCAATAGTCTTTTCATTTATTTTCCAAACTTATGGCGGTTATGCTAACTCTTTCCTGCATTTGTTCGGTTTAAAAGGAATTAATTGGTACAGTAATAGATGGATGGACTTACTTGTAGTAATGATCTCAGACAGTTGGAAGAATACTCCAATTGTTACTTTAATATTATTGGCGGGAATGCAGTCAATCCCTAAGGACTTATATTATGCTGCAGCATTGGACGGAGCAGGACCTATAAGGAGGTTCATACACATAACTTTGCCTAACCTAAAGAAGTTCATAGCTATTGCATTAATTATAAGAGGAGTTAGCGAATTCAACATATTTGCACTACCTTTAGTATTAATAGGCTATCATCCTTCTTTGTTAACCACCTTAGCTTACGAATTATATTCAACTACCACAGTAAACGAAGCATCTGCAGCTGCAGTAATTTTACTTGCCTTCATTTCGGTCTTCATATTCCTAAACATTAGACTTGGAGGTGGTAGGAAATGAGGATAAAACTAATCTATATAGGAATTATATTACTTTCAATATATTTCCTCTTTCCCCTCTACGTATTATTACTCTTGTCGTTCTCCCCTGCAAAGTACACAATCCAAAGAGTTTACCCATTACTATACTTCAAGTCATTTACTCTAGGAAATTTACAGTTCGCCTTCCACTGTTACGACTTTATTCACCCCTTCTTAAAGAGCTTGTTCGTAGCTTTTCTAGTTGGGATATTAGCCTTACTTCTAGGAATTCCAGCAGGTTATGGGTTAAGCAGGCTTCCAGCAAAGATATCTTACCCTATCCTAGTGTTATTATTAATAACAAACATGGTTCCGGGATTAGTGGTAGCAATTCCAATAAGCGTGGAGTTCATAAAGTTAGGTTTATTCGACTCAATACCGGGTTTAGCGTTTGCACAAGAGTTGATCACTTTACCTTTAGCAACTTTCATATTGCAAGGGACTTTCTCTGCAATACCGAGAGAAATAGAATACCAGGCTAAGATAGACGGCGCATCAACTTTGTCCTACTTTATTAACATACTCCTCCCAATTGCTTCTCCAGGCATTGCGTCGGCTTTCCTAATAAGCTGGATGTTCTCTTGGGACGAATTCACTTACGCTGTAATATTATCTCCTATTCACCCAACTTTACCGGTGGAAATTTACATTAACATAACCAGAGGAAACGTTCTGGCTGCATCAGCATTTTCCTTGGTTTTCACAATTCCAGTAATAGTTTTAACTCTCTTCCTACAAAAATATTTAAAGGGAGAATATTTAACTGGGGGGATTAAAGCATGATCGAGTTACAAAATTTAGTTAAAAAATACGGAAACTTTACAGTACTCAACGGAATTTCTGTAACCATAGAGTCCGGAGAATTCTTTGTTATACTAGGCCCTTCCGGTGCAGGAAAATCAACGCTATTGAAAGTTATTGCAGGGATAGAAAAGCTTGATTCTGGAAGAATAATTGTGGACGGAAAGGATATAACAAACCTACCTCCAGAAAAGAGGAACATAGCAATGGTTTTTCAAAATTACGCATTATATCCAAATATGACAGTTTACGATAACATTGCCTTTCCATTGAAGATGAGGAAAATGAAAAAAGAGGAAATAGATGAAAGAGTAAAGAGGGTAGCGAAAATTCTGGGAATAACTGACATACTGAACAAGAACGTGACTAAAATAAGCGGAGGACAACAGCAGAGAGTAGCGTTGGCTAGAGCAATAGTTAGAGAACCTTCCTTTTACCTCCTTGACGAGCCCCTTTCAAACTTGGATGCAAGAACAAGGTTTATCGCCAGGGGTGAACTCAAGAGGATACAGAAGGAGTTGAACGGAACTTTCATTTACGTAACTCACGACCAAAAAGAAGCAATGAGCTTAGCGGACAGAATGGCAGTTCTTCACATGGGCAAATTCGAGCAAATAGGCAAGCCAATTGAGCTTTACGAATACCCTAAAACTAAGTGGGTCGCCGAGTTCATAGGAGACTTTCCCATGAATTTCCTCCCAGGGAAAATGATGGGAGAAGAAGGAGTAGAAATTGGCTTCAGACCGGAATGGGTAAAGGAAGGGAATGACATTAAAGGAGTCGTAGAATCTATAGAAACTATGGGAGAAAACATTTACTTATTCTGCGACGTAGGAGGTAATAAAGTCACAATACTATGGAAGGAGATGCTGGACATAGGTGATGAGGTAACTTTCACTATAACAAAGTTTAGGAGATTTAAGGACGGAGTACTTATAGACACACAGTAAAGCCTTTCAATCTTAATTACTCCATATTTTTATTTATGAAACTCCTCCTTTACTCCGGCGGAATAAACTCTACAATTGCTTTGTATAAATTCAAGGATGTTGCTGATTGCCTTTTCATAGATTACGGCCAAAGGTCTGCAAGAATGCAAAGAGAAATGGCCAAATATCATTGTGAGAAGCTTGGAATGAAATTGATAGAAATTCACATACCCTCCTTGGGAAGGGCGTTTTACGACGGGTTAGGAATGAGGCTAAACGAACCAATAGTTCATAGGAACGTGATCCTCTTGTCAATTGCCTTAACTTACGCAAAGGAGAGGACGTATGATGAAGTAATCTTTGCTACCGCAAGCGAAGAGTGTCTCTTTGAGAAAAACAAACCTCTCATAATTTCCACAATGAAGAGGCTTGCTGAAATTTACGGAGTTAAGTTATCAATGCCTTTCGTAAACTTGAGTAAATCTTTACTGGTCAAGATGGGTGTTAAACAGGGGATAGAACTTGAGAAGACCTATTCCTGCTTATTAGGTCATAAATACCACTGCGGAGTTTGTTCACAGTGCCAGGCTAGAAAGATAGCGTTCAAAGAGGCAGGAGTAAAAGACGAGACTATTTATCTAAGGTGAACTAACTGTATTAAGCTTAAGGGTAAGAGGAGTAACAAGTTTCCCGTGAGCTTATGAGGCTCGAGGACTGAGGATTGATATTAAATATTATGAAATCCTATGAAGCCGAAACTCCGGTCAGCGTCTTTAGTAGCATTCAATATTAGGAATGATCTTTTTCATAATTTTATTGGATAGACAAGCTCATGTTACGTAAAACGTAATATATCCCATGAATGCCTTTCTGCTGGCTATTACAGTCAGTTATACTCTAGTTTTAAAAGAGCTTTCCCATACATCTTTCAGCTTGTCTTCAAGATGAATATTCTATTAGCTTCTCCTCTGATATCTGTTCAACGCATCCTTTTCAGCTTCTCTTTCAGTTCTTTTATGCTTAGTTCCGTTTTTATGACGCTAGAAGTAGAAGCTAAAGGATCTTTAGGAAATGCGATGAAGAAAAGTTCCCGCGTTAATAATATCCTCTGCTAGATCAGATAATTTTTTCCTTATCATTAGCTTTCACTGCATAGACTTACTATAACATTTCTCTCATAGGAAATAAACTTTCTAGTTGATTTCTCCTAATACAAAAGGATAGAGGTGTAAACACTAATATCCATCATTAACAAAAGGCTATCATATATATCTGACTCCTCCCCGCCTCACAGAGGTGAGGGTAACCTCCGATCACCACTTCGGTCACGCTAACATCATCAAATACACGGCCCGACCGTTTACTAGCGTATCGGAGATGAACGAATTCTTAATAAAAATGTTTACCAGTAGTTTCCGATAAACCGTAAAAGCTTATTAATTCCTCTCTCAAGAAAGTTAATAAACTTTATGCGGAGGCAAAGGATATTAAAACTTCTTCAAATTAGAATTAGATTTAGTTCGTCAAATTCTTCTTTAACTTTTAAGAAATCAAAGTCTTTAGTTACTAAAGTTAATCCCTTGTTTATTGCCTGGGCTGAAATTAATATATCGAAGCTTCCGATTAACTTCCCCCTATCTCTCAACTTCTTATAAATCCGTGAACCTATTATTGCATCCTTCTTAGTAGGGTTTATGACTTTAAACGCTGACAGGAAATCAAGGATTTTACTTTCCTCAACCTTGCCTAGCAAGACTTCATATACTGTTAAAGAACTTACATAAAAGTCCTCTGAATTTAAAATAACTTCCTTTACTTTTTCATTTCCCTTTAAATAATCAATAATTGCTGAGCTTTCTATTAATACTTTCATCACTCCTCTTCCTCATTTCCTTAATTTCTCTCTCCAGTTCTTCAGCCTCCTCTTCACTTAGTATGCCAAAATATTTCTCCAACTTTTTCCTCCTCAAACTTAACGATTCCTCTATTAACTCCTCAATTACATCGCTGAAGCTCTTATCACCCTTTATCTCAACCAACTTTCTGTATACCTCATCCCTTATCATTATTGTTTTCATATATCCTATATACATACTATAGGTAAATAAACTTTTTGACAAAAAGAATGACAAGCCTCGCCTCTCTGCGGTAGACCCAAAAATCACCTTCTTGAAAATAAATCTATAGTGTAAATAAGTGTTTTAATTACATTAAATATAATATCTTCTAAACAGCGAGACATAAAAAATATTATAAAGGCTAAAGACATTATAAAGTATTCCATAGCGCGAAATGATTTCAGTGAAGAATATTTTTAAAGAAATGTAAGGAAAATAATGTGGAATATTTATGCTTATCTATGCTTTCTAATATATAAGAACGACAAATCTTATTCTAGGATTGAAAGAAGACTAGTTTCCATATGCTTTGTGTTTACTTCAAATTTTATCAATTGACGTTAACTTACTTTTAATCTAACGCTTGAATTTAAGAAAAATCAATAAAAGGAAATTGAAGAGTTCCACAAGGCATTTCCATAACTAAGCTTTAATCACTTAATATTATTATCTAGACGATGGAATGTCAGTAAAGGGATTTTAATAAAAAGTGATTATTAACGTTAGTTACATAAAGTATTACTCTGATAACATTTAAATATAACATAATACTTTCTTTTTACCTATGAGATTGCTTAACATACTACTTTTGACAATGTTGATTCTTCCATTATTTTCCTTTTTTACTTTGTCAATGTCTTCATATTACCAAATACCTCCTCTCTGCTATTTGTCTATTAGTTATAACGTTACACAAGGAAACGGTATTGACGTAATTTTTTACGCGTCATCACCAATAACGTTCATGATTATGACTCCTTCACAATTTTGTCAATTTTATCAAACGGGTTTATCTCAGTCAATATATTCAACTACTACTAATTCCCTTAGTAGATTCTTTCCTCTCAAAAGTGGGCAATATTATATTGTTTTCTATAATAACATAAGTAATAATCCTGTTACGTTAAATTACTATATTCTATCAAGACCCTTGCCTACTGGTATAGCCGATTATGGTCTTAAGGTTAACAATGGTGCTATTAGTCCTTATATAGAGAAGATTAAAAGTGTAATAGGTGCTGTTGAAATTAACAAACTGCTAGCTTATAATTCAGCACCACCAGCTGGTATATGTCAATACTGTGCATCCATTCAGTTAAATGTAGTTCTTCAAGTCAATACTATAGGTGGTTCTCAACAACTTTGGTTACAGAATGCTATACAAATTGATACCAATAATGATTCCTACAGATTTTTAGATAATATATGGAATTTCACAGGTATATTTTCATGTCTATCTAATAGTGCTGTGAAGGGTAATGGAATAGTTTCCCTTACTAATGACGGAAAAGACTATTACGCATATAGTACCACTTTCTCCACACTATTAATACCCTCTTTAAAATATTTACTCATAAACACATCATACACTTCTCAAGGTCCCATGATATCTTTTGGCTATATGAACCAGAGTGGTTTACCCATATGGTACGATAATGTGACTATATTAATACCAAACACGTTATCAGCATATATCCTAGTAGATGGTTATAACTTCACTTCAGGAGGATTTGCGTACGATTCAGAACTAATATTAGGTGGTGGAGGATGTGGCGAGTTTACGTTCTTTAATGAATCAAATGTGGAATTAGCTATGATCTATCAATATTTAAACGGAACTTTAGCACCCCCTAAATTCCTCTTCCCCTTTGGTCTTGATACTGAGGAATCCGCAGATAACTTATATACTGTCTCATATAATGGCGTTTATTTAGTGAGTAGTGGTTATCAAGTTATAAATAACTTAAACGAAAACGTATCACAGTTTAGATTTAACGTTGTTAATTACATTAAAGTTACAGACCAGAACTTCCCATACATATTTACTATAAACGTCTCTGGTGGAGTTTTACCGTATAAGTTAAACGTTACAATTAGCAATAGTAGTGGAAACGAGTTATCTAGATATACTTACGTTCTATTTCCCTCTGTATCGGCGTATTATTTACCCTTAAGTCCGCTTTCTCCAGGTAATTATACTATTAAAATAAAACTTACTGATTTTAATGGAAATTCAAAATCTTACGAATTCCCGCTTACAATAAACCCACCTCCTTCGTTAAGTGTTAAAGAACAAACTCAAGGAAACTTCATTCAGTATAATACATCAATTACATTATCGGCTTCAGTTAATGGCGGAACTAATCCGTATTATCTTATCTTCTTAAACGGCAAACTTGTAGGTAACTACTCATCAACAACCCAGTTACAGCTTAAGTTACAAAACGGTGAAAATAATATTACGTTAATAGCCAAAGATTTATTGGGTAAGACCGCTGTGATAACGTTAGTAGTTAACTCTGGATATAATTACGTAAACATAGGAATTATTGTGGGTATAATCTTAATAATAGTTATAATTATTGCATTACTAATTACCAAAAGAAAATAATTTTTAATTTTTTCTAGTGCTCTCTACGATGTAGAGTTCGACCTTCATACCGACTATAGTCACTCGGCCTTATCACTCCTTTTCATGTCGTCTATGCGACTAACTCACTGAATGGAATTTCATTGGTGCTGAATAAAAAGCTAATCCAATGAATCCCTTACTTGAGTGTGGACAACAATTTTGTTAATTCAGTATAAATTATATAAAGTGTGAATTCAATTTCAATTCATGATAAGATTCGTCAGTTAATAAAATATAGTGCTGTAATTTTAACCTTATTCAAAATTTTTATTGTAAATCAGAGAGCTTAAATGATACAACTTTAAGGAAATTTTAACCAAATTTCAAATGAACGAAATTGTTGTCCACACTCCCCTTACTTTTTAAATAGCCTTATAATCTTACTTAAATACTACTACTTATGAAAGTCGGTTTCATAGGCTTAGGAATAATGGGTTTTCCCATGGCTTCAAATTTAATAAAGGCTGGCTACGATCTCACCGTATATAACAGAACTATAGAGAAGGCTGAGAAATTAAAGGGAGCTAAGGTGGCTAGATCTCCTAAGGAAGTAGCTGAGAACTCTGACGTGGTAATATCAATGGTTACTGATGCTCCAGATGTGGAGAAAATACTCTTTGGCGAGAACGGAGTTGTTAAGAGCAATAAGAGGGGACTTATCTTGGTGGATATGAGTACTAATTCTCCAGAATTTGTTTTATTTTTTCTTCCTCAGGCTTTTCTCGGTCTTCCTGATCTAGGTTTGTCTCTTAGTCCGTCAAGACCTTCTTTCTTGTACTTGCCAACCCATAATTTTATTGTGGAATAACCCTTGTTCAGCATTTTCGAAACTTCTTTCTCCGATTTACCGTCAACCACATGCAGCTTCACGCAAGAATCCTCTCCTTAATCCTCGCGTCCTTCTCTTCCTCGTAAGCTTTAACTAGATCCTGCATAATTCAATTTGGTAATACTAGCTATAAACTTTTCGGAAATACTAGCGTCATTAAGAGATATCTAGAAAAAGAAGTATTTAAACACGGGACTATCCATCCCCTTGGCGAGACTTTCCGCCCCCTTAACCCCCTTCTCTATAAGGTTAAAAATAAAAGGAGCACTGACCTCCTCCCCGCCCTAAAGGGCGAGGCTTGTCGTTCTTTTTGCCATCCCATTATATTTATGGTTCTATTATATTTTTAAGCAACTAGCTAAAGAACTTTATTATGGAGATTTATTTAGTAGTTAATAAGTCGAGCCAGAGATGGGGGCATGTAATACACGGCTTGGGTGCTTTGAACATAAAACCATTAGCATTTAATACTTTTGAATTAAATAAGCCGGCTTCAGAGCTTTTTCTTTCTTATTTTATGCCCAATGGCGTGAAAGTCGAAGAACTGCCACGTGACATAGACCCACGTTCATTCGCAATGTTAATTGGTGCGTCGTTGAAAATTAGTGGTGACGAAGTTTATATGATAATGGAAAAAGACTCTGTACTATACGGTGCTCACTTTGTGCCGAACACCATAGAGTGGAAAAGCAAAAAAGCAAAATCAATTAAGGAAATACTCAATGAAAAGAAACAAGTACTTATTCCATACGATTATCAATCGTATTTGGATCTTTTATTCCATATTGGCTTTTTGTTTACTGAAGTATATGATACACCAGAAGGTATAGTACTTACGGATTTTAAAGAAGGCATTTTTGAAAGGTTTAAGGCGTTTTTCAATATCGATAAAGATAAATATATTGTATGGTGTCCCAAGAAGGGGTTGTGTGGATTCAAAGAAATATCAAGTTATTAGTATCGTCCCTCACAGAAGGGGCAAAAGTATCCTAAATCCCCCATTTTTGTAGTAATCTTTTTTATATGCCGTATAATAATGTAATTGTGTTTAGAACATTAAAAAGGCTCATAGGAATATGGGAACCCAGAGAGGGCGTGGTATATAAAAGTAAAGATGCCGGCTATGAGAGGAAGTTTCAGAGTTGCGTTAAAATCATCACTGAGTGTTTTATTGATGGCTCATGGCAGGAATGTAGTTTTATATTGAAAAAAGGCAAATATTACGTTTTCGTACCGAAGTTTAAAAAACAGTTTGTAATTGAAAAGAAATATGTTAAAGTAAAAAAGACAAAAAGAGTAACAGGTTGGAGTGAGGCTATGTTAAGTGACGGCACACTTGGTGATGCTAAAAATCTCGAAATTCGTTACCGACTTATGGTGAAAGATCCCTCGAAAATGACTCTAGATTAAAGCGTTAGAAGATTATTATCGAGTACTACATGCTGACTTCCTCCCCGCCCCGGAAGGGCAAGGGTTCCCCTCCTGAGGGATCATCGTTCCCACACATCGATTCGGGATTACATTTGGTGGGCAGTCGAGTGGCTCAGAGAACCCTACCATTTGGACAGAGTGGGTAGGGGACTTTCACTGCTGAGCTCTAGTCCCTTAAGAGATACTAGATGCCCCCCAGTCCCATTAAGCTGGGGAAGAGCGTCATTAACGCCACTAAGAGATATCTAGACAAAGAAAGATTTAAACACGGGGCTATCCGTCCCCGCTGACGAGACTTTCCGCCCCCTTAACCCCCCTTTATTTGTAAACATTGGTGGGAATGATGAGGAGGGAACCCTCGCCTTGTGAGGCGGGGAGGAAGTCAGGAGGACGACAGTAAATGATAAAACAAACGACAAACCTCGTCCTTCAGGGCAGGGGGAGGTCAGATTTTATGTCGAGAATAACATTAATTAGACTCAAATAGTTTACAAGCTCTTATACTTTTGGACATTCTATTTAATAAAAATTATAATACTTTTACAAGAGAGAAACCTAAAAAGAAAAATAAAAAGAAAAGATATCTTCTTAATCATCGTTTTCAGGATGTATTATTAGTAGGGGTTCTTGATTTACGTTTAAATCTCCTTTAGGATGCTGAGATACTTGATACATTACCTCTATTAAGACGGTGTATGTTCCCTTAGCTAAATAAAGGCTCGCACTATCGTTATCAGGAGTTAGCACAACTGACGTATTTCCTATTGTAACTTTCACGGTAAACTCGCTAAAGACTTTTTGAAGCTTTTCTCCGTGAAGCAAGTGAAGCTCATAAGTTCCGTTAGAGTCTATTACTATGGTTGCATTAGCAGTTACATTACCGCTTGCTCCCGCAGTTAAATTTCCTAAATTAATATATGCAGGAATTACTTCTCCTTGACTGCTAGTTTGGATATGATATGATATATATGCTAGTGGACCGTATCCCATTACTCCAGCTATTAACATTCCTGTTGCCAATGAAGCCGTAGCTACCAAGGCCAAGAGTAGATATGTTTTCATATACTAAGGTAGTCGTTTAGTCCTTTTAAAGATTACGTTCCGGAACAGTTCACCTTAGGATTCTAACAAGCAAATCTCAATGTTATTCAATATTTCTTGTTCAGTCATGTTTGAATAGGCCGTTCCGCTCACGTAAGCTATTACTTCCTCTTCCTTATGTTCAAACTCAACGTTTGCTACGGTATTGTTTAAACTGAGCGTAACGCTCTCTCCATCCTTGAAGTAAAGGATTACGTAAAGTTGGTTAAAAACTCCTTCCCTAACTTTAAGTTCTACCTTATATTCTCCAGTCTCCTTAACGTGAAAGAGAAACTTAGTTTTAAAAGAGAAGGAATAGAGATGAGTTGAAGATGAAGGCATTACACTACTTATAGGAGAAGGATGAAGTGCCTCGTAAAGTTAAAAGCCTAGGATAACGTTGAGTACTAAAGTTAGTGCCAGAAGTGCTGTTAATAATTTTAAATTCACGTATACATTCTTCTTTCAGAGGGAATTTAAACGTTTGTTCTACGAAACTGCGGAACAGTAAACTAATAAGCTGGGGATAAGAGAATAAAATAGATGCCAAGATTATTAGCATTACTGCTACTGTTATTGTCTGCACTTCTTTTACCTTTATTTCATTCTTCTACTGGCGTAATTAATGTGTATTATAACGGTACTGTAACTGTATATTTATACAATGTTTCGAGTATAAATCTAATAGGAACAAATGTAACATGCATAAAGGTAGAAGGAGCAAAGTACGTAGTTCAAGGGAACACCCTCATTATACAAGGGAAGAGCGCAACAATAACTTACAGAAGCGCTTTGCCTAAAGGAGTAATTGAAACTGAACAGCCAGAAAATCTTACAGTGAATGTATTAATTCCTGCGGGATCTTCTATAACCTACCTTTATCCTCAACCTTCCAGCTTTACAGTTGTTGGAGGCCTTTATAACATAACCTTTGAGAACACTAGTAAGGTTACTGTACTTTATACCTATACTCAGACTAACTTGCACACCTCATCATTTTCTCCTGCATTCTTCATTTTGGCCATAGTTTTAAGTGACTCTTCTCTCCTTTTCTTTTTCCTATATTATATAAGGAGAAATAAGAGAACAAAAGAAGAGGGAGAGAAAGAAGAGGAAATTCAGATCGGTTTAGATGAGAGGGATAAAGTAGTCCTTGATGCCATAAAGAAGAGCGGAGGCACTTCTACCTTATCTGAGTTAGTAAAGCAAACTAACTTACCTAAAACTACGGTTTATAGGAGACTTAAGAGATTAGTAGCAATGGGTTACGTTGAAGAAGTCAGGGAAAAAGGCAAAGTAAGGTATGTGCTGAAGAAAGATTATGTAGAAAAATGATTACTCATATTAAGATAATACTTTTTAATCTATGTATCAAGATTTTTCAACCTCGAATATACTTTTATTCTTTCCTCCACTTCGTCTATTGGTTTACTAATTTCCTTAAATCTTATCTTTTCCAAGAAATTAACTACCTCATCAGGATTGTCAACACCGCACATCGTCATAGAGGATATTAATTGTCCTAAAGCCCAAGGTCCTCCATAGGCAGTACTTATAAAATTCTTTAGTTGTTCAAAGTTTTCTTCTATAAACTTACACGCCTCGTCTCTAACGAATGGATTCCTCATAACTTGGAAAATCAAGTAAGGCGAATCTTGAAGTTTTATAGTCCTGTTCAGTATTAATTGTACTACATTGTTTATTATTGATTTGTCCCCTATTGAACCTATTGCATTAAGCATCCTAATTTTCTCTTCATCTAGGATGTAGGACGTATACTTATTCACTAACGTTTGAAAGTCGCCAGTAGACACTGCATAAGCTATTGCAACGGCGTTTTTCATCTTACTGGGTAACTTATCGTATTCTAAAAACAAGTTTGATAAACCCAAAGCAAAGTCCTCGTCTTCGTAGGCTAAATTACTCGCAATGCTAGTGTATGCAATCTCGCCTAGGGGATCTTTAGAATTTCTATATAACTTATATAAATCAACTAGGATCCCCCTTGAAAAATGGAAGAATTTCCTTTTATCGACCAAGAAAAGAGTGTTAAGTTGTTGAGTAATTTCCATTGCTACCAAAGGATTCTTATTAACTTTTGAAAGCACTTCTTGATAGGTCTTAAAGTCTATCATTGATGCAAGCAGGAAGCTCCAATAGTCATTTACTAACCCTAACTCCTCGTAATCATTAAGTTGAGGTAACATAGTTAGTTTGTCGTAAAACACCCTGTAAAATCCTGATCTATTGACGTTCACCTTTATTTCCTTTACTTCCTTGTCTACCTTTACTTCTTCCCTACGCTTATCAAACAAGAATTTTCCGAATTTACCGTTTACCTCATAAGTTAATGGAACCTTGTATAACTCGTTAGAGTCCACGTTCAATAAAGTGAACCTCTTTTGTTCAAACTCTATTGAATTCCCTTCCACTCTTACGAAAATTACTGGATAGCTTGGCTTTGTTATCCAATCCTCAACTTCTACGTTTCCGAGAGATTCCCAGAACTCCTTTCCTTCTGCGTTAGAAAACTTATGTCTATTTAAGTAATTTACAACGCCTCTCCTAAATTCTTCTTCACCAATAAAGCCCTCTATCATCCTTAATACGCTAGCTCCCTTACCGTAACTTATACTATCGAACATCTGCATAATCTCGTGAGCCTCCTTTACATTAGCCTCAATTGGATGAGTAGTAGATAAGGAATCCTTTTCCATCGCGTTCAGAGTATCTGACAATAAGAAGATCCCTTCAGGGTCCCATTGAGGAAATATATCCTTTAATGCCTTGTAAGACATAAAGGTTGCAAAGCTCTCATTAAGCCATAAATCGTTCCACCATTTAAGCGTAACTAAATTGCCAAACCATTGATGAGCTAATTCATGGGCTATTGTACTTGATACTCTTAGCTTGTGAGAAACTGAAGATGAATCATCTGCCAAAAGCTCAGTCTCCCTAAAAGTCACTGCTCCCCAGTTTTCCATAGCTCCTGCCTCAAAATCGGGAACTTGAATTAAATGAAGTTTCTCCAGTTGGTAAGGTATTTCAAAGTATTTTTCATAGAAATCTATTACCCTTCTGGCAACGTGTAACGCAAAATAGCCTTTATTAACCTTGCCGGGAACTGTTGCAACTATAATTGTAGGCCTTTTGCTTTCGTCTTTAATTTCCTCAAATTCATCAATGCCTAAATAAAGTAGGTAGGTTGACATCCTTGGCGTTTCCTCGAATTCGTAAAGCAATTTGCCTCCATCTTCTTTAACGTTAATCACCCTAGTGTTTGAGATAACCTTTAAACCTTTAGGTACTTTAACGAAAAGCTTAAAAACTGCCTTCATGTCAGGTCTGTCGAAACAAGGTATGAAATTTCTGGCATAAATTGGCTCAAATTGAGTTGTTATCATATATTTTCCTTCGTCATAAGGCGCTGAGTAAATTCCTAAAATTGAATCTTTACTAACCCTCCCTTTAAAATGAATTTCTAACTCGTCATTTACTGGAGAGTGCACTATCAACTTGCCCTCCTTTACTTCAAAGGGCACATCTTTCCCATCTGCCTTAACGCTGAGTATATTAAGTCCTACACTGTCCAACTCCACCTTATCTGAGGATAGCTTTACTCTTTCTATTCCATCATAATCAAGTCCGTTAAGATCTAGGAAGATCTCGTATTTCTTTAGATTAATAGGCATAAAATATGTTGAAAGCGATATTATAAAAACTTTTGTTAGTAACGTCAAGTATGAACAATAATTTTGTTAGTTCAGTATAAATCATATAAAGTATAAATTTATTTTCAATTCTTCACAAGATAATAAAATGATTATTATAACTTTAGCCATGTTAAAATTTTTATTATGAAACGATACGAGTTTGAGGGAATTTTAACTAAATTTTAAGCAAATAAAATCGTTTACCAAACTATCAACGTCAATAGTACTTGTTTATTAAGGTTTAGCTAACCTATTTTTAAGCTATTTGATAATATAAGTATCAATGGAAGAGGAAAACATATGGTTGGAGAGGGAAAGACTACATAGAAGATGATGCTGATATTAAAAAGTGGAAGTCGTTAAAATATAAATGGATCCCAAAGGAAATTAACGGTGGAACCGTTTTCGTTAAACTTCATTGTAGGCCCTAGACAAGTAAGTAGGACTACTATGATTAAGCTTTTAATCAGAAAACTTTTGGAGATCAATCATTACAATCCTTTCTCCATATTTTACTGTAGTTGTGATATCCGATTACGAGGAACTTTTGAAGAGAATCAAAGAATACTTAAAGATGAAAAAAGATGAGAACGTAAGATCTTCGTTCATCTTCCTAGATTTATTTCAGCCTCACCACAATACTCACTTGCACTCTCTTGAATTTTATTCTTTATAGTGGTAAGTGCATCGTTAATCTTATCGTATATTTCATTAGGTGAGGGTGAGACTGGCATTCCCTTAAGAGCGAATTGAACTTCTCTCAAAACAACCCAAGAAGTACCTACAAACGCATTTGCATCAATCGCAGAACTAAAGGTGAATTTGCAAACAAACGCCTTTCCTGAGACCTCAAAAATTCCGTTTTCGACTTCTGCCCCGGAATAAACATAACCGTAAGCATAAACCACGTTCTTACACTGGTAGAAATTAACTATAGCACTGATAACGTCAGTATTAAGTAGGATTAAAGTGCAAGTGTAATTGACTACAGCAAACGAGTAGGGTATCCCTGCACAATAGAAGCCGTGATAAATTAGGCAACAATCAAAAGCTTGATAAAGTTGTTTGCACATTCCACAACTATTGTGTTGTTGTACCAACTCAAACAGTTGAAGTTTTCGGTAAATTCTACACTAATGTTATGAAGACAGGGGTACATCGTTGAGTTATAGATCTTAAGTAATAAAGCCATAGTCGTACCGTTGTAAACAATTCCTACTGCATAATACTCTATGTTACCGCAAATGCATATCTTATCAATCGAGAGTTCTGCATAGTCGTAAGGAAGAGGGCCTACATAACCACAACCACCTCCAATTCTTCTTGGGTAGGTATTACATTCGGCGACCCTATGTGGATGGCAAAAGGCACCAGAAACAGCGATACTATCTCTAGTATCCTTATAGCCCAAACTAAGTACTTAGCCCAACTCATTTGCAGAAGGAAAAAGAGAATGAGTTTATAAGGGGCCTATTTGTTCCTTCTGACTATTTGTATTATTACAGAGAAGCCAATTAGCCCTATACCGTTCACAAGGAATACCGGCCATAATGAAGCATACCAAGGTGGCGGTATAACTTTAGTTATAACAACAGGGCCCAAAGCAAGTGTTTTACAGACTGGTATTGTTGTCGTAGTACCGTTAGAATAGATGCGGGTAACGTTATAACCAGTTAGTGCAGGCTCATAAATATAGGTATTATGGTCAATGTGAAAGAGCCATAAACCTATGCCTACAAGGATTATTGATAAAAATATAATAGATAGGTTTCTTTTATTTGGCTTCACCTTTGCAAGAAGCGAAAGGAATTCCATATTTCTAAATAAAAAATGTTTAGCTTAAAATACCTTATGGTTGTATCCAGTGTGTACAGTAGTTTAAACCATTTATTGTGTTTTTGCTTTGACATTCTGACAATTGAACGTAATGTAGATTGCGGGAACTATAAGCCACCGCAAATCCTATACTGAAATACCAAGCGTATGGATTCCACCACACTCCAAGAAACTCATTATGGAATAACGTTAAACCAGATTCAGCATAAAATGTAGGAATTGGAGCTGTACCTCCTACACCAATTGCACTTGAATGTCCTGCAACGGCATTTATAGGCACTTGAGCCACATTAACCCACATTGCATCCCATCCAGTACTGTCATGACAACAAAATAGTATCGTACACACTGACGTGATCGTCCCTTCTAAAGCAAAAGAGGGATTTACTCCACTAGGATCTGTAAACCCGTAAGTATTTATAACGTTAAATGTTTCACAACCGTATCTGTATGATGTTGGGAAATGCACGTTAATTAACGTAACTGGTGATGTGCATTCTTGTAATATTCCTGTAGCTACGTATCCATTATCATATCTGTAGGCTAATGTCATAAGGGTCTCGACATTAGGACGTATATTAGAAGCGGACGAAAGATTACAGTAAATTTTATTCCCACAAGCCGTCCATACTTGTTCAACTATCATGTAAGTGTTTGATGCGGATTCAAAAACTATCCCAAACTGTAGAGCGAGACAAACTGTACCTGAATAGATTATACCAGAATATTCTGAGGCTTTTACCCATGTCGTTAGCACGAATGCTAAATAGCTACCACTGCATGTATGAGTAAAACCAGGCATGGTAAAGTTAACAGTGATAGACGTATAATTTGATGGCGAAGTTCCAGAAGGATACGTACAAGGATAGAATGCTATTACATATGTATTTGGACATGCTGTTGCTCCTACATGTATTGTTGATATTGGTATCTCTAATAGGAATAGTACTAGAAGACCTAAACCTCGAAGACTTCCTCATTTGCTGAAAAAAGAAAGTGTGACCTTATAAATGGCTTAAGAGGAAACCAGAAAAATAACTATTGTAAGAGAACCTACTACAAAAATAGTTACTATTGCAAAAGGTAATAGGCCGATCCACTTATACTTACTGATTTTTAGGTAATCGAATAACTTGCTAAACCAATAAACTCCGCTTAAGAACAATAACTTTTCACCGGTTAAGACTAGCAAAACATGTAAGAAACTCCTATCATATCCTATGAAAACATTTCGATCCATACAAAGTAATCCGAGATAGGAAAACAGAAGTGTGACCGTGTAATCAAACAAATTACCTAAGATGATAATAATCCATAGTACCTTAACCCTATCCACGATAAGCCACTTATCCATGCAAATATTATGTTTTTTGCAAACATACAGAAGAAGGGAAAGGGAATGACTTTGTCGCAGTACCACAACCAAACACTAACTCACACATATAGATAGTGCTGTAGCTTTTAATGTAAAAATGTCTCCGTAGAGAATTACTGCGTTTTTATGAAATTCCACGTCGTGGAGGAAATTATACATTTTCGTCCATTCGTACTGCCCCCTCAGTAAGGCTCTGTATTTTTTCGTTATTTCATTTTTTACCATATACCCAACCCTCTAAGAACCTCTCAGCTTCTTCGTCGCTTTTCGCGGGGGCGATTGCTCCATAACCATCGGGCGATTTCATAACGAAGTAGTACTTTCTATCTGGCACTTTAGTCCAATACTGCTTGAATGTGTCGACAGCGAGCACTTCAATTACGCTTTTGTTGTTGTATGTTATCAGCCTTAAATGTAAGTCTCCGATAGAACATACGAAATACTTCCAGATCGGTAACGACATATCTGCGTATGCTATTATTATTTTAGCCTTTTTTACGTAATCAAGAAACTCTTCCTTTGATTTGCATTTTATCTCTTGCATAATGAAAAAAGAACGTGATATAAAAAAAGTTATGCTTCTTACAAACGTGTCTAAAAGGGCGTCTGTTTTCTGGAAGAATTAAAGATGCAAATTGATTATTCTCTACATCAAGTAAACTCTTAAAGAGTTTAGGAAATTGGGAACTGCTAGGTTGCACAAATTTCATGAGACCTACTCCTCCCCGCCCTAAAGGGCAAGGGTTCCCTCCTCATCGTTCCCAACATCGTTTAGCAGTCGGGGTAGCCAGAGAGATCATCGCCAAGCTCTAGTCCCTTAAGAGATACTCCTTGCTTCTCCCACGGTCCCATTCAGCAAGGGGCGTCGCTAGCGTCATTAAAAGAGATATTTAAATCATCATCGTCCCCGCCTTTCTCAAGGCTTTCAATCTTTTGTAAATTGACTACGTTATTCTCGCAGTTTACGATAAAGGCTAATTTCCGGACTCTGTATCTTGATAATTAGCAATCACGCGAGAAAGTGCAATTCTTCTTTTTTTATATTATTAAAACTCCTAACCCTTTAGCGTAACCCCTCACGGTCTTATTTATTTTAGAACCAGTCAACACGGGATAAACTTCTTTTCCTCCCAATTCTTCTTTTAATACTTTCGTCTTATTAAGCAAATCATCTACGTCACTAACCTCAGCCCTCATTTTAACCTCTACCGCATAGACTTTTCCGGAAGTCTCAACAACTGCGTCAATTTCACCTAATGAAGTTTCATAATGCCTATAAACACTCACAACCTTCTCGCCGTTGCTTTCTAAATAATCGACAAAATTCTTAACGTAAACTTCCTCTGTCAATAAGCCTAGATCACTCCTAGTTGCCTCAACTTTCCTATCGACTTCCTTAATTTTATTCTCAAGATCTGTTTTAACGCTCTGAATCTCGGCCTTAAGCTCCTGTTTGATTCTCTCGTCGTTCGAAAGTAGTTCCTGTTTAATCCGTTCATCATTAGCTAGAAGTTCCTGCTTAATTCTCTCGTCGTTCTCTAATAGCTCTTGCTTGATCTTTTCATCGTTAGCAAGCAATTCCTTTTTAACTTCCTCAATCTTCTGTAAAAGTTCTTGTTTTATCTTCTCATCATTAGCTAATAACTCCTGCTTAATTTTTTCGTCGCTCGCTAATAGTTCCTGCTTTATCTTCTCATCATTAGCTAATAATTCTTCCCTAGTTTTCCTTATTTCGTCCCTCAAGTTTCTCTCAATTTCTCCTAACCTCTTATCAACGTAGTCGTAAAGCACTAGGTTAGAAGCATAATTAGAGATGATCTGGGTTTCTAAGGCATTAAGTTCCTTCCCTGTCTTTATCTTCTCAACAATGCTGTTAACAAAGTCGTTAAACCATTTCCTTACCTCCTCTGACATAAGAGTAACTTAGAGAAGAAAATTATAAACATTTATCTAGGGAAAAAGAGATATGTGAAAGTTAGATATAGAATAAAATTAGATAGGTCTTACTTAGCAATTTTAATTAAGGATTTGTTTGAATACACATGCTACCCATTTTACGCTTAAAGAAAGATTCAGCTAAACGTCAACGCTAAGTCAGTTACGATGGACTTAACTCATTGAATAGATGACTAAAAGATCGACAAGCCTCGCCCTTCAGGGCGGGGAGGAGGTCAGTAAAATCGAAATTAACACCAATTAAATGTTCTTATAATATATGAAAATCTAACTAAGTAAGTGGGCAAAATATCACTTGATCATCACGTTAAAAGCTTTAAAATCACCACGATATTGTAATTTCATGGAGGAATTAATAAAGAAAGCTGAGGAGAAGGGGATTGATGTTGAAGATTTAATAATCTTAGCGTTATCCAAAGAAGACCCCTCTGAGGGAATAAAGATGAGGATAGAGTTAGCTAAGAAGTATATGAATGAAGCAGAGGAGTATTTAAAGAAAGGTGACGCCGTCCAAGCTTCAGAGAAGGCTTACAAGGCGGCCGAAGAAGTCGTGAAAGCATTGGCCGAGAAGTTTAATACTCAAGAGCAAGCGTTGAAGGAAGGCAGATGGTACACATACTTACTTAGTAAAGCTGCTAACGCGCTTTCCTCTACTTTGGGAGATAAGATAATTAAAGGTTGGAGTAGTGCTTACTTATTGCATGTTTGGGGCTTTCATGAAGCAAAACTTGGGACTAAGGACATTACGTCCTATATAAATGCAGTAAAAGAAATGTTAGAGGAAGCGGGAAAGTATTTATCTTGAACTTTAACGCTTTTGTCCTCATTAAAAATTAAAGTATAGGATGAATTAAATTATATAAAACAAAGAAATTTAGTTTAATCGCTTATATCGTTTAATTCATTACTTAGAAATTGATTATGAATTCTAAATATTACATTCCATTATTGAGCACTTACTTATTTCCAATAAACCAAAGATTTTACAGTTTTTCTAAATATCAGTACAATTTACTTATATTCTCCACAAATTCGTCGTTTTTTACAGGATTTTTAATAATTTATACCTTCATTTTCTAGACTGCCAGGAGGAAATTTGTCCAACTCTTCCTTTGACTCGTTCACATTCCTTACTATCTTACAATCATTCGAAGAGTAATCCCCAATATAGGAAAAGTACGCCTTCAAATTTTATATTAGATGAATGGAATAAGTTGAGTTTATTAACGTAATTATTAAGTTGATAACAAGGATCTTCATGAAGATCTCCATCAGCTTCCACAACGTCATCTCCTATCTTCTTTACATGCTTCCAACCTTTAGCTTCAACGACTAAAGCTTTACTCTTGCCAACGAATATCACGTCTGCCCTCTCGGTAAAGATTGGATATTCCAAAATAATAGGGTGAGGAGGACTTATTGTCGATAGGAGTTTAAGCAATTTCCTCCAGGCTTCCTTCTGTTCAACTGTCGGTTCCTCATTAAACGTTTCCTTATAATGTCTAATTATATCACTAACTATATCGTCGACCGAACGAGTAAATCCCTGGAGTATTACCGGTAGCACATGTTTTATATACGAAATAAATTATAAACTTTCGGCTTACTCTCCCTTCTTTTTAAACAATAGCTGCGGCATGGCCCTCGAAATCCTACCTTGTATAGTTGAAACTGTTAATTACCAAGTAGTAACTCATGAATCCTTGAGAGGAAAAGGAGAAGAGATTAGGAAAAGAAAAGATGAGCTAATTAAGGCAGGAATTGAAGAAAAGTACGTCGAAGACCTCGCAGAAGACGTCGAGAGTGCTGAAGGGGCAATATGCGGAAATGAGAAGAGGTTAAATGCTTATTTAGAGATCTTAAATATTATAGGTATATAACGCGTGCTATACTTTCGCTTTACTCTCCCTTTTTATCTTTAAGGAGTTAAATTGTCATGATAGTGAAGAAAGTTAGAGGAGTAATAGTGTCGTTCCCCTCAAAGGAAATTATGGACGAAATATTGAAAGAGGCAAACGTAAAGCAGGAAGAAATTAAGGACGTAAAAGAGAATTAGAAAACTATAATGCAGGAATTTTTAGATTAAAGGCAATTATTTTATTGCTTCTGCTGTTTCTTTTCTTTCTTCCATTCATCTATTAATTCCTCTACTTTTTCTATTTTGTCTTGATTTAACGTTCCTAACGTGCTCTTTAAAATAAGAACAAAGGTATCTATATTCCTACTCTCTAATGATGAATAAATATCTAATGCTGACTTTAAGCTTGCAGGAGAGATGCTAAATTTGACGAGCTTGTCTTTTTCAAGTTTTTCTCTCAAATAACTCACAAGATTTCTTATCTCCTCTTTCTCATCATCTCTTAAATTATATTTCTTGAGAAACATATCCAAATCTTCCGTACCTTCTGGATAATTAAAATAAAAGCTAACAAACCTCCTAGCCAGTGCATCGCCTACGTAAAATAGGTTCCTCGCATCTGTTAGGTTCATTGTAGAGATAATCCTAATTTTCTTTAACGGTTCGTTTTCCTTGCCTTCTTTTCGTAATTCTTCATAAATCTTGAGGAATTCCTTTGCGTATTGGTCAATATTATCTCCGTAACTCTTTATCTCATCAATTAAAGCCTTAGGAATGAACCAGTCCTTCGGATCACTACTGGAGAAAATGGTAAATAACTCTCCGAAGGCCTTATCTACGTCGGCTCTATTTATTTCATCTATAATAACGTAATAATTACCCTCCTTAATCCTTGAGGCTTTAACGTAAGCTTGAATTAATAAACCGCTCTTCCACATTACGGATCCTTCCCTAATGCTCTCTCCACCTATTAAATTCCTCCTAAACCACAATGAATTTGCAGTAACTATATTGAGGCATTCGTCGTTACCGCTTAAAGATCTTGCTAGTTCTATAGCTAATTTAGTCTTACCTACTCCTGGAGGGCCGATAAAAAGAACATTACCCTTTTCTATGGCTTTTATAATAACGTCGTTTATACCTTGAGGTAAGTATAAATCCTCTACATTTACCTCTGTCTTAGGATTTTTACAATTTATTTGAGGTTGAACAAAAGACGTCTCTTCTACATTAGATTTAGGCATTTCAGCAGGTAAACTAGCATAGAATTCCAATGTAGTTTTTATTTCATCCTTTTTAGATAAAATGAATCTTTTAACGCTATTTATAGCCTTCTGATTATCTTTTGTGTAACAGTTATTAGCTTGAGTATTAGTGCCTTCTAATTCGACATTATCTCCTTGCCAAGCGCCATATTCAGAAGGATTTTTCCTTATACTTTCGTGCAACCAAAATACCTTTATCCTAAACCGAGTGACCCAAAACCTGTCTGTCTCACGCCAGCCAATAAAATTCCTAACGGCGTCAGTTTCTATATCAGTCACTAAACCGAAACCTATTATACCTAACCCTGCAATCCTTAAAATTCCAATTAATATTCTATCGTTTGAAGGGAGATTCCTACTTCCGTCAGTTTTAATATAAGCCTCTTGATACCTTGTATTAATTCCTGAAGTCGAGCTCTTATCTCCTGATCCCCATAAAGTGTAACCTATCTCTCCCTTAATTGAATAGTTAATAGCTGAGGCCCAGTGATCTTTAGAGCCTACAAAGACGCAAGGAAGAAATTTATCATTTTGAACGTAACTTAAGAAAGTTTCCGCTGCAATATCAGGATTTCCGAATAGCTTAGCAAATTGAGGCCTAACTACCAACCATTCGCCATACATAATATAAAGTACTAAGTAAATCTTAAATTATTTTTCCCAAAATTTTATCAATAATACGTAAATTTTCTTCATCCTTTCTTAAAGGATCAATAATTGCCATATAAATCAAGTGAGAATTATAATAAAAGTCCAAAAGAGACCCTTTCTCCTTGACCATTTGATCTAATTCTCTAGTTGCGCTATCTTCAGCATCGTAATTTACTTGGCTTTCTTTTAAACCAGGATAAACTAAGACAGAAACTTCTGGATCGTACTCGTAAGTGTAAGCCATTACTTTAAACCTACCCATTGTAATGTAACTTACTGAAGAAGAGTATTTACACTCGAAAATTATGGGCTTAGGAAGTTTATCCTTACTATCTAACGAAATGTCAGGTCTTCCCTTATATTTGTCTACGTTTTCCGTGTTATCAACCTTTCTTAGGGAAGAACGGGGGAGGGAAGTATTGAACACAAGTCTAATGAGTTTGCTACCTTTTTCAGCAAAGAATTCTCCGTCCTTTCTAATAATCTCATATCCCTTACTTTCTAAGTAATTCACTACAAGGTAAAATACATAAAGTTCGTAAAGTTTCCAAAATAGGAATTTTATAATTTTCTTATCTACTACCTCTCCTTTCTCTTTAGTTCCTACCTTAATGCTTTCAAGACCCTTGATTAAAAAGTATGCCTTATAAGCTCTTATTAACCATTCCGGATCAGTATAAGAAGGTTCTCTATAATAGCCTTCTGGGAATTTCTCCTTTAAATCACTCAGTTCTTCGTATTTTTTCTTAAAATCTTCCCGAAAATTAAAATATCTTGGTATATCTTCATTACTTTTGTATTTCAAGCTTTCGTGTTTCTCCTTTACTAGGTGATAAATTCTCCTAAGCAAGTAACCTAGGATTGAACACTCGGGAGCGTTAAGGCCTTCAGCAAAGTTATAATAAGCTAGCATATTCATTGGATAAACTGCTATTGTCCTTGGTACATCAAGCTCTCCGAACAGCTCTTGAGAATACTCTACGGAAAACTCCCTATACGTTAATCTGTCTTTTAATGCCTCTCTTGCTGAGCGTACTGCATCCTTTGTAACTAGATAAATGATGTAAAAATAAATGTAAGAAAGAGTATAATCGTTTATTGGAACTTCTGTATTGCCTTCAAACAGTGAGAGGAGTTTTTCAATATCAACAACTCCTTTATATTGTAAATAATATCTTCCTACCTTGTTCAGAAGTTCTCTATCTCGCCTATTCACAAGATAAGATATTACTATCAGTTATTAATATTTAGACTGAGAGTATATGCTCTCAATTGAGGAACAGTCTCAAAAAATCATATAGAAAACATTTATAAGAAAATAAAGAAGGACATATACTGTAATGGACAAATGACATATCACTTTTATGTAGTTGTTCCTAAAGAGGTTAAAAGTGTATTAATTCACGTTCTACGCTGGAGAAAGAAGTTTGACGACGTTGAAATCCACGGCTGTACAGATAAATGAAAAGTCGTCCCCTTTATCCTTACCTAAAATCTCCTTAACTTCGTGCCTATTTCTTGGGAAAATCCCTCTAGAGATTAAATAATAATAAGCTAACGATATCCCGTTCTTTCCTTCTCTGCATTCTTTATCTACAAGTTGTTTAGCTTTACTTATTGCCTCTTCAATTATCTCGTTCATATTATCAATTTTCATTGCGTTAATAACGTGTTCTCCGTTAATTAAGACGTTGACATAAAATGGGTCTTCTTTTAAAAGCCTTAGGAAAGTATTGTAATCTATGACGTGTAAATCCAGGCTTTCATTAATTATAACTATTTCCCTTAAAGCTTTAAATACCTCCTTAATATCGTCTACAACAACTAGAATGTCCTCATCGCGTTCTTTACTGCCGAACTTCGTTATTAGCCTTATCACATGAAAGACTAGAAAATTAAGTATATACGTATTTCTACTTTCTCCTCCTCACTTATTCTAGAATTTTAAATTAAATTTTACCTTGACATAATTCAATTTATTTATAGGGTCGTCTACGTCTAGTATTGTTATATCTCTTCCGTCAACCGTTATGACGTGCCAATCTCCAATTTCTTTGTAGGTAGGAGAAATAATATTCAATACAAAGCTCGGCCTATTTGCCACGTTCTCTTGCCTAATATTAGTGACGACAATTGCCCTTACTTGACTCCATGGGACTATTAGCTCACCTTCTAATCCTCCCTTCTGTTTCTTAGAATACTTTCTCAAAAAGTATAATGAGAGGGCGCCTATAATTACCATAATTACTCCGTCCAGGCTTCCAGTAGTTTGTGTTAATGGATAATTCCTAGCCCGACGAAAAAGATAAGGGCGGAGAAAGATACAGCCAAGGAAAGTAAAATTGTCCTAGGGCCATACTTTGCTAAAATTTTACGCCTGCTTATTATATAAATTCCGTCGTTAGCTGCTGCGTAAAGAGGAATTAGAATCCTGGGGGAGAACATTTGATATGGAGTTTGTAAAGGGTTTAGTATAACTGCTTCGCTAAGCCTCTGCATAAAATAAGTTGAATTTCCAAAATTATATCTTTTAATTTAGCGAACTACGCCTTGTAAAGCTTTTTTAGAAAGACATTAAGAATTTAAAGGGTAAGATCTTCTTTAAAGCCTGCAGAGTATAAACGCAATTTGATGTTATCCAACCCGCAATTCTCAGTTTAAAGTACTGCTGAGCGTAAACAGAGGTTCACCTATAAAACGAGTATAATGCCAGCTCAAGTTTTTAGCATTCCTAAAGATATTCATGGGCATAGTGCATAGAGAGAATTACTGACTCCTCCCCGCCTCGCAGAGGTAAGGGTTCCCTCCTCATCGTTCCCACCATCGATTAGCAGTCGGGGTAGCCAGAGAGCCCCCAGAGAGATCATCGCATAGCTTTAGTCCCTTGAAGGGAGATGCTGTTGCTTCTCCCACAGTCCCATCGGCAAGGAGCGTCGTTATCACTAAAAGATCTTTGAAAAAAGAGAGATTTAAACACGGGGCTATCCATCTGGCGAGGCTTTCCGCTCTTAACCTCCTTCTCTGTAAAAATGCGTTATAAGCATGAACGTATTATTTATCCTAAATATCTTAGAGTATTATTAACGTTATCAATAAAATTTTTTTAAGCTTTTCTGCTCTTTAATACATACAATGAAAGTAATACTCCAACAAAAATATTACCCTTTTGCTGACTTGATTACTAGATATAAAGAACTTCTGAAACTATCCCATAAGATCCTTGACGGTTTATCAATAAACGTTGAGAAAATTCTTTATGCTAAGATTACTGCTCTTCCCAGGTCTTATTTTTCTCCTTTTGTTCGCGTTATTAATCCAGAAGTTATTATCCTTTCATTAAATAAAGACTTTAAAATAGTAGGTTATGATAAAACTGTCGATATTTCAAAATTAACTTGGAGAGAGTCATATTTGAGAGTAGAATTCATAGGAAGCGTCAACGACATAAAAGCTGTTTTTATTCTAACTATTAGAGGTAGCGGAAAAGATAGGAGAGATTACGGTGACATAGAGGTTTATGCTTATAATAACAACTTTGACGGCTTTGATGAATTATTTAAGAAGACTAAATTAAACCTTGAGCCAATACTACGTCTCGAAGGAGTTAAATACCTTGCAATAGGCCCTCTCGATTCACGCATTTACGACGTGGATAAAATTATAGCGTTTTCAACTAACGATATTAGGTCATTTCTTTCTGTTATGATAAAGTTCTTGAGGAAGGTTTCGCAAAGAAATACTGACGTCGAGAAAAAGGCTGTAGAAAGACTGAACTCTTTCCTTAATTTTGGCACTTTGTTTAATAAAATATATAATAAGGATAAGTTTATTAAGGCTACACATAGGTCTTTTGTAGAGAAAGGTTACAATGTTATCCCAGGGAGTTTAACAATATATGGAGATAAACCTCTATTTGACGGATATCTCAATTTCATTGAGAAGGTTATAATTCCAAGTTTAAGCGAATTTCCTACAGAGAAGGAGTTTGAGGATAAATTAAATAAAGGATTAAGTAACATTAAATTGTGAAAGTCTCTAGTTCTTTCTCATAAGTATTCATGGATACCCTTTTGGTATACGTAAATAAAAACGTTCTTTTGTACCATTACGTTCGACTTCTTATTTTTTCCTAGTATTTTTTGAAGTTTGTAAGTATTGTTATCAATAACATAACCTGGTGGCAAAGTTCCTCCTCCTTTTGGCATATATATAACTGCTGTGCATGGCGACCTTAAGTTAGAAGGTAAATTAGATAAGGACTCCTCTAACTGTTCTATGAGGCTTCGACTTTGCTTTCCAAAAGACTTAAGTTCTACTATGAATGTGAAGGATTTACTTTTAATTAAAATAATATCTGGATGCTTTAATATAATACCTCCGTTAGTATATAATTTGCGTATGTAATCCTCATTGCATATTATTTGTTCAAAGCAGAATTGTGTACTCTTTGTATTAATTGAGGTCATGATGTTAGAATACTCATTGTATACTTTATCGGAATATATACAGTCTTCTCTAGGATCAAATTTCCTTCGTCTTACTGCCCGCATATAGGATAAGATAACACGAAGTTCAGATGTCTTATCATCACTACATTCACAAACTTGAGTTTTCCCAGCACTAAAGCACGGTAAATAAATAGAATTACAGCTCACATAAGTATTTGCAAATTAACAATTAAAATAATTTTCTAGTCCTATAAGTCCAATTATATTGTATTAAGATGTAATGAAATAAATATTACATTAAACTAAGCGGTAACTGTGCTTATGTGAGCAGCGGCTTTTATCATTGGTAAAACCATTAAACTAAGCGGTAACTGTGCCATATCTTTAGAATCCTAAATTCAATTCACGAACTACTTCTAGCTTAACCAATTACTTTCGATATGTCCACATCCCTTCCTTTTCTTAAAAGGACTATTTTATCGCCGTCTTTATAAATTAGATATTCTCTTTTTAGTAAGAAAAAGAAAATGTAAACTAACACTTTAACAAAAGGATTCTTTAGCTCTATTCTAGTCATGACATAATATTAGCCTTATAATTAATGGAGAGTACTGAAATTAATGGGATAGAGTTCGTCAAGATCGTTTACTAAAATTAGTAAATAAAAACACTAATACTTTAAACTCGGAATTTTTGCCTTCCTAGCGGAGCATTATTTATTATTAGGTTTACTATCGTGAACTTGTTGATAACGTTAATCAAATTATTCTAACTGTCTTAAATTATACATTGATCATTCCCCTAATAACGCCATAAAAAAGTACCTTACGAGATTACCTCTTATCTCATGCCAAGAATTTTACAAGCCTTTAGAACTTCAATGAATAACATAATTTATCACGATGGAGAAAGACCTATATAACGACTATTTTGAAGCTAGAGTAATTGAAAGTTTATCCGATTTATTAATTTCGTTAAACTTATGGAGGGAAGGATATACTAGAAATTCTGCAGGAAAAGCAATTAACGCAGTAAAGGCTTTGCTAAGCGCACTAATAGTAATTAATGAGGAGAAATTACTTAGCTAAGGATGAAAAGGAGAAAGATAAGAAGAAAGGACGCACTGTACCTACTCGCAGCATGTATGCTTTAGCTCAGATGTTAAAAGACGCCAGAATAGACGTTATAAATATAGTAAATTTAGCTAGAGATTTGCACGATATAATGGATTTGACCCAGATTTTAGTAAATACAGTAGAAAAGAAGACGTTTTGAGGGATTTAATAACAGTAGTAAATGATACAAGAAAAGTAGTCCACGAATATTTCCAAAAATTTGAGGAAAAAGCAATTACAGAAAAGATTGACGAATTAGTTAAAGAACTGACAAGCAAAGGATGAATATTTAAGTACAATGTGTAAATATCCAAAGGTTAATAATAAATGGCTTAGATTTGTAGTAATAATTATTAACTGACGGAAGTTGCAGAAGGATACATGCTTATAAAGATTTGTAATAATTATTAACTATTTTCTTAAGAGAGTCGGCATTCTAGCAATGAGAGATCAAAAGTTTAAAGGAATAAAACTTAAAATATCCTAATTTTTTAAAACCATATGCAGAGTAAAGTTTTAGTTATTGCGGGAATAACTGTAATTGTAGCTTTAGTACTTGCAGTAGTATTACTATCACCGCATAGTTCCTCCAGTCCTATCACTTCTAGTAGTCCGCAAGTAAGCCAAATAGGCAAAGTTAAAGTTAGGTAAATCTACATGCTTCATGCCTGGAGAAACATATAGCATATCTTTAGTCTTTAATAATGGGGAGGCAATTACAATAACTGCAGTAGTAACGTAGTCTCTTACTTGCTAGCTCTCATATCTTAAGCCTTTATATTTTTATAATCTTCCTCACTAGTTCATTCCTCTTTTCTTTATCTCCTTCTATGATCTTCTTGATCTCCTCATTTGTAACATATATAACCTTAAACTTTTCAAGGTTCACGTTGGGTTGGTTAGTTATTATGAACTTCTTAACCTCATATATTCCTTCCTTGTCATAGTCTTCCAACTTCTTCATATTTCCTATATTATCTAAATTGTCCCTGTTACTTAGCTTAACGTCACCTATATAAACAGCATTATCAGTCTTAAAATATATATCTGCAATAACACCCTTTTCCTCAATTTTCTTACCCTTAGTATGAACATAGTTTATTTTCAGTTCGTTCTTAAGGTCAAGTAACCCTTCCCTAATTTTAGCCTCCAATTGCCTTGAAATCTCCATAGGGTTGCCTATATCAAAGACCTTAATTAACTCCCTCCTTATGCACTCATCTTTTTTATAATCTTCCTTACATTTCTCTAAAGCTAACTCGTACGCAGTCCTAGCCTTATCAAGTAATTCGTTTACCGAAGAAGCCTTGACCACTTCGTCAATCTTCAATATCTCCTCATAATACTCTTCACAATACATCCTAAGGATATCAACCTTGTCTTCTTCACTCAATTTTAGTTCTATCTGCCTTTCCTTAAGCCTTCTGGATAGGGCACTGTCGTTTATCTTACTCATTACGTCAGGAGTCATTGAAACTATGATGGGTAATTTAATTTCATTTATTAACTTATGAAGTTCCTTTAAAACCCCCTCTTCCGCCTTTATTTCATCTAAAAGTAAGCCCACATTACCGAGGTTCTGTAAGTCCCTCAAAAAGTATATAAATCCTTCAACGTCCTTAGTATAACTCATGCAATACAATCTTTCCGCGTAGCTATACACCTCACTCCACTTCCTTTTTAAGCATAAATGTCTTAACCAGTTTGGAAATTCCCTAATTTTTGCAAATGAAGTGTAACCTATTTCATTCCTATGAGCGTAAAGTAAATTAAAAGAGTTTGCCTTTACCTTTTCATAAAACTCTGTTAAGTTTATGAATTCCCAGGCAGAGGAAGAGAGGGAAGAACTGTTAACTAAATCCAAATATATAATATAGGAATTATCTTTTAGATCGTTATAAACTGCGTTTAACAGTGTAGTCTTTCCCATGCCCGGAGATCCTACTATCGTTATTACAATATCCTTTCTCTTTAAAATCGAATCTTCAATTTCCCTTAAAGCATTCCTCCAAAGCTTGCCCTCAACCTTGGATTTCTCGCCGTGCTTACTTACAGTGTACTCTTGAAACTCGCACATTTACCTCTTCCTCCTTATTATTCCGTACATCACTCCTCCTTTTATGAAGCCCTCTTCACCGCCGGGTATAAGCTCGTAGTGTTGCAAAATGTAATCTCCGAACTTAGCCATAAACTGTTCAATGCTCATTCCCAACTGTTTTCTTAGATTATCTATTCTCACGTAGCCAAGTGAGTCCTTCATGAAATCGTATGTCCTATCTAGGTCGGCAAAGCTTTTAGGTTTGCCGAAGTATTCCTCTAAAACTTCCCTTAACGCATCCTTTAGGTTTTTCATATCATGCTCTTCTGCCTTCTTTTCTTCTACTTGCTTTTTAGCTAAAACGTAATAAATTCCTTGACCTCTTTTTTCCTTAAATTTTATGAAGCCTTCGCTCTCTAACTCTTTAATAATTTTATCTATCGTTGTCGTACTTTTCGTCATTCCTAATTCGTGGGCAATAGCAGTCTTTGTGAACTCCTTGTTTTCATCTCCTCCAGTAACTCTAAGTATTGCTTTAACTATTTCATCTTTACTTGGCATATATAATTTTATTTTCTCTTACATTTAAACTTTATTTACTCAACTTTTTCCATCTCTTGTAATCTTAGAAAAGGTATTATATAACCGATTGAGAAAGTAGTCAAGCTTAGTACGTTTTCGCTAAAGTTCATTCTATAGTAGGTAAAGTTATGTATAAGTATGTGGACTTGTAAGAGATAGAAATGGCTTTTAACAATTTTTTACTGTTCTCATGTATTATCAATTTTTCTTCTTTTATTTGATATGATTAACTATTTACTAAATAGAAAGCAAACTTTGGAAAAAGTATTTTAATTCCTTGTTCCTCATAGCTCTTATGATTACCGTAGAGAGAATAAGCAAGAGATTCGGCAGTAGAAAAGTTTTAGATAACGTATCTTTCGACGTTAAAGATGGAGAAATTGCGGGCTTTGTAGGGCTTAACGGCGCAGGTAAGACCACAACTATCAGAATCTTAGCCGGCGTACTGACGCCAAACTCAGGAGACGTACTTATTGACGGCATAAGCATAGTAAAGGAGAAAGAAAAAGCTTCAACACACGTTGGTTGGGTTCCAGAATTGCCTCTTTTTGACCCTAATGCCAAAGCTTTAGATTACTTCGTTTTTATTGCAGGTTATTATGGAATATCAAAAAGTGATGCATTAAGCCTAGGAAAGAGGCTATTTGAGGAAGTAGGCCTTGCAGGGAGGGAAAAGGATAAACTGCGCAATTATTCTCAAGGGATGAAGAGGAGGTTTTTATTAGCAGTTTCATTAATTTCTGACCCAAAGAATTTTCTCTTTGACGAAGTACTCAACGGTCTTGACCCTGAAGGAATACAGTTCTTTAGGGATATGGCGTTAAAGCTTAAGAAAGAAGGAAAGTCTGTGCTCTTTTCTTCGCACATTTTAAGCGAAGTTGAGTCAATAGCTGATAAGGTGATCTTCATTCACCAAGGTAAAATCTTGAGGATAATGGAAATGAATGAAATAAGGAAGATTGTTAAATCAAACGATTTGAAGATAATTTTAGGCAAAGCTGACGACAATGTACTAAGTATTGCTAAATCTTTCGGAAAGCCAGAGCTTAACGGCAACACGTTGATTATACACGATTTTAACGGAGAGCTGAGCGAATTATCTTCAAAGTTATCCCATTACGAGGTACTGGAGGTAAGTAGGTTGAAGAACAGTTTGGAGGACGTATTCTTTAAGATAATAAACGGTGAGTTATAGATGAGGCCTTCCTTTTACGATTTTAAAAAGACCTTACTTAGAGTTTTTTCAATTTCAATTCTAATTATCTTTATAGTAAGCGGGGTTGCAATGGCTTACCAAATAATTCAAGTATCTCAATTGGTTCCTTCAAATTATGAGAACCTTAATGTTATGGGCTACGTTTATGTTTCTCCTAATTATAAAGTTAGTATTTGCGGTATTGTATTTAACAATCAAGGTAAACCTATTCCTTCAGCCACCATTTGCATCTTGTCTTCGGGCAAGGTTATAGCTTCAACAGAGACTTTAACTAACGGATTTTTTAACGTTACAGTTAAATATGCACCTAATCTTTATTTGTTGGTAAAATATAACGGTTTAGAGAGGAGCGAGGATATTTCCTCTATAATATCTCCAATTGGAATAATATTTTCATATAATCAACAACAACAAGAAGATATTGGACCATTAGTTAACCAGACATTGGAATTTTTTGATATATCGCTTTTCAGTAATTTTGGTCCCTGCTATTTATATAATGCTGAAATAGTAATAATGTGTAATAATAATCTAGTAATATTTCCGCATGATAATTCTAACATAACATTGGAATTTGTTCATTCTTGCCATATACAAAACCATAGAATAGTAACCCCTCTAAAAAGCCTAAACCTCTCACTAAGAGCATTGACCCCAATTTATATTACAGTAAATATACCTCCAATGACTAACAGTATAATAGTTTCCAGTTATACGCATTATAACGCTTTGCAAAGAGAGCTTAACTTCAGCCTTCCATACTCAAAATATACGATAATTTATTCCGAAATTACGCCTAACATTTTACCATTATTCTGTTTCTTTATGCTATTTTTCCCATTTGTAATAATTTATTTAGCTTACACAAGTTTTGCCAGATTAAGAAGTACTGGAGAGCTAGAATTTATCTTAGTCAGACCAATAACAAAGTGCAAAATCTTTATCTCTAGATTCTTTGCGAATGTATTAATTACTACAGTCTCATCTTTTCTATTAATTCCAACTACCGCAATTATATTCTCCATTAAAATAGGATTATACTTACCTATGCACTTAATTCTACTCATTTCACTAATTCCTTTATCTTCACTCTTATCTTATCTAGCAATAACTTACATGTACTCTACCATCATAAAATCTGGCGGAACAGTTTTAGGCCTAGGGTTTTTCACTTACATAATCATACGAATTGTAATACCTATTATAGGAATAATAACCAATACTTATAACGAAATAACAAATTATCTAGTTCCAGGGTCAATACTATGTTATATTAGCGAATTGGTAACAGAACGTAAAGTAAGAGTTAACGTGGAATTGGAAATAATATCTACAATACTTTGGATAATTATACCATCAATAATAAGCTACGTTATAATAAAAAAGAGGGATATGTAGAAAAGGAATATTTTATAATTATTATAAATTTTTATTAATTCTACTAATAAATTTTCCTATTAGTCTCCATCATTTATAAATAGCGTTTTCCGTAATGACTGAAAATCATTAACTGTTACATTTTCTTAGTAATAGCATAAAGATCCTCCTTCTTTCCATATCTTAAGAAAACAAAGTGCAGGTGGTATAGAAAAAGACCTTTTACAATAAATGAAAATAAAGAGTAAATATTTTCCTTCATTATTTTAAATCATGGAGAAACTACAACAAGGAGAATACGTAATTTGGAAGGACTACTCCCTTTCCTCCTATAGAAGGAATGCGTTAATAGGAACAAGCATAATAGGTGCATTACTTCTCCTCACAGTGATTTTTGCAATGGTTGGTATACTAATAATAGCAGTAGCGCAACAACTTACATCCTAACTAGGAAGGCTAACGAATACGTAGTAACTAACAAAAGGGCAATGCACATAAAATTCGGCAAAGTATGGAAACAAGTTGACTTATCAACTCCAGGGTTAGTTGTAAGTACAGTGAACCTGCAATATTATTCAAATAGAGTTGCAGGACAACACGTAGTACAAGACGTAGTATTCCTAGTTAACGGCGTGGAAGTACTTAGGTTTAACAAAACAAGCAAAGGAGACGAATTAATAGCAAAGTTGCACAGCATGGGATTCCAATAATTAGTGTCTAACCTTTTCCCAGCTAGTAGTCTTAGATTATTTTTTCTGCCTACTCTAACATTCTTTTTAAATGTAACGCGAAAGTATCCATTCGTAAAATCCCCATACATGGATTATCCCGACCTTCTAAAATCCATTCACTTAGTTTTTCTGAAAGAATTGAGGCTGATTCTCCTAAAGTTTACATCTGCCTTCCTTTACGGCTTGTTGATATTCTTGAGTATTAAACTTCAAAGGACTTTAACAACTTCCTTGATTGAACTCCTTCATTTCAGTCACTTTTCCAACCCTTTCTCTTAAATACTAAGGAAGATGAGTCAATTACTCTCACGATCTTCTCTTACGGATTTTATTGAGAAACCTTCTTCACTAGGTTTAACGTCCTTAAATTCCTCAAAAAGAGAAAATAACTGCAACTTTCTTGTAGTAACATTTTTTTTCCTGATGAAGAGGTTGATATTATTAGACCAATAATGATAGAGTGCATAGGCCATGAAAATCATTGCCATATCCATTGTCATATAAGCAATATATTAGAAAATTATTTTGATGTAGATCTAACAGTGTAATAACTATGTTACTAATCTGAGTATAAATCGTCTTTCAGTTCTTCCTTATTTCAACTTTAGGAGTGAGCGTAACCCCACGAGAGGAAAAACTTTCAGTTCTTCCTTATTTCAACTTAAACAGTGGAGTGGATGAGGCGTGTATAGCAACTTTCAGTTCTTCCTTATTTCAACTAGAACCTTGCAGAATTCCCCCTTTCGCATGATGCCTTTCAGTTCTTCCTTATTTCAACAAAAAACCATCCAAGCCTTTGACCAAATGATTAACTTTCAGTTCTTCCTTATTTCAACGTGGAGAACCGCCTGGTAGTGGAGATGTTGGGTCTTTCAGTTCTTCCTTATTTCAACAGTTTTGAATCTAGAGAGAAAGAACAAGATTAAGACTTTCAGTTCTTCCTTATTTCAACGCTCATAGCCTGCACCTGCACTAGCTTTCAGTAAATCTTTCAGTTCTTCCTTATTTCAACAAAATAGTAGGAATGCTAACCCCAATTCCAGCTTACTTTCAGTTCTTCCTTATTTCAACTACTCGTAACCGAACTATAAAGGGAAGAAGACGGCTTTCAGTTCTTCCTTATTTCAACGTATGACAAAATCCCTTCTAATGCACTATAAAAACGACTTTCAGTTCTTCCTTATTTCAACCCATTTTTTATCCCCAATAAATACTATGATTTCACTTTCAGTTCTTCCTTATTTCAACATATCTTAAACATCTCCACAAATCTTTTATCTAGTCTTTCAGTTCTTCCTTATTTCAACCCCCCATCAAGAGAAATAGAAAAAGTAATATTTGACTTTCAGTTCTTCCTTATTTCAACTTTTTCCCTGAAGTTGTAGTTTTCTCTACCACCCTTTCAGTTCTTCCTTATTTCAACACGGATTTGTTACACCAAGTGCTACCATTTCTGCTTTCAGTTCTTCCTTATTTCAACTTCAAAGAAAAAAGGCTTTTTCACCAAAAAGTGACTTTCAGTTCTTCCTTATTTCAACAATTGGGGGTATGTGCACATGTGGTGGAATGATTTCTTTCAGTTCTTCCTTATTTCAACGGATAATATACTCCAGGGAATTTTGAGAAGTAAGTCTTTCAGTTCTTCCTTATTTCAACAAGGTCTAGCTACTGCTTATAAACTATCAACTTTCAGTTCTTCCTTATTTCAACTGATGAGAAAGTAATTGTAGCGTTGTAGACAGAAAAACTTTCAGTTCTTCCTTATTTCAACATATGATTATTGGAGATTACTTAATTGTGGTAGATGCTTTCAGTTCTTCCTTATTTCAACTTTTTGACGCGACGAATTTGCGGAAGTATTTTGGCTTTCAGTTCTTCCTTATTTCAACAGCTTTAGCATCTTCTCGGCATAATTCTTGTCTCCTTTCAGTTCTTCCTTATTTCAACAAATGAAAGTCGAAAATAAGTCTCAAAAAACACAAATCTTTCAGTTCTTCCTTATTTCAACGGATATACCTCATGGATTGGTATTTTCAAAAAGTACTTTCAGTTCTTCCTTATTTCAACAGAATTCCACGCTCTTTTGCTGTATAAGCTCCTTTCTTTCAGTTCTTCCTTATTTCAACTGGGGAAAAAGATGGAGGTAGAGGTAAAAGAAATCTTTCAGTTCTTCCTTATTTCAACTGCAAACGTTACAATTATAACGCCCATTTACAAACCTTTCAGTTCTTCCTTATTTCAACGAAATATGTTTATATCTTCTCGTTATGTACATATCTCTTTCAGTTCTTCCTTATTTCAACTACCAGGCTATTATGCCGTAGGAGTCTGGTTTGACTTTCAGTTCTTCCTTATTTCAACCGAAAGTGCTTGGTGACAAATTTGCATAAGAGAACTTTCAGTTCTTCCTTATTTCAACACCCACGTGTTATCGATTTGGTAAAGAGAATCGCTGCTTTCAGTTCTTCCTTATTTCAACTACTGTTGAAGCCCCTATTCATTCTCCTTATTATTCTTTCAGTTCTTCCTTATTTCAACACAAATTAATCAGTCAACAGTGAGGTGATATAAACTTTCAGTTCTTCCTTATTTCAACGTGAGAAGGAAGAAGATAAGCATGGTATCGAATTCCTTTCAGTTCTTCCTTATTTCAACGGATATTCGTAAGTCACAGTAGGGCGTTTACCCAACTTTCAGTTCTTCCTTATTTCAACAAGCTTACGCGAGGAAGAGCGATGTAATGAGTTTGAACTTTCAGTTCTTCCTTATTTCAACAACTACGACTCTAACGGTGGTGCAGAGAATAACTTTCAGTTCTTCCTTATTTCAACTAAAAACACGACATATATTGAGGCGGGAGTTAAGCTTTCAGTTCTTCCTTATTTCAACAATAGACATGTAGGAATTATCTTAGTATTTGTCACTTTCAGTTCTTCCTTATTTCAACAAAAATCTTAAGAAAAATACTAATAGACGACATAACTTTCAGTTCTTCCTTATTTCAACTTTTAGGTACAACCCCCTCGTTTGGATGATCACTGCTTTCAGTTCTTCCTTATTTCAACCCACTGTTATAGCCCGCCTTCAGAGGGGCTAAATCTTTCAGTTCTTCCTTATTTCAACCTGTAGAAGACACTGTTTCCGTTTCCGAAACTTTCAGTTCTTCCTTATTTCAACGACAGAATCCACGCAAACAAGAGCGGTAACATATCTTTCAGTTCTTCCTTATTTCAACCACTATCAAGTCGTTTAACACACTGGCGTAAACAGCTTTCAGTTCTTCCTTATTTCAACTCATAATTTTTTATTCATCATCCTTCTCAATTTTGCTTTCAGTTCTTCCTTATTTCAACTACTATCGACACCGTTTGAAGTACAGTACAAGGACTTTCAGTTCTTCCTTATTTCAACTCCTAATGAAGTAAAGGTGATATTTTTTGGAAGGCTTTCAGTTCTTCCTTATTTCAACTTTCTGAAGTTAAGCAAAGAGAAGCTTTAAAGAGCTTTCAGTTCTTCCTTATTTCAACCAATTTGATCAAATAAGAGAATATGCAAAGAGGCACTTTCAGTTCTTCCTTATTTCAACAGCCTGGATAACAGTTCATCTCCAATTGAGTTGACTTTCAGTTCTTCCTTATTTCAACCATACTCTCCTTTGATGTGGACAAGAAGCGTATTCTTTCAGTTCTTCCTTATTTCAACAATATGAGAAGTGCTGCAGAGAAGAGGAAAATGTCTTTCAGTTCTTCCTTATTTCAACAGTAATTTCTATCAGTTAACTGGGGAGTTTTTACCTTTCAGTTCTTCCTTATTTCAACTATTAAAGGGCAAACTTAGAAGAACTTTGAATAGCTTTCAGTTCTTCCTTATTTCAACTTGATATTCGTTTGTGGTAGGATAATTGTATTCACTTTCAGTTCTTCCTTATTTCAACGTGGTTGAGCATTGATTTCTCGGACTTGGGCTTCTTTCAGTTCTTCCTTATTTCAACATAGAACTTCTAAACTCTTTTTCTTCGCTTCCTGCTTTCAGTTCTTCCTTATTTCAACCGTTCGTCACTTTTCACGATTTTTTCACGTGCTTTTAGGGGGTTGTGTAGATTATCTTATTTACTCCTTTATAATAAACCTTACTTTTCATCAAAAACTAGGGAAGGCAATGTAGAAAAAGTTTATTTCACGTTATTTTGAAAGTAACTTTTCAACACAAAAGTTTATAAAGAGTATTTATACCCCGAAAAAAGACGTCAAAAACTCTACCTAAAAATCTACACGAAAAAATCTCCCACAATAGAAATAATTCCTAACTCCCCTGTTTTTAGAGAAAATTGAAAGGGGATAAATTGACAAAGTAGATAGAGAAATACTAGAGAAGAAAAAGAAGAGAAAATTGAAAGAAAGAAAAGTCAAAAGAAGGTGAATTGGAATAATCTACATTTATTGTTAAATAAGACATAATTCCTAATTCCCCTGCTCTTCACGAACAATCGAATGAAAGAAATCTAGGAAAATGACTAGAAGTAGATAGAGAAATTCATCCCCTCACTAATCTACATGAAAAAATTTCTAGTTATGTGTACTTTTTCATAATATTACCTTTTTCCAAATATCATTTACTTAATTCTAAATTTATCATAGTGATGTAGCTACAAAGAAAGAGAATTAAACTGAAGAAAATAAGAAACTATCATTCGACATAGTGAAGATTAACGGGAAGGTAAATAAAAACTACTAGGAGTCGGTGAGGAACTCTGTGAGTATTAAACAAACCTAATCTGGGGAGCCTCATCGAACCCCTCACATTGCTCATGGGTGAGTACTAAACAAACCTAATCTTTAACATTTATTATTCCCCCTTTCTATCAATATTTAATGTTCTCTAGTTATACCCTCACCGTAAAGATGAAATACGAAAGAGGAAAATACAATAATTTTACTGGAAAAATAAGTAAGATAGTCCTTTTAACCGAGTTCCCTGAGCTGGAGATTTTATTTAAACCAGCAAAGGGATTTTTTAAGCCAATACACGTCTCTCCTCCAATAAACAAGGATGTAATTTACCCTTTTTATGAGAGGGGAGTTTTGAGGGAGGTTTCTCTTGACGGCGAATATAAAATAAAGATAGGAATTCCCGACGAGCTGTCAAAAGGGTTTGAGGAGAAGATTAAAAACGATATTGGAGTTAGGACTAGAATAAAAGTTGAGGGAGCAATTCTAGAGTTTACTCTGGAGAACTTTGAGAAGAATGAATTTAAGATAGGCGACAGGATAAAACTATGCTTTTCTCCAACTTTACTTTCAAATCCTTTCATTATTAATAGGGATTATAGGAAATTCCTCCCCTCTCCTTCTGCAGTCTTTTGGATTCCTTACGCCCTTTTGAAGAATAAAAATAGTGTGACTCCTCAGGAGATTGCGGACATTGAAGGTAGGATTACTGAAACTTGGAAGAGTAGGATAAAGACTATTTGGATTCCCTACGACACTAGGAAGGAGCCGGTAATGATAGGTAAAGTTGAATATAAGCTGTTGAGGAATGACGAGGAGACTAGGAAATTAGTTGAGACTGCACTTACTCTAGGAGTTGGTTCTTCTAGGGCAAGCGGTTTCGGCCACGTTGAGCTTTGTTAAAGGGTTTGAATGATTAGTTGAAAAGGGAGAAGATGAGAAGATGTATTAGCTTATAAAAAGAAATGATTTCAAGACTATTTTAATAAAAGGAAATACCAGAGTGAGAGTGGAGCTTAATATTTGTCAAATCCATCATAGAAATGATAACTCGAGGCACTTAACGTCAAACCTGACAGTACTGAATCATTTTTAGGATAACCAACGTTTGGTTCGTATACATTCATAGAATGACTTAACCATAGAGCTACTGAATTATTATTCAACAATAATTAAAAGAACACATAATCCGATGATAACAGTAGTATTTATAAGGATTTCAGCTTTATAGTTAAGCATATTTTTGCCTTGGCTAAATAATTCATTATGGAGGAGTCGATAAAGAAAGCTGAGGAGAATGATAGTTAAATTTTTCTTAGAGTGATGCTAGCGACGCCCCAAGGAGACTGAGGGAAGGGCAATCAACGTCATCATTTAAGGGAATAGAGCTTAGTTATGAAAGATCCCTTCTGGGCTCTACCCAGGCTGTCCACCAAATGAGAATCGATTGTGGAAAGATTCAGCCCCTACCCTCTTAAAAAGAGGATTTAAACTTTTACCCCAATAATTATATTTTTCCTTCTTCGTTAAGTGATTCCTATGAAAAGGGGAGAAAAAGAGGTAAGCCTTGCTGAAGCTACTGCAATAGGCTTAGGCGCAATTATAGGCGCAGGAATATTTGTCCTTTCTGGAACATCGATAGCACTAGCAGGTTCTTATTCCCTCCTGGCGTTTATCTTCATAGGAGTTCTAAGTGTTCTAACTGCACTAATTTTAGGAGAATTAGCGACAATCTTGCCTCACGTTAAAGGTTCGACTTACTCTTACGCATTTGAGGCTTTTGGCCATGAACTCGGAATGTTAGCTGGCGTAATGGTTTACTTCAGTTACTCAACCTCAATTTCCGCAATAGCAGAAGGATTCGGCTCGTATTTATCTTCCCTTGTAGGTATGCACTTAGTAATACCCTTTGCTATCCTTCTAATAGGAGTCCTAACTGCCGTAAATTTGTTAGGAATACAAAAGGCAGCAGAGGCTGACTTGATTCTAGTATTGCTAAAGCTTTCTGTGCTGTCATTTTTTATTGCTTTTGCCATAATAATTGCTTTACCTCATTTTACCCCTTATCATTTTTACTCTACTCCTCAGCAATCTACAGTGACAAACTTCTTCTCAGCAAGTGTTGCAATATTTTTTGCCTACACCGGCTTTCAAGTAATTACGACCTTTGCTGACAAGGTTAGGGGTGGCCCAAGGGCCGCCGCAAGGGCGGTAATGATAAGCGTGGTAGTGAGTATGGTATTTTACGTGTTAGTAGTTTTATCAATGATAATCCTAGTGCCCGCCTCAGAGTTTAAGATAGTTGCAGATCCACTTGAGTTCGCTTTAAGTTACGCAAAAGCTCCGAGCTGGGTAATTTACGTAATTGACGCAGGAGGATTAATCGCAACTACTTCAGCTACATTAGCAATGATATTGGCCTCAGGTAGGACGCTTTACCAAATGAGCTTAGACTTAGGCTTACCTTCTTTCCTTAAGAAATACGACGAGGAAAGGGATGTGCCAATAAATACCGTAATAATTTCCTCAGCAATTGCAGTAGTAACTCTCTTCAGCGGTAACATATTTGTAATAGCATCAATAAGCAATTTTGGTTTACTATTCTCTTTCGTGGTCTCCGCCTTAGCTTTAGTACATTATAGGAGGAAAGGCGTTGTCGGAAGTTATAAGACTCCGTTTTATCCTTATTCAGTAGCGTTAACAGTAGTTTTACTCCTCTCTTTGCTTTTAGGCTTTCCAAGGGAAGCCCTAGAGATAAATATGGGAATAATGATAATCATAATCTTTGCGTCTTACGTAGCAAAGGATATTAGGGAAGAGAGGAAAAGATAGAATAGGTTAGTATGAACGTTAATGTATATCCTCCTCTCTATTAAACGTAAAGCGTGCAAGCTTTAAGCTTATCTTTATTTAGTAATTATATCGGTACTACAATATCTAATAAATGAAAAATATGCAAGCTATATTTTTCTTTATAAACCTAACTTTACAATCTAGCATTAAAATTTAAATTTATATATATATATAATATATAATACGATCCACAAATCCTTTTCGCCCGCAGATAGGTTATGGAGGTATGATATTCTTTCTTTTTTATATTTGTAAGTTATTGCTTCAATATAATAGTTTGTTTTTAAGAAAAGTATGTAAAGCTAAGTTATTAATAAATAAGATAATTTTTACAATTAAAAATATAATAAGTAAATAATATAACTTGAGGTGAGATGTGTGTACACGCTCTTAAAATCGTCATTATGGAGATACTTCGCAGAATTTGTTGGCACTTTCATATTATTTGGCGACAGTGCGATAGTCGCTTTTACGCTTACGGGTCAACCAAATTTCGGATTTATTATGATAAGTTGGGGGTTCAGAATAGTATTAGCAATTTACGCTGTAGGTCCTATTAGTGGAGCCCATATAAATCCTAATGTAACATTGGCTTTCGCAGTTACAAAACGTATTAAGTGGGTTGATGTAATTCCTTATATTATATTCCAGACCTTGGGAGCAGCTACTGCAGCTGGAGTTCTCCTGCTGTGGTGGCGTTATAACTAAGATAGATCCGCCACCTTTCTTATGTGCTAACATAGCGTCGGCTTTCTTTACTCAGTATCCGGAGCCAGGCTTTTGGCCACAATATTGGCCAAAAAGTTGTATACCCAATATTAACAATGCTGGTACATTATATTCGCAGATAAATCAAGTTTTCCCATTATGGGAGGGTGCTCTTGCCGAGGCATTGATGACCTTCATATTCCTTATTATATTAGCAGTTACTGATCCAGATTCTCCCTTTTATAATAGGTCGTTTGCCCCTTGGGCAATAGGTGTAGGATATGTAATGCCTTTCTTACTTATTGAAGATCCACTAACTTGAGGAATGATAAATGAGGCAAGAAGTTGGGAACCGATGCTTGCTTTTTTGGATATAAAACTGGAGCGTTTAACTTTAGAGGAGAGTATTTTTACGTTTACGGAATTCCGGACTTCATAGGTGGTGCATTATTCTGGGATCACGCATTAAAGCCATATATCAAGTTTGTAAAAAATATAAAGTAATCTTTAAATTACTAGCTAATTAATAATATATTCCTTTTTTAAATTTCTAAGTAAGAAATACAAATAATAAAGGATATTGATAGAATTATTCAATGTTAACTTACATTTCAGCAATTTAGGCTATTATGGGTTTTTGGTTTCATGTAGAATTTTCCTCAAGCTTCTTCACCAGTTTTTCCGCTCTTAGCATCATGACCTCCGTGTTGAAGTTCCATCTTCCTTTCTCGAAGTGCTCGTAAGGTATTGAGGCAGTAAGTAAATGACTTTCATCTGTTGGATGAATATAAACCTCTATTGTATCCTTTTTCTTCAAATTAGAAATAAACTTCAAGTAAGGAATTAATCGTGATGAAACGTCACTTATGTGTGCTACATAACTTTTATTATCTAACTTATAGACAAAATACATCCTAGGTATTTTAGTTAATTCGTCTAGAACTTCCTTCTCACTAAAGAGAACCTCTAGCCTAAAATCTGGCCTATAAAGATATACATCATAACCTTTTATTAATCCTTTACCTACTACATGAGCTTGAGTATGATAAAGTACATCTTTAAAAGAAATGCCTAGAGCCTTAGAAAGATCCTTAAGTGAAAGATCTGTTCTCTCTTGTTTTTTGCCAATAATCTTTACATCAAGGTCATCTGGTGAGAACCCTTCAGTCAAATCGGGTAATTCAAAAGGCTCTCTACTAAAAGGTAAGAAATCTTGGAATTCGCCTCTCTCAAAATCAAAGACGGAATAATCAATAGGATAAAATTTTTCCTCCTCAACCTTATGTACGTCGTAGTGATAGATTATTCCCTCGTCTTGTAAATAATCTAGAATATTCTCAAAATCCCTAGAAGTGTAAAGGATAGACACATTAATTATAAGAGGATTCATAAGATCCCTCATAATAAATACTGTAGTCCAATCAAATAGATCATAAAGATCATCAATTGAAACGTCGTAGTAATTAAAATATATGGTTACATAATACTTTTTCAATCCTAAAATCTCATATCTAGCAAAGGGAAATAGCCTGTAATGATATCTATCTCTTAACCATTGAACAAGCTTCTCTGCATCTTTAATCCTGGAAATTGCACCAATAATCTTAGGATTTAAATCTCCAAATCGCTGTAAGTAATATAATACTTCAGAAAGCTTAAGAGTCTCTTTCTGAATTAGCACGAAAGGAGCTCGTGTTATGAACTTAAAAACTTTACCTTAAGAAAAGCGAAAAATTTTAAACAAAAATTTAAGCACCATCAACTGAGTTACTTCTGCCTGCGAATACTACTAAATGTGCTAATGCTAGTGCAGTTAATGTTAAGCTAGCTGCGAGTATAGCTAACCTTATTCCGAGATTTAGTTTATATATGTCCATCATTTTTGGTCAGTATTTGTTTCAATTACTATGAATTAAACTTTAATATGACGAACACTAATTAAGAACCTGCGTAATAATGCAAGAATTAAGAACCTAATTAAAACTTTAAATATTAAAAGTGAGAGCCTTAAAAGTTTTTCAATAAAAATAATACTATTGCTTATGTATTATTAGATTCTTTATTTAAATATACTACTCTTAATTAGTTATCTAAAACGTCTTCTTATTTACCTTAACTTTTAAGTAAGTAATAACACATTGTATCAACGTAGAAAATAACGCTAAGCGATACATGAAGAAAATGCAAATAAAAAATAATACTAAAGTTTACATGTAGATTTTACACTTATGTCTTATACACTGGTTTATATCCAATTCTCTAATCTAAATAATCTATTAGCTGTTCATGTATACAATGACCGTTGAAACTATTATAAGTAACATGTCAAGAATAAACGCTATTAAAGCAGGTCCTCCGGTATAAGGTAATGGTTTCCCTATTAATGGAGCGGGTAATACTCTAGTGAGAGTTAAGAGTAGGTAATTTATCCACCAAAATACTAAGTTAAGTAAGTAAAGTATCTTGAGGTAAGCAAGCTTGAAAATCATGATCATAATTATCCCTGCAACTATTGCAATTACCGAATCTATTACGAAGAATAACCTTATTCCGTAAGGTAGTAAACTAATGTTATATAATGGAAAATGATCGTAGGCCCAGATGAAAGATAATATACCTCCTACAACTCCCAATATAATTGAATTTTGTTTTAGCATGAGCTACTCTTCTTACCATATTTTAAAAATCTTTTCCCAAATCTAAAGTTAAATTAAATTACATAAATTGGGAAAAGATTTATATTAATTGATGAAAAGATTATCTCGATAGAAATGGATAAGAAAAAAATGGTCCTCTTAGGCCTCTCTGCAATAATCCTAATAATAGGAGGAGTTTTCTTCGGTATGGCAATGAGCCACGTAGCCACTACAACAAGTCATTCACCGTCAATGAGCAGTACATCTACTAGTACTACAAGCTCATCGTCTACTACCAATAGTTCGACCTCTACAAGCTCTTCATCGTCTTCTGGCTATACGTGGGGTTAAATGAAAAAGTCAGACCTTTTTCTCTTTTCTTATTCTTTTTCATCTATAGGAGGTCCTTTAGCCTTAGTTGCTCAGTTTTCTAGAGGGCTTTCCCCTCTAGACGTGATATTATCTTCTATTCTTTTCCTCCCTACGGTCTACGTTATTTACCACGTTACTAAGAAAATAAAAGGAGATAAAGGTCTTTATGAATACTTATTAAATCGTCGTGAAATTTCTACAGCTTTCCTCTATTTCTGGTTCTTTTCCTATTTCCTTTATTTAAGTTATACTGTGGATTACGTTGTTTATTATATTTTACAACTTGACGGCTTTCTGGCCACAGTTGCTCTTGTCTTACTTACGCTTGGCGTAAGCTTGTTAACGTTAACGAGCTCAGAACAATGGTTTCTCGTTTTCTCCTCCTTTATTCAGCTGTTCCTTTCAATTCCTATAGGCTGGCAGATAAGCTTAACTGATAGCGTTAGTTTTTCGCAAATTTTACCGACTTCTGAAGCTTTTGTTTGCATAACTTTAGCTCCTTTCGCTAAAACTGAAAATAGTAATGCTAAGGTTATTTTTTACGCATATGCAATTGCTGTAAGCTTAATGGCGATTTCTACGCTTTTTGTTGTTCCCAAGGTCATTTATTATGCTTCATCGATTAGTGCTTTTTCCCTTATTATAGTTGAATTTTATGCAATAAAGAAGATTTTACCTAGGAAGCTCCTAATAATAATAGTATTGCTTTTTTCAACAATGACCATTGTAAGTTTAATAAATCCTTACCAGTACTATTTATACACAATAGTACCGTCTTTATCCGCTCTATATGTATCATTAGGGATATTCTTTTCCTCAATAGCTTTCTCAAAGAGTGGAAATATAGTTCTGAGAGCGTCTTCAATTGTTAGCCTTGCAATCGTGGTTTACGGTTTTTATACTTCTTTGGATTTTGGGTCTTTAAGCGTTTTCATAATAGAGATTGCTAGCCTACTTTCAATTTCTGGATTAGTTTTGTATAAAATCAGAGTAAGAAGATCTTTATAAAGTAAAGAATTATGAACAACTAATATGCACATTTATACTTTGATAAAAATATTAATATCTAGATAGAAATATTTTCACTTATTTTCTCAGTTTAACTTCACCTTTTTGTCGTAATTCTTAAGTCTCATTCTTTTAGTGGTCAAGATGCTTTAGAGCTTATCGCGTTATATGAAGTATTAAACTCACAACTAAAGCCCATTACTAAGGTCAATATAAACTCGCCATTAGGAGAATAGAATAAAAAATAAATATATACAAGGAAGAGATTTATAATGTGTTAAGACCTTTAACCTCAGCAGAAGCTTACTTAAAAGAGGCCGAAGAGTTTCTAGCCAAGGAAGATACCGCAAATGCTAGTGAGAAGTATTATAAAGCAGCAGAAGAAGCAATAAAAATCCTTGCTTTAAAAAATAATATTAAAGCTCTTAAGGAAGCTAAAGAAAAAGGAGGATGGGATTTAAAACTGCTTAATGACGCTGTAGATGAACTGGCTAAGATTTACGGTGATAGAATTATTACAGATTGGTCTGCAGCAGTAAGTTTAATTACGCTTAATTTATCCATTGAAGTGATAAAGGAATTATCCACTTATGTGATAGATATTGTCGAGCTCGCCTCAACAAATAAAGAAATGGCTTGACGAAGCAGATGAGCTACTAGCTCGAAATGATATTGTTCAAGCCAGTGAGAAGTAAAGCAGTAGAAGAAGCAATAAAAATCATAGCAGTTAGAGGAAATCTAGTTAAAGCAAAAGATAGATGGAAATCTGAATTGCTTTTCGAAGCGGCTAGGAAAACCGGTAATAAAGAAATTGTAGAAATTTTGCTAATAGCGTGGGAATTACATGTAGACGGCTTCCACGAAATGAAATTAACTTCCAATAGATTATTTGAAGTAAAGGATAAAATAAGGAGAATTTTAAATTATGTCTGAGAAATTATTGTCACACTGTAATTTTTAGGCCCCTTAAACTTCCTTAGTCAATAAACTTGAAATACCATCTTCCTCATTTATAACATGAATCTCAAATGAATTCGGTCTACCTAAGGCGTTATTAGTCTCGCAATAAATAGTTAATCTATCTTCCTAGCCTTTCACGTTAGGTAAACACCAGGATTAAAATTGCCTCTAACGAAGCTATCGATAACTCTTACTTTAGGATCTCTTTCTCTTGCAACTTCCTTTATTCAGGAATTGATGTTCTTTATATATTCTTCTTTTCCCTTCATGTTTTAGGCCAAATCTAGAAATACAACTTATCCTCCTTCATTACTTTTTCTACAAAGCTTTTTCAGCTGATTTATTAGCAAAGAGGAAGTATCTAATATACACCTGGGCTAACAAGTTCATCATCATTTTATTTATTCTCTCACTTAATTAGCCAACCAGTTCACTTAAGTTGTGAGTTTCAAGACAATTACCGACATACATTTATATTTTAAACATAGATGTAATGCTTGCTCTAAGATAGCACGAGATTCTCTTTACCAAGATGAAATCCCTTAATAAGAAGATCATAGTATAAGGACGATTTTCTTTCTCAACATAGTTTCAATAATCTCGGGTATATAGAAGGTGAGATTGAGATGTTTCCGACGTAAAAAACTGTAAAGCTTAAAATATAAAGGGAAAAAAGAAATAAGGGGGAATTCCCGATGAGTAAAGGCCGTGTGTCAATCCTCGGAAAGCACGAGGGAATTCCCATTATCTTTGACCTTTCTCTGAAAGGATTTTACTATTGGTGCAGGAATAGGCTAAAGTACTTGGGATTTAATCCTTTCATTACTCCATATAAGTACGACCACCAAATAATGATATACGCTAGGTTAATACAAGGTTATATTATAACAACTGATAAGGATTTCCTCAAGTGTGAGAGGGCAATAATTCTAAAAGTTGATAAATACGAAAAAATGTACGTAAAAATGTTGAAGGAATTGCACGGGAAGTTATCTTGATATTTCCTCCAATTTCTTTCCTGTAGTTCTTGGTCCTAGTAAACCTATGTCCAGAGATACTATTGCTATGAACACCCATATTATTCCGAAAGTCGCTAGTAATCCTCTAGGTAGGAAGAAGTCAGTTATCATTAACACAAGGATTGACGTGGAAAACCTACTTACGCTATAAACTAACCCTGCACCAGTAGACCTAACTCTCGTTGGGAATATTTCTGCCTGATAAGTGTGGAAGAAGTTTGAGAAATTCCATAGAGTAAAGGCAACTAGAAATCCTAGTAATACTGTCAGGAAAACGTTTGATACTAGTGCAAAAAGTGTTCCCAAAATCCCGGCAAATATTGCAGAGCCTATTATTCCGTATTTCCTGTCAACCCTATCAATGATGAAATAATTAAACACGCTTCCTGCAATGAATCCAGTGTCAATTATTATTGAGAACAGCAAGGTCTTAACTAAGCTTATTCCCTTAGCTAACAGAAAAGATGGAGCCAATACTACGAAACCATAGAATATTCCAGACTGGAAGAATTGGAATATTAACATCATTATAGTCCTTGTCCTTAAATCCTTGGAGAAAAGCTCAGAGATCTTAGAATGCTCTTCAACAACTTCAACTTTTTCAGGTTCAGGCAACACCTTCCCTTCCTTCAATACAGCATTCTCCCATTTTTCAACAATCTTATTTGCCTCATCATGCCTTCCTTTACTCTCTAACCACCTAGGAGATTCGTCCAGCCTAGTTCTTAAAGCCCAGACTACTAGTGCTGCAGCACCCATGAACCATAATGGAATCCTCCAAGAGTAGTAGTTAAGTGGGTGAGAAGAGAAGTAAGTAACTATTGCAATTACCGGTGCGGAAGTTACTGCTAAAGTATAAACTAGTGCTACGCCTCTACCTCTGTATTTCGCTGGCATCATTTCTGAAGTATAAGTATCAACTAGGGGAAACTCTCCTCCCACTCCTATTCCGGCAATGAACATTAATGCAGAGATTGCATAAAAATTGCTCATAAATCCTGCAATTATAGTTCCTCCGCCAAATAATAATAAATTAACTAGAAATACCGTCCTCCTGCCTTTCAAGTCGGAAAGTCTCCCGAACAGCACACTACCTAGTGTTTCTCCTAAAAAGAACGCTGTAGTTATTGCAGTGACTGCAGTGCTTAGACTGGAGAACAGAACTGCTGAAAGGACAGTAGCTATAACTCCGTTTCCTAAGAGCATGAGCGTTTCTACCCATTCTCCACCCATGACTAAGAGTAGGAATTTATAATGTATTTTACTTAAGGGAAGCCTTTCCATTCTACTTACGACGCTTATTTTTGATTTCTCCATGGCGGAGAATCAAGAGTGTTTCTTAAATATAAGCAATTTTAATAATGAAAAGAGGAGAGATTAATTACAATAGTTTAGATGTTTAAAAAAGAGATTTAAGGTAAAAAAGGGAGTACTAAAATTTATCGCCTTTGGCTTACTTTTCTGGAGAATATGAAAACCAAAACTCCCAGCGGTAGCAATTGCTGAGTAATTTATTGGATAAGTGGGCGGATAAAAGCTGTAGTATATTCCAAAATGAAAGAGACGACAGGAGCTATTAAATGATAAACCACGTTGAATTCCCTTATTTTCTTATAGAAGAAAGGTAAAGCTACATCTCCCAGCATGTGGCCTATAAACAACGATATTGCGTACATATTAGGAAGTCATAAAATGGATCCATTATTAATCCCGTGATTAATGAAACTATCCCTGAAAGAAGGCCCAAATGCGGTTGAGGTTTCCCATCGTTGGTTTAAGTGTGCTTGTGGTTATGAAAACGACCGTGATGTTATTGCAATCATGAACCTCAATGGGAGGTGGTCTCTGACCCTCTCGACTGCCCCTCAAATGAGGGATGTAATCCCGAACCGATGAGGGAACCCTCGCTGGCGGGGAGGAAGTCAGCTTCATTTATCTCCTCATTATTTATAAATCTTGAAGCAAAGTAATTAAATATGAGTGGAAAAATAGCCGACGAGATCCTTAACAATCCACAACTACTTTCAGCGTTAGCCGATAAAATCTACGACAAACTTAAGGACGAAATAGTTATAAAGAAGTTAGAAGAAACAATTGCTAGCGTTAAAGCTTTACAAGAAGAAATTAAAAAGCAAGGAGAAGCAATTGTGTCTCTACAACAAGAAATAAAATCGCTAAGAGAAGCGTCAAATAAACACAGTGAGGCGATAGCATCACTTCAGGAGGCTGTCAAAAAGCAAGGAGAAGCAATTGCGTCTCTACAAGAGACTGTTAAGTCGCTTCAAGAAACAGTAAATAAGCACACAGAAGCAATAACTGCACTTCAAGAAGCCGTAAAATCTTTACAGGAAACCGTTAATAAGCATACAGAGGCGATCGCATCACTCCAAGAGGCAGTTAAAAAGCAAGGAGAAGCAATAGCATCACTTCAGGAGACTGTCAAGAAACAGGGAGAAGCAATTGCGTCTTTACAAGAGACTGTTAAGTCGCTTCAAGAGACTGTGAATAAGCATACAGAAGCAATAACTGCACTTCAAGAGGCTGTCAAAAAGCAAGGAGAAGCAATTGCGTCTCTACAAGAGACTGTGAATAAACATACAGAAGCTATTGAAGGCCTCCAGAAGGCAGTGAGAAAATTACAAAGGGCAGTTATGAAACTTTCAATAGAAGTAGGAAGCTTTACTAATAGGGCAGGAAAGGGAATGGAGAAAACAATGCTAAAGCTTTACAGGAAGGCATTAGAACTGCACGGGGTTGATCCTAAGAAAGTAGTCCATGGCATGATAAAGGATGAGGAAGGATTAATAGAAAAAGGTAAGGTATTTGAAGTAGACTTTTATGAGACAAACGATTACGTTTACGTATTTGAGATAAAGAATCTTGCCGATAAGGGAGCTTACGATCAAATAATTATAAGGAAAAAACTATTCTCCGCTAAGTACAAGGATAAGAAAATTAAGATATTTCTCGTAGCAAACTTTGTAGACAAGAAGATAAAGAAGAAACTTGAAGAGGAAGGAGTAGAAATTATAGCTTCTCATGTAATAAAATGAGCTTCGAGAGTAGTCATTTCACTTATGCTTCTTATTGAATTTCCTATGTTCTACTTTTCATTAAATTTATCATTCATTTTGTACTATTTCAATATGACATTAGAGGTTTTGTTTCATATAATGATATAAAAATTCTCTACTACAAGCTTCATGACTACAAGAAGGAAAAAATAACTTTCTATAATATCAGAAAATATAAATAAAGATCCGAGAGATTTGTGAAGGTCAATATGTATATATTCTCTTATTTTTCGGCGTGGTTAGTTTCTCAATCCTCGGACAATGAGAAAGGTGATTGTTAATATGCACAGAATAACGGCTAAAACTAATGCTTTACCTTAGCTAGGTCTTTAACTCTCTCGAAGGTTTTCCGCATACTCATTACCTAAGTAAACCATACCTTTACCATCAACTTCCTTTATTTCCACAGTATAATCATATCTAGCCAGGATAAATATTAAATTTTCCCCACTTTTATTTCCCAACTTCTTTAATCAGATTACGTTCTCTGCTAAATTAGGATGGACTAAAGTTTATGCAAAGGTTTATTTTATACTAATCAAATTATACATTATGGACGAACTGGAAAGGAAAATAATAGACGCATTAGAGAAACAGGACATGAATTCCTTGTCAGGATTAGTTAAAAGCTTATCAATGATGGCAAACTTTGACGGCATAGTAATTTACTACGTTACTTTTGATAACAAGGACGGCAAAATAGTAGTCCCCAAGGAGAGCGAAGATTATCAAAGGCTTATGAACGCTGTGGCTCCAACTTCAATGACCTCAAGTATAGAGAAAATGTTGAGGGCGATGATGGGAATTGAAGAAGAACCTAAGGAAGAAGAACCGCAGTATGAGGTTCCAGAGGAAAAAGAAGAGGACTTTGAAATCATACCAAAAGGAAATGAATTATTCGTTGTAGGCAGAGTTGAAGAAGAGCCTGAGGTTAGGATTGAGAGCGGAGTCCTGGATATAGGAAAGAAAGCAATAACTTTACCTCCTGGGAACTGGAAAATTATAGAGAAAAAGTTTAAGAACGGGATTCTAACGATTCACCTACAGAAAGGTTAGCGAGTTTATTAAAATAAACATATAACTTACTTAATTCAATTTATATTTGGAATTGCTCATAACATACATAATTTTCTTGTAATAAACTACTTTTTATATAGTTAATTCTATAACATATCTTAAAAGCTTACAAAAATTGGGAGTTAAGGGGGCGGAAAGCCCGCAGGCGGGGATGGATAGCCCCCTTATATTTAAATACTTCTTTGCCGATTTTCTATCAATGGCTAGGAGGGCTAAAGCGATCAGAGCAACTGTTTCTATGAAGATCGCTCTATCTGATTCCCTCCTAGCCCTTGTTAATAACTACGTTAAAGCACTCCGTTTCACCCTATTCTGGCTGAAGGGGAACGTGAAAAACCCGAATGAGAAGGGAGTGCTTTCTAAAGTCCACGAGGAGTTATACACGAGGTTAAGAGGGGAATATAATCTACCGTCTAAAGTTGCTGAGGACTGCTATAGGGATGCCCTTTCAATATACAAGGGTTGGTATAATAATCCTAGGAGGGGGCGTTTTCCTAGAGTGTACAAACCCACTGTATGGTTAACACCTAAAGCTAGCTATAATGTGGATTTCGAGAGAATGACTGTTAATATAACTAGTGTTGGTGAACTTCAAATTCTAGGTTATCCTAGAAACTTGAAGGATTACCTGAGTTGGAGGATGAAGGAGGCCAGGTTGGTAGTCAGAGACAGGAGTGCTTTCCTCAAGGTAGTTTTTGAGAAAGAGGAAGAAGGGAAAGTTGAGCCAAAGGAAAGTATTGCCGTAGACATTAACATGGCTGACATAGTAGTTGGGAAGGACGATAAGAACTACGTTAGGATTCCAACTCGTCTCGAAGAGGTTCACCACTGGAAGTCATTAGCTGAGAATTTGCAAAAGAAGTATTCAAGGAGGTGGAGGGAGAATAAGAGGATCCTTCACAGGATTCACTCCTTCCATCAAAAGGCTAGGAGAATCATGGAGGATTTTGCTAGAAAAGTGGGGAAATGGGTTGTTGAAGTAGCGAGAATGATGGGTTCTAACGTCATTAAGTTAGAGAACCTCAGGAACCTCATTAAGAACGTGGAAAAGCTACCTAAGGAGTTCCACGATAAACTGTATCTTATGCAGTATCGTCGTTTGCAGTATTGGATTTCTTGGCAGGCTAAGAAGCATGGAATGATTGTTGAGTTTGTTAATCCCAGTTATTCATCAGTCTCATGCCCTAAGTGTGGGCAAAAGATGGTTGAGGTTTCCCATCGTTGGTTTAAGTGCTCATGTGGTTATGAGAACGACCGTGATGTAATTGCTGTAGTTAATCTTAATGGGAGGGGTTCTCTGAGCCTCTCGACTGCCCCTCAAATGAGGGATGTAAGAGCGAATCGATGAGGGGAACCCTCGCTGGCGGGGAGGAAGTCAGATTTTATATCATGTTTCAACTTAACTAATTTAACAGAAAGCGTAATTATTACTTTTTAACCTCTTTCTTTTCTCTTTATCTTATTCAATTCGAAGATGTTATTGAAAGTAATTATTGCCTCGAAGATTGTATCAATAAATAGTAAAATATTAAGAGCTGGAAATTGGACAATTAGAATGGCCGCAAACGTACCTAGGCCGAACTTGTACAGTGCAAGTAATAGAGGACTTGATGCGAAAGGAGAAGCGATAGGATTCTTCTCCTCCGCTCCTCTCTTTATTCCGAGTATAGTAGTCCAATAATCATCAAACTGAAAGCCGTAGAACATGATAATTTCGTATATTATGGACAACATCCACACCACCTCAATGTCTACAAGAGTATATAAAAGAGTGAACAGCTATACCCAACAGCAGTAAACTTGACTCAAGAAATATAGGCCATAGTGCCGCATACCACGGCGGAGTGCATTGCAGGCTATATACCTTGTATTGAGTAGGAGACATGTGATCAATTGAGTATAAATACATAGCTAAGCCTAAAAACACACCAAAAGCTATTAGGCTAATTATCCCAACTATTACCCGCCTGCTCACGAAATTCACTACTCATAACTATAAATAAGTATTACGACTACAGCGGTATACAAAAAGTGATGAGAAAAATTTGACAAAACAGATGGACTATCACTTTAATTTCTTCTCTAAAAAATCTCGTGGTAGCTAAAAAGAGATTATAGCCAGCCTATCTTCCTTGTGAGGAGTATACCCAAAATTATTAAAGGAGAAAGGAAAATTAAGGCATAAGGAGTAAGAAAATTCGAAGGCAAAGAGGAATAAGTCACAGCGTAAATGCTTGCAATTGCGGTAACGGGCAAAAATATGAATGAAATCGAGGTTAACTTCTTTATTATCACGTTCAATCCGTTCTGAACTTCAGTTAAATATTGTAAAGATCTGCTGACCTAGTTATTAATATTTCCGCCCTTTCGTAGGCAAACTCTATTTCATCTAAGGAATTTGGACAACTTCTTTGACATGTAGTAAAGTGACGAAGAATCAGCATATAGATTCTCAACTTCCCTCCTCAAATCCCTTATTACCTTTAGGTCTTTAATCTCTCCTTCCGTAATACTGTCAAAGAGAGAATCGTACTTTGTAAATAATTCGCTCCTCTTATTTCCTAGGTAATAGAATACTTCGTCTAATATTCCTTCTACCAAGCTGCTAGGCTCACAGCTATCAAAATCCGCTTCTTTGATTAACTCTTTTAGTTTAGGAGAATAAATGGTGAGCTTTCCACCTATTAATATTGAGGAACTCCGTCTATGTCTAATCTCGCATAAAATCCGTTGTCCAAAAATATTACCCTATAAATATTTAAGTCGTCTAAAGAAGGAGGAAGAACATCTGAAAAGTTGATTTCACACTTCATAACCTTACCATGTATTGAGAGCTAAAAGGCTTTCCTAACTTAGCCTTGTCAATGTTATACATGGAGATAATGATATATAGCTGACTTCCTCCCCGCCAGCGAGGGTTCCCCTCATCGATTCGCTCTTACATCCCTCATTTGAGGGGCAGTCGAGAGGCTCAGAGAACCCCTCCCATTTAAATTAACTACAGCAATTACATCCCTATCATTCTCATAACCACATGAACACTTAAACCAACGATGGGAAACCTCAACCATCTTTTGCCCACACTTAGGGCATGAGACTGATGAATAACTGGGATTAACAAACTCAACAATCATTCCATGCTTCTTAGCCTGCCAAGAAATCCAATACTGCAAACGACGATACTGCATAAGATACAGTTTATCGTGGAACTCCTTAGGTAGCTTTTCCACGTTCTTAATGAGGTTCCTGAGGTTCTCTAACTTAATGACGTTAGAACCCATCATTCTCGCTACTTCAACAACCCATTTCCCCACTTTTCTAGCAAAATCCTCCATGATTCTCCTAGCCTTTTGATGGAAGGAGTGAATCCTGTTTAGGATCCTCTTATTCTCCCTCCACCTCCTTGGGTACTTCCTTTGTAGACTTTCAGCTAAAGACTTCCAGTGGTGAACCTCTTCGAGACGAGTTGGAATCCTAACGTAGTTCTTATCGTCCTTCCCAACTACTATGTCAGCCATGTTAATGTCTACGGCAATACTTTCCTTTGGCTCAACTTTCCCTTCTTCCTCTTTCTCAAAAACTACTTTTAGGAAAGCCTTTCCATCCTTAACCACTAACCTAGCCTCCTTCATCCTCCAACTCAGGTACTCCTTAAGGTTTCTAGGATATCCCAAGATTGGTAGTTCACCTACACCAGCAATCCTAACAGTCATTCTCTCGAAGTTCACGCTATAACTCGCTTTAGGAGTTAGCCAAACAGTTGGCTTATACACTCTCGGGAAACGTCCCCTCCTAGGATTATTATACCAACCCTTGTATATTGAGAGGGCATCCCTATAGCAGTCCTCAGCAACCTTTGATGGCAGATTGTATTCTCCTCTTAACTTCTCATACAACTCCTCGTGGACTTTCGAAAGCACTCCCTTCTCTTCCGGATTTTTCACATTTTCCTTCAGCCAGAATAGGGTGAAACGGAGTGCTTTAACGTAGTTATTAACAAGGGCTAGGAGGGAATCAGATAGAGCGATCTTCATCGAAACAGTTGCTCTGATCGCTTTATTTCCCCTCCTAGCCATTAATGGAATTTAAGAAAAAGAATTATTTAAATATAAGGGGCTATCCATCTGGCGAGGCTTTCCGCCCCCTTAACCCCCAACTTTGTAAAAACTTATTTACTTTTTTGATTTTCATAATTTTATGGAAGAACTAAACTTGGTAAGCCTCGAATGCCCAGAACCTTTCCTCAAAGTTTCGGCAAAGATAATGGAAATAAAAGGAGGGGAACAGCTAAAGGTCCTATATAAAGATCCTAAATGCGACGAAATGTTGCTCCAGCTCATGGATTTAGCTAACTGTCAAGTTCTTCAACACGAGGAAAAAGACGGAGTTTTTACTCTAATTATAGAGAAGAAGGGAGAAAAGAAGAAAGTTGACTTAAGCGACTTTACCGGTTGCTAAAATGATAGGAGTAATTTGGGACGATAGGTTTCTTAATATTTCCTTTTCTCACCCCATGATAAGGGATATAGCCAAAGCTAGGATAAGGAAGTTTAGGGAACTCCTTGATGGAATAAAAGATGAAATTCTCTTCATTAAACCTGAGCCTGCGAAGGAAGAGGATTTACTCATAGTCCATTCCAAGGAATACTTGAGAAAACTGAAGGAAGCGAGTAATTCTCCTTACATAGGTTTTTTAGACGAAGGAGACACTGTTCATTATCCAGGGATGTTTGACGACATACTTTTAATCCTAGGTGGGAGTCTTACAACAATTAAATTCTCTTCCTTCCTGGATTTCATTTACATTCCTCTAGGTGGTTTTCACCACGCATTACCTTGTAGAGCAATGGGGTTCTGTCCTATAAACGATATCGCAATTGCAGCAAAAATTCTGAGTAAAACTAGGAGAGTTGCAATACTCGACGTTGACGCCCACCACGGTAACGGAATACAGAGGATACTTTACAACGACGAGATCCTGAAGATAAACATCTTTGGTTACGACGGCCATTTCTTCCCCGGAGACGGTAAAATGGACGAAATAGGAGAAGGCAAAGGAAAGGGGTTGAATTTGAACGTCCAATTACCTAGGGGTTCTGGAGATGATGCCTTTGCTGAGGCTTTGAGAGTTACTCAGGTTTTGGAGGACTTCCGCCCTGATTACCTTTTGGTAAACGCTGGAGTTGACGGTCATAAGGATGACAGCTTACATTTCCTTAATTTGTCTGCTAATTCCTTCAATTATCTAGGTCAGAAGGTTAGGAGGCTTCAGAAAGAGCTGAATTTTAAGGTAATATCATACGGTGGCGGAGGTTACGGTGAGAGCTCTGCTTTATGTATGTTTGAATACATTTTAGGCTATCTAGGAAAGAAAGATAATCCAGAGGAGGAAACTAAGGGAAATGCTGAAAGAGTTAAGGAAGAAGTCGATGAAATTTTGAAAACTTTTTATTCCATTTTTGTTAAGAATCATTCTTAATTAAAGCTCTTTTTCTTTAGATGAGTTGAAATATGAAAAACTGGTAAGAAGAGCTTTTAATCGTCTCTATTCTACTTTAAATCATGGAGTACGCTGTAATATCTCCAAATCTTTTTAAAAGATTAGACGAGATTGTTGAAAAGTTTAAAGGAAAATATTCCTTAATAATTACGACCTCAGGCTTATCTTTTGCACTAAAGGAAGGGATAGATGTTGATAAGGCTTTGGATGAAGGAGTTAAGGTTTTGGCTTACTCTCATAAATTCCAACCTTTAGAAGGGTTAAGCATTGAGGAAACTGAGGCATTACTTTTGGCTAAAGACCTTAATTATTATTTAATAACTGCAGATGATAAGGTTAAGGAATTTGCTGAGAAAGAGGGAGTAAAAGTTATTGTTTTCTGAAAGTAAGTAGAAGAAGGCGTAATGTATTTTATTATTGCTCTTCTAATCATAAGCAGAAATTTCTTATCTCTTTTCATCTAGCCTTCACCATGACCACATTTCTCCCAGGTCATTCAAGTTTATCTCAACGTCTTTCCATACTCCTGCAAATCTAAGTAGCTTTACGTTGTGCATATTAAAACTTACCCTAGAAGAATTTTTCCTTCTCTTACTTCTCAACTTTAGATCAAAATAGGTTCCGCGTTAGATTAAAAATGATTTTACGTCTTTGAGAAAAAATTACTGTGTACTCTTTGCAAGCATTTTTAAGAGTATTAAAGGTGGAAATGATGGAAATTCTTTTTCATTATATACTATTTTAGGAGTACTTAGCACGTGGTATTTATCTATGTACTCCTCATAAACGTCCACGTCATATATCTCAAGGTTTACGCTCTCATTAATTATTGAAATTTGGTAAAATAGCTCTGCGACTGCGGGGCAATGAGTACAGGTTGCAGTAACGAAGAGCTTTAAGTTTCCTTTCAACTTCTTTGCTAATTCCATTTCATCCGCCTGCAAGTGTACAGTATTAGAAGAAATCCTAACCAAAGCGTTGAGGAAAGGCCAGAGTTCGTTAATTTCTGGTACTCCGTAGTAAGTGAAGAACTTTCTTCCTTCTTTTTCTACTTTAATTACAGGCCTATTACAGCCTTCTATCTTCACTATTTCATTATTTACCTTCATTTCATCAAAGAGGTCGTCTGCTAGGCATTCCTCAATTTTTAGCCCTTTTATCACGTTAGAGTACTGTTTAATTATTGGGTCGTAGCTCATATGAAATACCTCAAACTTTCTATTTTATCCATTGCGTCTATCAGCTTACTTTCTAACTCGTTCTCGTCCTTAAATTCCTTAATTACCAAAACCGATGAACCTTCCACAGAGTAAGATACTGGAGAACCTAAGCTTTGTACTAGCCTTGAAGCCCTTGCGTATTGAATGCCCATAGTAACTAAATCGTCTAAGCTTTCCTTTCCTGTAGGTAAGGGGATTGGAAAGACGCACTTATTTCCTCCTATAATATAAAAGGAGTAATCATTCATATCAACGACTTTCTTATCTCCTTCATTCTTCAACTTGTAACCTTTTTCTTCCAAGTATTTTTCAAGCATTTTTATCCTTAAATCTATCTACGTCTAAGTTAAAGAATCCTCTGCATGCGTTTATCATGCTTTCAGATAATGACGGGTGGACTAAAGCTGTCAAAGCTAGGTCTTTGCAAGTCATTCCTGCCTTTATTGCAATTGCCAACTCGTTGACAAGTTCTTCTGCAACGTCTGCAACTACTTCTCCGTAGACTATTTTACCTTTCTCGTCTACGCCTATTTTTGCGTAACCTTCTCTTAAGCCTTTTATTATAGCCCTAGTCGTTGCAGATAAAGGGAACTTGCACTCCTTTACTGCTAGCTTTCTATTTCCCACTATGCCTATTTGCGGATCAGTGTAGACTACTTGGGGAACTGAAAAATAGTCGATCCTCTCCATTTTTCCAGAGGAGTTTAATGCAGAAATTATTCCTTCAAGCATTGCAACGTGGGCTACTTTCTTTTCCTTATCTATTACGTCCCCTGCGGAATAAACTCTCGAGTTAGTCGTTTGCAGTAAGTCATTAACAACTATTCCATTGTCGTTGTATTTTATTCCCAGCTTATCAATTCCCTTGGGGAAGTTGGGCTTCCTACCGGTTGCGTAAACTACTATTTCACCTTTCTTTCTCATTCCTTTTTTTGTTACCACTTCTTGTTCCCTTATTTCCTCAACTTCGCAGTTTTCTATTAATTCCACTCCGTCCCATTCAAGGCTGTCTTTTATTATCTTCTGTCCGTCTTCATCTAAGTATTTCATTATCTTTCCCCTAGTAATGAGAGTCACTTCGCTACCCAACCTTGCATATATTTGTGCAATTTCTACTCCTGCATAGCCTCCGCCTATTACTACTAGCGATGAGGGAACGTAATTTAAGTTTACCGCTTCGTCTTCGCTTATTGCCCTTTCAATTCCTTTAATGCTGGGTTTTAAAGGGATTGATCCAGTGGCAATTATTAACTTGTCGAAAGATATTCTTTTTCCTTCAACTTCAACTTCGTTAGGAGACACAATCTTTGCCTCTCCTTCAATCACTTCCGCTCCGGAGTTTTTAACCAACTCTTTTCCTGCATTAGATAAGTATTCAATTATTTCATTTCTTTTTGAGAAAAAATTTCCTTTAGAGTCGGTCACACTAATTTCTAATCCTTTATAATTGCCAATTTCATTTAATCTAGAAAAAAGAAATGAAATATCTGAAAGAAAAATACTTGGTACACAACCGGAGTTTACGCAAACTCCTCCGAACTTTCCTTTTTCTATTACTACTACTTCCTTCCCTTCTCTTCCTAATACGCTACCAGCTACGTAACCTGCAGACCCACCGCCTATTACCACATACATGTCCATCAGAAGAATAATGTTCTATCCGCATCCATCGTTAAATCTATTAGTGTTGACCCTCCTACTAATTCAACTCCGTCAACTACGTCGCTTTCGTTCATGTGGCACATGTCTTTAAGGCTTTGTATGCAAACGTACATTTTTACTCCGTTATCTCTTGCCATGTCGAAGAAGTGTATGAATGGATTATTTCCTTTTTTCCTCTCCTCTTCTTGCCAGGCTTTTGATAATAGCAGTGGTCCCTTAATCATGAAGAATACTGAGGTTTCATATTCCATTGACGCTGCTATTGAAGCCATGAATAGTGGTGCGTAAGTTCTGTCTAAATCTTCTGGACCGTGAGTTACTACTATCAGTATCTTCTTTTTCTGCTCTTGTTCTTGAGACATGTTTATCTTGATTTATTTAATTTTAGTTCCTTATATTTTTTATCAAACAAAATCACGTTACATTCTCGTAGAGCATTTTATAAGTTTATTTAGAAAATAAAGCAATACCAAAAAGCTTAAATATTTTTAAGATAAACGATATTTAGGTGTAAAAGTTGGGAAGTAAAAAGTTATCATTAATAGTATTCTCTGGAACAATAGACAAATTAATGCCAGTAGGAATTTTGGCGTCTGGTGCTGCGGCAGCAGGTTACGAAGTAAACCTATTCTTCACTTTTTGGGGACTTCAGGCAATAACTAAGAAGTCAATCGGACAACCTCAGCCAATTGATAAGAACTACGAGCAATTCGGCCCAGTTATGATGCAAAGAATGCAGGAAATGAAGTACCCAACTTGGGATCAATTAATCATGCAAGCTAAGGAGGTTGGAGAGGTGAAAGTTTACGCTTGCTCGACCACAATGGAATTCTTCGGATTAAAGAGGGAAGACTTAGCTGACTTCGTGGATGATGTAGTCGGAGTTGCGACGTTCTTAGATAGAGCAGAAGGTGGAACTACCTTATTTATTTAAGGTGACCCACATGTCACAGGAAGTAAAAATAGCTAAAACCCTAGATTTAAAGGGAATGTTCTGTCCCGGACCAGTTTTAGAGACTGCAAAGGCAATAAAGACGATAAACGTTGGAGAAGTGCTAGAGGTTTATGCAACAGACCCTGCAGCAAAGTCTGATTTAGAGGCGTGGGCAAGGAGAACTGGAAATCAAATAATTGACATGAAGCAAGAGAACGGCGTACTTAGAGTGTTAATTAAGAGGACAAAGTAAGTTATTTAATTTTACATTTTTTTAAAACAAAACTTATAAGTCTCTTTTGATAATTAAAAGATGTGAGTTAAATGGCAACTAGGGTTCTACAATTACCAGACGATCCGAGATTTCTCGACATGTCTTACGAAGAGCAGGGAGCTCTGCCAGAAGAACAAAGGAACCTAGATAGGCTTCCCCCAGATCAGAGACAATTAGCTGAAGAGTTCTGGAAGGCAGTTAAATCCGATTTTAGGTTTAATGAGTATTTAAGGGGTTGTTTAAACTGCGGAGTCTGTACTTCCGGTTGTCCAGCAGCTAAGTTCTACGATTTCGGGCCTAGAGAAATGATACAATACATGATGAGAGATGAGGCAGATAAAATATGGGAATTCGTTAACAAGAAAGTTTGGGCATGCGTGCAATGTTATACTTGTTCAATGAGGTGCCCCTTCAATAACGAGATTGCCGGATTAATAATGTTACTAAGAGAATACGCTGTCCAATTTGCACTACCTTCTGCTAAGGAAATTTTAGCTCCTTATAGAAGAGTATTGTACACTGTCCTAACTTTAGGTAACCAAGTAACTCCAGATATGATTCAACCTGAGGCATTCCCAGACTGGGGTCCTCAGGCTGTAGAGGAATCAAAGAACATGGACGTTTATAGGAAAGCGATCCCCGTTGATTTATTACAAAGGACTGACGTTGGATGGCATCCTTCGCTTCAAACAGCAGTTGAAATGATGACTATAATGTTCGAGTCGGGAGTAATGGATTCAATAAAGAAAGTTGATCCAGACCTATATGATATGATCGCCGACATTTACGACGAGAGGAAGCAGCAATTGGAGGAAATTAAGGAGAAGTGGGAGAAAGGAGAGCTTAAGGAAGAAGACCTTCCTGACAGCTGGTTGGATCTTTAAGTTAGTTTCCTTTTTTGTACAATTTACGATATTTTAGAAAACTTATTCTATGTTACATAAAATGTTTAATAAGTAAAGTTTTTATTCCATTCTAACAAATGTATAGCTAAAGGGGAATTTGTATGTCGGAACAAGAAAATGTAGATAAAAAATTGCAGGAAGAGATTAAGAACGCTTTCCCTTATGCAGATGTAGTAGACTGGAACGAAGTATATCAAAGGATAATTTATAGATACAGTACTCCACACGGTTTACAGCATGTAAAAGAAGAAATGGAGAAATTGGAAGACGAAGGAGAAATAATAGTACACCACATTAAGCCTTATAATAACCCCGTGAAAATGCAATCTTTGAACGGTTTTCCAAAGACCATACCTACAACTAGGTTATGGAACCACAAGAGCTGCGGACAATGTGGTCACATTCCAGGGTATCCAACTTCAGTATTCTGGATAATGAATAAGTTAGAAATCGATTACATGGACGAACCTCACCAAACTTCTTGTACCGGCTGGAATTATCATGCATCTGGAGCATCGAACCCAGTAGCTTTAGCTGGAGTTTACGTAAGGAACATGTGGAGAGCTTATGAAATAGACTACTTCCCATTAATCCACTGCGGAACATCTTTTGGTCATTATAAGGAAGTAAGGAATATGATAATATTACACAAGGAAGTAAGAGAGAAATTAAGGCCTATAATGAGGAAACTAGGAATGGATATAGTAATTCCGGAGGAAGTAGTTCACTACTCTGAATGGTTATATACAATGAGCAAAAAGGCTGCACAGCACAAGAAGTACGATTTGAGCAACATTAAAGTCGCAGTACATACTCCCTGTCACGTTTACAAGTTAGTCCCAGAAGACACAATATACGACCCAGAAGTTTGGCAAGGAAGGAGACCTGCAGCACCAACTGGAACTGTACAGAACTTCGGAGCTAAAATAGTTGATTACTCAACTTGGTGGGACTGCTGCGGTTTCGGATTTAGGCACATCTTGACGGAAAGGGAATTCTCAAGGAGCTTTGCGCTATTTAAGAAGGTTATCCCAGCAGTAGAGGAAGCTCACGCCGACGTATTCGTTACTTCAGACACTGGTTGTGTAACAACTTTAGATAAGAGCCAATGGGCAGGAAAAGCTCACGGATTTAATTATAACTTACCGGTATTAGCTGATGCACAATTTGCTGCAATAGCAATGGGCGCAGACCCATATAAGATAGCCCAAATACACTGGCACGCGACTGACGTAGAAGGCTTCCTAAGGAAGATAGGAGTTCCAGTTGATGACTATAAGGAGAAGTTCTTACAATACTTGGCAGACTTAAGAGAAGGAAAGGCACAACCAGAGTACTTATATAAACCTCACAGGAAGATTGACTTCTACTTAGCATTGCCAGAAAGAGTAAAGTGGTACAAAGGAGAAAGTGCACAAACTGCGAAATCAAGTTAAGCAAATCTTTTTAATTAATTTTATTAAATAAATTAAGGGGTTAGAAAAGTGGCAGGAGAAAAAGTTCTTGTAATAGGATCAGGACCGGCAGGACTTTCGGCAACTAAGGAACTGCTAAATATGGGTGTTGACGTAGTTCTAGTTGAAAAGGAATCTTACTTGGGAGGAACTCCTAAGAAGTTAAAGTACAGCTTATTATTCCCAGAATTAAGGCCTGCGTCAGAAGTAATTGATCCTTTAATAAAGTCTGCTGACGGAGCAAAGAAGTACATGGAAAGCATAGTTGAAAGTGCTAAACCGGAAGGCAAAGGGTTTGTAGTTACAATAAAGGACAAGACGGGGAAAACAACTACTGAGAAGGTTAGTGCGATAATTGCGGCATCAGGTTTCGAGCACTTCGATTCCAGGAGGAAATATGAATATGGTTACGGAATAATTCCTAACATTTATCAAATATCAGACGTAGAAAGGATGCTTTCAGAGAATAAATTAGTTACAACAAAGGGCACTCCTCCAAAGAGGGTAGCAATTCTACTGTGTGTAGGTTCAAGAGATGCAACTGTAGGCAATACTTACTGTTCTAGGGTATGCTGTGCGGTATCAATTAAGCAAGCAATGGAAATTAAGCAAAGGATTCCAGATGCGGTAGTTCACATATATTACATGGATATAAGAACTTACGGATTAATGGAGGATAAATTGTACTGGAGGTCTCAGTTAGAATACAGAGTAGGATTCATAAGAGGAAGGATTTCAGAGTTCATGAGAGGACCAAACGATACTGTAATAATTAAAGGAGAAGACACAATGAACTTGAACAGAGCATTAGTAGTTCCCTACGATATGGTAATCCTTGCAAACGGAATGGAGTTAGGTTTAGGTTCTAAGCAAGTAGCTAAAGCCTTAGGATTGGAGTTTGAAGAGCACGGATTCGTAAAGCCTTTAGACCCAGACAGATTACCAGTGCAGTCAACTAGGAAAGGAATATTCCTAGCAGGAGCAATAACTGGTCCAAAGACTATTGCAGATTCAATAACTGAAGGACAAGCTGCAGCAATGAAGGCTTATGAGTACATAACTAAAGGAGTGTGGGAAGAGCCAGTAAAAGTTGAGGTGGTAGAACATTAATCCTATTTTTTTAAACGTTGATTACGTAAGGGAAATTTTTAATGCAATGTTAGATGTTGATATAAATAATACTGTATCCGGTAATGCGAAGAAGTCGTTACAAACAATTTTGGATGCAATGGAATTAAAGAGTAAGACCTTACGTTCACTTGAGATTTCCACAGAAGAAGACGCAAGGAAATTGTTTGAGTCCGTGTTCTATGCAAGGAAGCACTTTTCAGACGTTATTTCAAAGACTTCTATCCCTGAGTTATCCTCTGCATTCTCTCAACTTAAGGATCCTTCCCTCTCCTATAGCGAGAGAGTGGAGAAGTTTAAATCCATAGTCAAGGGAGGAGAAAGGGAAGACATTGAGGACATGGCCAAGGAGATCATTCATTTTCTAGAGCCGGAAAAATATCCTCTATGGACTAGATGGATATGGAATAAGGAGAGGGGGACTGGTTCAATAAATTACGTAATTAAGGACGACGTTAAGATAAATGACGAAAAAGAATTATTCTCTACAATAGATGAATTAAGGAACGTCTTGGAGATATTCGGTTTAGAATCCAAGGGTAAATATTACGTTACTTCCGTTTTTTTAGTTTACGCATATGTTAGATACCTAGACTATACAACCCACCTGGCGGTAGATAAGAAAGCCGCCGGGTTAATTCCTACGCATCTGTCTACCACAGCCCTGGTCTTGGGGCTAAAACCCTATCTCAAGGTGATCAAACTTGCCAATACCTGAGTTGGAAAAACCTATAATTAAAGGTGTAATTGAAAAGGAAAAGGTAGTAGTAGACGGAATTGAACTAGACGGAACTTGGAACGCATTCCTAGTGGAAAGAACACAAACCGGTTACGACCCATCAGTATGGGATGAAATAGCTAACACGCTGGAAGGTGTTACAATTAGTGCCTGCTGGCAATGCGGTACTTGTACTTCAGGCTGTACAATGAGGGAATACGATCCAAACTTCGGCCCTAGAAAGTTCATTGATTTGGCAAGAAAGGGAGATAAGCAAGCATTAGCTGAATTGCAAGATTCATTATGGAGATGCGTATCATGCCAGAAGTGTACTCACAGATGCCCTAAAGGAGTAATGGTTGAGGAAGTTGTTCATGCCATACACAATTACGCATTAAAGCACGGATTAGTTAAGAAGGATCCTGGCACAGTTTTCGATGAGTTATTTCTAGATACCGTAATGAAGAACGGTGGAAGAATAAGTGAGCTTTTATTAGGTTCCGCCGCCGCAAAGGCGGGTTTCGTAACCATGAGTTTGAGGGACTTGATAACCATGTCCGTACCCTTAATTAAATCCGGTCTAATAAAAGATCTATTAAAGCCAAATAAGGTAAAGAATTGGGATAGAATAAAGTCAGTATTAGAGGAAGCAATGAAGGAGGAGGTGAGACCAGAATGAGCACTAATAATCCATACGGTAAAGTAGCATTCTATCCTGGCTGTGCACTAGACGGTTTAGGAAAGTCGTATGACGTTTCGTTAAGGCTAGTAGCAGAAGACCTTGGACTTAAATTCGAGAGACTTGATGACTATAACTGTTGCGGTGCATTAGAAGTTAAGAACGTAAATACAATGGCCGGATTACTTCTCCCTGCTAGGAACTTATCATTAGCTAGGAAAATAGGGGCTAATGCAATAATGTCTGCCTGCCCAGGTTGTCATTACTCTCTATCTAGAACCCAATACTACATGAGTAAATACACTAAAGTTAGGGAGAAAGTTAACGCGTACTTAGAGAAGATGGGAGAGAAACCTTACGACCTTCAGTTAATGACAATTCATGCCGTAGAGTACTTCTATAACACAGTAGGCGTAGAAGGAATAAAAGCTAAAGTCAAGAGGCCATTGACGGGATTAAAAGTTGCTCCCTACTACGGTTGTTTATACACCAGACCGAAACCTTATACTTTAACTGGATACATGAAGTTAAAGGATGACCCGGAGAGACCAATATTCATGGACGAACTGTTGAAGGCTCTAGGAGCAGAAGTAGTGCCATTTGAGGCTAAAACAATGTGTTGCGGAGGACCGCATGTTTATTCTGACATTGAGGTAGCTTTACACCTCGAGGCAAGAATATTAAAGGAAGCTAGGAGGAACGGTGCGGATATGTTAGTTGTAGACTGTCCATTAGGTGGCGTTGCCTTAGAGACTAATATGAATAAGATTGCGGAAAAGTACGGAGAAGACTTGAGGATGCCTATAGTTTACTTTACACAGCTAATGGCATTTGCGTTTGGGCATAGTCCGGAAGAGGCATTATTAACAGCTAACTTAACTAACCCAATGAGTATTCTAAAGAAGTATTTGTAAAGACAGACTTCTTCTTTTTTCTCCTTCTTCCTTTTCTCTTCTTTTTTACTTTTGTTATATTTATTTTCTCGTTTCTTATTCATTTTAATAATGTTTTAGCTTTTATAAGTCTCTAGTCTAAGGTAAACCTTAAAAATTTGTTCATTATTTAATTAATTTGATTAAAAATGTCAGAAGAAGAACTCCTTAAGCCTGGAGAAAGGGAAATGATACAAAGTAGGAGCTATCTTTACGATTTAATTGATAAATTGAATGATATTCTAGAAAATAAAAAGGAAATACTTGAGCAGAAAGGCATAGCACCAAAACTTTCCATAACTCTAGAGCTTATTACGTTAAATAGACTTTATCTGGACGTAATATATAAGACCTACTGGAACCAATTACTTGAAGTTATAAACGAACTTAACGCTATACCAGAGCTTAAAGATGACATGGTTGATGTTAACGCTGATGTAGAAGAAATAAAGAAACTTAAGCAACAAGGAGGATTTTAATACAATATATAGAGTATAATAACTTAATAATCATTTTTTAAGCGCAATTATTGCTATTTTTCTTATACTTTCATTCTTTTTCAACTTTCCATTTCACGTTAACTTTTATTTGCCTAATTAGTGTGTCTTTCAGTGGACATCTCCTCATTGATTGTTCTAATACTTCATTTATTCTCTCATCTTTGCTTTTCACAGTAATGAAGTAATTTACCTCAAGTAATCCAGGAGGAACGTTAGGATCTCCTTGAAAGCCTTTTGGATCCATAGTACCTTCAATATAGCCTTCAACGTCGTCAAGTTTAACGTTCATTTCCTTTGCAACATAGTAAATTGTTAGCATCATACACGAAAGTGCAGAAGCTAAGAGCATTTCCTCTGGCGTAGGGTAATCTGAACCCATTAAACCTATGTCGACTTCTTTCCCTGCAACGCAAGTTTTTGCTACATCGCCTTCTAATCTTCCCTCCACTGTAAAGGTTATCATGTTAATTAATTAAGCCAATGTCCCTTAATATTGCTAACTCCACGGCATACCTTATATAATAAGCAGTCTTTTCTTCACTATTTAAAGCCCTTCCTATCTTCCTTTCGACTTCATTTATCTGATCTGTTACTACCACGCTTATGTTAGTCTCAAGGAGTGGTTTATTGAGTTTGAAAGCTTGATAAACCCTCAAGGTAAGTTCGTACATCTCTTCGTCCATGTTGAGTAAATAATTTCCAACTGCAGGAATTAGTTGCCCATTTATTTCGACCATCTTACCTTTAAAATACGGTTTCCAACTTAGCATACTATTCTTTACAAATTCCCATGACGGCGGAAAGCCTTTGTATTCGTCTGCGGAAGGAACTTCAGCTATTTTGTAAGTTTCTCCGTTAATTTCAATTTCTCCTTTAACTTCGACTTCTATTTTACCTAATTTTTCCTTCAACGGGGATTACACCACTGTTTCTACTTAATATAAGTAAAGATTTTTTTCTTTTCTATTTATTATAACTTGATCTGAAATGACTGCAAAAATGGATCCCTGTATTGAGGAATGTTACAGTCCAAGATCATCTTGGAAATACGTTACAATAGAGGAGTGCCTAAGGCAGTGCAAAACTATACAAATAAGTAAGGTACCATGAGCCTAGAATACATGGTAAAAAATAAGGTAGATAAAATAATCATCAACGAGGGTAACAAAAGGAAGTTAGTAACACTAAAAGGCTTGATCTTCGGCAGGGAAGAGACATTTCATGAGATAAACGAAGGAGGAACGTGGAAAAAAGAAGAAATTTACAACCTTATCTCAAAATATCATTTTTTATTTTTTACTTCTTCAAACCTTTTGATTGACGCTAAGGATTTCATAAAAAGTGAAAAAGCTAAGGAAATTGAGGTCGGCGAAGTAATGAACGTTGAGCCAATAATTTCTCCTCCAGAAGAGAGTGTATATAACGTTTTACAAAAAATGAGAGAGAGGGACGAAGAATACGCTATAATTGTCTGCAATAGCTTACCTTGCGGGATTCTTGATCTATTTGGCGTTGGCAAGGCAATATTAGAAGGTAGATTGAAGGAAAGCGTAATGAACTTTGCGGAGAAGGATTTCTTTAAGGTAACACCGGAGTCCTCGTTAGAGACTGCTAGGAAGTTAATGATCTCGTCCTCACAATTTTTCCTCCCTGTTGTTGACTTTAGGACTTTGCTTGGTAGTGTCTCTTGGAAGGAAGTTTTTGATAATTTAAATAAAGAAGCTTATGTTTCATGAATTTCATAGGAAAAATTTTTAGTATAGTTAATTGGTAAAGTTAATTTAAGTGGTAGATTTGGTAGTCGAATCCAATTGTGAAATTCCCGAAAATCTTCTTTACTATATTGAAGGCAAGAATACAGTATGGGCAAAGCAAGAGTCAGCCGATGTAATTTTAGTAGGAATAACTGATATTGCACAAACAATGGCAGGAAAGATCGTAAAAGTTAGGATAAAGAAGAAGGGCATTAAAGTAGAGAGAGGCAGACCTTTAGCTACAATGGAGAGCGGTAAGTGGGCAGGCCCAGTTCCTGCTCCGGTCTCAGGAGAGATAATTGATGTTAATGCTGAGGCGGAAAAAGATCCAGTAATAATTAACAGAGATCCGTATGGTAAAGGTTGGCTAGTTAGGATGAAAATAACTAATCCAGAAGAGTTAAAGCAACTCTATACTGGAGAACAAGCAATACAAAAGCTCAAGGAGTTAATAGCCTCAGAGAAAATATCATGCAAGAGGCTCTGAAATGAGTTGGAGATTTGCGGCTTTACCTCCCCAAGACGGCTATCACATGGTTACTTCATTCGTTTCTGTTGCCGATTACGTCAGTAGGGGAGGTAAAGATACTTTAATGGTTTTTTACGCTAAAGAACCTTTTGTTAACGTTGGTGTAAATCAAGAGGTTTGGCTTGAGGTTAACCTTGATTTTACTAAACAACACAATATTCCAGTAGTTAGGAGGGATTTAGGAGGAGGAACCGTCGTAATTACTCCCGGGGAGCACGATTTCTTCATTGTAATAAAGCAGGAAGAAGCCCCTTCAGACCCTCAATCTCTGTATAAGAAATACTTAACTCCAATTGTTAACGTAATTAGGAGTTATGGTTTAGACGCTCAGCTTAGAGATCAAGATATAGTAGTAAACGGTAAGAAAATTAGCGGTAACGGCGCAATGACTTACGAGAAGGCTGTAGTAATTGCGGGGAATATCTTACTTTCCTTTGACGCGGATTTTGTAAGTAAATGCATTAAAGTTCCTTCCGAGAAGTTTAGGGATAAGATTGCCAAGGACATGAGCGAGTGGCTAACCTCAATGGAGAAAGAACTAGGTTATGTTCCGGATAGGAACGAGCTTAACAAGAAGATCAAGGAAGAATTTGAGAAAGAACTTGGGATAAAATTTGAGGATTCTTCTTTAACACCGGAGGAAATAGAGCTTTGGGATAAGTTAGCTGAGGAAAAGAAGAGGGAGGAATGGATATACTACAAGGACAATAGGCATCCGGACTTAAGGACTGATAGGTGTGTTAAAATTTCTTCAGCAGTTGCTGTATGTCACGTTGATTATAAGGCTAGAAAATTGATTAGGATAACTGTAAAGATTGTGAATAAGAAGATTGACGAAGTTTCAATTTCCGGCGACTTCTTCCTAATGTCACCTAAAGGATTCCTAGATAGATTGGAAGATTCTTTACAAGGAGTTGAAGTTAGCAAAATTAACGAAAAAATAGATGAGGTCTTTAGTTCAGAAAAACCGGTTATCTTCGGTTTTACTGCAGACGATTTGAAGAAAGCCTTTGAGGAGATTTTGAATAAACCTGAAATAAGAGAAATTATTTAACTACTTTTTCTGCTTCTTCTTTAAACTTTTCATATGCCTCATTTATCGTCTTGAATCTTCTTTCGTCTATACTCTCAACTTTTACCTTTATTATCCATGCATCATAAGGTTTTTCGTTGATAATTGATGGGTCTTTAATTACATTTTCGTTAACTGCAATTATTTCTCCAGTTATTGGCAACCTAAATTTTCCTACCCATTTTGCGCTTTCTATGCTAAATAATGTACTCCTTGGCGTAACTTTTTCTCCTACTTCCTTTGTAGATACTTGGAAGATTTTTCCGGCCATGTATTGGCCTAATGACGTTATTCCTATAGAAATTACATTGTTTTCTTCTTTCTTTATCCATACGTGTTTTTCCTCGTCGTATAAGAGTTCTTCGGGAAATTCAAACCCTGAAATATTCATAATTTAATAGCTTATCTTAAAACTTAAAAATCTTAATTTTAGAAATCAATCTATGAAATATGCCATATGGCTTGACGGCGTAGTTCTTGACGTAGATCTTACTGAACTGCTTTACAAGAAATTTAAGGGAGACAAGGATGTAAATTTGCCTTACACGTTTAATGTTCACAAAGATTGGGAGGATTTCTATAGCAAAATAAAGGGGAAAGATATTGTTTTCCTTTCGCCATATGATGAGAGGACAACTAGAGAAATAATAGAAAAGGTATTTAAAAACGACGCGATAAAATTCATTCCTTCTATGAGTAAACCTGAGAAGAAATGTTTAGGTAAGCTTTTTTCTGAATTTCCAGAATTCCAACCTTTAGAGACTGCAATTATAGGATCTTCTCCTTTAGATCTGCTCTCTGCTAGGTTTTATGATTCGAGGATTAAGGTATTATGCGTAAATAGGTATACTAGCTGCGCTAAATATTCTCCGTATTTAATGGCCAACTCCCTAGAGGAACTTTACGATTTAATGGTAAAATTGAAGTTGTAAGTTTCGCAATCTTCTCAATCTTATTATAAAGAAATTTTTATATATTTAATTAACTTCTTTTTCTTTTGATGGATTCTTTTAGATTTTTGATAGAAAGGAATTCACAAGCTAAAATACTTGCAGGAGAAGAGGCTTTATTAGAATCAGTTGCTTCTGGTGGAGAGCCTACTTTAAGGTTTGTAATCTTTGATCCTACTGCAGTATTAGTAGGCTATCATCAAGCCGTTGAACAGGAAGTCAATGTGGAGGAAGTTAAGAGGAGAGGTTGGGAGATAGGTAGGAGACCTACTGGTGGTGGGACAATTATAATGGGGCCTTTTCAACTTGGTTGGGAAATTTACGCTGAATCTTCCATTATAGGTAATCCGGAAGAGGCAATAAGAAAAGGTGCTGAAGGAGTAATCATTACCTTGAAGAAGTTAGGGCTTAACGCAAATTTTAGACCTAAAAACGACGTAGAGATTAACGGTAGGAAAATTTCCGGCATAGGGGCTTTCTCAATAGGCAAATACGTTTCCGTAACCGGAACAATATTATTGGATTTTAATGTTGATGACATGATTTCAACACTAAAGTTAAGTTCTGAAAAATTAAAGGATAAAATAGCTAAGGATTATAAGGAGAGAGTAACGTGGATTAATAGGGAGAGGAGCCCTATCGATATGGAGGAATTAATCTCAACAGCTAAAGAAGGTTTTGAAGAAGCATTAAAAGTTAAGCTTATTGATGGAAAGTATACAGATAAGGAGATTGAGGATATTAATACATTATCTTTAAAGTATTCCTCTCCAGAATGGATTTTTAACACTAGAATTCCACTAAAAGGCGATATAAAATATGCTGAGGAAAAGTTCCCTGGAGGATTAGTTAAAGTTCAAGCTAAAGTGCAAGGAAAGGTTATTGAGGCAATTTTGATTACTGGAGACTTTTTCGTTGAACCTAAAAGGGCAATTTACGATTTAGAGGCTAGGTTAAAATGGTCTTTAGTGGACGATATAGAGAAAGAGGTAAGAGATTGGTACTCTCAAGTTAAAATTATTGGAATAAAACCTGAAGACTTAATTAAAGTGATAAAGGAGGCTGTAAGCAAGTGAGACCCATCTATTTTTATGCTCCATCTTTAAAAAGATATGAAAACGAATATTTTACGTCTAGATCAGGCTGGAAGGCAATTTCAGTAACTGGAACTTATTGTGCGTTTAATTGCAAGCATTGTAATAGGAGAGTCTTAGAAACTATGGCTGACGGCTCTACCAGAGAAAAATTCGAGAAGGAAATCTCTACTGCAAAGGGAGGAGTAATAATCTCTGGAGGCTCAACTCCTAGAGGAGACGTTCCTGTTTGGAAATATTCTGATATTCTAAGAAGTAGAAAGGATTTAACAATAATTGCACATACTGGAGTAGTTAAGAATGAAGAGATTGCAAGAAAGTTCAAGGAATCTGGCGTAAAGATTGCATTATTGGATATGGTTGGAGATAACGAGACAATTAGGGAAGTATTAGGTCAGCCTTTTACAGTAGATGATTACTTGAATTCTTTTAAATACTTAAAGAAAGAAGGAATAAAGATTGTTCCTCATGTAATCATGGGTTTAAGTAAAAAAGGAGAGGAAGGAGACTTAAATGCAATAAGGTTATTGAAGGAAGTTAATCCAGACGCAGTGATAATAGTAGGTTTAATGCCTTTAGTTGGGACAGCATATAACGAAATTTCTCCACCTCCCCCTTCACATTTAATTAATGGACTTAAGTTGGCTAGAGATTTATTTAACGTACCAGTAATGTTAGGTTGCGCTAGGCCCTTAGGAAGTAAATATAGTGAAGTTGAGAAGTTTGCAGTTGATTACGAAGTGGATGGAATAGCTTTTCCAGAGGAAAATACTATAGAATACGCTAAAGAAAAAGGAAGAAAAGTAATCTTAAGTAATGCTTGTTGTAGTAACGTGGTTTATGACTTTATTTTACGGGTGTCCCTATGATAAGTAGTCCAGATTGGGTTAGGTTAAGTTTCGGGGCAGACATGGTTTTAGGTTTCAGCCCCGGAAAATTTCTAAAAGGAGCATTAAATACTACAATAAATCTCCTAGAGTACTATCCTGACGGATGTAAAGCAAACTGTATCTACTGCGGTCAGGCTAGAGAAGTAGCTAAAGGACCAGAATGCAAAACGTTAATAAGAGTTGAGTGGCCTCTAAGAAAACTTGACGACGTGTTAAATAGAATTAAAGAAAGGGAAGGAAATCCAGAATACGGACTCCAAAGAATATGCGTAGGGCAATTAGCTCATCCAAGAGCTTCTCCAGACGCAATAGAAATCACTAGAAGAATTAGGGAGAAGGGAATAGAATTGCAAATATCTGAACTGGTAACTGCAACGTACACTTTTAAGCAACATATGATTGAAATGAGAAAGGCAGGGGCCGACATGATAGACGTTGCAATCGATGCTGCTAGTAAAAGAGTTTTTGATCAAGTTAGAGGAAAACCTGTGAGAAGTATGCATAGATGGGAAAGGTATATTCAAGCAATTGATGAAGCTGTAGAGGTGTTTGGCAAGAAGAATGCTGGAATTCATTTAATTGTTGGCTTAGGAGAGACTGAAAAAGAAGCTGTTGAGTTAATTTGGTATGCTCATAGTAGGGGAGCTAAGATAAGTTTATTTGCGTTCTATCCAGAACTAGGAACTCCCATGCAAAACAAAAAGCCAGTTCCATTAAATGTTTATAGGAGAATTCAGTTAGCCAGATGGTTAATAGAGAATGACCTAGTTAAGTTGGAGGACTTTACTTTTGACGAAGAAGGCAAGATAGTTGATATAAATATTCCCCAAGACTTGAGCTTAAAGGAACTTACGCCGGCCTTTATGACGAGCGGATGCCCAGGCTGTAATAGACCTTATTCTAACGAAAGGCCAGGAAGTGTATTGAAGAATTATCCGTGGTACCCAGACGAGAAGCAAACCTTATCTGCAATAAAGGCAAGTAAAATACCATCTTTAATAAAGAGGTTTGTAAACTGAATGCTCTTAAGTTATTTTTCTAGTGGTTTTCCTTCTCACGTTAAAGGTAAAGCTTTAGATCTTTCTTCAGATGACATGGAGTATTTTTATTCTCCATTTGACGGTAGAATTGAAAGAATTGAAAAATTCGTAGTAGGTAGACCAAATAGATTTGCTGAAGTTAATTACGATTACCTTATTCTATTAAGGAGAGAAAACGGCAAACTAATAAAGATACTCCATGTAGAACCTTTCATAACTGTTGGAGAAGAGATAAAGAAAGGAGATAAGCTAGGCAAGTTTCTGATTAATCCTTATACTGGTGGAGATTTCCTTCATGCACACATTGAAGGTCTAAGAATAAAATTTCCTAAACTCACTAAATATGATGAAAGGGGAATAGGTAAAGTAGTAAATAAGTGTAAGAACTATTTTGACGTTGAAATAATAACCTATTCTGCTGCAGGAAATTTAAGGGGATTAGGCTGTTGTGGCGGGTTATTAAATGCAAGCTTACCTTACGCAGGATATGGCGGAATAATAGGTATAGACAGTGTAAACGAAGTAAAAATAGAAAACATGAAATTTTTTATTCGCAGGATTAAGAAAAAGAATGTAGTAATGTTTGAAGCAAGGAAAGGATTAATAAAAAACTGGGAATATTCCTCATCATTTAAAGTGCTTGAAGGCAAGCCAATATATGGTTTACCTCTCTTCGAAGCGGTTCTCTCAATTAATTCTCTTCCTAGAGTTAGATTTTTTATAAAAAATTCTAAATTTAATGAAGGAGATGAAGTAGACGTTTGGGAATTAATTAACTCTTCAAGTAGCTTATTCCCTTAGCTCCACTTTTCATAAAGTATTACATCTTCTGGACTTTTAACAGTCTTAGGCTTTGGTTTATATTCTGGATCTGGATATCCTAAAGAAAGCAGAGTAACCAAAACTTTTTCCTTAGGTATGCCTAAGATTTTCTTTGCAGTCTCGTTCTCATAAGCGGCAACCCAACCTACTCCTAGACCTACCGCATATGCCGAAAGAACGAAATACATGGTCGCATTAACAACGTCTACCATCCAAGTGTCGGGGCTTACATCCGGTTCTCCTACAACTGCTATATTAACTGGAGCGAGTAATAAGTGAGATGCCCCTTTATGCAGTTTTGAAAGTTCTTCCTTAGTTTTCTCATCCCTTATTATTATGAACTTCCAAGGTTCTCTATTCATGGAGTTAGGGGCGTGATTTGCCACATAAATTAACTTTTTCAAAAGCTCGTTATCTACGTCCTTTTTCTGGAAACTCCTAATACTTCTTCTATTCATAAGGAATTCCAGTATATCTTCGCGCATAATATTATGACAAAGGGATATTTTTTAAATTTATTTAAAGGACGATGACTCTTTCAAAATGTTTATAATTTACGACGATAACTATTCCTTGGGTCTATGTTTTCTTCGGATCCTTCAATGATAACAAGAAAAGAGAAATAGGTAGTGTGCCCTTTAATTCTTCAAAAACTTTTTATTTAATTCCCTTTCTCTTTCCACTTCCGAATCTTCAGCACTCACCTTATTTAACCATAAATCTATTGCTTGATTTATTGCTTCAGAAAGCGTCAATCTTCTCCTTATAGCTTCAGCCTTAAATTCCCTAAGTTTCTTTTCATCGATCTTTTTATAACTAGGGTCACACATTTTACCTATTTCACCTAGGTAAATAAGTTTTCTCAGAATTTTTATCAATATTTTGTTATTCTTTGTGAAAAACGACGTTATTTTCTCTCCTATCAAAGTAATGTTCATCTCCTATTCTCTATATAGGAAGAGAAGCATAAAAATACTTATATAAATTTCTTTCTCTAATAAACTTTCCATAATACGATAACTTTTTACCTAAAATGTTACAGTGTGTTAAAGGTTAATATATAATATTATTCTCCTATAACTTAAAAAGTTTTTATGTATTATGGAAATTAAGGAAGGATTTATATACCCTTAAAGAGAACCTTATCTTAGTGAGAAAAAATGGTGGTTGAGAAAGTATTGGCAACAATTGGTGGAATATTAACATTAATAGCTGGAATAGTAGACATTGCAACCAGAAATCCATTAGCTCACTACATATACGGACTTAACATAATAAGCGGAAGCGTAATGATCTACCTAGGAATACTTGGCATCGTTGCAGGATTAATGACACTATATGGAGAATACAAGAACGATAGAGACTTCGTAATTGCCGGCGGAGCACTAGGATTAGCAACCCCTACTGAATTCTCCTTACTAAGCTTAATTGGAGGACTATTGATGCAGAAAGAAAAAGTTAAGGCTTAAAGAGGCTAACGATACAGTAAGAATAAATTAAAGTTAATTTTTGTTAACTTATGTCCTTGAATTATGTATTATTTTGCTTATATGGTAGACTATTGGACGATTTAGCTTATTAGATGAATTTTGCTTAAAATTATAACACAGTCCTTCGATTTATGGTAATTTATTAAATTTAACTCTGTAATTAATAGCCCATCTCCCTTTATAGAAGGTAATTTCTCTTAAATGACCAGTAGAGCTCATAGCAATAACATAAATTGTCTTACATAAAAGGAATTTATTAACTACTCTAATACAACGTTCTTCTCACCATTAAATATCGCTATCCTTCAAGATTATTAGGAAAATTCCAAATGCTAAGAAATCATTATTATCTTCTGTTGCCATTTTAATTACTCTACCTTAAAACTATTGCTAAAGAGAAAAATCAAGCTTCTCTATTCTCTCTAATTAAATCCGAATTATCTATATTTTTCATTTTGGCTAAATTTTTCTTTCCTTCTTCTATATATTTTCTTATTAGCTCCTTCCTTACTCTATCTTCTATGTACTTACTTATCTCCTTTTGCCAATCAACATTTACCGAATTCATCAATTCCCTTAACTTTTTTGGTATCCGTATACTGTAAACTGTAGACACATAAAAATATTCTCATTAAAGTTAAAATAAGTTGCTGTTCTTACAGGCAGCTAATAATGTTAAGGAGTTTCAAGTATCTCAACAAGTACGTATGAGGAAAATAACTAAAATTAATACTATCATATAATGATTTTATCAATATTTAAACAGCTTATCTCTTATCTCACTAATAGAATATCTACTTATAGTTAGCCTAGATAAATTCTCTCTACCTTCTTTTCTCTTAAAATACCTAGAACCGTCTGCTACCTTGACTAAAAATTTCTCCTTTGGAATGGTAAGTAAAAGCGACACTCCACCTTGTGGCACTTTATAGAGAGACGAGGAAAAGAAATCCTTGGCTTCGTTTAACCTTTTCTCATAAACTTCCTTCTCCTCTTTAATAATCCTTTGCAATTCGCCCATCTCGTAAAGCCTGGATATAATGTACTGCGAAATTGATGAAGGTTTGCCGTAATATTTACGATTTGTAAAAGCTACCCTTAGTCCCGGGCCTAATATTCTTGTAAAACTTGAAGTATACACTACATTCTTATCAAGTAAAGCCTTAGAATTTGAGAAATAACCGTAAACGTCGTCTTCCACGATCTTAACTCCTTTCTCAATGCTGTCCTCAAGGAACTCTTCTGAAATCTTAGAGTCTGCAACTACTCCAGTAGGATTATTTACTGGAGCAAAGTAAAAACAATCTCCCTTAAATTCCCATTTTCCTTCTGCAACTAAACCTTCGTAAGTTACAACCTTATCTTCTCTTATTACACTATCGTGAGTAGGTTCTTCTGCAGAAACTGCTCTGCATTCATCAAAAGTTTGTCTAGTTACCTCCATAACAGAGGTTGCAAAATGAGGCTTGAAATCAATTCCCCTCAAGTTAATGACGTATTTGACTGCGTCGTAAAAACCTTTCATTATGCCTTCAAACATTACTGTTTCTATTTTCAATTCCTTCATAATTTCTTCCAAGGATTTAACTATTCTAGGATCAGGAAGTCCTCTACTTAAATCAATATACGAAGTATTTGATTCCATTAAATTCCACCTCTTTTGCAACTTTCATAACCTCTTTCAAATCAATATTATGTTCTTTGCAAACTTCCCTTATTTCGTCCTCAGTCATTGGCTGTATTTTTAAGGTTAAAAGTAAGCTTTCTAAAGGATTCTTAGGATCTACGTAAAACTTTCCTCTCTCAACGTAATCTATTATATAAACTTCGCGTACGTACTTAGAGATTATCTTTCCTGCTTTGATTAGCGACTCTGCTGAAGGTGGCAAAGCCCATTTTTCTGCCGGTGGCCTTGTAGGAACCATTATGTGAACTTTATCTGGATTAAACGAGGCGAGGGCCTCACCTATCTTTTCAAGCTCATCTTCTTTATCGTTTATTCCCTTAACTAGCATTACCTCTGCCCATATTTCTCCACTGAACTCTTCCCTAAACTTTTGTAGGCCTTCTAAGAATTTTGGAAAAGTGATTTCTCTATGAGGCCTATCCACTATCCTAAAAGTTCTCTCATCCCCTGCGTCAGTGCTAACTTTAACAACGTCTGCCGGACTCAAGTCCTTTCTAACCTTATCCACATAAAGCCTGCCTCCATTAGTAAATACTGCAACTTTCTTATCTTGAATTTTCTTACTCCACCTAACTAATTCTCCTAGCTTAGAGTAAAGAGTTGGCTCGCCGTCACCTATAAAAGTTAAGTAATCGTAATCAAAGATCTTTACAGCTTCTTCTATTTCTTTCTTAATTTCTTCCTCGTCAAAAAAGTTCCTTTCTTCGTTTATGAAAGTCGTAGTTCTACCTAATTGACAATATATGCAATTCCAATTGCACACCTTGAGCGGAACTACATTAACGCCTAGTGATCTGCCGAACCTTCTTGAAGGTACAGGTCCGAACACGTATTTCATAAGATGATATAATGTCTTGACAATAAAAATATTAGTATAAGTATTCTATTAGTCGATTAATAAAACGAAATTAACTTACATTATAAAATTTCAATATATTCAAGATTTAAATGAAAAAGCATATATTCACGACAAAAGAGAAACATATATATGCAATTACCAAAGGAGATCGAAGATGCAATAAAGAAAGAAGCCAAAGAGAAAGGAATTGATGAAGAAGTGTTGTTAATAGATAAGCTTTCTAAAGACCTAGATCCTCAAACTAGGTATAGTTTATACAAGGAAAAAGCTGAGGAACTTTTAGCAGAGGCAAGGAAGTATCTAGAAAGCAAGGACTTTATTCAAGCTTCAGAAAAAGCGTGGGGAGCATGCGCCTCTATCGTCAAGGCTTACGCTGAAAAAAGAGGACTGGAACATTATAGGCATAGACAATTGGAGGAAATAATGAGTAACATAATTTCACAGATGAACGGAGATAAGGAATTAATATCTGAGTGGTCAACTTGTTTACGTTTGCATTCTAATTTTTATGATAATTTCATGACGGAGAAGGATTTACATTCGTCGATTGAACTAGTTGAGAATTTCGTAAAAAATATGGAAAGGATACTGACTAGCAATGAAGGATAGAGCTTGCTAGAATTTATTTTTACTATATTCTTACTCATGGGTTCAAATTTATATTATTCAGATGCAGAATAATATATAATGTCTAACGTTAATCTTTTATCAGCCTCAGATGTGTTAATTAAAGAGGCTGATGAACTGTTAGAAAAAGGCGACACAGTACAAGCATCAGAAAAATACTACAAAGCTGCAGAAGAAGCAATAAAACTCATAACAAAAACATTAAACATACAAGACGTACTACAAAAAGTAAGGGAAGAGGGATATTGGAGCCTTGGAATTCTTCACGACGCTGTAGTTGAAATCTCACAGAGACTAAATAACGATAGAATTATTGAATTATGGAAGTCTGCTGTAATAATATTTACTGTAAGTCTTCCTAAGAACATCTTAATAATTGAAGCAGAAAAAGTGAAAGAACTTGTCAAGCTCGCAGATGAAATTGCAAATCTTAAATTGGATTAAAGAGGCTGATGAACTGTTAGAAAAAGGCGACACAGTACAAGCATCAGAAAAATACTACAAAGCTGCAGAAGAAGCAATAAAACTCATAACAAAAACATTAAACATACAAGACGTACTACAAAAAGTAAAAAACCTAGGAAGATGGTCCTCAACTTTACTTTTTGAAGGAGCTATGTCAATCTCCCCGGAAATGTACTCTATCTGGAGCGATGCATGGTATTTACACATTTACGGATTTCATGAAATGAAACTAACATACAACGAGGTCAAAAAGGCCTCATATAATATTCATAAAATAATAAAGATCCTAAACGATTTATTTAAATAAATAATTCAATTAATATCTTTTTACTAGTTATCTTATATCAGTATCTTCTACTCTACATTTAGTTCCTAAGGCCATTCTTTTTAAACTAAAAACTATAAAAAATGATAAAAAAGAATCATATAAATTTTACTTTCTTAGAAATTGATAGTTAAATATTTATAAAAAATAGACAAAGATCTTTATGAGGAAGAATGAACCTAAAAATCCTTGTTGGACTCTTCATATTAGGTATAATAATTCTGTCAGCAATGACTTTCCTCAATTTTACTACCATTGTAGCTCAAGATAAAGGAGACCAACAACCTAAGGGACCTATAGTTTATACTTATACCGAGTATAACGGGACTTATTTCCCTCACATATTGACCGTTGTCTATTATCCTTGCAACGCAACATGCAGCAACTTAGGTTTTCCATCAGTCTGGCCAGTAAGTAATGAAAACCAATGCCATAATGCTGTAGTAAATACTACTTGCCAAGCCTTGATAGAGGGAGTTGATTGGCAATTGCCATTACTTAATTACGTAGGTGGAGTCGCAATTCCGCTATCAACACCTCCATGCAAATTACCTTGGGCACAACAACTTGGAGTAAAAGGAGCATTAGTTTACTATACTCAAATGGTAGGTGAACCTCTAGGAGTTACTTTAGCTTGTGGATTACTTTACGCAACAGAGGATAGCATGCCTGGGAGTATAACGGCAATTAACCCAGTAACAGGGAAAATAGTTTGGATGGCTAACGGCTTGGCAGGACCCGCGATGAATAACCCAGTAGTATGGCACGGTATAGTTTACGTCTCAGTTGGAGGAGTATGCTTTACCTTCTCACAGTTTGTACACTTCGAAGACCACCAATACTGTAAGATACACAGAGGTAGATGCGGAGCAGTTTACGCTTTTAACGCAACTAATGGTCAACTGTTGTGGATGAGATTTACTTACGGTGAAGCAATGCCGGCCCCAGCAATTTATGACGGAATTTTAGCTTACGTAACCGGTGGAGGCTGTTTTGTAGGAGTTAACGCAACTACTGGACAAACATTGTGGGTAGACCACTTCCCAGGCTTTATTGCAAACATGGCAAGTGTTAATTATTACGTCTTGCCTAACGGCACTCCATTATTCATTGCTGGCTTTACTTATACTGCACCACCTTATGGTTATATAATAGCAGTTAACGGATTAAATGGCCATGAAGCTTGGAACGCAACAATGCCTGCACCGTATGTAGGCGCTAACACGGGATTAGGAGACGTAGCTCCAGCAGTTGACCAACAATTAGGAATAGTAGTTGATAATGACATTGCTAACTTCTCTAATGGTTACGTTGATATGGTAACTTTCGCATTAAACGCTACAAATGGTAAACCACTATGGGCTGTGAACACAGGTAGAGGGCCAATACCACCTGCATATAAAGGTGGAATGCCATTAATAGTGGGGAATGTAGTTTACGACGGTAACCCATCCTTAGGAACAGTTAATGCAATATGCATAAAGACTGGTAAGATATTATGGTCTACAAAATTGCCATGCTTGCAAACTCCTCCAAAGTTCCCTGGAGGACCGAGAGGTTCTCCAACGTATTATCACGGCTTACTGTGGGTATCTGCTGGACAGTACGTTTACGTAATTAATCCAAAGAATGGAGATATACTAACATTCTACTGGATAGGTGGTAGGTTGGGAATAATGAACCCAGTAATAGCTGGAAATACAATGTTCTTGTCAAACTCCTACGGTTGGATAGTGGCAATTCCGTTATCCCAAATATATCCTGCATACATCTATTATTAAAAGGAATACATGAGATATTAACTTAATTAATTTTTTATTCATATATTTTTCCTTCTTCTCCTCTTTTCTTTCTTCTGCTACTAACTATTTAGCATATTCTTTTCATCCTTCTCGTCCTTGGTTAATTAAGCATGGGTACCAATGAAATTTATCTTCGGTAACCTACAGATGAACCGTTCGATAGAGAGGAAGAAATTAAGGTTCTCTTTATGTTGATTAACGGAAAACAACCGGTAAGCATAATAGGAGAGTTGGGAAAATTTCAATATTATTAAAAGTTATGTCTTCAAGCTCTTATCATTGCTTAAAGAGTTGAAGGAATTAGCAGAAAGGAAGCCTCCTTTAAGAATCTCACTGCTCTGCCCTTGAATATGTCAACTATCTCTTCTCTTCTCATATCTGTATGAGTCTCTTCAAGTTTAAAACATTAGGCATCACACGGGAAGCACACGCATTCCATTTCAAAAAATTGTAGGTATATTTATCATTATAATCATTATAAATTCAGATAAGCTTATATCTTACATAATTTTCACTATCTACACTATTTATTCCTTCAAAGCTCATTTTAACATATTTCAGGATGTTTATATAATATCTTGAATAAAAGGATTAAATTCTAAGAAAGAGAAAGTAATAATGCAATGTTAAAGGCAATAATGTCCTCAAACCTTAAAACACTAGACGTAAATGCAACGTTAAAGGATGCGGCAGAATTAATGGTTTCCTCTGGAATAAGGAGAGTCCCAGTAACTGTAGCAGGGAGTATTATAGGAGTAGTTTCTGCTAGGACAATAGTAAAGGAGGCAATTAATAACCAGAACTGGGCTACGGAAAAACTATCCGACGTCGCAAAGCCTGCAATAACTGTAGATCCCGATACTCCTTTCAGGACTGCGGCAAAAATAATGTTAAAATACGGTGTAGGTTCTTTAATTGTTAAGGGACAAGGTATAGTAACTGAAAGAGATTTAGCAAAAGTTATTCCAAGAGTTACAATACCAGCAATTTCCGTAGGTACTACAAACGTGTTAACATTACCTTCAGATTCCACGGTAATGGATGCGGCAAAGAGCATGATATCCTTGGGAATTTCTCACATACCTATAACTTCTGGATCTGACGTAATAGGTATGGTTTCTCTAAGAGACGTACTTAAGGCAATTCATGATGGAAACACTACTGGAAAGCTTTCGGACATCGCTTCTAAGAGCTTAGTTTACGAAGATATTGACGCTTCGGTAGAAGACATAGCTGACTTAATTGTATCAAAATACGTTGGAGCAGTACCACTCTTCGAAGGAGAACCTAAAGCTGCAAACTTACGCGGGATAATAACTGAATGGGACTTAGTAAGGCTTTACGCAACAATGGTTAGAGCTCACGTGCTAATTAAAGCTGAACCATCTAAGATAAGGGGATTAGTTGCAGCACTAATGGCTACTCCTAGAGTTTACGACGTTGCAATAGTTTACGGTCCATACGATTTGTTAGTTACAATAGACGTTGAAGACCCGGACTTAATAGGAACTACGGTAATTAATTCAATAGCGTCTATGTCAGGGGTAAAGGAAACTACAACGCTAATAGAGGCTGAGCAAATCTAAATTATTTTTTAATGTTATTTGTATCGTGTGTTCTCTATTCTTAACTTTATTATTAAATCTCCTTGGCCTTTTGAGTAAACTACAATGAGAAAGAAGAAATTCACTAAGAGTAAAGCTAAAAGATAGCTAATATAAATTAACTTTGATTAGAATAAAAATTCTGTTGGACATTTCCTGCTTTGGCATCTTTTAGGAATAATATTAACTTTTAGTATTTTCCCATTATTTAACAATTTTTTACAAAAGATTGAAAGCCTCGTCCCTCACAAGTGCTGGGATAACTAAAGTTTAAATATCTCTTTTTCTAAAAATCTTTCAGTAACGCTAACGACGCTCCTTGCTGAATGGGACTGTGAGAGGAGCAACCAGTATCTCTTAAGGGACTAGAGCTCGGCGATGAAAGTTCCCTTTCTGGGGCTCTCTGGCTACCCCGACTGCTAAATGAGATCCGAATTGATGGTGAGAACGATGAGGAGGGAACCCTCACCCTTCCAGGGCGGGGAGGAGTCAGTTGCTACCTACAAGTAAATACCTCAAGATATATTTGCAACTACCAGCTCAACTATATCAGTAACTTCTTCAATAGCAAGCTACGTTTTTACTGTCATTGGTTCAATAATAGTCTCCTTAATTTCTTACCAGTGGACTGTAATACTTTCATTACTACTCTTTATAGCATTAGATGTTTACTTCGTGCCGTTCTTCGTTAATGTAATAAGATCGGTAAAAAGCAATGAGAGCAAATAAATTAAGGTTTTCATTACCAAACCTTGTTCGTTAACCTAACTGCTTTAGTACTAGCTAATAACGAAAGGTCAGCTTTCAAACTATTTTCTTAAATAAGTTAAGCCAACTATATTCTTGTGGTAAGCAGAGTCAACGATTGGATTAGACAAGCTGAGAGAAATCTTAGATCTGCTGAAATTAATTATCAAAATGAGCTTTATGAAGAAACTTGCTATGAATCACAGCAAACTGCAGAAAAAGCTGTTAAAGCTTTGTTAAGTTATTTTCATAAAGAACAAAGAGGTCATTCTATTACCTTCCTTTTACAGTCATCATCTTTTCAAATTCCAGAGGAAATATTAAGATGTGCACAAGAACTTGATAAACATTACATACCCTCACGTTACCCTGACGCTTACGATCAAGGTGCTCCTGCAGATTATTACAATAAAGACGACGCAAATAGATGCTTAGATTGCGGAAGAAAAATTTTATCATGGGTGAAGGAAATTGTGGGAGGAACTTTGTAAGGAATATTCTAAGTTTAATCCAAAGCTAGTTGTACTATTTGGATCCTATGCCAGAGGTGATTATACTAACGAGAGCGATATTGACGTTTTGATCGTTTCTGACGTTTTTCCTCGCGATCCTAGGGAGGGTTTTGCAATGACTTATACCATGAAATTTCCTAAGGTAATGCCTGTAGCAATGAATACTCAAGTTTTTCTAAAGAAGTTGATTGAAGGTTCTACGTTTATTCTTGAAATTATAGAAGACGGTAAAATATTATGCGGAGATAAAGAATTCGAAAAAGATGTTTTAGAAAAATACAAGGAAATTAGAAAAAGGTTTAGAAGAAAAGGGAAGTTATGGGAATGGTGACACAGTTAAATGTTGAAAAATGGTAGAACTATAATTGAAATTTACCATCCTATAATCACGGAATTAACGTATTTTAATATCTCATCTTTGAAATTCTTCTATTCGCTTTCATAATATAAGAGGTTTTAAAAGCTGGCAATACTGCGGAACTTTTTTAGTTTAGCCTTAATGCTCTCATGCACATTAACACTTCACTGCCTAGTAAAATTTTCTTCAAAAATTGTTGAACATATTCATCAATAGTAACGCTTAGCTATACACTTTAAATACTATTCTTACGATTTTATCTTATGAGGCTCGCAATTAATTATATAGTGAAAGGAACTAGTTATAGAGTTGTTATTAATGCAGAAAAGCTCAAAGTTTACGAGGAATTAGATAATGTACTAAAAGAAATCTGTGAAAAATTCAATGGTGAGGTGGAGGAGTATAGCGTAAGTAAAATTGTGGAAGAACTTCCCTTGGGCAAGATTGTAATGCCAATAGCTACAAATTTAACTTTACATTCATCTGACATAAAGTTTTCTGACGACGATAATTTAAATTTTATAATAAAGACGCTACTAGGTACTACAATAGGATTAGTTGCAGGCCACTTAATAGATTCCTTTATCTCAAGAGAGGAAAAAGTAATAGATATAAAAAATCCTTGTGAAAGGAAGGAGCCTAGCATATTTCAAGCAATAACTGAATGGAAAGAGCAATAATGATAATCCTAGATACATCATTTCTTAATAAGAACGACACAAACCATAACAAAGCTGTAGAGCTAATGTATAAAATTATTTCTAGGAAATTTGGAAAGCCAATAATCTTCGAATATGTAATTGACGAATTATTTACTTTAATGATTAATAAGCAACCCTTTAACTATATAGAAAGTTATTGATTTAATCTTACAAGACGTTGAAAAGAATATCTTTCGGATAATTACTTTAACTGATCGAGAAAATTCCCTTTATGATATTATTAGATTATTTAAAAAAATAAATGAAGATCCAAATAGGAAAAAGAAATTGAGTTTTACTGACTGCGCTATATTATTTGTGATGATTCAAAATGATATTTTTTATCTAGCTAGTTTTGACTCCGGTTTTGATGGTATATTGGAGAAAATTGAAGACGGAATTTACGCACTATCTAGCGATAAAATACTAAATCTAAAGAAAATATTATAGAGAGATAGTCGTTATCCGGATTTAACCGTTGTGTATAAAATTATTAAATTTCCGAGACTCTCCTTTAGGCTAAACATAGTCCTATGAAGTCCACGGTTGTCCTTACGACTCTTTTCAACTCGTGTAAGCTTTATTGAGAAATAAAATGATTATTCATTCTCATAAAGGAGGTTGTAAGGACTAGTTGAAGGGGTTTGGGCTTCATTGAATTTTCATGAAATCGTATCTAATTCTCAGCCCTTGGGCTTCAACAGAGTCACGGGGAAACCCGTTACCCCTCCGCCCCTTTAGCGGGATAACCCCAACCCACACCCGCGGAATATCACGGATGTGGGGAAACCCGCACATCTTGAGGTAGATGTTGAGAGATGCGTTCAATTGTCTATCTAAGGTGAACCCACACCTCTCGCAATGAAAAGTCCTGCCAACCTTTCGGGAAACCCATCCACATCTGGGGCAGGACTTAGAAGTGAGGCGTGGGTTAACCTCCTTCAAGAAGGAACCATAAAGAGGAGCCTTGTACTTTAGCACACGGTGAATTGACCTCCACACAGTCTTAGAAATCTTCTTGGACAGTTTGTCGCTAGTATCCCTAAACATCTCTTGCTTATTCAACTTCTCAACAGCAATCAGAGTGAGAGGATACATTTCAAGCAACTTATTCACAAACTTGTGAATATAATCCAGTACACGGTTTTTCTCTCTATGAGAATATTTTCTCAACAACTCCTTCCCCTTCCTACCGTGCTTTGAAGCAAAAGACTGTATTCTACCCCTCTTCAACTCCATACCGTACTTCATACTGTATAACTCCTTCATTGAGAAAGTAACGAACTTCTCACCATCGTATGCGTCTAGAGTATAGAGGTTACTATCAATAGAGAGAAAGTCAAGGGGAGTAAACCAAGGTAATCTGTAACGAAATGGCAGGTACACCTTATCCTCCTTTATCACGGGCTCACCTAGTTCTAGCCCCTTAACCCTTCGTGAAAACCAAGTGTGAGACCAAGAGAATGTGACGTATTCGTAAGGTCTTACAGTAATCCTAACCTCTTCGCCCTCAACCTTTCTGAGCGTTGATTTTACCCTAACGTAAACCTTCCTCAGTGTTGGTTTACTCAGTGACGCTTGTCCCTTCTCAGCCCTCCTCTTCCAACTTTCCAGTATTGAGTAAGCGTCATTAATTGCCTTATCAACGTAGTGGGAAGCTAACTTGTTGACCTTCTCTAACTCGTCTCTTAACACCTTGTATACTTGCTTTTTCTTAGGCAATGTTATTTTAACCTTCGTGAGTACTTTCTTACTCTTCTTCACTTCTTTTCTCTCCATCTTAGTTCTATCCCACAGCCAGTCTAAAGCTCTCTGCAATAGGACTCTGTAGTTCTCTAATAATATCTTGCTTTCTTCCTTCTTATCATTCTCCAAGGAGTAAGTTAGGTAAATGTACTCCTCTTCTGGTTGGAGTGATTTAATTCTTAAGTTCTTCGACACACTTTTTCACCTTTTCGTATTTTTGACTCCTCATTCCGTAGAGTTTCCCGCTAAAGGAGACTAGGATTGAGATTAGGTCTTCTACTAGCTCTTGTTCTGGTGTTTTGTCTTCCATATTAAGAACTACTATTTCGCAATTATGTGCTTTGCACACTTCCTCTATTATCTCGAAACCAAACCTTGTCAGTGTTTCTGGGTAAGCCACAACGACCTTTGACACCTCGTTGTTTAGTATCATTCTTAACAACTTGAGGAATCCTTTTCTCTTCATGTTTAACCCAGAACCTACGTCTGTTATTACTTGGTCGTATTCTTTGACGTTCTCCACTAGGTATTTTACTTGGTTCACCAGGTCGTCTTTTTGTGCGTTTGATGACACTCTCGCGTAAAGGATCACTTTCCTCTTTCTAACAATCCCCATCAGTTTTTCTACATCCTCTTCCCTAAACCTCCACTTTCCGCTCTGTAGTATTACTGGTTTGATGTAACCCTTCTTTACGTAGCTCTGTAAAGTGCGGTATGATATTCCTAAGCGTTGGCAGACTTCCTTAGGTTTTAGCATTGTAATTAGTTTTACATACAAAGTATATAAACTTCACGGTTTATTGGAAACTGTTGGCAACGGCATACCAAAAATAAACAAGAATTACCTAAAGATGGCTCCGAACTTGTAAAAAAGCTCATGAAAGATATGAAGAGTACTTAAAAGAATAGCTACTCAACTCAAGTTCCTGAAGCTTATAACTTACCAATTTTTGAAAGATAATCATTCAACGTCTCGTAAAAATGAATAACAACGTCTTAACCCAAATATAAAAGAATAAATTTGCTGGTACCAGCAAAATGTGGTTTACCTATGGCCCACCAACTGAAAATCCCTATGGACGAGATGAGGAAATTTCAACTTTAATTAAACTCATGAAGGGGGACAGCCAGTAAGCCTAGTTGGGCCTAGAAGGATAGGTAAAACTTCAATACTTCTAGCCTCACTTAAAAAGTCAAATTTACCTTACGTCCTTATTTCGGCAGAGGATTTCCTAAAGGGAGAGAAGGGATTTAACTTTACCGAGTTCTTATCAGCATATATTAGTAAGGTAATTCTATCCTTGTACCCTTTCTCCGGTCATGCCTTCAAGCTCGAAGAGAAGGTTAAAAGATACTTAAGACTGCTTAGGGACTTATTGGGAGCTGTTAAAATATCTCTCAACATACCAGAAGTTTCAGGATTAATAGAAGTAGTCTTAGATAAAGGGGAGAAGGGAAAAGATCTTTCGGAAGAGTTTTCCAAGGCCCTAGAACTTCCTGAGCTCTTGGCTGAAAAGTTTAACACAAGAATTGTAATTACGATAGATGAATTTCAGTATCTAAACTTTGCAAAGCAAGCAGTTCCGGAAATCTTTCACTTAATGAGGAGTAAGCGGCAGTTTCAGAAAAGGGTATCTTACGTAATATCCTGTTCAGCAGTAGGAATGTTAAAAGAGATAATGAGTTCTAAAAATCAGCCATTTTACCAATATTTTTACAGCATCAGAGTTAATCCTTTCAACAGGGAAACCTCGAAGGAGTTCTTAAGAAAGGGATTTGAGATGGACGGAGTAAAGATAAATGAAGAAGATATAGAAAAAATTGTTGAATACGTGGACGGATTTCCTGCTTGGCTGAATTTAGTCGGAATAAAGGTTGAGCTTGAAGGCAATGTGAAGAAAGTCCTCTCTTCTTTACCTTTTGACGATAACGTTATTTCGGCAATAGAAGGAGATCTTAATAAGCTATCTCCAACAGCAAGAAGTGTGTTACGAAAGTTAGCAAAACTAGGAGGAACTGGTTCTCCTAAAGACCTTGGCGAGAACGAATGGAGCGTGCAAAGAGGATTAAAACAGCTAATTAGATATGGCTATGTTGAAAGAGAAGAAAGAGGTGTCTATAAAATAATTGACCCCATGGTGACTCATTATCTTAGCGTGAGATGATTAGCCTAGCTCGCTCTTCTCTAGCTTTAATCCTAAACTTTCTGCAATCTTTATGTCTGCAGTGACGTCTTCTTTACTAAATGCTTGGATAACGTAAGAGCCTATAATTTCTTCGTTATATCTTGCCTGGGGCTTTAGTAAATAGTACTTAGTCTTTTTCTGAGGAATCTTTATTTTATTTACGTCTATTAATTCCGTGGTTATTTTAGCGTTTGGAAAGATTTCCTTTAGCATTTTCTCTCCAATTTCTGCATTTAATTTTTCAAGCTCTTGAATCGAGGAGAACTCCTTACCTCTGAACTGTGATACGAGTTTCTCTTCGATTTCTTTGTCTACGTCCTTTCCATCCTTTATTGCGGAGTTAACTAACTTCATTGCTGCGCAGTCTGTATGAGGTAAAAAGATTACTTCGTCTACATTTATTCCCTTGAGTCTGTCTTTTAACTCGTAAATGTTTGCTCCTGCGTTCCTTATTACAATATCGTTTTCGCTTTTTACTCTATTCATAACTTCTTGACTTAGCCTATAATCCATACAAGATATGATTAAACGAACCATATAAAAAAGAAGGAAAAGAGGTTTATATTTTTTAAATTAAATAAACTTTCTTTCCATTATCTCGGCTAACTGTTGCAAAGGTATGTAAAAACTAGGTAGGCTTGTTCTTCACTCTAAGTATTGTCTCAAGAAGTTCATTTTTAGTATTCTAGAAGTTCGTAATGTGAGTTCGCCAAATCAAATAATAATCATGTACCGGCTCCTTATTTGCTATACCATAAACTTCAGTTATTACAAGTATAACATTAAGTAGAAGAAGTAAAAATAGAACTATATCCTATATTATAAGTGGGAGAATAAATATTGCTAACAATAAGTTAAATAATACTATTAACGTTATAATTACATATATTACATTCCTCTGCATAGCGAACTGTATTATTCCTAGAACTACCCTGACCACTGGTGTTGCTATTAACACCATTAAACCTAGAAGTATGAAATCAACCCCGTTACCTTTCCTAATTCCCCTAAATACTTCCTCAGGCTTAACTACTGACGTATTAAACCTTGAATTTGGTGACGTAAGTTCAGAAAACTGTGGAGTTGTAGATAGTAAAATAAAGCCTATTATTATCAGCGAAATGCTAATTAATACACCTATCCTAAGAGCGTATCCAATTACGTCGTTCATGTCCATAATGATACACCCCTAATAATCATCTCTATCCCTAAAAATATCAATATTATGATAAAAATTAGCCTAAGCCTAGTATTTCTGGTCTTTACTAAAACTTTTGTGCCAAGATATGAACCAATAATAACGCCGACTGCTGTTATGCCTGCTAAAGCTGGCTCAATATATCCAAACAACCAATATAATGAACTGCTGGTGGCCGCAGTTACTCCTATCATGAAATTACTCGTGGTAGTGCTCACCTTCAACGGTAGGTTCATTGCCCAATCCATTCCTATTACCTTCAACGCTCCACTACCTATTCCCAGTAAACCGGAAATTAATCCTGCAAAGAACATTACTATTTCCCCTAACCACCATCTAACTCCATAATATTTTACCTCCTGTCTTAATGCGGCGTCGTAATATTCACCGTAAAGTTGAAAGATCTTAGTAGTCCAGTCTGGTTTCATTGGCTTTGGTAATTCAAGAGAACTTTTCTCTATCTGAGGATAAACAGAAGATAAAATCACTACGCCAAAGACGATGAAGAGAATAAAGACTAAGTGGTGTTCATAAATCCAGTGAGCAAGCAAAGAACCTATTATTGCACCTCCAGTAGTTGCTATTTCTAAAGACATTCCTATCCTCACGTTTGTAATTCTATCCTTTATGTAAGCACTAGCCGTACCGCTAGACGTTGCAATAGTGGATATTAAACTGGCACCAGTAGCATAAGCCATAGGTATTCCTAGGAAAAGTGTATAAATCGGCACTAGAACTGTAGCCCCGCCCAATCCGGTCAAAGACCCTAAAAATCCTGCAATAATACTAGAGATAAGTAATAAAATTAAAAATTCTACTTCCATCATATGTAGAAGATTTTCCTCATATTTTATAAAATTAAAGATTTAGAAAGTATATTTTTATCATTCTCCTTGTTAAAATTGGAATCAAAACATAAAAAGACGTAAATTCCAACGGAATACAAGAAGGGTTAAATTTTCGTATTTCTTAATGATCTTTTTTCTATTATTTTTGCTGAGGCTACTCCTACGAAATATAATACTGAGAGTATAACTCCTATTGTAGTCTCAATTACTCCTCCTGTTGTTCCGGGAGAAATAATCCAGGCTATGATAAAAGCTCCCATCACTCCCCATCTCCAATTCTTCTTCCAGCTATCAGCCTTAACCATTCCGACGTAAGTTAGTATCGACATCGCTAGTGGGTACTCGAAGGCTATTCCGGTAACCATCATAAGGGAAACTACAGTTGAGACGAAGGCTCTTAAACTAAGCGTCGGCTCAACGCCCAAGGCTGTGGTATATAAAACTACGAACTTCATCATCAAAGGAACTATTATAAAATAAGCAAAAAGAGAACCAGCAGCAAAAAGTAAAATTTCTGGAGTAATAGTATATTTTATCAACCTCTTTTCATGCTCATATAAGCCTGGTGAAACAAAACCCCAGAATTCTTTAAGGAAAATCGGTAAGGATATGAATATTGACATATAAAAAGAAACATAAGCCGAAGCATAAAGCGGATCGAAAGGGTTTAAGTTTAGCAACATAAGCTGAGACGGAAGTTCATGATGAATTAAAAAATAACATCAGCGCGTCTGAAAAACTATGAAACAAATTTGGATAAATTATGGGAACAACATGACCGGAAACTGAGATTGTAGTGTATCCAAAAGCGAAGAATATTACAAATGCTACAAAGAGAGTAATAAAAGCTCTCCTTAACCTAACAGCTAACTCTGCCAAATGAGAGAGCAGAGGTCTTTCTTCATCTCTTTGTAGTTCAGTTCTTTCTGTCACCATTCTTCAACCTCTCTAACTCACTTTGCAGTCTCTTTATTTCCTCCTCAAGTTGTTTAATCTTATAATCCTGAGTAGGTTGATGATAAGGTCTAATAATTGGCTTATCTGACAAATCTTTCTTAATAGAATTGGTAACTTCACCGGTTTCTCTTAATTCTCTCCTTAGTTCTTCTTTAAATTCATTTTGACGCCTTCTCATTTCTTCTAGAGTTTTACCTAAATTTCTCACTGTACCAGCAACGTCCTTCTGTCCTGCCAATAAGAGTATAGCTATAAGTATTATAATTGCCGTATCTGATATGTTACCTAACATTTAACTCACCATATTAACAAAATAAAAATTAATTTAAACTAAAATTAAAACAATTTCTTTATTATTGTTGTTGCTGTTTTTGACTCTTCAACTGCTCCAATTGTTTTTGCAACTCTTGAATCTGCCTCTCTAACTCTGCAGCCTTATCAGCTTGATTCTGAACTTGTGGTTGATTTTGCTGCTGCATCTGCTGCATCTCCAATTCAGCCTCAAGCCTACCCTTCTTAAACTCACCAACAGCCTTACCCATAGACCTAAACAACTCAGGGATCTTACTAGTACCAAAAAATAGCACAAGGGCAACAATTATTATTATTGCTATATCACTAGGTTGTAACGCAAACATCTTCTCGCCTTAAAATATAACTTTTCATCGTAGTTTATAAATTTTGCCTAAATTAAGTATCATAACTCTCTTATTTTAAGTATATAGTGCTAAAAGGTTTGATTGCCTAAATAAGGTAAAAAATTTATAAAAATAATAGCCTATTTGAAAATTAACAGAGTTAATTTGCTATATATATCTGTAATGAAGGATGGTTTTTTAGGTTAAAATTCTATAAATAATTGATTAATTATGTGCGATTTAAAAACTGGAAAGGTTGAGAGACCAATCCTCGATGACAAGGTAGTGCTCTTAAGGAAAGAGCTCTTCGAAAAGCTTGCAGATGAAAAGTTCTTGTACGTTTTATCTACACATGATAAAGGGAATTTAAGTAAAAGCTATTTTTACTTTATTGTTGATAAATTAAGAGAAGCTGGCCTATTGATGGAGAACGCTATATCCTTTAGTGCAGTATTACCCTTCAAGGCCAGCAATGAAGGAATTTGGTTTACTGATGGCCTTCTTTACAGAAAAGATAAGGAATTATTTTATATTAATATGGAATCAGATAAACTAACGTGTAGTTCTTGTCCAATCTTTTCTCGATGTATTTACGCTATAAAGACAATAGCCAAAGAACGCGACATACCTTTAATTAAGGAAAACCCTAGGGAAGAGTGGAAGTTAATAATAGATTCTTTGAAAAAGGAATTTGGAGAGAAAGTTGCATCTTTAAAGATATTATCTTTTAAATAATTTTAATCATTATTTTGAATATTTTTATATTGTGTTTTTTATAAAAATTATAATAACTTTAAACTATCTCATCAAAATAATCAGTCCAACGTTTTATCCTTATTACGTAGAAGAACGCTTTTCATCATGTGAATTTAAAATGAGGAAAAAGATCCCCTTGTTAATAGCTCTTGTTGCAATGTTATTTTCGATAATGTTAGCTTTTGAAAATGTACCTCTGGCTCAAAGCTTTCCAACAATAGTAGCATATAAAGTAGTAGGCTCTGCTAATCTTGCAAATCCAGGAAGCTGCAGTTTTTGGAACGATATACCCTGGGTTAATTTGTCATTAACTGCAAATATTCCAAATGCTCCTACCTCAGGTTTAACACACTATATACTTGTTAAAGCAGCTTGGAACGGAAGCGATATTTTCGTCCTAGTCAAATGGCCGGCTCCAAATCCTGCGTTCGGAGCTTGGTCCGCAGCAGCCGGTGCATTATATCCATCTGCTACTGGACCGGGTTTATTTAGAATAATTGAATTGATGCCCGGAGCTACTTATAAGTTGTTAACAAACTGTACCGGCTATGTTTCAATAGTTAATGGTAAAAGTGAGAGCGGAAGGTTAGCTTTCTCTTACAAAGGAGTAACAGTTTTAGCTCCGAACGACACTCAAATTCAAGTATTATCTAATGGAATAATACTATTCTATCATTCACTTAGACCTATGGAGTATATCCTTTATTGCAATGGTTTATTCTACGGTTATTATACTAACTCCACTTGGTACTATCCCGACAGAGTAGCAATGATGTGGTATATGGGAACTGGAACGCCTACTATGGATGGCATGAATATAGGAGGTAAATATCCAGGCCAAGTTTATGATGGATATAACTTATCAGTTGCTGGCGGATCTTTCAAGATGCCTGGCGGAGCAGCAAATATATGGATGTGGGTATCCGGAGCAACTTGGAACAACGCAACTTACGATCCGGCATTCAAAGTTCACTTATGGGCTAACGAATCATTAACTGGATTGCCTTATACAGACCCAGATTGTGGAGGATTTGCTGTCCCACTTTATACTAATAATACTAACATGTATGAGGTGGATTGTACAGGAATTTGGTATACTCCGGTACAAAGCAGCGGACTTAACGGCTCTTTATTCATGATAAGAACCGGCGCAAAGTGGTGTAACGGGTACTGGACAGTAGAATACGTTAGATCACTAACTGTGCCATCTAATATAGCAAAATATGAACCTCAGATAACTCTTAATACCACTTACTATGTAGCTTTTGCAGTATGGCAGGGAAGAGAAGGAGAGACGTTACTTGATAAGTCAATAGTAACCCCATTCGTAACCTTGTCACTATCCACAGCATCTCATCCAACACCACCTCCACCACTCGTAATAAGTCCCACACTAATGACAGTGACAGTAGTTGGAGTAGTGGTAGCAGTTGTTGCTTTAGCAATAATATGGATTGTGTATAGAAAGTGATGTATCTTGAGCTACATTAAAATATTTTCAATTTTTTTGGCAATATCCTCTTCTTTAGCCTTCCTTTTTGAGTTTATTTTCCCCATTTCTTACCTCCCTATTACTTTCCCTTATGAAGGGCTATTGAGTTATCTAGGTACTGCAGGGCTTTACATGGAAGTAGTATTCTTAGGTCTTGTAGCAATAGTTATGTCTAATAAGGTAAGGTCTTTATTACCTTTAGGAATAGCGCTCTTGGTATCTCCTTCTTTAAACTTAATTCATAATTATTCTCTCTCCCCTTATTGGTCCTTCGTAGAAATAGTGCTAGCATTGCTCGGTATTGCGTCACTTATAGAGGTTACAATAAAATCTAATAGAAGGTCACTCCTATTTCTGCCAACGCTTATAATGGTAATGATTACAACTTATGCAGGGACTGACACAGTCTTTTTGCACGGAGATTTAGCAATATGTTACTCGTTTGTCTTTATATCTTCATTACTAGGAGTAATTATTTACGCCATAATCTACAATAAGATAATATCAAAAAGGGCAATGATGTCTTATATAGCTGCAATTCCAGGCTTATTCGTGTTCCTTCCATTATACTTTCTAGTAGTTAATAATAGGTTCTTGGAAATAATAATGAACATGGTTATCCCTTCGGCTTTTGGGATAGTGCTTTATAATCCTTACAATTTACCAATACTCCTTCTTGCACTAAGTGTATCAATCTATACAATTCTCCTACTAGCAATTAAGGGCAATGGATATGCAGGGTTAGGATACTTTATAATAATAACTACCGCATTTCAAGCAATAACTGGATTTCACTTATTACTTTATTTGCTAGCACCTTTCATAGGATTTTCTATCCTAAATTATAGAGAAATTGGTAACGAAAGAACTATTATGGACGATTTAAAGAAATTAGTCCAACGTTTAAGCCTTAATACTTAAGATACGAATTTTTTGTTGACCATAATGATAAAGTTTAAACTAAACAAAGACGAGAAACCCATCCTTTCTCCCAGTGACTTTTACTTCATAAACAAACTCTTAGCTAAAATGAGGAATCCAAAAACAAAGTTCGACTCCAGAGAATTCGTCAAGAAGGGAGACGACTATTTATTTAACTACGTAGATAAAAACTTAGGAGGAATCGATGAAGGAAGAAGGAGATTCCTTAAAGGCTTGGTAATAGGAATAGGAGCAGCTGCAGTTGTAGGTTTGATTCCGGGACTTAGAGTTTTGCAACCGCCGGAAGTTGCAGCAATAAGCGGTTTTCCAAAGTCCCTATTAGTTGATTCTTCAGGATCTCCAATTTTAGCTTCTAAGATACCAGTTAATAGCCCAATAATCACAATTTACGAATATCCGTTAACCGGAGAACCTAACTTCTTGCTTAACCTAGGAGATTCTTCTGGGAAACCTGTTAAATTGTCTCCAGCTACGGTGGTAGTACCTCAAACTGGAGATAAATATACTTGGCCAGGAGGAGTAGGACCTTACGGTTCAATAGTCTCTTATAGTGCAATATGCCAGCACCTAGGTTGCCAACCACCATATATACACTTCTATCCTCCTAATCACGTTAATTCTGCACAAGAATCTGCACCAGAGCCAGATACATTAACTCCGCAAGCAGTGGCAGCGGCACAAAGCAATCATGTGCCTGCCATATTCCATTGCGACTGTCACGGTTCTACTTATGATCCTTATCACGGTGCTGCAGTACTAACTGGGCCGACCGTGAGGCCTCTTCCTGCAACGATCTTAGAATGGGACAGTTCTACTGATTACTTATATGCAGTAGGCAGTATTGGAGTGGGAGTATATCCTACGGGATCTAATGGAGTACCTTCCAAAGATCCTAAGAGCGACTTAGGATCGAGCTTTGGATCTTCTGTAGGAACCAAGACTGTAGTAAAAGAAACCGAGAACCCATTTAGTAGCAGTTAGGTGAGAATTAATGAGCGTGTCAAAAAGGATCTCAAACTGGTTTAATGAAAGACTAAAATTAGATGAGTTACCGTTTTTTAGAACTCCAGATTATATGTATCATGTTAGTGATTGGTTAGGTGCATTAGTAGCGGCTGCTTTCATGTACACTGTAATATCGGGACTTATTTTACTTTTATATTACGATCCAGATAACGGTTATGCCTCTACGCAATTTATTATAAATCAAGTTCCTTATGGTTCTGTAGTTCTCTATAGTCACTTATATGGAGCGTATGCAATGATTATTTTGGCATATATTCACATGTTTAGGAATTATTTTGTTGGAGCTTATAAAAAACCAAGAGAGCTATTATGGATACTAGGAGTATTTCTCTTAGTACTAACTATGGGTGCTTCGTTCTTCGGTTACAGTTTAATAGGCGACGTCTTAGCTACAAGTGCAGTAGACGTAGGAGCAGGTATAATAGAATCCATCCCTGGAATGCAATGGCTAGTTCCATTCCTGTTTGGAAATTACGATAACGGACAATACGGTAGAGTTCTAGCCTGGCACATAATCTTTGTTGCATTAATCGGTTTATTGTTTGCATTCCACTTCTTCCTTGCAGAATCTTACGGAATGATGCCTTCTAGGAAAGTAAAAAGTAAGGCTCCTGCAGTTTACACCAGAGAAGAATGGATGAAGTTTAATCCATGGTGGCCTAGGAATTTTGTTTACATGTTATCATTAATATTAATGACATGGGGATTCATACTTATTATACCAAATGCACTAGCGTACTTAAACGGCTTACCTCAATATTATAATCCATTCTTGAATCCAAAACCTGCACCTCCACCAACAAGTCCATTAGCTGCTACAGTTACAACTTATCCGCCATGGTTCTTCCTATTCTTCTATAAGATTGCAGACTTTAGCAGTAATGTACTATTAGACTTATCGATAGGTGCGATTATTCCTTTAGTGTATTTAATTCTATTGCCATTCCTAGACAGATCTGAAGAACTACACCCACTCAGCAGGAAGATATTTACTGGAATTGGTATATTAATGATAATATATCTAATACAAACTACATTATGGGGAGATATTGCACCTGGTGTTCCGGTAGCTTTCAAGTGCCAAGTAGTTGCTCTACTACCTCCTGCAGTTATAGTAGCTATTGGATTATGGATATTGCCAAGCAAAAAGAGCAGTGAAGGACCAAAAGTTAAGCATTCATTCCTACATCTAGGAAAAGCCTTAGCACCATTAGCGATATTAGGCTTCGCAGTAGTATCATTATTGTTCGTTGGAGGCTTAGCTGAATTCGTTAACTATCCTTCACCAACCACATTAGCAATACTATTACCAATAGCCTCGCTCTTCGTAATAGGAGCAAAAAGAATCGCGCCAATAATATTACGCATGGAACAACAACAAACTTCGTCTACTCCATCTCCTGAAGTCAGCAAGCTTGAGATGAAGAAGAAGTTTGCCCAATACATCATTGTAGTGTTGTTCGTATTGAGCTTAGTGTTAATGGTCACATTGTGGACAATACCGCCAACTGGATATGAGTCCAATATGTTCGGAGTTGACTTAGGTTTAATATTTGTAATGTGGGGTGAAGCAATCTCACTATATCATTACATAGTATATAAGAAGCCAAATGAGTCCTACGAATAAGATATTTTACTTTTTTCTCATATTTACTATTTATGATAAATGTTGGTCTTTATTATAGGGTAAAGGAGGGTCACGAGAAGGAATTTGAGGAAACATTTTCAAAGGTGGTTTCAATACTAAAAAATTCCGACATTGGTTTTATTGACGCAAAACTATACAAGAGAGTAGACGACCCAAGAGAATACTTAATTTACAGCGAATGGAAAGACCTAGAATCCTTCAAAAAATTCATACTAAGCAAAGACTACAAAGAAACAACAACATACGGAAAAACAATACTAGAAGGAAGACCATACCACAAAATATTCCAAGAAATAAATACTTAACCTTCTTTATCCCTTTTTTCTTCATAACTCTCTATGTTTATATTTAGTTTATTTTAATAAAATAAAGAAATTATGAAAAGAATTTTATATATCCAAGAAAACGATGAAACGTGAGAAGGTAATAATTGACGGAATTTGTTTAACAAGGTTTCACATATATCTCCTTAGACTATAATTCTCTAAAGATAAGATTAGCTCTTGCTACCTCTTCATATGCAGAGGAAAGTAGCTAAACTGGAAAGGAAAATAGGAAGGTGCGGATACTCTCCCTCTTGGGGAGAATAAGTAGGAGGGAGAAATAAAATGTTATCTAAATACAATATTTTTCTTGACGATTATAAAATCATGTTTAATACGTTAACGGGCTATGCAATAAGATTGACCGACGAGGAAATGGAGAAGTTGAAAAAAGGTGAAGTGCCGGAAGAACTAAAGGATATAATAGAAGAAGGATTTTCAGCAACCTTTGATGAGTTCTTACAAAAATTTAAGAAAGAAGTGTTAGAACCAACACTAGTACTGACTTATAGATGTAATTTTGATTGCGTTTACTGTTTTCAAAAGGCTTTTAGGAATAATTCCTCCGTAAGCGATAAAGTAGTGAGAGGATTTATAAAATACGTCAGAACTCACGCAAACGGTAGGAAAGTTAGGGTAACTTATTTCGGCGGAGAGCCTTTATTAGAGCTAAGAAGAATCAAGGAAATTTCCACTCAACTTTCGGATTTAAAGTATTCTTTCAGTATAGTGACAAACGGTTCACTCTTAACTAGACACGTTTTTGACGAATTGAAGAGCCTAGGTTTAACTCACGTGCAAATAACTTTAGACGGCCCTAGGGAAGTTCACGATAAGAGAAGGTATTTCGTTGGAGGAAAAGGATCTTACGATATAATTTTAAAGAACTTAAAGGAAATCCAAGATGAAGTAAATGTTGTCCTTAGGGTTAATATAGACGTAAATAACCTGGATTCCTTTAGAGACCTTTTGAGGGATTTAAAGCAAAACGGCATAACTAAAGTTAGGCTTGACCCGCATTTAGTTCACGATAACGTATTTAGGAACGAATACTGGGATTACACGTTCCCTAAGGACGAAGAAGGAGAAATCCTTGTAAAATTGTGGGAAACTGCTAAGGATGAAGGTTTTGAAATACCTCAAGACGTATTTAGGTTAGGTTTATGCGTTGCTCACTTTGATGAGGATATTGTAGTAGATCCTTTCGGAAATATTTACCCTTGTTGGGCTTTTACAGGGAATTCCCTTTACGTAAAGGGTTACCTTACTGAGGACGGAGATGTAGTAATTTACGAGAAGCTTTCCGGCGAGAGGGCCTTAAATTTGTGGAAGAAATGTAAAGATTGTCCCTATATGCCTCTATGCCTTGGTGGTTGTAGGTTCTTTTCAGTACTAAACAAGAAGGGTTACGATGGAATAGATTGTAGAAAGAAAAGTTATGAGGCCATCATGAAATTATTAAAATATTTCGTCTAGGAGTTTAAGTTAGAATAATTTTTTACTTTTATTCATAATCTTGAATAAAAGTGTTAAAGGTCGTTAATAGTATATACCTTGGACTTTTCTTAGAAATCCTTTTAGATTTATACGAGAATTTCATCTTAAGATGTGCGATTATAGAATTATAACGACGGATAGACCAGTAAAAGACAGCGGTAAAGCAATAATAGTTAGTAGGGAGACTTTCAATAAATTAACCTCTGATACTTATTTGAAGGTAATGGCCAGCGACGATAGGGAAAAACTGGGCTTAAGCAAAAGTTATTATTACTATATCCTAGATTCGATGAAGAAACTTGGCTTAATAGAAGACAATGCTCTAGCTTTTAAGCTAATTCTGCCTTTCGTTAAAGGTGAAAAAGAATTGAAATTCGATGATGGTATAATTTACCTCAATGGAAAGCAAATTATCTCAATAGATATGTCATCCAGTAAATACGCTTGCCCAACTTGTCCTGTTTTCGCTGAATGTGTTTATGGAATTAAAAGAATTGCAATGTCAATGAAGATAAAAACACAAAGTATTGACAGTGAAATAGATGCTAGAAATGAAAGATTACCTTCAAAACTTTGGTACTCACTTATAAGAGGTATTGTAGCAAAAGTTTTGCCTAAATTGGATTCTATTAACGTATATTATTAAGGAGATTTCATTATAACAGTTACCTCACCTTGTAGAGAATTCAAATCCCCTTTTTTAGAAATTACGTCTCCTTTATTAAAGGTTAGTTGAACGTTATTTTTACCATCAGATAGAATGAGAACGATCATTCTATCTACACTCTTTACCATAGCATCTTCTAATATACCTTCTAGCTAATCTTTTTGAATTTTCTTAGCTAGGATTGTCCTCATGTTATAAACTGGAATTTCTTGACCTTGAGCCGTTTGAACAACTGCCCTTTTCTTTAAGTCTTCCTCAAATAATTTCACACCCCTCTTGTAAAACTCATCTGCTTGTCTCTTTGCAAAACGCTCAAAAGGCCCTTGGTAAAAGAAGACCAGATTTACTTTAGTTATACCTTTAGTGGGTAAAATTATAAACCTCAAGTTAGCGTTCAATTTTATCATTCCATCACTCTTCTTTATTAAATAACTTATCTCATCCTTTGTAACTATTCTTATAATTCTCAATTTAATAGTAAATAACCAATGAACGTAAAGCTCCCATCCATCTTCCGTTTCTTTCAAATCCTTAAAATTAGGAACGTATTTCATTTAAGTTATAAGGATTAGCTAAGTACTCCTTCACGGTCTCAGGGCTTTCCGTAGTTTCAAACTCGTATGTAGCTTCCACAATCTTATCTTTTTTATTATATTTAAAAATTTTGCATATTTTAAGCCTTATATAAAACGTTAAACATTGTTAAAATATAATGATAATCTTTTTGTAATAACTTTAATTCTCAATTTCAAAAACAGTTATTACTACCAGATAAGGTCATGCCATGAGTACAATTAACAATGTTTATAATTAACATAAACCTTCACTTAAGTTACAAGTCGACTCTTTCATGTTTACATTATTCCTCCGGAAGAGGTAGTATTAATTTACTTAGAAGCGTGAAAGTTCCGTAATAGTACAGAAGATAGAAATAAAGCAGTTCTCGTTTATTGTGCACAACGTGATGTAATGGACATCAATTACATAAATTCTGAGAGTGAGAAAAGAGGAGTAAAAGATTTCTTTGAAAAATCAAGGAATACTCTTAATGCACTACTAAAAATCTATTATATCGTGAAATCAATAATAAATTTAACTTCAAATGCATAAATATTTGTTGATGAATATAATGTATTAAATTACGCTGTTTCTTTATAAATTATTTATCTTATCGTCGATAAGAATAAACAATATAAAAGAGAACGCCGTAGATATAAAAAATCTTTTCATAATTTTCCTCTACTTTATTAAATTTATATATTTCTATGAATATATAAATCTCTTGAATGCTTAGAAAACTTAATTTCTAATTTTTTAACTATTTAAATAGAAATGCTTAAAAACTCGCGCCCTTACACTTTACTTATGTCTTCCATCTCCAGAGTTGCACTCCTAGGTTTAATAGGAACAATAGTTGAGTGGTACGACTACTACCTATTCATATACGCAGCATTACTAGCCTTCCCTACATTATTCTTCCCGTCAAAAAGCTACTTAATTTCAATGTTAGCTTCAGTATCTTCATATGCAATAGCGTTTTTTGCAAGGCCTTTAGGTGCTACAGTTTTCGGGCATATAGGTGACAGATTAGGAAGAAGGCACGCATTAAGTTTTGACCTAGTGCTAGTAGGAATAGCGATGATATCCGTAGGATTAATGCCCACATACGCGACAATAGGAATAATAGCGCCAGTGGCAATATTTGCCTTCAGATTTTTACAAGGTTTGGGCGTTGGCGGAGAATGGGGAGGAGTAGCGACGTGGGTATCTGAACATGCTACCTCTAAGAGGGCTTTAATAACTTCTTTAATAGAAATTGCCTCACCTATAGGTTTCATAGGAGCGGCTACAGTATTGTTGGCATTTAGCAAGGATTTCGTAACAATAGGTTGGAGGATAGGATTCCTAGTTGGAGGTAGCGTAGCATTTCTAGGAGCTTTCCTAAGGTATTTGGCAACAGAGAGTTTACCCTTTGAGAAAATCAAGAGTGAAGGAAAAATAAGTAAAGTTCCTTCCATAGAGGTCTTCAAGTACGCTTGGAAGCCTATAATATTATTAATGCTCGCAATAGGCGGAGTATTCATGGCTGTTTACATTCCAGCAACGGTAATGCCTAGCTTGTATTTGAAGGTAGTAGGAAAAAGCTTGGGATATCCAGCTTACATTAACTTTCTAGGAGTACAAATGCCAATAACTTCTGCGCTAATTTACGTGTTCGCAATAGCAGGATTAGTTTCAACTCCAATATTCGGCTATTTAGGTGATAAGCTTGGTAGAAAAGCCTCACTAATATTAGGAGATATCCTAATAGCAGCATTTGCGTATCCCTATGTTTACGGATTCCTAAGCGGTAATCTAGGCCTATTATTTATAATGCAGTTCCTAATAGGTTTCGCTGCTTACGGTCCTTATGCATCAATGGCTGCATTTTACCCAGAAAGCTTTCCTACAAAGTATAGATACAGTGGAGCAAGTTATGGAATGCAATTAGCTGCAGCAGTTGAAGGAGGTTTAATGCCAATATTACTAGTCGGACTACTAGGACTGCCTTCACAATATTTAGCAAATTCTTGGATAGTTACTACGTTCTTAGCATTATGGGGAATAATATCAGCGTTAGCTACGTTAGGTTTAAAGGAAACTAAGGGAACGCAGTTAGTTGAAGAGAAAGCCACGATAACAAAGTAATATCATAATTTAATTTATTATTAACAACTTTTTCCCTTTTATCTCATAATTTTTCTATCTTTAATCTCTCTTCAACTTTTTTAATTGATTCAAAATCATTATCGTTAGTCACTATTATCATGTCCCTGTTTATCGCAATAGAAGATAAAATTATATTCACCGCGTTAACTGGCTCCCCTATTTTTCTTAGTTTAACCATTATCTTTATGGCAAGTTCGTAATCACTTCTTGTGGGATAAATTATTGTCAATTTCTCCTTTAGATCTAGTATTGGAGGGTACTGTATCACATTTAGTATGGACGTTGTTACATAATTAATCTTAGATAGGAGAGATTTATTCTTATGAATTTTAATCAAGGTGTTCGTATCGTAGATTTTTTCTTTAATTCTTTCTGAAATTCGTCCTCACCTTGAGGAGGTTCCACATTTATATCTTTTTCATCTACACCGAGTCGTTTAAGTCTCTCTATAAGTTCATTCCCTGTAGTTATACCTTCTAGTTCATTTAACTCAGATATTATAGCATTTCTGATTACTTCGCTCCAATTTATTTCCTTATGCTCCTTCATTTTCTCATAGATCTCTTCAGGAACCTTTACACTTATGACCTTCATAGGATATACTTGTATATACTAGAATATATACTTATTAGACTATAACACTTTCACGTAACTATTCATTATATTTAATTACTTCCAAATATCGTTTCGGTTTGAGTAAACCCAAAACTCATAAAACCGAGAAATACACTATAGATTGATCTAAACAGAATTACTTTATTCTTATATGTTGGCATCTTTCTATACAATGGTAACTTTTCTTTTATTCCTTACTTATTATGAAGAATTGAAGCTCTATATGCCTATATATTTTATATATTTCTCTTATAATGTTCTATCGAGATTAATGATAAATTCCGTTAATAGTAAAAAATTTTAAATATGATAATTATGAACTTGATTTATGAGACTCGTAGTAGGGACAAACTTTGACGATAAATTAATAGACGAGCTTAAAAAGTACCCAGTTAGGTACATTTTTGGTAGTAAAACCAAGACCTTGACAGGCCACGGTAGGGCTTCCTTCGTTTTACCTCAAGTTGACGAAGAAAGACTGAAGGAACACATTCAAATAGCACATGATGCAGGAATTAAATTCCTCTACACGATGAATACTGCTACATTAAACGGTAAGGAATACTCACAAAAATTCTTAGAAAGCCTAAAGAAGGAAATAGATAGCCTAGTAAACCTTGGTGTTGACGGTTTTATAGTAGCAATGCCTTTCTTAGTTCATTTTATAAAAAATGAGTATCCAGACTTAGAAATTTCAATTTCTTCCTTCTCCAGAGTTTATAACATAAGGGAATTCGAGGAATACGTTAACATGGGTGCCGATACAATAATCCTCCATGAGGACGATAACAGGAATTTTTCTCTCCTAAATTCTCTATCAAAGTTTAGGAATAAGGTTGACATAGAGCTCATATTGAATAACTCATGCCTTTGGGGATGTCCATATAGGAGAACTCACGATATTGTTTCTTCCGTAACTTCTCAGTCTGACTCTGAAGTTAATGTATGGTTTGAGTATCCAATTTTATTCTGTGCAACAGACGTAAGGAACGATTTGGCTAATATTATAAGAATGAGGTGGATTAGACCAGAGGATTTAAGGCATTATGAAGAATTAGGCATTGACAGGTTTAAAATAGCCAGCAGGAACAAGAAAACAGATTGGATAGTAAGGGCTGTAAAAGCGTACTCACAAGGAAGATACGAAGGAAACTTACTGGATATTGTTAGTTATCCACAAGGAAGAGCAGTCCCTGCAGTTATGAAGAAAATTAACGGACCCAACGATTACGACGTCTTAACACAAGTCTATGTTGATAATACAAAGTTCCCTCCAAACTGGTTATCTTACTTTAAGTACAATTCATGTGAGACTAGGAGTTGCGAGGAATGCAGGTACTGTGACATTATTGCCGAAAAAGTGATAACAGTTCAAGGTAAGCCTCTGTCAGAAATTAACTTACCCAAAATTAAACCACCAATAGAATTAATACCGAGGTTTAGTAAAGATGCTTCTAACGAAGGGAGTAAGGATCATTGAATTATTTGAACCGGAATTTTTTGGAACAGTACTCAATCATAACGTTACAATAGTGGAAAAAGGGCCTTCCGGCGGACTAATGATGATAGACACAGGATTGCCTGGCTACCTAGATATCATAGAGAAAGGCTTAAAGTCATTTGGTTACTCATTAGAGGACATTTCAGACGTTGTCATAACTCATTATCACATAGACCACTCTGGTAATGCTGAAGAGATTAAGAAAATTTCCAAGGCAAAGATTTATGCTCACGAAAATGAAGTACCCTATTTATCTAAGAACGAACAAAAATTCAACTTAAAGTACGACGACGTAAAGGACGAACTAAAAGTAAGTGAAGAAGACTTTGAAAGAACAATGAAGAGAATAAATTCTATGAGATTCTCTCCAGTCACTGTTGACGTGAAATTGAAAGGAGGAGAAGAAATAGGTAATTTTAAGGTAATTAATGTTCCAGGCCATACGCCGGGACATATAGCATTATACGACGGAAACCTATTAATAGTAGGTGACGCAGTGAGAAATATTAAAGGAAAAATTTCGCCACCCTTCAAATTTTTCTGTTGGGATTACGAAAAGGCTGTTAACTCGTTTAACAATCTCCTTTCAATGAAGTTTAAATATTTAGTTCCTTTCCATGGAGATATAATCTTTTTTTACTAGTCCTATAAGACTAGTCTTATGAGACTATATATTAGGAGACTAGAAGAAGAGAAAATAAGAAAAATAAAGAATTGGACTTTGATTTACGGTAGGAGAAAAACTGGAAAAAGCACGCTAGTAAAGAAGAATCTTCAAATGGATTATTACGTTTTAATTACTGACTCAAATAGTGCAATAACTGCAGACGATAAAGTGATTAAAATTGACGATGCAATAAAAGAAGTTAAAGAAACTCTCCATAAAGGAGGGGTTTGGGCTTCATCGAATTTTCATGAAATTGTATCTAATTCTCAGCCCTTGGGCTTCACCAGAGTCACGGGTAAACCCGTTACCCCTCCGCCCCTTTAGCGGGATAACCCCAACCCACACCCGCGGTATTTCACGGATGTGGGGAAACCCGCACATCTTGAGGTAAATATTTAATGACGCGTTTAATTGTCTATCTAGAGTGAACCCACACCTCTCGCAATGAAAAGTCCTGCCAACATTTCGGGAAACCCATCCACATCTGGGGCAGGACTTGGAAGTGAGGTGCGGGTTAACCTCATTAACAAAGGAACCGTAAAGAGGAGCCTTATACTTTAGCACACGGTGAATCGACCTCCACACAGTCCGTGAAATCTTTTTAGAAAGGGAGTCGTTAGCATCCCTAAACATCTCTTGCTTATTCAACTTCTCAACAACAAACAACGTGAGAGGATACATCTCCAGCAACTTATTCACGAACTTGTGAACATAATCCAGTACACGGTTCCTCTCACGGTGGGAATATTTTCTCATCAATTCCTTCCCCTTCCTACCGTGCTTTGAAGCAAAAGACTGTATTTTACTCCTCTTTAATTTCATACCCTATTTTAGACTGTAAAGCTCCTTGATGGAAAACGTGACGAACTTCTCTCCATCGTATGCGTCTAGAGTATAGAGGTTACTATCAATAGAGAGAAAGTCAAGGGGAGTAAACCAAGGTAACTTGTAACGAAATGGCAGGTACACTTTATCCTCCTTTATCACGGGCTCACCTAGTTCTAGCCCCTTAACCCGTTTAGAGAACCAAGTGTGAGACCAAGAGAAGGTAATATACTCGTAAGGTCTTACTGTAATCCTTACTCTCTCGCCATCAACCTTCCTAAGAGTTGACTTAATCCTAACGTAAACCTTCTTCAATCTAGGTTTACTCAATGACGCTTGTCCCTTCTCGACTCTCCTCCTCCAACTTTCCAGTATTGAGTAAGCGTCATTAATTGCCTTATCAACATAGTGTGAAGCTAAGTTGTTGATATTCTCTAACTCATCCCTTAGCGTATTGTATACTTGCTTTTTCTTAGGCAAGGTTATTTTAACCTTCGTAAATACTTTCTTACCTTTCTTCGCTTCTTTTCTCTCTACCTTCACCTTCTCCCATAACCAGTCTAAAGCTTTTTGCAGTAGTGTCTTGTAGTTCTCTAATAATATTTTCGTCTCCTCCTTCTTATCATTCTCCAAGGAGTAAGTTAGGTAAATGTACTCCTCCTCTGGTTGGAGTGATTTAATTCTTAAGTTCTTCGACACACTTTTCCACCTTTTCGTATTTTTGACTCCTCATTCCGTAGAGTTTTCCGCTAAATGATACAAGTATGGAGACCAAATCCTCTATCAACTCTTGTTCTGGTGTTTTGTCTTCCATATTAAGAACTACTATTTCGCAATTATGTGCTTTGCACACTTCCTCTATTATCTCGAAACCAAACCTTGTCAGTGTTTCTGGGTAAGCTATGACTACTTTCGACACTTCGTTGTTTAGTATCATTCTTAATAATTTGAGGAATCCTTTTCTCTTCATGTTTAACCCAGAACCCACGTCTGTTATTACTTGGTCGTAGTCCTTTACTTGTTCTTGTAAATATTTTACTTGGTTCACCAAGTCGTCTTTTTGTGCGTTTGATGATACCCTAGCGTAAAGTATCACTTTCCTCCTTCTTACAATACCCATTAACTTTTCTACGTCCTCTTCTCTGAACCTCCACTTTCCACTCTGTAGTATTACTGGTTTGATGTATCCTTTCTTTACGTAGCTCTGTAAAGTGCGGTATGATATTCCTAAGCGTTGGCAGACTTCTTTAGGTTTTAGCATTGTAATTAGTTTTACATACAAAGTATATAAACTTCACGGTTTATTGGAAACTGTTGGCAACGGCATAGCGGTAATAGACGAGTTTCAAAGATTACCGGATATTTATTGGAGCATGATCAGTAATTGGGATAAAAATGGAATCTTGGTACTAGTAGGATCAGTTACGGAATAGTTAACAAGGTGTTTGATAGGAACAGCCCATTATTAGGCCTCTTTACTCCCCTGGAAATAGATATAATATCTTATGAAGATGTTCTAACTCAGGTTAAAGATCCGGTACTTTCCACTATCTATAGGGATCCTTGGATAATCCCTTTCATAGACAGCTACGAAGAGTTCGTTGATAGACTAAAGGAGTTCTCTCTAATTTCTAAGGGATTAATAGGAGAAGTGTTTAAAGAAGAAGAAAGGCAATTAACTGACACTTACTATAAAATCCTTTTGCTACTTGGGGAAGGAATTTGGAAAACGTCTGAAATATCTTGCATAATTCAGCCAAAGGGCGGAGAAGGAACAATATCTTCAATGGTCAATAAGTTAGTAAAAATGGGATTAGTTCAAAAGATTCCTACTCTATCTAGAGAAAATTATTATAAAGTAAAATCTCCTCCTCTCTCCCTATCGTTATACGCAGAGTCAAAATACGCTATAAGTAAAACTGATGCTAAAATCGACTATCTACCAATAGGTAAAGAAGTCCAATTCAGTGTAGGTGAAATGTTATCTAAATATCTTGGAGGAATTCAATATTATTCTCCTAAGGAGGACATCGATGTAGTTATTGTGAAAAAGAAGAAACCTATATGGGCTTTTGAAATTAAAATGGGCGAATTTTCAACTTCTGAAGCTAGGGAAGCGATAAAGAAGATGAGCAAAGTAGCAGAAAAAGTAAGTTTAATAAGTTTAAAAGAAAAACTGCCTGACTATGGCGATTTAAGCCTAGGACCTAAGGAATTACTTGAAATTGCAAAGGAAGTGGTTAAATTAACGTAGTCCACAACGAATTTCCTCTCGCCAAATTTACTCATTCTCTCGTTCAAATCTTTCATAGATAATTTATCTAGTTCATGCAATAACAACTTCACAGACTCACTAATCTTAGTTAAGAATTTCTCATCTCCAGGATTAGGCAAATCCTTATCGGAGTGATAATAAGGTATTAAATCATCGTTGTATAAAACTAGAGAAGGAATGTCTTTTTGTATAAAAGAGAAATGATCTGAAAACGGAGTAGGCATTTCTATTCTCTTTAACGGAAATAGACCTGCAAAATCCCACAAATCTGGAGTTGATGAATAAACTACCCTACTAGGATAGAGGGCGTCAAAAATTATTGCAGTGAAAACATCGCCTTTAGGATACTGTAATGAACCGGTACAGCACTTAGGTCCTTCCTCTGAAGAAAAGAAAACCACTTTTAGACCATGATTCTTAACTTCTGCCAAAGAATTAAGTACAACGTCTATAGAAAATAAGTTATCGTGAAAGCCAGAAAGCCAGTGATCTACGTGAGCTCCAAGTAAGATATAATCATCTCCTTCTTTTATGGTAAATTCTAGATTGTAAGAAGTCGAGTCCCTAAGAAATGATTCCGCCTCAATCTCTACATAGCCTTCTGGTTTAAAAGGAAGAAAAATAACTGGAATTTTAACGTCAGGCATTATTATCCTTCTTGTCTTTCCCTCCTCATAAAATATTATTCCCTCAGCACCTTGAGAAAGAGCGTAAGAGTAGAAATCCTTTACTTTAAACGGGTGATCTGGAAAAGGAAATTCAAGAATTTCTCTTCCTACCTTTCCCTTTACGTATCCCTTAGTGTATGGAGCTAAGGTTGACGTAACTTCTTTTCCATTAAGCTTAACGCTAAAATTATTAATTACCCACTCCTTTGTTTTCGCTTCAATTCTCTTACTATAGCTTTTCAATCTTTTTTCTAAAATAGATAGAATTTCCTTCTCCTTCTCTGAACCATGAATTGCTTCGCCTAGCTTTAGCAAGTCTAAAGAAATCATAATATTTAATTTAACTTTTTAATTAAGTATTTTTTGGACATACCGTACTTTAATGTAGTTAGCGTTAAGTTATCCTTAATTAAATAGAGGAAAAGGAGAGAAGAAGCAACGAAAAATATTCCCGATATATGAAAATACACGAACCTAAGGAAATAGGACAACGAAAGTAGAATTGAAATTATGTATATTTTATCGTAATTATATCTGGACGTAGAGTACGTTATACAACTGTAAAAGAAAGGAGCCATTGTACCTAAGGCAAATGCGTGGATGGTTTCTCCCAAAAAATAGCTTCCTATAGAAGTGGATGCAGAAGACAAAACTACCGATAAGGCCGATAAATTCTTTCTTACCTTCTTTACTCCATAAAATAGCCAAGCAAAATAAGCTATGATTATGAGAGGAAAGAGACTATAACTCAAGTAAAAGAGAAAGACAAGCAGAAGGATGGGAATTTGCTTTATTCCAAACTTAGGCTTTAAACCTAAGGTTGCGGAAAATATGCCCTCATTAATTCCTAGCAGGTAAAGTAATAAGGAAATTATAAGAAGGTTATATCCTAAAATTGGGAAAAGTAACCAAGAAATAAAGGAAAGAGGAGGAGAAGAAAGAACTAGAATATTTATAGGAAACTTACTACCATAAGATTTTACGTCCTTTAGACCCCAAATTTCCACTATTGTCAGGAAGAAGAAGGACAATGAGATAAGAGGGTAAAGAGGAATAGAAAGCAGAATAAGAGTTACAATGTGTAAAATCAAGTATTTTTTAGCAGGAAAAAATAACCTAAGTATCATTCCGGCGTAAAGTGAATATGCGCCTAAAAGCATAAAATATCCGTGAACTGAGGGATCCAAACTTAATGAGAATCCGCCTATTGCAAAATAGATAAACGCCAAAATGAGAAAAGGTACGTTAACTCCCCAAGGTTCTATTACGTTTTTCACAAGACTTACTATCGTTCGGTAATTTAAAATGTTGCGCCTAAAATTTTAATTAGATTAAAATCAAAGAAAGCAAATATGGACGACTTGAGAGCAAAGAACGTTATAACTTTTACAGATGTAGGTGAATGTACTAATTGTGGTGTTTACGGTCCTTACGAATTCGTTTTCTGGTCTTCACATACTAGGAGAGTTTACGGCTTTTGTTCACTAAAATGCTTTAGAGAATGGTTAAGAACTACTAGAGCAATCTATCCCAAAAGATGAAATTTAATATGGAAAAGATTTATTATAGCGTTTTAGACATAAAATGATATGTCAATTCCAAAATTAATCATGCTAGGAGGTTTTTTGCTATTATTGGTCTTGAGCGTTATACCTTCTCATTCTTTTGGGCTAACTCCATTGCCTATAACAATAAAAAAGGCGTCGTTCAAAGGAAATATTGCAGATCCCTACGGATTTATTGAATATAAAGGAAATCTCCTCGAATTATTCTTCAACTTTTCTCTGACGGCATATAACTTAACTTCGCTAACCAATATAACTAACTATTTATCTAATGCTACGTTCAGAATATATACTACCTACGACGGAAAAGTGTTTTACCTCACAAACGAGACAAACGTAACTTCTATTTCAACTGCATTGTACGAAAACGAAGTGCTAGCCGTTTGGTCTTATAAATCCTCTGTAGAGTATTCGCTATTTAACGGTACTGCATGGTCTTCTCCTAGGACTTTAATTAATGGAAATATATTATCCGTAAAGACTAACGGTAGTGAGATCTTGGTTCTATGTAAGATCTTTAATGAATATCACCTCTTAGTTTTTCGCAACTTTAGCCTAATCGATAATATTTCTTTACCAGTTACAGTAAACTACATAGTTACTTTTAATTCAAAGATAATAATTGTATCAAACGTAAGCATATCTTTCTCTCTCTCATTACATTATTCCATAGGATATTCTATAGGCGACGTTTATGGCCTTTATATTAACGGAAGCAAGATATTTAAATTAAAAGGATTAGGTTTACCGATTTATGGCAATTATTCAGAATTTGTACTAGTTAATTTCACTAAATATAACGAAACTGTAGTTTCGATATATAATATCTGCGGTAAACAATTATATAACTTAATTTTAAATGAGCCATTATTAGGAGTCTTCGTACAGAATAATATAGTGTCAATAAGTTATGTATCTACACAAGGGACTACAATATGCATGTACTATCTAATGGGGGGAAAGGCTATAGAGTTTAACAAAATAGAAATTCCGTCTTTATTCAAAGTTTACTCATTTTCGGAATCTAATCTGGTAGGATATGTTAACTCTATGCTAATACTAGAGAATATAACAATAACGAGTAGTATATCAAAGTCCGGGATATGCGTAAATATTACTTTTACTCCATTATTTATGAAGGTAAATAATCCGTCATTACCTTGCAAACCAGAAGTGCAAATTGAAGAAAACGAATACTCTGGAATGACTGTATTGTTAATTAATTATACAGAGCCTAATTATTACTCTCACTATGTATCATGCGTCGAAATTCTAATAAACGGTAAAATAGTTTGTAAGATTTCGTCTCCTTCAGCTTCAATACCCTTCTATATTTACCAAAACGGAACTTATAATATAACCGTATTAGCAGTAAACTTCCTGGGTAGTGAAAAATCTTGTATAATAACTACTATTCAAGTCAAGCCAAATGTAACTGCCATCCCTAAGCCGGAAATAATAACTACAACAGAGAGTTATCCTGGCTATACTTTACTAAACATAAGCTATAATGCTAGAAATATTCAAGATTTAATTTGCGTTCAATTATTTATCAATGGAAGTTTGGTTAAAAAGTTTACAAGTCCTTCTGGATATTATATTTATAATGTAACGTCTAACGGGACTTACTTAATAACTATAAAAGCAATTAGTAAACTAGGTTCATCTATTAATTCAACATTAGAAAGCGTTAAGGTCATGCCAATAACTACTACATCGACAACAATTGTAACGAGTAGTACAACCCCAAAAATCTCAACTTCAACTACGTCAACGGCTCCTCCAACAAGTAACCTTACCATTTACTTAGGAATAATAGGCTTAGTAATAGTAATTGCGTTAGTCTCACTTATTATATTAAGGAAAAGGTAAAGAGATTTTTTCTTTCCATAACTTCCTAGATTCTAAAGATTATAGCCAAATTCATTAAGATTGACCGTAAAAGTTTATAACTATTCTTTTACCACCAAAACTGGCTTCTTAGAAATATCCAAAACCTTAGAAGACACACTCTCCATGAACACTTTCTTTAATCCCTTCAATTTTCTCTTACCTAGAATAATCAAATCAAAATCTTCGCTCTCAGCATATTTAGATAAAACGAGTGCAGGATCTCCTCTAACAACTTCGTAGTCCATGTTAATTCCGTTCTCTATTGAAATTCTCTTTATTATCTCAGTGTGTTTAATTATCCTTTCTCTATCTCTTAACGTGTCTTCCTTTATATAACCCTCCAAAATTACTGGCATGTGCTCTATAACTTCCAGTGCCTTAATTGAAGCACCGTGAAGCTTTGCAAGATTAATTGCTAGATTTAACGCCCTTAAGGATTCCTTAGAACCATCAAATCCTACTAATATTCTCTTGAACATTTGACTCTATAACCACTTCTCATCCTAAGAATTTAAATTTTTCTAAAAAATCTCTTAATCTCCTTATTAAAAAAATATTTTGAATAAATTATACTCCTGCAGTAGCCTCATTAATTTCCTCTAAGCTCTTTCCTATAGTATTAGGCAGTACGAAGATTAATATTATGCCCATTATAACCATTGGAATTTGGAATCCTATCCAAGTAGTTACTGCGCCTAGAACAGGAATTATTGAAAGTATAATTGCTGTAGATATTGCAGCACCTAAGTGAGCAACTCCGTCGGAGAAGGCGAAGGATGTTGCTCTGGCATAGGTTGGAACGTTTTCAGTACCGTTCAAGTAATTTAACTGATTACCCCACCCTACACCTATCAAATTAGCTAAAATGAAGCCTGTTAACATCATTGTTAAATTAGCCGAAGTAGCACCTATTACTGCTATAGCTACACCTAAAACCATACCGACGAAATATGAAATTGTAGTGAGTATTGGCCTCCTTACCTTATCTATAACTGTCCTAAGTAATATAGCTCCTATAAAGGTTGCAATTCCTGCGTCTCCATAGTATAACGTTATTTGGTTGGAAAGCGAGCTAAGTGAAGGTACAGTGGAAGTCCATAACAAGAATTCTGTTAAGTAAGGATATTCGCCGAAATAGAAGAAGAATATTGAAAGCATTACAGCAATTACTCTAACTCTATATTTAGGATTCTTAAATACGTAGAATGGATCAACTTTCTTATGCTCAAAAGTGTAAACAATAGGTTCTGGTAATGTAGTAAGGCCTGTCTTCTTCATTGCCTTCTCTTCCATATCCTTTACAACTTTCTCCGCCTCCTCTATCTTACCTTTTAACGCTAGCATTCTAACAGTCTCGCTTGCGTGACCTCTAATTGCGAAAACTATGAAGGCTAAAGTTGCTCCTACTAAGAATATTACTCTCCAACCTATTGCTGGATTTGCGACATCAATATAAGATGCCATGAAGGGACCTAATCCTAAGCCTGCCCAACCTGCAATATATACTAGGTTAAAGTATTTTGCCCTATTCTTTGCAGGAACCATCTCAACAAGGTATGTAGGGACTAGTATTAGGTCTCCTCCAATCCCCATTCCGGTTATAAATCTAAATATAGAGAATTCTACAAAGTTACTAGAGAATGCGTTACCTAAGCTACCAATAGCAGTTAGCATTGCAGTAGTCATTAGCATTGGTTTTCTTCCTATCCTATCACCTAGGTAGCCTAGCAATAAGGCTCCGGGAATGTAACCAAATAATCCTAAGGATACTACTATTGAAGCCTCAGTGCTAGTTAATCCAGTGTACTTTAAAGACGTTGCAGAAAAGGCTATTCCTACATCTATTACGTCATATAATGCTATGAAATAACCAAAGGCTAAAGATAAAACTACTGATAGAGGTAAAACCATTACGGGAAGTCTATCTATTCTTGCAGTTAATTGAGCTGCAATGTTTTTATTTTGCTGAGGGGAATTTTTATCAGCCATATGTAATGAGAAAAATGTAGTGCTTAAAAAGTTTATGTTTTATACTAATGCTTATACATTTTATACTCACCAGTAACTGAGAAAAATTCAGATCGAAGATAAAGAAGCAATTATAGCAATTATTAGGAGAATTATTGAAGAAATCCAATAAGCAAAGTAAGAAAGACCTCTAGATGCGTATTCGCCCATTATCTTCTTATTCCTACTTATTATTCCTAATATAATAATTGGACCAATTAACGCATAAACAAAGAAGACTAAGAGATCTAAAACAATACAAACTAAATTTGCTGAAGGAACTAATAACGTTAATACAACTGCCGGAATGCTTTCAGCTATATAAATAATATTTACGTTCTTTACGTTCAAGGCTTCTGCAACGCCCCAAGCACTTCCCAGAGAAATAACTACTAAGGCCAAAAATCCTGCGGAAATTAAACCCAGTCCAAAAATTACTGGAGATAAACTACCGGCTAATGGAGTTAATACTGACGAAAGTTCTTGGGGCGAAGCAAAAGTAGAAGGATCTACGTTTATTCCTGCGAATGCCATCTCAACAACTACCATTAATATTTCAGTAAAAACTGCACCTAGTAAAGTCTCTTTTCTCATGTGTTTTATTGCAGTATCCTTACATTTACAATACCCTAATTCCTTCAACTTTATCGCAGTTGCAGATGCTTGGAAAAACAACATGAATGGCATAACGACTGCTCCTACTGTAGCTGCCATTAAGAATAGGAATTGAGGTGATGGCGAGAAGTAGAAAGGAGAATAAGGCTTGATACCTCTGAGGAAGAGCGTTGCGAACAAACTTATGATGAGAAAAGCAGAAATCAGTAGTAGAAACCTTTCGGCTTGTATATATTTTCTCTTTGTCACAATCATGATGTGAACTACGTAAATTAAGGGAATTGAAAGAATTAAGGGAATTCCGATTACCTCTAAGCCTATACCTATTCCAAGGTATTCTATTGCATAAGTTACTGCATCAGTCAAAGCCATTGGCAATGCCATGAGAATAGCAAGTTTTTTACTATAATTTTCCCTAATTACTTCTCCAAGCCCTTTTCCTGTGGCTATGCCTATTCTTCCAGAGACTTCTTGGACAATATATAGAGGAATTGCTAAAAGTAACATTATCCAAATAAATCCGTACTTAAACAATGCCCCAGTCTGAGCTGCACCTATTATGCTGCTTGCGTCCATATCGGCCATCATAACTAACCAGGCGGGGCCAAAGAATTTTATAAATTTAAGTTCATTACGCCCCGTCGTAAGAGAATTACGCCTCATCGTAATCATATATATTAAAATTAAGTATTAAAGAGTTTCCTAGGCAAATGCTTTGTGAAAGAGTTGAATTCATTAAGACTCATGTTTCTAATATAAATTCTCTAAATAGAATAAAGTTACAAGCAATTAACATTATATTTGATAAAAATTGAATAAAGAAAAAGAAGCTATATATGAAGAAATCTATTACCGCATTTCCTTTCAAAATCTTTATTTCTAGTAACTGGGAAGAACGTAGCCATTATAACTTTCCCACCATACTCTTCAGCTATAACTATTATCTTTATTACAGAATTTAAATCAAAACAAAAACTTTTTCTAAATTTTACTATGCATGAAGTAGCGCAATTTCCTGTGTCATAATCACCGCTAATATAGCATTGTAAACAAGAATATTTATCAATATTATTACGCACAAAATTTAATGCATCACATATTTTTTCTTCATCTACAAGATTATTACGCAAAAGTTCTTTAATAATTAATATTCATTGTTCCAATAATTTCCTCTTATTCTCACTACTAATAAACTCGCAATCTATTCTGCAGTCGTCAATAAAATCCATGAGATATTCACACAAGGGTTTCCCAATTCATCTCTCAGATCAGTATAAACGTTTATGTTTGTAATTTTTAGTTTAAGCAAAAACTTTTTCTCATTCACTTTTATTACAGTGCCGCCTTCATTAACTTCATTAATACTTGGAATAAATGCCCTATGAGAAACCATTTTAGCGGGATTACATAACTCTCCCAGTCTGGGTTTATCAGTATCTACAGCCATAACTACTCTAACTATTGGCGTTATATTGTTAATATCCTGAGAATATACGGCTATTGGAATTAAAAATATTCTAACAGTTATATTTTCATCTTCTATCCTAAAATTAATAACCATAGGCTCTATTTTTTCTATAATATAGCTAACTCTAGGAATTTGACTCATGCTTATTCATCCTTATATTCAATGTCTATGGCAGAAATTCTTCCATCTTTATCTCTATATATACTTACAATAGCCTCATGAGTTTCTACGGAAAAGGATAACTGAGAGAATTTTATAAAGATCCCACTATCATTATCTACGATAATATCATATGACTGTGAATTTATTGTATTGCCTACGCACATCTGATCGTTCATTACGGAATAAACTTGCATATTATTACTCTATTCTAACAGCCATAATAATTTATCTAAGCCTTTACCTTTCTACTCAAGGACAGTAAACCTATTATGCCCAGCATTTTTATCACGTCTCCAATTATCGATAAATAACCGAAATTAACTAGATATAAAGGAAGTCCTGCAGTAAAGATTACGGCGCCCCAGAAGAATAATGATGAGAATACCTTGTTTATCTTATTTGCCGTTAAGTATATGGAAATTCCGGCTATAGGTTCAAAGGTATATCCTACAACAATTATTTCAATTCCAAGAAACTCTCTAAGAAAAGTTGCTATAATAAGTCCTGCAAGAGTTATTATAATAGCTAGAATAGCAAAATAGTCCATTATCTTAGGTTTCTCTAACCTTGCTAGATGATAATATCTGACTTCCTCCCCGCCAGCGAGGGTTCCCCTCATCGATTCGCTCTTACATCTCTCATTTGAGGGGCAGTCGAGAGGCTCAGAGACCCCCTCCCATTTAGATTAACTACAGCAATTACATCACGATCATTCTCATAACCGCAAGAACACTTAAACCAACGATATCCCCTTTCTTCCATCCTTCTACCACACCTAGGACACAAAACAGAAGAATAACTAGGATTAACAAACTCAACTAGAATACCGTGTTTCTTAGCTTGCCAAACAATCCAATACTGAATACGACGATACTGCATAAGATACAGTTTATCACGAAACTCCTTAGGTAGATTGTTAACATTCTTGAGGAGGTTCCTGAGGTTCTCCAAATTAATGATGTTAGAACCAAAACCCTTAGCAATTTCAACAACCCATTTCCCCACTTTTCTAGCAAAATCCTCCATAATACGCTTAGCCTTTTGATGGAAGGAATGAATCCTGTGAAGGATCCTCTTATTCTCTTTCCATCTCCTTGGGTATTTTCTCTGCAAATTCTCAGCTAAAGACTTCCAGTGGTGAACCTCTTCGAGACGAGTGGGAATCCTAACGTAGTGTTTGTCGTCCTTCCCTACGACTACTTCAGCCATATTAATATCAACTGCAACACTTTCCTTTGGCTTAACCTTCTCTCCTTTTTTCTCAAAAACGACCTTGAGGAAAGCATTCCCATCCTTAACCACTAACCTAGCCTCCCTCATTTTCCAGCTTAAGTACTCCTTGAGGTTTCTAGGATAACCCAGAATTGATAGCTCGCCGACACTTGCTATCCTAACAATCATTCTCTCGAAGTTCATGCTATAACTCGCTTTAGGCGTTAACCATACCGCAGGTTTATACACTCTTGGGAAACGCCCCTTTTTAGGATTATTATACCACCCCTTGTATATTGAAAGGGCATCCCTATAACAATCCTCAGCAACCTTTGACGGTAGATTATACTCCTCCCTTAACTTCTCATACAACTCCTCGTGGACTTTCGAAAGCACTCCCTTCTCTTCCGGGTTTTTCACATTTTCCTTCAGCCAGAATAGGGTGAAACGGAGTGCTCTAACGTAGTTATTAACAAGGGCTAGGAGGGAATCAGATAGAGCGATCTTCATCGAAACACTAGCTCTGATCGCTTTAACCCTCCTAGCCATCAAAAGAAAATTTTGACAAAGAAGTATTTAAATATAAGGGGGCTATCCATCCCCGCCTCAGAGAGGCGAGGCTTTCCGCCCCCTTAACCCCCTTCTCTGTAAAAGACGACAATGCCAAAAGCCAAACGATCCACATGAGAATCAGAAAAGTCGACGAAAGAGCGTAACTTATCCCTTCAATTTCAAGGTAAATTAGTCCAAATAATATAATAAGCGATGCAATCAGGCTAACGTAATTACCTTGCTTCAAGAAACGTGGATTCATATATTCCACTACTCTTCAAATATAATAAAATTGTGAAAAAAGCATTTTAATAAACTAACTCTACTTTTCTCACCTCTTTATTTATCTTAACCTTACTTAAAGCCCCAAAGTCCTCAGTTTTAACCTCATTATCATCAATTATAACTTTTTCTGCCTTATCTGTAACTAGTATATTGACGAAGTATGGTTTTGAAAACGTAATAATATTTCCTTTTTTCTCTATTTCAATTTCGCATTTTAACTTACTATTTCCTAAAACTATTAAGTCATTTCCATCTAGGTTTACAATAGAATTTTCCCTTATATAGATAGGTAGGTCTGCGTCAGTTTTAACCCAACCACTCCTCTCTTCTCCTGTTGAGTATTCGAACCATTTTCCAGGTAAATAAACTACTCTATTTTCTCCAAGTTGTGGAGCATATAGTACGTATTTGCCTAGCATGTACTCATCCTCAATTTTGTAAGTATCCTCATCTTCTGGGAATTCGTAAAATAAAGGTCTAATAATTGGATGACCAGTCTCGTGCGCCTCCTTAGCCAAACAATAGATGTAAGGAAGGAATTTATACCTAGTATTTATGACATCCCTTACTTTTTCCTTATAATAATGAGGTAAATATATTGGCTCAACATCTATACCGTCTTTAGCTTTATGAGTCCTGAAAAACGGAAAGAACATGGCTAGCCTGAACATGTAAAGTAATATTTCGGGAGAGTTTTCAACCTTACTTAACCTTCCTTGAAATCCTCCAATATCTATCCCAACATATGGAATGCCAGAAATTGACAAGCCGAGCACAGTCTGAAGTTGTAAGATTAGTTGATCTCTGGCTGAAGTATTATCTCCCGTCCATACGAAAGCATATTTTTGTATTCCGGCGTAACCTGATCTAGATAATATGAAGATTTCGTCTCTCCCTGCCTTCTTAAATCCTTCAAATGTTGACATTGCCTCATAATAAGGATAAGCATTCCTCACTTGAGTATGAGACACTTTCTTACCTCTTAAGTAGTGAATAACGTTATCCGGAAAAGTATAATACATCCTATCGTCCCTAAATTCTATAGGAGTAGATCCTAAAACTTCCCTAATCTGAAAAACTTTGGTAAAGTCTGTTGGTTCGTTCATGTCAAGCCAAATGCCGTCAACCCCTTGGGAAAGCCATTTTGAAATAAGCTCACTCCACCAATCCCTTGTTTCTTCCCTAAAGAAGTCTGGGTAAACAGAATTACCTGGCCACATCTTACCAACAAACAAATCACCCTTATCAGTCTCACAATACTTACCCAAACCGGAAATAAAAACTTCGTAGTTCTGATCAACCCTAACGCTATGATCAACAATAGTTATAACCTTAACACCGCGAGAATGAACCTCCTCAATAAACTTCCTAGGATCGGGAAACCTCTCCCTATTCCAAGTAAACAATTTAAAAGAATCCATATAATCAATATCCAAAAACACTCCCGTTACATTAAAACCTTCTTCTTTTAATTCATCTAATAATTTGACTATCTTATCCTGAGGAAAATAAGAATATCTAGAAATCATGTAACCAAAAGCCCAAATAGGAGGAAGAAAAGGCTTGCCAGTAATCTCGCTGTATTGCTCTAAGACTCTTTCGATCGTAGGACCTTCAAAGAAGTAAATCTCTACCGAAGGCTCTGGAATTTTTATCTTTATCTTACCGTAATCTTCTACACCTATATCGAATATAACCTTTGAGGCGGTATTTATGAAGTATCCCCTAGCTACACCGTTTTTTACCGTTATCATAAAAGGAACATTCAGATAAAGGGGGTCACTAAACTTGTCATATGCTCCTGCATCAACGTTATACATTATAAACCTTCCTCTTCTCCTATCCAGTTCGTAAGCTTTTTCTCCTAAACCAAGTACGTGTTCTTTAATATCCAAATCTTTCTCTATTAATATATTGCCGTCGCTCTCTGTAATATTTAATGAAAAGAACGAAAGGTCCTTTTCGGAGTCCTTTCCTTCAAAAGGAAACTCTACTGGAGGAAACGGATCATTAACTATTATCTTATATATTCCTCTCCCACTTTCTTTTATTACAACTTTCATATGATGAGCTCTTGCTATTTTTTATAAAATTTTCTAACAAAGATCAAAAGGATAAAAAGAGGAAAAAGAAGAAGAAAAATAATACTACTACAATTATTTCTTTTGAGTCAGTGCTAAGATACCCGCGATAAGTAATAATATAAAAGAAATTCCAAAGAATCCGAAAAATACTGGAATAGAAAGGACTGCAGCTATAATTAATAGCACACCGCCTATTTGTCTATCTGAAATTAATGAACCTATTAAACCAAGTACTAATGCAGGAAGGGCCATAATGACAGGAAAAGCGAAAAAGATGGCTCTATGCGGATAACCTCCCATCATACCACCCATCATACCGCCGTAGTATCCTCCCATAAAATAATAGCCCATATAAAATGGAATAACAAAAGCTACTAATAATAGAACGGAACCTACTATTCCTAAAACTTGATAATTCTCCATTTTAGCTCACCACAACTATTTTACCGTACATTCCCATCTCAGCGTGGCCCGGATATGTGCATATATACCAATAAGTGCCAGGAGAAGATATGGAGACGGTATACGAATATTCATAAGCTTCACCGGTTGAATAGTTAGCGTGAGGTAATAAAGGCATCATAGAAATAAAGTACCTATTTTTATTCATCATCACGTTGTTCATCATATTTCCTCCCATCATCACGTTATACGAATAAGGCGGTGAAATAGTGGTAATGACAAAGTTATGGCAGTCTCCTGCATCCAAGTTTATAACCGTAACGTGAATGATTGCACCTTCAGGGATTATCAATGTAGGATTAATTAGTCCGTAAATTACAAACACGTTATGTTGGGCATAGGCTGGCGGAGTTCTTCCGGTTAGATTTTCTGCCCTTATATGGCCCATGGTTAGCACTATAAGATTTATATTGCTTGATGTAAATATTATGCTGTTGTTCTTAGGACATACGTAGGCATTAGGGGGAGGATTAAGCTCTGTTTCAGCTTTTGCTATCTTAACAGTGGTAATTCCATTATAGCCTTCAGGATTTTGAGATAATATGTAGTTTTGAAATCCGACGTAAAAAACTAGGGAAGAAGCTATTGCTACTGCAAGAACTATCATGAGTATTTTATTCTTCATAGCTAATACTTTACTTTGGCAATTAAAAAACCTATTAAAACCATTAAGTAATTTACTTATAGGTCCATTCTCCACTCAAGCCGATTTAGCAACAAACTGAAAAAGAATTAAACAATGTATTAGTTTAATAAGAAGAGAAGTAATGACTATCTTAAAAATTGCTTATAATATACTAAAGTTGACATTGACTAAAATAAATAGAAAAATACGAAATTTTCTCGTTTGATTCAATAGATTAGTTAATACTCATAATCACTACTTATGATTTAAATAATAAACAGCTTATTACTTCTGATATGAGTAGAATGCCAGAGCATCTAATAAACTTAAATAATCATTTTACTATTTAAATAAGGGAAAGCTTGCACTTATTTTTAAGTGTCGCACGAAATAGAAGGTAGGCTTTAACGATAATCTAACATATAAATCTGAAAACAGGAAAGTTTACTTCAATACAAAGAGTTAAATATTCTAGAGAGATGTCTAATATTGAGAAATTGCAACATAAAAAGGAAGAGCTTTACGTGTTTCTTTACACTACTAACACGTGGAACTCTAAACTAGCGGGAGAGGTAATTAAAAATTATTTAGAAGAAGAGAAAGTGTTCGATAACGAGACCGAAGCCTATAATTATATGGAGAAAAAGAGAAAGGAAGGAAAGAGAGTAAGAGTTGAAGTTCCAAATAAGGTGTATTTCCTTGGACCTTGAGTTAGAGATTGAAGGTGTGAAAATTAAGGCTAAAATAGACACTGGGTTCGATGGAGAAATAATAGTAAATAAAGAAGTTTTCGACAAGATTCCATACGATCAAGGGCCTAGAATATACACAGCCTCTATGGAATGCTATTCCACGTACGTTAAATTGGCTAAGATAAAGTATTTAGGGAAAGAAGTTATATCGACTGTCCTTAACTCGCCGGTTATAGAATAGTGGGAGAAGAACTTTTAAGAAAAGTAGGAGCGATAATAAACTATAAAGACAATACAATATAAGATATGTAGATATATGTTATAATGCAATTGTGAAATAATCTAATGATTGTTAGAGTAATTCAAAACTTACAACTATAAGCCAATATATATTACTTTTTCTCTTTAATTATTACTAACTAAAGAATCTAAATAAGTACTCATCCTATAAATCCATTCATTTAAAAGAAGGCAAAAGCTTACACGTAATTACTTACAGTATATTTAATAAGGTATTATACACACTCATAGATTAAGGGATTGACGTGTTCGGTAAGGATGTGCACGAAACAGCGTCAGAGATTTTCAATGACGGAATTATGACGTTAATCACGTCAATTATAATGGCTAACAGTAATATATCCGAAGAGGAATTAGAAAGGAAAGTTGGAGAGAAATTTCAACACTTAGATAATATTTCAGGACTTGTTAAAGAGAAAGTCAAGAGCTTAGAAGATTTAGGGATAATTGAAAGGAAAGGCGACGTGATAGTTTTGACTAAATTCGGAGTAAAAGTTGGTAAAGTGCTAAAAGATATGTTAAAAACTTATTATGAAGCTTTTACTTCTCTAAGATCGAAAAAGCACTAATTCTTGCCTCTAAATATTCGTTTAATTTCTCACAGAGATCCTTTTCTGTCCCTTTAGCGTTTAGGCAGTTACTATTTAGAATCTCAAGCATCCTCTCATCCTCTTCTGCCAGAACTTTAGCCTTAATTTTATCGGTTTCAGACTCTCTCTCAAATCGAATGAGCATGAATGTGACCACTATAATAGTAAGGAGATATGCAACAACCGTAAGGAAAATATAGAGAGGAGAAAGGTGAATGAGAGCCTCAGTTATTACAAAAACTATGCTTCCACCGGTAATATAACCTACTGCCTTGCCTATATTGGTAATTTTAATCATTCTTACCTATATAATTTGATGAGATCATCTTTTTAAAGATTGTATTTCTACAAATTCGTATTCATGAGATATAAAATAGAGGGTTATCCCTAAAAAGTTCGTGAGAGAGTATAAAATCTATTCTAACATAAGTTAAAATTCGTCTATGCAATATTCCTTTTATGGAAAAAGCTACACTAGGTGGAGGATGCTTTTGGTGCACCGAGGCAGTATTCTCAAGAGTTAAAGGAGTAATAGACGTTAAGCCTGGATATTCCGGTGGTCACGTTCCTAATCCTACTTACGAGGAAGTGTGCACAGACGAAACTGGTCACGCAGAAGTTGTACAAATTACGTATGATCCTAACGTTATATCGTATAGGGAAATTCTAGAGATCTTTTTTGCAATTCACGATCCTACCACTCCCAATAGGCAAGGTAATGACGTCGGTAGCCAGTATAGGTCAATCATCCTATATCATAATGAGGAGCAGAAGAAAATAGCTGAAGAAATGATAAAGGAAGTAGAAGCAAGGCTGGGTAAAAAAGTAGTTACTGAGGTTGTACCATTCGAGGTATTTTATGAGGCTGAGGACTATCACCACAATTTCTACGATAAACATAGGAATTATCCTTACTGTAAGTTAGTAATTGATCCTAAAATAAAGAAATTCATGAAATATTTTCCAGAAAAAAACAAAGAACGCATAAAGAATTAGCTAAATCTAGAAATAAAAAGAAAGCAGAGCTGTAAGAAATATTTAATCTACGAATCAAAGTGGCTAAGGAGATAGAACGAAAGTACTTAATAGTTCTAGTATTATTTACTAATAGAAATTTGTATCTGGAAAAATCTGACCCATGCTTTCTTAAGTTAATATCCAATTTTCTATGATTAAGTATAGCTGTGCATATACTATGAAGCTCATATATACTTTAAAAATCTCGCACTTCTTGAACGTAAACTTTTATATTAGAAGCTTAAGTTTTTGTATTTAGCTAGTATGAAAATGAATGTGAGCAGACTTATTATTTAATTTTCAAAAATTAAAATCTATAAATGGAAACACATCTAACCAAAATATTTAAAAAGTCTCATGTTCACATAATTTTTGTGCTGATTGTTTTTATAGATGAAAACGGTAAAGGCACTTTCAAAGAATTTAACAGAAGAACTAACAGGCCTTATCCATATATTGTGACTTCTACTATAACTACTGATATAGAGCTTGACAATATAAGGAAAAGTATTAGCAAGCTAAAAGCTAATTACGGATTACCTACTAATATGGAGATTCATGCAAGTGATCTTTTCCATCCAAGAAAGAATTTTCCTCTTTCTGAAGCTCAAATACGCGATTTTGCAAGCGAATTTGCTGAAGTCATCAGAAGCTTGAATTTAAGAATCATATCCAGTGTTGTATTTAAAGATTATATATTAAAAAAGAAAAGAATCGGAGAAAGACTAACTGTTCCTCATAGACTAGTGAAAGATGATAAAGATTTGAGCATAGATGTGATGAGAATAGCTTATAGGCATTTATTTGAGAGAGTACTTAAACTAGCAGATAGAGAATATTCAAATGAATGGATACTTATTGTGCATGATCAGATAAATGTAGATAAGGATTATCAAATGGCAAAGGATCAAATGAACGTAGTTAAAATTATGGAGGATGAGTTACTCAATAATGCGTTCATAACAAGGACATCGGCTATAGGGAGAATCTTTAAACCTATTTTATTTGCAAATTCTGCTAATTATGACGCTTTACAAATATCAGATTTTGCCGGTTACATTATAAGGAAACATGTACTTAACGAAAACAGTGAAAAATTATTTGAGATAATTAGTAACAAGCTGGATAAAAATCCGAAGACGGGAAAGATAGAAGGATAGGGAATTAAGACTTGGACATATTTTGCGGAAGTGGAATAATCGGGAACACGTGGCCGCTACGCCAGGTGTTCCCTCATCTATAGCGCTACGCTACTCAATTAATTTTTAATTAAAAGTACCTATTTAAAATTTTCTAGAATTAATACGCCATGGGTCAGCTAATTTTCTTAAATTAATATGAGAAGGATGAGCTCTAAGTTCAACGTTTAATTAGAAAGTTTAAGCTTATTCTAGCCAACTAAATCCTTACTAAAAAGCGCTAGAGAAAATGATTTATTACAGTCAAATATTGTGTTTACCGTGGCGTAATTTCTCCTTAATTTTTAATACTTTCAATTACTCCATGGATTTACATGCATACATGAAAGTTTGGGGTTATCCCGCTAAGGGGTGGAAGGGTAACGGAAGTTACTCTGGTAAAGCCCAAGGGCTAGAATTGATATGAAATCCTATGAAGTCCAAACCCCTAAGTTACAATGTTAGATAATAAATATATATTACGGTCTTTCGGTAAAGTTAACAAAATTTCTTAATTGTTGACGGTTTATTAGTAGGAAATAATGTAATAATTCTTCTTTTATTATCAGACTGGACAAAAACCACGATAAGATATAAACAATTAAAACTTAATTTTTTACAATAACTTTCCTCATCATTAAGTTTTTTGGCAAATACTTTCTCATCTTTACAAAACTCATCAATTACTCTCCGAATTTCACCTACTATTTCTATCCCGTAATTTTTGCTTAGTTCTTCTAGCCTGAGTTTTAACCTTTCTTGAGCATGTCTCGTAAATTCGCACTTAATATAAAACCACCGTTGAAACCATCACGCATGGTGAGCCAAATGAGTCCCTATAATCTGGATAAATTGAAATATTAGTTACTTTTATTATAATGTTGAAAATTTTCTCATCTATTTTCAACACAATCTTAGGCTCGTTTAAAACCTCAATCTTCCTAATCTTAGCCGGTCTGGAATTTAAAGTGTTACTAGAGCAAAGAGGGCCAAATCTTGGCTTATCAGTATTCACAGATATAATGTTCTGAACCACGAAAGAGTATTTGTCGTCCTTCTTGAACACTTTGAGCAAAACAGGGTGAAGAATTAACTCTAAGTTTTCTTCATCGGTTTCTATCTTGTACTTCCCTTCTTGAATTTCTTGTAAGGTATAGTTTAGGACTTCACTCACTTTTAATTCCCTTTATACCTTCTTTTAGATCTTTATCTAACGGTTCTATTGAGATGTAAGATATCCTACCGTTCTTGTCGACTCCAATAGTGACAAAAGCCTCACCTTCAAAGCTTTTCTCAACACTTCTCTTGAATTCAACTATAAGATTACCAAAATCATTATCTACTAGCACTTGAAAAGGAGCGCTAGAGAAGGATAAGGACTGAAAATTCGTGGAAATCTGAGAACCGGACTGACTAAATCCCCACTCTTCCATAATTCCTATTATGTACTCTAGGTATTAATTTGTTATGAGCCTAATGTTGCCGTTAACAAATTAAATACAAGCTCTATTAACTACTTAACTAGCAGTTTGCATAAATTTCTAAGAGTAAACTCATTTATTTTACACAAAATATTTAATTAATAGTTAAATAATTGAATCATCACGCGAGAGTTTCAAACTAAAATAATTTATTAATTATCCATCACAATTCTCACATATGGAGGAGCTAATAAAGAAGGCCGAAGATATAGGAATTAACGTTGAAGACGTACTGATAAGCAAGAATGATCCTAAAGAGGAGATAAAGCTTAGGCTTGATCTAGCTAAAAAGTATATGAAAGAATGCGAGGAGTACTTAAAGAAGAACGACCCAGTTCAAGCTTCTGAAAAGGCTTATAAAGTTGCGGAAGAGCTAATTAAGGCTTTGTCTGAGAAGTTTAACCTTGAAGAATATCAAAAAACCTTGAAGGAAGGCAGATGGTATACTTACCTCCTCGTGTCGGCTTCTAGTAAGCTCTCTCAGAAATTGGGAGACTGGGTATTGTCAGGCTGGGACGCTGGATACTCGCTTCACGTATGGGGTTTTCATGAGGCAAAGCTTACAATAAATGACATCATACCTAGAGTAGAAAAGGTAAGAAAAATGCTTGAAGAAAGCGAAAAAATGCTTGCCAACTAGTCATCGCTTATTTAGAGTCATGGATATCTAAATGATATTTGATTAAGTAATCTAATTAATACCAAATGATAGAGACGCTATACCTTGAATTTTCACACTGCAAATTTCACAGCAATTACGAGAATTAAAAGGCAAGAATTATTAATATTATATAAACCATACTAGTACAGATAACTTTATTAATTTCATACAAATTTTTGTAACTAAAGAGATAAAAGAGTTATTATTTTCAAATAAAATAGTTATTGACGGTTATCTTGCCCTACATATGTTATTATATGTTTACACGCTTTGCGTAATCCTTTAGCCTATCCCAATCCTTATCGTTAGATAGAACATTAACTCCTTGCCTTTTAGCAATTACAGCAAGAACTTCATCAACAGCGTCTACGTCTTTATCTTTCATCACTTCAAATGCCTCAACAAAATCCTTTATGTTCGGATATTCTAATTGAACATTTTGCCGATATCACATCTTCAAAAATTCTCGACCAAACGCGAAATATTTATTGGCTACTTCCCGTTTATTTTTCTTCATAGCTTCAAGTGCATTTTTCCTTATTACCTTCATCACTTCTGCAACAACAAGGTCTGAATATACTGGATCATAGCCCCCAAGTAAGTTAAATAGTTTATTTCTTTTTCTATAATTATATTGGTATCAACTAGTACTTTCATCACTACTTAGAAAGCCAGTACAGTTATTGCGAGAGGTGCTCCTTGTATTTATCCATTGTGAACTCCCCGCATACTGGAATAATTTCCTCACCTAAGCCGTTAATCAGAGTCAATGAAAGGATAATGTAATCCACACGTCTCACTAAGCTGCAATCGCTCAAATAAACAATCTTTGCCTCCTTATCCACAGGAGTTAGGTTATGCGTTATTTCTATTTTATATTCCTAACCCATGTAAAAAGAGTTTCGATATTGATGAGACTTTCATAAAAATAATTCGTCCAAACAATCCATTTAAGTGCAAGCTCTCTATTCATAATAACATGAAAAATCCATCTTTATTAGATTATTATGAAAATTATCATACTAAGCTTAAACAAATTCTACATATGCAGAAACAATGAGATTGAGTGAAAACGCAATTCAGAAGTTTGTAAAGAAAGACCAGATTTTAAAGCATACTGCGGAAGAAAACTTCTCGTAATATATTTTGAAGTTTAGTATTGTCTCTTCTGCAGGGAATAAAATTAAGGGATACACCACACATTTGGCGTGAATAATTCCTTTATATAATTAGTCAATAGACGTTGTGATTTTCAAAGAAGTTAGAGCATCCTTTAAAAAGCAACGAAAGCCTCGCGAGCATGGAATATGATCTCCTTTCTCAAAACATCTTTTAATAGCTTAGGAGAGTTTAAGTGATCAGAGCTACTGCCTCAATGAATTTGCACTCTCCGATTCCCTCATAGCCTTCGTATAATAAAGGCATTGTATTTCGTCTTATTTTTGTTAAAAACAGAGAAGTAATGATTACAAGAAAAAGTCCACGGAGAGTTGTTTGAGGAATTAAGAAGAGTGAGATCTTTTTATAGCTCACTACGAATTGTTACCCGCTTTTGCACTCTATTTTTCCATATTTTTTTAGCATTACGATAAGATTGTAGTAATATGAGCTCGGAATCTTCGGTGTATGTAGATTTCTTGCCATACATAATTTCCGCAATAATTTCAGGTACTATATCCCTCATAACAGCAGTATACATAAGGCGATATGTGACTGGTATAAGTAGAGTAAGAATCTTAAGGGCGTTATTTCGTCATATTGAAATTCCTCTAGAAGAGAATAAAAAGATGAATCTATTATCCCTATATGAGGCAATGTATGCCGTAAGAGAAGCAGAATTACTTCTATATTTCTTCATATTTTCTGATTTTATATTACCATATTTCTCTTACCTTGCCCTCATCTTCCCGTTAATTTATGCTCCCTTTTACATTTTGTTTGACGACTTTGCATTTAGAGAAGTGGTAACTAGAATATTATTTAGTATATTTAACAAAAATACTTATATAATTGTAAATAAATCATGGCTTTACTTCGATCCTTATTTTGTACAATTAATAATATATTCTATATTTTTCACTATTTTTGAAATTATTAAATATAAACTCTATTCAAATGAAGTGTTGCTTGAGATAATAATAATTTTAGAAATTTTTATAATAATAATACTGCAGATAAGTAGAATTTTTCTACCAAAATTACGCTATAGAGAAGATTTCGAATCAGCAATTTTTCTAAAATCTGGTATCAGACCAAGAATTAGAGTACATACAAATAAGGACGACATAGAGGGTAAAGTTAAGGATGTTAAGGACGATCTAGTTATAGATACGGAAAAAAGCGAAGTTTATATACCATGGGAGAACATAGTGTATTTCGAAATAATTAAGGAAGAAAATAACAAAAGTGTATTAATTAAATACTCTTAAATGATATAATTATGATATATTTACAGTAAAAAATTCCATATACTTTATTAGTTAAGTAATTTAATGTAAAGCCCAATAGAGTTTGTTACAAAGAGATATTAACGAAGTTCCTAATCTTCTTATATTATAAACACTCTTGTATTAAAGCCAGTACATTATTATTGTCTTATTAGATTAAGTGTGTAATAAGTTACACATAGCAGAAGAACAAGTACTCGCAAAGTTCTTTCAGTCTCTTTAAGTGATTCTGAAATACTTAACCTCCTAGGAGAACTTAAGGAGAGCGATAGTGAATTAGAAAGAGAATGCGGAATAAGTAGGAAAACGATATATAATTGGAAGAAAGGAAAAGTAGGAGAAATTAGCAGAGAAACCAAAGAAAAACTCATCTCTTTCGTTCTAAATAAAAAAAGAAGGGCTAATGATGATAGCTGAAGTAAAAAGGTACTCTTACGTTCAGATACTTCTAGAGTTAATAAGAAAAGAATTAAGCGAAGAAGAAAAGAAAAGATTGGAAGTAATAATAAGCTATAATAAAGTACTCAATGGCAAAGCAATTATTCTAAACTCTACTTTAATACCTTTATATCCGCTCGCTTTTGCTGCCTCAGAACTATACAAAGATTTTAGGTAATTATATAAAATATTATTAGTTCAATCTTCTTTGAAATCATATCCCTTATTGCTGCTTTGTGATCTGTTCAATTTTTCCTAAGAAACTACATTAAACTTCTAATTTAACGTCTAATTCAGAACTTATGCTGAAGAAAGTCTAGAACCTAAGGAAATTTAATAGCTCATAAATTAAATTACTATTATTCTTGATATCGTTACATGTCCTATAACTTTATCCACTTTAGCATTAGATGTTAGCTAGTAAACAATTAAATCTTAATATTATCTAAGAGTTATTTGAGGATTGCCATCTCCGCTTTATCCTTAAGGAATTGTTCTTACACCATGTTTTTCAGCAATTTTCCTTAATTTTTCATCATAGGTTGCTAAATCTCCTTTTAATTCCTTAGCTAAGGCTAGAATAACGTAATCATTTAACATCTTTAAAGGTTTACCGTCTTCCTTTAACATTTTTACGCCATTAAGTATGGTTTCCGGGTTTTCGTATATAATTTCAAACTCTCTTAACTCTTCAATCTTAGTTTTTATTAAGGAAACATCTGATGCAAGTTTAGCTAAAACCCATAAAAACTCATAAACGACTATCTGCGGAATTTTAACGTCCTCTTTTTCTATAATTTCTAGAGCTTCAGAATGGTTCTCGGAATCTTCAAAAGTTGAATAAACCAATATGTTCGTATCAACTACTATCATTTAGTGCCTCCTCAACTGCCTTATCTATATCCTCTTGATCCACTTTTCTATTCAATCTTATTGTAGTCCACTTTCTTTTATACGGCTTAATTATTATAGCTCCATTACTTTCATCCAAAGTTACTTCAACGTAGTTCCCTTCTTTTATACCTAATTTTTCCCTTATCTCTGAGGGGATAGTAACTTGAAAGTTTCTAGTAACCTTTACTTTCATAGTAAAGAGTGAGAATTACTAATATATAAATTTTACTAGTAACTACTACGACTCAGTAGAAATCCAATAAGTTTCTAAGCATTATTCATTAGCGTGAGAAATTACAATATCACTTCTCTTGCTAGTAGATTTCGTATTTAGTTGAACATAAGTTTCCAATATCTTCTTAAACAATTTGATTTATGTCATGAAGGGAATTTTCTCTATCGGCTAAAATAATTATCTGAAAGATATTCTTTTCAACGTCTTGTAAGATTGAATCAATGACTTTCTGTATAGCTAAAAGGTTATTAATCATTAAAGTAATTAGTTCATCGATTACATATTCGAAAATTATGGACTTTCCAAATCTTCTAAAAAATCTTATTAATTAGCTCTACACGTTGTTATGGTACATGTTTTTCTTGCTGAAAAATGAATAAAGAAATTACGTATCTAGAATTATCATTGTTACTCATTCCATTCACTTATTGCTTGAAATATGCTAGGCTTCTTTCACAAGGATTATTCACTTCTATTACCTTCTCCTCTTTTGAGGTTACAGAATTTATTAAATGACTTGTAATTAATCCTATAGAAGTGCCTAGTAAAATATTTAAAAACTCTCTTGTTCATATAATTTTTATGCTGATTGTTTTTATTGATGAAAACGGTAAGGGAACTTTCAAAGAACTTAACAAAAAACGAACAAGCCTTATCCATTTATTGTTACTTCTACTATAACTACTGACAGAGAGCTTGATAATATAAGGAATAATATCAGTGAGCTAAAGGCTAATTATTAACATTATTAGAAAATATTTTCCCAATTTTAACGATAATTTTCAAACTATTTTAAATAATATTTTAAATAATATAGACACAATCAAAATAAATATCAGGAAATCTGTAGCCTATGATAAACTGATAATTACAATATCCACACCTATCTTTGCAGTAATTCAAGCAATATTGGCCTTAATTCCATTAGTTGCTAATATAAATATCGAAGAGCTTTTATATTATTATGTGGAATTAAGTGCTATAATCTCCATTGATTTATTTGCATATTTGATTGTTTTACTTATTAAAAGATATAACGTATTTATTATAATGGAAAGAGAAAATATAATACCGCCCATTACTGTTTTTATGATTATTTTTATAGCTGTTATTATTATAGTCTCTCTAGGATTACCCATAATTATCATAACTTATAGTGTAATTTTATCTGTAATCAAAATATTAACAAACGCCCCAGTCAAAGAATTATCTGTAGGATTAGTTATAGCTTTGGCAATTATTTTTGGTTCATTCTTTGTTTCAATGCTAAAATTAACGGATATATACGAAATTAGGGGAAGCTTATCAACAATTAGAGAAATTCTTACAACACGAAGACGTTAAGTAATAAAACGCTTTTATTTGAAATATGGTTATAAAGATTTGCATTAAAGGTATTTTTACCTTATTGCTTCAATGAATATGTTCCCTATTTATAGATAATAACCTAAAGCAAAGGGAACTCCCTTAATTACCATCAAGGGAAGTAACTTCACCTTCTCTCCTAAACTTAACCCTGGCCTAGTCCTCCTCTCATAAATAAATCTCTCGTACTCAGTTCCCCTCAACAACTTAGCGTTCTTCCCGTATTTATACCACTTCCTCATAAAATTCCACAGAGAGTCGTCCTCCACGTGGTAAACTGCATTAGGAATAAACTGAACTTTCCCATCTTTGTACAGCTTTATAACGTTATAATAAATTACGCTGTCCTCAAAGGCGTTAAGTTTACTCCTAAGGTTTTCAGGAATTTGCTCGTAAGCCTTCAAAAGCAACTGTCTATCATACATTCTGGGAATTATACCGCCATTATCTACTGACAGATTGTCAGCCCATTTCCTGTGAGTTATTTCCCTATCAATTCTCATAAGTTTATGGACTATTCCTTTTCCTACAGTTATTTCTCCTAATGCAATAACTTTCTCCTCAAAGCCCTTAAAGTTCTCAGAAAAATACATGTCGGAATCCAGGTTAACTACGTAGTCGCCCTTTGCGATTTTTGCTCCTTCAATTCTTGCAATTAACCTACTACCTTTCACCTGGAAAACTTTTGCTCCCTCTTTCTCAGCAATCTCCACAGTTCTGTCCGTGGAAAAGGAGTCAACAACTATAACCTCACTAGCAAACTGTAGTGCTGACTTAACAGTAGCTCCAATAGTTTTCTCACTGTTAAGCGTCGGAATTACAACACTAATTTTCATTAAGAAAATATGAGAAAGGAAAGTTAAAAGCCTAAAGTCACCTTTTCCTAACGTACAGTACATAATAAATAGAGCCTTCTGCATATGTTAATTCTTCCTTTTCCTTACTCTTTTGAGCCAAATCCTTATTCATTTAAGGTCTTGTCACTTAACGTTCTTGACTATAGATTCGATAATGTAAAATTATACAATGTAGCCTTAGGTAACAAAGAATGTGAAGTCTTTATTAGCACTAACTTTGACGAAACTCATGTTTCACCAAATGGATATAAGATAATAAAAATGATAATTTAGATTCTTTAAATTTAAACAACTTGGATTTATTAAAAATAGACGTCGAGAATTATGAAAAGGAAGTTCATTTAGGTGGCGAGAGCACATTGGATAGGACGGATAAGGTAATAAGAGAAGTTCATGAACATGATAAAAGCTTTGTTGACGCTATAATGTATACTCACGGGTTAGTTAAACTGTACTTCCATGTTTTGCTGCCTTTAACGTATAAGTCCTAACATAAACCTTAACGAAAAGATCCGCAGAAGCTAAGAGAGGAGAGATTAATAGGAGATTTTTATTGAGATATTATGCATATTAATTCATACAGCAATTTCCCAGAAAACTAATCTTTAGTGAAATAAATTTATTGTTTCTTAATTTGCATAGAAATTTTTATACAAATTATTCCATTAAAACTTATATATTAATGGAAGAAATCAATATTATGAAAATACTTCTTAATGAAGAAGATTTGGTTTGCAAATATTTTAATCCTATAGAAGAAATGTATGATCTAGAATACCTTAGGTTAGCAAAGATTTTTCTCAATGCATATCATAGACAAAAAATTCCAGAAGAACCTTATTATCCTAGCATAGAAAATACATTTGCAGAAATGTTATCATTCATATACGATAAATGTGTCAGTAGATGGAAATATGAATACGAGAGGAGAATGGAAGAACTCGAAAAGAGAAATGAAGAACTTAAGAAGATTAAATACTTAGAAAGTAATTCACTAATACCGTCATTGATCAATTTTAATTCCAGTATAGTGGAGTTTTTAAATTCATATAAACTTGGATTTATATATGATGCTATAGTGAAAGTTACCGCGACCTCTGCTTATTTTATAATATCAGAACTTATGCTAAGACGAATAAATGGAGTTTTTAGACAACCGGATAAATCAATATTGTTGAATGAACTAGATAAGCTCCTAAAAAATCGTGAAGATCCTAGCAAATTCTTGTTGGAAATTCAGAAATATGTAAGTCATCCTAAAGTAAAAGGCTTCATAGATCATGAAATCAGTATAGATGAGCTTTATGTAAAAAGATTAGCTAAGAAATTAAAGAGAGTTAGAAAAAATACTTCAATATAAAAACATAGACCTTTGTATCCTCATTTTATAAAATTCTCTGTTGTATGCTTAACACGTAATAAGCTATTTAGCCAGAAAGCATAGAGATTGCGTAATTGTCCGGATCAAAAGGAAAATATGACCATCGCATATAATTAGATTAGATATATATAAATGTTAATTTTTCTAAGATTTTCTAAAAAAATCCATTTCGTATGAATAATCTACATACAAATAAATCGTGCCACCCCATATTATAACACTAGTATTTTTGAAAGTTCTTAGACTAGGATTTGAATGCAAATCCTTAAGACTAAGACTATAAACTTTCTGAAAGCACTAACGTAAAGTATACTTTATTAAACATTTATATCGTATAATTACAATTGTAATTGTATATATGACAGTCGATCTGCAATCTTTCGCAGAAGTTCCTGCTAAGGCAATCCTCTTGAGGAGGAGTGACTTCGCAGCATTTTACCAAGTAATAATAGAAAATATTTACTCTCCTTTACTTTCTAATATTAGAGAAGGAGATATAGTTATCGACGCGGGGGCAAACATAGGCTTATTTTCCATCTTAGCCTCTTTTAAGGTAAAGGATAAAGGGAGGGTTATAGCCATAGAGCCAGAGCCTAATAACCTAAAAATCTTAATGCAAAATGTGGAACTAAATAATCTGGACAATGTAATTGTAATTCCTAAAGCACTTTACGACAAACCGGGTAGAAAGGTTAGCATGAAGAGTGAAGGTGTCGGTGCTTATGTATTTGAAGACGGTGAAGGTATGGTTGAGACAACCACTCTTGATGAAATAATGGAAGAAACTGGCCTAAAACCTAGAATACTAAAAAATGGATATAGAAGGTGCTGAAGGTAATGCACTTATCGGTGGCATAAACACAGTAAAGTACCTAGAACTCATTGAAATGGAAGTTCATGATGAGGAAAACATGAAAAAGGTTGAGGAAATATTATCTGGATTTAGGAAGAGAGAGCTAGCAATAGAGGATTTAGGGAATGTATACAAGCAGTTCTTAAAACACCCCTTCAAGATACTTAGGATTGAGATGGCTAACCGTTTTTCTACCACTAAACGTGTGTTGTTATCGAAAATTAAAAAAGAAAGTAGTCACACGGCTCAGTACCCGAAACAGATAGTCTATTACAAGCTAAGGAGCGATTCTTCTTAATCTCACGGTGAATATTAACACTGAATTATTTTAATAGATGAAAATAAATTAAGTTGTATCTAAAAGGTATATGTACAGTAATTAAAAATGGCTTAACGGACTTTGATTATAACTTTCTCTTCTTTCTTAATACTACGATATATAATATAATACCTAGATCAAGTATGAAATTAATAACCAGTTCTGGTAGTAGGCTGGGATAACTGAGGTTTATACTAGGATATGTAGTGGAAATATAGACATTAGCCGTTCCAAAATAGTAACTGCTCTCGTAAATATAATTTTTAACTTCAACAACGTGTGCATATGGTAAGAATTCAAACCATGGGTTAGCAAAGACAGAAATCCCGTACGCTGTAGGCGAATAATTGCCAGATTCAACGTTTATAGAGTTATTAACAATAGAAATTTCTTCCCTACTCTTAAGGATTGATAAAGCTTTATTGAATAAATTGTTATAACTCGAAGATGGAACTAGGACTATCTTAACTATTCCGAGATTATTGCTGACTACGTGGATTTCGTGGTTTACTAAGTTTAATTTTCCTGCAAAAACCCAGTTAACATTATATACTGAATTACTTAACGATATGCTTAAAGTGTTTCCAGAATATATTTTAACGTTTCCACTAACTTCCTCATTAAACGTTGTCCCTACTGGTAAGATAAATACGTAATATTTACCATCCGGTATTTTTAAGGTTAAGTTTAAGGGTACTTCATTACCTTCACTTATCGCATCCATAATGTCTGGCGTCCAGAAAGGTGAGTCGTGAACCCAACCTTTGGTATAATATTGATTTAAATAAACATTCGATGCTGAGATTACATAAGAGGAATTAGTTATAAGCATAGGTATGAGGTCAATAGGAGAGAGATTATACCCTATGAATCCCTTAACATAAGGTAATATAGTCTGTAAATTATTAACATAATAAAACGGAATAATTATAAAAGATGTGTTAAGTTCCGAAACTTGTTCTAAAATTTCTGGAAAATTAAAAGCTACATAAACGCCGTGTTTGATTTGAAGACTTTCGTATAAGTCGTTCTTGAACACGAGTATTCCGCTGTTGTTGTATAAGAGAGTAAAATCTGGGTTATTTATAAATAAATTAAAGCATTTAACAAGACTAGGTTGTAATATAACCACATACTGTATACCAAAGTATGATAGAAACCTTGCAGTATTTCCTGCCTCCGGTAAGCCATTCCAAATAAAATTCATATAACCTAAATAAGCAGGATAAAGCATTGAAGGTAAACCAGAGTAAAAACTTGCCAAAGTATAATTTCCTAAAACTAAGACTATTCCAGAATCATTACGCGATATTAAGTTAATGCTATCTATCACAGCATTAGGTGGAGGAGTTGCATGATGAGATTCAATGGAAGAAGCAATAGGAGAATAAAAAGAGATAAAAAGAGAAAGTAAAAGAAGTAAAATAGGCAACGCTTTTATAGCCCTTGTCACAAGATGTTTTCCTCTATACAAACACTTACCTACAATAAAGAAAGTAAAAGAGACTAAAAGGTAAAAGGGAGCGACAAAGAAGTAGGAAGGTAAATAAGTAGGGTATAAGTAAACTAAGTACCCGACGTAAGGAGTTTGTGCTAAATAATACCCCAAAGTTGTAACTCCGACGTAATTGTAAGCAACTACTGCAAGAATAATAATCCCGAGGAAAATGGTTATCGGTTTTCGAAATAATAATGCCGTAAGTCCTATTGCTATACTTATTACTCCTAGAATTAAATTCGCATGATATTGAGAAATATAATAATTAGCCCCTAACCAATACATTATTCCGGATAATGTATAAAACGGCTGTACGTGTTGTAAGGCTATTCTTAGCTGGTTATAGACAGTTGATACTCCAACCAACGGTATGTAAGGTTTTATGAACTCCGTATAGGCAATCGTGTTAAAGTTTAATAATATAAAGAAAACCACTCCTAGAAAGAAGACTTTAGTCCACTCTTTCAAATAGAGTAATCGCTTCCCCCTTTTTAAGGCTAAGAAATAGAGGGAAAAGATAAAGAAAGTCAGTATGCCGAATACTATTCCTCTAGGATCAGTGAAGTCCAAAGTAACTGCAATAGCGACAATCATTGAGCGTAATAGGGCTTGTTTGAGTGTTAGTCTCTCACCGATATCTAAAGAGTAATCTAACAAAGCTAAGGTTAATGCGTAAACCCCAGGGAAGAAGTATATTACTCCAGAAACAGTATACCACGTTATTGGCACCGGAATAGAGGCTAGGGTAGGGGTAAAGTAAAGGAGAAAACCAGAGGCGTTAAAGTATTTTTTAAGGAAGTATTTTGAGGAAAAGAAAACTCCTAAAAAGAGTACCTCAAAAGTAAAGAAGTTCCACAGAGTAGAAGTCAGGGTAAGTGGGACACCTAAATATAAGGAAAGAACATCTAACGGAAAACCTATAAGCAAATACAGTATACCAGTAAACGACGCACCGTTCATTACGCTAAACATTAATTGTCTTTCCACCGAGTCTGGAATTGTAGGATAAGCTGGAGGGATGTCGTTATGATTCAGAACGTACCATTCCACAACTGAAGTTATCAAAGGGATTAAGTACAGAAGGTGCTCCTTATTAAACCGTCTAATGGACACATTCACTTTTACGTGAATTTATTAATAAACTTTATCACAACTACATTAATGAAAGTACTCTTAGTAACGTTCGGCGATATTAACAATCCGACAAACGGATATTTAATAAGGGTTTCGACAATATATAAGTGTTTATCTAAAGAACATGAAGTGACTGTAATACAATTCGTTAACTCTAAAGTTGATAATAGCAAGAATTTTATAAATGTTGAAATTGGCAAAAACCATTTCTCTTATGCGATAAAAATAGTATTTAAATCGCTTTCCTCAATTAAACTGATTAAATCCAACGACAAAATAATTGTTGAGGGTTCTATTTTCCTTCCTTTTATTATAATGGCCAAACTGTTAAGGAAGAGAGTAATTTACGACACACATGGTTCCATAGTAGAAGTTTCTAAGGGCTTAAAAGGAGTAAAGAACTTCATCTTCCGCAGAATGATAGGAGGTTTTTTAGACTCAATTTCCACTAAGCTTTCCGACGTAGTAATAACTGTCTCAGAAGATGACGCCCAAATTTTTAGGAGATACACTAGAAATAAGGGGAAAGTAGTAGTAGTGAGGCACGCAATTGATGTAGAGAATATTCCCTTTTATGAAGTACCTAACGAGAGGGTTAAGAGAGCGATTTTCGTAGGGAATTTATATTCTGTTCAAAATTATGAGGCTGTTAAGATTATTTTGAAAGTCGCTGAGAGAGTGAAAGATGTTGAGTTCGTAATAGTGGGAGATGGGAAGGAATTGTTTAAAGATTATCCCCCTAACGTAAGGTTTGTAGGTAAAGTGCCCTCGTTACGTGAGTATTATAAAGAGGCCGACGTGTGTTTTATCCCTTTAACTACGGGGACTGGGGTAAAAACAAAAGTATTAGAATGCATGGCTTACGGTAGGCCAGTGATAACTACTAAGAAAGGGATAGAAGGTCTTCATGATGTAGAGAAACTTGACGGCATATATTTGATAGGACCTGCTGAAGACATAAGTGAGTATGCATATTTGATGGGTAAGTTAGTATTAAATAAACAATATCATAATTTAAGGGAATATGTAATGGAAAAATATTCAGTTAACTCTATTTGCAGGAGCCTTTTACTCTTAGTTAAAAATTAACGTATATAAAATGGAAAATATCAGATGTATTTTAAATTCAGAGATTTGTTATTTTAAGAAATTTTTCCTCGAAATTGATAGTATTAAATAATTTAGCTCTTTCTTTCACTTCTTTCCTTAAGCTCTCGTTATTTAGAGCTTGATACAAAGATTCTACCGCTTCTTCCTCTGTAAGGTATCCATACCCATATTTTCCTTCTTCTATTATATCAATCCAGCTACCTCCACTCTTATGAACCACTGGAACTGCACCGGTACTCATTCCTTCAACTACAGATATTTCAAAGGGCTCTTTAACCTTAGCATGCAAAATAACCTTTGCTTTGCATAGTATTTTCCTTTTATCGTCTTCACTAGCATTAGTTAGAAAAATAACATTAGATGGAGATTTAGATAAAAGTTCATTATAGTATTGTGAATCTTGAACTCTTCCTATTATAATGAATTTTAATCTTGGAAACTTTTTGGCTATATTAATCACTAAATCATAATTCTTATCTCTAACAATTCTTCCTAAACTTACCACTATATCATCTTTCTCATCAATACTGTCACATTCTATGAGTTTTACAGGTGGATATAGTACATCGGCGGATCTATTAATTTTTTCCTTAAGAAGTCTCAATGTAAAACTTGAATTTACCGCAATCATTCGAGTATTTTCTCCTAGCTTCACCGATGTAATAAAATTTACCAAATCTTTAACATTTCTTACGTTTTTAATATCATTTAACTTAAAATATTTACGTGAGGGAAAATGCACATAACCGAAATCAAAACTTCCAATTAAATTATCATATGTGCTACAAATTGTATAATCATACGAATAATCAAAAAAATTATGAAGAAAATAAAGTAATACAGAGTATAATCTGGTTATTCCAAAGATTGCTAAATCACTATTTAATTTCTTAAAATGTAACGATATAATTTTATCTGTTAAATTGGATAACAAACTTGAAGTAACTTTGTCAATAAACGGGGAAAACAAATGGACTGAATACCCTCTCTTTTTTAATATAGCTAGAATATTTTGTAATACTACACCCCCTCCACCTGTCATCGAGAAATTTAATGGAAAGGGCTCAAATATCCCTATCTTCATTTTAGATCTTCCCTTTCTTAATATGATTTCTTCAAAAATCATATACTATTCACAAGATTTTAAAGTAGAGATTCGAATAAATATTTGATGAAAGACTTTGTTTCTATGGTGAGTAAAATCAATAATTTTAGAAAAATATTTGCCAATTGGATCTCCATATTAATAAAATTATATAATGGAGAGAAACTGATTAGGGTAACGTTAAGAGATAAATCTGATGGAATCTGCACTAAAGATTGTATTATAGCTATAGTTAACCTAGTTAGCAAATTTAATTTTAGTCCACTAAAATTTCATTTTAAAGAAGGGAGATTATATTACGATAATAGTCCAATCGTTATAGACACATTTTCATCAGTTATGATTTCTGCTGGCGGTTTTATAAAGGAGGGCAATCTGTGGAAAAATAATAAATTATAAGGTAAAATTTATTGATACAATAACCACAGGTTTATTCGAAAATTTTTACATAGAACAATATAATACTGAGATTCAAGGTGACGTAATAGATATTGGAGCTAGTATAGGCGATTCTGCAATATACTTTGCCCTAAAAGGGGCTTCACATGTTTATGCTTTCGAACCATTACCGGCAGTCTATAAAATAGCATTACAAAATATTAAACTAAATAATTTAGAGGGTAAGATTACTTTGATTAACGCAGCAGTAGGATCTAAAGAAGGAACAGTTAAGGTTCCATCAAGTATCAATATTCAAGAATCCGAAGGATACTCTATAACGAATTACGGAGATGTTGAAGTACCTTTGCTTTCATTTAATAACATCAAAAAGATTGCCAAAGATCCTGATTTATTAAAGATTGATTGTGAGGGATGTGAAGCAGATATAATCTTTTCTACAGAGTTAGACTTTAATAAAATTTTTGTTGAATTGCATCAAGGAATAACCCGAATACCTCATAAAAAATTGCTAAAAAGACTTGAAGAACAAAAATACAGATGCAAGGAAAGAATGAAAATAGATAATCATACTAAACTATTTTACTGCATAAAAATTAATTAATCCTAAACTATTCGAGATTGTTCTCATATCGATGCACTATTTGATATATCATTTGATATATCATCAGATTAATATTCGCTTTTCTATGATGTTATTTACTAATTTCAAATAAGCCTTATTCAAAAAACTATTTTCTTGAATAAACTATATAACATCATATAACATTCGACAAAGCTAAATCATAATAAATCACCATCTAAATCTTATTATCAGCCCTAGATTACTAGACGCTTTTATTATTGACATCATAAAATATTTAAATCTTCAGAGAAGTTATACTTGCCAAGTACTAACTATGACTTCCAAAAATGAAATTTTCATATCTTATCTGAATTCTTTAGCACAAACAGTTAATATTAAAAATTATTTTTACTCTTTTTATAATTATTATAGAACATATAAAAATTATTACAAAGTAATTAAGAGTAGAATATCTAATAAATTTCCTATTAAAGCTGAATTAAAGAACGGCAAAATAGTTATTTTGGATAATGCAACCACTGCATATTATTACACTGTATATTACCTTAAATTGAAAGACCTTGAGGTCAATGACGATTATATGAAATTTACTTACATGAACACAATAGTTAAATTTTATGGTTGGAAATACGGTGACCCTGCTGCTCCATTTGCATTACATGAATACAAATTTTTAGATGTTAACGGGAAAACGGTAGTTGACATAGGAGCTAGTATTGGTGACACACCCATATATTTCGCGTTGAATGGAGCTAAGAAAGTTATAGGATTTGAACCATTTCCTAAGATTTTTCTTATTGCTAAGAAGAACATAGAAGAAAACGGGTTACAAGACAAGATAATTATGGTTAATGCGGGCTGCGGTTATGACGGTAAAGTAAAGATAAAGCCAGAATTAGAAACTAATGCAGGTACATTGTTAAAAGATCAAAAAGATGGAATAGAAGTTCCAGTTTATAGCTTAAATACAATAGTAAAGAAATTTGACGTAGAAGAAGATTCGATACTTAAAGTCGATTGCGAAGGTTGTGAATATGATTTATTTAGAACAGCAGCTACCAATGCGTTGAGAAGATTTAGTAAAATTATGATCGAGTATCATTACGGATATAAAGAGTTAATAAAGAGGTTAAAAGATTCGGGATTTAGGACAAGACATACAATACCTAAACGCATGAAGAATGGAATGATATTAGGTTATATTTATGCGTGGAGAGAATAGTGTTCATTATTGTTCCGCTTATAAAATATGGAGCTAAAATATACATATCTAAAACATACCTAAATCTTTAAAAATATCCACTGTATCTACACTTTGTGAATCCATTAAGTGGGGCACTGAAATTCTTTTCCACAACGTTATTTAACTCAGTTCTCGCATTAGCATTTTTCCTTATAGCGGGTCATTTCGCTACTCCATCCTTCGTAGGAAAAGTGGCAATAATCCAGCTTATGGAGACTATTACTGGAGCGTTCTTCTCCATTCTTCCATTTTCATTAGTTACAAGAGAAGTTTCTCACTCTTACGCTTCCTCTCAAGGTTACGATAAGATCGCCTACACTTCACTTTCCTACTCTCTATTGGTTTCCCCCCTCTTGCTTTTCCTCTTCTTCTTTCCGTCATATTTATGGATGTCGATTCCCTACTTCGTGCTTTATCTTTTCACAAACTACCAAGGTCAATTATTAACGGGTTTAGGTAAGTTTACAGAAGTTAATATAGGCAATGCGATTTTCACTATTGCTAGGTGGGGCTTTTCAATCCTAGCTGTTTTCTACCATAGTGTAGAGCTCCTAATACTGATTTGGACTCTGGGAGCAATTACTAAAGCTGTATACTATCAATTTTACCTACCGTTTAAGTTCTTCCTTGACAAGACCACGTTTAAGGAAATTGCAAAAGTGGGGTTTCCAATATACTTAACCGGCATTGTTTACTTTATTTCTGGTCAAGGAGACAGAGTGGTTACAGCGTTCCTTTTAGGCTCATATTATCTGGGTATTTATCAGTTAGTAGCATTGGCAGCAGTTGTCCCGTCAATGCTAATCTTTTCTTTCTCTTCCTCTCTTCTCCCTTCCTCAACTTACTATTATGCAAGAGGGAAGGACATGAAAGAGATTTCCTCCATAAGTTTTAGGATTGTAACTCTAATTTCCCTGCCCATGGCTATTTTAGGCTATGCTATTTCTCCCCTTTTTATTTCGAAGCTTTTCCCTCATTACGTTTTAGGAATTCCCTCAATGCAGTTGTTAATTCTGTCTTTAACCTCTACAATGCCGTTACAGCTCTTATCCACTTTTATGATTGCTGCAAAAAAGAATTATAGGCCTTTCATAATTATAGGTATAATCAGTGCATCCGAGGTTGTAGGAGTGTCTTATTATCTAATTCCAAAGATAGGTATTTATGGTGCGGCTATTGCTCAAGTTTTTAACGTTATCATTACTTCACTCCTCTATTTATTTTTCTCTTATTCTCAAGGGATATTCAGACTGGAAAGGAGGGAAATTGCAAGTCTCGCGTTAATAGGTTTTTCTTTTTTAGCTTTAATAAATTGGGAAGTAGTATTAATAGCGGTTATTTTGGGTTTCAAATTATTCGGAATAATAGGTAGTGATGAAGTTAAGATAATTGAAGGATTTATCCCCTCTAGTTTGAAGAGGATAACTAAGATTCTTTATTTAATAGCGAAATAATGAAAGAGTTTGATAATTAAGTTTCTACTAGCTAACAGCTACTAACTGTGGGCTTTGTTAAATATCATAGTCAAAAGAGAAACATTATATGACAAATAAGAGTAGACAAAACTTCTTTGCATTTTACCGTTTATACGCTCTACTATAGAGGTTAATAAGGAAGTCATAGGAAAGTTCATCTCATTCCCTTTCCTTGCCTTACCGTTTTTATTAGTTCTCCTTTTCCCAAATTACGTTAAGTTAACAATACTTTACCTTTTCCTTTACATTCTGAATGGCGACATTGGGTCAGTAATGATAGGAATTAACATGTTTACAGAGGGAGCAATAACAGGAAACCTCTTCCTAACAATAAGGTGGGGATCTCAATAATAGCTGTACTATCTCACAGCATTTACCTCTTCATTGAAATATGGACTTTAGGAGGAATCCTCTCTGTCTCTATGAACTACGCCTTTCTCAGTAGGAAAGTTGGGTTAATTTTGCCATCTTTTGACTTCGCTTTTCTCTTTAAACACTTCAAGGAAGGCTTACCTCTTTACTTGTCTTCTTCAGCAACTTTCCTCTCTTCATAAGGTGATAGAGTTACAACTGCTTACCTACTAGGTTCTTACTACCTGGGTTTGTATCAATTTTCCGCCTTAGTAGCTGGAGTACCTTCAATGTTTTTAGGCTCATTAGGAGGTGTTCTATTACCTACGGCCTCATTTTATAAGGCTTTGGGAAAGGACGAGAGGAGGATGTAGTCAATTTCCTTCCGCGTGTTGTCCCTAATTACATTTCTCGTCGTCATTATCTTTATACCGATTGCTGTCTTAGTCGTGGAAAAGTTTTTTCCAGATTATACTAAAGGTCTTGAAGCCCTGATCCTCCTCCTTTTAGCTAATACTTTGCCTTTTCCCATAGGCGCTTTAACGAATTTTATAATAGCAGCTAAGAAGTCGTTAAGGCCATTCCTCTTCCTTTCCTTGCTTAACGGTAGTCTAGTCTTAATCACCTCTTTCCTCTTAATTCCTAGATTAGGTATTATTGGAGGCGCGATTTCTCAAGTAATAGTCTCTGCAATTTCCTCTTCTTTCGTCTTATCCTACGCTTTGAGGGAGGGCGTCTTTGTCCCAGCTAAGAGGGAGAAGGCGCTGTTAGTATTAATGCCTTTAATAGGATTATATGAGGTTTTTGTTGACCCTCCCTATCTAGACTTCTTGTTACTGTTGTTCATCTTTATCCTCTTTAATAAAGTGATTACTTTAGATAACGTGAAATTGATTGAATCGTTTTTGCCTTCTAAATTGAAGTTCATAACGTCGTTATTAAAGGTGTTTAGTGGAGGGAGAGAAAGTCAATAAGTAATTATTGATAGTTGACTTAAGCTAATAACTTGCGAGATTAGTTTTTCCGTCTATAGCTTGATACTATTTATTAAATGATGAAGAACAAGTATTTAAAAGGAGAGAGGTCTTCATGATTTTCACTTACGGCAAAACTAAGCTGAAAATTCCAGAGGGTTACGAATACGTCTATTACGCTACTTTCATAGCTGGTGAATGGGACTTTTTAAAGGTTAAGGACACTGACACAGTACTTGATGCGGGCGCATTTATAGGGGACTTCACTGTAAAGATTGCTAGGAAAGCTAAGGAAGTAGTGGCTGTGGAACCTTTACCTTGGGCTTTCAAACTGTTAAAGGAGAATGTGGAGATAAACAACTTAAAGAACGTAGTGTTAGTGAACAAGGCTTTATACGACGTTGACGGCGTTAGACTAAAAATTGTCGATGAGGGGACTGGCTCTAAGATCGGGGAAAACGGGGTTGAGGTTGAGGGCGTTACTGTGGACTCTTTAGGTAAGTTCTCGGTTGTGAAGATGGACATTGAAGGCGCTGAGGGAAAGGTAATGAAAAACGGCGAGTGGTTAGACCACGTTAAGCAAATAGCTATTGAACTCCACGGTAGGGAGAACATAGAGGCTATACCGCAGTTGTTAAGGAACAAAGGTTTTGTGATCAGATTCATGACTGGGAATGACCTACTCAAAAACGCGCTCAAGAACTCCTTCCTCCACCCCATCTCGTTTATAAAAGCTGAGACGAGGACTAAAGTGATCTTGAACTACTTCAAGAGGAAGTACGACGTGCCGGCTTTGAGTAGGGAGGAGTATAAGATACTTTACGGTAGGAAATGAGTACGGGAAATGTCTTAACATATCATCCCGTTCGAGCAACGAATGCCCTCAATATAATTGAATTAATTATGACCTACATACCTTCAAGTTCAGTGGTTAATATAAGTTCTGTAAATATAAAGAGAGATTTTAACTAAAGGATTAAGGAGCTTATGTGCGATGTATCCACAGACTATAAACCTAGCTGTAAAACTATAAGCCGTTAAATTTTCAACAACAGTTAATTCTGCTTAATGTCTCATCGCTAACTAAAAATTGATGAGTCAGCAATCACTAAGGTTTATAATCCTTCACGAAGCTTGTACTACTATGAAGTTACACTTATCTAATCTAGGTCCATAAAACACGGTGAAATCGAGTTAAGTGACATCACGCTTTTCGTTGGAAAACCTAACACCAGTAAAAGCACTGCGATGAAAGCATTATTCTATTCCCTTTACTGTCCAAGTTATCTTATTGAGCTGAAGCAAAACTCTTTCCAAGTGGTCTTTTATGTGTTTGATGAAACTCTAGCGTAAATTGCTACTTTATTTACCCCTCCACTACCAGGCAGCAATCTTTCAACTTCACTGTAAGGTATTCTCTACCTACCGTTAATCTCAACAGTCTTTATCTTTCCCTCCCTAATCCACTCCTACTCATGCTAAATATCTCAGCAACTTCACCAGATGTTAGATACCTCTCCACAGTAACTAGAAGTATTTAAAAGTTACGTATAAGTGCTAGACTTCGTTATCTCAATAAAAACTTCCACAAAGGCTCTAACTCGATTTTCTTACCGTTATAATCCATTATTTCCTCCATGTCCCACGTTACGATTTTAGGTTTGAAACCCAATGATGATGAGGCTTTAGTTAAAGCGCTCAACTCCCTTTCCTTTATTCCCTCCTCATCATAAGTTACTTGTATTAACTCCCCATTTTTCTCATCTAAAAAGTCTACCTCGTAGTCCTCTCCTTTAACGAAATAGACTCCCTTGTTCTGGTTTTTCCTAAGCAAATGTATTGCGACTAAATTCTCCATTAATCTTCCCATATCTTTTTTTATAGAGACTTCTTGAATAATACCCATGTCAACTACGTAAACCTTCTTGTTCTCTGCAATTCTGCTCAACTTTCCGGTATACCTTTCCACGGAGTAAATTAAGTAACTTGAGGTCAGGCCGTAAAACCACTCGTCAACAGTTTTATAATCAATTCTGAGCATTCTAGCGATTCTATTTAGAGAAACTTCAGAAGAGTAAAGGGAAATTATTGCTGAGGAAAAGTCCTTAAACTTAGATATCCTCTTTATCTTAAGCCTCTGTACTACGTCTTTGAACAGTATATCATTATAAATGCTGTTGACTATTTGCCTACTGTTTAGCAGTAACGCTTCAGGAAAACCTCCTATGCTCATGTACTCCCTCAAGTAGTTCTTGATCTCAGCTCTCTCCCTTGTCGTAAGCGGTTCGGAGTAATTAACTCCCTTAAACCTTAGAAACTCCTTGAAGGAAAAGGGGAAGAGCGTGAAGTCCACATGCCTTCCGGTTAGACTTGTGGCCAGCTCACCGGAAAGTAACTTAGAATTACTCCCGGTTAATATTATCCTTTTAGTCTTCCTCAACCTGCTCACGAAGGGCTCCCAACCTTGAATGTTCTGTATTTCGTCAAACAGGATGTAATCCACGTTACCGTAAAGTTCGTAAATTGCTTGTTCAACCATATGCAGTTCATCAGATTTTAAATTTCTCAATCTCTCATCATCAAAATCGACATAAGCGAAGTTTTTATCCCTTAACAGTAGGAGTGATAGAGTAGATTTACCGCTCCTCCTAACCCCTAATATTGCTAGGACGTTTGGGATTGATAGGTTTGTTAGCAACTCCTCTTTAGGCACGTCTCTGGGTATTGCCCTACTAATTAAGTTTTCTGCATCTTCTCTTTGTTCCTTTATAATGCTTTTTATTTCCTCAACGTTCACGCATAATAGGAGTTTTTTGCATTTTTAAACTTTTGGAGTATACTCCATAAGTTAATCGGAAGAGTTTTGGAGTATACTCCAGAACTAAATCTGGGGAATAGTTCTATACTCTTTAAGTTATAATGACGTCGCATTCGGTAAGCCGTGTAATATTTACAAGTTTTAGAATTGAGAGTAGAATTTTTCATTCCGACCAGAGAAGTAATATTCCTTATAAGAGGTGTATAAGTTATTCGTTTTAAGGGGTATGCTTAACCTGCAAGACTATTAGGCAAGAAGTGTAGGCAAGGTAATGGTACTCTTCACTCTAAAACAATATATAATTACTATATGTAATTTATTATATAATAAGATTTAACCACTAAGGACGTGCAAATAACTTTACTCTAATTATTTTTTGGGTCTACTATTTATTGTGGAGAACTTTTATATAGTGAATTGGATAAGATTCCATTAAAGAATTTTACTCTTAAACATCTAAAGGACTTAATACTCTTCAGCCATTACACCACATTCTTCGAATAAAGGAGATGCATAAACGCTCTTACCTCCGATGTAAGGAAAAAATAATTATATGCACATAATATGCTTAATAATTCAAGAACGCAATTATGGGAGATTGAGTTACTGCCTCAACGAAGGTTAGGAGAGAAATTTTAGAAAAAGAGTATAATGTGAGTGAAGTTTTAAGAAAGGCTTTGGAAGAAGAGGTTAAAAAGAAGGAGGAAGAAAACGCGAGAAAATTATTGGACTTAGCATCTAAAGAAGTGGCAAAAATCGACACTGACGAAGTAGTTGAGGAGTTGAAGAAATGGAGGAAAGGAAAGATAAAATACCTTTTTGACTCTAGTGCCATCTTCGATAAAATTGGGTGAGAAAGCCCTAGATTTACTAAAGAATAATTATACAATAACCCTAGCGTATTATGAACTGGGAAACATCCTATGGAAATATAAATTAGATATAGGAACTGTTTTTAATGCGCTTTCTTCTGCATTATCTTTCGTTGTTAAGGAAATTTTGGAGGAGGCCATAAAAAATTCAGCCTATCTCGTTACAGCTAAAAGAATAGGAGCTAAGCTTGTAAGTTTAGATAAAGATTTAATAAATAACGGTGCTATAACTCTAAATGATTTACCAAAATTAAATGAAGAGAAAAATATTATCCTTATCTCTTTAATTAGCTTACTATCTCAACATATAATGCACATCTATAGGTAATAAGATTTACTAATCTGACGTTTTGAGTCATCATGAAACTTAAATTCTCTTATTTTGGTATTCTGAGTAAGTATGAAAGCAAAAACAATTGCAGTTGCATTAGCAGGTATTCTAACAGGGTTATTATGGGTAATCCCTTCCTTTTTTATCTCAATGATAACACTATCATATATTTTAGGAAGTGCTAAGTTGTTTTTCCTGTTTCCTATTATATCTTATATTATATCAGAGTCCGTGACTTTACTTCTCTTCATTATATTATATAAGTTCGTATCCAGAACTTACGCAATAGCTTTCCTAGTTACTGCCTCAATAATTTCATTCATTGCTCCTTTTTTAGTGTTCTTAATGATCGCATTAATAGGAGAGTGCTAGGAGAACTATACGTTCCTATTTGCCTTTCTTCAAGTTCTTTAGAAAAGAAATAAATGGTATATAATAAAGTATTTTTTATGTTGAAGTTTTACCAAAAGTTTTTACTCGGTATTTTATTAGCATTCTTACTTTTTGCTCTAAACGCCTTTGTACAAACATTAAAGCCTTCCAGCCTTACCTTACTAGCTTTAAGGGCTTTTAGCATAGTGGCAGGAGGAATTTATTTTACCATAATATTCTCTGATGGAGTAAGGGAAGTCCTAGAAAGGAGGAAAATTGGTACTGGTGCGATAATAATTCCTAGCATTATAAAATACATAGGCTACATTATGGTTTTCATAGGAGTGTTAGCAACTTTCGGAGTTACATCTGCAGAAGCGTTAGCAGGAGGTACTTTTGCTGGCTTAGTTTTCGGCTTAGCTTTACAACCCGTTTTGGAAAACTTCTTCGCAGGCATTCTTATAATTTCTACTGGATTTATTTCAATAGGAGACCATATAAGGATTTTAAACTCTCAAATTCCTTACATGGCCGCAAATTTGCCTCCTTATAAGTACTTCTCCAGGGAATATTTTGAACAAGGTTTGGAAGGTACAGTTATTGAAATAGATTTATTTTATTCAAGGCTTATACTAGAGAACGGAAGGGAATATAGAATTCCTAATTCTCTCCTGCTAAAGTCTTCTGTAATAGATTATACTTCGAAGTTCTCTAAGAAATTATATGTTAGTATAAGGGTTGAGTTTCCTTTAGATAAAATAAATCTGAATACAATTGAGGAAGAAGTTAAGGAGGCATTAAAAGGTTTTGAAATAGAGGAAGGTCCTTACTTAAGTGAGCAAAGCGATAAAGAACACGTTATAATATCGTTAAGAATATCCGCTGACGTAGATAATTGGAAAAAGGTTAAGTCTGAAGCATTAAAGAGAATTTTAGCTTTAAGGTATAAAATAGTTAAAGAGCAAACAACGTAGAAATCATGTAACCAAGAATCTTCGTTTTAATAATCCGTGAAGTTTTATTTTATCTTTTACTTGTTTTAAGCTTTGTGAGCCTGTTCAATTTTTCCAAATGGCTACATTAAACTTACTTCTAATTCTACTACCGATTTATACTGAAGAAGTGAGACTAGAGCCTAAGAAAATTCAACTACCCCACAAAGCACTTGTTTTAAACATCTAGGTAAAAATAACTAAAAGTTGCTGATCATAAATTGTCAATAAAACGTATTATTAGGAGAATTAGAATAATAATATTGTGTACGAAGTATTAGATTACAAGGGAAATCCCAAATCTTATATCCACATGAAAGTTATGGAAAGTTTAGTCGAAAGTAGGTTAGCATTAGAAATGTTGAAAAGAGGACTTTTAACTAACGCGTCGTCTAAAGCTTTTATTTCCATAAAGGCATTTATAAGTGCATTAATTGTAAAGGATTTTGATAAAATAATTCAGAATAAGCCTGAAAAGGAAAAAGAGTGGTATGAGAGAATAGGTTATTCTGCACCAACAACAGGTCTTATAGGGATTTCGTACGATCTTGAAAAATTAGGCTATAACGTAAGTTTAGTAGTAAGAATAGCTCTATCTTTACATTCTTTTTCATATAATGGTTTTGATCCCAATTTAGTTAACTATAAAGATAAGGAAGAGGTTGAAAAAGATATAAAAAACGTAGTACAGTTCGTCATCGACAATGCCAAGAAATATTTTAATGATTTTTGGAATGAAGAATTGGAAAAAGAATTGGAAAATCTGGTAAATGCATCTAAAGAGTAATATCGCCATAGCCATAGGGTTTGGCTTTAGAGTTAACATTTACACGTAACTATTGATTATTTTTAATCGCTTCTAAATATCGTTTTGACAAGTTATGTTTATATAGGTGCCCGTGGCGGAATTAGAAGTAATTAAAAGTAAGGATAAGTTACGCCACGGGTAAACACTATACTTTTCCTTCAACTGTGGCAATTATTCCGCAAGCGTTTTTGCACATGTAGCATCTTAAGAAAGCCATACATTATTTTTATCTAATAGTTTATTTAATCTAATTAGGAACTCAGGAAATATTTCTCTGTTAGCATAATAGATGAACTGCCCTTTTTCTAACGTGAAATTTTCCATTATTTAATCAAGTGTGGACAGAAATTAGAAGAAAGAATTTTTGTAAACTAAACTATATTTTCACAATTATTCTAACGCATAAAGAAAGCTGGGATCTCTACATATGCGCTTATACTACTTTCAATACAATTTTTCAAAATTATAAGAGAAACTCGATTAGCATATCGTTTTAATAACCTCTGTGAGAAGTTTATATGTATGAAGACTGTGAAGAAAGGGGAAGACACTTTTGTTGAATTCAGTGACTTTAATGAAGTAAGGGAAGTATTTGAGGAGGCTATTAAAGAAATTGAAGAGGAAGAAAAAGCTAACGTCCGTAAACCTTCTTATGAGAGCTAATCTCCCAAATAAAAACTACACAATTTTTTGAATCCACACTGTAAAGTATTCTTATATCTCCAGTAACCTCAATGGAGAACATTGGGTTTTAGTATTTTCCTTTTCCAAGCTTCTCCCTAGCGTACTTAAACGGATCTTCATTCATTAGCTTCAATTTTTTCAAGAATAAGCCTTAGAAGTTTTGATTGAGGGAAATTCCTTTTTAACCATTCTATGAATTCTTTTCTATCCATCTCACCCTTAACTAAAAATCTGAAAATCTACTTCTCGCAAACCACAATAAAAGATATAGAAAACATATTTAAAAATTTTTCCTCTTTTTGAATATTATCTCTTCACAAATAATAGTTGCAATAATGATAGTTGTGTAAATAAAGTGCTGCTAGTAACATTATAACTCCTAGTAAGATTGCTAATCCATTTACAAAAAGTGGGGGTCAAGGGGGCGAAAGCCTCGCCAGATGAATAGCCCCGTATTTAAATCTTTTAGTGATAATGACGCTCCTTGCTGAATGGGACTGAGGGAGGAGCATCTAGTATCTCTTAAGGGACTAGAGCTCAGCAATGAAAGTTCCCTACTCACTCTGTCCAAATAGGAGTGGTTCTCTGAGCCACTCGACTGCCCACCAAATGTAATCCCGAATCGATGGTGGGAACGATGAGGGGAACCCTCGCCGGCGGAGAGCTCCGGTATAAAAACCTTTCCATGAAAAATCGAGCATAGTCCGCACTACTTACGCAAGTGATGAAACCTGCTTTACTCGCTAGCGTCAAAGGGCTTATTATAATACAGCCCAAGTAATAAAAGCCTAGCACAAGCAGTAATCAACTTCTTACCCTTATGATTCTCATAAAAACGCTTGATAACAGGATTAACCTTGATGTCAGTCAAAGCTGCCAAATAAAAGGCCCTCCTCAAAACAGCATCACCCCTCTTAGAAATACCTCTTGATACAACACTAGACTCAACAACAAGACCACAATAAGCAACAAACCTTCACTAAAGCGCCTAACATCACCAGCCAACCCAAGGTTTTACCAATACCCGGAATAGTGAAAATCAAACTATCCTTGGGAACAACATTCTCAATCTCATACCCTCAAGCCTCTCCAACTCCTCCAAAAGAAACCTAACCTCAGACAACACTATACTATCTCCACTCCTCCAAATTCTTCCTAGACAGACTATCTCTATAGCCTAAAAGTACCAAATCCCTCCTCAGCCTATTCTTAACCCTAGCAATACTCCTAGTAACAAAATCCCACTGGCTAGTCAACTCCCTAGCATCACTTGTTGTAAACTCACTACCCATACTTACAACTATTTCTGCTAGCATCATTATATAAGACGTCAGGTAAATGACAATATTAGGAAGGATTCGAAATATATCGTGATGGAGGAGCCAATAAAGAAGGCTGAGGAGAAAGGGATAAACGTTGAGGATTTAATAATTTCAGCTTTATCTAGAGAAGACCCTCAAGAAGGAATAAAACTTAGATTGAGTTTAGCTGAAAAGTATATGAAAGAGGCTGAAGAATATCTAAAGAAAGGCGACGTAGTTCAATCTTCAGAGAAAGCTTATAAGGTTGCTGAGGAGATAGTCAAAGCTTTTGCTGAGAAGTTTAATTTAGCTGAATATCAGCAAGCAGTAAAGGGAGATAGGTGGCATACTTACACTTTAGCAAATGCTGCAGCAAAACTTTCCTCAAGGTTAGGTGATTGGATTAAAACTGGGTGGAATTCGGCTTATACACTTCACGTATGGGGATTTCATGAAGCTAAGTTAGATATGGATAGTGTAAAAAACTTATTACAAGACATTAAAAGAATGCTAGAAGAAAGTAAAAAGATATTATCTTTCTGACTTGCGAAACCCTTGTATAAATTGCTACTTGCTTAACTTTTTCACCACTTCTCAATCTCACTACCGTTAATAGCCTTAATTTTCCCTTCCCTAATTCACTCCTACTTAATGCTAAATATCTCATCAACATCACTAGGAGTCAAGTATCTTTCCACGATAATTAAAAGTTACGCAGAAATGTTACATACTTGCCTCACAGCAAGAAAATCGGATTGTACAATTTGAAAATAGAAAAGTTTCAATTTACTAGCTTATTAACTTTTCTACTATTTTTAGGAGTCTTTACACTAAGTTTGAGCCGTCCTAATTCTGTTAAAAACAAATGTATTACGTCTTTCTCTTCTTATTAAGCAACAACTATTATAAATTAAGAAATGTATAAACTATTTAAATTATTCCCTTAACTAGAGAATCGCATTTAACAAATATCTTTATAAACTTTTCTAACCTTCTTTTTATATAAAAATGCTATCTATAGTGATTCCTGCATTCAATGAAGAGAAGAGGATAGGAAATACTTTAAACAAGTTAACCTCATGGTACTCGTCGTCAGAAATTATAGTTATATTTGATGGAAATGATAATACGCCGGAAGTTGTAAAGGAATATAACGCAAAACTTTACGTAAGCAAGGAAAGGTTGGGAAAGGGAGCATCGTTAAAGAAAGGTATAGAATTCTCGTCATACAAAAAAATTCTATTAATTGATGCCGATTTACCGGTAACACGTGACGATTTAAATAAAATAACTACTACTAACGCTGATTTAGTCATTACAACTCGAAGAATCATAGGCATGCCCTGGAAAAGGAGGTTTTTGCACCGAGGCTTTATTATTTTAACTAAGATTTTCTTCCCCAGTCTTAGAAAGTTTAAGGATTTTCAGTCCGGAGTTAAGCTAATAAATAGGGAAAAGGCTCTTTCAGTTCTTGACAATTTAATAATAAATGACTTTTTGTTTGATGTAAATTTAATTTATGAATTTAAGAGGAGAGGTTATAGTATAAAGGAAGTGGAAATAAGTTACATACATGATGAGACTGATAGTAAAATTTCAAGAAAGTTGTTCAAGATAATAATCCTCATGTTCTTATCTTTAATTAAGTTGAGAGTATATTATTCCCCATTTAAAGGAATATTAAAAACAAAGGCTTTCCTTAAGGCTCAGGATTTTATTTTGAGAATTTTGAGGTAATCTGAATAAGCTGAATGAGCACTTTGTTGCAATCATTGTTTTCCTATACCTTCCTTATCTTTACAATATTTAAGGACTGAGCTATACTTCCGGAAATTGGGTCGGTAATTTGATCGCTTATTAAGCTATTGACGTCGAAGCCGTGGCCGTAGGCGAATTTTTCTCCTTTAGAATGCCTGCCAAAGCCGAAGTACGTAAAGGCCGTGTCTTCCCTTATGTCGTCAGTTACTCTAACCTTGCATCTCACTCTTTGGCCAGTGGTTAAGGAAATTAATTCTACTTCGTCATTGTCCTTTATTCCCAGTTTTTCTGCCTTCTTCCTGTTGATGGTAACTGGGTTCTCTGGAGCCAACTTTATCAGCGTTGGTATATCAAAGGTTATGCTGTCTTGAGTGTGATACAATGTGTGACCGCTTGTTAAGTAAAATTCGTCGTCTTCTCTAGGCATAACGTTTTTCTCTATATAAGTAGGCAATGGGTAGTATCCGTGCTCGTGTAAGATTGTGGAGTATATCTCAACTTTTCCTGAGGGAGTATTTAGCCCCTTCTTATAAGGATAAACTTCGTAAATTTCCGTAGGTATCTTTACACAACCTTTTGAGTAAAGTTCTTCCTTGTTTATTCCTAGTTTACTTAGAATCATATCCTGCAAGGAATCAAAAGTATCGTTTGCTAATCCTAGCCTTCTTTCAAGTTCTAACAATATCCACCACAACGGCTTTGTGTCGTAATAAGGTTCAACAGCCTTTTGATGAATATCAACCCATGCCTCCAAAGTCCAACCTACAGGCAAAGGTAACTCGTCCCTTTCTAAATAAGTAGATTCTGCCAATACTACGTCAGCGTACTCTGTCACGTCTGAAGGCATAACGTCGACAACTACTAGGAAGTCCAACTTACTTAGCGCTCTCCTAACTAGGTCGCTATTTGGATCCCTACCGTCTAGGTTTGTCCCCACGACCATTAAAGCTTTTATTGGATAAGGACTTCCGGTAAGTATTGCCCTATATACCTCCTGAAAGGCAGCATAAGTTAATGGATACCTAATTTTATCTATCCTCTTAACTTTTGCTTTATTCTCTTCATAGAGCTTTATCCTGGGCTTTTTAGAGAAAATCAGTCCTCCTTTCTTGTCCAGGTTGCCTATCATTGCATTAATTATGAAAGCTGACATCCAAGTGTAAGTTGAGTCCGTGGAAAAGGAAGTATGCCAACCGTCGTCTATTACTGCAGAGGGTCTGTTTTCCCACAAGTTTTCTGCAATGTACTTAACGTCGTCGTAAGTGGCCCCAGTAATGTAAGTAAGTCTGGGGTATACTTTCTCTCCTTCCTTCATTAGCAAGTAAAAGGCTGTAGCTACTCTTCTACCGTTTCTTTCTCCTTCATAGATTAACTTATCTGAATACTCATTAGCAGGAGACAAATCGTCTTCGTAGACTAACAGCGAAGCATTGCTATACTTCTTTAGGAAATCTTCGTCATACATACCGTTCTTTATCATATAATAAATTACAGAAAGCAGGAAAGCAGTATCGGTGCCGGGCCTTATAGGAATCCACCTATCTGCATATCTTTGAGCTATTGCCGACTTCCTAGGATCTATAACCGCTATCTTCATTCCATTTTTCCTTCCTTCTTCTATTCTCCTAACTATGTCAGGGACAATGCCTTCTAAAGGATTCCTGCCTATAAATACAACGAACTTAGAGTTGGGATAGTCTGGGTCAATACTTCTGGGACCTTCTGCTCCTAAAACTAACTCTGCAGCTACAGTCCTCGGACCGTGACAAACTGACTCGTGGCCTATTAAATTGGGTGTTCCGTAAAGTGCTGCAAACCTTTCTAAAAGCTCCTTACCGTAATCGTGGTAAGTTATAGCTAGGTATTCTGGATGGCCTTCGTCTAAAAGTTCTTTAAGCCTTTTGGTGACTTCGTCTAAAGCTTTCTCCCAACTTGTTGGAACCAATTTATCTCCTTCCCTAATCAAAGGAGATTTAAGCCTATCTGGGTGAGTAAGTAAATAAGGACCAGCTGCTCCTCTGCCGCAAATACCTGGCTGAGGATGATTCCTATTTGCAGCAACTCTTACTACCTTTCCTTCAACTGTGGCAATTATTCCGCAAGTGTTTTTGCACATGTAGCATCTTAAGAAAGTCATACATTATTTTTATCTAATAGTTTATTTAATCTAATTAGGGATTCAGGAAATATTTCTTCGTTAGCATAATAGATGAACTGCTATTTTCTTACGTAAAATTTTCCCTTTCTCTTACTCCACTCTTGTTTTAAATGCCTATAGAGAAGGCGAAGGAATAACTCTGGAAACGAATAGGGGGACACTTAAAGCTCCGCTAATAATTGACGCTTCAGGAGTTACTTCTGTAGTATTTAGACTGCTGGGGTTGAGAAAATTTACTCCAGATAAGTGGATGCTCGGAGTGAAAGAGATAATAAAGACAGACGTTAATTTGCCGGATAATGAAGGAGAAGTTAGGACAATAGTAGGGACAATAAAAGGTGTTAAAGGCGGAGGCTTTGTTTACACTAATAAGGATACATTATCTGTAGGCATGGCAGTAACTTTTGATTCCCTTCCTAAATCGGAGTTTCCTGCAAAGGATTTAGTTGAGGCGTTTAGGGAAAGGATAGGAATTGAAGGGGAGATTTTAGAATACTCAGCCCACGCTATTCCTTACTACGGTTTTAAGAACTTGCCACCGTTATACGATAAAAATCTAATTGCGGTAGGAGACTCTGCTGGATTTCTAATTAATGACGGCTTTACAATAAGGGGAATGGATTTAGCAATAGGCTCTGGAATGATTGCAGGACTTGCTGCAAAAAAGATTGTAGAGAGCAGGAATTTCTCAAACACTGAGGTTTATTATGAAATGCTTAAGGATAGTTTCGTACTTAAACACTTGGAGTTAGCTTATAATCGTTTTGAGCTGATTAATTCTCCTTCAACACTTTCAACTTACCCAGAGATTCTATGTAATGTACTGTCTGATATGTTTACAGTTGAGGAGAATAGGGATACGTTAATTAACGACGTCTTATATAGATTAAAGGAGAAAGGAATTCCACTAAGTCAGGCGGTGAAGGATTTATGGAAAGCAGTAAAATAGTTCCTCTTTTGAAGAGGCTAGGATTAAATACTTATAATGTAGATAAAAAGCCCCATATAGAAGTTAATACTGATATCTGCATTAACTGTAAGGATAAGCCGTGTACTCTATCGTGTCCAGCAGGGACTTATGAGGCTTTGCCAGACGGAAGAATTGCTGTACATTACGAAAGATGCTTAGAATGCGGTGGAGCTTTAGTCATCTGTCCATTTGGAGCTATTAAATTTAGGTTTCCCGAAGGCGGAATATCTTATAGATATGGCTAATTAATAAGTTTTTTATCAATTAACACGACATCTCAATAATTTAGATAAAGGAAATATAAACCAAACATTAGAAAACTAAAAACATAAGGAATTTATTACTATTAACTCTTAGTTTGATCACTTCTTTTCTTATCTGTGAAAAAATCAATTGTAATTGTCATATTACGTTATCCCTAAAATTTTACGGTCTTAAGTTGACTAGTCAACTTTAGCTTATAAAGCTTTACGTTGTGATGTATTTTTATTATGCAAATTAAAATTACTTTTGTCTACATTCTTTTACTAAATATTCGTAAGCCTCCTTCTTACTAGGACCACCTATAACTCCTCCTTCTTTAAAGTCCTTTTCACCTATTATCAAACCATCAGCAATTTTACAGAATTCCTTAAAGTTCTCGAGAGAAATTCCGCTACCTATAATTACGGGCAAACTAACTGAAGATTTTACTTTCTTAACAGTGTCCACAGAGGGTGGAATAGAACTCCTAGGGCCAGAAACTATTACTGCGTCAGCTCCTCCTCTTTCAGCTAAATCCTGAGCTGCCAACTCTATAGGAAGATTATATAAAGGATATGCGTGCTTAACGTGAATGTCTGCAAATATCATTACGTTGGAGTTTAAGAACCTCTTTAACCTCAGGAGTTCTGCTGCTTTACCTTCTATTATTCCTTGATCTGTTACGTAAGCTCCTATTAGCACATTACATCTTATGAACTGAGAACCGGTAACATGAGCAATGGAAAAAGCGTCTATACAACCATTTCGTAACACGTTAACTCCCACAGCGTCGAAATAGAAGTTCTTCCTAACTTCCCTAACTATGATACTCATTGAAGCTATCGTAATAGGGGGAATGTTGTCCTTAAAGAAAGGATAATCGCCCAAATTTTCAACTATAACTCCGTCTACTCCAGCCTCTTGCAACTTTTGTCCTTCAGTTATTGCATAATTAACTATTTCATCAAGACTCATCTTATTGTTAGGCGAACCTGGAAGGGGAGGTAAATGAATCATACCTATGATGAAAGGTTTCTTTTCCATGAAGAAAATTAAGCAAAGTAGTTCATATCTTTTTAGTATTCAAGACACTAGCACATAGTATCTTTAACGGTAATAACGAAAAAATTAATAATCTTACTTTGTTAGATTTAAATGCTAAAAATCCAAGAAGTCTTCATGATTCCAGTAAGCGTAATGGTTACAGATACTGGGACAGTTTCCTTTAAGATTAAAGGACATTACGGTAAGGATTCTCCCAGTAAATTCAGTGAGGTTTTTAGGCCAATAGTAACCTGGAATTTGACTTATAAATGTAATTTACGTTGCCTCCACTGTTATATTAATGCTTCTCCCAACGCTCCAGACGGCTTAAGCACTGAAGAAGCGTTAAACCTAGTAGATCAAATGGCAGAGATAGGGATACCGATGATTATAATGAGCGGAGGAGAACCATTAATGAGAAGGGATTTCTTTACAATAGCCTCTTACACCGCTAACAAGGGAATAAAACTCTCATTATCTACAAATGGAACATTAATAAGCGAAAACGTAGCTAGAAAATTGAAAGACTTAGGCTTTGTATACGTAGGAATAAGCCTCGATAGTTACTCTCCAGAATTTCATGATAAATTTAGGGGAGTCCAAGGAGCGTTCAACATGGCAATAAAAGGAATAAAGAACGCAATAAATGCTGGGTTAAATGTGGGTTTAAGGTTCACGTTAACTAAGGAAAACATTCTGGACGTAGATAATTACATCGAGCTTGCGGTGAATCTTGGAGTTTCAAGGATAACGTTCTATCATCTTTCCGCAAGCGGTAGAGGGAAAGAACTGAAAGATTGGATGTACACTCCAGAGGAATACAAGATTTTCATTGATAAAATAATTCATTACGCCAAGCAATTGAAAGGGAAAATTGAAATAGAAACAACATTGGGCACTTTTGATGGGATTTACATTGCTAAGTATTTAAATGATAGAAAATTGCTGGACTTCGTTAAATCTACTGGAGGTTGTGGGAGAAAAATGATCTCAATTTATCCTAATGGTGACGTATTCCCTTGCCAATTTATAGACTTCGTTAAGCTAGGGAACATTAGAGAAAAACCGTTAAAGGAAATTCTTAAAAACATTCCTGATATTTTCGTCAATACTGAGAATTATTTAAAAGGGCAAAAGTGTGGTACTTGTGAATATAAGGAATATTGTAAAGGAGGAGATAGAAGTAGAGCCTACTACTGGGATGGAAATATTTACGGGGATGATCCCTTATGTCCTTTGAGAGAGCTCCACATTTAGTATTCTGGGAGGTAACTAAAGCTTGTCCTTTAGCTTGTAAGCACTGCAGAGCAAATGCTATACAGAATCCTTTGCCCGGAGAACTAACTACTGCAGAAGGCAAAAAGTTATTGGAGGAAATATCAACTTTCGGCAAAGTAGTTGTTGTATTTACTGGAGGAGACCCTCTAAGCAGGGATGACATATTTGAGCTAATGGATTATGCGAAGCAATTAGGATTAGTAACTTCCATAGCCCCTGCACCTTCTTACAAACTTAATGAGGATAGTATAAGGAAAATTAAAGAAGCAGGAGTTACCTATATGTCAATAAGTCTTGACGGTGCTAAGCCAGAAACTCACGATTGGTTAAGAGGCTTAACTAGTTATAAATATGCAATTAACGGAATAAAGGAAGGACTAAAACAAGGGCTAATTGTACAAGTAAATACTCTAATCTGGAAAGGAAGCTACCCTGAATTACCACAAATAGCAAAAATCCTTCATGACCTTGGCGTTAAAGTTTGGGAGATATTCTTCCTAATTCCAGTAGGCAGAGGAACTGTAGAACTGGATATTCCTAAAGAGAACTATAAGAAAGTCGTTAATTTCCTGCTTGAGGTAAGTAAATATAACATCGTAGTAAGGACTGTAGAGGGACCTTTCTTTAGGAGGGCAAAGTTAGAATACCCTGAGGGCTTTGAGGATAATGAACTAATTGAAGAGTTGAGGAAATTACTAGGAAAACCGCCTAAAGAAGATGTTGATAAATCAATAGTACCCACAAGAGACGGCTCAGGAGTGATTTTTATCTCCTATGATGGTGAGATTTACCCAAGTGGGTTCCTTCCCTTATCCTTAGGTAATGTGAGAAAGGACGATATAGTTAAAATATATAGAGAATCTCATTTACTGAAACTTATAAAAGAAGGAAAATTAAAAGGCAAATGCGGAAGCTGTAAATACGTGAACGTGTGCGGAGGCAGTAGAGCAAGAGCTTATGCAGTTTATGGAGATCCATTAGAGGAAGATCCTGCATGTCCTTATTAGCTTCCAGAACTTTGTAGGTATTACGTCTATAAAAATTTATATAAAATTTTCAAGTAAATTATCATATGGAAGAAGTAGATTTCCAAAAGATCATTGAAAACCCCTCCAGTATAGGTATACAAATGAAAGTAAGGAAAGCAATAACTTGGTCAGAGAAAGAAAGGATAAAGTCGCAGATACATTTACTTACTGTAAAGGGGAGTGGAAATAAAATAAAGTTCATGCCTGGCAGTGAAGGAGAATTCCTAATTTATGACGGAAATTTCCTCTATGTTTATTATCCTCAAGAAAATAGTGTAATCAAGTTCATTGTCTAATTGACTGAAAGTAATCTAGAGCAAATTTTACGTCAAGTTAACGCTCGTAAATCGAGAAAAACTGAAGAATGCATTTAAGTTGTTTGGCAAATTTTATTTTTTCTTTAGTAAAGTACTCTCATGTGAGAACAGAAGTTATTGTTTATACTGCCGTCGTCTCAGGTTTCATACTATCACTCCTCTTCTACCCCGTCTTTGAGGTTAATAGTTCTATTTATTCTCAGGAGTTAGAAATTTTCGGATTTAACATAAGATTTTACGATTTCTCCTCAACAGTATTCTTACCCTTACCGATTGCAGGAGTTATTTACGCCTTATTATCTGCAATAGTACCACTTGTATGGAGGAAAACTAGGTACTCTCTTTACTTATCGACAATCCTCATCTTACTTTCAATTTCAATGTTCATTTCGTCATATATTTACGACGAGAGATATCTATTTTATTACGACTATTCTGTACTCCCTACATATAATGGAGCATTCCTAATATACTTGCCTAAGGTATTTTCTTTCAATTTGCCATTTTTTATTTTAATAACTTCCGCAGTAATAAGCTCGTTGAACTCTGTTACAAGGGCTAGATGGATTCCAATAAGTAAATTGTCCTTACTAGAAAAGGTTCTTCACGATTTAAGATATAATGAAATAGAGAGAGGAATAGTTAGACTCTTCACGGAATTAAATGTTCCGTATAGTATTGAAGAGGGAGTTATATCAGCCCCGCACTTAAAGATATTAAAGGAGAATAGGAAAATAAAAGAGGCTTTCTTCCCTAGAAGGTTTAACACTTCTGTCATCTTCATTCAGGGAAATAAAGCTTACAAGATAGATAACGGTGAACTGAAAGAAATTTCCTTACTAGAAGCTATAAAAATTATTTTATAAAATATTGAAATAAATGAAACTAAGATAAAAAAGGAAGAATATCTATAAAGATTAAGTTAACTAATAAAAATTGATAAAACAAAGAAGGTAAGAATAAAATATCGATAGTAGAACTACGAGAAAGCATCAACAAATGTTTATGTTTTTATGGTTTCAACGATAAACTTAAAAATCGAGAGTACTTAAAAAGCTATTGTCTCTATTACTAGAAAATTTTATATAGACAAAAAGCAAGCAAAGAACGAATTAGAAAGACGAGAATAAACAAGAAAGTATTATTATCTCTTGTATTTTTAAGTGCACTAATTCAGTGGTTGCTGCAGACGTTATTTACTACTATCAGGGGTCGATAACAGTTTATACGACTACAATGCCAATACAATTAAAATGCGGACCTAACGGAAATGTACCAAGTTATATAACAACTACCGTAGGTAACGCTCCTCATGGGTACTATTTTACTGCAACAATCTATATAACAAACTCAACTTATGATTACTTCTATCACTTCCTCACTATAAAGGCATGTAAACCGGTAACTTATTTGTTACTAACGTTAGTACAACTACTGGAACATATATTAAATGTGCATGGCTAATAATACAATGTGCTAGTACTGGGAAAACAATAGGAGAATTTAAGATAATTAACAACGGAAAACCATATCAATGCACTACAACTATTTCATTAACTAACGGAGATTCATATTGCGTTTCACTATTAGTTGAGCCAACTAATCCATTACCCAGTAGTGGAACAGACCTAGGAACAATAACGGTTTACTTAGGATATAACGTAATTAGCAGTAGCGCAATATGCCTTCCCCCCACTTAATAGCGTAGGTCCTATACCTCTACCTCCGGGGTTATAATGGATCAAGAAAAAATTTTTTATACTTACTTTTTTTACTTATTCTCTCGTCTTTAGTACTAATAATATATTCTGCACACGTAATAAGAATTTCTCACGAAATTCTAACTCCGCCCTCCGCAAGAGTTGTTTCAGTTTACTTGTGCAATGGAAAGATAATACTTTCATTGCTTCTGAATAATACGACTCCTTATCCTATAACAATAAACGGAGGCAAAATAAGTATAGTACAAACAAATCAAACTATCTTAGTTAGGCCGTCAACCTTGGCCAAAGAAGAAGAAATCAACGTCTCTGCCCCTCTTTTGCCTTCCTATGCATACTACTCTACCATTGGAATAAAAGTTTAATTTGCGGAAATATTTCACAAAATAAGGTCTACATCACATTTTACTGCATAGCCGAAATTCACGTAGTAAGTTACGTTAAAGTAGTTCATCTTACTTATTTTAATGGTACTGCTAACGTCACTTTTTTAGTCTCGACTCCAGTAAACTCCACGGTAAACTTCATAAGGTATATTCAACTTGCAAACGACAACTTATCCAGGTTTGTTGCAGAGAATTTAGGAGAAATTTACATAGACCGCTCTTTTCCTGCAGGGGTATATAATTTTACTGTTAGTATAGAGTTTCCTATAGTTTTCTGCAACAGCTTGGAAAAAGGTTATACTTATACTTTCTTTACTTACCTCAACTTAACTTGCCATTACTTATATGAAAACGTAACTAAATGCCTTCAGATCTACTACATTTTAAGAAACTGAAACTCCTCTTTCTAACTCTTCTAAAGCCTTCGTTTTTATTCCGCTTTTTACTGCCAGATAATGGAAAATTAATGTAACTATCCCTACGACTATTGTATCCTCTGGAAAGGGAATTAAATTAGCTGGACCGAAACCGCCTAGATAGGATAACAGTAACATAGAGAAGATGAAAGATATTAGCCAGATTCCTGCTCTAATTTCCTCCTTACCTTCTGCTGGAGAGGACATATATACTACAGCAATATTGCTGGAAACTATAATAGCCATTGAAATTATGTAAATGACGAAGGCTATTACGTTATTTTCCGCAAGATAGTCACTTTGAACTAGGCAAAAGTAAGAGGTAAGAGGTATTAAGATAACGTCAGCAATACCTAGACTTATTGCAACTTTTTTCTCAACCTCCAAGATTTTGTGAGCGTAATAACTGAAAAACAGAGGTAAGCCCACAAAGATTGCTGTAACTACATAAAATAGAATGTCGAACCCTGACCAGTAAACTAAAAGACCTGCCGAAAGCGTAGCTAAAGGTGCTAATAATTTACCTGCAGGAGCAACGTAAGGCCTGCATAAATCTGGAGCTAGTTTCCTTAACGTCTCCATTCCAATTCCGCCCATCATGTAGGTAAATACTGAGGCAGAGGATAATATGGAAGTTAATGTAACCCATGCGGGGAAAGGTAGGAGGAATATTGAACCTATCATTAAGGTTAAGATTAAAGAGAGCGTTGGCACTTTAGTTTTGCCTATCTTTAAAAATACCTCTGGTAAATATCCGTTAGCTGAAAATGCGTAAATAGTCCTTGAAGCAGTTCCCATGTATATCCAACCAGTTCCGCTGGGAGACACCACTGCGTCAAGCAATAGAATTATAGACCATACATAGAATATCAGGAATACTAAGCCGAACACTTTTGATTCTCTAAATAGGAAGAAGAAAGGACCGTTTGAAAGAGAAGTTGAAGCTAAAGCCTTCCAATCTCCTGGAGTTACTCCTAAAGATGCCCAGTTTAGTCCTCCTATGAAAACTACCTGCAAAAGTACGTAGATTATTATCCCTACTAGAAGAGAACCTATAACAGCAAAAGGCAAGCTCTTCTTTGGGTTTTTAGCTTCTCCGGAGTAATCAATTGGTTGCCTAAAGCCCAAGTAGGAAAAGAGTATCCCGGCATTCGGTATTGCAAAGAGAACTGCAGAGAATCCTCCATAACCGTGGCATGTGTAGGAGGGAGAAGGCATAAAATCTACTGTAAAGTTTGTTGGATGAAAATAGAAGACTAGGAGGATAACGATAGTTGCGGAAGGAATTAGTAACTTCCACCACCCAACTCCGTGAGATACTCTACCAAGGAACTTTACTCCAAAATAATTTATGAAGAAGAAAGCTACTAGGAACACGTAATCTATTCCTATTCCTAGAGGAGTTAAAACTCCCTTACAAGCAAGAGATGGGACTAATGAAGATAAATAAGTTACAGACGCAGTTGCTTCCGCAGCTGCAGATATTGAGGTAGATATTAAATACGCCCAGGTCATAATAAATCCTACTAAACCTCCGTGAGTATAATGAGGATATCTAGCTATTCCTCCGCTCTTAGGTATTGCTGAACTTATTTCAGCATAAGCTAAAGCAATAAATGAAATTAGAACACCTCCTATTATCCAAGACAGTATTGAAGCTCCTCCTGCATCCTCTGCAGCATATAATGTGGCAAATAACCAACCTGAACCTATTATTCCTCCTAGGCCAATGTAAAATAATTCCATTCTACTTAATGACTTGCTTAATTTTTGATCCGATTCCGTTCCTAGGTCTCTAGCCTTGGCCATAATCTATAAAAAGTTTAAATGATTTAAAAATTCGTCTATATCTTAATGCATTACTAGAATACCATATATTATTCCAGAAATTTAGAATATCTTATGAATAGTAGAATATAGAGTATAAAATGGGATAAAAAATCTAAATTACCTTAAATAGTTCGCTTACTGAAGTTACTACGAATACGCTACCAAGGAATATGTAAATATAAGAGGGCCTCATTTTGTTCGCTAATCTAGCAAAATAATATCCGGAAACTAGTGCAGTTAAGCCTATTATTACTGAGGCTATTATATCAGATCTACCAGAAATTGCGTAAGCTGTTGCGCCACTTATTGCTGAAAATAACATAGCCAAAGTAGCTGTACCTATCATCCTCTTAACGTCTATGGAAAAAAGCAACATCATTACAGCAATGAACATTATTCCGCCACTAGCTCCTAAAGTGCCGGTAACTATGCCAATTAAGAAAGCTAACATTGGGGCTATAACGTAAGAAGCAGTCCTTAAATTTAACCTTTTTATATTTAACTTAGGATTTCTAGACCTTTTAAAGGAAATATAGGCCATGTAAGCTGTAAATACTACAAATACCGATTCTAAAGCTCTATCCGGCACAACAAAGGCTATTGCTGAACCTACTTGTGCACCTATTACTGCTCCTAAGCCTAAAATGAGCGAAATTTTAAGATCTACATTTCCATGCCTAAAATATACGAAAATGACAGACAGTGTAGTTATAACGTCGACTAATAAACTGCTTCCTATAGCGTCTTGAAAGGATAAGCCCAAGTAGGACAATGCAGGAACTACTATTAAAACTCCGCTTGAACCTGTAATTCCAGTTAGAGCTCCAACAGCTATTCCTATAATTATAAGAAGCCAGATGGGAATCATGGTTAAAAAATTATAGACTTTCTAATAACGCTTCCGCTATAACTTTTTCTGTCTTATTTATATCCTCTGCAGTCATGCTCTCTCCGTTAGCGTTTCTGTAAATCAGATGTACTGATACTGCTTTAAACCCTAGGAGGTTTGCTAGGAAGTAAAGTCCTGCACCCTCTAGTTCAACAGCTATGTGGTTCCTTGATGATAGCTTGTCGAGAAATTCCTTACTATGAGTAAATAATGCATCACTGGTAAATACGTTGCCTACTCTTACCTTTAGCTGTTTTGCATTCAAGTTATTTACTACCTTGTTTAGTAGTTCGTAATCTGGAGTTAGTGCATAAGCTGTAAACTCTCCGTTTAAGTACTGGTAGAAAGTTCCTCCTAAGTTATAAGAGTAACCTATTGGAACTACTACTTCTCCTGGCTTTACGTCTTTTAATCCTGTAGCAGAACCAAACCTTATAATTTCCTTAACTCCTAAATTGTAAAGGTCGTGAGTTACTAGGGTTAATGACGGAATTCCTATACCGTGAAATACTACGCTTACTTTTTCTCCCTTGTATTTGCCTACGTAAGTATAGTATCCTGCAAACTCGCTTACTAACTTCGAATCTTCTAGTAAGCTACTTACAGTTTTCATTCTTTGGAGGTTACCTACGATTATTGCCTTTTCTCCCAGGTCTCCCGGTTTTGCGGTTATGAGAGCCATAGAAAGAGATGGGTAACAAAGTTATATATGAGTAACTTGATCAGCGTAACGGCATTAATCTTTTTATTAAAAAGAGGTATACTAACTTATAAAAAGAAAAAGAAAAGTTTAGGCCGAAAATTTCCATGTAGAAAGATACATATTCAATAACTTGATAAGATTTATATTTTTAGAAATCTACTTTTAATTATGAATACCATAAATACTCTTTTCAAGTACTCTTTCGTTGATTTAATTGCCCTTATATCAACTTTCAGTCTAGGTTTTGCGAAGTCGTTTATTAATTTTGGAATTCTAGCCGAAAGTTTACTTTATCTTCACATTTCATTAGCATTAATTTCATTTTTGCTAGCCGCAGTTCTGCTAAAACTTTCTTTTAATACTGGTCTAGAATTTCCTAAAATAGCGTCAACGATAAGCTTTTCATCTATAGTACTAGCAGGAAGCTCTGGAATAACTTTCCTTTTAACAAATAACAACTTGTTTAGCCATATAATGTTAGGGGCGTTCGAAGTAGCTTTAATCTCAACGTCACTATTGATAGGTTACTTAACTTGCTTCTTTAGGTTGTGTAAGAGGTACTGAGCTAAGAACTGCTGAAAATTTTTTAAGGATAACATCATTTATTAATTACTTGGAAATGCCCCCGTAGGCCAGCAAGGTAGACCACCGGCCTGCAGAGCCGGTTGTCGCAGGTTCGAGTCCTGCCGGGGGCTTACATTTGTGGGGGATACCCCCACACCCCCAATATAGGTTTCTATGATCTTCTCTAATGAACCAATGTAAGTGTGCCTTTGCTTATTGCCTTCACCGTTCTCTATTAAGTAAACATAATACTTACCTTTTATCTCTTTTATGTAGAATTTAGAACTAATGTAAAAATTAGGCATTCTGAGAATGTTAATTCACGCGGGTTTAAATACTCATTCTAATAGAATATCAACAAAGGAATTGAAAGAAGACGGCAAAGATTCCTCAATAGTGCGAAAAATTCAAAGCGTTGCTGCATGCAGCACTATGCAGCTATCTAGGAGGGCTCCATGCAGCTGCAAAGGAGTGCTGCAAATATGCGGCTACCATTTCCCGTTCGCCCTAGTCAAACGCCTTCTTCAATATGCAAAGATTTTCTTAGGCATTCATTGATAATATTGTAGAGTATTTGTCCTTTCTGCGTAAGTATTATGGTCTTTTTTACCGGCCCTTTTTGTGTCTTGACCTCTTTGATTTCTATTATCCCGTTCTCTATAAGGAAATTCTGCCAATTGTACCAAACATGTGTATTCCTGTTTAACTCGTTATAGATTTCAGAGACACTAGGCCAATCCCCTTTTTCCTCTTTCCATGCCCCGATAAGTATTATTAGTTTTTGCGGGGTTGAGAAGAGTTTGTCTATTTTGTCCTTATTCTTCTCTACTTTCATTTGCTCACCCTAGCCAAATACTCCTTAAAGCTCTGATAGAAACCCTTAATTGCCACTCTAAGCTCTACTAAGTTCTTCCAATACTCCACAGGAATAAGATAATATTCGCTTTTTGCATCCCTTTCAAACTTATCTTTCTTAATCTTGTTCTTTCTCTCTAAGTTTAGTATCTGTAAAGCAGAAATACATTTCAGCTTTTCCTCAACATCGTTATAATGGATAAAGAATACCCGCCCTAATACGTTGTATTTTCTAGCTATTTCTATTTTGGTACTAAGTACAGCATAGACAGCCTCACCGTAACGGCTTCTGCTTTCTTCTTCAGTCCAACTTGAACCCGTTATATCTAACCAGATAAGCGGATAGAACGACTCCTTAGCTTTCACATAAAGCGTTAGATCATATTTGTCCTGCAATCCTTCATAATGTTCAAAATTAACAATGTTGGTAAGAGTCCCGACTCCTGTTATCTTTACAAATACATCAAAATCTATTAGCCCTCTAGCCCGCCATTGGGCTAACTTAATTAATAGCTTTCCCAAAACTAGGTACTCTCTTCCCAACCATACATTGGGTAAAATGTAATCTTCTTGTTGATTACCCCAATACTTTAGTTTAAAAGAAAAAGAATCGGCCACGGTGGGTCACCCTTTATCATATTAAAGTCCTACATAACGGGCATTTGTAAGTCCGTGAGTACTTCTGTAAATAATATTCTGGATTCTTCTGGATGTCCTTGAAGTATATTCTTTCGTGGTTGTAAAATAGCCCGGAACCACCCTTTCTTAATTTTGCCTCTGCTTCCACAAATTTTTGGAAGAATTCGGGATTCTTCAGTGCTAGTATTGCGAAATCTGCAGGCGATTTATAAGCAGAACACCAACAGTCGTAAGCCTTTCCGTAAATGTCGTAAAGTGGATTCTTCTTTAGACCGTGAGTTTTTATGTACTCCTCTACATCATCACTTGTAAATTCGTAAATGGGTGCGTAGGTGTAAACACCAAACATTGGATGTAAATATAATTTTACGGCGTGGCTCTTCATCCAGCTCTCATCTTTCCTAACTCCAGTAACAAGTACTATTTCCTGTTTATTCTTATCCTTTAGAAATTCCTGCAAAGGCTGCAACTTTAGGTAGTGCTTGCACCACCTGTGGGTTATTGTGGGAAAACCTTTCTTCTGAACCAGCTCAAAGTAGTCATATTTAGGGCCCACAATTATAAGTTCAATGTTCATCTCTTTTGCAATTTCCTTAACGTAATCAACTAAGCCTGGTGTAGCTATACCAGTATTAATGAAGAGTGCTCTAGTCTTCTCAGGAAATGCACTCCAAGTCATGTGAAGAGCTACTAAGGAATCTCTACCACCACTAAACATGACATAAATTTGCTTAAAGCCTGAGAGAATCTTTTTAATCTCTTTAGCTGCTTGCAGCTGCATAATGCGGGTCACCTCAGCATCTGGTAAAGTTCCGCCGTAATTCTCTGGCTTATGAAAATCGCTCTTTCTATCTTTATTTTATTGTAATTCCCTATCCTAGCGTCTATAGAAATTTGATGAACTAGTGATAGTAGTTCTCTAATGTCGTCATCCAACTCTAAGAATAGTTCTTTCTCTGAGACTTCAGTCATCTCAGTTCACCAACCTCTTTATTTTTGCGAATGCATCGTTTAGTTCCTTAAGAACTGCAGGTGGTACGATATACGCGTTCTGTTCTTTCCTCCAGTTGTGCGTCTCAATCCAGTTGATAATCCTTTCTAACTCATTCGTTAGTTCAAGTAATTTTGAGATATCTATCTCAGCTTTTGCCTCAGCTTTAGCTTCACTATAGTTTATATTGATATTAAGTATGGGCTGAATATCGTTCTTGGCTAATTCTAGGCCTAACTGTTTTGCAAAATAAGGAAGATTTTCCTTATCCTCGGCCAATGAAAGAATTGCGTTCTCTAGAACGAGTTTTACAATTTTTTTCTTCTGAGGTGACAATTCCATATATTTTTGCTTTGCTATAACATTAATTCTAAAAGCTAATAATGAAGTTATGTTGTAAAAGTTTGAGGGGTTTAGGTTTGTTTGTTTGTTTGACGTTTGTTTAACAGTTTTTTCTATACCCGCATTTGTTAGTTTGTTTGTTTGGGGGTTTGTTTCAGTTGTGTTAGAAGAACTTGTATTCATTGCACCACCTCTGCGATTTTTTGTTTGATCTCGTTCTCGTGCTCTCTTAAGTAGGCCTCAAGTGCCTCATTTAATATGTCTGAGAAAGTCTTACCCCTAGCTGAGGCTAGGAGTTTTCCCTTCAAAAAAATATCTTCCCTTATCTTGAGGGTTGTTTTTATGTACTTTTCCACTCCACTCATCAATTTATCAATCTGTATATCTTTCCTTATAAATCTTTCTGGATATCTATCTCTCTTTCTTCAATCTGTCAATCCTCTCTAATAATATTTTGAACATCTCGTATGCTTCTTTGGCCTCTTTACTATCTAATATACCTAATATTTTTAGAAACTCTGCATAGGGTATTGTTACCGCACTGCCACCTAACGCCAATATTGTAGCTATTGCGTCCTTTAGTTTCTCATCTACCTCATTTCGCGTGAAAAAAACGCTTACCTATCTCATCTATCTTAGGTCTAAGTTCAACAGGTAGTTTTTCCTTATTTTGGACTAACCACGCAACTACAGCTTCTTCTATTATCTCAGTCATATCCCTATTCAGATATACAGATACTAACTTCAGTACTTGATACACGTCTTCGTCAAACGCTAATGTAGTCTTCTTTTTTGTCACCCTTTTAGTTTCGACCAACTCTGTCCCCTTATAATGCATTATCATGTTTCTCTTATATATCTGCATCTTTATTGATGGATTGATAGACAGAAAAATTTATATATTCAGATTGACAGATAGATAGATTGAGGGTGGTCAGATGGAGGTCGTGACTAAAGGGGATAAATCCAGAGAGGAACTGTTCGAGAAATTTTTGTTTCATCTCGAACAGTTCCTAGATAGGAATTCGATAATAGAGGAGGCAAGTCTAGAAGTATTATACGTCCAGAAACCACAGAAATCGCTTGACGAGCTAATTGCGAAAGGGGTAATCAGGATAGGCGACGCTCAATACACTTTGAAAACAACGATGAACGAGCATGGAAACATTGAGATCGAAAGCGAGCCGTTCTGGTTTTATGTCAAATTAGATGAGGCGATTAAATTCCTAGAGGAGGTAGGGGATTGACAATGAGTAAGGAGTTAAAGCAGATTAGACAAAGACTAGAAAAGTACTTGGACGAAAACGACCTTGATGAAGAAGACCTAAAAGAACTAGAAGAGATCGAGAAGAAAATCGAGTACATAATCAACTACTACGCTATAGGTGACTATTGATGAACGCAATAGATTACGCCGTTACTTCCAAACACCTAACTAGTACCGTTGTGCATGAATTATTATTCTCAACAAAGCAGATGAGGTTCATCAAGCCAATTCGCAGTGACAAGGGTCTAGGGAAGCTATACTACAAGTTATTGGATGGGCATTATCTGAAGTTCTGTCTATATGGAAATAAGAACGATGTAACATTGAAGATCAAACTAGTGGATATTGAAAACGGTGAGCCCAATGAAAACACAGTTTTCGAAATAACTGCTGATTGGTCAATTATTGACCAAATATTGAGTGACCAAAACGCCCCTAGAATCCTAACTGACTTTCTGAATATGATGCCTGCGTTTCACGGCGTTTCAAGAGTCGCAGACACAAAGTACGAATACAAGAACAGTTACGAAATAGTTTGGACAATTCGCGATTATATCCAGGCTAAGGTGGTTCAAGAATGAACCCGGACGACGTATTTCAACATTTGCAGGAAATACTAAACTTAGCCGATTCCGTTATCATAAGCAAATGTATCGAAGTGTTATGGGCGAAAAAGAACGGCGACGATACTTCAGTAAGCGGATATCTGAAGATAGGCGATATGACTGTGAAATTCTTCGCACAGTGGTTAGACGAAGAACTTCACGTATGGATTGAAGACGATTACTATCACTTTACTCGTGAAGAGGTCGAGAAGGTGATAAAGGGATGACTGACGCTGAAGTCGTTCCTGCAATAGAAGAAGAAATAAAAGTGGTTACAGTGAAGATGCCTGCCATACTCCTAGATGCGATAGACCGCTATGCTAGGAATCACCGCCTTTACAGGTCTGAAGTCATTAGAATGGCAATCCTAAGGTTCTTAGAGGAGGCCCAAAAGCAATGATCGTTTATCAGTGTTTAAGATGCGGGTTACTTTTCAAGACAAAGAAACAAGTGATTGCTCACTTGCATAACATTGAGAAAATCAACAATGATTTCATACTTGATGTTTACTATCAATCTTTCAACATAAAGCCTACCCCAAAGCAGGAGGCTGAAATACTATGAGTTACAAGTGCCCGTTTTGTGGGGAATTAGAGCCTTCAATAAATTGGTTGAGGATACATATCAGAAAATGTCACTACAATGAGCCACTTACCTGCCCCGTTTGTGGATATAGGGCAAGAAGCCTTAGAGGGATAATAAACCATTCTTGCGGGCGTTATGATGAAAAGCACAAGGCTTTGTATTATTTACTTCACAGAAACACAAGGAATACTACTGGTGCAAAGGTTGAAAAACAAATGACTTACTTAAAGCAGTTGAAGGAGGTTTTCAAGGTATGAAGTACATCTGTAAGATTTGCGGTAAGGAGTATAACACAAAGAACGCATTGCGGTCACACCTTAGAAGGAAACATGGTTGGAGTTTCGAGAAAATCGACAGTAGATTGATAAGCGAAAGGGTGATTAGGAAATGAACGTTATCGACATCATAGCATTTTACGGAATTCAGTTTGATGATTATTGGACTACTATCTTGGGGCTAAAGAGAGGTGCAGAAGAGAAGAACCCTATGGCTGTGCCTTTCGTTGATAGCCCTCTATTACTTGCAATGTACAAGTTCGGCCTAGGTACGTTTGCATTACTCCTAATATTGGTAATGATGCAAATCAGTAACGTCTTCTGGTATGTTTTATACGCTGATCTTCTAGGTGAAGCGGTGATTGTCGTAAACAATACTTTGGCAATCTACAGGCACAAGGTGAGAAGATGAGCCGAGCCCTGGAAAAAAAGTTTAAGGAAAAGAAATGGGTTATTGCTGACTTTAACCTTACAGAATTAAAACAATTCTTAAAAGACCTAGAGTATGAAGCCGGTGATGAAGATTTGCCCGAATTAGAATCATTAGTATTTATAGGGATTGATGGGAGGATAGAATATTTTAGTGGAGGTAGGCTAATCGTTATTAAAAATAGTAAAAATGAGGAAGTTCTAAGGAAAAGGATTCTAGAATGGCTAATTAAAAATAATGTGTACTGGGATTTCCTCCTGTAAAGTAAAGGGGTGAGGAAACAGTGACGGAATCAGGTACTAAAAAGTACCTGAGCAACCATAAGTCGATAGCTATCCATGTAACTTTAGAAGAACTAAGGCGTTACCATTCTCTTACACCCGAGCAGAAGAGACTAATTAGGGCAATCGTTAAGGCATTAATTTACCGCCCTGACTTGCTCGCTGAGTCAGATTATTTAATGAAGCTCCTGCAAAGTAAAGCAGTATCCCCCTATGTATGTCCATTGTGTTTATTGCCCTTCAGTTCTTTAACGGCTCTCAAACAGCACATTCGTTATGCTGAGCACACCAAAGTCTGTCCTATTTGTAAGAGAGAGTTCACAACAACGGATGCCCTTTTAGACCACGTTTGTAAGAAGCATAATATCTGCGTGAGTTAGATGAGTAAAATTAAGGTTTTATGGACTGTCTTCATTGCGGGCAATATTTATGATGTCGTTGTATCGTTTATTGCGTGGTATTATCACTTTATTGAGCTGAACCCTATAGTCAGCTATTTTAGTAAATACGGCTATTTTCCAATGCTTCTAACATTGATAACGCTAAAAATAATGGCAATTCTAGGGATCTACCTAATTTTGAGGAAAACTAACGAGTTATTGATTCTTACCATTGTAACGATAGGTTCAGTGTTTGCAGTGATATGGGATACGCTTGAACTGAGCCTCTTTTAAACTCATTCTCTTTTTCCTTCTGCAAATGAGGAAGTCTATAAGTCTTCTAGGTTTAGGTCTTCTAGTACTATTCCTACTAGAAATACCAATATCAACAATGCAAGTAGGAGCATATCCTGTTATAATAGGCGGTGGTGGAGGAGGAAGCGAATCTATACCAGTCAAAATAATTGGATGTGATAATGAACTTGCGAATTTTGAGGGGTATATAGTAGGTTTTAACGATAGCGGTAATCATGGATACGTGAATTCTACAATAGCAGTTATACATATTCCTAACTGCCTTAATTTCTGGAGTAATTGCCCATGTAAAAAATGTCCACTTCCTTATGCATATGCTATATGGATAGCTATGTCACCTTGTCCTCCAGGGCCAAATGCGGGAAACATTTTCCTCCAAGCAGGTGTGGGTTTAATTGTTAACCATACGGGTTGGTATGTCCAAATGTTCATAGTTTATGTTCAAGAATGTGCTCACATCTATTATCCTTTCTACAACAAGACCTTTCCCTATTACAACTTTGGAGGGACAAAACTATGTGTAGTAATGGTTCATGATAAATGTGACACAATTTATGTAAGACTTTATGATACTAATGGATACTGCTATAAGGTTACTCTTCATAATGTGTTTACTTCCTTCATACCTAGGAGTGCAATGATTATTGGTGAAATACCACGTGCCGGTACACTGATTACCCAATGTGGTGCACATATACCAGTTTTCTACTATCCGTTCCCTGATGAGAACTTTAGTGCATTCTTCTCTGTGTCAAGTGGTGAAACTGCGTCAGCAGTATGTATGTATGTGGATCATTATGTTACATTCAAACCAATCTATGTTCTAATGTGCAATAAGTCAGTAACTACATTTGAATGGTATGCAAGCAAAAACTCCTATAAATTATGCTCAGCAGGTTCATCACCATGCAGTGCAGGAATAGATATGTGTGTATATCTTGCATACTTGAATTCCAAATACGCATAGTAGTATACAAGTGTATTCATAAATTATAAAAGGTAATTTTCTTTTTTCATTTTATGCGAAAAATAATTGTTCTCGTACTGCTGTTGTCACTGTCTGTGTTAGCCCTCTATTCTGCTGTATACCTCCATGGTTTGGATAAGACTACAGTCAAAACTTCAGTGCATAATGTAACTATAACTACCACATATACCAGGAACATCGTCTTTTGTATGCCGGCATGGAATTATAATTGCACTCGTGTTTGCCTATTGCCTCCTACTACTTTAACAGGCACTACTGTTATGCATGAAACAGAGACTACAACAATTCCACCGCCTTCCTATGCTTCATTATGGCCGTATATGCTGACATTAGGTATAATAATTTTAGGTTTGGCAATGTTAATTTTCAGACATAAATGAGCCCCTTATAAACTCATTCTCTTTTTTCCTAACTTATGAAGAAGTGGATCCTGTCGTTTCTAATTCTACTTCTGGTAATGCCGGCTATCCCTGTTAATGCATACTATGAAATAATAGGAGGAGGAGGCGGCCCGCCTTGGTCGCCGTTCACTATAACTAAGACAATCTCGACAACGGGGTTTGTGACTAAGCTCGGTTGTACCCTAAGTACTGCAAATTGGTGGAGTACTGTCACAAAATGTGGTACCAATTTGAAGGTTTTAAGCGGTGGCGAATACACTGGTAATAACGTCTCTATTTCTCTATCAACCTCTTCCATCTACTTCAACGTAACCTTCTATTTGAATGGCGGTACTTCCCCCTACGGTGAGATTGCTATTGCCTATGGTACTTACGTCGACATAAATACAGAAGGAAATTACGGACTGAACACTGGTTCGTTCGGGAACGCCGGTATTATAGTCGCGTTAGAACATGGCGCTATGAAATGCGAACATATCTTCGCTTACTTCAACGGTCAAGTATTCCTAAACGCGACAGTCCCTAGTCTTACCGCCCCCGAGTACGTTACGCTTGCTTTCAATTATACCACTCCTTACTACTTACACATTTACGTTACGATAGGGTCATGTCCGACAAAGGTCTTTTGCGTTATTACAGGGACTAAAACGACGACCGGAATTAACCCGCTAACGTTAGAGAAATTAAACAACGACTTTCAGATACAAGCGTGGGACGGAGGAACAGTTTTTGGGCAAGGTGTGTGGTGTATAGTGAGGTACAGTTTTATTGAAAGCGTAACATGTAAAATCAGCTTAACTTATGAGAGCTTAGTTCTGTGTGGCGGGATCCATGCCCTCTACGGATACGCTTTTGCTAATAATCCTATTAACGTGAGTACTTCAGCATCATGGAGTATCACAAGTCTAAGTTTCGTAAACTACAGTATCTCGGGTGCAGAATATCCCGCCCAAGGCAAAATCTGTTACAGTCAAACCACTAACAAGATATACCTAATTCCAAAGCTGTATCCTGCTCCTGCTACAAACTCCTGGTACCTCAACATCACCATAACGCTGAGGATAATCATACTCTCGAAAACTTTCTGTTGTCCCGTCGTTATTCCTATATTCGTCGGGTGGTGGGCGTGCAGTGTGACGGTATACCCGCCTTGTTCGAGCTATCTGTCGGGACAAACAATATCGGTAACTAACATTACCGGCCCTAATATCCCCACGGTGCTTATGGATGCAGGATACAGTGTGGCGGTCAAACCTACAATTGAGATTGACATAGAAGGGTTGACTAACGGGTTCGTCGATTTGCCCTACACCATAACGGAACAAGTGTGTGCTCCTACTTCCTATAATTATATTATTAGAATATCTGAGGGCTGTTTGGTAGAAGGTGAGTTTACCGGCTCATTCACTATCTATCCCGCAACGAAACAGCCCGTGATTTTCGTTTCGCCATACCCAACTACAGTTACGGAAGGACAGACTATCACATTAACCTTTCAATTTAGCTATAATACACCGATAGAGAACGTGTCGATGTCAGCGTTCGTAAATAAGGGCTCTAACTTTGCTTTCTCTTATGCAAAAGATGTGGTGAGCAAAGCCCTAATCGAGTTCTGCGGGTATTGGGCCTCTGCTAACGACGGCCTCCTAATAATCACCATGAAGTGTAACTACTTGATACCTTTCAATGGCTCAAGCGGTCTTCAATACAACAATGATACCCTCAATGAGCTTCAGCTCACTGTTACCGCCACAAATGAGATAGACATAATCAATGTGAAATACGGCACCGGCGTTATCATAAGCAATAGTTCACCCATACTAGGTATAGGTTTCTACTATGGTGCCGGTGCTCTAAACATTAAATGGTTCTTTGTGGATGGCATTATTCTGCAATCAGCCACTGCAGACCAATCATTCGTAATATTAACGGGTACATCAACCACAACGTTATCACAATATATCACCGGATATACCAATTCAACCGGGTTTGGTCAGTTTAAGGTAACATTGACTGATACTCCATATGAGCTTGTGGAAGTAGATTGGTATGGAGTGACCTACAAAATCTTAAACATTAGCGTTACTCAGTCCACTACTACAACAACTAGTACAACCACTGTATGTACATCAACACTTAACTACAACTATACTCAACCGTTTAGCAATAATGTTCAGCCAAACTCTTCGCTCTATAACTTCAGTAGTGATCAACCATGGGCATCACTAATAGGGATTACCGTTACGGTAATCGTTGCACTACTAGGATGGAAATTCGGCGGAAAGGCAGGGGCAAGTGGAGGGGCGGTTATGGGACTTATTATGACGTCGTACTTAGGGCTAATGCCCTGGTACATCTTCTATATCTTCGTCTTCGGCGTCGCGTTATTGCTCGCGAAAACATTTACGGACAGATTCATGGGGGGTGAGGAGTGATGGCGGACGCAATTTCTTTAGCCCTAAGCACTGGATTAGGGCCGGTCATTGCGATAATCATAATACTGGTCTTCATGGGGCTAACGTATAAAATGGCGGGAAAGATTCCTGCCATCATTGTAGGGATTGCTTCAACATTTGCCTTAACTTTCATGGATTTCTTGCCACTCTTCTGGGGGGTCACCATTATATTTGGTCTGATAGCCGGCCTTGTACTAGGAGGTGATAGGGATGGGTACTAAGCTAATAGTTTATGTCCTGCTATTCGATATCTTTATTGCAATGATGGTAGGTGCTTACAGTGGATTAACGCCCCCTAGTATCCCTCCAGAGCCTTCTTATGCTTCTGCTCAAGCAGTGGCTTCATCGATAGTATGGACAGTAGGATGGGGGCCTCTGACTATAATCCCGCAAACTACATTGATACCGCCCTTCTGCATCTTGGGGGCTCACTTTCCAGGGCTTACAATACCTGCAGTAACGATACCGGGCGTAACGCTCTTCAGTATCAATTTTGGATGGCTTGCCCCAGTCCTCTATGTGTTTGATTGGATCATATGGATATTTGAAACAATTGCTTCTGCAGTAGGCTATCTGTTGAGTATTTTCACGGGCTCAATAACACTTCTCTCAAGTGTACCAGTGATAGGGCCGTTCTTGACGACGATAATACTAATCATTAACTTCGTACTAATCTGGGAACTCATTAAATTGATTAGGGGATACGGGCCATGACTTACAGCTCTAATGAGATTAGGGCGAAAATTCTTAGGAGGAAGATACTTCAGCTGATAGCGGAAAACTATATACTTTCAGCTTCCCTAATCAGCCATACGCTTCTGCTTAGCTATGCCACTGTCCTTAGACATCTTAGGATCCTAAATGAAGAAGGGCTAATCGACCTATACAAACAAGGTCGTACGCTTTATGCTAAAATTAAAGAGAACTCGAAAGAAATTCAGATTCTGAATTCAGAAACTATGCGGTTTAAAAAGCCTCTCGACGAGCCTGTATCGAACAAAAATGAGCCTCTGGTCAAAATTAAAGATAGCGAAAGAAGCCCTTAAGGTAGCGATAAATCCCTACAAATATTTCACCAAAGAGCAGATAGAAGAAGCGGTCAGGATCTTTTACCAAACTTGGGATGGCAATATCATATCCTCAGCCAAGAAATTCGTAGAATTAGCATCTCAAAATCCTAAGTTAGCAAAAGGTGAAGGACAGCTTAATATAGGACTCTTAATAGGACTATTCGTCTTCATCCTAATCGGCATTGTCTTACTGCCCGTCATTACAAGCGAAGTTAACAATTTAACATCAGGCACTGCCCCTAGTGTCACCGGGACTGACGCGACACTATTAAGCTTAGTGCCATTGTTCTACATATTGATACTAATCATAGTCCCGGCAGTAATTGCGTATAAGATTTACAAAGATTAAGGAGTGGTGAAGGATGGAAGAAATCAATATGAAGGAAATCATTTTTTTAGCTATCTTTATCATTGTAGGGATTGTACTGTTTCAGCCAATAGTCTCTTACGTTACCTACTTAACTAATCCAGGGTCTTACACTACTTACGTTACGACATCTGGTACCCTAACAGAGACCACATCATCATTCGTTAGTAACCCAGAGTATGTAGGGTCATCTAATGCCACACTAGTTGCATTGGTACCAGTATTCTACTTGTTAGTACTGATTGTGGTACCCGCCATTATTAGTTATAAAATATATAAGGAATGAGGGGGTATCCATGTCAAAGTGGATACAGAAGGCAATCAAACGGAAAGGAAGGGTGCACAAATATCTAGAGCGACTGTATGGAAAGCGGGCGTTTACCAAGGACGGCGATATAAAGGTCGAGTACCTAAATAAAGCCATAAAGCATGTAAAGAGGGCGAAACTAAGCAAGGAAGAGAAGAGGTCGTTATTATCGGCGTTATATTTAGCCAAACGGTTGAAACGTATGCACAAGTAGGCCCTTTTTAAAGTCACATTCTTTTTTCATCTTATGAGTGCGTTAGGGGACGTAATCTATATATTAGGTATTCTAATCCCTCTTCTAGGTTTGGTCGTAAGAAACTACCTAATCGATTTGTTAGGATTTATTATGGGCACAATGGGCTTTCTTGTATTCGTGCAAAACTATACGGACATAACATTTTCAGCGTCAAACTTCTATCTCGCTCTTCTGCCACTCGCGTTCGGACTCATGGACTTTGCCTTCTTCTTCAACTGGCTCAAGGAGGAATATGTGTGATGAGGTGGAAAGAAAATGGTCTTAGTCCCAAACACTTACGGCGTAATTGTTCTAGGTTTCGATTTAATTATGCTCATTACTGTTTTGCTGTTCAGAAAAGCAAAGCCCAAATCAAGGAGTTCAACGCTCAGCCACAGTTCCACAAGGCTCATGGGATATTACTTAGTGGTTTCGTCGGTCGTCATTATCGCTATCTCTCATTTAATGATCTATTTTCACAGTTACGTATGTTATTACGTGGGTCTGACCCTTGATAGTTTCATGTTCTACTTAGGAATGGTGATGGTGCATGGCTAACGGGGACGGAAAGTTAGTTTCGGTTTGGGAAGAAGAGCTGAAGAAAGCCCAATCTTTAGAAGAGCTAAAGCAAAAGTATGAGGAGGCAGTAAAGCAGATAGCAGACGGGAAAGATCTCAGGAAGCTCTACAAGGTCTATCAGAAGAGGGAATTTGAGCTCAAAAAGGCACAGTTTGAGCAACTTAAACAAGAGCTGTCTCAGAAGAAGAAGAAGTTTAAGAAGCAGAAAGTTGATGTTCAGGTAAAGGTCGTCAAAAAATGGATTAACTCACGGCTGTTTACGGCTGAACATTACATTGCAATGCTGCAGCAGAGTAAAGATGGTCTGCAGCTGCTATTTCTAAGGAGGGCAAAACTAGTCGAAAACCAAGGCTATCTTATGTTGGAGGTAAAGAAACTAAAGAAGACGTGGGTGTTGAATGGTGAACCTCTTCTTCTCGAAAGGAGTAAATTCCCCCTAGGGAAAAAGTTCGTGGCGGTCTGGTTTACTTTACCTGACTTTCCTTACACTTTAGACTTGACTGTGGACGAGAAGATTAAGCAACTGACGCTCAAGACGCTGAATGCCCCGCAAATACTACATTCATTGATAAAAACGAAATTCTTTGAGGCCCTTGCAAGAGTAGGATCAGGGCCCGACTTGTTGATGTTGATTGTCGGTGCGGTGATGGGGATTGGCATAGGGTTAGGAATAGGCTTTGGAATAGCTAACGCAAACCTTAGCCATATCTTGGCTCAGCATGTGACAAACAGTACTGTGACACACATACCAACTACTACATCAACGACAACTACAACTCCTAGTTTCACGATTCCATCAAATAGTTCAAAGGTGAGCTGAATGGTTGACCATAAAAAGGGAATAGAGAAATTCCTTCAAAAGCGTTTACACAATAGTTTTATCGACGTCATTTTCTTGGAAAATGACGACCTATGCCCCCCTGCGGATTATTTACAATGTGACCCAAAAATAATGCATTACGTAGGGTATATTCTTGGGACTGACCGCGTACAGATACCTTTTATTGCCGAAGTATGGCCTGACGATACAGTTCATATTTATCTGAACCCACAGAGGAACTTCTATTTAGCACATTTGGTAGGTGATTTAGATGCCTAACAAGAAGAACGGATCATCTGAGTTGGAACAGCTGAAGAAGGAAAATGAAGAACTGAAGAAGAAGTTAGCAGAGTTAGAAGCATTAATGAATAATGAACCGGCTGAGGAGGAAGATGAAGAAAAGCCTCCAGAAATCGAAAATCCTTACACGGTCACAAACCGGGCCATAAGTGAACTTGTCAACCCAAAAGATACGATGTTCTACTTATCGGGGTCACAGATCTCATTAATCCTTACGGCGTATGAGTTTGCTAATCTTCCTAGTTACTTTGGTGAGGAGCCCGTCGTTGAGCTTGCAGAGTTTGCCCATAAACTGAAGCATTACTTAGTTAGTAAGGGTGGTAGAGGAAGGAGGGATATACTCAGAGTGTTAAGAGTGTCAAGTGGCCAAGTCAGAGAGAATGTGAATAAGAGCCTGTTTAAACAACTACTCCATGGCGGGAAAGATAGCGATATGGAGGAGGAGGATTAGAATGGCTGAGCTTTTGTGGTTAGCACAAAAGATAGTTGAGGCATATCACAATATGGGTTTCATCTCTGCAGTTATTTTTGGCCCACAAGGCACTGGCAAGACCACTTACGCATTTAAGGTCGCAAGGGATGTGGAATTCGCCCTTAGAGGATTACAAACAAAAGATGAAGCATGGAAATATGTAAAGTACTTTTTCGAGTTGCCAGACGCGTTGGCATACTTGGAAGAAATAACTGAAAGGGATGAAAGAATTCCTTATATAATATTTGATGATGCGTCGATTTGGCTCAGTAAGTACTACTGGTATAAGGATTACATGAAGATGTTTTATGCTTATTACGCACTCATCAGGACTAGAGTTTCTGCGGTATTGTTTACAACGCCCGCCCCGGACGATATCGCCTATTTTCTGAGAGAGAAGGGGTGGTACCAGATAAAGATAACATGGAAAAACAAGAAAAAGAAAATCGCTGTAGCACAGCTATACGAAAAAGAATTCGCACGAGACACCCGTGGCGAATTTACAACAAAATCTGCTCACAAAGCAATAGATTATTTCAAAGTGGAGCTTCCAAATGACTTCTATGCGGAATATCTGAAGAAGAGAAAAGAGAAAGAATTAGATCTGTTATCGCAAATCCAAGTTTCACTCAGGAAAATGCAAGAGGAAAAAAACGTTGTTTGAGGGTGGAAAACGGGGTTGGGGTCAGTGTCTGTTCATTCCTTGTATACGTTTGTATACAACCACTCCATATACTTCTTATACTCCTTTTTTGCCAAAGTGAGTAAGTCCAGGTAATGCTTTGTCAAAACCTCACTAGGAGTCCTTCCTTGAATGAAGTTTACTATTTCTGATGGAATACCTAACTCTAAGGCTTTAGTGGCAAAGAATTTTCTGATATACTTAGGTGGCACAATGTCATGCCGTTTGACAAAACTGGAAACCTGATCTTTTGTAATTCTTACTTGTTGTAACTGCGTAACGTGGAATAAGTAGAAGCTCTTTTTCTGCCCCCTAGTCCAGTTGAGAATATATATGCTGAAACCTTCTTCCTTAATTTCGTTTTTCTCGTCATAATTATTAATCACTTTGAGGGCTTCAGATTCCCTTGAACCGCTTTCCAGTAAAAGCCGGTATAATAAATATAAGGAATAATTAGACTTTACAACTTCAAGCGTCCTCTTAACTTCTTCCAATGTGGGGACTCGTAAATCAGGTTTCGTCTTTTTCGGCTTAAGGTTTTCGGGCGGGTCTCTGTTTAAGACTAAGCGATAGAAATTCCTCCATGCTTTGATACAGTTATTCGATTCTTTTCTTCCCTGCTTTACACAGTTGACATATTCTTTTATTGTCCTATCCGCAATTTTTTTCTGTCTAAGTGCAAATTCGAATTTGAGCAAATCACTCGCGGAAATTTCAGAGTTGTTAGAAGGCGTTAGATCAAAGCCATTCATTCTAACTTCATTCAATTCAACGTTATTGGAATTGGGGGTTTTAGGGGGGTACCCCCTAAAACCGGCCTGCAGAGCCGGTTGTCGCAGGTTCGAGTCCTGCCGGGGGCTTACATTTATGTTGGTTTGAAAGAATTTCTCTATAAATGCAATGACCACGTTGGTAACATATGAGGAAAAAATTAGTAAACGCTTATATTTGACGTTTTCAAAAATCTACATATGGCTGTACTAGATGTGAGCAAATTAACAAAAGAGCAAAGAATTAAGTTGTTAGAGAGATGTACTAAATGCAGAGTTGAAGGAGATTAATGAGAAACTGGATAAAGTATTGGAAATTCTAAATGAGACTTTGAATTAATTCCTCAGTTTAGTGAAGAAAAATCTTAAACAAAAAGCTTATCTCTTCTTTTTTTACTCTATTTTCATTCTTATTTAGGATTTAACTCATTAACTTCCTTCTTTATTTCCTCCGGCAACATGTTGTAAACGTTCTTCATTTCCTCCCAATTTAAGAGGTGGTACCACTTAGCCTTTTTAGCCTTTATTAAAAGATAATCCCCGTCGTTTAACTCCAATTCCTTAGCCTTCTCCATAGGAATAGTTATCCTATAAGTAACGTACTCCTTACCGTTTTTCTTACTTTTAGTTACGGAAACCTTGCTTACGAAAACTACTTCCTTCTCTACCTGTTTACTTTCCATAGTTATCATTTTCTGATAAAGACTTAAAAATCTTGTTATGAATAAAATGATTCTGGCAGAAAATGGCTAAATGCAGTATCGAGACACTTAACGCAATATTAGTAGCTGTTTTCGACGCTACCAATGGTTCATTATCTGCACACGTCCCATTAGAAGCAGTATTGAGGAGGTTTCCAGGACATTTAAGAGGAGATGTAAGGAGGTGCATTAAAGAACTGATCAAAAGGGGGCTATTGACGTTACACCCTACCAGAGGTTCTAGTACTTATCAGCCGACTCAGAGAGGGTTAGAATGTGCAACTGAATTAATTAAAGGAGAAATTTCCTCAATAGAAGAATGTTACTAATTCTGAATAATTTTTGTATGTTTTGATACAAAAATATCATATATCTAGGTCAAGTTAATTAGTTTTTAATTCTGTCTTGATCCCGCTTTTTTACTTAAAAGAGCTTACTCTCACGGTAAGGGAAAGAGTATTACTACTTTAGTAAACCTGCAGGAAGGAACAACAAAGCTAACTTTTAGTACGTGATAAGTTACTTACTAATTTAGTAAAGCTAATTAACGTTAAATTACATTATTTAACGTATGAAAGAACTGTCGCAAAAACAAAAATACTCCTTGTATTAGCAAAGAGGGGTTTATTAACTTTAGAAGACCTGGAAAGATGTACAAAAATTCCACGCGCTTCGATTCTAAAGAATTTGTCAGAATTGAAGAAGGAAGGTAAAATAACAAGGGGTACTGTATATACATTGTAGATATAGAATAAAGTTTATATGAATCTTAGAGCAAAAATTAAAATATCTATATCAGCAGGTGATGCAAACTAATTAATTTAAAATGGTACAGATCAAATGATAAAAACTGACAAATCAAGAGAGTATTCAACTTTCTAGATTTCGGAGAAGTCAGTCCAATTTCTTTGCTTCTTTCTTCATTTCCTCAATATATAATGACTGAGGATTTTCCCACTCCTCAGTGGTAAAAGTAAAATAATCTATTTTAGCCCTCCTATATTTACTTAACTTCTCCATTCTATCTATATACCTCATACCTTTAAAATCGTCTGATATAATTACTAAATCAATATCGCTTGTAGCTAGATAATCTCCTCTGGCTCCGGAACCTACTACATAAACTTCTTTCACATTGATTTCCTTTTTACGTCTTCTATAAACAACTTGACCCTTCTGAGCATCTCTTCTTGGCTTTTTATTGCAGATAACGCTTTACCCACTCTATTACCCTCTCCGCTCTTTTTATTCGGCGCCTTCCTTAGAATATAACCTAGCTGGTACAGCATTTGCGGCATCTGGATATCTCGCAATAGTATAATGAACTGTTAACTTATCGACATCCTGCCTAATTTCGTCTCCTCTTATCCCAGATTCTCTTTGAATTTCATTCAAATTTCACTAAATCATGAGTTCTTATTGTGTTTATCCGTGACGTAACTTATCCTTACTTCTAATTCTGCCACGGTCACCCCTCTCAAGGGATCATACACAGTCACCCTTGGGGCTAGTCGAGGAAACACCACTATCCTCCCATCCGTTTTTCACTTTCATCCTCGTGAGCAGAGCTCGTCATCAGTTTGGAGCTCATCAATAGACTTCGATAATACAATATAAACATATCGTAAGCAAAACGAAGTTATTAAAAATAACGAATAGTTACGTAAAAGAGTTATTTTCTTACCAAAATTAATGAGTAAAGCTTTTAACGCTTTTTCTGCAGATTTTTGAGCCCAAAAAGCTGAAGCATTAGCCAGTAGAGAAAGTATCCTTAGCCGTATCTTCTAAGGCTTGTTGAAACCACTTTTAGCTTCATAAAATGAATGCTCCCCAGATTTTGTTATTCTCTTCATAAGTTATTCCGGTGTTCCTTATTTCTCCGAAGACAGATATCTTATCAACTCTATCCTCTATTTTTACCTTCAGCCTTAATTTCTTGCTTTCCTCGGAAATTACGTCTTCAACCTTTAATGCAGTCCTATAACCGTTAATCGTAGTGTAAAACTTAGTTCCCTTCTGTATTTTAGATGGAGGATTATAATACTGCTCATCTTTTAACTCAAACTCCTCCTGTATTCTCTTTATTGTATCCCTAAGGTCTAGGAGAGTTATTTCGCCATTGCTAAAGTATTCAAAATTGCCTAAAACTTCTCCACCCTTGAAGTTTAAGGGGAAGTTGTCCCTTTCAAACCTTATTGCAATATAAGACGTTGGATCTGCAGCGTAAATCTTTTGCCCGAATTCCTCAATTTGTATTACTTTTTGCTCACCGTAAGGAGTATTTAACACGTCGTTCTTCTGTATTTTTCCAGACATTACCCTACCTGCAAGAACTTTAATATTCTCAGTAGGATTCATTACGTCTCTAGCGTGAAAGACTGTCTTTGACGAGTTTATTCTAGTTTGAACAGTGCTTTCCAGGTTCTTTAATAGTTCCTCGTATTGACCTTCAGCTTGAATATCATTTATTCCTTTAACTATTATGGAAGAAGTGTAGTAGTAAAACCTTGCGTCAGTCATTCCTAGGATTTTGCCTATCCTATCAAGGTCGCTCTTAACTTGACTAACGTATTTATCATAATCCTTTTCCATGTCTATCTTAGTTATTATGACGTGGAATTCTGGCGTTCTGCCAAAGGCTTTTCTAACTAGGTAAGTAGTAATTAAATGAGTGAGCATTGTATTCTTAAGGTAAGCCTTCTCCTTTATTTCATCAACCGGAATTGCGAAAAGCGTTGTATCGCTCTCAACTGTTGAAAGGTGAGCCTGGTAAGTGTACCTATTATGACCTCCTATATCTATAGCTATTAATTGGAGGTCTCCTATGGTTATATTAACTGCGTGAGATTTGGAAGTCATTTGTCTAATTGTTTCGTCGCTGGTTATTTGTATGAGGTTTGCCAAATATTCTTGCACCGGGACTTTATACTGCTTATTATATATTTGGAATAATCTGGTCTTTTGAGCTATGTAGTCCTTGTTAGTTGAATATTTCCAAAGTAAATACCCTAAGAGAGTTGATTTACCGGAGTTAACGCTTCCCTCAATGTTGATGATAATCTTCTTCATAAAAAAATGAATGGAATATAATAATATAAATGTATTCTGTAATGATGTAAAAAGATAGTAAGTAATAAAAGGTAAACATTGGAGTATTCGTTATGTATTTAATTTCATTGCTTGGCAACGGAGACACCGGTAAAACAACATCATTCGCAAAATTCCTACTAAAGAACAATTACTTCCTAGAACACCAAGAAGAAGCAATAAAAAATGCCAAGTTTGACGCAGAAATAAACGGAAAACCAGAAGACTACTACCAATTCCTCCTCTACATATCACCACAAGAGAAGATAGAGGAAAGAACAATCTACACAGCACAAAAAATAATGGCATACCACCAAGGAAAATTCCTCCCCTTCAGAACAATATCCTACCTAAAATTCACAGGAGAAAAATACGAAAGAGTAATCGTAGAATCACCATACAAAGACGGCTTCGCAAAAGGCTACATCACTTTCTCCCTACAAGACATAGGAGGACAATTCGACCTCTTTGACAAACAAATAAACGGACTAAGAATCTCAGACGCAGTAATATACTTCGCAGACGACAAAACAACACAAAAAGACGCAGAAAACCACGCAAAAATGATCTCAGCCTTCAAACTACCAACATTCGTAGTCATAAACAAAGAAGACATACTAAAAGAAAAAGCAATCGACAAACTAAACATGATACTCACCACCTTCAAAGAACACAAAATAAACGTAATAGACAAAATAATAACATCAGCCCTATACAAAGAAGAAGAAATAGTAAAATTCATAGAAAACGCAATAAAATGGACAATACAAAAAGAAATAAGAATATACGACAAAAACGTATTCGGAGTAATAAGAAACGTAAACAGAAGCATAGCGACAATGAGAGCTTACACTTCGCTTTCCATGCCGAAAAATTCTCAACAATATCTTTATACTCAGAGGAAGAAAAGATTCTTCCCTAATAAGGTTAAAAGCGTGGAATTTGCTCTTAAGGAAACAAGAATGATTCACAAGGGCGAACTTGTAGGAGTTGCTTTCTCCGAGAATCCTTTGCCTTCAGTCGTATTTAAGGAAGAAGAGCACATAAGAAATCCAATAACTAACATCCACTTGGAGAGACCTTTACAAGAAGGAGAAATCCTATTCTCTTCGTTTATACATTCAATAAAAGGTGAAAAGTACGGTAACTTAATCCTTAATGAAGGAATAGGAGTTAACGAACTTTTCGTTATAGATACAATAAATCAAACCATTAAGGAAATTTACGACCTAACGGAATTCTTCTAAAATTTTTAAGGATTAAAAAAAGATGATTAATTATGAAAGTTTTGATAACTTATGGTAAAGATTTTCCTGCCCTAAAATTTGATAAAAAGGTTATTATAAAGCCTGGAGAAGAGTATAGAGCCTTTGATTTCTCCATCATTAAGGATTTTGATCAAGTTTATACTTACGTTGATAGTCCTGCTTACGCTTTTGCCACGTCACTACTTTATTCTAAGGATTATTTCATTGTTAAAAATCCTTACACTATGCCAACAAAAATACCTAGGGTACAAGTAAAGGAAATAAAAGACGAATTAGAAACCACTAAGGAAAAGACGGTCATAATAGCAGGAAAAGACCTGGTAAAGTCTGTAGTTGAGATCTACGGTGGAAGGAAAATAGATGAAAAGGAACCAGAAATGAATTTACTAAAAATGAAGAAGTACGAAGGTTACGCAATAATATTTACTCCAACTACCCCATCAGTAATTTTAGATACATTAAACGTTGCCGATAAATATAATGTTGAGGTATTTCTTGTTGCACCAGTTATTGACACTACAAAGGAAGGCAGAATAACTTGCTATTTAATGGATAAGGAAATTAATAATATAAACGCCATAAAGTTCCTTAAGTTACATTAAGTTTTACGAAGAGATCTTTAACTTTCTCATTTAACTCTTTAATTTCATCTTCGTTAATCTCAATTGGAGTAGAATAACAGTCGTGAATCCTAATTGCGTCAAGTAATTCCGAAAATTCACTCTCGACATCTATTTTCAGTTTCTTTTTCAAAAGCCTAAATAATCCAGCAAAATCCAGATACCATGGAATTTCTACTCCGGAATCTAGAAGCTTGGCAACTAGAACTAAATACACTGCCCTAGAAAATAATATTGCGGAGATGTCATAATATCCTCCTTTCATGTTATAAACCGCAGCCTCTAGAAAATTTTTTGCTCTAGAATACAAATTAGCCGTAAATTCTTGCATAAAGTAAAAATAGGATGAAGGTATTTATTCCTTTCTAGTTTTTCAAACTTTAACGAGAGATATATATTTGAGAATATCAACTTAAAAACTTCAAATGTAATATAAACATATGAAGATTGTGATTTTAGGTGGAGGATTTGCAGGATTATCTGCATTAAAAACTCACGATTCTATAATGATAGATAATAAAGATTACTTCGTATTAACTCACAAGCTCATTGACGTGGTAAAAAACTGGCGATCCTGGCATTGCAAAAATTCCATATCCTAAAGTTCTCAAAGCTACTGTTAAGTCAATTGATTTTAGGAAGAAAGTAGTAATAACTACTGCAGGAGAAATAGCGTATGATAAGTTAATTATATCCTTAGGTTATTCGCAGAAACTTATTGAGGGTGCAACAAAGTTCGAAAACATAGAGGACGCTTTCTTACCGCATTTCAAGAATATTTGCAAAATAATTCATTACCTGCAGTTAGTTGGGTTATGCTAATCAACGGATATGACGATAGATACGATATGCATCCTCCTTATAACGTAACTGTTGGGGCTGTAGAAATTTCTCAGATAATTAATGAGGTAATGAGAAGCCCGGAGTGGAACTCTACCGTCATTTTCATAACATTTGATGAAGGCGGAGGATATTTTGACCAAATAGTTCCTCCAGCAATAAACCACTATGGACTTGGCCAAAGGATTCCTCTTTTGATTATTTCGCCCTATGTAAAAGAGGCGTGGATAGATAATTATACACTGAGCGGATATACCTTGTTAGGATTTATTGATTATAATTGGCATTTACCCTGGTTAACAAAATGCGTAGAAAATAGTGACGTTCAAGGGCTATTATGTGCCTTCAATTTCTCGAGAGATAGACCCCCCATAATACTTTGCCCAAATAACTGGACTTATCCTATACCTTTACAATATCCTGTGTATTACGGTTACATTGCTGTAGTTCATCCTCTGCCTGGCTATGCGTCGGTTTATCCAGAACCAGCAATTCAAATCCTCCTACCGTTGGATTTAATAGGCTTTGCATTATTTTTCGCATCATTTAAGAAAAGAAATCTTACGCTCTACGCTTTGCTTTCCCTGCTAGTGAGTCTTGGAATTTCAGGTTACGTTTATTCAACCAATAGTATATATAGCTTTGTTACTGACTATTTCGTCTACTCGTCTCTAATAGGTTTCCTAATATCTTCTGTGCTAGCGTTAAAGAGATATAAGAATGTGCTAAGGAGGTAAAAATGGACGAGGTAGCTTTTTTAGCTTCTTTCCTACCTTGCAGTTTTGAAGGCTTTGAAATGTCTCTTTTTTCTTATATTGCATCTTCAAATAATAGGAAGATGGGGAATTTAGGAACCTTAGCTGGAGTGCTCTTAGTACTTTCTCTCATTTATTTAACTTACATTTTTCTCCCCGTGTTAATTACGGATACTAGTGAGTACATAATAAGGATGTCCTTAGGTTTTCTCTTAATAGGAATGGCTACGCTGTTCTTTTTCAGAGATTATCCAGAACCTAGAGGAGCATTTTTAACTGCTGCACTAGGAATAACTGCTGAAGGGATAGAAGTCGACATATTTACTGTAAGTTCTTGGATAATGACCGGAGATTATACCTGGGCTTTAATAGGCGGTATTCTAGGCTTTATATGGAGTTTAATTGCTTTCAGTATAATTTCAGTAAAATTTCCTAAGAGGATAATGAAGAATGTGGCAGTAGGCTTACTTTACACAGTAGGTTTTATTATATTAACCAGCGGGCTAATATGATGGAAAGAATAATTTCCATTATATTTCATCCTTCAATATCAACATTCCTAGGCTTTCTCATTATATTTCTAGCAAGATGTAGAAATCTACTGGATTTTATAGATATAATTTTCTTCTTTTCAATTCTACCTTTCTTGATAACACTAGTTATGCGGAAACTAGGAAAGATTTCCGATTTATTTATAAGCAGGAGGGAAGAAAGAGGAAGAGTAATCGTTCTAGTGCTACTAGGTTATATAATAGGTAGTGTATTCTTATATTATTTCAATTTCTCACCTATCTTCTTTTACCTCAGCATAGCTTACATTGTCAATACATTAGTAATATTATCCATCTCGCTCAAGTATAAAATAAGCATACACGTAGCAACAATCACGGCAATTTCAACAGCATTAATAATGATTCTGGGAATAAAGTTCATTTTCTTTTACTTGTTTTCGATAATTGTAGGTATAGCAAGAGTTAAAATTAAAGCCCATACTATTGATCAAGTTTTGTCTGCGTTTATAATATCAATTATGGTGACTTTTATACAATTAAAAATATATTTAGGAGAATAAAGAGAAATCTCTTAGCTTATTATATTTATTTCCTCAGAATACACGTAGTGAACTCCTTCATAGCAGTAATAGAACCTTATAGTGTAAGTCCCTGCAGATATTGTTCCGTTTATGTAAAAGCAATAAGTCCCAGTACCTTGTTCAACGTATACTCCTATCGCTGAAGTAGAGACTTTAGGCTTATAGTAAACAGTATAATTATGACCGTTAATGCAAATCTCATAAACACAAATATGACCTCCTAGAGGAGTAGTAGCAGTTATCGTGAAGTTAAGTTGCGTTAATCCATTTACTACACCTTCTTTTGCAGTATTTTCTACAGAGAATTGAGGAGTAGAAGTTGTTGTTACTGTTTCCGCAGTTGTAGTGTAATTACCTATGCTGGTTACAAATGTCACTTCATAAGTACCAGGCTTTATTTCAAAACTGTTAGGAGTTACGTTGGTTGGTGCAGTGAAGTTCTTTGGATAAATGTATAAAGAAACGTTGTAAACTCCAGACTTATCGATATAGTAAACTGGACATAATGTATAGCCCTTAGGATGGTAAAATATGTAATAAGTAGTACCGTTTAGTATTGCTTCATAGAAGTAGATATATCCAACCGGTATACTTGCGTTAACTTCGGTCGTTAAAACGTAAAGTCCACTAACATTAAGTATTTCAGCTTGAACATTTTTCAACTGTGGTTTAGGTGCAACTCCAAAGCTTATGGTAATAGTACATTTACCTTGTTGAGAAATAAAAGTAGCCTCGTAGGTGCTTTTTGGCAAGTTTGCTGGCGGAGAATATGTAGTATTCGAAGTTGATAATTATATTTCGTAAGTATGAGTCCCATTATGGTACCAAACAACCTGGCCATCGTTACTTTCTTTATAAAAGGCATAATATGTTGTACCATTAAGTATGACCTCATACAAGTTATCGTGGCAATTTCCAGGAATACCAGAAGCTTCTATCGTAGCCTTAATAATATAATTCTTGCATACGCATAATAGCTCTGCACTTATTACTTTGAACTTACTTGGCCCAGTTTGTATGGTTGAAGAAAAATGATAACCCATAGCGACTATTGCCAATAGTATTCCTATTACTATGATTAGTCCTATAATTCCTTCGAGTCTTATGTACTCCATATGCTCAATTTTTTAACAGTATATTTAAACTTTAACTATATATTTTTAAAAGGTTTTTATAATCTAAATATATCACTATAAAATATAGAGACAATAACGTTCAATTAATTACAAAGTGAAATTAACACTGTTAAACTTTACTTGTAGTTGAATTAGTTATTATAATATTAAACGCCAATTTAACTTTGCGTTCTCCTATAGAGTTTACTGATTGATATACCAGTAAATCTACTACGATAATAGGAAACTCTAAATTTTGGGCTATATTCTTTTCTAAAAGTTCCAGGAAAACAGACTAGGGAATTATTACCATGATATTTTGATAAAATGTCAAATTTTTCGGTCAATTACTTTACCCTTATATGGATTATGCCCAATATTTTCTCTTTTTCTTTATTATTGTCACTCTCTTTTTTGTACCTTTGTATTGCAATACTTGTTATCTTAATAACTTTTTTATAACTGGGCTTTCTCCTAGAATACATTGAAAATTTTGATATTTTCTTAAAATCTCTCCTGCTAATATAGATAACGATAATAACTAACGAGACGAGTTGTATCGGGAAGCTTATAAGTGGCGGATCGTAAGCTAGTAGTGACGACATTTCTAAAAATAGATAAAATAATGAGGATAAAATAAGGAAGAATATACTTCCAATTCCTGCAAAATCTAAAATTCCTCTCCAAAATTCCTTAAAAGACCTGCTTTTAACTTTCTGTATTCTTATAAATATTTCACCCACTATGATATAATATATCCTCATAGATGATAATGAAAAATTATAAAGTAATAACGAAGCAATGACGGACTCTACTACAAAGATCGTGTAGAATAGAAAGCCTAAGTCTGAAGGAATAAAACTAGAAAGCCTATGAAAGAGAGGAAATATTGCAAAAGGCAGAAGTATGAGAACTATTAATCTAAGAGAAGCCCTAGTTATTTCAGATTTGCTAAACGGAGTTATTTGCCTTATAACTGTTCTGTTAAACCAAATTATAGCTGAATCTAACTGAGGTAAAATTCTTGATCTAGAATATATTTCACTAATAAATGTTGATATTTTTTGAATTCTCGGTACCAGAACCGTAGCGATTATGCTAGAGGCTATAACTACTGTAATGGAAATAAGATAGACAGTATAAACGTTAACTCCTTCCTCTAATGCGTCGAGTGTAACTATAATTCCAAATTCACTCAAGGGAATCATGTAAATTCCGTTTGTATAAGATTGAACAAAGTTAGTTCCGGTTAACCAAGAGGCTGTACTGAAGGAGAAATATTTTATACTGATTATAAGGAGAGAGACCACGAAGAATCCTATCAAACTTTCATTAATTTTCAAGAGCCCTCCCACTGCTAGAAAGAAGAAAATTAATGCGAATTCTCTCACTGGTGCAATGGTTTTTATCACTTTTTCGCTACCGCTAACGGAGGAAAAAGCTATTCCTGCTAATATCATTGTTAAAGTCGTTGGAACTCCAGTGATAGACGAAATATAAGAGAAGATAAAAACTAGTGCTATAGGTAAGAGAATAATTATGCTTTCGTCTTCTACTTTACTTGGAGAAAATAAAACTCTCTGGAAGAGAAACCTGGCAAATACGTAAAGTATCATGGACGCTACTACGACTTCAATAATTACAGTAGTTATTTTTATAAAGGAGAAATTACCACCTAATGCTACAATTACAGAGTAAATAAAGAATACTTCAATATCTTCTATTGAGGCTACAGCTATTAGTAAATCCTTATCTCTTATCGTTTTGCCTTCTGTAAGCTTGTAAATAATTGATGTACTAGTATCTATTGAAGCTAGGACTAGAAATGTTGAGCCTACTGAACCTAAATGAAGGATATAGAGCCCAGTATAATAAGAAATAATAAGAATAAGCGTTAGCTCTGCTAGGGCAACGAAAATCGCTCTAGTAAATAACTCTCTTGCTTTAGTTAAATCAAAGCCTGTACCTATTTCAAATGCTAAGAGGTTCAGCGCTAATGAGGTGATAAGGGAGAACTCTGGAGAATTGAAATTTACACCCAAATAAGTTGAAGCGAGAATTCCTCCAATGAGGTAAGCTATAATGGGAGAGAGTTTAAGCCTTGTTAAGATGAACGCAAGCACTAAAGATAGAAGTAAGGAAAGCCCTAGGGCTCCATAATCCACAGTTAGAATACTAGCTTTATAGTTAAAATAGGTTTTGGAAACTAGATGCTTTATAGCGAAATAGCACTAAACTTAGTTTCAATCTGATTCTAGATCTAGTGAGTTTAAGGTCCTAGAAAACAATAGAAACTATAGTACTTATTTGCAAAATATATTAATACAACTGAAGCAAAAACTAGAATTAGTATGATTAATCCTTACGCCGACGGTTTAAAAGAGTTAAAAAAAGGGTCTTTATACGAGATCTTAGCAAATATAATATCATTTATTGGTGCAATAATACTGCTTCTGTTACTTTTCACCTATTACGGGTTTATTATATCATCGCCTACTACAACTACTAGTATTAGCAATTTACAACTTAATTCCTCGCTAATAGGAATACTTGCAGCAGCAGTTATTATAGTAATTATAGGAGCAATCCTGAGCATTGTAGGCATAATAAAACTTAGGTCTGGATTTAATTTACTTAAGAATACGGGACTTGATGTAAGTATAGGAAGTACTGGCGCAACACTAATTCTTATTTCCTTAGGAATTCTAATAGTTGGAGTTGCCACAGTAATAGTAATAGTAGGTATATTTATCATAGTAATAGCGGCAATCTTAGAACTCATAGGCGGAATTATGCTAGGCTTAGGATTTTACAATTTAGGTAAAGGACTTAATAGTTCTACAATTGAAACTGCGGGTATATTAATAATAATAAGTGGAATAATAGATATACTGATTAGCGTAGGAGGAATTCTTGAGTTCATAGCCTTTATCCTAATTTACACTTCTATAAATGATATTCTCTCTAAAGGAATTCCTTATGTTCAGACCTTTAGTCAAATGCTGGGAGTAATAAAAGGCAACGGGTACGCATATCTAAATGTATATTCTCAGGTTGAAGGGACTATAATAAGCGCAAGAATTGAAGGAACTTCAATAAGCAGTACTTCCATTACGCCAAATAAATTGAGCGTAGGTAATAACTCAATTATAGTCAATTTCGGTAGTGTGCAAGGTTTAATTCCTTACTCCAACTATATTGTAAGCCTCATTGTACAAGATAATTCCGGAAGAACAATTTTAATCCCAGTAAATGTACAATATCAACCCTACTAGATAAACTTTTTAAAAGGTAATTGAGGTAGTTTTTGCATGTTCTTCACTCTTACTTTTATCTCACTTTACGTAGTTTCCCTCATACTTGGACGTAAAATTAATATTCCTCAGATTTTCTCTGATGGTATAGTCCTAATCCTAATTTTCACAATTTCCTTCTGGGGAGGTAATCTAATTTCTGCAGAATACGTTGGGAGTATCATTTTAGTTTCCTTCATATCTTCTTTGGTAATAGTCACGATTACTTACTTCTTGGGGTCATTTATAAATGAAAGAACTGAGGAGGGAAAGATAAAAGGGGTTGATATAAAAACTCAACTTAAGTACTTATTGCCATTAATAATAGGTTTCTTAGTAGGTCTCATAACTAGGTTCTATTCTCTTATAATAAGTGACAGCGTATTTGACGAGATAATAGATTGGGAATTATATGTCCTTGCAGTCATAATAGGCATAAGCATTGGTAAGGAGTTGAAGAAGGAATTAATGAAGAGAATAAGTAGGTTTGCCATATTCTCTGTAATTATAGCAATAATAGGGGGAATAATTTCGTCAGTAATACTATTTTTATTTCTCTCCATAAGACCTTTCAATTTAGCGTTGGCAATATCTTTGGGTTCAGGGTGGTATTCTTATACTGGGCCTATAGTTGCAAAGTATTATGGACCTATTTATGGCGTAATAGCGTTCCTAGTTAACTTCTTAAGAGAACAATTCACTTTCTCGCTATTACCTATTTTCCTTAGAATTAGGTCTACTCCTTTGGGGGCAGTAGCAGTTGGAGGGGCTACTTCTATGGACACTACTTTGGGATTTTACGTGGACGTTTTAGGTTATGAATACGGAGTAGGAGCAATGATAAATGGAGTAGTTCTGACTTTAATAGTACCTTTAATTTTACCCATTATTCTTTCCTTCTGAACACCTTAGGTTATATTTACTGCATAAATTCAAATCATCCCTTAAACCTACGCTCTTGACGTCCCATATAATGGGATTGTTTTTCCAAAGCCTTCTTAAATTCCTCCTCAGTTAAAGGAATGACTTCAAAACCTGGTGGAAAGTCTATCTTTTCTAGCCTTTTTATAGGATTTTCCTCCTTAAAGTCACCAATTATTAAAACATCAACGTCGCTCCAGGCGTTAAAGCCCCCCTTGCGTAAGAACCGATGAGAAATACAGAGAAAGAATCTTTGAGAGAATTTGCAAAACTCCTGGCTTTATTTATTACTCTTTCTCTTTCCTTTATTCTCCTTTTAATAATATCTTCTTCCATTCCTCTTCTATGAATTTTATAATATCTTCAGCATATTTAATTGCGTCTTCAGCCTCATTTTTTGTGTAATAAAAACTTGGAGAGCTTGAAGACCATGCATCTGGATATCTGGTTGGAATATAAAGCCTGTCAAGATACTTTGCCTTATCTATTATTTCTTGTGGATCCTTTAACAAGGAAAGCAAATATGAAATTGAATTTCCTGCTTTAGGTTGTCCTATACCGTAAAGATAAGCTTTAACTGCTAACTCTGCTACTTGCTGTGACTTAAAACAAGCCCAATTCCGACTTACTCCCAGCCCTGGAAGGGCGAGGCTTTCCGTCCCCTTAACACCCATTTTTTGTAAAATCCAGAATTAAGGTCTGCTCTAGCACTTTCTAACGTTTGCTTAGCTTAAACAATCCATCTTTCGTATTCCTCTTTATCATAGATCACCGAAACGCTTTCTGATAGTTTTTCCTACTATGAATTTCCCATAAGGTAGTTCGAGGACTGCATTATATTTTCTTACCTCCTCAGCAAAAGCATTTATCTTTTCGTATGCATGAATTTTATCATAAGTCACGCAATATGCTATACTTACGCCCATCATTAGAGTTCCTAGTGTTAAGTTTTCTTCAAATTGTTCCTCATCAAATACTGTAGTATCTAGTCTGATTCCCGTCTCTTTGAGGAAGGATAGTCTCTCCTTTGAGAAATCCCTATTCCATCCTTTTTTAATAATAACTAGGACATCCACGTCTGAATCCTTTCTATATTTTCCTATGACTCTACTGCCGAAAAATATTATAGCCAATACGTCATCTCTGATTAACTTTCGCGTTGCTATCCTAAATAATTCTATATTTTCTAAGGAAAGATTCAGCAATCTTTAACACCTCGTCTGAATATCTTATTCCTTCTCTGCACATTTCTTCAGTTATAATCTCTTCAGGAGTTTTTACGTCTTGGCCATTAAAGAAAGGATATCTAGATATATTCCACGCGCTAGATAAATAATCGAGGGCATTAAGTACTTTATCCAAATCTTCTCCCAACTCCTGAAGATTGTTAGATGCATCAGCAATAACGTCGTGTTCTTTCCTATATATTAACTTAACCTCTAGCATTGGTTTAACGCTCTTTTCTACTTATTGTTGAGCGTGAAAGAAGCATTCAGGATAATCCTTTATTTCTAAAGCTTTCTTGGCTCTCTCGTTATCTTTAACGCTATAGTAGGCCTTAGCGTATTCTCTGTACTTTTGAGGGATCACAAACTATGTTTTGTGTTATAAGTAATAAAATTGTAGATTTTACTCTTCCTAGTGTTTATATTCCTAGCAAGCTTTACTCATCTGAAGCTATATTTAAGAACAATTATGCTCTGGGAATACCTTAGGCTCGTATTACTTTCAACTCATGAGGAGATTGTATAAACCTATATTTCCTCTGAATTTTAGGCTTTTCTCATTCTCTACGTATAGACTTCATAATACAGGGTTTAGTTAACTTCCGGTTAACTCGACAAAATAAGGAGAGAAGAAAAAACGATTGAACTTAACGGTCAACATTTCACTTTACCTTTTTAGCGTGAAAAGACTCATAAGCTTTACTTCTATTGGATAAAGTATAAATGACAGAGAAGAAGAGATTAATCGAATATTATATAGTTGATCTAGGTTAAAAGGAGACTAATTATTTAATAAGCTATAAATGGAGTGTAATCCATTTATTCTCGTCTATTGCAAGATTTAACTCGTAATTTCGAATACTCTAGAGAGAAGAAGACGTACATTTATTAACATTATTGAATAAATTCGAAACCTCAAAATTTACTATGCACTATACTATCTTTGTAACGTTAATTATACTCTGCTTGTTAATTATGAAAGTAGATAGCCCATCAAAATCTCCGTCAAATGAGGCAAGGTAAGGAATTTTAAAATAATCAAGGATAGCTATAGTGCTAGCATCAGTAAAGCTCAATTTTCCTCTGTCGTTTAATTTCTCAAAATAGAGATAAGCTAATGCAAAAACCTTCTTATCAACTATCTTTATGTCCAACTTCTTTCTCATGTAGAGCTGAACTAGCTTAGTTATTACCTTTATTGCAAATTCTTTACTTACGTGATATGTTAGAAAAGTTGCTAACTCGTCTAAAATATAATCGCTTATAACTGCAGTACCGTAATTATTAATTCCCTTAATTATCTTGCACGCTTTCTCGTGATTATTGTCCAGCTTATTCAAATAAGCAATAAGAAATGAAGTATCAAGAAAAATCATTACTGCTTACCATACACTACCTCATCAACTTTCATGGATGAGTTCTTATCCATTTTTATTTGCAAGTCTTCTAATTCCTTGTCTATTCCTTCAGAGTTTATCTCTTCATGAGTATCTAATAGGTATTTAATAACGTCGTTCAGCGTAACTCTCTTCCCGGTCTTAGCTTGTAATTCTCCAGCGAGTTTTACTAGTCTCTCCTTCACGTCTTCTGATACTTTAATCACTACTGCCATATTTAATACTTGGTTTACCAAGTATATTTAGTTTACTCGTTTCTATTTAACTCTTGGAGAATTATAAGCTGTTCTAATAAGCTCTCATCCGATGAGCTGGAAGCTTTAAGGTAAAACTCGCCTTTAACGCTTTTTAAGATCTTTAGGATCTCTCTAATTTTATCTTCGCCTATACCATAGTATTCTATCCAAATGCCTTCTTCCATTAAGCTCTTTAATTGATTATTATAGGCTTTTTCTCCTTTATCGGTGGTAACGTACTTCCCTTCTTCCGTTTTTCTTATCAATCCTTCTTCAAGGAATTTATTTAGTGCCTTGTAAAGTCCTGCATCGCTTAAGCCAGTTAGCTCCTTTAGTTCCGTGAACGACTTTGGAGTTTTGCAATATTCCAAGATTTTCTCGCTCTTCAAAGCTCGTATTCCTCCTGATTGATTATTTCCATTGATTTTATTCTGCCAAATCCTTGTTCTTTTTTATTTAAGCTAAGCTTTGACCTCATGTGAATAATTTTCTTGCTTTTTAATTCTACTATAGTCTGCTCAATTTCCTCTTCTTTAGTGTCTTCAGTCTCATTCAGGATTTTTATCCTATTAGCGTATATTCTTATTACGTTACCTTTTTCATCAACGCTAACTCCAGTTGCAAACTCATTATTGCCTATAATGTGGGCATAATGAGACTCGTTGACTTTTATTTCTAATAACGAATATTTCCATCCATCATTCATTTTTATTTCTTTTACCAATTTTTGTGAAAAACCTTTTGGAGAGATCTGATTCATAGCTTTACTTAAGTAAAGTTTAGTAAATAAGCTTACTCACGCTAGTCGAACTCCTCTAACTAGACTACGCGTTTACCCGTGGCGTAACTTATCTTTGCTTTTAATCTAATTCCGCCATGAGTAAAACACTTATTTTCTCATCTTTATCTTCAATTTTTTATCAAACGTAAGTAATGGCAAATTTTGCCTTATAGCTACTGATAAAATTAAGAAATCGTTAAAATCATCATAACTTTTTATCTCGTCCTTTTTACCCAGAGCGTAAGAAATGTCTTCAACGCTATTCTCGATTATCTCTATTTTAGGATCGCTTAGAATTTCATTTAAAACGTTTAGATCTATGTTATGTTTAATCAGGAAATAAGCTATCTCGGTAATGGAAATAAGAGGTAAGTAAACCTTATCTAATTTTTCCCATTCTTTTATTGCTTCATCGTGATTAACGTGATCTTTAAACATTACTGCTATTATAAAATTAGTATCAACTACCGCTTCCAATTTTTTCTCCAGCCTCATTTATGGCTTCATTAATTTCCTTATCAGTTATTTTTTTACCTAACGTAAGATTAAGCGAAGCTATATTTCCAGCCTTTTTCCGTATAATTATCTTATCTCCTTCAACGTAAACCACTAGCTTATCACCTATCTTTATACCCAGTTTTTCTCTCACATTGTAGGGTATTGTAATTTGATAGTTTCTAGTTACCTTAACTTCTTCCATTAATTAGTAACTATTAATAGTAGAATATAAGAGTAATCTATCTTAGGTATACAATGAGACTAAATCTTTATAAAGAGAAGATTTTATTCTCCTATAATTCAAGAGAGAGCGAATTTCTTAGCTTCTCTCAAGCTGACTTCCTCCCCGCCAGCGAGGGTTCCCCTCATCGATTCGCTCTTACATCCCTCATTTGAGGGGCAGTCGAGAGGCTCAGAGACCCCCTCCCATTAAGATTAACTACAGCAATTACATCCCTATCATTCTCATAACCGCATGAACACCTAAACCAACGATGGGAAACCTCAACCATCCTTCTACCACATTTTGGGCATGAGATTGAAGAATAACTAGGATTAACAAACTCAACAATCATCCCACGCTTCTTAGCCTGCCAAACAATCCAATACTGCAAACGACGATACTGCATCAAGTAGAGTTTATCCCTAAACTCTCCCGGCAGTCTATCAATATTCTTGATGAGGTTCTTAAGACTCTCCAATTTAACAACATTAGCACCAAAATCTCTAGCAATTTCAACAACCCACTTCCCAACTTTCCTAGCAAAATCCTCCATGACCCTCTTAGCCTTTTGATGGAAAGAACGGACTCTATACAAGATCCTCTTATTCTCCCTCCACCTCCTTGGGTATTTCTTTTGCAGGTTTTCGGCTAACGACTTCCAGTGATGAACCTCTTCGAGACGAGTCGGAATCCTAACGTAGTTTCTGTCGTCCTTCCCAACTACTATGTCAGCCATGTTTATATCAACGGCAACACTCTCCTTTGGCTTAACCTTCTCCAACTGTTTCTCAAAAACTACTTTAAGGAAAGCCTTACCGTCCTTGATCACTAACCTAGACTCCTTCATTTTCCAGCTTAAGTACTCCTTGAGGTTTCTAGAATAACCCAGAATTTGAAGTTCTCCAACACTTGCAATCCTAACAGTCATTCTCTCGAAGTTCACGCTATAACTTGCCTTTGGTGTTAGCCAAACAGTGGGTTTGTACACTCTTGGAAACCTACCCTTTTTAGGATTATTATACCAACCCTTGTATATTGAAAGGGCATCCCTATAACAATCCTCAGCAACTTTAGACGGTAGATTATACTCCTCCCTTAACCTCGTGTATAACTCCTCGTGGACTTTCGAAAGTACTCCCTTCTCATTAGGGTTTGGAACATTTTCCTTTAACCAAAATAGGGTGAAACGGAGTGCTTTAACGTAGTTATTAACAAGGGCTAGGAGGGAATCAGATAGAGCGATCTTCATAGAAACAGTTGCTCTGATCGCTTTATTTCCCCTCCTAGCCATTAATGAAGTTTAAGAAAAAGAAATATTTAAACACGGGGCTATCCATCTGGCGAGGCTTTCCGCCCCCTTAACCCCCTTCTCTGTAACTATACTTGCTGAGATTAATATCCCGGTGTTGAATGCAAGGAGAAGGTCGATTATTGTTATGGTAAGACTATTTAATGCAAAAAATTCTAAAGATACTCTTATAATATAAAGCAAAGTCCACGTTAGCGTTATGCTATAAGGCCATTTATAATAAAGAGTACTGTTTTTGAAGAAGAATTTTATCTCATTGTTTTCTAAGTAGTCTATATCCCAGAAAGTATCCCGCAATGCCTAAGGGTAGCAACGATAATAAAATAAGAGGATCGTTGATCTGTGCAGAGAAGAAAATTAACAATAGCACATATATTATTGGCCAAAAATACATCCTGCCTTTCCTAAACTTTCTTGGCATTAGCCTCCTAACTCCGATATAGATGATAAGGTAAATAATCAGCGATTGTTCTTCATAGTAATTAATCATAATATACTGTTACTAAATTTCCTTTTAAATCTAATTTATGTTGGTCATTTAAGGTATTTATTTCCCCATTTTTGTATTTCTTCAAATACTCCTTTCAATTCTTTGCCTTTTTCTGTGAGTTCATATCTTACTCTAAAAGGTCTATCACTTATTATTATCCTCTTTATGAGATCGTTATTTTCTAAATCTTTTAATGTAGAAGATAAAGTCTTTGAACTTAACTTGGTTAATCTTTGTAATTCGTTAAATCCTTTCCCTCCATCTAATAAATACCTTAAAACCAGCAATTTAGGCTCGCTACCAATTATTCTAATTGTTTCAACGATAGGGCAGATTGTATCAAGTTTCTTCAAAGTAACCAACTTTATCTATATTCACGTACTGTATATATACTTTACTTTCTACACTTACTTTGCAATGGCTAGGTTAGTAAAACACGACCGTAATAAACCTTATATGATAAAGGCAGATAATGGACAAGTTTTTATGTGTGTGCATGTGGATTGTCTAGAAATAAACCTTTCTGCGATGGTTCACATAAGAGAACCCTGGATGAGGAAGAAGGCTCAGTTTACGTCTACGACGAAAATGGAAGAATAAAGCTACAGAACTTTTATCCGTAAAAGTCTTTTTTCTTTATATGTGCAGAATGTTTGCTTATGTAGGTGATTCTAAGGAAGAGTTAACTAAACTTTATGAGGCGTTGAAGGAGTCTGCTAAAAACGACGTTATTGCCTCTAAATATGGTTTAAATCCCGTTCACGGCGATGGCTGGGGTTACGTTATTTATGACGGAGAAAGAATCTATTTTTATAAATCAAAAAATCCAATATTCACTGAGTCTTTAGTTTTACCTTCCATAGAAGGTAAGTTTTACGCAATATTTCACGCGAGACAAGCAACGGATAAATCTACTGTGTCCGCTAGATTTGCTCATCCTTTTTATGGAGACGATGAGAATTATTTTTACTTCTTTGCCCACAATGGTTCTGTCGATAAAGAAAAATTAGCCCATGATCTGAATTTCCAAGGTCAAACAACAATAGATAGTGAACTCGCTTTAAAATTTCTAATAAAGAACGGCATAGAAAAAGGGATAGATCTTTTAATGAAAGAGTATACTAAGTCGGCTCTCAATGTTTTTATACTAAGAATATCTAGATCTGACGGCTCTGCAGAGCTTTATTACGTGAATTATTACACGAGGAAAGATAGAAGTGAGTATTATAAGTTTTACAAAACAGAGAATGCTGTATTCTCTTCTACCCTCACTTACTACGGAATAAGAGGAGTTGAGGTTGAGGAAGGAAAGCTCTTAAAGTTATAATTCAATATTAATTTGGTGAGCGAAGAGGCAATTGCTAGAGCGTTAGCAAGTAACGAAGATTTTGCGAGAAAAGTAGCTGATCTTATAGCCGATAAGATAGTAATTAAGAAAATAGATGAACTGACTAAAGAAGTAGAAAAACTTTCAAAAACAATGCAAGACCTTGTAGATCAACAGAAATTGGTATGGGAAAAATTTGATGAAAATGACAAAAAGTTCAATCAAATAATGGAGAAAATTGATAAGGCAATTGAGGAGATGAAAGAGGAAAATAAGAAAATAGACGAAAAATTCGAAGTGACCATGGAAAGTATAGAGAGGGAAAATAAGAAGAGGGATAAAACTATAAATAAATTATTAAAACAGAATCAGCAAATTTTACGCACATTAGAAAATTTGACTGGCTCTTTAGAGCAGGAAGCTATTGAACACATGGAATACGTTATTAAATCCAAGCTTAATGTAGACGTTAAACTGTACAGACTTGAATTATTGCATAAGTTGGAAATAGATATTTATGGCGAATTTGGAGGTTACGTAATTGTTGGGGAAGTAAAAGCTAGAGCTGGAATAAGTACATGAAAGAAATTGGAAGAGAAGATACAGAAACTTAAGGCTTACAAGCTAGAAATCGAAAAGAAAAAGATTATTCCAGTAATTTACGCAATGACAGTAACTAAGGAATTAGCAGAGGCTTGTAATAAAAAAGGAGTTTATTTAACTAATGGTTATAAAGATTATTCTCCTTTACCGTTAGCTTGACCACCTTTCAATTATTTCTTTATTATCAAGAACTGGCATTAATTTGCTCATATTTGCTAAAGACCTTTCGTGTGCATCTTTGTCAGAAGACGACACTGCTTCTCTAGCTATAACCGGCAAATAGCCTAAAGCTTGTGCGTGCCTTGCTGATGTCTCTACTCCTATATCAGTTGCAATTCCAGTGAATACTATTGTTTGTATTCCAGCATTCCTCAACATCAGCTCGAAATTAGTGCCCACGAATATGCTTGTAGTATTCTTGTTTAGAACTACATCACTGCCTTGTGGATATACGTCCTTTACAATGTCTCCAGGGTTAAATGATCTCCTCATGTAAGGTGGTTGAAATCTTTCCGGTAACGGCGTTATTTTTGTGTAAACAATAGGAACGTTATATTGCCTGGCTGCAGAAATAATCTCTTTCAATTTCTGCAGAAATTCTTCTTTATTAAATATGGAATTTACTAGAGCTTCTTGCACGTCCCAGACTACTAATATGGAATTGTCTTTTCTTATGAATTTCTTTATTTCATCTTTATTGTACCAGGCCATAATCTCATCTAGCTAGTTAAGGTAAAAAGTTTTTATCCAAAAATTTTGGTATCAAACCAACATAATATAGATATATCGAAAATCTTATATCTATGAAGTTCTCAATTTCCCTCATGGACATTAAATCTAGGACTCTACTTATACTTTCTTTAATGTTACTGGTTGTAAACTACGTTGAAACAATGGTTATTCCTGCTTTGCCAACGATAGAGCAGGACTTTTCAATTTCTCCTACGCTAGCAGGATGGGTAACTTCGGCCTATATGATAGTTGCCGCCGCAACTTCACCGTTAATGGGCAAACTTGCAGATACTTACGGCAAAAAGAAGATGTACGTTACTGCAATAGGTTTTTACATAATTGCAGTAGCTATAGCAGGTTTTTCTCCAAATATTTGGGTTTTATTAGGCGCTAGGGCTATTCAAGGCGTCGGCTTCTCAATGTTTCCAATAGCGATAGCTTACATAACAGACTTATATCCTAAGGAAAAAGTCGCTTTTGCACAAGCAGTGTTAAGTGCTATGATAGGAATCGGGCCAGCTCTTGGATTACTAATTGGATCTTATGTAGTTGAAGATCTAGGTTGGCCTTACGCTTTTCATACTGCGGCAATATTATCTTTAATCCTTTTCATCATTTCTATAAAGTACCTTCCACACACCGGCATAAGATATAAGGAAAAAGTTGACTACTTAGGTTCAACATTAATAGGCTTAGCTACAGTTCTAGTTTTAGTTTACATTACTGAGGGACCTACATTAGGATGGGCTTCAGTATGTAACTTATCCTTGCTCATTTCTGGGCTAGTAACGTATGGAATTTTTATAGCTGTTGAAAGAAAGATAAAAGAACCTTTGTTAAGGTTAGATTTATTTAAAATAAGAAACTTTGCAGTAGCTAACTTAGTAGGAATAATTTCTGGAGTAGGAATGTTCACGGTCTTCATCTTTCTAGTTTATTACTCTCAGTTGCCTTCACCTTACGGACTTGGATTATCAATAATTCAGTCTGGATTATTAATGTCTCCAGTAGCCTTTGGAATGGTAATTTTCGGCCCCATGTTCGGTAGAGCATTGCCAAAAATAGGTCCTAAGCCTATCTTAATTCTAGGTAGTCTGCTATCGTCATTAGCTTATATTATGTTAGTATATTATAGATCCAATCCAACAGAAGTTCTCATTGATGGATTTATATCATCAATAGGATTAGTGGCAGTCATAATACCTTTAGTAAATATGGTAGCATTATCATTGCCGGAACAATATAGAACTACAGGAATGGGAATGAATACATTGCTAAGAACCATAGGTGGAGCTGCAGGTCCAGTAGTTGCTACGTCATTTATGCAGGCTTATCAAGTCCCTGTCATAATGGTTTACGATAATCAACCGTTGGTTTTAGGTTTTATGCCTTCTTCTACTGCTTTCAATTATATTGCTCTCTTCGGACTTGCAATGATGATCCTTACGTTAATAGTTTCACTATGGACTAAGAATTACACATTTAGAGGAGTTGTCGTTCAAGAAAATAATAAGAATAATCACTTAACAAACGAATATACAAGGTAAGTTATTATACCATAGAAAATATGAGCTAACACGTACGTTAATGTTATTTTTATTGGGAAAACCAATAAGTGAACTGGAAGACTAAAGAGACTTAGCACTGCAGAACCAAATAAAATACCCATAATTAATGCAGATAAGAAGTTCTTGTTTTCATAGCCTATTTTTGCTACTTCTATTATCGATATTCCAACTAATGCTACAATAATTGCAGCAATTAAGTGTAGTACAATTCCCAAGACAACGGAATCAGTCCTGAGAATGTGATAGGATATCGTTGAAAATACGCTGAGATTGTTTATAAAGAAGATTATCTCTAAAAGCCCTCCTATAAATCCTGATAATATTTTCTTTATCATGGTTGAATATATTTTTTATACTTTAAAAATTTTTTATAAGCTTATTCTCTTCCTCGCTTAATTTTAAATATTTTTTAAGGCATTATCACACGTGATAAGGGGTTATTTAACAATACTAGGAGTAATAATAGTTTGGGGTATTTCATTCCCTTTATCAAAAATTGCCCTCTATTTTATGTCTCCCTTTGTCCTTACTTTTATTAGATTTGTTATAGGCGGTCTAATTTTAACAGCTTATGGGAAAGGAATAATTTACGGTAAAAAGGAGGCTATTAATGCAATACTTAACATGGGAATTTTTGTCATACTCCTAAACCTAGCTATAAACTATTCCACTAACCCTGCATTAGCCTCTGTACTAATTTACATGCAACCTATATTCGTAGCATTATTCTCAAGGTTAAGAGGCGAGGAAATATTATTCCCTCAACTCGTTGGAATAATAGTTTCATTTGCTGGTATATTTATTTCAGTAGATAGCGTTAATTTTAGCCTAGGATCTCTAATAGCAATAGTTGCAGCAATACTTTGGGCAGTTGGAACTTTATATTACTCTAACCTAAAAAATAGGGATATAGTAAAGCTTAATGCCTTCATGTCCCTCTTTTCTTCACTGTTTGTAATACCAATCCTTCCTTTTGATTTTTATTTTAAACCTTCTGCCCTTGGAATAGGTGTGGGAATTTTAGTTGCAATAATAGCTCAGGCTTTAGGCTTCATATTATGGTTTTCAAGTGTTAAAGACCTAGGGGCAACAACTGCATCTAGTATAGTCATTTTAGTTCCAGTGTCTGCTTATCTATTTTCTTTCATAATTTTAGACCAAATACCCAACATTTTCCAAATATTCGGCTCATCGTTGGCTCTTATAGGAGTTTTTATCTCCCAATATAGTAGAGTATACTTATCAAGAAAATGATCGATACACTAGTAAACTCTCAGTGCCGGTGGACTGCATCACAGTTCAGTATAGAGCGCGCTCAGCATCAGTTTTTCTATATAATTTGCTAATAATTATTTTTACCTCACATGATACTGGATAGGATTTTTCTAAATTAGCTTTAAATAGTTGGGTATCAAATATACCTAACATGGACGTTGAGAGGGAATTAAGAATATTAATAATTACCTCCTTAGCTCATTTTAATAACGATGGAACTTTTCTAATATTCCCCCTTCTTATAGTATACTACTCTACGGTTGATAGGATAAGCCTAGTAATCTTAGGAGCAATGTCGATAATTTATACTCTGCTTTCTGGTCTTCTATCTCCTCTAATAGGTGACTTTGCAGATAAGCATAACATTGATTCTGCCTTAATGAGTTTAGGAATATTTTTGGAAGGTGCGGCAATAGGGCTTTTTGGGATTTCCTTCATGTTTCCGTCCATAGCGTTAATAGCATTAGGCTCGACACTATTAGGAATAGGACAAGCTTTTTATCATCCAATAGGTGGTGCAATACTTTCTAGGACTTTTGGCAAGGAGGCTGGCAGAGCGTTAGGAATTAATGGATCCTTAGGAAGTTTAGGAAGATCTTTAATGCCTTCAATTGTAACTTTTCTTATACTAGGCCTTGGGGAAATAACCGGTTTGCTTACAGTCTCTGCATACATGGTACTTTCCGCAATGATAATATTCGTTGGTCTCAAGTTCTATAAAAGAGAATCTATAGACGTTAGAAAGAGTAAAGAAAAGTTGGAAAAGGTATTTTATAAGTTCTTGCTCATATTAGGTTCAATAGTATTTATAAGAAGTATGTTCATTACTGGTACAACTACTTTCGTTGGAGAGTTTGTATATGATGTATATCATTCTAAAGAGTTGGCTGGAATATTCTTAACTATAGGATTTTTAGGCTCTGTTTTAGGTCAACCTGCATTCGGTTGGCTTACTGAAAGAAAAGGTGGAAGATACGCATTTATAGTTAGTAGCTTATTGACAATAGTCACCTTTATAGGATTTTTAGTATTTGCTGAAAACTTGATAATATCCCTTTCTTTTTACACAATATTCACGTTTTCTGCGTTCAGCTCTTTCCCAGTATTGTTAGGCTATGTAAGTCAAACGTTTCCTAAAAATTTCTATACAGTAGCAAATTCCTATATATGGGGTATTGGAGTTACAGTAGGAGGTGCCGCCGGAAATGCGTTAATAACAGCACTTCTGGGATTAAGATATACTATACTTTCGTCGTTTTACGTTATGCTAGGATTGGCAATATTCTCTGCTATACTAATGCCTTTAATTCCAAAGAGAGTTTCTACAGCGTGAATGTTTTAAATAAATACAGAAACTGACTTCTTACTTCTTTCAGACTAGGTCTAGGAGAAATAAAATGTTTAAAAAAATAGATTGTAATATTTGACAAAACAATTAATGTTAAAACATATCAAATAGTTTTTATACTTCATTACAAGCTTATTTTATATGCTTGGGGACAAGATTTTTGAAATACTCAGGGAATTTACTGATAGAATATACGGGAATCCTGGAACAACTGAATTATCTTTTATAAAGAAAATACCTCCAGATTTTAAATACTATTTAGCTCTGCAGGATGGAATTGCAGTAGGGATGGCTGAAGGATATCATTTAGGCAGTGAGAAGTTAGCTGTAGTAAACCTTCACGCAGCTCCAGGCTTATCTAATGCCTTAGGATTCCTTTACACAGCTTACATGGATAGAATACCTATGGTAATAATTGGAGGTCAACAGACTTCTTCTCACCTTTCAGACGAACCTAGACTTTACGGAGATTTAACAACGATATCTAAACCAGTAGTTAAGGCGTCCTTTGAAGCAAGAAATGCTGACGAAGGCGTTAAATTCCTTATAAGGGCAATAAAAACTTCCTTGACCCCTCCCTATGGGCCTACTTTCCTTTCCATCCCTGAAGATTTAGAAGACAAGGAAGTTAACATAACTGCTAAAAATTTTACGCACAAGGTAGAACTTTGTTGTAGGGAAGACGAAGTAAAGGAGGTAATGGATGAGATTAACTCCTTTGATAAAATAGCAATAGTAGCTGGATATGAAATAGATGTATTCAACGCTCACGATGAAATGAGGGAATTCGCTGAGAAAATTAACTCCCCAGTTTTTGCTGAACCTTTCGCTTCTAGAACTCCTTTTGAGACTCCACATAGGCTTTTTGCAGGAGATTTACCTAGAAGGTCTAGTGAAATAAATAAGGTACTTGAAGATTTTCCTGCTGTACTAATCATAGGAGGTAGCGTAAATAATGTGCTATTTCCGGACGACGAAGTACTGAAAGGAAAAGAGGTTATTGAAGTAACTTACGATTGGATTGAGGCGTCAAGAAGGCCCTGGAAGACTTTAGTTTGTAACCCTAGGGACTTTCTAAAGCTTGCAATTAAATATGCAAAGCCTCACGCATTTAGTCCAGTAAAAGTTTCCCCGCCTAGAAATCAGAAAGTGGAGGAAATAATGAAGTTACTGTATCCTCGTCTAGGTAATTATGCCATATTTGATGAGGCACCGTCTTATAGGGAAATAATAAGATCAATAGTTGGTTATAAAAGAAGGTTATTCTTTGCAAATAGAGCAGGATTTATTGGTTGGGCAATCCCTGCGTCTTTCGGTTATTCCTCTGCTGGAGGTAAAGCCTTGGCAATAGTTGGAGATGGAAGCTTTAATTACAGTTTTCAAGCTTTGTGGTCTGCAACAAAATACGGAGGGATAATGAAAGTTCTTGTAATTAACAATCAAGGATACAATTCTCTTAAAGGTTGGGGAAATACTAATGCAGAAATTCTCTCACCTATAACTTCTCCGTGGAAATTAGCTTCAAGTTACGGGTTTGAAGGAAAAGAGTTTGATGACTATAAGAAAGGAATAGAGTGGTTAATGGAAGGCGATACTCAAAAATTGGCAGAACTTAAGGTGTAATACTTCTTTTTTCTTCTATTAACAATGCTTTTCTTACGTTCTCTATTACATCATCCGGCATCACAATGGAAGATAGGCTCTTTATTACTGCACCAGGTAAGATAGAGCCTAAGAAGTTTAGCTCAGCCTCAAAAGTTACAATAATAGTTAGCCTTAAGCTTTCTCCTAATCTCGCTTGCCTAAAACTTATTTTATATTTTATATTACCTGCATCAATTTTGTAATTTATTAATCCTGCATCATAATAAGGACCTTCAGCCTTTGCTATTAAAGACCTTTTTAAAACTCCTCCGATCACATTCCTAGATAAGCGTAAAGGAATTATTACCTTATCCTCATAAGGTAAGAATCCTAGCAACCTTATCGCGCCCTCTTTATTGTCTATGATTGACGATATGTAATCCTTAGGTAAAGATATCTTGAAAGACTCAGAAGACGTTAAATAGTGATGTCTTGTACTCTTTATATGCTTTTCAAATGACTTTTCGTCTTGAAATTCTTTATCACAACACCTATACATAGGATGTTATACTAGTAGTTGAATTTAAGGAATAGTTTAAAGCTTTTTAACGTTTTACGTGCTTCTGTGGAACTATAATTTATCATTATATAATTACTGACTATATCTAAGTAATAAGTTTTTAACGGATATATTTAAAAAAAGTTTAAAGAATTTATATTCTGTAATGTATTAACTCTGTTAAAGTTAATTTCCCATATTTTTTATAAGAAGTTTATTTAATCTTGTGAAAAGAAAGTTATCTTTGGTGATAAAGTAAAATGATAACCTATACAGCCCCAATGTGGGTTGGATTGGTTATAGGTTTCATAATTGGTGCAGCAGCGGAAATATGGGGAATATCAAATCCTGAGACTTTAATTAGACTAGCAAAGTGGGAAGATAGATTATTCGTAGCTTGTATTGCATTAGGATTTGCTATTGGAACTCCAGTACTCTTCGGTTTATATGCTGCAGGCGTTGGTTTTCATTGGAGTCCTAAGCCGTTTTATGTAATAGGAGTACTTATAGGAGGTTTATTCTTCGGAGCGGGATTAGCACTTTCAGGATACTTCCCTGGCTCAATATGGATGGCTTTGGGAGAAGGAAGAAGAGATGCAATATATGCGGTATTTGGAGCAATATTAGGTGCGGCCACTTGGACTGCTTTATATCAAACCCCAGCAGGACAATGGTTAACCACAGTAGGAAACTTTGGTAGCCTAATAATAGGAGCTACTCATCCTTCAGGAAAAGAGTACTTAATACCTTGGGGTGGATTAACGCCACTGGACTTATTCGGAATTTCAATAATCTACGCAATAGGAATGTTCTTACTAGCTTACTATTTACCAAGGTATAAAGGAGGAGTTAGGAGCTGCTTCAGAGCAAATATACAAAGAAGACTAACACCACAAGAAATTCAAATGCATCAGGAGACTGCAAGATTCTTAACTGAAGGCGGATTACCTTATAGTGAAAATAGCTTAGCAAAGAAGTTAAATGAGTATTACGCTGTTGAAGATAACGTAACTAGGTGGTTCATGGTTTCAGTTGCAGGAATTGTAGCGTTAACAGTGGTTGCAGAGATGTTCTTACACCAAATATTCGGCGAATCTACTACTGACTCTTGGATTGCTGGACACTTATTTATGCCAACTTTCAAGTATTCACAAATAGTGTTCAAGGGAATTGGCTGGGAGCCTTATAGCGACATTGGAACATTAATGGGTGCATTCTTCAGTGCAGTATTCTTAACTAGGAGATTTACTGCATTTAGAGATATAATACCACCTAGCTGGGCTGAAAGGTTTGGAACTAACCCTGCAAAGAGATTCTTAGGATCATTCGGCGGTGCGTACTTAATGCTATTTGGTGCAAGAATGGCCAATGGTTGTGCATCCGGACATATATTAAGTGGTGACCTACAAATGTCATTAAGTGGATTAGAATTCACTGCTGCAGTATTCGCTTCCATGCTAATAACTGCACATTATGTTTACAAGAAGAGGTGATAAAAATGACAGTAAATGAGAAAGAATTAGAAGAAATGGACAAAATCTTTAAGGTAATATTCATAATAGGCTTAATCTTAGAATTCGTTGTAGCAATCGTAGTGACAGGCAATGCAACAACTACACCGTTAACAGCATCACAAGTAGCTGCTGTGGGAATAATAACTGTAATTCTATTATTGATAGCTGGAATAATATACAGCCAATTCCCGTACTCTGTACTAGGTAAACCTGTAGAAAAGGAAAAACAGAAAGTTGAAGAAAGAAGTAGATAAATAATAAAAAGATATTAATTTTTATTTATTCTTTTGTTCAATTTGTTTTTATTAATGTGTGTTCTTCTCACATTTTTATTATCACATAATTTAGTCCTAGGTATATTACAAAGAATAATCCTAGATATAGTTCGTCAATATCAAAGAAAGCTTCTCCAAAGAATAAAGTTCCTAGACTGAATAGCAGTGCTGAAAGTACATACTTTAATTGAGGAACTCTAATCTTCATTATCTGTGCTTTTAACACGAATAATAATGCTATAACTAGGATTGAAGCTAACAAAGTTCCAGTCAATGCGGAAATATAAGATTGTGGGATTAATGCTAGTATTACAAGACCTGCTTCAAGTGCCTCTGTAAAGCCCACTACGTAAACTGTAGTTAAAGTTTCTTCGCCTTCTTCTTTGTGTACTATTTTTATCCCTTTGAAATACCTTCTAGCACTTCTTATCAATTTGTATCCAAAATAGAATAGGATTACTCCAGCTACTATAAGCACGTACTCTAAGGGAAGAAATACTATGTATCTTCCTAAGGTAAAAACTGGAATTAAAACTGTAAGTACTCCTGCCAGCCCGTAAATATACGGCTTTCCATTTTTGTATATTCCATTAAATATTACAGCTACAGCACCTGCTTCTGACAATTCTAAAATGCTTATTCCTAGTGAAGCTAATAAGACTGCAATATCCATAATTCTAACTTCGGCGTTTTCATATAAAATTAGCTCTACTGCCTAGAAGGTTCTTTGTAGTTTCTTTCAGAAATAACATAAACTTACTTTTAATCAATCGATAGATTTAGAATTTATACTAATTAGATAAGCTAAATGATCTAAGAAATCTCCAGTATTCTACAACTCATCAAAAAGGATAAGTTTAAAAAAGATATTGACTTAAAATATTACCGAGTATATACCCCCAATAATTTATTGTTTCTTTTCTCCGCCTTGTTGTTGTCCTTGTGTCTTCTTTCCTTTCTTTGCCATTTGTGGTCTAAGAAAAGTTTAGTAAGTGAGAAGCTTATAAAAATTATTAACATTAATTGGTCTAAACATTAATGTAAATTATAGACGATAACTAGTGTACTGATTTTAAACTTATAACCGATCTGGCTAAATATCTTTATTATTTCACGTAATAATGATGAATAGTTTTCCAGATTCTCTATATAGATAATTTATCAATTTTAGGTAAGGGAACGATGACTAAGGATAATCTCTATATATAGAAGGGTTTAATATCTTATCATTGATATATAATTGTTTAACAATATACATATATTTCCCCAATATTAGTTAACATTATAATCAAATATTACGCAATAAAATAAAAGATAGGTGGAATATAACATGTATTAATAAAAAATTATTTAATGACGATAAGTTCGCCGAAAGTAAAATGCAAAACAATATTAAGTTTGAATTAAGAACTTATCACGTGCATTTCCATAGAGGTAGAGGACTTAGACAAATAATACTTTACTTACTTTATACCAATGGGCCATTAACTGGAGCAGAAATAATGGAAAAAGTAGAAGAAAGTAGTATGGGAATGTGGAGGCCTTCTCCTGGATCAGTTTATCCTATGATAAGAGAATTGGAGGCTGAAGGATTAATAGAAGTTGTGAAAACAGAAGGAACTAAAAAATACTACGGTCTAACTAATAAAGGTAAAGAATTACTAGGAGGGATTCCTAAAGAGAGAAGAATAGATAATGCGATAACAGAACTTGAATCATTGGTAGACTATATCTTAGATAACTGGGATTCGTTAAATTCTGAAGAGAAGGATAGAATAAGAAAGATAATTGAAAAGCTTAAATCGGTAAGCTAAGCGTTTTCGTCTGCCATTTCCATCATTAGTGCCATTATCATTCCTTTATTATTTAAAATATAACTAGTGTCTTCCCTTCTAATATAGCCATATTTTAATAGTTTTGAAAGCTTTCTGCTTACAGCAGATGTCGACATTCCAGTAGCTTTTGCCAACTTATAAATACTTCTATTCCCTCTCCATATTTCCCTTAGTATAAGAAGATGATCAGTATTTATATCACCCCTGGTAAGATCAGATACTTTAAAAGAAATTTTACCTTGAAAATCTTCTGTTTCTATTTCGACATCAGCGTCTACTCCTTTTAATGCCAAAGCTGTAAGCGTCTCCATTATTATAGCTCTCATACCTCCGCTTAGATTTGCAATAATTTTCTTATCTGTCGGTAAATAATATGCTATTACTGCGACAGAATTTATAAAATTTATAGGATCTACTTTGACTATTTCGTAACTTATTGACGAATTATCGAGAAATGTTGTAAACGATGATAATGCTTTCTTAACTTTATCGCTGTCTGTAATAGACGTTACTATTATCACTTTTTCTATATTCTTACCGTAATTGAGCACTGCCCTTATCTGAAATTTCTCGTCAAAGCCAAAGGTTGTTACTAATATCATATGTTAGATACTAAATTCCGCAAAAATTAATTTTAGTACCAGTTGCAGACACCTTTTCGGCGTAAACATAACCTGCATTTTCGTCTGGAGTTGTTAAATGAATTTTAGCAGTCGTAATATAAAGTGTTGAAAGATTTTCACCACCAAAAGTTACTGAAGTAACATTAGGAGTAGGAACTGGAATCTCGTCAACAATTTCCTTAGTTTTTGTATCAATTTTTATAACTTTACCTCCTCCAAATAAAGCTACCCACAAATTATCCTTGGAATCTATAGTCATTCCGTCAGGACTTCCTTGAATTGACGATAAATCTATAAGGGTTCTCTTATTACTTATTTTACCTTTCTCTAGATCAAAATCAAACTCGAAAATTTTCTTAGTAGGCGTATCAATATAATATAAAGTTTTATTATCAGAGCTCCAGGCTAGACCGTTGGAAATCGTTACGTTATCTAGGACTTTCTTAAACGAAAGATCGGTATCTAAAACATAAAAGCCTGCTGTAGGATATTTTTCTTCCAAATTCATCGTACCTATCCAATATCTCCCTACAGCATCGCATTTTCCGTCATTAAACCTATTTCTTGGATCCCAGTCTTTTACTTTATAAATTTCTTTAACATCGCCATCAAGGTTTACTGCATAAAAACCTTGATCAGAAGTTGCAATTAATCCTCCTGTCACTCTAGGTGAAATTGAACTTACGTAATCTTTAAGTTTTATTTCAAGATAAGTCGATTTCTTTAAATCTAGTCTATGAATTGTCCCAGCTAAGATATTGACCCAATAAAGTACGTTTTCTGTTGGATGCCAAATCGGACCTTCATAAAGATCTCCGCTATAAGGAGAAATCTTTTCCATACAAATTATAGGAAATTAGATATTTTATTCTTGCTGATACTATTCTACGATACCCTTCGTATTTATATCATATATGATCATCACGTCAGCTTCCTTATCTTTTTCTCTAACTGCTCTTACATAATTCCTCACATTTTCTATGTTTTCAGTTAGACAAACTTCTATACCCACGTTATTCTTATCCACAATTTCCAAGACTCTGCAAGGAGAAAGAATGGCCCTTATTTCTGGAACCCTTTTAGAGAACATAGAAAATACTGACATTCCACTCTTTGGTATATTTATTTTAGGTATCACAGATATATATCCTCTATTTTTCATGATTTTTAGTCTTTTTATTACTATTTTACTATCTATTCCTAATTTCTTTGAAATTTCTGCAGTCGACGCTCTAGGGTCTTCTTGCAATGCTTTAACTATTTTTATGTCGAGTTCCTTAGGTGGCAAAGGTTGTTGAAGGGGAGTATACTGCATTACTGGCTCTCCAAGAGTCTTTCTCATAAAGGATATTCTATCTTCAATTTCAGCATTACTCCCTCCAACTATTCCGTATACATTTAGCCATTCAACACATTTAAATTTTAGAAATACCCATTTATCATCCATATCCATTAAATTTTTGAATGCAATAAAAGAATAATATTTACCGTAAAAGTTAGGATCGACTAAAAGTTGAAAACCCTCTAATATTTCCTCTTTTTCCAAATTTTTTATTCTATAAAGAACGGTAGGAGGAGTTAGATTTAACAGAGACGCTAAGCTACGAATAGATATTCTACCATCACGAAATAGGTAAAGTAATATTTTCTTGTCTAGTTCGTCCATCTAATTTAAGTAAATGAAAGGGGTTAATAATTAGTTATGTTGTAAAAGCTAAAATGAAAGTAAATGGCGGACTTAATCAGATTCATAGGAGTTTTAACAATCCTGATTATTGCTGCAGAGCTTCTTGCCAGGGGTACAGAAAATATGGAAAGAAAGTTCGGGCAAGGAATTGCTGGAGGAGTAATTTTAGGTTTTTTAACAGCATTACCGGAAACAGTAATTACTGTATACGCGTTACTTAATAGAGAATATGAAGTTGCTATTGGCTCCGCAATTGGTGGCAATGTAATATTATTTACTTTAGGCATAGGTTTGGTTGGTTTAATTTATTCATTTTCCTGGAATAGATCCCTGACGATGAATTATGATTATAAAGTTGAAAATAATTTCTTAATCCTTAATACTATTATTCTAGCTGTAATAGTTTTTTATGGTAGATTTAACATTTTGACAGCAATAGTATTGTCATCAATATACATATTTTATATTTTTTATAGAATTAAGAAGGGTAAAGATGAAAAAGAAAACGATAAAATTACCAACTTATCTAAGAGCGTTATAGAACTAGTAATAGGAGCAATTCTGATATTAGCCTTTTCAGACCTGTTTGTTAAATGCATTGTTGCAATATCTAAAGAATTTAATTTACCTATAGCTTGGACTTCGCTATTGATAACTCCAATAGCAGCAGAGCTTGAGGAAAAAATATCTGGCATTAGATTGGCAATGAGAAATTTGAATGGAGGGTCTTTGGCAATAGTTAGTTTTGTAGGAAGTAAAATAGAGAACTCTACTTTATTACTGGGATTAATTGGATTCTTCTCGTCATATAGCTTTTATAATTCTTTACCGGAACTCATATCTGCAGTTATAGCCAATGTAATAGGTATAGGTATACTTCTTGACGGTAAGGTGACTAAGTATGAGTCTATACTTCTCATAGCCTTGTATTTTATTATCATTTATCTTGACCTCATATTATGAAGAGTGCTAGGATTACTGTAATAGCCAAAATTATCCCTACAAATATCATATTAGGTAAGACCCTTGGTGTATATTGATTCCTAGATATATCTTTTTCATTTTCTAGATAAGAATATAAGCCGTAGAGTATTACAATTCCGCCCAGAATAATCATAACTTCACCATAAGTTACAGAGCTTGAAGATAAGGTTTTTGCACCTTTGAGAATAGATATGAATAAAGCAAATTTCGCTATTACAAAACCGAAGCCTATTAATGCTATTCCTGTTCTAACCCATGCCAGAAAAGTTCTCTCATTTGCTAGATGATCTGAAGGAGAGCCCATCAAGGGTTTAATGACTACCTATTATATAAAGATTTTTAGCAAGAAAATCTAAAAGCTTTCAACCATGAATAAAAGTAAAAAGAAAAGATAATTTAGATTCTTAAATATAAAAAAATACTACGAAAGTGTATAAAAACATGTTAAATAGTAACGAGAAATCTTGAAAAATATTATGTAAGCTAAAACCTACATTTCATTACTCATAAAATTATTAAACTAATTGCGTAAATAGATTATAGATAAATATGTCTGAAGGACAAGATCCTTTAGAAACATTATTAAAACCTGAAAACCTTGAAAAATTAAGCAAAATAGCAGACTCATTACCAACAATAGAAAAACTTACAAATAAACTTAATGAAATGGATAAAAAGGGTCAATTAGACTTTCTATTAAACTTAACAGACCAAACTCTCTCACTTCTTGACGCAGTACAGAAAGCGGACCTAATTAATACACTCATATCCTTAGGAATGGAACAACTACCAAAAATACAAGCAATATGGCCAATAATAGAAAAACTAACAAGCGATAAGACATTAAACTTGCTACAACAAATAGATCTAGACGCTACATTAAACGCTATCGAAGCTCTAACCCCAATGATACAAAAGCTTACAAGCGACAAGGCAATCTCATTGTTAAAGCAGATAGATATAGACGCCACGTTAACAGCTATAGAAAAATTAACACCAATAATGAAAGCCTTGACAAGCGATAAGGCACTAAAAGTACTAGAAAGCATAAATTATGGTGCACTACTTGATTCTACAGAAAAGCTTACTCCTATACTTCAAAAATTAACAAGCGATAAGGCACTAAAAGTACTAGAAAGCCTTGATGTTGATACGTTATTAGAAGCTACGGTAGAATTAACTCCTACATTAAATAGGATTGCAAAGACTATGGCAGAGATGCAAAAGAAAGGTCAAATAGACGAACTTCTAAATATGATGGAGCAAGGAGTCGCTCTTCTTGACGCAGTACAGAAAGCGGACCTAATTAATACACTCATATCCTTAGGAATGGAACAACTACCAAAAATACAAGCAATATGGCCAATAATAGAAAAACTAACAAGCGATAGAGCTCTAGCATTATTGCAAAAAATTGACGTTGACGCAATGTTATCAGCTATAGAGGCATTAACTCCAATGATGCAAAAACTAACTTCTCCTAAAGCAATTTCGTTAATACAGAAATTTGACGTAGACTCAACATTGGCAGCCATTGAAGCTCTAACTCCAATGATGCAAAAAATGACTAGTGAGAGAGCAATAAAATTGGTGCAACAACTAGACGTAGAAGGCTTACTTACTGCAATGGAAGCCTCATTACCCATTTTAAAGAAATTAACTGACGAGAGAACTGTAAAGACGCTTACTCAAATAGACATCGATTCCATGGTTAATATGATGGGCAAATTAGCAGAATTACAAAAGAACGGAGTATTAGATAAGATGGTAAGATTAATTGACGTCTTCAGTGATCCTAAATTAGTAGATAACCTTGTTTTAATAATGGAGAAAATGAGTAAAGCACTTAATATATGGGTAAGCGAATTACCAAACGTTAAGCCAGTAGGCACTATGGGATTATTAAGGATGACATCTGATAAGGATGCCTCCTATGCCTTAGGTATGATGAAGGCATTATTAGAAGCGACTGGAAAAGCGTTTAGAGAAAGTTAAAGACTTTTTTCTTGGTAGTAATTCTCATGGTGTCAATTATTAATTTTTATAGTGTCAATAAGTAATTTTTATATGCATGCTTTGTATTACTTATGATGTTCTTTCAGGACGCATTAATAGTGACCCTCTTAGGATTAACTCATGGGCTAGATCCAGATCATATAGCTACTGCAAGAATTTTGAAAAATTCTGTTAAAATTCTAAAATTTTCCCTATTTCATTCTTTAGGATTTGTAATATTAGCTATACCTTTGACCATAATACTAATTATAACTTCCATTAATTCTGTTTATCTAAATATTATAGGCAATTTAATAGGAATAGGTGTAGCCTTAATTCTACTTGCTTCTGCGTTATTAGGGAAAGAATTTGAGATAGAACCAAAAGAAATGGGACTCCTTCAAGGTTCATTAGTAGTCACGCCTTCTAAGATAATTACAGTAGTTCTTGCTATATCTCTGGATAATATAATTTATTCTACAGCTATAGTAGGGATATTCATACTTTCGTCTACATTATCAATATTTGCATTAAGTTCATTAAATATGATTCCTAGAAAATTCGACAAACCAATAAATGTGGCAATATCCCTATTAACCATAATCTTTTTAGGATTTTCCACATTTGAGGTTCTATGAGATTTACACAAGGTTTAGTGAATGGAAAAAAGACAACAGTTTTTGTAATAAATGACGAATTTTATGTTCCGGATTTTGAGGGAATCGAGTGCGTGCTTGAAGACTCAAAAAATGTGGTAAAAGCTTTTGATCTATTTAAAAATGTTAAAAGTTACAGAAAAGTTAAGTTATCTAAGTTTTTGCCTGCAATATTTCCCAACAAGGTATTTTTGCCTGCAGTTAATTTTAGATCTCATTCCAAGGAGTCTTCAATTGAGCCACCTAAACAGCCTTACTTCTTTATGAAAGGAAATAATTCTATAATAGCTCACGGAGATTCAATAATCATACCTAGAGGAGTTAGAAAGGTTGATTATGAGGGAGAAATTGGGATTATAATAGGTAAAAGAGGTAAATATATAAAAAAGGAAGAAGCAATGGATTATGTATTTGGATTCACAATTATTAATGATGTAAGCTTTAGAGATTATCAATTTCCAGAAATTCACCCTTATGGGTTAAATTGGGTTATGGGAAAGTCTTTAGATACTGGCTTACCTATAGGTCCTTGGGTTGTAAGTAAGGACGAAATAACTTTTCCATTAGAAATAATAACAAGGGTTAACGGGAAGATTGTACAAAAAGGGTCTACAGAAGATATGATATTTTCTATAGAGGAACTAATTTCTTATTTAAGCAATGGAATTACCTTAGAGCCAGGAGATATAATAACTACTGGTACTCCAGCAGGAGTTGCAGAATTTGGAAATAAAGAATATTTAAAGCCGGGAGATGTTGTGGAAGTAGAAGTACCGGGAATAGGAATATTACGAAATGAAATTAAAAACGAATTTTAACCCTTGTTTATATAGTAAAAGTATGGAAAGTGAAGAAAATTTAATAAAATTTATTCTTGAAAATTATAAAAATATTGCTACTATAGGTTTTTCTAAAGATCCTTCAAAGCCCTCTCATTATGTTCCTAAATTTTTAATGGAGCATGGCTATAACGTAATACCAGTGAATCCTACAGCAAAAGAGATTCTAGGAAAGAAGAGCTACTCTTCAATCTTGGAAATACCAGATAGAATTGACGTAGTAGAAGTATTTAGGCCATCATCAGAAGTTCCAAAAATAGTAGAGGAGGTAATAAAGAGAAAAAGAGAGAAAGGAGACGTAAAAGTACTATGGCTTCAAGAAGGAATAAGAAACGATGATGCTGCTAAATTAGCAGAAAAGGAAGGAATTATTGTAATACAAGATAGGTGCATGTACAAAGAGTATAATAAGCTTATGCAAAATAAGTGAAAGAAAAATAGATAAAGTTTTTAATATGTTTATCCAAAAAATTAATTATGGAAGAAGACTTGAAGAATAAAAAGGAGAGCATAAAGTGTTGCTATAGGTTATCTGAAACTGATGTAGAATGTTTATTTAAGCTTATTGAATTAAATAAGCCAATAACATCAATCGAATTAGCTCAAATAATGGGCTTTAGTAAAACAACGGCAGAAACTAGTTTAAAGAGGTTAATGGACGTAGGTTTAGTAAATAGAATAAAAATAGAAGAGAAAAAGATAGGTAGGCCAAAATTTGTTTACTCTGTCATAAATAATATTTGGGGAAAAATAAGTGAAGATCTAAAACAGTGTGCAAAGAAAATTTTATCAGCGGCTTCATAATTTGTTGCTTCTTATTTCCATAATTTTTTTCATTGCATCCCTATAAACTAAATAAGAATAAATTGTATAATACATCGAAATTATATTTAAGCCTAGAGAAAAACCTAAAAATAAACCGTCAAGAGAAAAACCGGGTATAAAATATAAAGCAAAGGAAATTATAGAAGCTAAAATTAAGTAAAATATTTCCTTTATGGTGCTAGAAATTCCGCTTATGTATGCATCAATCTTTTCCATAGACGAAATATAAGTATTGATTATTTTTATCTTGGACCCTACGCCTTTAACTTCCTTCTCTAGAAATTTCTGTAAGGCTTCCGATTTTATATTAAAATTTGCCCCAATCATTCCATCATCTAACAAATCCGTAGAAGAGAGTAAATCTAATACCTCACTAAAAATTCTTAATGAATATAATGATCTAGCATCCTTCCATAAATAAGGAAGATTATTTAACTTCCTTGATACAAAATAGAAAAGCAAAGAAGTCTCTAAAAGTAAACTAACGTATAGCAAATTTACTATTAGTGTATAAGATTCTAACATCAATATAATTCTTCTGAAACAGAGTTAATAAGCTCAGACAGTTCTAAATGTAGCTTTCTAATTTTCCTTAATTTTTCTAGTAACGCTATACCTTTTTCAGTCATCTTATAATGGCCATCCTCGTATTTTATGAGACCTTTACTTGTTAATATGCTAATGTATTTCTCTAGGAGTGTATTACTCAAGTTAGCATACTTCATTATAGACGACTTACTACCATAGCCATCATTAATTACCTCCATTACATCCATTATAATTTCAAGTTGGTCTCTCTTACTCTTCATATATGATAAGGTAACACTTATTCTTTATAAACGTTTCTTTTAAATTCTTTTTAGAGCTTCACTTAGAACCTCAGCTTCCTTTTCTCCTAAATACTTTGATATTAAATTCAAAAATTGTTTCAAATCTTCTTCTGTCATCTGTTGGGTTATCAAAGGAGATAACTTAGCTAAGACCTCATTATTTATTACTTCTATTATTTCAATATATTCTGGAATTGTAAACTCCGGAAACTCTTTATACAATGTTAAAAGCCCTGAGGAGATTAGCTCTAATCCCTCCTTACCTATTTTTTTAATTTCTTCGAGCTGAGAATTCTTGTCCTGTAGTTTTGAAATTTCCTCTGATTTTTTCTTAACTTCTTCAAGAAATTTCAATAATTTGTATCTCTGGAAATCCAAAGCAACTAAACTACTTCTTACTTTCCTGCTTGCTATTAGTCTAACTTCCTTATCATCCCTCAATATATTAATATATCCAGAAAAGTAAAGATCCTCAACTATACTTTGTAGTGTATTCCTTGTCATGAAAATTAGGAAAGTTGATAATAACTCGTCATAAGTTAAACCTGATGCCCCCTTTTGTGCTATTGCTATTAATACTAACCTTTTTTTCTTATCTAGAAAATCCATCACATATTTCTACTACAGCAGAATAATAAATCCGATGATATCTGCTCCAGGAAAAGTACTTTGGATAGGAAGTTATGCAGTAGTATTTGGAGGATTATCTCACGTAATTGCAATAAATAAGAGAGTCAAGTGTGAGGCAACCCCTTCTGATAAACTAATATTTGAAACTACTTATGGAACATTTTATGAGAAGGGAAATGAGCTTATAGAAAGTGTAGTGAATGTAATAAAGAATCACCTTGGAGATATTCCGAGGCTTAAAATAAGACTATTTAATGATGAAGATTTTCAGATAAACGGTAAAAAAACAGGTTTAGGAAGTTCATCTGCAGCTACAGTAGCTCTTACAGCATGCTTATATAATCAAATTAAAGGAAGGATAGATACTGATGAAATTCATTTATTAGCTCAGGAGGCAAATTTCATTAGACAAAAAGGAATAGGAAGTGGATTCGATATAGCTGCCGCGGTCTACGGAAGTATAATTTATAAGAGGTTTACTGACCTTAATAAGCGTGATTGGAAAATAGAAAGATTAAGACTAGGAAATAAATATGAGATGCTTTTAGGATTCACTGGAAGAAGCTCAGAGACCGTAAATTTAGTTAAAATGTTTATTGAAAAGAAAGATGACGAAAAGTTTATCGAATTTTTACGAGAAATTAACATTGAGAACGATACAGCAATAAAACTACTTAAGCTTGGCAAAGTAGATGAAGCCTCTCAGCATGCGAAATTAGCTAGAGATTTACTAAATGTTCTAGCAGAAGATGTTATTGGCGTTAAATTGCAGAGCGAAAAGGATAAGGAACTAATAAAAATTGCTGAAGATAACGGTGCTTACATATCTTTATTGCCAGGGGCAGGTGGAGGGGATGTAATATTTGCACTTGGGGAAAATTTAGACGAAGTGAGGAAAAAATGGAAAGAAAAAGGATTAAAATTAATTGAAATCAAAGAAGATGATGGTCTAAATGAAACTTGAAGGAGAAGCTATAGCACCTTCAAATATTGCAATAGTTAAATACTGGGGAAAAAGGAATGCTGAACTCAATCTTCCCTTGAACTCTTCAATTTCGATAAGCCTCGATAATCTGTACGCAAGAACAAAGGTTATATTTAGCGAGGAATTCTCAAAAGATGAAGTAATAATAAACGGAAAGAAACTGAGCGAAAAGGAGACTTTAAATTACGCAGGAAGAGTTCTTAATATTTTCAGGAAAATTTATGGTAAGCGCTTGTTCGCTAAAGTTATCTCAACAACAAATTTTCCTCCATCTTCTGGTTTAGCATCATCAGCTGCAGGTATTGCAGCATTAGTTTACGCTAGTAATGAAGCCTTAGGTTTAGGCTTAACTCAAAAGGAACTTTCTAAAATAGCGAGAATAGGTTCCGGAAGTGCATGTAGAAGCACGGAAGGAGGATTTGTTGTGTGGGAAAAAGGAGAAAGAGAAGACGGCGAAGATTCTTTTTGTTATCAAATTTTCCCTCCTAACTACTGGGAAGACCTTGTTGATATTATAGCAATAGTTAGTGATGAAAAGAAAGAAGTATCATCGAGGGAGGGCATGGAAGTTTCTACTAGATCCTCTTATTTAATGAAATGTAGGTTAGATTTTATAAAAGAAACATTTAATGACGTTATAGAAAGCATAAGGAAAAAAGATGAAAAGAAATTTTTCGAGTTAACAATGAGGCATAGTAATAGCATGCATGCAGTGATTTTAGATTCTTGGCCTTCCTTTTTCTATCTTAACGATATGTCGTTTAAGATAATGAGGTGGGTGCAAGATTTTGGACACGCAGGTTACACTTTTGATGCTGGCCCCAACCCTCATATTTTTACTACAAAGAAACACATGAAAGAAGTAATAAACTTCCTCCAAGATCTTAATTTAAAATATATAATAACTTCACCAGGTCAAGGACCCAAGGTTTTGCATTCTTGAATCACATTTTCATATTTTTCAGCAACTTTTTCTGCCTTACTGCTATAAGCGATTACCGCTTTCTTTATCTCGCTTAACGACCTAATTATTGGCGAAACAGATGTTAATTTTTCAACTCTCTCCCCATCAAAGATGTAAACAGCTTCTTCTTTCTCTTCATATGGCACATCGTTAAACTCGTGGTATAGAAAAAGCCCTTGACTCTCCTTCATATCTTCATAAATCTCGTCTTTAATTTCGTTAAATTTCTCTAGACATTTACCAGTTATGTCGTATTTTATCCTTTTATATCCTTGTCTAAACATTATTGCGTTCTTAAATTCTTCCTTTACTTTATCTAAATTAGAGTAAATTTCTATATCCAAAAGTTGTAAGAAGTCTTTAGGCTCCGTAGGAAGGCTAATAATATTCTTTTCAAGCATTTCTACCATTGCGTGAGATAATATAGCGTTATATACTCCAGTAACACTATGGAAATATACGTTCTCAAACATGTACATTCTAGAAAGTAAAAATTGCTCAACTATTGGAGTGGCTTTACTATAAATTGCAAGTTTTCCATCTATAAAAACTAGAAATCTCTTTAGTCTTTCTATATCAAACCTACCGTAACTTACTCCAGCATAATATGAATCTCTTAATAAATAATCACTCCTATCAGCATCAACATAATTTGAAATTAGCGATAAAGCTAATTTTTCCTCATAATTTCTAGGACTCTCCTTTAAAACGTCTATAATAAATTTTACAGGATCCGGATAGAACTCGGTAAATTCCTTATCAATTATACTTCCTAGTACATTCTCTATTAAGTACGTGCCATAATTTACGTGAGTTTTCTTACCTTCTTCCTTGACTTTTAATCCGTAAACTTGATTAGCTAATAGCAAAAAATTCTCAAAAGTGTGAGAAAAAGCTACATGACCTATGTCATGGAGTAATCCTGTTAAAGCTATCATCTGTATAAGTCCTTCTTCATCTTTTAATCCACTATTAGAAATTACGTATCTAGCAAATTCCCTAGCTAAATGCATTACACCCAGACTATGTTCAAATCTTGAATGTAACATACTAGGATAAACCATGTAAGCCATTGCAGTTTGTTTAATATATCTTAGTCTTTGAAAATACGGGTCGGAAATAATTTTATTCATCTTATCGGAAATTTCTATATAGCCATGTATTGGATCCCTTATTAGCTTCATTTTTATAACTTACTCAAAGTATCTAAAATTGCTTTTGCACCTCTCATGACACTATTTTCTAGATCTTCCCTGCTTATCCACACGCCTCCTTTTGCTAAATTATCGCTAACTACTAGAACTGCTCCAGTTCTTACTCCTTTCATTCTTCCTACTGCAAAAATTGTTGCGCACTCCATTTCTACTGCAATATTACCTCTTGATGACCATCTTTTTACGAATTCCTCATCCTCTGCATAAAAAGCGTCACTACTAAATACGTTCCCTATATGGAATTTCAAACCTTCTTTCTGAAAATTCTGGACTAGGCTATTAAGAATGTAAAAATCTGGAGTAGCGGCAATACAGCTATCCTCTCTTAAATACTGATAAACCACACCACCGTGATTGTATGATGCCCCTGCAACTATGATGTACTCACCTAAATTAATCTCTGGAATCAATGCTCCAGTAGTTCCATACCTAATAAATGTTCTTCCGCCTAACATTATCAACTCTTCAAGAACTATAGCTGCAGACGGCCCTCCTATTCCATGAGTAGCTATGCTTATATCTACTCCGTTATACTTTCCAGTATATACTAAAAAACTTCTATTTTCGTTAACTAATCTAGAATTTTGTAGAAGCGAAGAAAGTAATTTCGCTCTTCCTGGATCTCCAACTATTAAAACTCTTTCTGCAACATCCCCTTTATTTGCTAAGATATGAACTGGCATAATGAAAGAAAGTAGGAATAGTATATTTAATTATCGGTTAAGACAATATAATTAGTAATGATCAAATTTGCCAAAAGGGACAATAAAGGATTCTTTAATGATGTAGAGAGTGCTATAGATATTGGTAGAATACACATTTCTCCATTTATTGCCGACGAGCTTTACATATACATAGAAGATAAAGATCTTCTAATGAATATTAGCTATTTTGATCTCATAGAAATTCTAAATTCTACAAGAATGTATAAGGTGGATATGATTAAAAGAAATACTAGATATGATAAAATTGGAATAATAATTAACCAGGATTATTTAGGCGGAATTAATGTATGTACAATAATAGATTGGGGAACACAAAAGATAGTAAGCAGTGTAAATAATGAAAAAATTAGACTAGATCATGGCCCAGATTGTGAATATAATGATTGTGTGTATATTGCTTTATTTAACTTTTTTAATGAGCTATACTATTTAAAAATAAGAATAACAGAAACAGATATACAACCATCACTTTTTAAGGTTGATCTGTTAAACTTTGTTAACGAAATAGTTTTTTATGAACTACGTCAAAAATTTAAACTGATTTAAAGAAATTTAAATTTAATGAAAGATTTAAAAAGATGATATGCAAAAGTTTTAAAAAGAGTAAGAAAAGATTCTATCTTATGAAAGAGAGAGAAGTTGAAGCAAAAAGATTAGTTGGCAAAAAACTAGTTAGGGGCAAGGTCTACGAATATGAATACTATACACTACCACTGAACCTATACATACCAAAGTCCATGGTAGAGAAATTCGGTACAAAATATATGCTGGAAGTAGACGAAGATAACGGAACTATAACAATAAAACCCAGAGGACAATAAAAATTAAGAAAAAATCAAATCTTTTATTTCAAACGGAGTTTTAGCAACTTTAATACCTGCTTCCTTAAAGGCATTTACCTTGCTCTCATAAGTACCTAGTCCCATGTATACTACAGCACCTGCATGCCCCATCCTTTTTTCCTTAGGTGCTGTTAAACCGGCAATATAAGCTACTATATTTTTAGAAATCTTTCCTTCTTTCTTCATTTTAGCAACTTCTTCTTCCATTGTACCTCCTATTTCACCTATTATTACAATCTCCTCAGTATCTTTATCCTCATCAAACATCTTCACTATATCCTGCATCTTAGTCCCTATTATAGGATCTCCTCCTATTCCGATCACAGTGGACTGTCCAAAATCCTTCAAGATTTCAGCTACTTCATAAGTAAGCGTACCGGAACGAGAAACTATTCCAATCTTACCTTTCCTAAAAGCACGTGAAGGCATTATACCCAGTAATGACTCACCAGGAACTATTATTCCAGGGCAATTCGGACCTATTATTCTAACTCCCTTCTTCTCAGCATAATGCACAACTTTTGCCATATCCAAAACTGGAATGTGCTCAGTAATTACTACTATTAACGGAATACCGCCATCTATTGCTTCATAAATAGCGTCCACAGCGAATTTGGCAGGAACAAAAATTATGCTAGCGTCTATTTCATGCTCTTGTATAGCTTCTTTTACTGTATCGTAAACAGGGACTCCGTAAACTTGAGAGCCTCCTTTACCCGGAGTAACGCCAGCAACTATCTTCGTACCATATTCAAGCATTAATTTCGTATGGAATGATCCTTCTTTTCCAGTAATTCCTTGAACAAGAACTTTAGTGTTCTTATTTATCAGCGTAGTGCATCCCTCACAGCGTCTATTGGGTTTTCATAAAAATTAATTCCATGTTCCTTAAGGATTTTCCAACCTTCTTCCTCATTAGTTCCGACTAATCTAACGAATATTGGCTTCTTTATCACATTATACGCATCAACAATTCCCAATGCGACCTCGTCGCACCTAGTTATACCGCCATAGATATTTACAAGGATTTTCTTTACCTTAGGATTTGACCCAACTTTTATAACACAATATCTAACTCTTTCCCTATCTGCTCCTCCTCCTACGTCCATGAAATCTGCAGGGTTTCCTCCCATTAGTTTTACCATATCCATTGTGGCCATAGTTAAACCTGCTCCATTGCCGATTATTCCTATATCTCCATCAAGTTCTACATAACTATCTGGAGAATACTCCCTGCCAATTTCCTTTAGAAAATCCTGGTGCTTGTAAAGTGCATTATCCTCTAAGATCACTTTGGAATCAAGAGGTATTACGCCGTTATCAGTTACAGCCAACGGATTAATTTCTACCAGCTCAGCGTCGTACTCTGTAAAAATCTTGTATAAGCCTTGAATTACTTGAGATAAACCTTTTACGCCTAAATATTTTTCTATCTCTATTATATCATATCCCCTAGGTCCCCTTTCTATAGGAATTATAAACTTCTTTACTTCACCAGAGCTTTCAATATCAATTCCACCGTGAGGTGAGGCTATTAGCATAGGTTCTGCAGTATCTCTATCAAGAATCATGGAAAGATAAACTTCTCTATCATGGGGAATATATTCCTCAACTAGAAATTTATTTATGCCTAGTTTTCTCATCTCTTGTATTGTAGAGTTAACATCATCAGTTACCTTAACAAGTCCTCTTTTTCCTCTTCCACCTTCTAGAATTTGAGCTTTAACAACAGCTTTTCCTTTCCAATCTATATTACCTTCAGTTACTATTCCGTGAGGTATTTTTATCCCTACTTTAGAAAATAGAAGCTTTCCTTCATATTCATAAAGTTTCATTATATTTGTTTCTGCATAAAGGTTTAAGAATGCATTTATCGCATTTGGGCTTATTTAGATAACAAAAAGCCTTACCTATAGAGACTATTCCGGCATGGAAGAGTTTATATAGAAAAAGATCCTTCTTTAAGTTATCTTCAACATAAATTTTAGCCTCTTTTTTATTCATTTTCTTATTTAAAACTCTTGAAAGAACTCTCCTTAAGTATTCAGACTGAGGAAAAACAAGTTGATTATTTGCGAAAAGCAGTAAAGAATCTGCAGTCTCTTCTCCTATACCTTCGATTTCCAGGATTTTATCTCTATTTTCTACTGTTAAAAAATTTTTTAGCCCACCATTTTTACTTACAATTTCACTAAAATTCTTAAGTCTTCTAGCTTTAGTTTTATAGAAATTAACGCTGCGAATCTGATCTTCCAAAACAGGTAAAGGAAGTTCTGCTATTTTATCAATATAATTTAACCCTTTTCTTCTTAAGTTCTCTATAACCTTGGTTACTGTTTCCCATTTAGTCATTTGCACTAAAAATGCGGAAATGGCTATTTCATCAGCGGATTTTAATCCACCCCACCATTCAAAAGAATAAGGATCAGAAACTATCCAACCCATTTTCTTTAAAAATTCCCTATTTTCGTCTATTATTTTTAATATTTCATATATCATTCAACACCACGCTTACAAGCCTCTCCGTGCCAGGAGTATACACCTTTGGTTGCTTAGGATTCTCAATATATTTTAAAATTTCATCTTTAGTAGACCAATTGGAAGGATCATCAAGAAATGCTACCCCCAAAATTGATGCATATAATTTACTGTCCTCAAATGTAGCAGCGTATTTCCAGTCCTTATTGTATACTATAATTGTAGGTTTTCTGTACATTACAACAGCCTCCATAGCTGTTTTACCTTGATGAGTTATTACTAATTTAGCTTTAGCTATGTACTTTTCAATATCTGGATCAAAGGAAAAAACTTTCCAACCTTTTTTCTCATATTTTTTATTTACTTTTCCTGTTTGTAGGACTACATTATCTATATCTAAGGAATATAAAATATCAAAAAGTCTCTCAAAGCCTTCACTTCCAGCAGTAACTAATATGTATCCTTCATCTGAAGGAGTATATTTAGGCCTCTCGACTATAGGCCCAACGACTATTCCATTTTTGTAAAGTTTCTCTTGTTCCTTCCAATGTAGAAATACATGCTTTGAGTACTTTGATATTATATTTACGGCCTTTCCTTTAGTCACTATCCTATCTTGACTTTCAATAACGTAAATATTTGAGGATTTAACAAATTGGAAGAAAGAGGGAAAAATTGAATGATTAGAGCCGGTAGCTATAACCTTCTTATATTTCCTTATTTTGGCACTATGAATCATTGATAATAAAAAAGAGGACAAAGAAAGGTTCCCCGAGGGGGATCTAAATTTCTCAACCTCATAGATTTTATCTGCGAATTGAGAAATCATCTTTTTGCTCATTTCGTCTCCTTTAGGTATAACAAAGTCAACTTTGTAAGGTAGATACTCTGCTATCGCTCTTGCGAAACCGGTATGCCCTCCACCGCTAGCAATTATTAGTATATCACTCATTTGATAAAAGCATTATAATCCCTTTAATAATAAAGCCTACTATGGAAGAGTACAAAGGAGTTTGGCTAAAAGGAGGAATAATATTAGCGTTCAATCTTTTAGCTGACGGTAAGAAAGCAGTTGCTGTAGGTTTAGGAGAAAGAGACTTCTACGTAGATGTAGAAATGGATAGCTCAATGAGCTTAGCTGAAGCTAAAAAATACGCAAAAGAAGGAAATTACGAAATAAAAATTGAGGGAAAGAAAGCAAAGGCAGGAAATTATGAAGTTTCTTTAGAAAGTGATGTTACTCCTTCTGGAAATCCCAAGTATTTTGAAATTTTAAACATCTCAGTTCATCACCCAACTCCAGACAAACAATACGTTAGAATAAGGGGAGTAGCTTTCGAAACTGAAGAGCAACTTAAAGATTACATGAATTGGCTAAAGAAGGCATCTGAGACCGATCATAGAATTTTAGGAGAAAAAATGGATTTATTTAGCTTCCCTGAAGAAGCGGGACCTGGTCTAGTCCTATATCATCCTAAAGGTCAGATAATTAGGAATGAATTAATTGATTATATGAAGGAAATAAACGCCTCAATGGGATATCAGGAAGTATATACTACGCACGTTTATAGAACGATTTTATGGAAAATAAGTGGACATTATGAAATGTATAAGGATAAAATGCTAATCTTTACTCACGATGATGAAGAGCTAGGAATAAAACCAATGAATTGTCCTGCTCACATATTAATTTATAAATCAAGAACCAGAAGCTATAAAGACCTTCCAATTAGGTTTTCAGAATTTGGAAACGTTTATAGGTGGGAACAAAAAGGTGAATTATACGGTTTATTAAGAGTTAGAGGATTCACTCAAGACGATGGTCACGTCTTTCTAAGAGAAGATCAGCTAGAAAATGAGGTTAAGATGCTAATTAGTAAAACTTTGGAAGTATTAGCTAAATTTGGATTTAAAGGAGATGATGTAAGAATCAATTTGTCCACAAGGCCGGATGAGAGCATAGGTACTGACGAACAATGGGAAAAGGCAACTAATGCTTTAGTTAATGCGTTGCGTTCTCTAAATTTGAAATATCAAGTGAAAGAGAAGGAAGGAGCGTTTTATGGACCTAAAATAGACTTTGATATAAGAGATAGTTTAGGAAGATGGTGGCAATTATCTACGATTCAAGTAGACTTCAACTTACCTGAAAGATTTAAACTAGAGTACGTAGATAAGGATGGAAGTAAGAAAAGGCCAGTAATGGTTCATAGAGCAATATACGGTTCAATAGATAGGTTCTTGGCAATACTTCTAGAACACTTTAAAGGAAAATTACCCACGTGGCTATCACCAGTTCAAGTTAGAATATTGCCAATTAATCCAGAAGTCAGAGAATATGCAGAAAAAGTCTTATCTAAGCTAGTCTCTATAAAAATTAGGGCAGAAATAGACTCAGAAGAGGAAACCCTCTCAAAGAGAATTAAAAAAGCTTACGATGATGGAGTTCCTTACATTTTAATAATAGGTAAAAAAGAAGCAGAAAGTAATTCAGTAACAATTAGAGCTAGAGGTAATATAGAAGTAAAAGGAGTACCTTTAGATAAATGCGTGGATGCAATATCAAAAGAAATACAAAATAGGGATTTAACAAATACTGCCATAGAGAAGGTAAAGCAATGATTGTTTATGGCTTATATAAAAGCCCTTTAGGAGATATTACTGTAGCTAAAAGTGAAAAAGGATTTGTTATGCTAGATTTTTGTAATTGTGTAGAGAAGAATTCTCTAGATAATGATGCTTTCTCAGATTTTTTTGAAAAACTAGATAAATATTTTGAAGGAAAGGAAGTAGACTTAAGAGAACCATTAGATATTAATGTTAATCCGTTTAGGTTAAGTGTATTTAAGGAAGTTATGAAGATACCTTGGGGCAAAACTAAAACCTATGGAGAAATTGCTAAAATCTTAGGTACATCTCCTAGAGCTGTGGGAATTGCGTTATCTAAAAATCCAGTTCTCTTAATTATACCCTGTCACAGGGTAATTTCTGAGAAAGGACTAGGAGGTTATTCAAGAGGAATCGAATTAAAGAAAAAGCTTTTAGAACTTGAAGGAATAAAAATATGATTTATCGATTTTTTCATTAACAATAGTTTAAATGATATAGCGAAAAAACTTAAATAATTCCCTTTCTATGTAGTATTATGAAAGCCGTTATTTTAGCTGGCGGTTACGGTAAAAGATTAAGACCATTAACTGATGATAAACCTAAGCCTTTAATAGAAATAGCAGGAAAACCAATTTTAGAATGGCAAATTTTATGGCTCAAAAGTTTTGGAATAACTTCCTTCATTATCCTTGCAGGATATAAAAAAGAAGTCTTAGTTGAATGGGTTACTAAAAATAAAGCCAGGTTAGGGATTGAATGTCTATTTAGCATGGAAGAAGAGCCTTTAGGTACTGGAGGTGCAATATATCAAGTTAAATCTTTCCTAAATGAGGACTTTATTGCAGTAAATGGAGATATTCTTACAAACTTGGATATAAGGGAATTAAAGCAAGTAGATGAAACTGCTATAGCATCAATTTCTCTCGTACCCCTAAGAAGTCCTTATGGTGTAGTGCAAACAGAGGGTGATAAAATTATAAAATTCGTGGAAAAACCCGTATTGAAAGATTACTGGATTAACGCAGGAGTATATTTCTTAAAATCTAGCATATTCGAATATCTACCTGAAAAAGGCGACATAGAAAGAATAACTTTCCCTACATTAGCAGAAAAAGGCTTGCTTAGAGGTAAAAAATTCGAGAATGTGTATTGGAGATCAATAGACTCCGTAAAAGATGTTGAAGAGGCTTCTAATGAAATTCCTCAAGTATTCAACTTTGAATAATTTCTACATCGCCGTCATCACTATAATAATCTCTTATAACCTTATCTATTCCCTTATTTTTTATTTCCTTTAGTAAGATCTTGAATTTCTCATCCAGTATTTCAGCACAATCTTCTGGCATCTTTTCTTCCAATATACTTATTATAAGTCTTATCTTTTCTATCTCGTTCATATAAAGATAGAGAGTTAATAACCACGAGTGAGTGTAAGATAAAAGTAAAATTTATCAACTATAAAATAGAGTAAAAAAGTGCCGCGGTAGCTCAGCGTGGCTAGAGCGCTGCCCTGGTAAATTTAATCCGGGCAGGCAGAGGTCCCGGGTTCAAATCCCGGCCGCGGCTTTATCACTTTAATCAGAAATCTTTTATTTACAAATACTACCTTTGCCCTATGTGCAGTGTTTCTGGAGCTTTAATACTTAACCCTAAAAATTACGACAAAATAGAAAGAAAATTTGCAGAAATCTTAAAAAATGCTGAAGATAGAGGAAGAGACAGTTTCGGCATAATTGTAGTCCAATCCGATGGAACTACTAAGTCAGTAAAATCCTTAGGAAGACCTTCAGAACAAGAAGAGAAACTTTACGATATTCTAGACGAAAAAAGCAGAGTAATAATAGCTAATAATAGAGCAGAACCGACCACAGAGTTCGTTAATAAAAAAACAGAAAAAGATATACAACCATTTGAAGGAGAAAGATTCATAGTTACTCATAATGGTATTATTGCTAACGATAAAGAGCTTGAAAAGAAATTTGGCGTAAAGAGAGAGAGTAATATAGATACTGCAGTTATACCTCCTATTTTAGATAAGTTTTGGAAGGGTGATTTGCCTACATTGAAAGATTTACTTTCAGAAATTAGAGGAAGTTTCGCTTTTATTATAGCTGATAAGAAAAACCCAAATAAAATCTATATTGCACAGAATTTTAAGCCGGTTTATATGATGTATGATTACGAATTAGGAGCAATATTCTTTACATCCCTAGATGATTACTTTTCTCAAAACCCATTAGATAAGGTGAATATAACAAAACTTGAGCCATATTCTATCGTGTCAGTAGATTCTAATTTAAAAATTGAAAAGATTGACCTTATAAAGCCAAAAGATAAGAAGAAAGTACTTGTAATCGCTAGCGGAGGATTAGATTCTACAGTAGCAGCGACTTACTTACTTAAGCAGGGACATGAAATAACGCTTTTGCATTTCAATTATAGGCATAAAGCAGAAGAAAAGGAAAGAGAAGCTGTAAGAAAAATTTCTGAATATCTACAAGTTCCATATATAGAAATAGATACTGATTTGTTCAAAATAATAGGACACACAACATTATTAAAAGGTGGTGGAGAAATAGTCAAAGAGAGGCAAGGAGAAGAAGGAGCAGAATTTGCTCACGAATGGGTACCTGCTAGAAATCTCATATTCTTTTCAGTTGCCTTAGCTATAGCAGAGGCTTATGGTTTTGATGCAATAGCTTCTGGAATTAATCTAGAGGAAGCTGGAGCTTACCCAGATAATGAAATGGAATTTGTAAGACTGTTTTCTAAACTATCGCCCTACGCAACTGGACCTAATAAAAAGATAGAGGTTATGATGCCAGTAGGTAATCTAGTTAAACATGAAATAGTGAAACTTGGAGTAGAAATAGGTGCACCTTTACACTTAACTTGGAGCTGTTATGAAGGAGGAGAAAAACATTGCGGAAAATGCGGACCTTGCTACATGAGAAAAATAGCCTTTAAGATTAATGGATTGAAGGACCCAGTAGAATACGAAAATTAAATAAAAGTATGAGGTTTAGACTCGGCATGAGGATTTCTTATCATGTTTAATATTAACTCATTTCCTTTACTTAATTTCTCTAATAATGAGAGAGAAAGAACTCTGATTAGCTCTTTCCTACATCTTATATTATCTTCAAGAACAGAAATTATCTGATCTCTAAATTTCGAATCAATCTCACTAATCCACGATTCTTCCTTTAGCTCTCTAAGCTCTTTCTCTATTTCTGACGAAATTTTTATTATATCTTCATTTGCGTCATTATTCTTTGCTAGTTCTACTAGATATTCTCCAGCTTCAAGAATTTTTCCATCGTTCAGATAGTTCACAGCTTTAAGCAGATCTTCAAACATAGTTATGTATAGTGCTATAAGGTTAAAAAATAAAGCTTTGAGTTAAGAAAAGAGGAAAATTATTTGACAACAATTACTGGAATCTTAGATTCTTGAACAACTCTTGAAGACACGCTACCTAAAAGTATTCTCTTGAACCTTGATAAGCCTCTGCTACCCATTATTATAAGCTTTATATCATTCTTATTTGCATATTCTAGAATTGCCGTTGCCGGATCTCCGCTTAAAACCTCACCTACTGCTTTTACTCCATTTTGAGTAGCCTTCTTAACAGCCTCATCTATATCTTTCTTGGCTTTCTTTTCCATCTCTTCAATCGCAGAAAGAGGCGGAAGGACACCTACAGTTTCAAATATCGTTTCATCTACAGCTTCAACTACGTAGACTTCTGAGCTATATCTTTTTGCTAAATCTATTGCAACATCTAAAGCCTTCTTACTATGCTCAGATCCATCGTATGCAACTAATATTTTCTCAAACATCACTTTTCTCTCTTAAGAGACAAATATAAATTATTTTCTATTTTCCAAAAATATACGATCTAACGTACCTCTTTAATTCAGACAGTTTATTTTTAGATAGCACACAAGAAGAAATTTCATCGATTTTTATCTTTTCTACATTACTAAGTAAAGATTTTTTAGCCTCAGCTTCAACTCTTCCCTTTTCTGTTAATTTGAAATATTTATAACCTTCGGCATAGCCAGATCTAATTAAATAAAGTAAATGAGCCTCCATCCTAGGACTGTAAATAAAAATTCTCTTGTCCCATCTAAAATAAAAAAGGCAGTCTTGTGTAATATACCTAGATGACAAGTAATCACAAACTAAGAACGACATAACAAAAAACTGAATTTTACTCAATTCTTTATACGACAAGGAGGTTAAAATTATGTCATCTACCGAGAAAGAATAATTTACTTCCTTCTCTTTTACTAGTGTATCATATTCTGCATTACACTTTTTCAAAATTAGATAAGTTGAAAGTAACGATCCGTATTTTTCAGCTTCTTCAACTGCCTCGCCTAAAAGTTGCTTCAATCGTGACATTAATAGAATGTACAAAATCTAGTTTAAATTAATATTCTGAAGCAGCCTCTTCTAAGACCGCTTTTATACTATCGAATTCATTATCGATTAGGCATTTTTTCACAGTTTCATAGCCTAAACTCCCAAGTTTATCTTCTTCTTTCAATGCCTTAGATATTCCTTCTGCCATCTCTTCATAAGTTCTAAATGTATAACCATTACCTCCATCTATTACTAATTCACTTACGCCAGCACCTTTGCTTACCACAACTGGCTTCTTAAAAAGCCAGCCTTCACATACAGTTAATCCAAATCCTTCAATTCTTGAAGGCAACGCAACGGCATTAGCCCTTTTATATAATGCCATTAGTTCTTCATCACTCACGTAACCGGTAAAGATTACTTTATTCTCTATCTTTAGATCCCTAGCTAGTTCTCTTAATTTTCTACTCCATATACTAGCTTTATCATGACCTAGACTTTTACTAGTAAAGCTACCATCTCCTGCTAAAACAAGTTTTACGTCAAGGTTTTTAATAGCTTGAATTGCTACATCCTGACTTTTTATAGGATCCATTCTTGCTACAACTAAAACTACTTTATCATCATCATTAATTCCAAATTTCCTCTCAACATTTTCAACGTCAGATTTATTTACATTAGTATTATAATACGAAGGATCTATGTACGGGTATATCTGCTTAACTTTTACTTTAGCTCCAGTTCTTACTAGACCTTCAAGATCTCTTTTAGTACTTACTATTACTGCATCAAACCCTTCAAAAGACCTAATAAGGAAATTCCTTAACTTTTCATTAAGCATTTCCGGAACAAAAGGTATGTGGTACCATAAAACTGCCGGGGCCGAAGGTCCAATTATTCCTCCTATTAATAATTGTTGAAAATCATTAATAAAATATACGTCTGTATCAGAATACAACTCAAGTAATTTCTGTGCAGATAGCCAGTTATATGTAGCGTAGTCAATATAATCTCTACCATTAAGGTTATATCTAGCTATACCATGCGATTCATTATATATACCTTCTTTAAACCTAGTATAACCACCTAAAGATTTAGGATCTAAATCAACAAAGTAAACGTCAATATTATTCATCTTAACATAAGGAGGGTATCCTGGGCCTAGGGCTACCCACTTAGCCTTACCTCCAAATTTATCTATTAAGCCTAACATCATTCTAGCTACTCCGCCTACAGAAATATAGTAGTCTTCGGAACTCAACGTAGAAATATCTAAAGGTAAATCCAATTCACCGTATTTTTCTACGATATCTTTATAGCTTAACCTAAATCTAATAGGAGGTGTTTGAGTGTTGACAGTAATTCTCATGTTAATTATATCGGTGCTTGCATATTAAAAACGCTAAGTTTTCACAACATTTTTAACCTCCGTCTTACCGTTTTATATTATGAATAGAAAATTGGTTATAGTACTATGGATAATAGGAATTTTAATTGCTATACTATTATCTTCACAATCATCAAATTATCTAAATTATAATGAAAACACAACAATACCCTCCTCTTATCCTGCAGCAAAAGCCCAAGAACTACTTTCAGAATATTTTCACGGAGGAAACGTTAACAATTCTATCGACGTAGTTCTAATAAATTCCACTCCTCAAGAGGTTTACAAGGCTGTAAAAATAATTGACGAAATAGACGGAGTTTGTAAAACTGAAAGTATAATAAATGCTTATCTAGCATATGATGAAATACTAGGCAAGGAAATAAATTATACCGGATATAAGATAATTGAGGAGAATAAAGGAAATATATCCTCTCAAGAATTAAAAGAAGAAATATCTCAATATCTTCATATTCCCATTTACTATACTTGCCTTTTTAATGTGTCTCCTCAAAACTTATTAACTAGAAATGAGACAGTCTTCTTCCTAATAACTCCTCCAGCACAATTTACATCAACTTATGAAGCAAAAAACGTTTCAGTAATTTTTGTTTACACAAAATACTGTCCAAATTATAATTTTAAGAATGGCACATATCCAGATGGCGTAATTTCTTGCCAAATACAAAGTAAACTAAGTAAGTGTGGTTTTGATAATTTTTACTTAACCGGACCTGCTCCCTTAGTTCAAGAGTTGAGTGGCTCAGAAAGCCAGAGACAAGCAATAACTTTTGCCTTAGTTTTTATAGCGCTTCTATTAATTACTGGAATATACTTTAGAAGTGTGATAGCTCCAATAATAACTCTTTCAATCATAGCACTATCGGTAATTTTCGGAATGGCAATTGTAACACTTGTAGGAAAATTCTATCATCCAGTAGATTTCCAGGTTATTGAACCAATGATTTCAGTACTTTTAGGTATAGGAACAGACTATAGTGTTTTCCTCCTAAGTAGGTTTAAAGAAGAACTGTCAAAAGGAAGGAATAAAGAAGAAGCAATGGAAATTTCTGTAAAAACGTCTGGGAAAGCAATATTAATAAGCGGAAGTGCTGTAACCCTAGTCTTCCTTTCCTTATCGTTTATTCCATATTTGCATACTTGGGGATTAACTATTGGTTTTTCGGTACCAATAACTGTATTAATTGCAGTAAGTTTATTACCAATAATATATGGAAAAATGGGTAGTAGGATCTTCTGGCCTTCTCATTTGTCATTCTATGAAAACAAGTCACTTGGAAATATAGCTAGAATAACAATGAGAAAACCAAAGACTACTTTAGCAATTTCAGTAATTATAGGGCTAATAGCCTTAGCTTTCATATTAAGTATACCGTTATCATTAGATTTTACCTCAGGTTTACCTAACATACCTGCAGTGAAAGGATTAAAAATCCTAGAAAACGCGTTTGGACAATCGTTTGTAAATCCTGTCTTAATAGTTTTTAATGAATCGAAGACTGTTATGAATTCTACTTACGTCAATACCTCATTGCTTATTCAAATAGCAAAGATAGAGGAAAATATCTCAAAGCTAAGCGGAGTAAAGCAGGTCATAGGCCCAGTACCTTGTAACTTTAACGGGACTATAACTCCAGAGATTTTACACCAAATCAGAGAAAATCTAGGAACAAACAACAAGACCTTATTAGTTACAGTAATAATGAATTACGGGACTTACACACAACAAGCCCAAAAACTTGTATTAACTATTCAAAAAATTGTTAACCCTTATCATGGCTATGTTGGCGGAACGACTGCATCAGTGATAGACGCATTAGACTATTTATTACCATATTATGAGATGTTAATAATAATTTTACCAATAATTTTAGTAATATCGTTAGCAGTCTTCTTAAGATCAATTAAAATCTCAATCGGCGCAGTGGGTACTATATTACTTAGTATAACTTTATCATTAGCGATAATTTATTTGTTCTTTAGATCGGCTAACGGCATCCTATTCTTTATTCCAATTACAATATTCGTTCTAATGATAGGATTAGGTAATGATTATAGCATATTCATATTAACAAGAGTAAAAGAAGAAATAGAAAAGGAAAGAAGTATAGAAAGCATAGTAAGGGCAATTTCAATATCTGCGGGAGCAGTGACTGCTCTAGGCGTCATATTAGCGGCATCATTTGGAGTCCTAGCAATAGATCCTATAAAACCAATAGCAGAATTAGGAATAGGAATTGCAATAGCTGCTCTTCTCGATACTTTTATTATAAGAATATTTATATATCCTGCTATATTAAAAATTGCATTAAAGTTAAACGAAACTATAAAGAGAAAATAACGAGTTTAATTGAAAATCCTTCTTCCCTTAATCTTTTTATTTCCTTCATAACATTGCCTTTCCTTTCCTTTCTTATCAATAGTTTCTCTCCAGAATCTAAATCATGAGAGTTAAAATATTCTACAAATTTCCTATTTTGTAACAAAATAATATAAACGTCATAACCGTCTTCTCTAAGTAATCTTTTAGCTTTAATTCTTTCTTCACGCGGAGCTTTTTTCCAATTAATAAGCTTAACCATATGTGAGATTCTTTAGAATTCTTAAAAATACTTTCCATAGGCTTAATTGTAAATTACTATATTCTTTTTTAAAGCTAGTATTATTAAACTGAATAATACTGCTGAGAGTTCACTCATCAATAAATCTTAATATTACTAGGCATATTTCAATTAAATCGTTAAGTTTATATCATTACAAATAAAAATATATAGATACTAGCATAACTTTAAATAAAATGATTAGAATAACCTTCGTAAGCCCTAAGGGCGGTGTAGGAAAATCCACAATAATTTATTACGTAACTAAATTACTTAGTGACAAGTTCAAGACGCTTATAGTTGATTTAACTGATTCTGCAACATTAAGTAGACTTTTCGGAATTCAAAATAATATACTTGCAGACGACGGTTATTTTGCAGATAAGGGAAACGTAGGAGTAATATCATTTTCTCGTATTTCTAATAATGATAACCTTGATTTAGAAAAAATTACACTAAAATATAAAGAAATTTTAGGTGATTATAGCCTTATTTTAGTTGAATACCCAATTCATTTTTATTCAAAATCGATAAAAATAGAATACGAAATCTTTAATTCCTTATTAAAAACTAAAAATTACATATTTAGTGTTACTATTCCACAAGATATAATAATAAAATCCACATTAAATTATACTTCGTCTCTTATATCATACTTATCAAGCATAAATAAGGATATTTATGATGAAGCTTTAATAATAAATATGGTAAAAGACATCAAAATTAAAGATGTAGCCAATTATCATAACAATGTATTTAGTATAAAATTCAATTATGATTTAATATTTAAGGGATTCTATAACGTTGACCCTCCAGATGATTTTTTGCAAATCTCAAAATTTATAGAAAATTTGATAGAATAATTCATTCTCTCAAATTAGATCGGAGTATTTTCGCTTTTATATATTATGAACATAGATTATCTATAATGCTTAGGATTACTTCAGAATGGTCAAAACTTAGGACAGTACTTGTCCACGAACCTGGAATAGAAATGTTTTATGGAATCCTAGATCCAGATGCATTCCTTTACATGAGGAGGTTTAACATAGAGAAAGCAATAAATCAACACAAGCAAATGGTTAATAAATTAAAAGAAATGAGTATAGAAGTACTAAAAATAAAAGAATTAATTAACGAGAAAGCAAAAAGCGACAAGGATTTTAGGAAACTACTAGAGAAAATTGCTTTGAATTACATAAAATATGAAGGAGATGGAAAAGCAGAAGAAAACCTATCTAGAGTTAAAAAAGACTTGGAAAAACTTGATTCTGATACTTTATTTAATATTATTTTACTTAATCCAACAGTGCTTTCTCATGAAGCATTAGGAACCAACGAGGCAGTAACTAGAATACTCAACGAAGAGCCATTAGCTAATCTATATTTTACTAGAGATCAGGCTATAATTACAGATAAAGGAGTAGTAATAGGAAGAATGAGCAAAAGGATAAGAATGAGAGAGACTGAAATAATAAAATTAGTATTCCAAGCTCTTTCTGAAAAGCCACTAAAGGAAATAAGCGAGCCAGCATTTTTAGAAGGAGGAGACTATATGCCTTTTAAGGATTTCGCGATTTTCGGAACTGGTGATAGAACTAGCATTTCAGGAATAATGCAGGCAATAGATTTTACAAACTTTAATGAGATCGTAATTGCATATAATCCAGAAATTGAGGAAACTGAAGACTACATGCTCACAATGCACCTAGATATGTATTTAAATTCACCTAAAGAGGGAGTAGTTATTAGTAACTCTACAATTTTAAGCAAAACTTTAGCTCATATATATGAAAGAAAAGAAAACGGAATCTCGCTGAAAGAAAGAACAAATCTTTTAGAATTCTTTAAAAAGAAAGGATACAGAATTCTTGAAATAAGCCTAGCAGAACAATTATCTTATGCAACAAATTTCCTTACTATAGAAAATGGTAGAATACTATCTCCTAAAGTAGCTAATAATATGATAAACATTATGGAATATCTAGAAAGAAAAGGATATAACAATTTGTTAAATGAAGTAAAAGAGGACTACAATAGGCATATTGCAAATAAAGATTTCTTCCCTAATAGAAAAGATATAAAGGATGAAGGAATTGACTATGATGAGATTGACGTTTCAGAGCTCACAGGCGGCTTTGGTGGAATACATTGCATGACGATGCCAATAAAAAGGGAATAATCAAAAACTTGAGTTCAGAAAACTTAAACAAATTAGTTATTAAGATAACATCCATAACTGTACAAATATTATTAATTATAGGCTTAATAATAGTACTATTATATACAGTAACACAAACAATAGAGTCATTTCAAATAAGCCTAATAGATGTTGTCTCAATAATCTTAGAAAATTCTCTACTGATCATTGTATTTCTAGAGGTTTACCTAAGTGTGGTAGACTTTTTCCACGGAAAAGGAAGGAGCGTAGTATACGTAATGGACGCTACATTATCTTTCGTCCTAAGAGAAATAATAATAGGGATCCTTACAGGAAGTGTGACAGATATAGACCTATTAGCAATGAGCGGAGCAATAGGTATAATAGCCTCTGGAAGATTTTTATTAACAGGCAGGAATCTTAGGTTAATTAGAAGAAGAAGAAAAGTAAATAAAGAGAGAAGTAAATAAAGTACTTGGGCCGGTAGCTCAGCTGGAAGAGTGCCCGCCTCGCAAGCGGGAGGTCCCGGGTTCAAATCCCGGCCGGTCCATATAATGATGAACGATGGGCGGCTTGAAAAGTGATGAACTTTATATTCTCTGATATTTAAGGAAAAGAAAGAGGAGAAGAAAGAAGAAAAATATTAGCAAAGAATTAATAAAAATCCATTTCACTTTCCTTCTTCCTTCTTTTTGCTTGGCTCCTCTTCTACCTTCTCTGCCACAGGCTTTTGTTCAGCTGGTAATGTTGCTAATAAGTCAGAATAAGCTACCTCACCATGCATTGCATAATCTCCAATCTGTAGTGTTTCTGGCGGAGCTCTTAATGGAATGAATAGCCCTATTAACTTCAATAAACCAAATGTAATTGCGAAATCGTAAACGAATACTACTGCGGCAGCAAAAGCTTGTATGTCTAATTGATACCAGTTACCATATAATGCTCCACGAAGAGTAGGATCTACATATACCGTAACGTTGGGATCCGCAAATATTCCTGTTAGCAAACCGCCTACAATACCAGCAATACCGTGGGTAGAAAATACGCCTAGGGTGTCATCAACTTTTAGCTTAGGTTCTAGCTTATATAGAGCTAACCACGGTATAGAGCCAGAGGCTATACCTATAATTATGGAATATAGCCCATTAACGTAACCTGCAGCTGGCGTAATTGCAACTAAACCAGTTATTGCACCGCTAGTAGCTCCCACTAATGTAGGCTTCTTAAAGAAAGCCATATCCATTAGCATCCAAGTAACGGCACTTACTGCAGTAGCAATGTTAGTATTTAATACAGCTATTGCAGCATCAATAGTAGCTCCTCCAGGGTCACCTCCGTTAAATCCGTCCCAACCAAGCCAAATTAAGCCGGCCCCTGCTAATATTAGAGGCAGACTATGAGCTTCTAGTTTTCTCTCAGAAGCTAATCTAGGCCCTACAGCTAAAGCTGCAGCCAATGCTCCTACTCCAGCATCAACGTGTATTACATAACCTCCGCTGAAGTCTACTGCTCCTAATTGATTTAACCATCCTCCAGCAAATAACCAATACGATACTGGGCTATATACTAATAAAGACCAGAATGGTACAAACACCATCCAGGCTTTAAAGTTCATTCTTTCTAAAACACCGCCTGCAAGAAGTACTGGAGTTATTGCTGCAAAGACAAATTGGAAGAATATATAGGTCGACGTAGGAATATTGAGCATACTATTAGATGGACCATAAACTGTTTGAGAAGCTTCATAAGTTCCTGGCCATGCAGGTAATGGAGTTCCCAATATTCCATAACCATTTATAACCAATGTCGGCTTTCCAAAGCCAAAATTATAACCTGCTATCATCCATACTACTAAAACTATAGCAAATGCGTAAAATACCATTAGTGCGCTATTTACAGCATATTTTTTCTTAGACAATCCTGCATAATACAATGCTACTCCTGGCACGCTTTGCAAACCTACAAAAGTTGCCGCAGTTAGCATCCAAGCGTTACTACCTAAGCTTAGCCAAGACGGAACAGAAGCTGGTGGATAGTCAGAAGTTCTATTTGCTAATGCTGCTATAGACTGATTTAATGATTGTATTTCTTGAGTAACATTAGTAGTTGAGGCAGATGTTATTAACATTAATAGAAATGGAATTACAAAAATACCTAAACTAATTATTTTTAGGTATTTCGTGTCCATTCTCTATCAGACAAAAGAAAGTATAAACTGAATAAAAGCAATTCTAATAATCTGCATAAATACTTTTTAATAGTATATTCTTTTTATTTAACACTTTGCTTTTCTCACATGCTAAAAGAAGGAAAAAATATAAAAAGATTTCATTATATTCTCTTACTAGTATAATTCGTGTTTTATCCTATTTAAAGAATAAAAGATCTGTATATACATTTTTATAGAACTTTCAAGCCATTACCAGTTAGCACTAAAACACTGAGACCTTCTGGCTTACTTTTCTTATATGCAGAGTAAACTGTTGCAGAACTATATTCTACAAGCAAACCTTTCCTTGCTAGTTCCTTCCAAGAGTCTAAAATTTCCTCGTCATTAACTACTATACAGTCACCATACTTTCTTATAACCTCTACCATCTCAGGTAAAAGGAAAGGATTAGTAGAAACTAGTGCATCAGCAATAGACGTTACTTTCTCTGGCGGAGTATATTTTATTCCCTTGACTTTAGAACAAAGAGGCATTACTTGCTCAGTTTGAACTGCTATTATATTAGGAATTTTGGCTATTATACCTTGATTAAACATATGCCTAAAACCTTCGAAAACTCCAAGCAATAAAGTACCTGCTGATGTAGGCAAAAATACATTATCTGGAGTCTTCCAACCTAGATCCCTTACAATTTCATAAGCTAAAGATCTTATACCGTCTCTAAACTGAGGCTGAAGAACATGTGAAGCATAATAATAGGGAGAATTTTCAGCAGCCTTTGCTACTTCTTCCCTGCTTCCTTCAACTTTTACTACTTCTGCACCATAGCTTTCTATTTGCTTTAACTTATTCCCTCTAGCGGTTGATGGAACAAATATTTTAACAAGCATTCCGGCAGCAGAACCATAGGCGGCAATAGAAGCTCCAGCGTTACCAGAAGAATCCTCTGATATCGCCTTTATTCCATTCTCTGCCAAATACGAAATTAAAGTTACAGAACCTCTATCTTTGTAAGAACCCGTAGGATTAAGAAAATCCAACTTAAAATAGATATCTCCATTTTTTATCATAGGCGTATTCCATTCTCCTAAAGAAATCCAAGACTTTATGTAAGGGAAATTATCTCTTAAGTTTCTAGAGAAAGGTAAATCTTCAACTTCAACTTTAAATGGACCTCCACATCTTTTACAACGCAATTCTAGACCTTCCCTTTCTTTGCCACAACGCATGCAAACTTGTTTCATGAAAAGAGATGAGGAAGAAAGTTTATTAATACTTGTGAGCGAAAAAGTCATTCCAATTTACGCCAAGGGATATTTCACCATAGCCAGAAACGGTAAAGGATTGTTTATCTCAACTTTTTATTATTACGATAAGGAAGGATATTATGCCTCGCTAGATAAGGAGAAAATCAAGGAAGAAAAGGAAAAATTAAAAGAAAATATGCAGTATTATCTCAATCAAGAAACCTTGAGGATTAACAGAAGGAGAGTAGATGAGAAAGTAAGCAAGGTAGAAATAAACTTGTTAAGCGTAAATTACCCTATGATAGATTTTTACATTACCTTTAAGGCAAGATTAAAGCTAGGATATAATTTGTATGAAGATATATATGAAAATGAAATTACTGAATACCCATTCGAAGCAATTTACGTTTTCCCTGGAAAAATTTTGTCCGCAAAGATAAGAGGCAAAGTGAGTATCAAAGATAATATAGCGATAGTAAAAGTTAAGAAAGGCATGAAGACTGGTAAAAGAGAAATATTTGCGTTCAGAGTAATATAAACTGTATATGAATAGATCAAGGTTCAGTTTTATAGAATTAAGTACTTTAATTGAATTTCAATAACGTCAGGGCAATAGCCCCGTGCTTAAAAGTTTATATGACGGAAAAGGGGGCGTAATATAAATATAGGTTATAGGGTTTTCTCAGCGGGCAATATAAGATTCGTCAAAGAGGGAAGAAGTATTATGCTTACTTAATAGAGAAGGACAAAGAAGGTAACGTAAGAGAGCGTTACATTGGCCCATTAGATAAGATAGTGGATTTTTATGTTAGCAGTAGGGGGTGTGGGGATGTATTCCCACAGTGGACCGGCCGGGATTTGAACCCGGGACCTCTCGGATGCCAACCGAGCACTCTTCCAGGCTGAGCTACCGGCCCATTCTGTATCTTCTCTTAAAATATTTTAAAACTTTTTCTATGGGCCCGCCGGGATTTGAACCCGGGATCACGACGACCCGAACGTCGCATCCTAGTCCTGGCTAGACTACGGGCCCTACGCTTTATTATTTACTCTTATTCTTAATATTTTTGATGGCTAGTGATTACGTAATAGAGTTAATAGCAAAGAGGATTGCAGGCGACATAGTATGGAGCTCTAACATAGGTTTATCAATGAAAAAATGGAGGGAGATGTTCGGAATTTCTCAGTCTGAACTTGCCAGAGTCCTTGGAATTTCGCAAACAGTTATTGCAGATTACGAAAGAGGTAGAAGACAGCCTGGAAGTGCATTTGTAAAGAAATTTGTGCAAGGTTTAATAGAAATAGACGAAAGAAGAGGATTCAAGGTAATCTCAGAATTAAGTAAATCGTTCACTTTAAATTTTCCATTTATAATGGATATGAGAGATTTTGAAACTCCAATATGTTTTGACGAATTAACAATAGCAGTTGACGGAATTCCTTTAAATTCTACAATTAATCTAAAGAAGATTTACGGTTACGTTGTAGTAGATAGCTTAACTGCAATTACCGCGTTAAGCGGAATGGAGTTTTACCAGTTTTTATCCTTAGTTTTCAATAGAGTAATAGTTTTCACTAAAGTAACCAGTGGAAGATCGCCAATAATAGCGTTAAAAATTTCTCCAGTTAAGCCTGACGTAGTAGTGCTTCATAGGCCTTTAAAAATGGATCCGCTTTCTATAGATCTTGCAGACAAGGAAGGAATAAACATTATAATCTCTACTAAGAGAAATGAGGAGGAATTAATTAAATCCCTTAGGACTCTTGTCCATTCAAAATCATTATAGCTTTTGCTATATCTCCATTAGCTTTAACTAAAGCTTCCCTTACCTCATTTTCTGGTTTTCCAGTTTGTTCCATGATGAATTTAACATCTTCATCCTTAATTTCTACTTTCTGCTGTGCACCTTTCTTTTCAACTTTTGTCTCTCCTCCAGAGACTACTATTGCTTCTTGTCCAGCAAAACTAGTTTTCATCACCATTGGGGATTCTATTGTTATTATTTCGTCTGGAGTTTCTATTGTAACTCTCAACGCATCTATCTTCTCTGCTTTAATCCCCATCCTTTGAAGAGCTTTAAGATCTTTTGGAACTTTCATAATTTAATATTATATAGGACAAACTTATTATTTGCGGTTAACAATGTTTACCAAATGAGTTATCATCTGAAAATATTAGGTGGAGGACAAGAAGTAGGCAGAGCTGCTATAGAAGTTGCCGGACCAGACGGAAGTATAGTTTTAGACTATGGAGTCAACTTTAACCCAGACGATACGCCCAACTTTCCTTTGCAAGAAATGCCTTCAAAAGTTAAAGCGTTCATAGTATCTCATGCACACTTAGACCACGTAGGTGCTTTGCCTATCTATCAAATTTCCGGAAGTAAACCAATTTACGGGACATCAATAACGAAAGAAATAGGAGAATTAATCTTAAAGGACTTCTTAAAGATTTCTGGACCAAGAGTTCCTTATGAGTGGGTAGAAGTAAAGAAAACGCTTGACAATTTCAACACAATAAAGTACAATGAAGAGTTTGAAGTTGGTTCTTTTAGGATAAAAACCTCCAGCGCAGGACATATACCGGGCAGTGCAATAACTGTAGTAAAAACTGACAAAGGAGATGTAACTTATACTGGAGACATAAATATAACTAACACAAAATTAATGAAACCTGCAGACCTCGATATAATGAGAGATTCAAGAGTTATAGTCACAGAAGCAACTTATGGTAAATTTAACCATCCGCAAAGAAAAAGCGTTGAAGACGAGTTCTATAACGCAATAATGGAAGTTTTAGAAGAAGGAGGAACAGTACTTGTTCCAGCATTTAGCTTATCAAGGAGCCAGGAGATTTTATCTTTATTGGCTGAAAGAAATATTCCATATCCTGTATATTATGACGGTATGGTTAAGACAATAATGGAAATAATGATCAACAATCCAGAGTATATTAATAATTATGAAGCACTGAAAAAAGCATATAACGAATTTCATTACGTCAACGGGTTGCAGGATAGGAAGAAAGCTTACAAAAGTAACGGAGTAATCGTTGCCAGTGCCGGTATGCTAAAAGGAGGTCCAGCAGTTTATTATTTCAAGAAAATTGCAGATAATCCAAAGAACGCAGTATTCCTAGTGAGCTATCAAGCAGACAATACTCCAGGCAGAAAACTCCTTGAATTAGGAAAATTCGATGAAGAATCTCCATTATTAAAAGCTAGGCTACAGCTATTCGACTTTTCCAGTCATGCAGGCAGAGATCAATTAATGCAAATACTTAAGGCATCAAAGAGCCTTGAGAAAGTAGTAGTAGTTCATTCCTCTGCAGATAGTGCACAATACTTTGCCGATCATGTTAAGCAAGAATTAGGAGTAGAAGTTATAGTTCCGGAAAATGGACAAGAAATACAACTATGATTCAACTATTCATTCATGCGTCAAATTTTTCATACGAAGTTAAAGAAAAAGCTGTAGAAAAAGCAGAAGAAGATTATTTGCCTTCTCTTAAAAAAGAAAATGCATTAGTAGTTTTCACAACTGTAGAAAAGGGTGATGATGAAGAAATTATAAGGAAAGCTGTAGAAAATATTAAGGATATTTTTTCTAAAGTTAAAGCCTCGTGCGTAATTATTTACCCTTACGCTCACTTATCAAATAACTTATCCTCACCAGATGTAGCAATATCTTCTCTTAAAGAAATTGAAAAGGAATTAAAAGATAGCGGAATAGAAACCTATAGAGCTCCTTTTGGATGGTATAAAGCTTTCAGCATAAGCTGTTACGGGCATCCATTGAGCGAACTATCTAGAAGAATAACAAAATCTGAAGAGTTTTCCAAGTCTGAAGAACTGGAGATTTGTAACAAATTTGGTTTCCCTTCTTCCCCTAAGGCTACTTTCATGAAGATCGCAACACTAGAATATTTAAAGAAGGAACTCTCGCCAAGCAGTATCATAATATCTAACGATGAATTAAAAGAAAAGGAAGGAACAATGATAATTAGATATTTAAAACCTTCTGGCAGAATTTTGCCGTGTATCAATGAGGATCCAAAAATTGAAGTTATCTACTTTGGTGAGAAACAGCTCGATTTCCCTAAAGAATTTAAGGACTCTAAAAACTCATTAAAAATCTGGGAGTCAAAAGACGGTAAAACTACTATCTGGGTAGGAAATTTAATTTATTATATTCTCCTTCAAGCAAAATCAATGAGTACACCGTATTTACCTTTATGGATTTCTCCAATTCACGTAAGACTATTGCCTGTGAAAAAAGATTTCCTTGAAAAGACTGAGGAGTTTGCTAACCAACTTTTATCTAAAGGAGTAAGAGTAGAAATAGATAACAAAGATGACGGGTTAGGTAATAAAATTAGGAGGTCAGGAATGGATTGGATACCTTATGTAGCAATAGTTGGAGAAAGAGAAATTAAAACTTCTACTCTTACAGTTAGAATTAGGAAAAAAGATGAGCAAAAAAGCCTAACTATAGACGAATTATACACAATAATAAAGGATGAAGATCCTCTCATGTTAAGACAAAATACTCCGGTGAAAATGTTTGATTGAAGTTGAAGTACCTCTAAAGTTGACGCTATTTGGAGAACATGCTGTAGTTTATGGAGAACCGGCAATAGCTATGGCAATAAATGAGAAGATGAAAATAAAAATAGTGCCATACCATAAAATGATATTAAAATCGAATTCTTTATCAATTAAGGGAATAAAAGTTGATTTAGAAGAAATGAAGTTAGAAAGCGAGGAAACTTCAAAAGTTCTCTCTTATGCTCTGTCAACAATTAATTTCTTTGAAAAAGAGTACGGCACTAGGAAAAACGCATTAATAGAAATAGAATCTCCAGTAGATCCTTCCGTAGGCTTAGGAACTAGTGCTGCAGTAATAGTAGGCATAGTAGGAGGATATTCTAGATATTTGGGTTATGAACTAACCAGAGAGGAAATAGCAAAAATCTCTCATAAAATAGAGCTTACAGTGCAAGGTTTAGGTAGTAGAATGGATACGTATACTACTTCTTTAGGCGGTTTAATATACTTCCCTAAGGGCGGAGGATACGAAAAAATAAGGAGAGAAATAAGGATAACAGCAGGATATATTAGAAGAATCGCAACTACAGCAGAGATTTTAAAAAGAGTTAAAAGTTTGAAGGAGAAGAATCCTGATTTATTTAACGACTTAATTTCGTCCATAGGAAAAACAGTCAATAAGGCTAAAATTGCAATAGAGAAAGGAGACGAAGAAGAAATAGGAGAACTTATGTATGTTAATCACGGGCTATTAATGTCGTTAGGCGTGACATTGCCTCCTATAGATAATCTGGTTTCAACTGCAAAAATTCTAGGCTTAAAAGGATGTAAAATAAGTGGCGGTGGAGGAGGAGGTTCAACAATATGCTTAGAAGATGAAAGGGCAAGAATTTTACTATCAACCATTGGTGCAAAAATAATTGACTCAAGAATTAGCCAAGAAGGTGTAATGATAAAGGAAATAAACCAGTAAATTAAGACTTTACTAGTGTGCGGAATAATTGGAGTAATCTCAAAAAATGACGAGAAGAAGCTTGCTACAATAACTGTTCAATGCCTAGAGAGATTAGAATATAGGGGCTACGATAGCGTAGGAGTAGCATCAATGGAAGGTAATGAATTGGAAGTAAGGAAAGCTAAAGGAAGAATTGATGAAGTAGTAAAAAGATTAAATATTCTATCAATGACGGGTAGAGTATTTCTAGGTCACACTAGATGGGCTACGCATGGAGAGCCTAACGACATTAATGCACATCCTCATACTGACTGTACTAACTCAATAGCAGTAGTTCATAACGGTACAATAAAAAATTTTAGAGAACTTAGGGAAGACTTAGAATCATTAGGTCATAAATTCAAAAGCGAAACTGATACAGAAGTTATTCCACATTTAGTTGAAGAATTTAAAAAGAGGGGGATGGACTCTTTTTCAGCTTTCAAATCTGCTATAAATTCTATTCAGGGCAGTTACGCAGTTTTAGCAATTATCAAAGGAGAAAATAAAATTTATTTCGCTAAAAAGGATAATCCTTTGATTATTGGTTTAGGAGATAAAATGAATTTCATATCAAGTGATATACCAAGCTTTTTACCTTATACTAATAAAGTTCTTATCTTAATAGATGGAGACGTAGGTTACATAACTCCAGATGAAATATACATAGAGAATGAAGGTAAGAAAGTTAATGTTCTGGATAGAATAAAAATAATAACCTGGGACGCTTCGGCTGCATCAAAAGAAGGTTATGCTCATTACATGCTTAAGGAAATTCACGAAAGCCCAAGAGCAGTCGATGACACTATCTCAGGATTAATTTCTGACATTGAAGACGTTAAGAACGCAATAAAAATCTTAGAGGAGTCTAAAAGAATAATAGTAATTGCAGCAGGAACTAGCTATCATGCAGGATTGTATTTCTCTTTACTTCTGCAAAGGGAAGGATTTAACGTGATTCCAGTAATAGCCTCAGAATATTACAATATAAAAACAAATCAAGAAGATTCAATATTAGCAATAAGCCAAAGCGGAGAGACCTACGACGTGATGATTGCATTAAAAGAATTCAAGGCTAACGGATCTAAAATAATTTCATTAACTAACGTAATAGACAGTGCAATAGCTAGACAAAGCGACGTAAAACTTTACACTAGGGCAGGACCGGAAATTGGAGTCGCAGCAACAAAAACTTTTACTTCACAAATAGCTGCGCTTCAATTTCTTTATTCCTTAATAAAAGGAGATGATTACACTTACTTAAATAAGGCAAAAGACGTCATAAGAAGAAGCTTAGATTTTGAAGGAGAAGCTAAATTAATAGGAGAGGAACTTTCTGCAAAGTCCAATGCATATTACCTAGGGAGAGGATTATCCTTACCTTTCGCCATGGAAGGCGCATTAAAAATAAAGGAAATAACTTATTTACATGCAGAGGCTTACGCTGCAGGAGAAAGTAAGCACGGGCCTATAGCTCTAGTTGAAAAAGATTTTCCAGTAGTTTTCATAAATCTAGGTGAGCTCGTAGGGGAACTACAAAATAACGTTCAGGAAATGAAAGCAAGAAAAGCTAAGACTTATGCCATTAGCGTTAATGAGAAGTTAAACACTGACAAGGAAATATTGCTTACGGTAGAAGATGAAAGATTATCACCATTTGCAGTCACTCCAATAATACAATTAATAGCTTATTATTCTGCAGTTAAGAGAGGAAATGATCCAGATAAACCTAGAAACTTAGCTAAGACGGTGACTGTAGGATGAAAGCGTTGGTACTAGCTGCAGGAAAAGGAGAGGGATTAAGACCTTATACTGAAAAAGAACAAAAGGAGGCTATAACAATCTTAGGCAAAGCTGTAATTTCTCATGTCTTATACGGTTTAAAAAAAGCAGGAATAGAGGAAGTAGTTATAGTTACAAACGAACATGAAAAACAAATTCAGGATGCAATAAATGTTGATATTCCCTTCGAAACGGTTAGGCAAAAAAGGCCTGGAATAACTGGAGCAGTACTTGATGGCATGGATAAAATTCCAGATGATGAATTCTTATTAACTTTCGGAGATATTATTGCTGAACCCGAATTTTACATGAATCTAATGAATTCCTACATAACTGGAAACTCAAAGGCTGTCTTCTCTTTAGTCCCAGTGTCTGAAGGTATGCAAACTTACGGCTTAGCTAAAATAGTTGATAATAGAATTGAAATAGTTAATGAAGGCTCAACACTAGCACTTGCAGGAGCTTACATAATACCTAAGGGAGATTTCACCGATATTTTAGAATATTTCAAAAAGATCTCTCCTTTCTCAAGATACTTCATATGGTCTGGCAAATGGATAGATATCGGTTATCCAGAAGATCTTATTAACGCAATAGAGGTCCTTCTTTCCGATTTAAATAATTCAATTATTTCAGATAAAGCTGAAATTTCAAAGACCGCAGTAATAGGAAAAAAAGTAATAATAGAAGACAACGCCATTATTGACGATTACTCGGTGATTAAAGGTCCTGCATACATAGGAAAAAATGCTTACATAGGAAATTATTCTCTAATAAGAGATTATTCGTCTATTGAAAGTGAGGCAAAAATAGGAGCATATTGCGAGGTTGCACATTCATTAGTAGAACCGAGAGCCGAAATTGGATCTAAAAGTTACTTAACTTACACAATAGTAGGAAGAGAAGCAAAAATAGGAGCATCAGTAGTAACAGTAAGTTATCCGGCAAATCCAGTTAGAGGAAGAGAAAGAAAGCTCGGTGCACTGATTTCTCCTAATGAAGAAGTATATCATGGACAAATTATAGGTCCAAATTATAGAAAATAGCTTCATTTTTGCTCTTTATTTATACTAAATTTCTAACAAAAACGGAAAAAGGCTTATTTAAGCGTAATCAAAAAGATTAAATGTGGAGCTTATTGATACTAAAAAGCTATTAGAGGGATACAAATTAAAAGATGGAGATAGTGTGCTCATAGATAGTGACTCATTATCAATTATAAAGTATTTTCATGGATTAAAGAAGATAAATTTGATTGCTGACGATGATTCTATATTTGAAGCACTAGAAATTGCAGGATTCTTAAGGGAGCGCCAAGTAGAAATATCTGTTAATAATTTTCCGCCATCATATGAACCTAAATTAGTTAGACGTAAAAAACTTGAGTTCCCTATTACGAGATCCAAAGGAAAAGGATTAACTTGGAAAGTATCGGGAGTAGATTTTTTGCCGGGCGATTACGTCCTAGGAAAGGATTTTCCAGTAAGTGATGAAAGAACCGGAATTTTGGGATATCTGGTTAATAAAAAAGCTGTAGTTATATTTGATAAGTCAAATGGAGATTATATTGAAGGTAAAATAGTTGGTAAGCTAAATGGTGACGAAGAATACCTTGTTAGACCAAATAAATGGTTAACCGACTTAGCAGTTTTTAAGGCAACTTTCGAAAAAGGCAAGGCAATTGTTGATAAGAAACTCCTATTTTGTAGACCTTTAGGCTCAGTTTTCCTTCCTTTAAATAGGAGGGATGTTTATAATGTTTTATTAAAATTAAAAATTAGATCCTCAGGATACCCGGTTGAGTGTTATGATTATAAAAATTCATGGAGTTAAAGGCGGTTCAGGAAAAACTACGATATCTAAATACCTTTTTTACTATTTTAGAAAGAAGGAAAGGAAAAGAGTATCGCTTCATTCTGTAGAAGAAATAGTTAAGTGCGATAATCCAGAAATTATAATACTAGATAATGTTAGTCTCTCAATAAAAAATGGCAATATAGAATGGAAATTGTTCGTTACAGATCCTCAAAGTTTAGAATTAAGCTTAAATTATGTTAAAAAAGATGACGATTTTATCATAGTTAATAAGGTTTCGCCGTTTCCTTGCGAGCAAAATGAAATAATAAAAAAGGTTTATAAGTTTAGATCGGTCCTAGTTCCTTTTAATGGAAAATTATTTTATGAAGAATACGACGAACTAGCAGAACCTACCCTAAATAGGCTAGCTGAAAATTTACTCGGTTTAAGGAAAGACCGCCTAATAGTTCCTTTTCAACAATAATTCACCTATTTCTTCTCCAAGCTCAGTTAACGCATATTTACCCTTACATTTTTTAATTACTCCATCGGCTACTAAGTCTGCCAACTGTAATTTTAAAGTATCTGTAGACTCGCCTATAAGATCCTTAATATCCTTAAAAGATAACTTTCCTCTTTCTTTCTTTAATGTTAGGACTATTTTACTCTTTATCTCGGACGACATTACCTTATCCTTAGCATCCATAAATTAAATTAAGAAACCTAAGAAATAAGCAATCGTGAATAAAAGTTACGTAATATTGATAATAGGAGGAATATCCTTTGGAACAGCAGCAATATTTATAAAATTTTCAGACTTAACTCCTGGGGCTATTGCTTTTTTCAGATTTCTTGTAGCAGGATTAATTTTATCCTTAGGAAAAATTGACCTTAGAAAGATAATAAAATATTCTCCATTCGGGTTATTATTATCCCTTCACATGATAACCTTCATATTAGGAGTTTATAATACAACAATCATTGATGCAACAGTATTAGTTTCAACTTCACCGTTTTTTGCCATACTCCTATCGCCTTTAAGCAAATTTAAGGCAGAAAGAATCGACGCTGTCATAACTACTATAGGCTTTTCAGGAATAATAATAATGAATTATCCCCTGCAGATAGGTTATATATATGGTAATATAATGTCATTAATATCTGCCTTCTTAATCTCACTTTATACAACATTATTAAGCAGAAACGAAGAAAACCCCCTTGTGCTAACCTCAAGCATTTACATATCTTCCTCAATTTTCTCTTTACCATTTATGATATACCAAGGAATAGGGAAGATAGATTCAACGTCAGTCTTATCCCTACTCGGCTTAATCTTTATACCAACATTAATAGGACATACAAGCGTTATTTATGCATCAAATAAAGTTAAACCACAATATATAGAAACTATAGGCTTATTAGAGCCTGTAGTTGCATCAATAATAGCAATATTTACCTTTAACCAAATACCTACTCTTTTTGAAGTTTTAGGCTCTGTACTAATAGTATCATCAATTATACTAGTTATAAATAAAAAATAGTGACAGTTATCCAATCTCCTTTTTAATCACAAAATATCCTATTAAAACCAAAACCGCTATACCTCCTGCTATTAAATAATAAAGGCAATAAGGAGGTGGAGGAGGAGGTACTTGAGGAATTATAATAACATCATTTGAAAGCGAATTAACAGCGTATATGTTACCATTTTTATACATTAAAATTGAAGGTCTCCCGCCAACTGATATATTATGAATAATACTGCCACTAAGTGAAAGTACTAGAATAGATCCCGTAGCCACGTCTGATACGTAAATATAGCCGTCTGAAGGATCATAAATTGCATCATAAGGACCCAAGCCGGCATTGAAATGAAAAACACCAGAGGAGTTTATTATAGTAAGCTCATTATTCTTCCAACTCGTTACAAAAATGTTCCCGTCGCAGTAATTAACGTAAACTACTTGGCCACCTATATAATAGGTTGTATTTAGCTTTCCTTCTATATTATATACATAGACTACACCGTCATATCCTCCTCCTATGTAAAGAAGGCAATTCTTAGGATCAAAGGCTATAGCATCAGGTTGATAACCAAGATTTATAGTTTTTATTAAACTACAGTTCTTTATTATTGCCAGAGAATTAATTTCTGGCTCTGTAACGAAAAGCTCTTGATTTTTAGGATCATAAGCCATATAATAAGGAGAAGACGTCAAATTAATAGACCTTATTATCTTGTTATTTTCTAATACTACGATCTTATCACAGCCTGCTAAAGCTACATAAATCTTGTTGCCTGCACTAATCATACTTATTGGTTGCGAACCAACAGAAATAGTAGAAATAACTGCATTATTACTAGGATCTATAATGCTTACAGTACTGGAATTATAATTTGTAACATATATATAACCAGAATTGCATAAGATAAAAGATGGGACATTCCCAACTTCAATACTAACAATTGAGGATGAGACAGATATTAACATAAACAATACTAAGAAAGAAAGCTCCCTAACCATATATACGATTACATAATGATTATTAAAAATTCTATGGTAACAGTAACCTTAGCAAAAGGAAAAATACTAATTTATTAACCTAATTCCTTAATTACCTTGCAATGATTTATGCATTTACGTACTTAGGAGATAATTTTTACATATTTTGGTTAGGTACAAAAGTAGGTACAATAACTTCTGACAAGTTAACATATAAGGGAATTGCTGAAATTTACATAGGGAAGAAAATCGATAACAACCTAACCCCTAGAGACGTTAATGAATTAATAAGATCTTGGTATGAAGCATTTAGAGTAGGTAAATTTTCAAGATATCCATTAGAATGGCTACTAAGTGTAGTCAACGAGTTGGAAAGTGACGAAAAAATACAAAGAATCCTTTTAAAGAACATAGAAAAAGATATTGAAAGCGAAGATGAAAAGAAAGCTTTAACAATTTTAGGAGACGATATAATTACTGAAATTAACAGCACAATAGGAGATTCTCCCTTTACTAAAATAGCCTTTACCGATAGATTATATGCCTATATAACAAGACCTCCATATATACTAAAACCCTATGTTTTTACAGATATTTTATAAAGCTCTTAAACTTTCTTCCCATTTAACATACAACTTAACTCTATATTAAAATTAAAATATTTTTGTAAAAATAATTTAAGAAAACTCATTAAATATCATATACTATTTAAAAAGGGAAATTAAACAGTTTATATCCAAACTTCATAATAGCTTAAATAGGAAAACAAAAGATCTCTAAATACGATGGTTGTAAAATTAACTGAGGAGATTGAAACGAACGACGATGAGTCTAGTAAACTTTGGTTTTACGATAAAAAGAATATAATAGATTGTTTTCCTAACTTAGTCGGTTTCTCAGAGAATAAAATAAAGCTTAGAGTAAAGAACTTCCTTTTTCTTAAATAAGACACTAGAATACGAGATTACAAGCTTTGTAGGAGGAGGATATATAGAGCATAAATTCAAAAATGAAGATTCCTTTGCGTCTTTACTTATAACATTTAACAAGAGCAAAAAAATCATTTCTTTATCCCTTTCATATTCCGGGAAATTTGAAAGACAAATGAGTAAAATACTGGAGGAAATGATGAAGAATCTAAAAAGAAAATACCTTGAACAAAAAACAGTAAATAAGAAAGACGAAACAATATCCTCTAAACTCTCTTCCTTATCTTTTATAGCAAAACTCATTTCAACTTCCAAGTTAATATATTCTGATAAACTAGATACTGGTAAAATAGATATAATTCCTTTCATTGAAGATATCTTGCATAAATTCTCGCAATACCATATAATTTACATATCAGGATATAATGAAGAAAATACTTTTCGACTCCTATTCGTTAGCGGAGAACTCAAAGGAGTGTATATAAAAATCTCTGACAAAGAGTTTTATTCTGAAGAAGAATTATTAAAACTTAAAGGATTATTTCACGTTTCTGTTTACGCAAATCTATTAAAAACTAGTATGGTGATCTAATTTGATCGAACCAATCGTATTGGCAGAAGAAAAAGGAAACAAATTCGTTTGGTTATCAATAGATGAAGCAGAAATGGATAAGGGAATAATAACAAACCAATATTTGCTTACAGTAAAAGATAAAGGCGTATTAATGGATCCCGGAGGACCATTAGTTTTTGAGAGAGTATATAACGCAATGCAAAAGTTCATTAAACCAGAAGACGTTGAATACATCTTCCTATCTCACGAAGATCCAGACATAGTTTCTGGCATCTCTCTATGGTTAAGTTATTGCCCCAATGCAAAAATACTAATCTCTGACTTGTGGGATAGATTCTTACCACACGTCGGAGTAGATATAAAAATGAACGTAATAAGAATACCCATTCAAGGAATGCAAATTAACCTAAACGGAGATGATTTAAGAATAATTCCTGCTCATTTCCTGCATTCAGTTGGCAACTTCCACCTTTATGATCCAATAACTAAAGTTTACTTCTCTGGAGATTTGGGAGCAGCAGTTTTCCCAAAAGGTTCATGGTATATAATAGTTGATAACTTCGACGAGCACAAAAAGTACATGGAGGGCTTTCACAAAAAATACATGGCTAATAAAAAAGCGATAGAATTATGGTTAAAACAAATTCAAGGACTAGATATTAGAATCATAGCTCCACAACACGGCGCAGTAATTGAAGGAAATAACGTGAGAAAATTCATTGATTGGATAAAAAGCTTAGATAAAATAGGAATAGATCTCCTAGAAGAAGAACTTAATACCAATACCTAGTCCTTGCAGACTTCAATCCTTCCTTATAGGCCGCATAAGTAATTATGAAGCCAACCCCAAGTGCTGCTACAAAGATTATTAAAACATCAATTACTGAAAAGTCACTAGAGTCTATTGCCTTTCTCGCATCTCTTAAATTAGAAAAGAAAGATGAAATATAAGCCCAGGCATCAAATATTGTAGCAAAAGCGTTATACGCTGTTATTAACCCTGCTTTCCAATCCCTGCCTCTTACCGTTGAAACCGCACTTAGATAAGTTGCAATAACACCCCATATAATAATCTCCAGACCAAAAACGAGTCCAGAGAACGATAATATGAAAACTGTGGTAGAGACGGAAATATAACCTAAAATTCCCAAAACTATAGCTATAATCAAGCTAAGTACATAACTCATTGGCAAAAAACCGCCCAAGGTGTACAAAAGCTTTCCTAGCCCTCTTCTATAAGCTGATATTTTACCAGAATTATATGAGTTCCAAATAGGTATGATTATATCTATAATGAAAAAGATTATATCAAGTAGTAAACCTATGCACATTAAATACTTCTCCTCTTCTTCAAGTATAAAAAGTCTTTCAACGATACTTATTTAATAACAACACTACTCTATTATATGATACTAGGAGTTCTAGGTTCAGATAAACTAGTTACGACAACTAACGCCATACTCACAGAAATATTTACAGGAATAAGGCCAATTGATAAAATTATCATATTATCAGAGGAAAAGACCAAGAGGGACTATACAGAACTAAAAGAGATAGTTAAGGTTATTGGAATTAACTCGGAAATTGAAGAAATTGAATTAGGTAAAGGATTAAAAAGTTGGAGAGAAAAACTAAAGAACGTAGATATAGACGTAGCTGACATAACTCCAGGAAGAAAATATATGGCGTATTCAATAATTGCTTATTCAAAAGCAAAAGAAGTACGTTACGTTTACATAAAAGAAGAAAGCAAAGGTTACCACATTTTTGGTTACATCCCATTTAACGAAATGGAAGTAGTAAACATGAGGACAGGAGAAAAAATTAACTTCGACCCTCCACAAACTATTAAAGGCCTGCCTAATGATAACGAATTATCAACTACAGCAACTGATGCGTTAATAAATATTTACAGTCTTCTAGGAAAAGTTACAATAGAAAACCACTATAGAGAGATCCAAGAATTTGAAATCTCTGATCATAAAGACGAGAACGAAGAATTATGCCTATTAAGAGCAGGATTCTTAAGATACAAAGAAGAGGATGAAATAAAGAACGAAGCTCAAAAAGGCTCATTCTTCATAGCTGATACAAACACCTACATAAACATAGGGCCTAGATTAAAGTTTTTGACATACTCAAAAATAGGTTACAGATTATTAGCCTCAAGGGCTACATATAACGAACTACAGAACAAGACGTCTAGCACGCAAAAAGACGAGAAACTTTACCGCTTTTATATGGGAATGGAAAGTTACAGATCATCGCACACGCCTCCAATTTCAGAAGATAGAAGATTTGGTGACATAAACCTATTAGAAGAAAGTAAAAGACTAAAAAGTGAATTACCTGACAAATTAGTATTAATAACCACTGATGTAATGTTAGCTAACTCAGCAAGATCTAAAGGAGTTTCAACTATACTTTTAAGAAACGTAAATAAAGGAAAAGGAGATATAGGAGTTTATTTAAATTGCGTAAAATACTTCACTCAAAATTCTATAATGGTAGAAGGTAAAAGAGTTGCGGAAATTCCAAAAGTCAGAGAATATGAGGAAAAAATAAGAGTAAAAACTATCAAGGAAGAATTAAACTACCCTTACCTACTTTCAATTACTGAGAACTTCCTTAAGTCTTAGCTTCCTCCTTTTTCTCTCCTTCCTCTTTCTTAGGCCTCTTAAACCTCACAACGTTAGCCTCAAAAGATATTTTAGCCTTCTCACCCTCACATTGTACAGTTATCTTACCGTTAGCTTCATTCAAAGGAGTGCACTTAGCCTCATACTTCTGAGCAAGCTCATCAACGAAATTCCTAAACCCAATGCGTTCCCTAAACCTTATTCCAGAAAGTTCAATAGTATGGTCAGTTACTGTTAACTTAGGCTCCTCCTTATCCTCACCTTTCTTTTTCTTTGAGAATCTCTTAAGTATGCCTTCTAATTTAGCTTTCTCAGAATCAACGTTTTTACCTTCTTTCAATTCAACTTTAACATCAACGTAATATTTAACAACCTTCATATCATTCAACAAAAGGTAAAGAAACTATTAAATCTAACTAAAGAGACCTTACTCACGTTAGAATAGAAGTTACATCCTCAATATGGTTAGAACAAATAACGAAACCCCTATGCCCTTCAACGATCTTTAAATCAGCATTACTAAAGAAGTTCTTACACAAACCAATAAGCTCACCAAAATCCCAATACTTCAACTCAATTTCTGCCTTCCTTCCAGAGACCAAATCTATATAAAGCCTCTTAAACATGCCACGATATTCGTCGTAACCCTCATGAATAGATAACAAAACCTTATCCTTCCTAACTCTTTCAGGAAGAATTTCCTTATACCTTGAGGTTATGATATAATTATAAAACATGTTATGCCCTTGAATTATTAGACTTCCTCCAGAATTTAGGGAAAGCTTAGAAGACAACATAAACTTAGCCATATCAAAAGTTGAGAAGGTTGCATGAGAATTACCATACATTAAAATTACATCAGCCTTTATACCAAGCTTATGTATTTCCCTTGCATCAATAACGTAGGTTTCTGCCTCAAAACCTAATTCGTCTCTAGAAAACTCCTTAGCTTTCTCTAAAGCCTTAGGCCTTAAATCAGTAATTATAAGCCTAACTTTAAAACCTTTAGACAAAAGATTCTTAGAAAGGGCTATCCCACCAATTCCGGTACCTCCAGCCACCTCTAATATCGTCAAACTACTCTTACTTACCTCTATTGACAGTGCACTAAACTCCTTTAATGCCCTATCGTACCTATTCCTCGATTTATTAATATCCTCTTCCCACTCAATAAGCTCTAGAACTTCAGAAAGGTCGCTCATATACAGAATTACTACAATAGAATATTAAAACCCCCTTCTCTGTAAAATTATGTTCATCTTCCCCGGCTTAACTACTATTTATCATACTATTTTTGTCAATATATTTGTAATTAAAGTAGCAATTATTCCGCCCATGAATCCAAAGAAGTACATCCTCATATCATTCCTTAAATCGTCAATACGTTTATTCAAAGCATCAATCTTAGCATCTACATAACCCTTTAGCTCATTTTCTAGCGAGCTAATATCAGGCCTTCAACTCCTTCCTTAGGTTATCCATTTCTTTCCTTACATTATCTATATCATTCTTCGTAGCTACATCCTTAATTACGCTATTTAGAACAATCTCGTCGTTCTGAGCAATACCAACAGCTATCCTTTTAACAAATTCCTTCTCATCCTTATCAAACTCTTCTAGCATTTGCTTTGTTAAACTCACATTAATCATATATTATCCCAAAATTTAAAAACACTAGAGAGCACAACTAAGTGCAAATTCTCTTAAATTTATTACTTCTGGGGCAGAAGTTAAATTCTGGGGCAGAAGTTGTTATTTGACGAAAGGCCAAAAGACAGGAAAGAAGACCTATTCGACAGAGAAAAAGAAGTTGAGGAAATAATAAACAATATAAAAAGACCCCCTACTACTCATCTCAGGGGTTAGAAGGATAGGTAAAACCTCAGTACTCCTAGTTTCACTAAACGAAGCTAAAGAAAATTACATACTCATCGACTGCAGGAAACTAAAAGAAAACTACGGTAGAAAAGAACTATACTCATTATTCTCTGAAGCGCTATCCTCAAAATTATCCTATCTAAAGGACATTCTAGAGAAAGTCAAAGGGATAAGTATAGCAGGAAATTACGTCGAAATAAAGTGGGGTGGAAAGAACTATATATCATTATCAAGCCTCTTCGACGAGCTAAATAAAAAAAGATTAATCATAGCAATAGACGAAGCACAGAGACTAAGAGGACCATTAAGTAAAGAAATAAAAGATGCCATAGCTCACGCTTACGACTACGATAGAAACTTAACTTTCATACTTACTGGCTCGGAAGTAGGTTTATTGCACGAATTAATAGATGTGGAAAACGAAAACTCCCCGGTTTACGGAAGATATTACCTAGAAATAACTCTTGACAGATTTAACAAGGAAAGGAGCAGAGAATTCCTACAGAGAGGATTCCAAGAGATTTCAATAAAGGTTGAGGATAAAATTATTGAAGAAATAGTAAATTATTTCGACGGAATTCCAGGCTGGCTAACATTTGCAGGTAACGAATACGCAACAAAGGGAAAAATCGAAGAAGTAAAGAAAACCGCAGTGAAAGTTGCAAAAGGAGAATTAGAAAACCTAATCGAAGAAAAACAAAAAAAAGGTATCTTACATAACGGGGAAAAGATATAGGAACGCATTAAAATGTATTGCAAAAGGAGAAAACTCTTGGTCTAAACTACTCTCTTGCATGGAAAAAGAAGAAGGTTCAACAATCTCCACAAGCGTATTAGATAATATAATACAAAACCTAGAAAAAATGAGCATAATAAAAGATTACGAGTTCCTAGATCCAGTATATAAAGAAGCATCAAAATTATTATGAAAATCTAATAATAAATGTGTAGTATATTTTATCAGATATATATTCTATATATTTTACGCTTTTTACTTTATCTATATTGATTATACTTAAATTCTGTTTTCCTCATTATCTCACAAATGAAACTAACAGATGCGTTCAAACCCTTGGACGACAAAAAATTCGACATGTTCCACATAAAGAGCTTACTAACTACGGGTATGGGAGTATTTACAGATGGCTATCTATTATCTTCAATAAGCTTAGTAATCCTAGACGTGATGTCGACATTCGGAATAACAAAATCAAATCCATCATACACTTTCTGGCTAGGAGTATTGGACGGAACAGTATTCATAGGAGCAGCACTTGGAGCAATAATCTTCGGAATATTAGCCAACAAAGGAAGAAAAACCTTTTACGGAGTAGACGTTGCCCTAATGACGATAGGTGCACTACTACAAGCATTCGTTACTTCACCCACAGAATTAGCAATAGTGAGACTTCTAGTAGGTATTGGCACAGGGGCAGACTACGTGCTATCACCATTAATAATGGCAGAGCACTCTAACGCAAAAGACAGAGGAAAATTAATTGCATTAGGTTTCGGCCTAATGTGGTCATTAGGTGCAATAACTGCATCACTGCTTTACTTAGGAATATCACCTTTCGTTACACCGTCGACGCTCTGAAGAATAATATTAGCAGCAGGAGCAATTCCGGCAGCCTCAGTAATTTACTTAAGAAGAAAAGTACCAGAAACAACTAGGTACCTACTAAGAATAAAAGGAGACGTAAAACACTTTGAAACTATAGTAAAGCAAATAGCAGGAAAAACAGTAAACGTTAATGAAGATTTAAAGGACAAAAATCCCCTACTCTCATACTTTAAAACCTCGGGAAGAATATTTGCAGTAGCAGCAATATTGTGGTTCCTTTACGACCTAACGGGTTATTCGGGCCAACTTTAATAGCAAGGTCAATAGGAATTTACAACCCAGCAATATTCTCCCTCATAGTATCAGCAGTTTTCGGCTTCCCTGGTAAATTCACTGGAATTTCATTAATTGACAAAGTAGGAAGAAAACCACTACAAGCTTTAGGCTCATTGGGAGAAGGAATATTCTTAGTAGCTTTCGCTTTGCTACTGCCGAAGGAGGCATTTCTTCCCGCAGGATTACTACTAGTAATTTACGGACTCCACGATTTCACGGGAAGCGTAGGACCCGGAATAATAAGCACTACAGGCATGCTAGGAGTAGAATTAGCGCCGACAAAAGTAAGGAGCATAGTACAGGCTATAACAGTAGCCTCAGGAAGAACTGGAGCAGCAATAGCGTCATTCTTATTCCCCGTGCTCTTCATATCAATTAGCAAAGAGGTAGCAATGATGTTCTTTGCAATACTAATGCTAATTGCTGCAGCACTAACCTGGTTCGGAGTACCAGAAACTAAAGGAAAATCCCTAGAATTAGCAAGCCAAGAAATTAAGGAAAACGTTATAAGAGAATAAAAAAGAAGAAGGAAGAAAAAGTTAGTAATGTGTTTTTATTATTATTTTTCCTCTCTTTGTATTATAATACTAGGTAAATATATCCCTGTGCCCTTAAAGGAGATAATAAAGAGGATACAAGAAAGACTCTCACTTATATTACAAGATTGACAGTAAGCAGAGAAGGATTAGCTTTTGCCCATTCGATAAAGTTGGTTTGATGACAATACTGTTAGAAAACGCTGTTTACAGCTATGGAAATTCATACCTATCCACTTTCATTATTACAACTATTATTCATGGTTAGATAATATATGAAAGAAAAGATTTTTTAAATTTATTTTTCTATATCTTTTATCGTGGTTTGTGAGAAGTGGGAATTGAAATTCATGTTTAGGAAGAGGATAACTAATCTTGAAGAATTATCGGAATTTTTAGCTAAGAAATTTCCTCAAGAAGAGGTTGTAATGTTAATCTTTGATAAATTGTATTTGCTCAGAGAAGACCCCAAAAAGTATGCCAGGGAGAAATTAAAGAACCAAACAGATAAGGACGGAAGGCCTTTATTCTCTATAGAAGTAACCGGAGATATTAGGATAATTTATAGTTTTGACTCAAAAAATTATACTGTCTTCATTTGGAGGATTGGGAAGCATAAGAAAGCTTACCGTTTTTAGCCCTAACTTTCTTAAGCGTTAGTTCCTTTAACTTATCCAATTCTTCATCACTTTCAATTGTTACGAAATAATATTCCCTGTCTTTTCCGCTCTTCATATGTATAAACTTCTCAAAGAGGTTATTAAAATAGCTCCTTATTGAGTCTTTCATTATTGATTTTTGGAAAATCGATAAGTAGTATAGACTCTATCTTAGAATTCCAGATTTATTCATTAAAATTGTAAAAACTCCCTTACTCTGCAAAAACTCATTTCTCTCCTTTTATTTTTTATCATAATATATAACAAATATAAACAAGTATTGAAAAATAATATAATATAGGTATATTATATGTTATAATATATTGTGATGTAATAATGTGTTCAAATTAGGTGTTTTTTAGTTACAAGTCAGACTTTCTAATGATATCTAGTCCTCATTTACAGTGCTCTTTAAGTAAAGAGGTTCTTTGCAATACTAATGCCCATTACAGTTTTGGTTTGAGTACCAGAAACTAAAGGAAAATCCCTAGAATTAATAAGCAAATAAATTTAAAAAATAACAATAAAAGAAACTAGTATTTTCCTCTCTTTGTATTATAATACTAGGTAAATATATCCCTCTTGTATCCTCTTTATTATCTCCTTTAAAGACGCTGGCACGTAAATTACTCCCGGCGCTAGTTCCTCTTTAGTTATATTCCTAGCCTCCATTGACGTTCCGCAAGCTACTACCTTAACTTTCTCATTCTTCAACAGAGGAGCAATCCTATTCCTCTGAGTAACTGCCGCAATTCCACCGTTCAAATAAACAACTTCAACTTCTTCAGTCTCAGGCATTTCAGATAAGTGAGTTGCTGCAGTTATTGACATTGGTATCTTTTCCTCAGAATCAACCGACAGGACTATTTTCATTTTCTCACTAAATAATAAAAACTCGTATGACATTTTTAAATCTACTCTGAAAAAATCAAATTGAATTCTTTTCTTAACATTAAGAGAAAAGAGATATTAATAAGAGGAAATATTTTAGTATAGTTATTTTTCTTCCTTTCTACATAAAAGAAAGAGTGAATTTTCCTAAAAGAAACCCTTCCTAAACTTGTATATAAAAAATCCAGTAATTATTAATAATACAGCAAAACCTACACCTATTGGAATTTCTGACTTACAAGGGATTATAGAAGTGTTTAAGTAAAAAGTACACAAAAGAGTCACTAATATAAATATTGATATAAAGCCCATTATGACTGAAAGACTTAAATTAATTTTTAACTTAGATACCATTAAGCCAGCTTTATTTTCTTTGGTAATAAAGTTTATGAAAATAACCTTAATCGGTCTGATTATGAATTTTTGAGAATTTGCATTGCCTTTATGTTAGTTGTGAAGAACGTTAAAAAATACTACATTGGCACCATCCGTTTTCAAAGCTTAAGAGTAAAAGTTCGTAATTCCTGGTATCGTAATTTTCTCAAAGAATTCCTCTTTATATCAGCCAGAATACATTGTTATAGTCTTACACCATGAGTTCTTTAGAATGCTAGAAATGGTGAAGGATAAAGCTTGTTCTTCCCTAAAACCTTTCCATCCTCCAGCAACTATCTTCTAGAGACGTTGATTGTAAAAACCCAAATGCTAAACTAGAAACTTTTGTAAAACTGCAGCACCTTTGAGAAGCGAAGGTAAAAATACTATTATATATTCAATATGCTTTACGTAATGGATTTATTACTTCATATAAAGGCCTGAGACCTTAGTTTGTTAGAATTTTCTTGGCCTCGTTTAACATCTCCTTTACTCTATCTATATAAGAAGTTATATCTGCAGTTGTTAACTTAGCTTCATGAAAGCCCCATACGTGGAGGAAGTATGCACTACTCCAGCCGTCCAATACCCAATTGCCTACTTTGCCCGCTAAGGTATTAGAAGCTTTGCCCAATAAATAAGTATACCATCTCCCTTCTTTTAATAATTGCTGATATTCTGCCAAATTGTACTTCTCTGCGAGAGCTTTAACAACCTCTTCCGCAACCTTATAAGCCTTTTCTGAGGCTTGGATTGCATCACCCTTATTTAGGTATTCTAATGCTTCGGCCATATATTTCTCTGCTAACTCCATCCTCAACTTTATTCCTTCTTGAGGATCTTCCTTTGACAATGCTAAGATTATTAAATCCTCGACATCAATCCCCTTCTCCTCGGCTTTTCTTATTAGCTCCTCCATAAGTTAAAATTCGATTTTATAATTATAAGCTAAAGACCTACTTACTCGCCTTGATGATAAACAAATTAATACCCTACATTTTCTATATTAGAGAATACGCAATCCAAAGCGCCTTGATAAATATCGTTCTCATCAAGGTCTAAATCCTGCTGAGCAACACACTCGTCAACATAACTTAAAAGCCTGTAGTTCCTCGTCTTGATTAACTCCTCCCTAACGCGCTCGACAACATTCTTAGCCTTCTCAATATAAGGCTTAGCATTATTAACCATCTCGTCTACATTATCAGTCCAAATAATATAGTAAACAATAGCACTTGCAATAACTGCGCTTATTCCATATACTGAAACAATAGAACTAATAGCCTTCTCAGCGTTCTCAACACCTCTAATACTCAGATCTAGCACGTCCTTAACTCCCAGTTCATCGGCGTAGGCCAACATTCCAGCATCAGTATAAGGATAAGGAGGAGGTTCGACTATTAAAAGATCACCAAAAGAATAACCTCCGACGTTTAACATGTTACCGTCGAAAACCAAGCCTATTAAACCAACAGACTTACAACCGCTAGTACAAGAAAAAGACATGAAAACAGGAGCACCAATTAAAGCCTCATTATAAGAAGTATTGCTTACAAGTTTCGAGCAGTATTTCTCGAAACTACCAACCAAGAAAAACTTACATAGCCCATCCATAACGCTTGCAGGGAAGAGAACGTAAGCAGAACCGCGCTGTACTGCTGGGGGAACCTTAAAAGTAGCCTGCTTACTTATAGTAGCTATAACCATGTAAGGAAAAGGAGGAAGACCAGAATCTGTTCTAAGAAGTCCTGCAAGAGTATCAGCAGAATAATGCCCACCAGATACAGTAATAAGTTCTCCAGGAACTTCAATGTCGGAGAACGATCTTGAGGTAAAGTACGGAATATAGTTCATCATTATTGCTCCCCCCGCTGCAGATTCTAACGCGTCCAAAAACCAGCCTACAAAGGGAGTATTGCATCCTTCTGGAGGGTTCGGTTGCAACCATGCACTACTTATCCTGTTTGCCATCATTCTAACAACTACAATGTTACTTTCCTTATCACGCATTTTAGTAATCAACCCTTTAGTACCATTATAAAAAATCGCTCCTCCTTGATAAGCTTGGATAGCCCTACCGGAAGCCCAATATTTCGATTTACCGCCTACGTAATAGTAGTTCCCTTCCTGCGTCCTGATGATTATTCCATGCCTAATAACTTGGAAAATATTCTTAGTATCCTTAGTCACCCTAGTTGAAGTAGCTAACGCAGGGTAAAACTCGTAAGAGAATCCCTTCTCCTTTATCTGCATTGCAGTACAAGTTGCGGTGTCCCTAATTGCACCGTAAGACAATGCTGCACCTACAATACCTGCTATAGCCCCAACGGCCCCTTCGGATATTGGAATAGGTACAGGACTGGTAGACATTACTATTATTAGATAAAATACGAGTATATAAGGATTTTGATTATACATCCATTTTCATCTGTATACAAAATTATATGCCTAAAATACGAAATATGATACATAATTGAAACTTATATCGTCTTACAGTAAAAATTGTATTCCTATTAATAAGTTAATATTTTAAACATCCATGGCATCCAATATTCGTGAAAATGCTATTCTAAAATCGTCATAAAGAACGCCCAAGCAAGAAAACATCACGTCTTAAAACATAGGGGTTTGAAAATCGTGCATTTACATCTCAGAAATTGATTCGAATAGTTTAAGAGATATTTTATGAGCATATTAGACCCCTTAATAAACATTGCATATATATACAGTGAAGATACTTATTTCTCACAAAATCCTTACATCAACACGCTAACCTCTACTTTTTAAGAGTACGAAAAATAACCTAATAATATGGTGGAAGAAAAATTAATTTCGCATAAGATTAATAGAAAGGCTTACATTAAGGCAAGAATTATTGAAACCTTAGATGATATAGACGTAGCAATACACATGTGGATAGCAGGAAGAAGTAGAAATTCTTCAGCGCAGTTAAAGCTCTATTATCCGAATTAGTAACTAAAAATCTTGATAGACTACCAAATAGCGATATAAAGAGGGGATATAATGCACCTACTCGTTCGTTAAAAGGAATTTCCATGGATTTAGCCAAGTTAGGTTATGCGCAAGTTGAGAACATAACTGACAAAGCCTTTCTCTTGCACGACTTCAATATAACGGCTTTGATCCAGACTTTAAGAAGGAGGAAGTTTTGCACGATATTCTCATAGTGAGCAATTTCATTTTAGATCATATAAAAGAATGGTTTAAGGAAGAATAGGACAACGATTTAGATAATGTATATAACATAGCACTATCTGATATGAAAAACTGGGTTAACATATTGCAAATATTATTAAATGAGCAAGCATATAATTCCTCTTCACTTAATGAAGAAAGGCCTTTAGTATTGTTCTTGAATTTTATTGAAGTTTGAAAAACGTAAATGCTAGACTCCCAATACTTCGACGTCCGACCATTCCCTTGTTAAATTTGAAAAATATCCTTAACCCCTTTACCTACAATTGAAGATATAGCTAATGCAGAATATAACTCTCTTATTTTAGTCAAAGTGCAAGTTATCGTAATTATGTCGATAGATTTGTTTACGTTTTTAAATCTTTTCACTTTTGAAAATTTTCAATGATTTCTAATTAGCAGACTATTAGATTGAGATAAAGACAGGAAGTTGGAGGAATACCGATTAACATAAGTAACGAAATTCAGCTAATTGAAGTAATACACGCATTGCTAT